>CAZPVD010000026.1:0-11304 GCA_964589935.1 uncultured Verrucomicrobiota bacterium | reverse complement strand
TGCGCAAGCGTCTCCCCAGTTTGCGCAAGCGTCTCCCCAGTTTGCGCAAGCGTCTCCCCGATTCTCATAAGTGCCTTCCGTGCAGGTAAATATGGGTAATCTGGTTGCTTTGAATCGTTCGCTGGCAATTTGAAGGTAGGGGCGCGCGGAGCCGGTTTGGGCACCCTGACAGCGGTTGCAAGGCCGTCGAGGTGCCCATCCCCGTGAACGGGATGGCCCGCCCCGCCAACCGGCCGCCGGATTTGCAGCCTTTGCCGGCGCGGGGTTGAGGTGCCCTTGTTGTGTTGAGGCGAATATGGACAGGGGCTTGCCACCGGAATAGTGTCGCACGCATGAAACGGGATAGGCTGCAAATTTGCAGTTTAATTAACTGTTAGGCGGCATGACACGTCACACTAAAATCGGCCTCATTGTCGCGCTCGTGTTCATCCTCATCACGACTCCTATTGGCCTTCTTAGCTGGAACAGGCCGACACTGAGTTCCATCGGGCAGTTGCTCACGCTGCCAGCGTTGCCAGTGGTTTATGCTTTGGTGCAGTTCTTTCCTCCGCCGATGGGCGAGTCAGAGATTTCGCCTTGGGATTACATGATGTTGAGCGTTGGCATTCTCGTATCCGCACTTGTCTGGGGACTTGTTGCCGGATTTCTCAGCCGCTATCTTACACGTAAGCCACATGATGCCGCCTAACCATTCGCTGCAGCGAACCCGGCGGGAGCGTCGTGGTTGCAATCGTTGCGTCCCGTGCGCCGGGTCGCTGAGCTTGGGTTTTTAGGCACCGGAAGCCTTGCGAGGCATCTCGACTAACTCTCCGACAACCAAATGAGACTGACAGAACAGCGCCCATGAGAAGCTTCAAATGGATTTCCAGCACTTGCGAGATTACCAATGTCGCGAGTCTGCTCGACGCGATCAAAGAGTTCATCAACGGCGGTGACCCGCGCGTTTATCTACGCGGAGTTGGCGACACGACTTACTCCCCGCTCCCGAGCATCGGTCGCAAACATCACTATATTGGAAGGCCTTACACGTTCACGCGCCTGAACGAACGGCAAATGCTCAGTAGATTTCGTCGCCACGCCTTTGCTCAGTGGAATCGAATTCCTACTGAGTGGGAAGCGTTGTTCTTGGCCAGGCATCATGGCTTGCCAGTTCGATTGCTGGACTGGACATCCAATCCGCTTGTTGCCCTTTACTTCACTTCAACCTTCGAGAAGGACCCCAAGGATGGAGCGATATGGGCGGTGCAGCGCCGCCGGGATGAAGATCACGACCTCAGAATTTTAGACGGTGTTGTTCGTCCGTTGGATGTCCCCGGAATAAAACTTGTATACCCCTTTTACCCCACTCCCCGAATGACTGTTCAGTCAGGTTTATTCACCATTCAAGAGGATCCTTGGCAGCCGTTGGAGAATTTCGCAGGCCATTCTTATCGTGACGAGGATTTGGATATAGAGAGAATGACGAAGTGGTCCATACCAAAGGATGCGAAAGCGAAAATCGTCTGTGAACTCGAGCGTCTCGGAATCAATTCACGAACGCTCTTTCCAGACTTGGACGGCATCTCAAAAGGTCTGTGGCACTCCGTAATTGTTCGAGAGGTGGTGTGAAATAGTGCCTCCATGCGCTGCAACCCGGCGCGGGCGTCGCGGTTGCCATCGTTGCGTCCCATGCGCCGGGTCGCTGAGCTTGGGTCGTAGGCGGCTTTCATCCCCCCGGCTAGACTGCCAGCGGGTGCGTCCGCACGTTGAGCAGGAAGGGCGCGCGCCGGCCCGTGAGCGCCGCGTGATAGACGCCGCACACCATCTCGACGGCCCACGCGGCGTTGCGTCCGCTGCATTCCGGCTCGCGGTTGTTCTTGATGGCGTCGAGCCAGTCGTCCACGAGGCGCTGGTTCGCCAGCGGGAAGTTTTCCTCCGGGCCGGGCACGCCTTCGAGCTTGCGCCATTCGTCGCTGCGGCCGTCGCCCTTCCAGCCGCTCGTCTTGAGCACGAAGACCTGCGCGGGAATGTTCGCGTTGATGCGCGCCGCGCCCTGGCTGCCGATGAGTTCCACGCCCCATTGCCCGACGAGTTCGCGCCGTCCCGCGCGGCTGGTGAAGGAGCCGTCCACGCCGTTCGCGAAGGCAAACTGCGCGCTCACCTCGTCGCCCGCGACCGGGCCGACGTTGTCCTTCATCACGCGCGCGTCGGCCTTCGTGATGTCGCGGCCTTTCTGCCGCACGCTCGCCGTGACCCACTGCGGGTCGCCCGCGAAGAGCCGCATGAGGTCGAACAAATGCGAGCCGAGCACGATCATGTCCTCGCCGCCGGCGCGGGCGTCCTGCTTGCCCCACGCGCGCACTTCGAGGAGGTCACCGATGAGGCCGGCGGTGATGGCGCGCTTGAGCGCGGTGACGGGCGGCGCCAGGCGCATCTGGTGCGAGACGGCGATTTTCAAATTGCGCTGCCGCGCCTCGGCGAGCAATGCGTCGCCCTCGGCAGGGCACGTCACGAAGGGCTTCTCGCAAAACAAGTGCGCGCCGCTGCGCAGCACCGCGAGACCGATTTCGTGGTGCTGGTCGGCCTGCCGCATCGCCAGGCTGACGAGTTGCGGTTTTTCGTTTGCGAGCATCTCGCGCCAGTCGGCGTATTGGTGCGGGGCTTTGATTTTTTGCGCGGCCTTCGCGCGGCCCGCGTCGTTCGGATCGGCGACGGCGAGCAAGTCCACGTCCGCGCGCCCGGTGAAGAGCATGTCCAGCCCGTGCCCGTAATCACCGCGCCCCGTATGCCCGATGACGGCGGCGCGGAACTTTTCCCCTTCGGCGGCAAAGAGCCGCACCGCGCTAAGACTTGCGGCAAGCATCGCGCTGCGTTGCACGAAGGCGCGGCGCGCGATTTGTCCGTGAAATGGCAAATTGTCGGAGAAAGGTCGCGGATCGAAAGTGGCTGCATTCATAACGGCGGATTTGGAATTCGCCGACAGCGTGCCACGCGCGCGAACGCGAGGCGAGCGCGGAGTTGGCGGGAAACGATATTACGTGTAAGTATTATTCAATTGCCAAACCCTCCCGCGCGTCGGATACTGCACGGCGTATTGACTCGCAGACCGCGCCGTTTGAACCGCCGCCGCCAATGGCCGTCAAATCTGACATGAAGACGTTTCGCGCATCCTTCATCGCGCTGGCTTTCGCCGTGTTTTCCACCGCCGCGGCCGAGCCGGCGAAGCCTTCACTGCCGGGCTGGCCGATGTTCCGCGGCGGGCCGAACCTGTCGGGCGTTTCCGACGCGAAGCTCGGCGTGCCGATGACGCTGCTGTGGAGTGCGAAGACCGGCGGGCCGGTGAAGTCGTCCGCGGCCATCGGCGACAACCGCGTGTTCATCGGCTCGGACGACGGCTTCCTGCGCGCGTTCGACGTGCCGACCGGGAAGGAGTTGTGGAAGCAGAAGACCGGCGGGCCGATTGAGTCGTCGCCGCTGCTGCTGGACGGAAAAGTTTTTGTCGGCTCGTCAGATGCGTTCCTCTACGCGTTCGACGCAGCAACCGGCAAGCCCGCGTGGAAATACGAGACGGGCGACAGAATCCTCGGCGCGCCGAACTGGACGAAGTCGCCGGACGGCAAGGCGAACTGGGTCCTCGTCGGCAGCTACGATTTCAAGCTGCACTGCGTGAACGCCGCGACGGGCAAGAGCAACTGGGTTTATGAAACCGGCAACTACATCAACGGCTCGCCCGCGGTGGATCGCGGTGTGACGGCGTTCGGCGGGTGCGACGCGGTGCTGCACGTCATCAAGGTCGCCGACGGCACGAAGGTGAAGGAAGTGGACGCGGGCGCCTACGTGGCCGGCTCGGCGGCGCTCGTCGAGGGCCGCGCGTATTTCGGCCATTACGAGAACGCCTACCAGTGCATTGACCTCGACAAGGGCACGAACATCTGGACTTACAAGGAACGGGCGTTCCCCTACTTCAGCTCACCGGCGGTGACGAAGGACCGTGTCCTTTTCGGCGGGCGCGACAAGCGGCTGCATTGCGTGCGACGCAGCGACGGTGAACAAGTCTGGACCTTCCCCACGCGCGGCAAAGTGGACAGCTCGCCGGTCGTCGTGGACGGCAAGGTCGTGTTCGGCTCCGAAGACGGCCGGCTCTACATCGTGTCGCTCGCGGACGGCAAGGAACTGTGGAACCACGAAATCGGCCAGGGCATCACTGGCTCGCCCGCCGTGGTGGATAACATGGTTGTCATCGGCAGCGAGGACGGGAGCGTGTATTGTTTTGGGGTGAAACAATCTAAATGAAACTCGTTTATGCCCAAAGCCCCTCATGCCGATCGAATCGAGTTCTGGAAATTCCAGCATGCATCAGTCACATTCGGGCAAGTAAAGGACGTATGTGACGTGATTTTGAAGGAAAAGATTGGCCCTGCACATTCACTGCACATCCCTCTAATGATCGCTTTACACACTTTGTATGGTAGGCCATTCAAGCAAAGAAAGGATGTTCGTATTTCGGAACAAATTGTTCCGAAAGAACTGAAAGATGTTCATGATTCCTTGATAACAAGTCGTGATAAGGTTCACGCACATGCAGACGTTGATGGTCCGAGGACTGCTGCCGATAACTCTTTGAACAAGGTCGCCATTTTTATTCGTGATAGCAACGTTCGTTGTGCGACGACCATGATTTTTCCAAGAGAAATCCAAATCGAGAAGATTCGCAGCCTAGTAAACGCGCTTTCACAAAAAACTCAATATCACGCAGAGAAGGTTTGGAAACGGAACATAAAAAAAGAGTTTGTGAGAGACGGGGACTACGAAGTGAACCTTTCAAAGAGCGACGATGAATTTCTGAAAACTCTTTCGTGGTGATTCGACCCAAGCGACGAAAGAACGACGATACTAAAATATGAGTTCAACAATTTTGGAAACCGAAGCTGCGAAGCCTCCCGCTCCGCCGATTCAAAAGGAAACCACGGTGGGCAATTACTTCGTCTCGAACTACCCACCGTTCTCGTTTTGGAAGCCGGAGCACGTCGGCGAGGTGCAGGCGGCAATGCAGCGTCCGCCCATGCCCGGCACGCCGCTGGGCATCTATGTTCACATTCCGTTCTGCCGGAAGCGCTGCCACTTTTGTTACTTCAAGGTTTATACGGACAAGGATTCGGCGGCCATCAAGGGCTACATTGACGCGGTGCTCAAGGAGTTCGCGATTTACGCGGGCAAGCCGTTCATCGGCGGGCGCAAGCCGAACTTCATCTACTTCGGCGGCGGCACGCCGAGTTATCTTTCAGTGGATCAGTTGAAGCACCTCACCGACGGCATGAAGGCGCTGCTGCCGTGGGATGAGGCCGAGGAGGTCACGTTCGAGTGCGAACCGGGCACGCTCACCGACCACAAGCTGCGCGCCATCCGCGACCTCGGCGTGACGCGCCTCTCGCTCGGCGTGGAAAATTTCGACGATCATATTTTGGAGATCAACGGCCGGGCGCATCACAGCAAGGAAATCGCGCGCGCCTACGCATTCGCGCGCAGCGTCGGTTTTCCGCAGATCAACATTGACCTCATCGCCGGCATGGTCGAGGAAACCGAGGCCAACTGGCGCGAAAACATCCGCAAGACCATCGAACTCGCGCCTGACAGCGTGACCATTTACGAGATGGAAATTCCGTATAACACGACCATCTACCAGCGCATGAAGGCCGAGGGCAAACTCGTCGCGCCCGTGGCCGACTGGGAAACGAAGCGCGCGTGGGTCAACTACGCCTTCGAGGAATTGCAGAAGTCCGGCTACACCGTCGCGAGCGCCTACACCGCAGTGAAAGACAAATCGAAGACGAAGTTCGTCTATCGCGACAAGCTGTGGGCCGGTGCGGATTTGCTCTCAGTCGGCGTGGCGAGCTTCGGCCACATCGGCGGCGTGCATTACCAGAATCACGCGGACTTCGAGCCTTACGTGTCGCACGTGAATGCGGGCGAACTGCCCATCTTCCGCGCGCTGACGCCAACGGATGACGAGCGGTTCATCCGCGAGTTCATTCTGCAACTCAAGCTCGGCTCGAACAGCCGGAGCTATTTCAAAAACAAATTTGGCGTTGACCCGGCCGAGCGTTTCGCCGAGCCGATTCAGAGGCTGAAGGACTGGGGGTTTCTCAGCGTGGACGGCGACCGCATCGTGCTCAGCCGCGACGGGCTGCTGCAAGTGGACAAGCTGCTGCACGAGTTCTTCAAGCCCGAGCACAACGTGTCAAAATACGTGTGACGCATAAAATGTTATGTCTGACTCGCCCCTCACCACGCACACGCCGCCGGTCATCCTGCCCATCGCGTATCCGCTGGACGAGTTTTACGCGCTGGCGGGCATGACGCTGCCTCCCATCGAGGCCGTCGCGGGCGACGCGGTGCCGGAGCCTTACAAGACGCTGCTCGTGCATCAGGATGACATGACGCCGACGCTGGAGAAATTCCACGGTCAGACGATTCACCTGCGCGTGATGGGCCGGCAGCAGCGGGACAATTTTTATTTCCGCGAGGTCGTGCTCGTCACGGACAAGGACGACAAGTCTGTCGAGTTTGGTGCGATTAAAATCAATTTGTCACTCTTCGCGCCGCCAGCACGCACGCAAATCCTCGAAGAACGCCTGCCGCTCGGCCACATCCTGGCGGACTGCGCCGTGACGCACGCGAGCCGGCCCAAGGCGTTCCTGCGTGTGCAGTCGGACCCGTTCATCAACTCGGTGCTCGGCATCACCGGCGCGCACACGCTCTACGGACGGCGCAACACTCTTTGGGACCCGCACCAACGCCCTTTGGCGGAAATCGTCGAGATCCTCCCTCCAACGCAGAAGTGAGCCGCCCCGGAAACTGTTTGAAACCATGACACAAAACTACGACGCAATCATCATCGGTGCCGGCCCAGCCGGCTCGTCCTCCGCAGCCATCCTCGCCGAATACGGGCATCGCGTGCTTGTGCTCGAACGCGAGAAATTCCCTCGTTACCACATTGGAGAGTCGCTCATCCCGTTCACCTACGGGCCGTTGAAACGGCTCGGCCTGATCGAGAAGATGAAGACTTCGTGTTTTCAAAAGAAATACAGCGTGATCTTCATTTCACCCAATGGAAAGGTCAGCCAGCCGTTTTACTTTTTCACCCGCTACGACCGCGAGACCATCGCGCAGACGTGGCAGGTGCTGCGCAGCGAGTTCGACCAGATGCTGCTCGACAACGCGCGCAGCAAGGGCGCGGCGGTGAAGGAGGAAATCACAGTGAAAGAGCTTCTCCGCGACAACGGCCGTGTCATCGGCGCGCGCACGCAGGACAAGTCCGGCGTGGTGACGGATTACTTCGCGCCCATCACGCTCGACTGCACGGGCAAGGAGGCCTTCTCCGCCGTGCGCAACGGCTGGCGCATAAAGGACCCGTATCTGAACAAAGTCGCCGTGTGGACGTATTACAAAGGCTCGAAGCGCGAGCCGGGCATTGACGAGGGCCAGACCGGCGTCGCCTACGTGCCGGAGAAGGGCTGGTTCTGGCACATCCCGCAGCACAACGACATGGTCAGCGTCGGCGTCGTGGCCGAGGGCAGATACCTCACGCGCGGCGGCGTGAAGGAGCCGAAGGACATCTTCCACCGCGAGGTTGAGCAAAACGTTTGGATCAAGGACCACCTCTCGGTTGGCCAGCAAGTGGGGCCGTATTATCTAATCAGCGAGTATTCGCACCACGCGCGCCATTGCGGCAGCGATGGCCTGCTGCTCGTGGGCGATGCGTTTGCGTTTCTTGACCCCGTGTTCAGCAGCGGTGTCATGCTTGCGCTCAAGAGCGGCACGATGGCCGGCGAGGAAGTTCACAAGGCGATTCAGGAAGGCAATTATTCGTCCACGCGATTTGCGAACTACGCGAGCTTCATGCGTCAAGGCGTGGAGAACATGCGCAAGCTGGTCTATGCATTCTACGACCCGAAGTTTTCATTCAAGAAGGTGATTGATAAATATCCCGAAGCCGCCGGCGAAATCACCGACTGCCTCAGCGGCGACGTGAACAAGGACTTCGAGCCGCTCTGGCGCAAAATCCGCGAGTTCGTGCCGCTGCCGGACGACCTGCCGGTGGGTGGGCCGCTGGCGGGAAAGTCCCCCGCCATCTGAAAACCCTTTTCCTATCCTCCGCCAATTCCTACATTCTTCGCGATGAAGCGTGAACCGGATGGCGTCCTTGACTGGGATGTGGAAGAGATTGCGCGTGCGCTGAAAATCAGCCCGCAGGATGTCCGCGAGTATTTCACGGATGGACGGCGCATTTCCTTCATTTTGGAGCGGCGGATTGCCGGGGAAGTTTTGCGCGGGACGCTGGCTGCCAGCGAAGGCGCAGGCTTCGATCTCCTCGATGTGCAGGGGCGCAAGTGGGAGGTTCGCAGCATTTCGCGCGGCGGCGTTTATTTCTGCCCGAGCTACATGGTCGGATCGGGCCGCTCGTTTGAAATCAACGGCTTTCTCCAGAAAATGAATGAGATCGAGGGCTACATCCTGTCAGACATTGAAGCATTTCCCAGCGTGCCCTTCTGGATCGTAACGGCAAGGGATGTCCGAGCTTGGTGGGAAGCTGGTCGGCTGGGCAAGACCACCAAGGTTTCGCGGAAGACTGCCCTGCAACTTGTGCAACTAGGTCAGACATGAACAGCGTCGTTTTGGAAACACCCCCGCGCGGCCGGCGAGCGCTCACGCCGCCAGCGGCGAGGTTACCTGCACGCCGTGTGCGGATCGTCACGGGTGAGTTCTGGACTTCACGCCAGCGCGCCGCGCACAGCCTGCATGAGATTTCCTACCGCGCCTGTTTCAAGCCGCAGTTGCCGCGCTATTTCATCGAGCGGCTGACGCGCCCCGGCGACATCGTGCTGGATCCATTCATGGGTCGCGGCACAACGCTGGTTGAAGCCGCCTTGCATGGACGCATTCCGTGGGGAAGTGACGCAAACCCGCTGTGCGTTCATCTGGCGCGCCCGCGGCTGAATCCTCCGGCTTTGGAAGCGATTCAGGACCGGCTGAATCTGATTCCCTCCAATCCGCACGTCACGGGACCGGAGGAACTGCTGGCCTTCTACCATCCCGACACTCTCGGCGAAATCTGTTCCCTGCGCGACTACCTGATCGAGAGAGAGAGGCAAGGCACGCTTGACGCGGTGGACGACTGGATTCGCATGGTGGCGATGAGCCGGCTGACGGGGCATTCACCCGGTTTCTTCTCGGTCTATACTTTGCCGCCAAATCAAGCGGTGTCCATCGAGGCCCAGCAGAAGATCAACACCCGCCTGAAGCAAACACCGCCGCGACGCGATGTGCGCGCACTCATCCTGCGGAAATCACACTCTCTTCTCAAGGGTTGCACTGCCGCCGTCCGTCAACATCTTGCGCCAGCCGCTGAACGCGCCCGAGTTTTGACATTGTCGGCAGACAAGCTATCGAGCATCGCGGATGAGTCGGTTCACCTCGTCATCACCTCGCCGCCGTTTCTCGACACGGTGGATTACGCCGCGGACAACTGGCTGCGCGCGTGGTTCGCGGGGGTTGATCTGGCGAAACTCAAACTTAGCACCTTCCGAAACTTGAACGACTGGACTGATTACATGACCGCCTGCATGCGCGAATGCCGTCGCGTGCTGAAAAATGGCGGCCATGTCGCCTTTGAAGTCGGCGAAGTCCGCAGCGCCACCGTCAACCTGGAACAGCACGCCATTGAAGCCGGTGAACGCGCCGGCTTGGAGCCGGTTGAATGCCTCGTCAATTTACAGCACTTCACCAAGACCGCGAATTGTTGGGGCGTGAAAAACGGCGTCAAAGGCACCAACACCAACCGCATCGTTGTCTTCCGCAAATCGTGAACATCGTCCAGATCACGCCCGGCGCGGGCGGCATGTATTGCGGGAACTGCTTCCGCGACAACGCCCTCGTCGGCGCGCTGCGTGCCATGTCGCACAACGTGCTCATGGTGCCGCTCTACCTGCCGATGACGCTCGACGAGGACGACCAAAGCGCGGGCACGCGTATCTTTTTCGGCGGCGTGAATGTTTATCTGGAGCAGAAATCCGCGCTCTTCCGTCACGCGCCGGCGTGGCTTCACAAGCTGCTCGACTCGCCATCGCTGCTCAAGTGGGCTTCGGGCAAGGCCGCGAAGACGCGCGCGGAGGATGTCGCCGATCTCACTCTCTCAATGCTGCGCGGCGAGGAAGGCAACCAGGCTCGTGAACTCGATGAACTCATCGCATGGCTGCGCACTCAGCCGACACCGGATGTCATTTGTCTCTCGAACGCCATGCTCGCCGGACTCGTGCGCAAGCTGAAGTCCGAGCTCCGCGTGCCTGTCGTCGTGGTGTTGCAGGGCGAGGATTACTTTCTCGACGCGATGCCCGAACCTCATCGCACCGACGTGTGGCGCACGCTTGCTGAGCGCGCGAGAGAAGCGGACTTGTTCGTCGCGCCAAGCCGCTACTTCGCCGAACGCATGGGCACGCGCCTCGGTCTGCCCGCAGACAAGGTGCGCATCGTGTTCAACGGCATCAACCTCGACGGCTACGCGCTCGTCCGCGAATCCGAGGCGCACTCGCGCGAAGCCGGGCCGCCCGCGCTCGGCTACTTCGCTCGCATGTGCAAGGAGAAGGGACTCGACCTGCTCGTGGACGCCTTCATTCGCGTAAAGCAGCGCGGCAAGGTGCCAAACCTCCGCCTGAAAATCGGCGGCGGGTGCGGGCCGGGTGATGAATCGTTTGTCGCGAAACAACGCGCGCGGCTCCAAAAGGCCGGCGTGCTCGGAGATGTGGAATTTCGGCCGAACCTCACGCGTGAGGAGAAGCTGGAGTTCTTCCGTTCGCTCACCGTGTTCAGTGTGCCCGCGCTTTATGGCGAGGCGTTTGGCCTTTATATCATCGAGTCGCTCGCCGCCAGCGTGCCCGTCGTGCAGCCGCGCGTGGCGGCCTTTCCCGAACTCGTCGAGGCGACCGGCGGCGGCATCGTGTGCGGGCCGGACGCGCAGGCGCTCGCGGAAGGCATCGAGTCCCTGCTGCTCGACCGCGCGAAGGCGGCCGCGCTCGGCGACCGGGGCCGGCGGGCCGTCTATGAAAAATTCAGCGTCGAACACATGGCGCGCTCGATGGCGAAGGTCTTCGCGGAGGCGTGCAACAATTTCCCCGCCGCGCAACCCGCCGTGCGCTGATTTTTCGCCACTCGCCTCGCGCGTCGCGCCGGGCTACAATGCCGACATGCCATACGAGTTCAAAGCCATCCGCCGGGTCGAGTTCAGCGAGACCGACATGGCCGGCATCGTCCACTACTCGAACTTCTTCA
>CAZPVD010000025.1:0-15054 GCA_964589935.1 uncultured Verrucomicrobiota bacterium | reverse complement strand
GCGTGGAGTCGTATTTCAGCAGGTAGGCGAGGTTGTCGGCGGGCACGATGTCGCCGACGGCGACGACCTGCACGTCCTTGCCCACGAGACCCTGTTCCACCATCGCGCGGAAGACGAGACGCCCGATCCGCCCGAAGCCATTGATTGCAACTTTGACTGCCATGTTTGTTTTCGTTGGTTGACGCCCGCTCAAAACGCGAGCAAGGCGCGGATGTTAAGGCCGCTCTCCCTTGCGTCAACGAGAAATCCTTTGAACCCGTTGAACCTTTTCTCGCATCGCGCATTCCACACGGTATAGATGCTGGCAGTGGCCGACACCGAACAACTGCCCGTGGCCGCCGCGCGCACCGGCGAGGCGCGGGCGTGGGATGCCCTCTTCCAGCGCTATCAACTGCCGCTGTATGCCTACGCCGCCGAACTTGTCCGCCACGAGCAGACCGCGCTCGACATCGTGCAGGAGAGCTTCATCGCCGCCGCGCGGCACATCGGCTCGCTCGCGGACGACGCGCGCTTCGGCTCGTGGATCTTCAGCATCGCTCACCAGAAAGTCATCCAGCACTGGCGCAAACGCGGACGCGACGCCGCGCTCTTTGCGGACGCGGATGAAATGTTGGAGGAACTTCCCGCCAGTGAATCTGACCCGGGTGAATCGCTCGTGCGCCGCGAACAGGAGGAACACTTTCTCCAACTCATCGCCAAGCTGCCGGAACCACAACGAGCCGTCTTGCTGCTCCATTTTCTTGAAGACTTTTCGCTCGAAGAAATCGCCAGCGTCACCGGTGCGCCGCTCGGCACCGTCAAGTCGCGCCTGCACTACGCCAAGAAATCCCTGCGCCAGCTTCTGGAGGAACTGCCATGAAAACCCCGCGTGAACTTCTGCTCCACCGCCACGCCGACGCCACGCCGAAACTCGACGCCGCGCGCGAGCAAGTCGTCGCCAGCTTGCAGCCGCGTCCTCCCGCGACGAACTGGCTCGTCACCGCGTGGCAGGAACTTTTCTGGAACAGCCGCCGCGTGTGGGCCGGACTCGCCGTCGTGTGGGCCGTGCTGCTCGTGTGCAATGTTGCGATGCAGGACCGCTCGACATCCGTTGCGGCTGCCTCGAAGGCGCGGATGCCCGCGGCCGAGGTGCGGCAGCTCTGGCAGGCGCAGGCGCGATTGCGCGCGGAACTGCTCGGTGAGATGGAGCCGGGCGACAACGAAGCTGTTCCGTCTGCGCCCGGCGCGCTTCGTCCGCGCAGCGCACGGCGATTGGAAGAGGTGATGGTATGAGCGGCTGCAAAATGACCTCGCGAAGCCTTTCCCCCTCACCCCGGCCCTCTCCCGCCGGGAGAGGGGGAATTGCCGGCCGCGCTGTCACAAATGGAAGCGTGTCCTCCTCGCAATGCTTCCTTTGCCGCGATCCGTCGGTTCTCGTAATCCCTATTCGGCTCGGAACACGCCCGATTGGAGAAGCGAGCGGTGGTTTTGCAGCCCGCGGCCAATGGTTTCTCCCTCTCCCAGCGGGAGAGGGTTGGGGTGAGGGAGAGCGGTTCCAAAATATCGGACGACAATCCCAATCCGAAAGTGAACAGACAACAAATCCATGAACTCTGATCCCATCAACTCCCCCGCACCGAAGCGTTCGTTTGTGTGGCGCTGGCTGCGTAGTGCGCTCATTGGGCTGGCCGTGCTCGTGACGCTGCTGGCCGTCTGCTGCACCGAGGAAAACATCCGCGGCAGACTCGCGTGGAACCGTTTCAAGGACGAATCAGAGGCGAAGGGCGAGAGGCTGGACATCGCATCCATCATTCCGCCGCCGGTGGCTGACGCGGAGAACTTCGCCATGACGCCGCTGCTCGTGCCGCTGCTGGACTACACCAACGCGCCGGTCAAGGGGCACTCGTTTCCCCGCGGGCCAAATCAATGGCGTGATACGAATGCTTACCAACGATTAAACGACTTGGATGTGATCGGGATACAGGAAAACAAAGAGGGACCGAAGGGAAATGCGGGTTGGCGCGGCGGCATGATGTTTAATCTCGCGGAAATGCAGAAAAATTATCGCTCACTCACCAATCAATTCCCGACTGCACCGCAACCACAGTCGCCGGGTGAAGATGTGTTGCTTGCTCTGAGCAAGTTCGACAAGGAAATGGATGAACTGCGCACTGCAAGCCTGCGTCCTCACTCGCGGTTTCCGATTCATTATGAGGATAATTTCTCCGCGCTCCTGCCGCATCTCGCGGTGCTGAAAAAGTTTGCCATCGTCGCGCGTTTGCGTGCTCTGGCTGAGTTGGAGTTGGGCCGCACTGATGCTGCGCTCTCAGACGTGCAGCTCTGTTTGCGCCTCGCCGATAGCATCAAGACGGAACCGCTCCTGATCTGCTCGCTCGTCCGGTTTGCTGACTTGGAAATAACATTGCAGCCCATCTGGGAAGGGCTTGCACGTCGCCGCTGGAGCGAGGCGCAGTTGGTCGAACTGGACAGGCAGCTTGGCACGGTGGATTTACTTTCGGAATTTCCTCGCTCGATTCGTGGCGAGCGCAATCTCTGTTTGGAGGGAGCTGATCTTATGAGGCGGCACCCCAAAATCCTTGCTAGCATTGCAAACGAAGGAGCGGAGGATGGAGCGTTTGCCTTTGCCCTGACGCCCGGTGGATGGTTCGACCAAAACAAGGTTTTCCTTGCCCGCATGTATCAGGACTTTCTGCTGCCGATGGTGGATGCGAAGGCGCAGCGCATTGATCCTGCTCAGGTCAAGGCGTGCAAGCAGAAGGCGGAGGAACAGTTCAAAGGCTTTCACCCTTACCGCATGCTTGCGAAGATGCTTTTGCCGGCCCTTGAGAAGGCATCCGAAAAGTTCGCCCGGATGCAGACGTCCGTGAACGAGGCGCGCATCGCCATCGCGCTGGAGCGTCACCGGCTCAAGCACGGCGAGTTCCCGGAGAAGCTCGACGCGCTCGCGCCGGAGTTCATGGCGAAGGTGCCGCACGACATCATCAACGGCGAACCGCTCCACTACCGCCGCACGGGCGACGGGCTGTTTGTGCTCTACTCGGTGGGCTGGAACATGAAGGACGACGGCGGCGAAGTCGCGTGGGGGAAGGGCAAGACGCCCGCCTTGGATTTTAATCAAGGCGACTGGGTCTGGCGCTATCCGGCGAAGTGAGGGAAAGGCGAGAGGCGAGAGGCATTTGAGGTGGGAAAAGGGGTGAGACGCGCTTGACGTTCCGCCGAAACAGGGGAAGGCCGGGAAACCTGCCTGATAGGTGGTCAAAAAGAGCCATCCATTCGTAAGTGCCTGTATTACTGGTGCTTAAATCATCCCGACCGGGGCAATAATCAATCCGACCGCTCCAATAATTGACCCGACCGGAGCAATAATTGACCCGACCGGGACGATAACCGACACAACCGGCTCGATGATTGACGCGACCGCAGCGGTAATCAATCCGACCGAAGCGATAATTGACGCGACCGTTTCAATAATTGATGCAACCGTGCCGATTCTTGGTTCGACCGGCGTGATGATTGAGCCGACCGGGGCAGTGATGGATTCAACCGGCGCGATTGTCGTTCCGTCGCGCGCGATTCTTGATTCGACCGGGATGTTCCCCTATTCCAACCGGGTGCGGCCGGCGTAGCCGCTGTCGAGGTCGTGCCAGAATTCGATGTCGTCCTCGCCTTCCTCCCAGCAGAGGAAGACTTCGCGTCCGCCGACGATGGCGGGGAAGTCCACGAGGCCGCGGTCGAGGTCCTTGACTTCAATTTCGCGGCTGTGGAATTCCTTGAGCACGTCGCGCAGGTCGGCGAACGTGCGCGCCCAGCGGTTGGCGATGTCGCCGCCGGCATCCGCGCCGGAGCGGAGCAGGGCGCCGATGCGCTCATCGAGCTGGGCGAAGTCCTTGCGCAGCCGGCGGGTGCTGGTGAGCCATTGGGCGATCTCAGGGAGGAGGGCGCGGGCTTCCCCGGTCGTGTAGTGTTTTTTGAAGCGCCAGGGCATGACGGTTGCCGTCAGGGCTTCGCGCCGAGGTCGAGCTTCTTCTTGATGTCGGCGTTGTCGGGCTCGATGGCGAGGGCCTTGCGCCAGTGTTCGCGCGCCTGGTCGGTCTGCTTGAGCGCGAGATACACGTCGCCGAGGTGGTCGTAAATCGTCGCGTCGGGTTCCTTGACGTGCTCGATGGATTTGAGAAGCCACGGGAGGGCTTCCTTGGAATGGCCGAGCTTGAAGTGGACCCAGCCGAGGCTGTCGAGGAACGCGGCATTGTCGGGTTCGAGCTTCACGGCCTTTTCGATCATGCCCTTGGCGCGGTCGAGGTTCGTGCCGCGCTCGGCCCACATGTAGCCGAGGTAATTGAGCGCCTCGGCGAAGTCCGGGTCGAGCTTGAGGCATTCCTCGAAATAACGCTCGGCCTCGGGCAGGTTCTTGTTGCGCTCGTGCGTTGCGCCGAGCTGGAAGTAGAACATGGTGTTTAGGCGCTCCGGCTCGTTCTTCTTCGCGAGTTCCTCCGCGGTGGTGAAGTGCGCGAGCGCCGTCGAGTAGTCCTTGAGCCGGCTGTGCGCGAGCGCGGTGTAGAACTCGAGCAGGAAGCTGTTGCGGAGCCGCTGGCGCGCGCGGGCGAGCACGGCGAGCGCGTCCTTGGGCTTGTCCTGCGCGAGGCGCACGGCGGCCATCTCAAAGTAAGCCTGCTCCATGTCGGGCGAGATGCTGATCGTCTTGTCGAACAAATCCACGGCCTTGTCGTAGTCCTTGTCCTCGTGCGCAATGACACCGAGGAAGAACAGCGCCTGCGGGTTGCCCGGGTTCTGCTTGAGCACGTTCTGCAACTGCTCGGTCGCGGCCTTGCGGTCGTTGCCGCGCAGGTAAAGGTCAATCAGCCGCTCGCGCAGCGCGGGCTGGTCGGGGAAGCGCTTGAGCAGCCCGGAGTAAAGGTCGGCGGCCTTCGCGAACTCGCCCACGCCGCGGTAACTTTCCGCGAGCCGCTGAATCAGGCTGGGCGAGGTGGGGTTGAACTTCGCGGCGCGCTCCAGCGTTGCGAGCGCGCGCGGCTTGATGGCGTCGAGCTGCTTCGCGTCCACACGCGCCGCCGCAGCGTAAAGCTCCGCGAGGTCTGTCAGGAAATACACATCCGGGTCGCTGATCTTCGCAGCCTCATCCATGACCTTGAGCGCGTCGGAAACACGGTTGCCCTGAAGGTGAACCTGCGCCGCAGTCTGGTAGCCCTGAAAAAGTCGCGGATCCTTTTTGATGGCGATGCGGCTCGATGCGAGCGCCTCGTTTGTGCGGCCCGCCTGCGCGAGCGCAACGCCGTAAAGCGCGTCCACCGAGGCGGTGGCGGCGGGTTCGGCGGCAGCCTTCTTGAGCAGCGCAAGCACCTTGTCGGAGGAGGACTGATCGCGCTTGCGGATAAGCCGGCGGCCCACGTCGAGGACGAGCTCCTCGTTGGTCACGTCCGCGAGCGCGGCCAGCGCGAACTCCTCCAGCGCGGCGTCGGCCTTGTCCTGCATTTCGAGGCTCACGCCGGTCGCGTAGTGCGCGAGCGCCTGCGAATGCCTTTCAATCTGCTGGGCCGTGGTCGGAGCGGCGTTCGTTGCGGAATTCTTCGCGAGCTTCTTCTTGTCCGGCTTGGCGGCGGACTTGGACGGCGCCTCGCCGGTATCCGTGCGCGCAGATTTGTGCGTCGCGCAACCGGCGGCCAGCAAGCCGGCCACCGCGAGCGTGATTACCGCATGTTGAATGAATTGCCGCATTGAAACAGAAAGCCCGGCGCGGTTCCTCAGGGGAACCGCGCCAAGTCAGGCGCGGCAGCAGGCGGGTGAGCCGCCTACTTCTGCCAGGTGCGCTTCTTGTGACGGTTCAAGCGCAGCTTCTTGCGCCGCTTGTGTTTGTTGATCTTCGCCTTGCGGCGTTTTTTCAGTGAACCCATAGCTTTTGTGCTCGCAACGCAGCGGAGGGCGGGCCAATGGGGCCGCACCCGCGCCAACTGCGCCGCTCAATATACAACCTTGTTCAGCGGATACTCAATAATTCCTTCCGCGCCCGCCGCCTTGAGCTTCGGAATCAGCTCGCGCACGACGTGCTCGTCAATGATCGTCTCGACAGCGACCCAGCCGGGATGGCTCAGGCGCGAGATCGTTGGATTGCGCAATGCAGGCAAACTGGCGAGCAGGCTCGCGAGATTTTTTTCCGCGATGTTCATCTTGAGGCCGACCTTGGCCTCGGCTTCGAGCGCGCCTCGCAGCAGCATCGAGAGTGTTTCAATCTTCTGCCGTTTCCACTTGTCGTGCCACGCGTCGTGGTTCGCGATGAGGCGCGGCGTGCTGGTGAGCAGCGTGTCCACGATGCGCAGCTTGTTCGCGCGCAGCGACGAGCCTGTCTCGGTGACCTCAACGATGGCGTCCACCAACTCGTGCGCCTTCACCTCGGTCGCGCCCCACGAGAACTCGACCTCGGCCTTCACCTTGTGCTTGCGCAGGTATTGCTTCGTGAGCTTCACGACCTCGGTCGCGATGCGCTTGCCCTGCAAATCCTTCACCGACTTCACCGGCGAATCCTCCGGCACGCACAACACCCAGCGCGTGGGCTGGCGCGAAACCTTGCTGAAAATGAACTCGCCGACCTCGTGGACCTTCGAGCCGTTTTCAATGATCCAGTCGTGGCCGGTGATGCCCGCGTCGAGGTAGCCGTGCTCGACATAACGGCTGATCTCCTGCGCGCGGATGAGCCGCACCTGAAGCTCCGCGTCGTCCACGTAGGGGATGTAGGAACGGGCGCTGGCCTGGATGTTGAATCCGGCCTTGGCCATCTTCTCGATGGTCGCCGTCTCGAGGCTGCCTTTGGGCAGGCCGAGGCGCAAAATGGGTTGCTTACTGCTCATCGTCTTTGGACCGCTGCTTCGCGCGCGGCCGCGAATACACCTTCACGGATGCCTTCACGCGCGTGACCGGATTGATTTGCCAAGTCCGGCGCGGCAAGGCCAACTTTTTCTTCCGCTGATTCACGGCAACGGAAGGCGCAGTGTGCGGACTTCTGCGCTGGAAACAAGATTTCTTTGGGAACGTCGGCACTGCGTGAAGCCGTCCCTCGAGGACACCGCAATTCATCCGCTGGCAATGCTTCGCCGGCCTTGCACGGAGATTTCACCGCGCGCCAGCCGCGCGATGGTGGCGGGGAAGAGTTCGCGTTCGGCCAGTTGGATGCGCGCGTGGAGCGTTTCTGGCGTGTCGGCGTCCAGCACGGGCACGGTCTGCTGCGCGAGGATGGGGCCGGTATCCACGCCCTGATCCACGAGATGCACAGTGCAGCCGGTGACTTTCACGCCGTAGTCGAGCGCCTGCTTCCACGCTTCGAGTCCGGGAAAGCTCGGCAGCAGAGCTGGATGAATGTTCACCACGCGTCCCGCGAACGCGCGGAGGAATTCGCCCTTGAGAATGCGCATGAAGCCGGCAAGCACAACGAGGTCCACGCGCGCTTCCTGCAAGGCGCGGATGTATTCCGCCTCAGCCGCCTCGTCGAGCTTTGTGCGGAACTTCCCCGGCGCGATGAATCGTGCCGCGACGCCGCGGTCGCGCGCGTGCGCGAGGATGCCGGTATTCTCGACATCGCTGATGACGACTGCGACTTGCGCGGGGACGCGGCCCGCGGCGCAGGCGTCGGCGATGGCGACGAAATTCGAGCCTTTGCCTGAGCCGAGCACGCCAAGACGGAATGAGTTTGCGTCAGCCACGGCGCGGAGCATCAGGCGGCGGCCCGCGAGTGGCAAGAGCGCAATCTACACAGCTCTTCCCGGTTCGAGGTGGAAGTTCTTTTGACAATCGAACCCGACTATTGTTATAGAAGCGACTCAAGCCCTCTTATCCAGACCAAAATGTGATGATATGATCAAATCAATCTGCCGCCCGGCGCAGGGGTTTTTCAGAAATGGTCTCGTCACCGTCGTGCTGGCAGGCGCGGCACAGTCAGCCAGTGCCGGCGACCTCTTTAACATCACTGCCAACTCCACGGCCGGACCTCCGATCAGTGCGTCCGCCAGCGGCAGCAGTGTGATTGATCTGGTCAACAACCTCATCAACGCCCAGAACCAGTTCAGCGCGTTCAACGGCGTCCCATTCAGCGCCGGTCTGCGCTACGCCGACGTGGCCAACGCAATCACGTTCAGCGCGACCGGGCCGGGAACGTCCGCCACGCTTGCGATTCCGAGCACGGGTTTCAGCCGCAACTTCAATGGTGCCACCCGCAGCGACGTGGAGAATCAGATAGTGACTTTCATAAAAAAAGACGGCGCGGCGGAACTGGCCAAGTTCTACAAAGCCATGGCGGCCCAATCTTTGGTCGCCGTCTCTGACGGTAACCCAAACAGCACGACCGCCTATTCCGCCGGGCAGTCGTATGAGAACTACGGCATGACCTTTGCCGAGACGAGGGAGGAAAAGGAGAATCCGAAACAGTCTGCCGGCCGTGCGGGTTTCGGTATCGTCGCGGATGTCGGCACGTTTTCCGCCAATGGCATCAAGGGCACGACTTACAGCCTGCCGCTTTACGGACGGTTCGAACTTACCGATCGCGTGGGGCTGAGTCTCGACGTGCCACTTAGTTATGTGGACCTCGATGGCGGGAAAATTTTCGGCGTTGGCCTCGGCCTCGGCCTGCCGGTGAAAGTCATCCCGCGTGCGAAGGACAGCCCGTGGTATTGGCAGCTCACACCCTTCGGCGGTGCGAGCGCCTCGGGCTCCAAGGATCTTGTCGCCGGCGGCCTGATCGCCAACGGCGGCTTGAACAGCCTGCTCGCATACGATTTCGGCCCCTGCACACTCTCGATGGGCACTCATTTCAGCACGTTTGAAGGCGTCCCGATCACTATTGCGAGTTACACCTTCGATCCCGGCGTGAACCAGCAAATCCTCAAGAACGGCCTAAAGCTCGACGTGCCGGTCGGTCGGCGTTGGGTCTTCGACGTTTATGGCATTCACACGAAATTCATCCACGCTGCCGCGGTGAATCAGTATGCGACCGTTGGCGGCGAGATCGGCTACCGACTGCTTGGCAAGCCCGACGCGCCAACGAAAAAGAACGGTTATTTGAAGCTTGGCGTCTATTCCGACATTGGCAGCCACTTCACCTCTGCCCATCTTCAAGCGGGCACGGGTTGGAAGTTTTAACGGAACGATAACTGTCCGTCGCCGGCTTGATTGCTTCCGAACACAAAGCGGATGTCCGCGTTCAGGGCAGTGGAAACTCACAAATCGGTGAGTCATAATCGCGAACAAGCACGGCTTTGAGGCTTCCCGGTCGCAGACCGGCAGCAACGCAGCGGCGGCTTTGCTTTTGCAGTATTCCCGGCTACACTCCCTCGATGAGCCGCTGCGAAACCTTCCAGATGTTGCCGGCGTCTGTGCCAAGAGAAGTTCATCAGGGCCGCCTATGACAAACGACTTCGTCGCCAACCATTCCGCCAAGATCGAAGATTTCTTCCAGACCCGCCGTCAGTTCCTCGCCCGCACGGGCATGGGCTTTGGCGCGCTCGGCCTCGCCTCGTTGCTTGGCGAGAACCTGTTCGCCGCGGACACGGCGGACAGCCTCTCGCCGCTCGCGCCGAAGAAGCCGCACTTCCCGGTGAAGGCCAAGCACGTCGTGCATATCTTCGCGCAGGGCGCGCCTTCGCAGGTGGACACGTGGGATCCGAAGCCGATGCTCGCGCGCAACGACGGCAAGTCCATCCCCGGCTACAACGGCGTGGCGATGGGGTCGCCGTTCAAGTTCACGAAGCACGGCCGCTCCGGCATCGAGGTCAGCGACGTGTTCCCGCGCCTCGGCGAGCACGTGGACGACATGGCGATCATCCGCTCGATGTTCACGGACATTCCGGCGCACGAAGTGGCGACGGTGTTCATGAACACCGGCTCGCTGCGCATCGCGAAGCCGTCGCTCGGCTCGTGGATGCTCTACGGCCTCGGCACGGAGAACCAGAACATGCCGGGCTTCATTTCACTTCGCCCCGGCAACGCGCCGCCCGGCGGCTCGGCGAACTGGCAGTCGGCGTTCCTGCCCGGCACCTTCCAGGGCAGCAGCGTCAACACGAAGGTGCCGAACGTGGAGCAGATGATTGAGAACATCCGCAACTATTATCTCAACCAGCCTGAACAGCGCCGCCAGCTCGACCTCGTTCACCAGCTCAACGCTCTGCACAGCCAGAACCTGCAAAAGGACGCGCAGCTCGAGGCGCGCATCGAGGCGTTCGAGATGGCTTACAAGATGCAGATGACCGCGACGGACGCGTTCGACGTGAACAAGGAGCCGCAGAACATCCGCGATCTTTACGGCAGCTCGACGCAGGGCACGCAGTTGCTCATTGCGCGGCGGCTCATCGAGCGCGGCGTGCGCTTCGTGCAGGTGTGGGCGAGCGGCTGGGACCATCATCAGGACATCGAGGATCGTTTGCGCAAGAGCGCGAATGAAATTGACCACCCCGCCGCGGCGTTTCTCACCGACCTCAAGCAGCGCGGCCTGCTCGACAGCACGCTCGTCGTCTGGGGCGGCGAGTTCGGTCGCAAACCGGTTCGCGACAAGAACGGCAACGACAATCCGGGCCGCGATCACAATAACCGCGGCTTCTCGATGTGGCTCGCCGGCGGCGGCGTGAAGGGCGGCACAATCTACGGCGCGACGGATGAGTTCGGTGGCACGGCGGTGAAGGACAAGGTCCACGTGCATGACATCCACGCGACACTCCTCGCGCTGATGGGTTTCGATCACACCAAGCTCACGTATCGCTATAATGGCCGCGATTTCCGGCTCACGGACAACTTCGGCACTGTTGTGAAGGGAGTCATCGCCTGAACTTCTCTCCGCGCAACGAATGAAATCTATTCTGGTTCCCATCACCGCTGTTTCGCTCGCGCTCGGCGCGTTCACCGTCGGACTCGACGTGAAGGCCGCCGACCAGCAGAAGAAGGCGAAAAAGCAACTGCTGCAAAAGGCCGCTGCGACGAACACGACTGCGAAGGCCGCTTCACCCGCGACTCCGCCGAAGACTGACTCCGCGCCTCCCGCGACGCCATTGACCGCCGAGCAGACGGCGTTCTTCGAGAGCAGGATTCGTCCTTTGCTGGCGAACAACTGTTACAAGTGCCACAACGCCGCCGATGGAAAAACAAAGGGTGGCCTCGCGCTCGACACGCGCGACGGCGTGTTCAAGGGCGGCGAGCACGGTGCCGCCGTGGTGCCGGGCAGTCCTGAGAAGAGCATTTTAATCAAGGCGGTCAGTTACAAGGACGCGGATTTGCAGATGCCGCCCAAGGGCGAGAAGCTTTCCGACGCGCAGATTTCCGATCTCACGCAGTGGGTGAAGATGGGCGCGCCCGATCCGCGCACCGGCGGCCCCAAGGGTAAATACGCGACCGACTCGGAGCGCCGCGCGCACTGGGCGTTTCAGCCCGTGAGAAAGCCCGCCCCGCCGGAAGTGCAGAACAAGGATTGGGTCGCGAATCCGATTGACGCGTTCATTCTCGCGAAGCTCGAAGAGAAGAGCCTCAAGCCGAATCCAGTTGCGGACCGCCGCGCGCTGATTCGCCGGCTTTACTTCGACTTGATCGGCCTGCCGCCGTCGCCGGAGGAGGTCGAGGCGTTCGTGGACGACAAATCAGCCAACGCCTACGAGAAGCTCGTGGACAAGCTGCTCGCGATGCCGCAATACGGCGAGCGCTGGGGCCGGCACTGGCTCGACGTGGCGCGCTATTCGGACACGGTCGGCGACCCGTCCAAGAAGCGCGAATCGCCGGCGTATCCGTTCGCGTGGACGTATCGCGACTACGTCATCAAGGCGTTCAACGACGACAAACCCTACGACCAGTTCATCCGCGAGCAGATTGCCGCCGACAGGCTGGCGTTGCGCAACGGTGACCGCTCGAGTTATGCCGCGCTCGGTTTCCTGACGCTTGGAGACCATTTCGGCGGCAACGTGAACGACATCATCAACGACCATATTGATGTCGTCACAAAGAGTTTTCAGGCGCTGACGGTCGCGTGCGCGCGCTGCCATGACCACATGTTCGACCCGATTTCGCAGAAGGACTACTATTCACTGCACGGCATTTTCGCGAGCTCGGAGGAGCCGCGCGAGCGTCCGGTCATCGGCCCGCCCGCCGACAAGACCGCATATCAGGATTACATCAAGCAGCGCGCGGAACTGGAAAAGGAAGCCGACGCACTCAAGGGCAAGGGCGGCCAAAAAAAGACTGACAAAAAAGCCCTCGCGAAGGAATCGCTCGAACTCAAGGTCAAGCTCGATGCGCTCGATGTGAAGCATCCCGGCGCACCCGTCCGCGCGATGGCCATCGAGGACAGGGCGAAGCCCGCTGATTCGCCGCTGTTCATCCGTGGCGAGGCGGAGAACAAGGGCGACCTTGTTCCGCGCCGATACATCGAGATTGTTTCCGGGCCGAACCGCCGGCCCTTCACCTACGGCAGCGGCCGCCTCGAACTCGCGATGGCGATTGCGAGCAAGAGCAACCCGCTCACCGCGCGCGTCATGGCCAACCGCGTGTGGCTGCATCATTTCGGCGAGGGCATCGTCACGACGCCGGATGATTTCGGCATGATGTCCGCGCCGCCGAGCCATCCCGAACTGCTTGACTGGCTCGCGGGCTACTTCATGGACAACGGCTGGTCGCTCAAGAAACTGCACAAGATCATCCTCATGTCGAACACATGGCAGGAAAGCACCGCGAACAATCCGCGCTTCGCGCAGGTTGACCCTTACAACCGTTTGCTCTGGCGGCAGAACGTGCGGCGGCTGGAGTTTGAGCCGTTGCGCGACTCGATCCTCACGATGGCGGGCACGCTGGACAAGACGATGTATGGCCGGCCCGTGAGCCTCGGCAATGCCGACGGCCCGCAGCGAGCCAAGGCCGCGGGCAAGGCGGGCCAGATGCTCCGCCCGACCGGCTATTCCACGCGCCGCACAATCTACGGCTACGTGGACCGCGGCAGCGTGCCGGAAGTCTTCAACCACTTCGATGTCGCCACGCCGGAGATGACGACCGGCAAGCGTTACCAGACCATCGTGCCGCAGCAGGCGCTCTTCCTCATGAACAGCCCGCTCGTCGTCGAGCAGGCGCGCGCCATGGTCGAACGGCAGCAGTTCAAGTCGCTCACCGAACCGGAGGACCGCGTGAAGTGGCTCTATGAACTCATCTTCCAGCGCCCGCCCACCGACGTGGAAGTGAGACTGGGTCTTGCGTTTTTCGAGGACGCGCCTTCAAGCACTGCCGCTGTGCCGGAGCCGCCGCGTGTCAGCCCGCCGCAGGTCGTCTCCGCCGCGAAGGGTCAGCAGTTCGCCGCCGCGCAAAAGGGCAGGGGACCGATGCAGCCGCGCCCCGCCGCCGCGACCAAGCCGCTGAGCACCTGGGCCGAATACGCGCACGCGCTGCTGCTCACCAACGAAGCGGCGTTTGTGAACTGATCAACGGGGAGACTCCCTCCGGCATGTTCTCCATCCTGCAAACTGTTGGGCGATTGCTTGACATTGTCTGTGACGCGGCGCATGAAGGAGAACGATGAATCCAGCCTGCAATCGCGTGGAACATGCAACGAGCGGTGTGTTGCCATTGTTCGGCCCGGCGGGCAGTGACCTCGTGCGCGTCGGCACTTCGCGGCGCGGGTTTCTTCAAACCGGCCTGAAAGGGATCGCCGGTCTTTCGCTGCCAGCGTTGCTGCGGCACCGCGCGATGGCCTCGGCAGCGGGCAAATCGCAGCGCAAGACGAGCGTCATCCTCTTCTGGCTCTCCGGCGGTCCGAGTCACATTGACATGTGGGATCCAAAGCCCGATGCGCCACTCGAAATCCGCGGCCCGTTCGGCTCGATTCCCGCGAAGCTGCCCGGCGTCCGCGTGTGCGAACATCTGCCGCTGACGGCGAAGTTGATGGACAAGCTCACCATCGTGCGCTCGGTGGATTGCAGCGCAAGCAACCACACGCCCATCACGATGCAGGCGGGCAACGCACTCGCGCGTCGCACTGACGACGGCAAGGACGGCGGCGGCTACCCCTCGATGGGCGCGGTCACGGCAAAGTTTCGCGGACCGAACGCGCCGGGCCTGCCTGCCTTCGTCGGCCTCGCGGATTCGTGGAAGGCTGACGTGTGGGGCGCCGGCCAGATGGGCGGCGCCTTCGAGCCGGTGAACGGGAAGGAACTCTCCGCCAACCTCACGCTGCCTGACGGGCTTTCGATTGATCGCATCGGCGATCGCCGTGCGTTGCAGGAGGAACTGGATCGCTTCAAACGCTCGCTCGACGAAAGCGAAGCCGTCGCCGCCGCGGACCGCTACACGCACCAGGCGTTCGACGTGGTGACTTCGGGCCGCGCGCAACGCGCCTTCAACCTCGACGAGGAAACGACGGCGATGCGCGATTTCTACGGACGCACCAGCATGGGTGAAAAGGCGCTGCTCGCGCGACGGCTCGTCGAGGCTGGCGTTACGTTTGTGCTCGTGAGCGGCGCGTGGGGTTATTTCGATCACCACGGCGACGAAGTCCGCTGGGGCGGCATCGAGAAGGGTCTCAAGCCGCTGCTGCCGCGCGTGGACCAGACGCTGCACGCCATCGTCACGGACTTGGAAAGCCGCGGCCTGCTCGACAGCACGTTGATTTTGATGATGGGCGAATTCGGACGCGGCCCGGTCATCAACAAAAACGCCGGGCGCGATCACTGGACGCGCGTGATGTCCATGGTGATGGCCGGCGGCGGCCTGCGCCACGGGCAGGTCATCGGCAGCACGGACCGGCACGGCTACGACATCGCGAGCCGACCCGTCACGCCGTCCGATCTCGCTGCGACCGTCTATCAGCACCTCGGCATTGACGTGGCCTCGCAGTGGGTTGACCGGCAGGGCCGCCCCATTTCAATCGTCACCGAAGGCGGCAAGCCGATCTCGGAACTGATCTGAGTTTCGCTGCGCGAAGTGTCCCGGGATGTGATTCAGCAGGGAGCCTAAAAGTGGAGTGGAGCCAGTTGTCGGGATTGAACCGACGACCCACGGTTTACAAAACCGTTGCTCTACCACTGAGCTAAACTG
>CAZPVD010000024.1:0-29734 GCA_964589935.1 uncultured Verrucomicrobiota bacterium | reverse complement strand
GCGCAGCGGCGTGCCAATCCCGGCGGATGAACGGCCTTCGCGCGTGTTCAAAAACATGTTCGTGGACGGCACGGCCAACGAAGTGAACGCCCAAGTGCAACGGCTCAAGCAGGGCCAGAGCATCATGGACACCGTGCTGGAGGAGGCGAAAGATTTCCAGCGTGGCCTGGGCAAGCCCGACCGCGACAAGCTCGACGAGTATTTCACCTCCGTGCGCGAGGTCGAGGTGCGGATGGTCAAGGCGCAGGACTGGGCGCGCCGCCCGAAGCCGCGCGTGGACGCCAAGCCGCCCGTGGACATCGCCAGCTCCGTCGAGGTGCCCGCGCGCGTGCGGCTGATGATTGACATCATGCACCTCGCGCTCCAGACCGATTCGACGCGCTTCATCACCTTTGCGTTGAACGGCCTCAATGCCGTGCCGGTCATTCCCGGTGTCACGCAGGACTGGCACAATCTTTCGCACCACGGCCAGGACCCGGCAAAGCTCGCGGAGTTGAAGGTCGTGGAACTTCAGCAGATGAAGCTCTTCCGCGAACTGCTCGCGAAACTCAAGGGCACGCGCGAGGAAGGTGGCACGTTGCTCGACCGCACCATCGTGATGTTCGGCAGCAACCTCGGCAACGCGAGCAGCCATGACAACAAGAACATGCCGATTGTCGTCGCGGGCGGCGGTTTCCATCACGGCCAGCACCTTGCCTTCGACCCGAAGAAAAACCCGCCACTCTCGAATCTCTACGTGCAGTTCCTCCGTCGCCTCGGCGCGGACGTGAACTCGTTCGGCTCCAGCAGCGGGACGATTCCGGGCTTCGAGCTGGCGTAGCCGAATCGAGTTGCTTCGGCTGCGGCATTGAATTTATCAGGGTTGAAGTCCATCATCCGCTCATGTTCACAAAACACTTCGTCTCGCGCGCCGTTCTCGTTTTGTTGCTCAGTGCCGCCGTGCTGGGCTTGTCCGCATCAGCCGCCGACCAGAACATCGGAGTTGGAGCCAGGCCAGTTGCGGGCGCGGAGGTCATCATTGACGGCTCGCGTGAAATGCTGGACGCGAAGTGGACTTACTGGCAGGGACCGCGCTTCGCGTCGTCGCTGCCAATCAAGTGGAAAATCGTGGATGACCCGGTGGACAAGGGCACGGTGGTGATGACCGACGATCCCGTCGCCGCCGGCGGCAAATACGGCACGGCGGACATCGTGACCAAGAAAGCTTACCGCGACTTCCGCCTGCACATCGAGTTTTGCGTGATGAACCCGCGCGGCAACAGCGGCGTGTATTTGCAGAACCGTTACGAAATCCAGATTCAGGAAGGCGACCGCACGAAGCACGGCATGGGCGCGGTCATCAACGAAACCGAGTCGCCGTATCACGCGTTCGCCGGGCTGGGCAAGTGGAACGCTTACGACATTGTGTTTCGCGCCGCGCGCTTCAAGGATGGCAAGCGCGTCGAGAAGGCGATGGTGACGATGTATTTCAACGGCCAGAAGGCGCACAGGAATGTCGAGATCAACCAAGTCTGGGGGGGCGCGAACTCCGGCGTGGACGGCGGCAACGATGGTGGAAAAGGCATCACTGACTCGCCGCAAGGCCTCAAGCTCCAGTGCGAAGGCCACGACGTGCGCTTTCGCAACGCGTGGATCAAGGAGCTGGAACTCAACGAAGCGAACACGGATTTCTGAATCGTGCCGCGTCTGGACACCGCCATCAGCCGCGTGCGTTGACACCGATTCACGCTTTCAATAGCGTCCGAGGATGACCCCGCGCACAGGCATCGCCGGATTCGCCGCTGCAATCATTTTCATTTCGCTTCCCCTGCGCGCCGCCGAGTGGCACCGCTGGCGTGGGCCGGATGCGAACGGAATTTCAGCCGAGAAGATCGAGCCTTGGCCAGCCACCGGCCCAAAGGTTTTGTGGAAGGCCGAAGTCGGCCTCGGTTTTTCCTCCATCTCGGTTGCCAATGGTCGCGCCTACACGATGGGCTTCGCCGCCGACGCGGACAGCGTCACTTGCCTCGATGCCACGAGTGGCACGGTGCTCTGGAAACATTCGGTTCCCGGCTCGCAGATGGAAAATGTCTATGAAGGCGGCCCGAATGCCACCCCGACCGTGGATGGCAGCACCGTTTTCGCCTTTCGCCGGCGCGGCCATGTCCTCGCGCTCGACTCGTCAACGGGGAAAGTGTTTTGGGAGCGGGAGCTTGCCCGGGAACTTGGCGCGAAAATGCCCGAGTGGGGATTTTCCAGCTCGCCGTTTGTCGAGGGCAGCCTTGTGATACTCAACCTCGGCAGCGCCGGCGTCGGCCTTGATAAAAAAACCGGCGAGGTTGTCTGGAAATCGGGTCCGCAGCCGTCCGGTTATGCGACGCCTGTTCCGTTTGATTTTCAAGGCCGTCATTTCATCGCACTCTTTGCCTCGCAGGAACTCGTCGCGCTCGACCCAAAGACGGGCGCTGTTGCGTGGCGTCATCCGTGGCGGACGCGCGACGACATCAATGCCGCCGATCCAGTGATTGTTGGCGATACCCTGCTGCTCTCTTCCGGTGACAATCGCGGCGCTGCTGCGCTGCGGCTTGCCACCGGCGCGCCCACGATGCTGTGGGAAAACAAAAATCTCCGCGCGCAGTTCACGCCGCCCGTCGTCCTCGGCGGCTTCATTTACGGCTTCGACGGAAACGCGGGTGAGCGCGCCACGCTGCGTTGTCTCGATCTTGCCACGGGCGAAGTGAAGTGGACAGGCCCCGTGGTTGGCACCGGCGGCATCCTCGCCGCGGGCGGACGGCTTCTTGTGCTTTCAGACAAGGGTGAACTTATTCTTTGCGACGCCTCGCCTGCCGGCTACAAGCCGCTGGCCAGCTCGCAAATCCTCGACGGCAAATGCTGGACGAATCCCGCGCTCAACGCTGGGAAACTTTATGCGCGAAACGCAAAAGGCACGCTCGTGTGTCTTGAGCTTGCGCCGGGCAAGGCGGCGGTTCCGGCGAAATGAAATTCATTCACGTTGCCACAGCGAACGTGTGACTCCATCAGTCATCGCGTTCACGTTGCAGGCGCTGTGACCGGCGTTGCTTTCGGTCTTCGGCGGTGTTATCCCCGAATAATGTTCACCGGCAAATTTACATCGCGACGCGAGTTCCTCGGCACCGTTGGTGTCAGCTTGGTTGGAACGTCATTTGCGATGCCGGCATTGGCCGCCGAATCCGGTCGCCGAAAAAAGTTGGCGATCGTCACGACGGAGTGGCGCTACCACTCGCACGCCTGGCACATGGGCGAGCGGTTCCTCAATGGCTATCCGATGCGGGGCCGTTGGCATCGTCCGCCCATCGAGGTGGTTTCTGCCTACGTGGACCAGACGCCGGCCGGTGATCTGAGCCGGGACCGCGCGAAGGAATTTGGCTTCACGATTTACCCAAGCATCGCCGAGGCGTTGCGCTGCGGCGGAAAGCAACTCGCCGTGGACGCCGTGCTCATCATCGGCGAGCATGGGAATTATCCGGTCAACGAGTTCGGCCAGAAAAAATACCCGCGCTACGAGTTCTTCAAACAAGTGACGGATGTCTTCCGCGCGGATGGCCGCACAACGCCGGTCTTCAACGACAAGCACCTCTCGTGGAAATGGGAGTGGGCGCAGGAAATGGTCGAGTTGTCGCGGCAAATGAAGTTCCCGTTTCTGGCCGGGTCGTCGCTGCCGGTAACGTGGCGGATGCCGTCCGTCGAAATGCCGTTCGGGGCTGACGTGCAGGAAGTTATGTGCGTGGCGATGGGCGGCGTGGACAGCTACGACTTCCACGCTATCGAGGCCATCCAGTGCATGGCCGAGCGGCGGCGCGGCGGCGAGACAGGCGTGAAGGCCGTGCAGGCGTTGCGCGGCGACAATGTTTGGCAGGCGATGGAAAAGGGTTCTTGGCTGGCGGGTGGCTGGGATCCCACGCTCTTCGAGTCATGCCTCTCGCGCAGCCACACGCTCGCGCAACCGCCGAACGGCAGCCACCGCTACCCCACTCCAGCGCAGATACGCGCATTCGTGAAGGAGCCGGTCGCCTACCGCTTCGAATATGCCGACGGCCTCAAGGCCACGATGTTCCTGCTCAACGGACTGGTTGGTGACTTCACGTTTGCGGCGCGACTCAAGGGCCAGCCGGAGCCGCTGTCCACCTTGTTCCATCTGCCGCCGAATCCAAACGTCGTCTATTCAGCGGCGTTGATGTCGAAGGCCGAGCAAATGTTCGTGACCGGCAAGGCTCCGTATCCCATTGAACGCACATTGCTTACCAGCGGCGTTCTTGCCGCTGCGATGCAATCGCGCGCCGCAGAAGGGAAACACATCGAAACTCCACATCTTGCTGTTCATTATCAGGTGCCGCAGGAGTCACTTTTCTGGCGAGACTGAAAGCATTACCCGAATCTGTGAAGAACTTTTCATCCGCGACTCAACTTCTTTTTCTATCGCTGCTCAGTTTTCTCTTCCTGTGCAATGCGGGTCGCGCCGGCTCCGCGCCGGCACAGCCTCAGCATGAGGTTGTGCGCGATTGGCCCGCGTTGCCCGCAGACCATGTCCTCGGCCAGTGCGTCGGAGTCGGAGTGGATTCGCACAACAACGTCCTCGTGTTCCATCGGAGCGGCCGCATGTGGAGCACGCCGTTTCCGACCGAACCCATCGCCATCCCGACCGTGAGCTTGATTGACGGGCGCAGCGGCAAGTTGCTTGCCGCGTGGGGGGCGAATGAGTTCATCATCCCGCACGGCCTCACGCTCGACCACGAGGACAACGTGTGGCTTACCGATGTGGGCCGGCAGCAGGTCTTCAAGTTCACCCACGACGGACGGCTCCTGCTCACGCTCGGCGAACGCGGCGTCGCTGGCGCGGACAAAAATCATTTCAACCTGCCCACCGATGTCGCGGTGCTGCCGGACGGCTCATTCTACGTGAGCGACGGCTACCGCAACACGCGCGTCGTGAAGTTCACCGCCGATGGCCGCTATGACTTTGAGTGGGGCGGCAAGGGTGCGGGGCCGGGGCAGTTCAATCTTCCGCATGGCGTGGCCGTGGATGCGCAGGGCCGTGTGTTCGTATGTGACCGCAGCAACTCGCGGCTGCAAGTCTTCGATCCGCGCGGGAAATTCCTCGCCGAGTGGAAGGGGCCGCTCATCGGGCGTCCGTATGGCGTGAGCGTCGGCGCGGACGGCCACATCTTCATCATTGATGGCGGCGATTCGCCCGCGAAGACCGCCGACCGGCCACGCGCGCTGGAACTGGACGCGGAAGGCCGCGTGCTCGATCGCTTCGGCGGCTTCGGCAGTGAGCCGGGGCAGTTCCAGCTCGGGCACGACATCGCGGTTGCACGCGACGGCTCCGTCTATGTTGCCGATGCGGCGGGAAAGCGCGTGCATAAATTCACCGGCAAAATTGCAGCCGTGAGGAAGTCCCCACCCTTCAAGCCGTGAGTTGCCGCACTTGATCTCGCACTCGAAAGAATCCGCACAAGACTCGCGGGATTATTTCTCCGCGCTCGACTTGAGCAGCCCTTGATTCCGCATCCACCGCTCGCACTCACGCGTCCAGCCGGAGCACGGGCCGCCGTCCTGCCGCACGCCGAAGCCATGCCCGCCGCTTCTGTAGATGTGCAGCTCGCTGCGCACGCCCGCCTTCTTCAGCGCGAGATGGAACATGATGCTGTGCTCCACTTCGCTGACCGGATCGTCCGCCGCGTGGACGAAGAACAACGGCGGCGCGTCAGGCGGCGTTTTGACCGTGGGCGACAACGCCTGCTTCTCCGGCGGAAAGAAATAACCCGAGTAAGCCATGATGCCGAAGTCGGGCCGGCAACTCGCCTTGTCCGCGTCATCCACCGGCACGTAGCTGCGCTCGCCGAAATTCGTCGCCGTCGCGCCGACGAGATGCCCGCCCGCCGAGAAGCCCACCATGCCGATGCGGTCGGGCTTGAGGCTCCAGTCCTTCGCGCGACTGCGCACGAGGCTGACGGCACGCTGCGCGTCCATGAGCGCTCCTGGCGCAGGCTCGCCCTTCGGATCGCCGGGCCGGCGCGGACAGCGATACTTGAGGATGATGCCGGTGATGCCGAGCGAGTTGAGCCACTCGGCAACTTCCTCGCCTTCGAGGTCCCACGCGAGATTGTGATAACCGCCGCCGGGACAAATCAGCACCGCGACGCCCGTGTCCTTGTCCTTCGCCGGGCGGAAGAACGCGAGCTGCGGGCGCGTGACGTTCGTGAGCCACTTCTTCGCGTTCGAGCCTTTGAGCGGCTCGCGAAACTTCTCCGGGCCGATGCTTTCGGCGTTGTCCCCGGCGGGCTTGCCCGGCCAGAGGTCCACGACTTGCGACGGCTCCGCTGCTGCGATGCAAGCCGCGAACAACCCAAGGACTAGGTGAAGTGGAGCCGTCTTCAAGTAGCCATCTCCAGCCCCTTCAGCGGCCCGGTGCCGGAGCTGAACTTCTCGGACTCGATGCCCAGGCGCTGGAGCATCGAGACGTAGAGGTTGCAGAGCGGCGGCGGGTTCTTCGCGTCGAAGGCGAGGTGCTGGCCGTGCTTGAAGCCGCCGCCGGCCAGCAGCACGGGCAGGTTGCGCGTGGAGTGGTTGCTCGCGTTGCCGAGATTGCTGCTGAAGAAAACCATCGTGCGGTCGAGCAGGGTCTCGCCTTGTTCCTCCGTGTTCTTCAACTTCGTGAGCAGCTCGGCGAGGGTCTTCATCTTCTCGATTTCCAGCGTCTTGAGCTGCGCGAGCTTTGCCGGGTCCTGTCCGTGGTGCGAGAGGTCGTGGTGGCCCTGCGAGACGCCCGGAATCGGCGGCACGAGGCTCGTGCCCAGCAGCAGCATTGTGACGAGCCGCGTGGAATCGGTCTGCAATGCGAGGTGAATGAGATCGAACATGATGCGGTTCTTCCCGATGAGGTCGGCGGGGTTCATGTTATTCTGCGGCGGTGGCACGGTGACTTTGGGCTTGGGCTTCTTGGACCATTCCTCGTTCGTGACCAGGCGCTGCTCCAGCTCGCGGACGCTGGTGAAATACTCGTCCATCTTCTCGCGGTCGCGCGTGCCGAGCGAGGGCTGGAGGCTGCGCGCCTGCTCGCACACGGTGTCGAGGATGCTCTGGCCATCGCGCAAGCGCCGCGCCTGCGCCTGCACTTCGTCAGGCCGGCCTTCGAGGAAGAGCCGCGCAAAGATATTCGACGGATACAGGTCCGGCGGCACGAGCGCACCGCTGCGCGTCCACGAGAGGCCGAAGCCCTCCGCCGACAGCGACAGGCTGGGGAAACGCGTCTGCCCGCCGATGCGCTCGGCGGCGAACTGATCCACGGAAATGCTGTTGCGAAAGCCCGCGCGAATCTCCGGGTGCGGCGCGCCGGTGAGGAAGCTGTAGATGGAATCGTGCGTGGAGCCGACCTCGGGATGCGCGAGGCCGGACATCACCGTGAAGTCGTTGCGGAAATCCTTGAGCACGTCGAGATACGGCGTGAGCGCGTAGTCGCGGCCAGCTTCAGCAGGAAAGAAGTTTTGTGGATGAACGCCCAGCGGCGTGCAGATGAAGAGGGCGCGGCGAATCGCCGGCGAGTTCCCGGCGGCGAAAACGCGCGGCTGAAGTGATTCCAGCATCGGCAGCGCGAGCGAGACGCCGGCAGCGCGGAGAAAGGTGCGGCGGGTGAGGGTGTTCATTTGATTTTGTGACTGTCGTTGGACTGTGCCCAGACGCGAGGACTTCATCGGAATGTTCACGGTTGCACCTCGACAATGCAGTCGAAGAGTTCGCCCTGCCGCTTGCCGTCGCGTGTGATGTCGAATGCGACGATGTGCACGCCCGACGCGGCGTCAGCGTCCGCGGAAAGCATCAGCGTGAAGTTTCCGACGGTCTGCGCGGGCACAGTGCCCTTCCACGGCTGCGGCGAGGCGCGGAGTCCCGCCGGCGCGTGCGGCGCGATTTCAAACGAGACGGGCCGCGTTTCGAAATTGCGCACGTTCACTTTCACCTCCACCGCCGCGCCGCGCTTCACGGTGATGCGATACGGCTCGGCGCGCACCCAGAACGGGTCGAACCACCAGCGGTATTCCGTCTCGGAACTGATCGTGCGGAACGCGTCGCGCATGTCGTAGGCCCATTTGCGGTAGCGCTCGATAAATTGCGCCGGCTGGTCCATCACGTAGGAGTGTCCGCCGAGCAGGATGTCGGGCTTGAGCTTCGCGAGGTATTCCGCGCCGACGATGTAGCCTTCCTCGAGGATGCCGCTGGTGCGCGAGCACATCGCCTCGTGGCCGTTCTGCTGTGGGTCGGCGGGATTGCCAAAAATGTTGTCGCCGGTGAACGCGACCTTTTTTCCGTCAATCACGCCCGTCATGCACAGCGCGAACTCCGTCTGCCCCGGCATCCAGTCAATCGTGAAGTGAAATCCCTCCCAGTCGAAGTGCTCGCCCGACTTGAAGAGCCGGTCGAACTTGATGCGATCCACGCCGATGCCGTAGGACTGGATCGGCGCGGCGTAATCGAAGGCCTCGGGCCGCTCGCACACCGCGGCCATGCGGTCGAGGCCCCAGAGCTGCGTGCCCCACTTCTGCTTGAGATGCGGCGCCTGTAGGAAGTGGTCGCCATGCATGTGCGTCGTGACCATCGCGTCAATCGCCTTCAGCCCGTAATGCTTCTTCATTCCGTCGAGCGCCGTGTCGAGAAAGTTCGTCTGCAACAACCCGCAGTCCACGACGAGCGCGCGCCCGCTGTCCGCAAGGATCATGTAGAAGTTCGGAAAGAAGCCCGGCCCGCGGAACTTGAACACATGCGGCGAAACTTGGAATACATTCGCCACCTTGGACGGCTTCGACACCTTGTCCTGCACCGCGGCGGCGAAGGTCGTCACCGGATAGCCGCGCACGAGCAGGCGTTCGAGGTGGAAAAGTTTCTGCTGGAATTCCTCGAGCTGCTTCTTCGCGTTGGCAATGGCCGGCCCGTGCGACGGCAGCATCCACGCCGGGTCAAATGCCGCGACCTGCGCGGCGGCGTTCGCCGACGCCCACACGCCCGCGGCGAAACCGTAGTCCCACTCGCTGTCGAACCACGTGTGCGTCTTCGCGCCGTCGAGCATCACGTCACCCGTGAACGCGAGCCACTGCCCGCCATCATCGAGGAAGTAGGACATGCCGCCGGGGCTGTTGCCACGCGTGTCCACGCAGCGGAACTCGCGCCCGTGCCACGTGAACGTGTCCATCTTCGCGAAGGTCTGGTCGAGCTTGATGGGCTCGACCGGCGGGCGCACGAAACTCGACCCGTGCACCGTGAACGCGTCGCTCAAGCGCACGTTCATCTTGCGAAAACTTTCGGGCTTCTCGAACAGCGCGCGCTCCGCGTCCGGCGCGGCGAGTTTCACGTCGCGGCCCTTCAACTTCGGCGCACCCTGCAACTGCTCGCGATGATGGTGCGTGAACAAAATCCACTCGACGCGCTTCACGCCGATCTCGCCGAGATGATCGAGCACGCTCCCGTCGCCAAGGTCAATCAGCAGCGCCGCGTCGCCGTCGCGGATGATGTGGACGTTGCACGTGTCGGTCCACGTGAAGAGGTTCGGATGCCGCGCCACGTCGGGCTGGGTGAAGTGCGGTGACGCCGCCAGAGCCTGCACAACGGCACAAAGCGGGAAAGCGAGAGCAAGGGCACGAAGGCTGTGTTTGTTCATGTTTGCCTATTTCGTTTGGAAAACCGCGCTTGCCACGACCTCGTGAATGAGTGACCGGAATCCGTAGTTTTTCGCTTTCGCCTTCTGCACGATGGCTTCAATGGCGGCTGTGTCGCTGGTTTCGATGCCGTTGCCGGTGGCGTAGGTGAGGAGTTTTTTTGTCAACGCCCGCGCGACTTGCTCCTTGTCGGCAAGGAGAAGTTGCTTGAGTTCATCAATGTCGCGGAACGCGTGGCCATCGGGCAGCGTGTCCGATGGGTCCACCTTCGGGCCTTGCAGGTAGGGCATGCGGCGGCCATCAATCATCACAGTTTTGCCGTTGCCGCTGGAGCGGTAAAACTCCCGCCAGCCGCCAATGACATCAAAGCTCTCCAGTGCGAAGCCCGGTGGATCAATCTTCACATGACAGCCCGCGCATGATTCAAGCTGTCGGTGCTTCGCGAGTTGGTCGCGAATGGTCTTGGTGCCGCGCGTGTCGGGTTCGAGCGCGGCGACGTTCTCCGGCGGCCGCGGCGGCGGCGTGCCGAGGATGCGGTCGAGCACCCACGCGCCGCGCAGCACCGGCGAAGTCGTTGTGCCGTTGGCCGTGACCTTGAGCACGCTGGCCATCGTGAGCAATCCGCCGCGATGACTTTCGGGCGGCAATTGAACTTTGCGAAACTCCCAGCCGCTCACGCCGGGAATGCCGTAGTGCTTCGCGAGCCGGCCGTTCAGCATCGTGAAGTCCGACGCAATGAAGTTCGTAAGGCTCAGGTCGTGGCGCAGGACTTCGCTGAAGAACAGCTCCGTCTCGCGCAGCATCGAGACCTTAAGCATATCGTCGAACTCCGGGTAGAGGATGTGACTTGGAATCGTGAAATCAATGTCGCGCAGCCCGAGCCATTGGCCGGTGAAGTTCTCGGTGAAGGCCGCCGCTTTGGGATGATTCAGCAGCCGCTCGACTTGCGCGCGCAGCGTGGCGGGCTGTGAAAGTTTCCGCTGGTCGGCAACAGCGAGCAGTTCCTCGTCGGGCATCGTGCTCCAGAGAAAATACGAGAGCCGGCTGGCGAGCGCGAAGTCGTCGAGCTTGCCGGACTTCTCGCGGAGGAACAGAAACTCTGGCGAAATCATCACGGCGGAGAGCGCCGCGCGAATCGCCTGTTCGAAGGTGCGCTTCTCCGCGAGCTTCGCCTCGACGAGCGCGACGAATGGCTTCACGTCCGCATCCGTCACAGCGCGGCGAAACGCGCGGCGCGTGAACTGGCGCAGAATGCGTTCAGCGTCCACGAGGGGCTCGCTGGAGACGACTTCCACGCGGTCACGGTAGTTGTAGATGGGAAACGACGCCTGGTTCAAATCACCGAACAAACGGCGATGACTCTCCGGTGGCCACGAGTCGTTCAGCGGGCCTTCCACGTCAATCCAGTCAATCGCCAGCCCTGGCCCCTCCCACGCGTTCGCGCCGATTTTGTGGACTGTCTGCGACGACGCCAGCCCGTAGGGCAGAATCGAAATCGAAGTGCGCGGCTCCATGTAGTCCACGAACTCGATGACCTTCGGCTTGTCCGGCGGCGCGTCGAAGTAGCTCACGAGGTGTCCGGGCGCGCCGCCCATGCCGCCGTTGCCGGACCACACACGGAACACGACCGGCTGGTTCGAGCTTTGCACCGCCGACGCCGAAATGCGGAAGCGATAGTAGCCTCGCTCCTGCGGATAAAACTTCGTCGGCCCCACCTGCTGCCACGCCGCCGACGTGAACGCCTCGATGCGGCCGGTGTCGTTGGTGCGGAAAACTTTTTCCGTCGTTGAGCGCACCTGATGCGAGTCGGTCAGGAAGTAACGCGTGGTGGCGGACTTGGGCTGCGGGCGGTTGGCGATGGCCTGATTAAGCGCCGTGTCCGCCGCTTCGAGATATTTGTCGAGCAGGAAGGACGAGGTGTGCAGCGCGTCGCCAATGTTGTCGAAACCATTCGCCGAAGTATCGAACGGCAGCAAGTCTTTCAGCGGCGTCTGAACGCCGAGCAGGTCACGGACTGTGTTTTCGTATTCGGTGCGATTGAGCCGACGCAGCACGACACGTCCCTCAGCGCGTCGAGCGGTGTCCGCCGCTGCAGCCTGCGTGGCAATCCACCCGGTCACCACTTTCATTTCCTTTTCCGGCAGACGCGGTTTCTTTTTTGGCGGCATTTCACCGGACTTCAGTTGCTCCAGAATTTTTTGCCACCGTTCCAGCGAACCCTTTTCGGCTAGATTTGAGGTGAGTTCATCCAGCCGCCAGTCGCCCTTCGGCTTCTCTCCGCTGTGACACTCCTTGCAATGGCGTTCGAGAAAAGGGTGAACTTTTTCAGCATACTGCTTGTCGCTTGCTCCAACCTTTCCTGATGCCGCGAATGCCACCGGCCCCATGCCGCCCAATCCCGCCGCGACCACGCTCAACGCGAACAAGACCGCCCGACCGCAGCAATGTGTCGTAACTGAAGTGACGTTGTGCCGGCGCATTGGCATGGCGAGAGGACTGTAATGTTGTTGAACGGTCGTGGAGGGTCAAGACGCATTGGGCCGGTCCGCCCTTCACTGCGTTAGATTTTACTTCGTCAAAAAAAGATCAGACGCGACCAGTTCCTCGATGAGTTTCCGCACGCGGTAGTGACCGAAGTTGGATTCCTCGCTCGCGTCCTTCGCCATGCACTTGTCGAGAATGGCCTCGATGGCCGGCCGGTCGGCGAACGTGATGTCGCGGCCGGTAGCGTAAATCGCAAGCCGGCGGACGAGGTTGCGCGCAATCTGGCGCTCGTCTTTCAACAGCAGTGCCTTGAATTCCTCGATGTTCTTGAACGGTTCGCCGTCGGCGGTCTGGCCGGCGCTGTCCACGGGCAGGCCGAGCTTGTATCTCACGGGATAGTAGCCCGCGCCGACTTTGGCATCCGCAGGATCACCGAGTTCCTTGCTGCGGTAGCGCTCGCGCCAGCGCCCAATCACGTCGTAGCTCTCCAGCGCGAAGCCCGGCGGGTCAATCGTCCGGTGGCAGGTTGCGCATACGGCGTGGTTGCGGTGCGCGTCGAGTTGCTGGCGAATCGTCGTCGTGCCGCGCAAGTCCGGTTCAATCGCGGAGACGCTTGGCGGCGGCGGCTCTGGTGGACGGCCGAGCAAACGGTCCATGATCCACGCGCCGCGTTTCACGGGCGAAGTGGTTGTGCCGTTCGCGGTGATTTTCAAAATCGAAGCCTGCGTCAGCAAACCGCCGCGATGCGAACCGGCGGGCAGCGCAACCATCTGGAACTCATGTCCCGCCAGTCCCAGCTCGACGCCATACAACTCGCAGAGCTTCGCGTTGAGCATCGCAAACTCGGAGTTCACGAGGTGCCGCACGCCGAGATTTGTATCCACCAGCTTGCGGAAAAACGCGCGTGTCTCGCCAACCATGCAGTTCTGCATGTAGGGGATGAAGTCGGGATAAAGATGCTTGTCCGGCGTGGTCGCGGCGATGTCCTTGAGCGCGAGCCACTGCGCGAGGAAGTCGTTCACGAAGCGGTCGGAGCGCGGGTCGGCGAGCATCCGTCGCGCTTGATTGCGCAGAGTGTCCCCGCCGCGTTTGAGTTCGCCGCGCGCGGCGATTTCGTTCAGCGCGTCGTCCGGCGCGGAGTTCCAGAGGAAATAGGAAAGCCGGTTCGCGACGGCCCAGTCGTCGAGCTTGCCGGGCTTTTCCATTCGGAACAAAAACTCCGGCGAGCACAGCGCGCCCGTAATGGCCATGCGCATCGCATCCTCGAAACAATCGCCCGCCGCGAGCCGCTCCTGCACGAGATCGGCGTAGCGCTTGAGCTGCGGCTCTGTGACGGGCCGGCGGAACAATCTCGTGAGCAACGGGCGCAGCAGTTTCTTTGCGTCATCCGCCGGCGCGTCGGACTGCACCGTCCAGATACCGTCCACCTTGCCGTGCACCTGGACATTCGGCGGGATGGACGAGTCGCGGCGGCGCTCGGTGACGAACGGCAGGCGCGCGGGCGGCTTCACGCCGGGCGCGTCCTTCGTGGGCTTGGGCAGTTGCACGAGCGGCAGTTCGCCGAAGACGCGGCGATGACTCTCCGGCGGCCACGCGTCGTTGAGCGGCCCTTCGAGGTCGAGCCAGTCCACGGCGATGCCGGGGCCTTGGAATTCCTTCGCCTGGCCCTTGCGGCTGTAAATCTCCACGTGCTCCAGCGACGCGAGGTCGAAGATGAGCTTCTCGTTCGGCTCCAGCCACAATTCGAACTCATGCACGCGCGACTCCAGCGACGGTGCGTCGAGATAGATCACTTCGCCGATTTCGTTGCGAATCGTCGCGACCGCGGGCTTCTTCGGCGGCAGCACCGTGCCCTTGTCCCAGAAGAAGCTCCACACCGAGATGCGGAATTTGTAGCGGCCCGGAAGCATCGGGCTGAAGTGCGGGAAGCCCGGCAGCCACGACTCGTCAATGCTGCGGAACATCCCGATGGCGCTCGTGCTCGGCTTCACCACCGCCTCGGAATAATAGAACTGCTTCTCGCGCGGCACGCGTTCGGAGAAAATCGGCAGCGCCGGGTCGGGCTTCTTGTCCTTGAGCAGCACGCACTCGCCCTGCCACAGGCCATACCAGAACGTCGGCTGGCTCTGCGGGTAGAGGCGCAGCTTGAGCGGTTTGGGCGGCTCCGGGCGTGCGGCGATGGCGCGGTCGAGAGCGAACTTCGCCATGTCCATGTAGCGCGCCATCTGGATGTGCGAGATGTCGAGCGCCTCGCTCACCTTGTCGAAGCCCGCCGCGACGCCATCCTCCGGCAAGTCCTGCTTCACCGCCATGCCCGGCAGCGCGAACGCGTCCTGCAACGTGTATTCAATCTCTGTCCTCGTGAGCCGGCGCATCGTGGCTCGGCCTTCCTTGCCACGTCGCGCGAGGTCCGCCTCGGTCAATTGCGCCGCCAGCGCGTCCATCGCGCTTGCAACTTCCTTCGCGTCGGGACGCGTCTTGTCCTTCGGCGGCATCTCGCCCGCGCGAACGCGGTCATGAACTTTTTCCCAGCGATGAAAAACCTGCGGGTCCGCCAGGTCTCGCGACAACTTTTCCAAATCAAGTCCGCCCTTCTTGGTTTCGCTGTCGTGGCATTCGAGGCAGCGCTTCGTGACGAAGGACTTTACGGCATCGTCGGCCGCGTTCGCCCCAGCGGACGCGAACAGCGCGGTGCAAATCAACAACGCCCGCGCAGAGAAACGATGAATCACATTCGCCATCATCGCCAAAATCAGTCGCCCGCAATCCAGAGCCGCGCAAGGCCGGTCGGTTGAAACTTCGCTTCCGCAGCCGAGAGAGTGAACGTCACTTTGCACTCGCGACCTTTCGTGACGGCGGCGGTCACGGTGCCTGTGAGCGGCGCGGCAGTGGGCTTGCGGTCCACGCCGGCGGGCGCGACACGGATGGCTTTTCCGGCCTTGAGTTGTTTCCAGATGTCGCTGCCTTCGTTGAAAAGTGTCAGGCGCAGTTCCTTCCCGTTTGCCTCGTCCACGTAGCCGGGTGCGCCCTCCGCCTTGATGCGCGCGGCGTGGACGGCCTTCTGCTCGGTTTGGAATTTCATCAGGCTCTCGTCGTCGAGGAAGATTTCCCACGCCACGCGTGTCTTGCCCTTGCCCACGCCGTGGGTCTTGGTGCGCAGCTTGTCGCCGGGTTTGATGTCCGAAAACTTCGCGGGCGCGCCGGCCTTCCAGAAGCGCGTCTCACCGTCGGTCTCGATGACGACATTTGTCATGCGCACGAAGCTCTTGTCGAAGTTGGCCCACGTGCATTCGAGCGAGCGCTTCGCCGCGTCAACGCGGTCCACATAGAAATACTCCTTGTGGCCGTTCATCATGTTCATCTCATCCTGAATGTAGGTGAGCCAGACCCACTCGCCCTTTTCGTTCTCATGGAGGCGGAAGATGGCGCGCTCACCCACGCGGAAGTCCTGCAAGTCGCCCAGCGTCGCGTGATGCAGCAGCTCAGCGTAGGGCATGACGGTGAAGCTCATCACCGCGTCGTCGCCCTCGTTGCGGAATTTCCCGGTGCGTGTGGCGAGGTCGAGACTGATGAGTTCGCCCCAAGGACGCCGCATCTCGCCGTTGCCCGTCGGAACGATGACCTGGCCGGGGATGATTTTGAGCTTGGGCTTCGCGGGCGCGTCGGCGGCGGGAAGAAGATGGGCGCAGATGCCCAGCGGGGCAAGGAGTAGGAGAAGTTTCTTCATGGGAGTTCAGCTTTCGGTTTTGGAAATCAGGCGCGCGGTCGCGGTCTTGCGCCAGGCGGTGAGGAGCGCGGCGCGGATCGTCGGCTCGTCGACATTCTCCAGCCGAACTTGCGTGCTGCCGCTCCGGCCCCAGCCGCCTTTCACTGGCACGAAGGCCGCCGGCAGTTCGCGGACCAAGGCCGTCTGCGCTTCCGGCGTGAGCTTGAGGACGCCCCAATGTTCGTCGGGATAACCAAGCGTCGCAAAAATCTTTCCGCCCACACGGAAGTCGGCGTGTCCCATGTGCGCGCCCTCGGTGGCTTCGGGCAGGCTGAGGGCGATGCGGCGGAAGTCGGCGGCGGTTGTATGATGCCGTTTTGCTTTCGCTGGGCGCGAAGAGACGCCTGGCTGCTTTGCCTTCAATGACTTTCGGGCGGCCATCACTGGTAAAGTCGTTCTTCGCGCGGCAGGTCATCCACCTTCCACACACTGGGCCAGAGGCGGATGATGCGCTTGGGCCGGAAGCCCTCGATGAGCAGCTCGGCCTTGAACTTCACTTGCAGGCCGCTGCTGCCGGGCGCGGCGGGCACTTCCTTCGCTTCGAGCAGCGTGCCGCGCTTGCGGTCGTTGATCTGGTCCCACGTGCGAAGGTTGTCCTCGGCGCACGCGGCGGTGACGGTGTCGTTCGTCGTTTGCGTGACGCGGAACATCTCCTTCAACTTCGGATCAAAACCGGCGAAGAGCGTCGCGGTTGCGATGCTTTGCTGATTGTCCACCGCGTCAATCCACCCGGCGAAGCCGTGCTCGCGGATGAACTGCCGGTGCACTTCGGCCTGCTGCGCGGTTGCGAGCGCACGGCTCTCGGCGTCGAGCCAGATGTCCGTGCAACGGCCCGGCCCCTTGAGCGTGGCGTAGGTGAGATTGATGAACACCGACTGCCCCGCCGCCAAATCCTTGAGTTCGCCAAAGCCGCGGCCCTTCCACACCCGCGTGCCCGGCACGAGCTGGAAGATCGTGGCCTTCGCGTCCGCCTTGCCCGCCGTGATGCCCGTGGCCGTGAGCGTGGACTTCTCCAAGTCCACCGCGTCCACCCGCCACGCCCGCTGCGTTCGCGCGCAATGGCTGAAGTCGTCCTCGAAACGGAACGCGCGGTTGAACTCGGACTCCAGGCTGACGCGCTCGGTCTTCAAAACTTTCCTGGGCCTGCCGGTCTTCGGGTCTTTGGGCGGCGGTTCCTCGACGTAGAACCAGCCGTGCAGGTGTGTGCCGATGGGAACGTGGCGCAACTCCGCCGTCGCGCCGTGATAGCTGATGGAGCCGTAGGGCAGCAGCGTGAACGCGTGCGGCAAATCCCAGTCGCCGCGCCGCTGCGCGTCCGTGCGGTCAGGCCGCAGGACACCCGTGCGATTGATGTGATCGAGCGCGATGAGTTCGCCGGCGATGTAGTGCGCGGAACCTTCCGGCGGAAATTCGCCGGGCTGAAGCTGGAACGGAGCCTCGGCGGCGAAGGATGAAGGATGAAGGATGAAAGATGAAAGCAGGACGAGGACGACAAAGCGTCCGCGTTGAAAGCAGCGTTGAACAAAAGAAGTCATGCGCTCGGGCAACTCCAACTCGTCATACGAAATTCGCCGTTAAGAATTTCCCATCACACCACTTCAGACACCGGCCCGAGGCTGTCCACGAATTGCTCCGTGTTGACTTCCATCTTCTGCATCATCGTGAGCAGCAGGTTGGTCAGGCGGGCCTTCGGCTCGACGGGCTTGTGGCAGATGGAGTAGTGCGCGGGGGCGTTGGCGAGGTCGTAGTTCTTCAGCGCCGGCAGGTTGTAGTCAATGTGCTGGCCGTGCCTGAGGCCGAGCGATTTTCCGCCGGCGAGGATGGTCGGGAGATTCGCATTGCCGTGGCTGTGGCCGTAGCTCATGCCGCTGCCGAAGAGCACCATCGTGCGGTCGAGCAGCGACTCGCCGCCGTCCTGGATTTCCTGCAACTGGTCGAGGAAATAGGCGAACTGCTGCGTGATGAACGCGTCGCTGCGGCTCAGGCGGGCCATCTGCTCCGGGTCGCCGTTGTGGTGCGACAGCTCGTGGCGCGTCTGCGGGATGCCGATCTCAGGAATCGCCAGCCCGAAGCTCTCGCTGCCGCTCATGTAAGTGACGACGCGCGTCATGTCCGTGCGCAGGGCGAGCACGATGAGGTCATACATGGTGCGGTAGTAGTCGCCGGCCTCGCTTTTCGAGACGTTGCGCGTGAGGTGCGCGGTCGTGGCCGAATCAATCTTCGGCTTGGGAATGTTCAGCCACGCATCGAGCCGCTCGGTGCGGACTTCAACATCGCGGACCGAGTGGAGATATTCGTCGAGCTTCGTGCGGTCGTCGGTGGCGAGATTTTTGCGGAGCGATTTCGCGTCATCGAGCACCACGTCGAGCACGCTGTGGCGGCGGTTCAAACGCCGGCGTTGCACATCCACACCGCCCGGCTCCGCGCCGAACAATCGGTTGAACACCGTCTTGGGATTGTCCTCCGCCGGCAGCGGAACGCCGTCGCGCGACCATGCGAGCGTCGTCGGGCCGCGCGAGATGGAAAGCTCGAGCGAACCGAAGCGCGTCTGTGGCGCGGTGACTTCGGCCATGAGCTGGTCGGCGGACACCGTGTTGCGGAACGCGCCGCCTTCCTGGCTGACCTTCGCGGCGGTGAGCCAGACCTTCTGGCACTCGTGCGCCTGTCCGAGGCCGTTCGCGTGGTAGAGGCCGCTGATGGGCGTGATGTTCGCGCGATGCGGCTCAAGGGGCTTCAACGGCTCGCTGAATTCGTAATCGCGCCCGGCCTTCGTAATCTGCCACGTGAGCACGTTCACGCCGTTGGGGATGTAAACGAACACGCTGCGCCGCGGTTTGGCGGCGGCCGTCGCCGCGCGGAGCGGGCTCATGCAATCCAGCAACGGCAGCGCGACCATCGCGCCCGCGCCGCGCAGAAAATGCCGGCGGTTGAGGAGCCATTTTTGCGTGAGGATGTTGCTCATAATTTTGGCCGTGTTCGTTCAGCGCTGTTGAAAAAGGTCGGAGAGCACGAGCGCTTCAACGATGGCTTGGAGGCGATAATCCGCCGCCTTGCTTTGTTTTGCGAGACTCAAAAGCGCGTCGTGATCGCCTACGGTCATGACGCGGCGCGTGGCGAAGGTCGCGAGCTTCTCGATGAACGTGGCATTGAATTTATCCAGGTCCGCGACGAGCAGTTTCTTGAACTCGCAGGCGTCGGCGAATCTGCGCCCATCAATCAGCACGCCGCTTGCGTCCACTTTCGGATTCGCGCCGGAGCCGTCGTTCGTGATTTCCTCGATGCGCCAGCGGCCGATGGCGTCGTAGTTGTCGAAGGCAAGCCCGAGTGGGTCAATCTTCGCGTGGCACGCGGCGCAGCTCTCGTTGTGTTTGTGGGCGTCGAGCTTCATCCGCAGCGTGGCCTTCGGCTGCGTCGCGGGCGTGGGTTCGATGGCCGGCACGTTGGCGGGCGGCGGCGGAGGAGACTTGCCGAGGATGGATTCCAGCACCCACTTGCCGCGATGCACCGGGCGGTGCCGCGTGCCGTCGGAAGTCAGACTGAGCACCGCCGCCTGCGTCAGCAAGCCGCCGCGGTGATCCTCGGGCCGCAGCGACACGCGCTGAAACCGGTCCTCAGTGACGTTCGGCATCTGGTAGTGGCTCGCGAGCCGCGCGTTCATCATCGTCCAGTCGGAGTCGAGGAACTCTCGCAGGTTCAAGTTTTTCTCCAGCACTTCCCGGAAGAACGCCGTCGTCTCGCCGATCATGCTCTTCTCCAGATACGCGTCGTAATCGGGATAAAGTTTTTTGTCCGGCGGGAACATGCCGACCATGCGGAGTTGCAGCCAGTCGCGCGCGAAAGCCTGCGAGAAACGCGCCGCCTTCGTGTCGCGTAACATCCGCCCCACCTGCGCGCGCAGCGCATCAGGCTGGTGCAACGTGCCGTTGCGCGCCGCGTCGAAGAGCGTCGTGTCCGGCATCGTGCTCCACAGAAAATACGAGAGCCGCGAGGCCAGCTCGAAATCGTTGAGGCGCGCGTCCGTATGCTCCGGTGAACCTTCCACGAGGTAGAGAAAATCCTTCGCGCACAACACCGCGACCATCGCTGTTTTTATCGCGGCGTCGAACTTCTCGCCGCTCTTCATTTCGCTCTCGACGAGTTTCACGAGGCGATCCACTTCCGCGTCCTTCACCGGGCGGCGGAACGCGCGTTCCGCAAACTTGGCAAGCGATACGCGGGCTTGCGTCATGTTGCCATTCTCCTTCGGAATGAACTCGCGCTCGGCCAGCGTCGGCCCGTCCTCCACGATGGGGCCTTCCCACTCGAGCCAGTCCACGATGAGGAACGGATACAGCGGCTGGCCTGCTTCGTCGGTGAGCTTCATCTGCCACGGACGCCGGCCATCCTTGACGCTGTAAAACGGGATGCGCGGGTCGGCACGACCGGAGCGCGGCAGGTTCGACGGGCCGGGGACTTCGTTGCTCAGGCGCAGGTTGTGATTCCCGGCCGGCAAATGCGTCGTGAACTCCACCACCACCGGCTTGTCCTCCGGCGCGATGATGTCCTGCTCGAACAACATCCGGTCCAAGTCCGGCGCGTAGAACGCGAGGTGCGGCGCGCGGCCGTTCGCCGGCTTGAGTCCACTCAATTGAATCCGCACCTTGTAAATGCCCGCCGCGGGCAGCGCCTGACCAGGGCCGGGCCGGCCACCTTGGATGTCGTGGCCGGGCCAGAGGTCCACGCGCACCTTGTCGAAGTCGGTGTAGCCCATCGCGGCGAGGTCGTTGCGGTTTGGCCCGCGCAATTCAATCGCGTCCTTCCGCCGGATGAACTTCGTCGGCGCCTTGGCCGGCAGCGCCTCGGCCAAAATCATTTCCGCGGCGGCGAAATACTTTTCCACCGCCGAGGGCGAGAGCGAGAGCACCGATCCGATGCGTTCGAAACCATGCCAGGCTTCGTCCTCGGACAAACCGTTCGGGTCCGTGACATCGAACTGCACGCCGAGCAAATCGCGGATGGTGTAGGCGTATTCCTCGCGCGTGAGCTTGTGGAACGTGACGCGTTCGCGTTTGGCGAGCCGCGCGGCTTCGCCTTCCTTGAGCCGCGCCGCGAGCCACTCGACAACCCTCGCCGCCTCGGCGGCTTTCGGCTGCGGCTCCTTTTTGGGCGGCATCTCGCCGGAGCTGATGCGGTCCATGACCTCGGCCCACTTCGCCGCCGAACCGCCCTTGATAAAATCCCGTGACAACGTGTCAATCCGCAGCTCGCCCTTGTGCTTCTTCGCGTCGTGGCAGCGGTTGCAGTGCTGTTCCAGAAACGGCTGAACCACCTTGTCGAAACCCGCGGTTGATTCGGCGGCGACCGCAACATTGCTCCTCGTGTCTGCGGACAGCAGAACGGCGAGTAGAATTGAGCGCGTGTAAAAAAAATTCATCGAGGGAGGCAACCGTTCAAATCTCGCAGGCCTTCACGCCAGCTCCAGCCCGCGCATGGTGCCGCTGGACGACGCGAACTTATCCGCCTCGATGCCGAGACGCTGTAACATGGAGACGTAGAGGTTTGCCAGCGGATAGTTTTTTCCCGGCGTTGGGTCGAAGGCGATGTGCTGGCCGTGCTTGAAGCCGCCGCCGGCGAGCAACACGGGCAGGTTGTGGTTCGAGTGCGAGTTCGCGCTGCCCATGCACGTGCCGTAGAGCACCATCGTGCGGTCGAGCAGCGTGTCGGAGCCTTCCTTCACGGAGGCGAGCGAGTTGAGGAAGCCGTTGAGCGTCTGTAGTTCCTGCTCCTCGATCTTGCGCAGGTCCGCGATGATTTCGGGGCGGTTGCCGTGGTGCGTGAGGTTGTGAATCGGCGTGGCGTCGAGGAAGAACGAAACGAGGCGCGTGGAATCCGTCTCCAGCGCGAGGCGCACCATGTCGAGCAGCAGGCGCGTCTTGTCCACGAAGCGCTGCGAGTCCGTCACGTCCTCGGGGATGGGCACGCTGACGCTGGGCTTGGGTTTTTGCTCCCAATCCTCGACGCGCACGAGGCGTTGCTCCAAGTCGCGCACTGAGGTGAAGTATTGATCGAGCCGCTCGCGATCGCGCGGGCCGACATCGCGCTGCAACTGCTTCGCGCTTTCGCCGACGAAGTCCAGCAGGCTGCGGCCCTTGCGCAGGTCGCTCACGCGCTGTTCAATCTCGGCGGGCTTGGCGTTGACGAAAAGCTGTTTGTAGAGCTTTGCCGGACTGCGCTCCGGCGGGATCGCCACACCGCTGCGCGTGACGGAAACGGTCGGGTTTTCGCCCGTCGCCGCTAGCGTGAGCGTGGGGAAGCGCGTCGCCGTTCCGATGCGTTCCGCCGCGAACTGATCGAGTGAGATGGTGTTGCGAAACGCCGGACCGCCCGGATGCGGCGAGCCGGTGAGGAAGCAACGCTCGGCTTGATGCCCACCGTCCACGTCGGGATGACTCACGCCGGAGAAGACCGTCATCTGCTGGCGATGTTTTGAAAGGATTTCCAAGTAAGGTGTCAGTTCGAAGTCGCGCCCTGCCTTCGCCGGGAAGAAAAACTGCGGCATGATGCCTTGGTTCGTCTGGATGGCGACCATCCGGCGCGGAGCGGAAGCTGCGGATGCCGCCGCGGCGCCGAACGCAGGCCGCATGGCTTCCAAAAACGGCAGCGACAGGCAAACACCCGTCCCGCGCAGAAAAGCGCGCCGCGAAAGCGACCGCGGTGGAATGTGAAACCGCTGGCCTGTTGGCAGCGCCTTGTGGGCGGGTTGATTGTCGGAACGCAGATTCATGCGACGCGTGCAACTTCGACGACAAAGGCGCGCATCGCTTCAAACTTATCTCGCGCCATCGCAGGCATGTGCGGTCATCTAATTGGCACTACTGCGCATGATTCGTCCGCTCTCCGGCCTTGGTTATTTTGTCGCGTTCACGCCAAGCCTTGTAGTCAGCTCGTAGGCGAAGGTCTTCTTCTCGCGCGGCTTGAGTGGCACCACGAACTTCACCTTGTTGGCGTCCACTTTCTCATACGCTTGCTGCGTCGTTATACTCCAGTCCCCTCGGAAATTCCTCCGGATGTCCAGCACCACATCAATCTCCTTGCTGTTCTGCACCTCCATCTCCCACGTCTCCTTCGTGGTCCAGCCCGTGATGTTGCCGTTGGCTCCGAACTTGATCTCGCTCTTCTGCCAGTCCATCAACTTCGGCTTCACCAGCACTTCCTGGTCCGCTCCCAGTTCCATCTCCACGAACTCGCCGATGGGGATGTATTTCACGCTCGTGCCGCCGATGTAGGCGTAAAGGTTGTCGTCGGTGACGATGCGGAACGCCTGCACCGCGCCGTCGGGCAGCGGCTCTTTGCCCAGCTTGCTCGGAAGGGAGTTAGTGAACTTGTAGTAGCGCATGACGGCGTCGCCCCAGCGTTCCTTCTCAAACTTGTAGTAGCTCGTGATGGGAACGTCCCTCGCCGTGAAGCTCGGCAGCCGCCTGCCCCAGCCCGTCGGTATCGTGTCCCGACCCTCCACCGTGTAGAGAAAATATTCGCCGAGCTCTTCTTTCACGACTTCTCTCGCTTTGTCCTCAGCCTTTTTCACGGACATGCCAAACGCATAGAAATTATCAGCCTTGGCCCTGTCCAATAACTCCAGCTTTCGCGTTGCTTGCACGTTTGCACGCAACAAGGATTCCTCTAACCGTCGTCCTTTCTGCGCCAAATCGGCGATATTCTCGACAAGCCTGATAACGCCGACGACCAGCCGCACCTGAGCCTGCTCGTAATCTTCTCCGCTGTTGTTGTTCACGCGAACATTGCCTGCAAGCTGCATGAACTTCTCCGCCTTGTTCGCCTCCGCCACATAGTCCGCTGACCACGAAATGCCCGACGTGAAGTAGCGAATCTCCACCTTCACTTCCCCGGCAACCTCGCTCTTGATGCGCCATTCCAGCGTGTTGGTCACCCTCGGCGGAAAACTCGCATCCAGCACGTCCACTTCATCCGAATGTGTCAGCGCCCTGAACTCCACGCTCGTAGGATCAATGAGCGTGTTGGCCCACGAGAATTCGAGCTTGTTGAGTCCTTTGCGGAAGGTGAGCGTCCGGGTTTCCTTCACCAGCGTCAGATCAGCCGAGTTGTAGATCGTCAACTGCACCGTGTCCCGGCCCGGCAGCGTCACGACGCTTACGCGGGCGTCGGCGATGCTTGTAAGAAAACAAAGCAACAGCGCCAGCACAACTCTCATGGCGAGGCGTTTGTGCAATTCGTTTAACATGGCGCGAGTTAGACGGCGTGAATGTGCGAATCCTCCCACGAACCCCTTGCCGGTCAAGCTTTCGGCGGCAGCGCGGGCCTTTTGATGGGCTGGATGTTTCCTGTTTCGCGGCACGTTGCCGTTTGGTAGCGTCCGCACCATGCACGCCCTGTTTGCCCGTTTGCTCCTCAGGAACTTTGGCGCGTTCATCTGCTGTCTCATTGCAGTGTCGGCGTTGGCGAGTGACTGGCCGCAGTTTCGCGGGCCGACCGGGCAGGGCTTCACCGATGACAAAAATCTTCCGCTCACCTGGGGCGGAAAGGAAAAAGAAAACGTCCTCTGGCAATCGCCGCTGAAAGGCCAGGGGCACGCCAGCCCGATCGTCTCGGGCGACGCCGTCTTCGTCTGCACCGTGGAATGGCCGGCGGATTCCGGCCCGCGCGAGAAGACCATGCCCGACCATCACGTCCTGCGCTATCGCACGTCGGACGGTAAACTGCTTTGGGATACGCTCGTGCCGCCCGGCCCGTGGCTGCGGACGGATTTCCGCAGCGGTCCCGGTGGCGGTTACGCCGCGCCCACGCCGTGCACCGATGGTAAAAATGTTTTCTGCCTGTTCGGATCGTCAGTGCTCGCGGCGCTCGACTTCGACGGGAAAATCATCTGGCGCAAGGAAATCATCCCCCACACGTTTGACGTGACCATCGGCGCAAGCCCGGTTCTCTTTCGCGACACTGTTCTCATCTTCTGCGCGATGGCGAAGGCCAGCGACTCGTGCCTCATCGCGTTCGACAAGGCCACCGGCGAAGAGAAGTGGCGCGAGAAATTTCCCGACATGGGCTTCGGCCACAGCACACCCGTGCTGATCGAAGTGAACGGCAAGCCGCAACTCCTCGTGCTCGCCTCCGGCATGGGCGTGAAGCCCAACGCCCTGCGCAGCCTCGACCCGGCCACCGGCAAAACGCTCTGGTGGTGCCGCGGCGCGGGCGACGCGTCCTCACCGGCGTTTGGTTCCGGCTTGGTTTATTTCGACAACGGCCGAAGCGGCGCGGGTGTCGCCGTCGCGCCGACGGGTGAAGGCGATGTCACCGAATCCTGCATCCGCTGGACCATCCCGCAACTGCCCGAGGCCATCGGCTCGCCGATCATCACCGGCGGATACGTCTATCGCCTGCACTCGCCCGGCGTGCTGAAATGTTTCGAGGCCGGGACGGGCAAACAGATTTACGCCGAGCGTCTAGAAGGACTCTCAACCACGTGGGCCAGCCCGATTGCTGATGGCGCTGGTCATCTGTTCTTCGCGAATGCCGGCAAGAGCTACGTCCTCCAAACTGGTGCGGAATTTCGCGTGCTCGCCGTCAACGACCTCGGTGACAGCAACCACGCCTCGCCCGCCGTTGCGAATGGAAAACTCTTCCTCGTCGGCGCGAAAAACCTTCACTGCATCGGGAAGAAGCCGTGAACAAACTGCGGGGACTTGAAGGCCAACCTCGATCCCAATGCGCAGAGGGAGTGACTGTTTGGTGGGGCGGGTGTGGGCAAGGAGACCGACCTAAGTCAAAACCAAGGCGTGACCACCCGATGACCCTTTGGGAGCCGCATTTAAGACGCTAAATCAGATTTACTGCCTTCCCCCACTTGCCTCGAAATACGACGCAGTGTTCGATGCCGTCATCGCTCGTGCATGATACGAACCAAATGCGATCATTTGGATCAGTGGCAACTCTGAGAGTAACTCCTGTGCCCAAATACGTTGGCCCGGTTCCTAAATATTTCTCTGCGTAATGCGAGTCGTCAATCATGTCGCCCCCTATGAGCTCGAATCCATTGTTCTTAATGTTGTGAACAAAGGCGGAGCATTGGCCTGCTGATATTTCGACATGCCACTTGATTGTCTTAAGATTCTTGACTGATTCTGCTGTTGGGGGTGTGGTTGGGTTGAAGTTTTCGACCTCTTTCTGGGCCTGTTTGTTTTCGCCAGCTTTAAGGGCGATGGTCCTCATTAACCCATCGATGGCCCCGGGTAGTCTCTTTAGATCCTCCATTATCTCCATGGTGGTCATCGGTCTCACAATGTCGGGCATTGCTTTCCAGAGCTCCACTGCGCCCTGATCGTTACGTGTGAAAGCGCCATCTGGAGTCTCGACTATAGTGAAGTGAGCGGGCTTGGTCTCAGTATCCTTGAGCAAAAATGCGATAGCTGCGGCTTTGTCAGGGCCTTTGTAATGTGAGTATATCGCAGACCCGTTTTTATCTGGCCTCTCGTGCGAAAACTCAACAGAAGCAGCATTTCCGGTGTTGGGCTGCGTGGTCGGAATTGACTGTTGCGGTTCATCTTCGCGCCGCTCAAGAGGATTGACCGCTCTAATTATTTCCCGAGCAGCTTCAATGTAGTCCTGATCAGTGCGGAAACAGTTGCGAATGAATGAAAAGACCTTTGCTTCTCTTAAAGCACCATCTTTGAACAGAATGCATCCTTCCCTTCGGAGTTTGATCCGATTCAAATAGTCAACCAATTTGGTTCTGGTCGGAAAGACGCCGCCGACGTGAGAAAAGGCTAAAACTATTCCCGCCCTATCACACTCCTCAGCGATTGCCGCAACAACGATTCGTCGAAGGTTCCTTACAGCACATTTCTTCGCCTCGTCTCCAATGCAAGAAGGTATTGTTAATAATAGTAGCATCCGTCCTTTTGATAAGTCGTTGATCTCTTGGACATCCTTAACTTCGTAAACTTGAATTGCATAGGTAAGCATTTCATCAAGAAACATCCGAGCGTGATTTGCGTGGCCCAGCGCGATTGCATGTTCTTCTCGTTTACCGTTGTTCAAGGCATTCTTCGCCAATTGCATTTCTTGTTTATAGCGCGAGTAGTAAATGTTAATAAGACTAGGAAGTGCATCATACGATGATAGTCGCTCGTATTTGTCCACCAGCTCTTTTAATGAAGCCCTCAAGTCGTTTACCATGCTGACATCCGGGGTGGCTTGTCGCTCTAGGTCATAGCATCGCATTCTCAACTCAGTCATAACCCTCAGCGCTCTAGCACGGCCAGGGAACTCCTGCATCTCAAGGCTTATTTCCACCTTATCAAGGCAACGGTCAAAAAATGTTTCGCAGTGTGTCAGAGACAATAGTCGCCTCTCATAGCCTACAAGCATTGAGGATAATGTCGCACGATGTCCTTTGAATTCTTCAAGTGGTTGGATATCGAGAACCGTCTGTTTCAGCTCTTCCAACTGCGAGGATATGTCCTGAAGGAACGCTGGGCTAAACACGTAAGACACGCTTCCGCTTGCTGATTTGGCAATGCAATCAGTGCCTTGCGTAAGAATTGAGTTTTTGCCCGAAGGATTCTCGCGTTGCACTTGAAGGGCGCTTTCCTTGAAGTCTCGACTATTTGCTGGGATAGACTGATGGTGAGATAAAAGCTCATCCAACTCCTTGAGCATCGCATTGCGACAATCCAGCGGTATTTCGAGAACCACATCGTGAACCGCTCTAATCGGACTGGACACTATCACATCGCTATCACGCTTCGCGGTGTCCTTTCCTTCGGCGAAGCATAAGTGAAGTGATTCCCGTCCTAACGCAGCGCGTAACAGGCTAATTGTATCCTCTTGGTCGAGGCCATAGAACATTTCAAAAAGCAAATTAGCCCGGCCTGATTGCTCAGTCAGTGCTTTATTATCCGCGTCCACGAAGACTGTAAACACGCCCCCATTTGACATGCGATAGAATGCGAATGCGACGCGAAGGCTCGAATGGGCTATCGCCTCTGCATATGCATCTGCTCTGACAAGCAAGAACGGTCCCGGTTCGGAGTCTAGGCGAAAAAAGCCACAGACCCAAGGGCTGGCCATCAGGTGGAAGTATTTGGCTGCGAACATTAGTATACCGAACTGCGTTGGTTGCGTGCAGCCTGTTGGAATGTTTAATACGACTTGCCTGACAGACCTAGCCTTGTCTTCAGCAAGATACCATTGAGTTTCCATACGAAGTGCAGTGAGCTTGTTTTTCTATTTCGAGAGAGGGCACTGTGGCACGACGCCGCTGGTTCCGGACAAAAAGGTTTACAAGGAAAGCTTCACGTCTATCCCCCAAACACCACCTCAATGACCGGAGACCAGACGCGGGTGGGGTCGCCGTCCCAGAAGCAGAGGCGGTAGCGGCGTTTCTCGGGCTGGCCGGCCACTTTCAAGGGGCGTGTGTTCATATAGGGCGTGGCCGTGTTCATCTCACGGTCCCGGCGCGGGCGGGCTGGCCGGGGGCGGCGCGGGCGGCGCGCTGGCGTCGAAGTGATAGACGACGCCCCAGCGTTCGCATTTCACACGGCGGCTGCCGTCATCAAGGTCTTTGCGGAAGAAGAATTCCACGGTGTCGCAGATGTCCACGGCCAGCGTCTGCGCCTCGGCGTAGAGGGCCATGAGTTCCTCGCGCTGGCGGTCGGTGTTCACCACCGCCTGATCGCGCTGGCTGAACACGGCGAGGAATTGCGCGCGCAGCGCCGCCACTTCCGCCGCGCTGGGCAGGGTCATCGCCACGTAGGCCGCGCCCTCGGCGGTCGCACGGGCGGCTTCGCCGGTCACGACTTTCTCGGCGGCTTCCATCACGGCGGTCTGGTTGGAGAGGTCGGGGATGGTCGTCGAGCCGATGTCGCGCCCGTAGAAGCTGCGCGCGCCGTCCGAAAACGTGCCGCGCGCGACGCCCATGTCGAGCACCTGATGAAAGTGGCTCACGAAGAGCGTGAGCCGCGCATAGACCTGACCGAACTGCGTGCTCAGCGGCGCTTGCGCGGCGAGGGCGAGGTCCACGTCGCTGGCTTCCTTGAGCAGCCCGTTCAGGAAGCTGGCGGGGACGGAATCGTCCAGCCTGGCCCATTGCTCGGCGCTGATGGCGCGGTCGGCGGCGGCGGGGGTGTTCTTCCAGGCATCGCGCGCGGTCTTGAGCGTGCGGATGACGGCGGGCATCGAGTTGGGCAGGCGGCGGGAGGGCATGGCGAATCAGGGGATGGGTGATAGGCGATAGGGAATGGGGAGGAAGTGGTCAGTGTTCAGTTTTCAGTATTCAGTGAAGGTCGGTTCCTTGTGCCCTTTGTGCCTGTTCATGCAAATAGCTCTGTTTTAGATGGTTGTGTGGTTTGTAAGTGGCAAGACAGGTCGGACGGACGGGTTTGGCCAAGCGGCGAGGGGGCTGGCCGGGCTGAAGGTGGGGTTTGGCCGTGCCGGATGGGGTCAGCAGGTCGGAAAGCGTGGTTCCGGCGTGTCGGGGAGGCATTTTCCGTTCGGAAAGAGGCCGTCGGACGAGGCGGGAGGGCATTTTCCGTTCGGACAGCACCCCTCCGGCAAGCGGAAACCTGACCGTCGGGACGGAAAGGGTCGTTCCGGCAGACGGAAACCGAAGCGACAGGACGGAGGGGATTGTTCCAGCTTGGCGGAACCTGACTGACCGGACGGCCGGAGTCTATCTGGCGAAGGGAAAGCGGATTGGCCGAACCGACGGACGCGCGGCAGCGCGTCCCTACCAGCCTGACAGAATGTCTCCGTGCGGAGAGCGGAGAGCGGAGAGCGGAGAGCGGAGAGCGGAGAGCGGAGAGCGGAG
>CAZPVD010000023.1:0-33599 GCA_964589935.1 uncultured Verrucomicrobiota bacterium | reverse complement strand
ACGTTCAACTGCTATGAAAGCGCCTTGCATGGAAATCGCGGAACTGCATACAGCCCGACGCTTATGCGTGTCAAAGCTTTTTTGGAAAAAGTTTTTTCGCAACCCACGTGGGCTGGCGCGAGGTTTCGATTCCACGGACGGTTGCCTTCTGGTAACGTGTCCGCGATACACCGTTCACGCACTGCCATCGTCAACCCGTTATGAAATTCACATTCGCCCTCGCCCTGCTCACGCCCTTTCTCGCCACTGCCGCGGAGTGGGTGAACATCTCTGATTCGGTGACGACCTCGTTTCCCAAGCCGGGCACTTACGGGCCGGCGGCGGGCATCGCGGTGGATCGCGTGAACGGCGAGGTGTTCATGGTCGCCGCTGATTACGGCATCTGGAAGAGCAGCGACCACGGCGCGACGTTCGCGCGCGCGGATGACAAGGCCATCGGCGGCCGTTGCGAGACGGGCTGGGCGCTGCAATTCGATCCCGGCGGCAAACGGCTCTTCTGCTTTATGATTTACGGCAGCAGCGCGATGACGACCGACGGCGGCAAGACGTGGGCGAAGTCCAAGGTGAGCCATCTCGACTACGGCGGCGTTGACTGGGCGGACACCGGCAAGCGCCTGCTTGGGCTGCGCCACGAGAGCGGCGGCATGCTCACGACGAGCGACGACGGCGGCGCGACGTGGACGGATTTGGAAAAGGGCTTCCTCAACTGCGGCGTGTTCGACCGCAAGACGTTCGTCGCCACGAAGGCGAAGGAGAAGGGCATCTTCCGCAGCACGGACGCGGGCGCGACGTGGACGCAGATTTCCACGAACACACCGAGTGCGGGCACGCCCGTTGTTTTCAAAGGCACCGGTTATTGGGCGACGGGCAAAGGTTTGCTCGTCAGCGCGGACAAGGGCGCGACGTGGACGGAGTTGAACGCGCCGGCGGACGCGAGCCTCGGGCCATATTTCGGCAAGGACGAGAAGCACTTCGTGGTCGTGGGCAAGAGCGGCTTTCACGAGACGAAGGACGGCGGCAAGACATGGCAGCTCGCCGCGCCGTTGCCGGCGGGATTCGGCGCGGGCCGCGTCGGACCGAACTACGCGTGGGACCCGAACGCAGACATTTTCTACGCATCCTCGATGAGCAAGCCGGCCTTCAAATATCAGCGCTGAGGCGGCACGGATAACATGCTTTTAACTACGAACCCGAATCACACCATGCGCTCAACCTTTCGCCAACTTCACATCGCCGCGATGGTCCTCGGTGCAGTGGTTCTCGCCGCGATTGTTGTTTCAAATCCGACGCGCGCCGGTTTGCCGCCGTTGAACGCGGCCGGGAAGATGCACTCGTTTGTGGACAGTCACACGCTGGCCGGCGGGGTGATTCTGGTGACGTCCAAGGAGAAGGTGTTGAGTTTTGACGCGTTTGGCTTCGCGGACATCGCCGCGAACAAGCCGATGAAGACTGACGCGGTGTTCTGGATTGCCTCGATGTCCAAACCGATCACCGCCGCCGCGCTGATGATGTTGGTGGATGAGGGCAGGGTGAGCGTGGACGATCCGGTGGAGAAGTTTCTGCCGGAGTTCAAAGGGCAGATGGTGATTGCTGAAAAGGACGACGACCATGTGCTGCTGAAAAAGCCCGCGCATCCCATGACGGTGAAGAACCTCCTCACACACACGAGCGGCCTCACGCGGTCGCCGCTGGAGTCGCACATTGACAGCATGGGCTTGCGCGAGAACGTTCAGTCCTGCGCGCTGCTGCCGCTGAAATTCGAGCCTGGCAGCAAGTATGAATACTCCGTCGGCATCAACGTCGCCGGCCGCATCGTCGAGGTCGTGAGCGGGATGAAGTTCGACGAGTTCCTCGACCAGCGCCTGTTCAAGCCGCTTGGCATGAGGGACACGACTTTTTGGCCGAGCGAATCGCAGCTCCAGCGTCTCGCAAAAAGTTATTCGCCGAACAAGACGATGACATTCCCCGACGAGGTGCCGATCAAGCCGCTCACGTATCCGCTGTCGAATCGCAGCCGCGGTGTTTGTCCCGGCGGCGGGTTGTTTTCGACCGCGTCTGACATCGGCGCTTTCGGAAGGATGCTGCTCAACGGCGGCACGTTCGATGGCAAACGCATTCTTTCCGAAGCCGCGGTGAAACAGATGAGTTCCACGCAGACCGGCGATCTGCTCATCAACGGCAAGGACGACATGGGCTACGGCTTCGGGATTTCCACGGTGCGCAAAGTCCGCAGTGAGCGCGATCCGATGGGCACAGGGTCGTTCGGTCACGGCGGAGCTTACGGCACGTATCTGTGGCTCGATCCGAGGCGGCAGCTCGTCATGGTGCTGATGATCCAGCACGCGACGTTTCCCGGCCCGGAACGCGACACGATCCGTCCCGCGTTTCTGAAGGCGGTGATGGAGGACTTCGACAGGTAACTGAACTACTGTCCCAGCGCGCGTTTGCATAAATCCGCCTCACCCGTTCACATGAAACTACTGCGAACACTCTTCATTGCCGTGGCTATTATTGTTGCGCCCGCGCAAGCCCAGCCAACGGCGGCGGAACGATTGGCGGCGGTTGCGAAGGAGATGAAATCGCCCGAGAAGGACGTTCGACTCAAGGCCATCGGCAAATTGGTTCACTTCGAGGGCGGCCAGGAGCTGGCCCTGCCCGCGCTGCCGCTTCTGCGCGAGGCAATGAAAGATTCCGAGGCCGAAGTTCGCGCCGTCGCCTGCACCGCCACGGGCAATTTTCGCGAGAAAGCGAAGGATGCCGTGCCTGATCTTTCCAGATCGCTTCGCGATTCGGACAAGGAAGTCCGGCAGTGCGCCGTCCGCGCGCTTGGCCGAGTGGGTGCCGATGCAAAGCCTGTGTTGAAGGAGATGGCCCGCTGCGCGAATGACGATGATCCCGTCGTGCGCGTTGTCGCCCACGCCGCGATGATCCGCGTCGGCGCGCCCGTGCAGGAACATCTTCCAGCCGTGTTGAAGGGCTTGGAGGACGCTTCGCCCCTCGTGCGTTACAAGTCCGCGCATTGCCTCGAACCACTCGGCCCCATCGCGGCTCCTGGCGTGCCGAAACTGGCCGTTCTTCTCACGGACTCCGACGACAAAGTGCGCCACTACAGCGCGCGTGCGCTGGTCAATCTCGGCGAAACCGCCCGGCCCGCGCTGGCCGCGCTCAAAGTTGCGCGTGAAAAGGAAACCGACGCCGCCAACAAGGGGCTGATGGACGCCGCCATCCGCAACTTGAGCAAATAGAACAAGCCGGAATCGCGGCGAAGCAGACCGAAAAACCGAGACCGTAACCAAAGCGCGCGGTCAGTGTTTCATGTGGATTATGCGTGAAGACGGGTTCCAATGTCCGTCACCTTTTCGCTGCAAGCACTCGCCGCAGCTTTTCCTGCCGGCTTTCATCCGGCACAGCATCTGATGCCGAACATCACTGAACTCCACGTCAACGCCATCTTTGCCGCGACAGGCGTGCGTCTGCGCTCGCTGCCCCTCGCGCCGCATGGAATCAAAGTTTAACGGAATGAATCGAAGCGCGAACCAAATCAATGTTCATGAAACGAGTGAATTCCAAATGAAAAGGCTCGCGACTACCGCGATGACGTTGAGTGTGTTCGTGCTTTTCTTGGGACTCTTGTCTGTTTGCGGCGCGCAGGAAAAGGTGGGTTCTTCGCAAGACGGCACAGTGGCACGCCTGCCCACGCTCTTTCTCATCGGCGATTCCACAGTGAAAAATGGCCGCGGCGACGGCGCGGGCGCGTTGTGGGGTTGGGGCGACCTGCTCGCGCCGCATTTCGACAAGGTAAAGGTCAAGGTTGCCAATCGCGCGCTCGGCGGCCGCAGCAGCCGGACGTTTTTCACCGAGGGGCTTTGGGAAAAAGTTCTCGCGGACTTGAAGCCGGGCGACTTTGTAATGATGCAGTTCGGCCACAACGACGGCGGCGAACTCTTCAAGGGAACACGACCGCGAGCGTCGCTCAAGGGCAACGGTGACGAGACGCAGGAGGGCGTCGTCGAGCAGACGGGCAAGCTGGAAACCGTTCACAGCTTCGGCTGGTATTTGCGAAAATTTATCGCCGACACGAAGGCGAAGGGCGCGACGCCGATTGTTTGCTCGCTCATCCCACGCAACGACTGGACGGACGGCAAGGTTCGGCGCGCGAACACAAGTTACGGCAAATGGGCGAAGGAAGCCGCGGAGGCCGGCGGCGCGCATTTCATTGACCTCAACGAAATTATCGCCCGGCATTACGAGCGAATCGGTCAGGAAAAGGTCAAAGAATTCTTCCCGCAAGAGCACACGCACACGGGCCTCGCGGGCGCGAAGCTCAACGCCGAATGCGTCATCGAGGGACTCAAGATGCTCAAGGACTGCAAGTTGAACAATTATCTCGCGACCTTGCCCGCGCAGTGACAGGACGAATCCGCTTTCCCTCCCAACACAAACCACAAACCAAAACAAACACATGCAAACAAACCTCCGCACATTCATCCAAACCGCCGCCTGCGCGCTCGTCGCGCTCGCGTCGCCTGCGCAAGCAGAGGACAAAAAGCCCGATCCCACAGGCACGTGGACCTGGACGACTCCGGGCCAAAACAACCAGACGCGCACCGTGACCGCCAAGCTCAAGCTGGAGGAAGGCAAGCTCACCGGCACCGTCTCCGGCCGCCAGAGCGACACGGCCATTGAGAACGGCAAGGTCGAGGGCGAAGAAATCTCGTTCTCCGTAACGCGCGAGTTCAACAACATGAAGTTCACCCAGAAGTTCACCGGCAAGATCACGGGCGACTCGATCAAGGGCAAAATCTCGTTCGAGCGCAACGGCGAGGCACAGACGCGCGATTGGGAAGCCAAGCGCGAGGCAAAGAAGAGTTAGTCGTTGCTGAGTGAAGTTTCTGAGCAGCTCAGCCCGGTGTTCCTTCGCCGGGCTGTGCTGGTTTACGTTCGCGGCGTGTGCGCTGTTGAACCGGCACTACGCTCGATTTAATGGGTGAATACGGCTGCCCACCTGGACGTTAAGGAATCGTCGGCAACCGACATGATGAATTTGAAGCGGCTTTTGTTTCGCGGAAACTGCGCACGAGTTTTGACCGGCATCGTGGTGCTGTGCTTTTGCATTGTGCGTCCCGCTGCCGTGCAAGCAGCCAGTGGCGACCAGATTTACCGCAGCCAATGCGCGAAGTGCCACGGCCCAAAGGGCGAGGGCGCGAAGGACAAATACAAGGACCCGCTTGTTGGCGACTGGTCGGTTGAGAAGCTCGCGCGCTACATATCCAAAAACATGCCGGACGACAAGCCCGGCACCTGCACCGGCGACAACGCGGCGAAGGTCGCCAAATACATCCACGACACGTTTTACTCGCGCGAGGCGCAGGCGCGGCTGCGGCCGGCGCGCGTCGAGCTTGTGCGCCTCACGAACCGCCAATACATCAACGTCGCGTCCGACCTCATCCGGCATTTCACCGGCGGTGAAGCGCCGCCGTCGGGCGGCCGCGGATTGCAGGCGGCTTACTTCAACGGCCGCAACGTCCGCCGGAGCGACGCGGCCTTTGAGCGCGTGGACCGGCAGGTGAACTTCGACTTTGGCACCAACGCGCCGGAGGGCATCAAGTCCGTCACGAATGGCTTCTCGATCCAGTGGCGCGGCTCGGTCATCACCGGGGAGACGGGCGAATACGAGTTCAGCCTCAAGACTCCAAACGGCGCGCGGCTGTGGGTGAACGACGATGAAACTCCGCTGGTGGATGGCTCGGTCGCATCCGGCATCGGCAACGAGCCCAGGGGAACAATCCGGCTGATCGGCGCGCGCGCGTATCCACTGCGGTTGGAATACTTCAAGACGCCCTACAATTTCAAAGCGCCGAAAGACCCCACGTCCTCGATTGCGCTGCAATGGAAGCCGCCGCGCGGCGCAACCGAGCCGATCCCCGCGCGCTGCCTCGTGACCGGCCGCGCCTCGGCGTCGTTCGTGCCCTTGACGCCGTTCCCGCCCGATGACAGCAGCGTGGGCTACGAGCGCGGAGTTTCCGTGTCGAAGGCGTGGGACGAAGCCGCGACGCAGGCTGCCATCGAAATCGCGAACTATGTCGTGAAGAATCTCGACAAGCTGTCGCACAGCAGCGCGAAGGACTCCGACCGCGCGGCGAAGCTGGAAACATTCTGCGCGGAGTTTGTCGAAACGGCGTTTCGCCGCCCGCTGTCGGCGGAACAGAAGCTTCTGTTCGTCACCACGCCGTTGAAGGGCGCGGCCAAGCCCGAGGATGGTGTGAAGCGCGTCGTGCTGCTCGCGCTCAAGTCGCCGCGCTTCCTCTACCTCGGCCTCGACGGCGCGAAGCCGGACGACTTCACCGCGGCGGAGCGGCTCGCGTTCGCGCTATGGGATTCGCTGCCGGACCGCGAGTTGCTCAAGGCCGCCGTGCAGGGCGAGTTGCGCACGCGCGAGCAGATTGCCGCGCAGGCCCAGCGGATGCTGGCCGATGCACGGGCGCACGTGAAGGTGCAGGGCTTTTTCCACCAGTGGCTGCACACGAGCCAGACCGAGTTCGTGCCAAAGGACGCAGTTCTTTTCCCCGGTTTCACGCCGGAGATGGCCGCCGACCTGCGCACGTCGCTGAACCTCTTCCTCGACGACGTGGTGTGGAAGGACGGCTCCGACTACCGGAAGTTGCTGCTCGCGGACTATCTCTACGTCAACGACCGGCTCGCGAAATTTTATGGCATCGAGACAAACGCCACGGACGATTTCGTGAAGGTCACACTCGACGCGAAGCAGCGCGCCGGCGTGGTGACGCATCCGTATCTGCTCGCGACGTTCGCGTATCCAAAGGCGAGTTCGCCGATTCATCGCGGCGTGTTCCTGACACGCAACATCGTCGGTCGCGCGCTCAAGCCGCCGCCGATGGCCGTCGTGTTCAAGGACGCGGACTTCGCGCCGAACCTCACCATGCGCGAGAAGATCACCGAGCTGACGCGCCCGAAGGCCTGCCAGGGCTGCCACTCGGTCATCAACCCGCTCGGCTTCAGCCTCGAACAATACGACGCGGTCGGCCGCTTTCGCACGCAGGACAACGGCCGTCCCGTGGACGTGGCGAGCGACTATGCGACGGACGACGGCAATATCGTGCGCTTCGCCGGCGCGCGCGACGTGGCGGAGTTTGCGGCGAACAGCGAGCAGGCGCACGGGATGTTTGTGGAGATTCTGTTCCACCAACTTGTGAAGCAGCCGATGGCCGCCTACGGGCCGGATACGATGAAGCGGTTGCGCGAGTCGTTCGCCGCGTCGGGCTTCAACGTGCAAAAACTCATCGTGGACATCGCAACGATTTCAGCATTGCAAGGCATCGAAAAAACGTCAGTATTAAAGAAGAAGTCATGAACACCATCCATCGCCGCCAGTTCATCCAGCGCGTGGGCATCTCCGCCGCGTCGCTGCCGTTCATCATGGGCCTGCCGAGCCTCGGCCTCGCCGCGCCAGCGCGGCCGCGCCAGCGCCTGATCGTGATGTTCAGCCCGAACGGCACCATCCCCGTCAACTACTGGCCCGACGAGACGGGCAGCGAGTTCACGCTCAAGGAAATCATGACGCCGCTGGCGGCGTTCAAGGACAAGATGCTCATTGTGCGCGGCCTCTCGAACAAGGTGCGCGGCGATGGCGACGGCCACATGCGCGGCATGAGTTGCCTGCTGACGGCCATCGAGCTGTTTCCGGGCAACATCCAGGGCGGCTCCGACACGCCGGCGGGCTGGGCGAGCGGCATTTCGATTGACCAGGAGATCAAAAACTTTTTTCAGGGCAAGGAAGAGACCCGCACGCGCTTCGGCTCGCTGGAGTTCGGCGTCGGCGTCACTGACCGCGCCGATCCGTGGACGCGCATGAGCTACGCCGGCCCGAACCAGCCCGTCGCGCCCATCTCGGACCCGTATCAGATGTATCAGAAGCTCTACGGGCAGATGAAGGACAAGGAGAACTTGCAGAGCGTCCTCGATGGCGTGCGCGCCGACTTGCAGAAAGTCCGCAAGCTCATCAGCGCCGAGGACCGCCGGCTGCTCGATGAGCACGAGGCGCTCGTGCGCCAGATGGAAAATGAACTCAAGGACGCCGGCACGCAGAAGCTGCGCATCGCGCCGCCGTTGTTCGAGGAAGGCGTCGCGGATCAGAATGACAATCTCCCGCGCCTGAGCCGGATGCAGATTGACCTGCTCGTGAACAGCTTCGTCAACGACATGGCGCGTGTGGCGACGCTCCAGTTCACCAAGTCCGTCGGCGGCGCGCGCATGAACTGGCTGGACATCAAGGACGGACACCACGGCCTTTCGCACGAGCCGGACAAGAACGAGGAAGCCGTCGCGAAACTCACGAAGATCAACAAGTGGTTCGCCGGCGAACTCGCCTATCTCGCTGGCAAACTTGCCGGCACGCCCGAACCCGGCGGCGAAGGCTCGATGCTCGACCACACGCTCATCGTCTGGACGAACGAACTCGGCAAGGGCAACTCGCACACGCTGGACAACATCCCGTTCCTGCTGCTCGGCGGCGGGTTTGGATTCCAGATGGGCCGCTCGCTGAAGTTTGAGCGCGTTGCGCACAACCGCTTCCACATGGCGCTCGCGCACGCCGTCGGCCATCGCATCGAGACGTTTGGCAAGCAGTCTCTCTGCGAAGGCGGACCGTTGAGCCTGAGCTAACGCAAAACGGCTTTCCAAGTCGGCGCTGCGCGAACCGCGACGCAGGAGAATTGCGCAACGACGGAGCGGACAGATCACTCACCTGTCGCTCAACGGCAGCCAGACGCTCATCTCCGATTTACCGCGATTGCCCCAGGCAAAGTAGGGGATGAAGCGCGCGTTGATGAGTTTCGTTGAACGCAACTGTCGCTCGCGGAACAGTTGGCCACTCCATTCGTTGGGAGAATGGGCAAGCATTTTGCCTTCAAGAGCGACGACTCCGTTCAAAAGCCGCCGGTCAAAACGCGGCACAAGTTCAATGTCCGCCGGGATCGCGACATCCATCAAGTGCGTGGACGCGGCAAGGTCGGTGGATTCGAGGCAATAAACGAGCGGGCCGCGCTTGATGGCGACTTGATTCAATGTTTCCTCGACGAGCGGGTTCGACTCCATCAACTGCGGCGGCATGGGAATGTCCAACTCGACGATGTCCCCCACCCGCCACGCACGGCGCATTTCGAGATAAGTCGCCGGCCTCGCTGAATCCTCCGTCAACGCGCCGTTGAGCCGGATCGTCGCGCCCTTCGCCCAGCCGGGAATCCGCAATTTCAAGGCAAAGGGCGCATTGCCGCATTCAGTCACCGTAACTCGCACGCGGCCGTTCCAGGGATATTCCGTTTCTTGTGTGAGCTTCACTGGCTGGCCGTTTGCCAATTTCGTCGCAAGCGTGCTGCCGCCGTAGAGATTGATCCAAATCGCATTGGCGGATTTGCCATAAGCATAACCGCCGACTTCCGCAATCGTGCGGACGAGGTTCGGCGGACAACAAAATGAACTTACGTAAGGAACACGCGTGCGCGGCCAGCGCAAATCAGCCGGCTGTGCGTCGAGCTGTCGAAGAGGGTTGGTGTAAAAGAAATTCGTCCCATCGAGACTCATGCCCGAAAGCACGCCGTTGTAGAGCGCCAACTCGACGACATCCATGAACCGCGCCTCGCCCGTCGCAAGAAACATCCGCCAGTTCCACAACGCATTGCCGATGGCCGCGCAGGTTTCGTTGTGCGCCGTTTGGTTCGGCAATTGATAGTTCCGCCCGTAAGCCTGATGCACGCGCGAGATGGTTTTCTGCTGCTTCGCGCCGTCCGGCGACGCGCCGTCGTAAAGCGCGCCGCAACCGCCGGTGAGATGCATCTTCTGCTGAACGACGTTCGTCCAAATCAAGGCAAGCGGCGTCCACAGCGCGCTGTCGCCCGTCTCGGCGAACAAATCCGCCGCCCCCGCGTAGAGATAGTTCGCGCGCACCGCATGGCCCATCGCGTTCGTCTGCTGTGTGAAGGGAATACGGTCCTGGTTGTCGTCCGTGCCGTCAGTGATGAGTTCGCGCGCGACAAAAAACTTTTTCGCCAACCCCAGATAGCGCGACTCGTGGGTCACGCGATACAGCTCGACTATGCCCATGTAATGCGCGGGGCAGATGGAACACTTCGCCAGCTCCGGTGTCGGAGTTCGATAAGTCTCGTCGAGGAAGTCGGCCGTCTTGCGTGCCACCGTGAGGAAGTTCGTCCGTCTCGTGGCGCGATGGTGCACGCACGCTGCCGTGAGCAGATGGCCCATGTTATACGTCTCAAAATTCAGCGGACTTTGGAACGGCTTCGCGCCCGCATCACCGTTGCGCTGCTTGATGAGCGTGGAAGTTTGCAGATAGCCGTCCGCGCGCTGCGCACGGGCGATGACGCCGATGATTTCCTCGACGTGCTGTTCCAGTTCGCGGTCCTTCGTCACTGCGAGCACGGCGCACGCGCCTTCGAGCCATTTGTAAAAATCGCCGTCGTTGAACTGCGCGCCGCGGTGCCTGCCTTCCGCGAGTCCAGCAGCAATGCGAAAGTTTTGAAAATAGTGGCTGTAGTTTGTTCCTTCCATCAGCCGCCACATCGCGGGAATTGTCTGCTGCCGGCACACTTCAAAACGATCCGCCCAGAAGCCGCGCGTCCAGTGAACCTCATCCAAACCCGCGCACTGAACCCGCGCATGCGGGCTGACGCCGGCGCCGGTCGAATCGGAATCGGCGGCCGGCGAAATGACCGCGGAGAGCAAAACGCACGCGGCAATACAGAGCGGCTTTACGAAGTGGCAGGATGATTTCATCGAACCTCAGTCCCTGGCCCGCCGAATCCGCACTGCGATGTAAGGTTTTCCTTGCAGCTCAATGCTGCGACCGTCCTTGTCTTCAAAAACATAGCCGTCTTTCTTGCGGACAGTGAACGCTCTTTCAACCGGCGTCACCGTCATGTTCCATGTGTCGAGAATGTCCGCCTTGAACTTCATCCCGTCGGCGAGTTTCGCCTTGGGCAGTTCAAACTTCCACGAGGCCGGTTTTTCCTTTCCGAAATAGAGCAGATAGAATTCACCCGCCTGCCCGCCGATGCGCGGGTCCTGCCACTTATCAACCGGCTCGATGCCTTCGGCGGGCAACTCATCGAGAACTTTTTTCAAGAACGCCAGCCGCGCGGGACTTTGCCCTTTCAATACGCCGCCCTTCGACCACCACAAAATATCTTGCGGATGCAAATACGTTTCGCCGTGTCCCACGTAAGTGCCCGCGATCGTGCCCTGCCAGAAGCGGAAAACGTGTTCCTCCGCAGAAATGTTGCCCCAGCGGCGCGGGATGTTGCCCTCGTATTTCACCTCGTCGAAGACGACCGGCTTGCGATACGCGTCGCGATACAGCACCGCACGGCCCGCGTCCTCGACCGCCGAGCCGTTCTGGATGCTCGCGTGCGTGATCCACGGCAACGTGTGATTGAAGAGAAGCGTGCCATTGTGGACGGAGAGCAAATGATGACACGGGTCACACGATGAAACGATTTCGCCGAAGCGGACAAAATCGGATTCGTGTTTTTCCTTCATAAAATCCCATTCGTTCGCGAGAGACCACCAGACGTTGTGAAACGCCGCGAGCCGCGTGACGACGTAGCGCAGGTAACGGTCGTCGTCCGCCGCTGTCATGCGGTCAAATCCCCAATGGCCGCCGTCATAGGGATGAAACAAAATGATGTCCGCCTCAATGCCGAGCCGTTGAAGGTCGAGCACGCGCTTTTCGAGGTGCTGAAAAAATGCCGGATTGAAGCGCGAGAAATCCCATGTGTGCGGCGGCGTGCCTTCAAACGGGTAGAGTGGCGGCTCGTTTGTGTTCCATTCGTAGCGCTTCGGAAAAACGCAGAAGCGAATTTTATTGAACGGTGACGCAGCCAGTGTATTGAGCGTCTGCGCTTCGAGCGCGTCTCCCTGATGGTTCCAGGCGTAACACGTCGTGCCGAGCTGCCTGAATGGCGTGCCGTCCGCATAAGCGAAGTGAAACGTGTCGCGCACTCGCACCGGGCCGTGATTGTTTGCTCCCGGTTTAGTGACGGTGAACTGGTCGGATTTGCCATTCAACGCCGCAGCGCTGCTCGAAGTTGTGTAACGCCAAACACCCTGTTTTTCGGGCATAAATCGGACGCGATACGTGCCATCACCGTCGTAAAACCCGGCAACGTCCCTCGATGCTTCGCCTTGAAAAAATCGCGCGCCAAATCGCACTTCGGCGAATGGATTTCCGTTCGTAGGGCCTTTGAGTGAAATGTCGAACAGGCCCCATTGCTCGACGCTGTCCATTGCTGCCTGTGCATTCGCTACGAGGAAAACCACGGCAAGTAAGCAGACGCGGCGAAGGCGCAAAAGGTTCTTCATGGGGACTGGAAAACTTTTTTGAGAAACGTCGCGTTCGCGCCGAAGTTGCCCTTCACGTCGCGCGGATTTTTTGCGTCCCGCGAGCGCTCGATGACCAGCCAGCCGCTCCAGCCCATCTCGTCAAGAGTCTGTTTCATTTTGGCCATGTCAATTTTTGGATCGTTTTGCAACCACACGCCGTCCTCGTTCGTGCAGTGAATCTGACAGATGCGGTCGCGGCCCAGCGTGCGGAGTTCCGCGGGCAGATCGCGCCCGGCCTTCAGCGCGTTGGCAAAATTGAAATAACTGCGCACTGCCGTTGAACCGATGTCGTCGAGCAATTTTGACTCTTCCTTCGCCGGCAACGTGGTTTCGATCCCGATGACAACGCCGGCTTGCTCCGCTTTCGGCGCGACGGCTTTCAAACGCTCAACGATGCCCGGTCGCAGTTCAGGGTGCTTCACCAAGTCGCCCGGCACGCCGAGCGGCAGGAACGCGACCTTCACATTCATCAGTTTCATTGTATCCAAGCAGTCCTGCACCATGCGCAGCGCTGTGGGTCGTTCCGCGAACGATTGCCCGTAAAAGCCGGACATGGCGAGTGAGCAAACCTCGATGTTTAGCTCGCGCGACTTCGCGAGAAACTGCTCGCGCACCTCTGGCTTGGCGAGCGCGTTGTCGAACGTCTCACGGTCGCCCAGAGAACCCATGTCCACTTCGACACCATCCGCGCCGATGTCCTTCGTGAGTTGAAGCGCGCCGAGTTTCTGCCGCTTGAGAATCATCCAGTCGCACACGGCGATTTTATAACGCAGCGACAAGCGTGGCGCAGCCGGCGCGTCCGCCGCGAACAATGCGTCGCACCGCGAATACAACATGCCGCCCGCAAGGCCCGTCGTGGCTCCCAGAAATTTACGGCGGTTGATCGTTGAAGGTTTCATCGCATCATTCCTTTCGTAACCACAGCACGCTCGCGCCGGTGCCTGATCGCGGCAGCAAAACTTTCCCGCCGCCGCGCACCGTCCCATTCGATGACTTCGTCTGACCGGTGATCGCATCCACCGTTGTGACGCTGAAATCGCCAGGTTCGCCCGATAAATCCAACTCGCCCGGCGCAGTTGCACCGAGATACACGAGCAGTTGCCGGCCCGACTCGCGCAAAACCCATCTGTCCTTCGCGGTCGCCTCGCGCCACGGTCGCATGCGGGACAACGCGGCGAGAAGTTTCGCGTCCATCGTCTTCGGCAAGTTTGGCAGCGAACCACCAGCGCACAAAAACGCCCAGCCCGCTTTGTCGAAATCGCACATCACGGCCTTGGCGGGGAACTTCGCGCGATGCTCGGCGGCCATTTGTGCAAGCGTCGAGTCGGTGGGACGCCCGCCTTTCCACTCGCGTTCATATTGGCGCGGCGCGAGGTTCTGTCCACCGTTCGGAGCGAATGTTCCCTTCGGTGAAATCCACCAGTATTTGAAATCAATCACGTCCACCAATGCGGCGCGTTTTGCGTCAGCAAGAATTGCATCCTGCACGTCACGCGGCGCACTGAGGGCGATGAGCGGTTTGCGACCGGTCTCCGACTTCCACTCGCCGACCACATCGAGCCAGAACTGGACGAAGTGCAGCGGGCCGGAAAACTCCTCGCCGAGCGTGTGAATCACGTTCGGCTCGTCGGCGAGGTTCGCAAGACATTGCCGGATGAAGGCGCGGTGCAGTTCGCGGCGAACCGGATTTGTCACGTCGTAAAATTCCTCCGCCATGAAGATGCGTTTGCCGCCCGTAAACGGCGGCGGTTCGGGGAAGCCGGTGTGGTTGATGTTGTTCGCGGAACGCCACGGAAAATCCACCCAGTGCGCGCCGGCTTCGAGGATGTTGTGCTGGAAATACATCTCGTTCACAAGCACCAGGCCCTTTTGCCCGCAGAGTCCGGCGAACTCGCGGAGCCGTCCGAAATACCACGGATTGAATTTCGTGAGATCGTATCGGCTCAGGCCATTCCATGACTGTCCGGTGCCGGTGCGTGCCCACGGCTGTTCGTAAAACGGCGGCCACACATCCGCGTCCTGCCGGCGAATCATCTCGTGGTCATCGCGGCGGCGGTCATACCAAAGCCCCCAGTGATGCCGCAGTGCGACCTGATTCGAGCGCGTCATCGAATCGGTCAGTTCGCTCAAATCATCGGTAAATCCAAGACCGCTGCGGCCCGGCGCAAAGCGCGTGAGGCTCGGCCCGAAATCCGGCGCGCGCGACGGCAGCATGTGACCGCGCCACCAGTTCAAACCGCCTTGCAAGCCCACCACGAGTTTGCCATCGCAAGTGAGCCAGCCATTAGTGAGAACAAGATTTTTTGCCGATGGTTTTGCGATAGGGGCGAGGTGCTTCGCCAAATCAGGAACGGTTTCTTCCAATGATTTCGCGCCGGCGTGCGCGGTTGGAATCTCGCGCCGCGCCAGCGCGGCTAGCGTCTTCTCGCCGAGCCTCTCCGCAAGTTGCGCGCGGTAGAGGCTGTCGGGCTTCACGAACTCATTCACCTGTTTCCAGCGGCCGTTGCCGAGAAACTGCGCCCACACGCCGATGGCCCAGTTTTGCGCGGTGGGCGGCTGGCGGCAAGTGATGAGCGGCGCGGTGCTTTGCCAGATGGCGGAGTTCGCCGCGGCCCAGCCGACACCTTGATCGAAGATTTCGCGGTTGTCGAAACTCAGCGCGCCACCGTCCATCGCGACGTTGTCGAAGAGAACGCCTGACGCCCAGCTTCCAATCGCGCCGCTGAAGTCATGCGCGCTTTTTGCCGTGCAATCGAGGAACACATTCGGCCCTGTCGCAAGATAACCGACGACAAAATCATGCCGGCCATCCTGCGCGCGGCAGCGTTGAAACAACGTGAGCTGGCCGCTTGTGCAAAAAGTGTGACGACGCCAGCCGGCCAGCTCCGACACGGGCGCGAGCGATTCGCAATCTTCAACCGTCACGCGCGAACAGCTTTCCAGGATGTTCACAAGCGAACTGACGAAGTGGACGGCCGTTACCTGTCGCACCCAGGCGTTTTGCACGGCTTCAAGACCGATGGCCACCCACGCGTGCTCTTCGTCGTGCGGGTTGATGGCGTCGAAGACCGATTCACAGCGAAGGTTTTCCACACCGACATTGTCGAGTCTTCCCGGCCACGAGTATTTCGCAACCGTGCCGCCGCCGAACTCCACCTCCAGTGCGGTTGTGAGTGGCGCGTCGAGCGTGATTTCATTTCCTTCGACTGCGGTGATGACGCGGTCCCAAGTCAAATCCATTTTTCCGGGCACCCATGAAAAACGCCAATCGCCGCCAGTGCGGCCTGGGAACTGATACATTCCGATTGCGTCAATCCACGCGCGCGTGCTTGGCCGCTCCACGAGCACCGTGTCGCCGATCTTTAGGCCGGCCACGCTCGCGAGCTTCAATTTTATGGCGCCGACGGGAACGTAACTGTCGGTGACAGCGAGAGCGGCCGACTGTGTGCGGTCGGACTTGCCGCGAATCTGAATGAGCGTGCGGCGGCTGTTGCCCGTGGCGACGAGCACGGTGCCGTTTGCGCCCTGGCCTTCGCCGCGCAGCACGACGCCGCTTGCATTGATCCGCAGTTCACCGGCGATTTCGTGACCGCCTCTCGCGAGCAACACTGCGCCGCGAAATCCATTGGCGTCGGGCGCAAGTTGCGCGACGTAATCAATCGCCGCCTGGATGCGCGCCCCATTGTCGCCGTTGGTCGGATTCACCACGACGCGAACAGGGACATCCGGCAGCACCACGCCGCCGCCACGATAGCCCGCGTGCGAAAAGTCAGGGATGCGGTTGCCGCGAGCGTCCACTTCATAAACCAGCCTGCCATCCTTGCCGGTCGCGACATAATGTTTGGAATCATCCGCCGCGGGCGACATCGCGAGGGACGAGAGCCACAGCGTTCCAGCGAGTAAAAATGATTTTGGTGCCTTCATTTTCGCCGCAACTCCAATTCGCCCGTGATGTGCGCCAGTCGGTTTGTTTCGGTGATAAGCTCGCCGTCGGCGAATGCGCGCAGGCCGGCGCCTTTGCCATAGCGCGCGCCGGTCTTGTCCCAAATGATTGTCAGCGTGCGGCCATGATACTTAACGCCGTCGAGGCAGAACCATTCCCAAGTTCCTTCAGGCAGTAGCGGATGGATTTCCACCGTTTCATCGGCGCGTGGACGCAGGCCAACAATGCCTGTGATGACAAGGTCCGCGAACGTGGAATGGTTGTAATAACGACTGCGTTCTTGCGTCCCCTTCAACCACGCACCAGTGGTCTCGTCGAGATACTCGCCGATGTAAGGCTTGCCGTTGAAGCGCTGGCTGTGGACGTAAGTGAGAAAGCAGTCGAAGTAATCGCGCGGCGTCACGATGGACTGCGGGTAGTCACGCAGCACATTCGCGAGCGCGGTGAGCGTCTGCGATGTGGCGAAGGGCCAGACCGCGCCGTCCCATTCGCAGTTGCAGCAGCCGTGCGAGCGGAACTGCGGATGCCGCCGCTCCGCCGTGGCGATGCCGTAGGGCGCGCGGAAGCCATCGGCATCCATCAACTGCGCCCACGCGGTCTCGTAGCCTCTCCCGACGTCGGGCAATCCAAACATCCACGGGATGAAACCGATTTCCTCGCGGGCGTTGGAGAATCTTCCATCCTCCCGTCGCACCTCAAAAAACTTGGCTTCGGGATTCCACAATGATTCTTGAGTGAGTCGTTTTAGTTCAGCGGCCTTCGCATCGAAGCGCCGCGCCAATTCGGCGCGGGCCGCCAGCCGTGCGATGGCGGCGATGGCTTGCGCGTTGCCGAACATGTAGCTGTTGATGGTGGGCCGGATGTTCTTCTCCGTTCGCGAGCCGCTGATGGATTCTTCCATCGCGTCCCGCACGTCGTGCTGCCAGAAAAGCCCGCCGGGCAAGCGACGCTCGCTCTCCCATTGCTCGTAGTCGCGCACCAAATCATCCAGCAACGCGACGGTGGATTGGGTATCGCCAGCGACGAGGCTGCGCTGCCTGAGCGCATGCGCGAGCCAGTTGCTGTATTTGTGCAGATGCGGCTGCGGCCCGCCGTTCTTGCCGCGCAGCCAGTAACGAACGTAGTCGTCGAGATAACGCGGGTTCCGAAGCCAGCGCAACTCCATCACGTGATGGCCGAGCGCACTGCTGATGGGCTCCGGCCGGGTGAGAAATTCGGTGAAGACGAAGCCGTTCGTCGTCTGGCGCAGATGCTTGCGCACCGACCACCAGCGGAAGTAATAAATCTCCCCGACCTCGCGGTCGGGACATTCGAAGAAAGGGATATTCTCTTTCAGCCACTCAAATGACTTCGCGTTTGAAATAAAGTTGGTGCGGTTCTCGTCCTCCATCGCGTTGAAGTGCGCGATATGATGCTCAAAGGTGTCGGGTCTCAAAATCAGGAAATCACCCGCACTCGCTTGAGACATGCACAACACCAGCGCCACCGCGCAGAGGCTGGCTTTTGTTCGCCATGTGTTGGCCGTGCTTTGCGAGCGTTGCATCAATCCTCCAGAAGCCTCACCGTGTCGGGTGCCCACCAGATGACGATCATGCCGAGCGCGTAAATGAGGCCGGTGACAGCGCCGACTTTCGCGAAGTCACCACCAAACGCCGCGGCCAGCGCGCCGGCCACGAGCACGCCGCCGGCCGTCGCGAAGCGCCCGACGTTGTAGGCGATGCCGCTGCCGGTCGCGCGCACGCGCGTGGGAAACATCTCCGGCAGATACAACGGCAGCCAGCCAAAGAAAAGCGTCGCGACAAAGCCCTGGCAGAACACCAGCGGAAGAAACGCGCCCTGTAGCGGCCGCGCAAACAAAAAAATGCCGCAGGTCAAAACCGTCGAGCCGAGGCTGATCAAAAAATAGGAGCGGCGCCGGCCGAGCGCGCCGGCGAGCTGCGCGCCGAAGAAACTGCCGAGCGTCGCGCCGACGGCCCAGTAACCTTGTGTGGCGGCCTTGTAGCCGGGTTGCGCCGCGCCGCCGGTTTTGTCCGCCCACGGAATCATCCACTTGCTCGCGGCCCACGCGCCAATCATCGGAATCGAGCCGAGCGCAATGCCGACAAGCATGACTTTTAACAGCGGTTCTCGGAACAATTCCCGCAAAGGTGTCGCCGTTTCTTTGATCGCGTTGCGCGAGTTAATCCAGCGCGGCGATTCGGGAACGAGCCAGAGCACAAACACGCCCAGCAGCGCCGGCAGCGCGCTCCAGCCAAACAGCCAGCGCCACGAGTCGGGCGTGATGTGCCAGACGCGCGCGATTTGCGACAGAGCGAGGATGCCCGCGTTCAGTCCCGCGCCGACGATGCCGGCGACGACAGGCCGTGAAACGTCCGGCCAGCATTCCGCGACGAGCGCGACGCCGTTTGGCCACACACCGCCGATGCCGAGGCCGACGAGGAAACGCAGCGCGAGCATCTGGCCCAAACCCGTGACCAGCGCGCCAAGCCCTGCAAACACCGAGTAAAACAACACACTCACGCCGAGCGCGCGTGTCCGGCCGATGCGGTCGCCGAGCGCACCAATAAAAATTCCACCGGCCGCCGCGCCGAGCATCAGGCTCGCGGTGAGCCAGGCGAACCAGTCCGTGCCGAGCGCGTCAGTGAATTGATCGCCCAGCAGGCCCTTGGTGACGGACAGCGACGCAATGGGCATCAGTCCCAGTTCCATGCCGTCGAACAGCAGGCCGGCGAACGCAGCGAACAAAACGAGCAGCCGCCCGGAATCCGAGAGCGTGTCCGCGCGGCTCATGACTGCGTCTCGTTCAGTTGCTCGATTGCACGAATGACGGCACTGTTGTCAAGATCACCGAAACCGGAAAGTTCAGCCTGCTCCAGCAGTTTGCGATGCGTGTCACTCAACGGCAGTTTCGCGCGGGCCTTCGCGGCGGTCGCAAGGATGAGTTTGACGTCCTTCAAATGCTGCGAAAGTTTTGCCTGCACCGCGAAATCGCCGCGCAGCATTTTTTCGCCCTTTGTGTCCATGATGCGCGAGTAGGCCATGCTCGCGCGGAGCACCCGCAGCGCGTGGTCGCCGCTGAGTCCGAGCATGCGCGCGAAGGTGAGCCCTTCGGCAAGCGCGGCGCGGTTGAGTCCGAGCACGAGGTTGGTGACGAGCTTCATCTTCGCGCCGCTGCCGCAGGGTCCGGTATGGATTGCCTGCTTGGAAAACAGCCGGAATAAATCCTGGCAACGATCAAACGCCTCACGGGTTCCGCCGACCATGAGCACGACTTCGCCTTTTCGCACCTGCGCGCTGCTTCCCGAGACGGTGGCATCGAGATAGGACAACCCCTTGCGCGCGAGCTTGCGGCCGAGTTGCACCACGTGCGGCGGGTCGCCGGTCGAAGTGTCCACGATGATCTGCCCGCGCCGGAGCGAGGCGTTGGCCTGGCGCAGCACTGACTCGACCACATCGGGGTCGGGCAGGCTGAACACCACACGGTCGCAGGCCGCCATCACTTCCGCGCCGTCGCTGGCGACCGCGCCGCCCAGACGCGAGAGCGCGGCGCGGCGTTGCGGGGCGATGTCCCAGCCGACCACTTCGCGCAAGTCCTCTCGCAGCCGCTCGGCGATGGCCAGCCCCATCAGTCCGACGCCGATCAGCCCGACCCTGTCGGGCGAAGCGGGCCGCGATGCCACCGCGTGAGTGTTTACGTCAATCATGGTTTCGCAATTATTCGCTCCAATGAAGATTCTTTGCCGTCGCTGTCATGGGAAATTCGCCTACGAGCGAGCCGAAATGAATTTCCAACTGCGTGCAGCCATTCGCGCGCGATTTCCCACTCGCCGGGAATTCCATCATGGTCACTGTGCGCGGCACATCGCGCGGCGCGGGTGCGAGAGTCAACGAAAACATCGCAAAAATGGCTGGAAATCGCCTCATTTTTCGGGTGGCGCCACTGGCGTCGAACGGGTGGACTGCTTCGCTTTCTGCGCCGCACCCCAATCTTTGTAGGCCTTGTCCACGTTGATGCCTTGCGCGGTGAGGTAGTTGTTAATCTTGCCTTTGTATCGCTTGAACACGGCGGATTTTTCATCCGCACTGACGCCGTCCACGGCTTCCTCGCGTGCGGCACGTAGCAATTCGAGAATCTTTGCCTTCTGCTCGGTGTTGAGGCTGGGCACGATTTCGCAATACGCGTCGAAGGTCACGCGCACTTTGTTGTAAGTCATCTGATCTTTCACGCGCTCGGTCTGCGCGGGCGTGAGATCGCGAGCGAGCGCGGCGACAAATTGCTCGTGTAATTGTTTGCGTGCGGCCTCGTCCTTTGGCGCGCGGGTTTCGTTCGCTGCCTGCCACGCGCGGAGCGAACGATATTGATTTGTGATCGCGTCGTGGACTCGCGCAGTTTTCGCCGTGTCGTTGAACTCCAACACGGCGAGGATGTCCGCCGTGCGCTTTTCAATTGTCTCGGTGTATGCGGTTTCGGCCTGCTCTGGTGAAAGCGCTGGCGCGGACTTGCCTTTCTTCGTGGATTTTTTCGCGGTGTCGGCGGCGGCGAACTTTTTCGTGGGATCGAGGCCGTAGAGAAATTTCTCGATGACCGTGTAGCCGTCGCCCTGCAAATCCTTCGCGTGGAGCGTGGGGTCGTTTGTATCGAGGTTGAACTTCTTCTTCCATGAAAGCGGAATGCCATCCGCGCCGAGATCGGGGACGGGCGCGCCTTTGTATTCGGGATACCCGCCAACCTGCTTGATGTCCGTAATGATACCTTTGCCGGCTTCGTAAGTGACCTTGCCCGTGCGAACTTCCTCGATGATTCGCAAGTCCACTGGATCGCGGCGCGGCAGTGTGGCGCCGGAATTGGCGAGCACGGATTCATAAGCGTCCTTCGCCGACTGAATTGTCACTGGCGACATGGGAAAGGCTTTTTCAGCGCGAACTTTTTCAATGAGCGCCGTGGTGGCTTCAGCGCCGGTGAGCTTGAGGTCCTCGGCACTGCCGCCGGCCTTGAACTGCACGCCGCCAGCCCAGTTGTTGAGCGTCACGGCCTCGTTGCCTTCGACGACATTGCCGGAGACGTGCCACTGGCCGTAACGCGGTGTCATGTCTGGCCTCTGCGTGGACGGCTGCGGCAGCCCGATGCGGTAGCCAATGGCCGAGGCGGGCGTCATCGGACCGGGCTTGTAGTAATTGTTGATGCAATTCACGAGGCTCGTCCGGTCGCCACCGTCCATCGTGCGATGCCGCCAGTTGAAGAGCACGTTGTTGATGAAGTTGAAATCGTAACTCATGCCGATGCTCGGATTACGGCCGGTGTTGTTCGCGAAAAGGTTGTGGTGAAAACTGCTGTTGCGCCCGCCCCATGTCGCGCCGAACGCGTGGTTGTAAGGGTCGAGGGCCTCGCTCGAAATGCACCATTGAATCGTGATGTTCAGCGTGGGGAGCTTCAATTCCGCGGCGCCATTTTTCGGGTCATACATGTGGCGATACATCGAGAAGTTTTCGTCGAGGCCCCAGCTGGTTGAGCAATGGTCCACGATGATGTTGCCGATCGGATTGCCGCCGAGCGCGTCGTCGCGGTCGAACACGTTCGTCTCGCCGCGGCGGAAGCGCATGTGGCGGATGACAACATCGTGCGTGTCCACGAGCGTGCTGCGGCCTGCGATGCACACGCCATCGCCGGGCGCGGTGTTGCCGGCGATGGTGATGTAGGGCGCGACGATGTGCAGCGGCATCGTGAGCCGGATGATGCCGGCAGTGTTGAACACGACGAAGCGCGGGCCGACGGACTCGCAGGCTTCGCGGAAAGTTCCGGGGCCGTTGTCGGCGAGATTCGTCACGACAAAAACTTTTCCACATCGCCCGCCGAAGCTGAAACGCCCCGCGCCTTCCGCGCTGGGGAACGCGGGGGTATTCGCCTGCGGCAAATCGGTGGGCAGGGTTGCCGCGGGAAAGTAGGGTTTGCCTTTCTTCGCCCATGCGGCGAGTTCCGGTTCGATGCGTTTCCAAACCTCCTCCTCATGTCGTTTGGACTCCTCGGCCTGACGTTTGGCTTCTTCAGTTGGCACCGGCCACTTTTCGCGCGCCACTCCGGGTAGCACTGCAATCAAGGCCAGCGCCAACATTGGGAAGGTTGACACGAAACATCGAACGACGCGGATGCGAGCAAGATTTGTCACGTTCATCATGTTAGCTAGGTCTGAACCGCGCGCCATGTCCAAATCGCCAATTGTCTTGAAGCGTATGCTTGCACCCAGAATGCGCTCACCGCGCTCGGAGAGTTTCGCGGAACCGGCTGGGGCTGGCACCCGCTTTGCGGCGAAAGAAATGGCTGAAGGAAAATTCGCTCGAAAAGTTCAGCCGCATGGCGACTTCCTTGACCGAGAGGGTCGGGTCGCCAAGCAGCCGCCGCGCCTGATCGAGACGCACGCGACGCAGGAAATCGTGGACACTCTCGCCTTGGGTCTTGTGGAACAGGACACGCAACCCGGAGTAACTGATGCCGGCCAGTTGGACCAGCTCGCGCACATGCCAGTCGCGCGCGGGATCCGCGAGCACGGTGTTCAGCACTTTCGCGACCGGCAGCGGCGGCGGCTTGGCGGCTACGTCATGCTCGGCGGACTGCAACAGCACGCCCAACACGTCGGAGATGAGCTTGTGCGCTTCCCATTCAAATTCGCGTCGCCGGCGCACTGATTTGTTTTGCAGAAAGCGTTGAGCGCGGCGGATGAAGCTAAAATCTTTTGCAGAAAGGACAAATTCACGGGTCTCACCGAGCACTTCAAGCCAGCTCCCCAGCGCAGGCCCGGCAAAACGAAAACCAGTGGTCACCATTTGCGTCCGCCTGTCAGGCACGTAGGTGCGCGGATGGCTCAAGTCCACGAGCCACACCCGCGGGCCGCGCGTCAGCGACTGCGCGCCGTCCGGCCGCTCCCATTTGCCGCTGCCCGATTGAAGCCAGAATAGGTGCGCTCCGGCCTTGTCGTGTCCCTCGTGGTGATCCCGCTCATCAAGCGTGACGGTGCCCGCGGAAAGAACGTGCCAGAACAGCCGCCGCGCCAAGGGAGAAGGTTCGGCGAAGTGAAGTTTGTCAAACGAGTTGGGCATCGCGGATGACGCGCGAGTGTCCCACTGAACGATGGTTATTCAAGAGCAAAAAACCCGAAGGAAAATCTTGGCGGAAGACCTAAGCATTATCACAAGTCTTCTTGCGCAGTATCAATAATGTATGGTGGAGCATTTGGATCCAAAGTCACAGTGAAAGGATCATCTGAAAATTTAAGTTCTCCGATCTCGTCCGGGACAACTATGCTTTGCTGATCGCCAGGCAGCAGGTCAGTCTTAATTCTAAGATAATAGCTGGCATATTTGATATTGGCATTAAGAAGTGGGCATCGAGCGATTTCGTATGCCATTGGAAAATCGGGAGCCGACAAAAAATATATCGGTTTCCCTGTGCTTATGCACCAATATAAGCCGTTTCCATCTTGGAACCAGTCATCAGAAGTGATTGGCGTAGCCGTGGCGGTCGTTTCTAAAACGGTCAGTTGTGTCACATCGTAACAGCCTTCCGTAGCCGAATACCCACTATCTGCCCAATCGGAGGCGGACCAATAATTTTCTGGAATTGTGTAATAAATGTAGATATCAATGTATGTAACTCTCTTCCCTGAGTTGTTGTTTTCATAAGTTATTATTGCAGCTTTCGATGCAAATGTATAAATCGAACATAAAATAATACTTATGATTGTGGTCAGGGTGTTTTTCATTTTTATGTTGTTCGTTTAGTTTTGGCTCTCTGACTAATTGCGTGACAATCAAGATCACCTATGGCAACAGAACCGTGCTTAAATTAGGATCCACTGCTGCGTTGGTGATTGCGGCATTCAATGCAACATTATTCAGTGACATAGCGCTACCATCCGCGAACAGGACATTTCCCAAGTCACCCTTATGGAATGTGATTTGTTGACCAGAATTAGGGCTGACATATTGAGAATTAACACCGATCCAATACATGGGAGCGAGTGTGCCTAAAACTCGGTAGCCCTGAATCGGGCCGCCCGAGGACGCAGTTCCCACGCGCTGCAAATGCCTGTCACCGCCGAGAAACGATCGAGGGACTCGTTCGGAGGCACCAACGCCAATGAAAAACGAAAGGTTTCCATTGTTGAGGCCTGTCCAATCCGTCGCCGGAGTGCGCTCTTGATCCGCAGGACACGCAAGCACCTTCGGATCAACGATCAAATTACTGGCGGTGCCATATATTTGGGGCATTTTATTCTTGTTGTTGGTCAATTCCATCGAGCCGACGCCCACATCAGCAATCGAAATCTCCCAACTAAACCGTCCATTGTCCGTGACAAAACCAGCCCAGCCAATGCCAATTTGGTGGTTGTTGTTAAGGCAAGACGAGATTTTCGTTTTTGTCTTCGCACGCGCGAGAGCCGGAAGAAGCATACCAGCCAGGATGGCGATGATGGCGATCACCACGAGCAATTCAATGAGTGTGAACGCCAGGGTTTTGATGCGGCGCTGAATTTTCATTTGATACGTGTTTGCACTCTAGTGGGATGCCTGTTGCGCGAACATGGCTGAACTGACAAAACATTTGACAATAATGACAGCCGGATCAGGTGACGGATGATCGCTGGTAACGGCACGCTTGCTGGCTCGTTCGTTTGGAACATCTGGCGTGTGAATGCGCGGAATTGCCTCGCGCCCCTGAAGCAACGCCAATTCAGCTCGTATGCAGATCACGATTGACCGCGACGCGCGCCGTGCGATGCGGTAATAAGTGCGCCCGTGCAAACCAACACGCCCTTCCGTTTTGTCATCGTCGGCTCCGGCAACATCAGCCGCACCTATTTGAAAGCCATCGCGAACCTGCCTGACGTCGCGGTCGCGGGTGTTGTCTCGCGCAGCGGGCGCAGGCCGGAAGGCTTGCCGGCGCAAGCGGGAGTGTTCCCGTCGCTCGCGGCGGTGACCGTGCCTTTCGACGCCGTCATTCTCACCACGCCCAACGGTCTTCATCATCAGGGTGCCATCGAGGCTGCCGCGCTCGGCAAGCACGTGCTCACCGAGAAGGTTTTGGAAATCTCCACCGACGCAATGGATCGCATGATGCGCGCATGCCGGGACGCCGGCGTGAAGCTCGCCGTGACTTACCAGCGGCGCATGAGCCCGGATAACATCGCCGTAAAGCGTCTGCTCGACGCGGGACGGCTCGGGCGCGTGTTCGCGGCGGACATGACGGTGAAGTTTTGGCGCGACGCGGCCTATTACCGCTCCGGCGCATATCGTGGCACGCGAGCGGTGGATGGCGGTGGGGCGTTCACCCAGCAGGCCGCGCACAACGCCGATTTGCTCTGCTGGTTCTTCGGGATGCCGGACAAGGTCGTGAGCCTGTGCGACCGCTTCGTGCACGACATCGAGGTCGAGGACCACGGCGTCGCGCTGCTGCATTATCCGAACGGGATGATTGGAACTTTCACCGCCTCGACCGCGTGCAAGCCCGGCTTTCCGACGCGCTTGGAAATTCACACCACCAGCGGCTCGCTCGTGATGGAAAACGACTGCATTGCCCAGTGGAAAATCGAAGGCGTGCCGAACCCGGCGGAGAAGAAGTTTCAAGTCCACGACGGCGCGACGAGCGCGGCGGTCGCCGACACAGCCGGGCACGAAGCCATCATTCGCGATTTCGTGGATGCCATCCGCAGTGGACGTGAACCCGCCGTGCCCGCTGAGTCGGGGCGTCTCGCGACGGAATTAATTCTCCAGATTTACGGCAACAACTTGCTAAGTCTTCCGCCGCGCTCCTGAGTTCCCGGCGGCAAAATTCTCAACTGCAACTCGCGCTACTTCTCGTCTGCGAACACTTCTGGATAGAGCGTGCGCGCACATTCGTGGCAGTAGCCGTGGGTGAAATTCGTGTGTGGGTGGTCCTTGAGATAGGTTTCCGCCTCGATCCATTCATTGGAATCCCGCAGCACCTTGAAACAGGCCGCGCATTGTGTGACCAGCGTTTCTCCGCCCGCTCGCGTCTTCATTTCAGACACGGTTTTTTTGAGGCCATGGATCACTTCGTCGCGATTAAGTTCAGCCTTCTTTCGTTCCGTGATGTCGCGCATGAACGCGGCATAGACCGGCGGGCCGAACACCGCCACACGGACCAGCGACAACTCGACGGCAAACGTGCTGCCGTCAGCCCGCATTGCGAACGTGTCCACCCGACGGCCAATCAACTCCGAGTCGCCCGTGGCCGAATAGTGTTCTAGTTCCTTGCGAAAGTATTCGTGGAGATGCGGCGGGATAAGCGTGGTGATGAAGGATTTTTCGAGGACTTCATACCGTTGGCAGCCGAAGGTTTTCTCCGCGGCGGGATTGAAGTCCGTGATGCGCCATTCGTGATCCATGCTGATGATGCAGTCGAGCGCGGAGTCGAGCACGGCCCGTTTGTGGGCGTAGCTTCGGCGAAGAAATTCGCGCGACTGCCTGTCGCCGTCTATGTCCATGCTCGTGCCGAACCAGCCGAGGAATCCGCGCTGGTCACGCACCAGAATGGCGCGGACGAGATGCCATCGGTAAGTCTGGTCCGAGGCGCGCTTGAGGCAGCAATCAATTTCAAAGGCCTCACCGGAGCGCAGAGATTGTTCCCAGGCGCTGACAAATCGCTGGCGGTCGTAGGGATGAATGATGGAATGCCAGCCGTTCCCCTGGCTCTGCTTGAGAGTCAGGCCAGTGTATTCAAACCAACGCTGGCCAAAGAAGTCGGCCCATCCATCGAGGCGGGCCGTCCAGATCATCAATGGGTTCGCCTCGGCGAGGATGCGGTAGCACTCCTCGCTTTCGCGCAGTTTGCGTTCCATGCGGTGTTTGTGGAGGGCGATCTCGATGGTGGAATGGAGTTCCTTCTCCTGAAAGGGCTTGACCATGTAGCCGTAGGCGTCGGTCTGCTGCGCGCGGGTCAGCGCCGCGTCGTCGGCATAGGCCGTGAGATAGACCACGGGCAGGTCGTGGCGGGAGCGGATCTGGCGTGCGGCCTCGATGCCGTCAATGTTGCCCTTGAGGCGGATGTCCATGAGGATGAGGTCGGGCTTGAGGTTGGTGGTGAGGCTCACGGCGGCCTCGCCGCTGGAGGCGGTGACGGGGACCTCGTAGCCCATGCGGGTGAGGCTGGAGGCGAGGTCCTTGGCGACGATGCCTTCATCGTCCACGACCATGATCTTGGCTGGGGTGCTCATAGGCAGGGGGGTTGAATGGGTTGAATCACAGTGCGGGCGGCTTGGGATAAAGCTTCGCCGCACAGTCAGGACATACTCCGTGGCTGATGTTTGCGTGGCTCCGATCCTTCGGAAATGTTTCCACCGGATGCCATCGGCCGCTCGGATCCATGACCTGTTTGCACGAGGCGCACATCAGCAAGAAGGAAGTGTCAGAGTTGGCCAGATTCAGTTCGTGACGCAGGCGATCGTGCTTGGCCTCGGCAGCGCGCCGCTCGGTCAAGTCGCGAAGATAAGCGGCATACATCAGCGGACTTTCGTCTTGGATTTGAGCAATCGAAATTTCCACCGTTGCCCGGCTGCCATCCGCGCGCAACAGCGTCAGCTCGGCGCGGCGGGTCGGGGTTTGCTCATCAAAAACACCCAGCAGTTCCGAGAACTGTTGCCGTTGAACTGCGGCGCTTTCCGGCGGGAACAACGTGTTGGCCAGCGCCTTGCCAACCACCTTCGCGCGCGACCAGCCAAAGACCTGCTCGACGGTGGAATTGACTTCCAGAACACGCCCTTCCTGGTCGAGTGTAATGATGGCGTCGGGCGAAGCGTCCATGAGCGCGCGTTTGTGCGCCTCGCTTCGGCGGAGTGCTTCCCTGTTTTCCTTCTCGATCTGGATGTCCGTGAAGGTGCCGAACCATTTCAAGGCACCCTTTGAGTCCTGCAACGCCTGCGCGCGCATGAGGTGCCAGCGGAAGCGATGATCCATGCTGCGCTTGAGTCGGCACTCTGTTTCAAAATCCGTGACGGTTTCGACCGCCTCGCGCCATCCTTCCAGCAGGTCCGACAGGTCGTAAGGATGAACGGCGCGCTGCCAGCCATCGCCCTGGCTTTCCGCAAGACTGAGGCCGGTGTAGTCGAGCCATCGCTGGTTGACGTATTGAATGAGGCCGTCCTTGTGCGCGGTCCAGACCATCTGCGGGATGGCTTCACTGAAGGTCCGGTAATGTTCCTCGCTTTTCTTGAGCAGCTTCTCCAGGCGGTTCTTGTGAAGCGCGGTCTCAATCGTCGCGTGAAGTTCCTTGTCCTCGAACGGCTTGACCAGATAGCCGTAAGGCTGCGTGTCCAGCGACCGGCGCAGCGTCGCGCCATCCGCATACGCGGTCAGGTAAACAACGGGCAAATCGTGCCGGAACTGGATCAGCCGCGCGGCCTCCACGCCGTCCATGCCGCCGCGCAGCCGCACGTCCATCAGCACGAGATCGGGCCGGACCGATTCCACCATGTCCACCGCGGCTTCGCCGGAGGACACCGTGAGCGAGACATCGTAGCCGAGCCGCCGCAGGCTCGTCTCCAAATCCTTCGCGACGACGCCTTCGTCCTCGACGACCATGATGGTTGCAGCGCTGTTCATTCTTCGGTTTGTGAGGGGTTGTTAAGGTCGCTGGCCTGAAAACTCACAACAAACTCCGTGCCACCTTCACGATTGAGATTGATGGTGCCGCCGAGCTGGCTGGCCAGCGTGCTGACGAGCTGCAATCCCAGCGAGCCGCTCTTGCGAAAATCCACGTCCTGCGGAAAACCGACGCCGTCATCCCGCACCGTGAGCGTGGTCTGAGGTCCCTGCGCGGCGAGGCGCACGATGATGGTGCCTTGACGTCCTTTCGGGAAGGCGTGCTTGAGCGCGTTGGTGATGAGTTCGTTGACAATCAATCCGCAGGGAATGGCAGAATCTACCGGCAACAATACCGGTTCGGCCTCGATCTTCAAGTCCACCTTTGCGGTTGAGTCCGTGCGGTAGGAGCGGCCCAAGTCGGGCACGAGCCGCTCCAGATACGAGGCGAAGTTGACCTGCGCGAGGTTGCCCGCGCGATACAGTTGCTCGTGAATCAAGGCCATGGAGCGGACGCGCGCCTGGCTTTCGTAAAACAACGCCGCCGTCGCCTCGTCCTTGAGGCCAGCGGCCTGGAGACGAAGCAGGCTGGAGACGACCTGAAGGTTGTTTTTGACGCGGTGATGGATTTCCTTGAGCAGAACTTCCTTTTCGGCGAGCGACTCGCGCACTTTCGCCTCGGCCTGCTTGCGTTCGGTGATTTCCTCTTTCAACAGCGTGTTGGCGTTCGCCAGTTCCGCGGTGCGTTCTTGCACGCGGACCTCAAGTTCAGCGTGCGCGCGGCGCAACGAGTCCGCCTGCCGTTTGATCTGCTGGGTTTTTTTGTGCAGCTCGACGAACACCGACACTTTCGTGCGCAGCACGTCGGGCATGACCGGCGTGAGGATGTAATCCACCGCGCCCAGCGAGTAGCCGCGCGAGACGTGCGTCTCCGTGTCGCTGATGCCGGTGACGAAGATGATCGGCGTGTGCTCGAGGTTTTTGCGCTGGCGGATGAGCGCGGCGGTCTCGAAGCCATCCATGCCCGGCATGTTGATGTCGAGCAGGATGACCGCGAAGTCGTTGTTCATGAGGCGGCGCAACGCCTCCTTGCCGGACTCGGCCTTGACGACATTCTGGCCGAGGTCGGCGATGACGCTTTCGATGGCGAGCAGTTTGTCGGGCCTGTCATCCACCAACAGGATGTTGACCTTTTCTTCGTCAGACATGGTGTTGAATTCCCGTTGTGAATAATCTTCAGGCGATTCGTCGGCCGATTCTTGCTTGAAGCGGCTCCGGGTGAGAACCACTGTCGGGTTGTCGGTCATATATCAAGTTTTATCAAGTTTTGTTTCCCAAATTTAGCGGTAGAGCCAGAGCCGGAGCATGGAGAGCAGCTCCGTGGTGTCCACCGGCTTGGCAATGTAGTCGGACGCGCCCGCATCAATGCACTTTTCGCGGTCGCCCTTCATCGCCTTGGCTGTGAGCGCGATCAGCGGAAGCGCGCGGAATTTCCCGAATTTGCGGATGGACCGCATGGTGTCGTAGCCGTCCATTTCAGGCATCATGATGTCCATGAGCACGATGTCTATGTCGGGTGTGGTTTGCAGGTGCTCGAGCGCCGCCTTGCCGGTTTCAGCCGGGACGATCTGCATCTTGTAGCGCTCAAGCAGGCTGGTCATCGCAAAGATGTTGCGAATGTCGTCGTCCACGATGAGCACCTTCTTGTCGGCGAGCACCGTGTTGGTTTCGTGGATGTGTTCGAGCGTCCGGCGCTTTTCCTCCGGCAAACGGTTCACGTCCTGATGCAGGAAGAGCGCCGTCTCGTCGAGGAGCCGTTCGCGCGAGCGGACGTCCTTGAGGTTCATCGTGTGCTGGAGCCGCTTGAGGTGGGCTTCGTCCTTGCGGGACAACTCGTGGTCCACATAAACGATCAGCGGCACGTCCGCGAGCGTGGCGTCCTTCTTGATCTGCTCGATGAGGTCGAGGGCCTGCTGGTCGGGCGATTCGAGTTCGAGCACGGCGGCGTCGAACGGTTTCGCGCGCAGGGCCGCGAGCGTCTCCGGGCCTGTGCCGACTGCGGTGATCTGGATTCCCTCGCCGCCGAGCAGCTCGGACAATTCCTTGCGCTGCGTCTCGTCGTGATGAGTGATGAGGAGGTTGCGCGGATGCGGGGTGATGAACTGCTTGATCCGCGTGAAGACTTCCTCGAGCGCTTCCTTGGACTTGAGCGGTTTCGTGACCGAGGCAATCGCGCCCATCCGCAGGCCGCGCTCGCGTTCGTCCTCGGTCGTGATGATGTGCACGGGAATGTGGCGTGTGCTCGTCTCTTCCTTGAGGCGGGCCAGGACGCGCCAGCCGTTGATGTCCGGCAGGTTGATGTCGAGCGTGATGGCGTGCGGCTTGCGGTCGCGGGCGAGGGACACGGCGTCGCTTCCGCGCGCGGCGATCAAACCCTTGAAACCATTTTCATGCGCCATCTCCAGCAGGAACCGGGCGAAGCCGAGATCGTTCTCCACGATCAGAAGCACCTTGTCTCCGGGCTGAATCGTGTCGCTGTCGTCGTTGATCTGGACCGGCGCCGGCGTGGGCGGTTCCGGCAGGCTGGGCGGAAGTCCCAAGTCGGACGGAATCAGGATCGTGCCCTGATCGGCAGGCACGGTGGCCTGACGGCGGACCGGTTTCGTGGGAACATACGACTGCGGCAGGTAGAGCGTGAACATGCTGCCCTTGCCGGGTGTGCTTTGCAGGCGGATCTCGCCGCCGAGCAACCGCGCAATTTCGCGGCTGATCGCGAGGCCGAGGCCGGTGCCGCCGTATTTGCGGCTCGTGCTGCCGTCGGCCTGCTGGAACGCCTCGAAGATGATCTGCTGCTTGTCGGGCGAGATACCGATGCCGGTGTCCTTCACGGAGAAGGCCAGCACTGATTTGGAACGGTTCAGGATTTCGTGGTCGGGACTCCAGCCTTCGTAGGCCGGGGTGACCTGGAGCGAAACGGTGCCGCGCTCGGTGAACTTGAACGCGTTCGACAGCAGGTTCTTCAAAATCTGCTGCAGCCGTTTCGAGTCGGTGTGCATGGCCCGCGGCAGGTCCGGCGCGAGCGACAGGTCGAATTCCAGTCTCTTCGACTCGGCCACATGGCGGAACGTGCGGTCCACGTAGTCCTGCAAATCGCGGAAGCCGACTTCGCCGACGTCCACGATGACGGTGCCAGACTCGATCTTGGACAGGTCGAGAATGTCGTTGATGAGCGCGAGCAGGTCGTTGCCGGACGAATGAATCGTCTTGGCGAACTCGACCTGCTTGTCGGACAGGTTTGCGTCCTTGTTGCGCGACAACTCGTCGGAGAGGATGAGCAGGCTGTTGAGCGGCGTGCGCAACTCGTGCGACATGTTCGCGAGGAACTCGGATTTGTATTTCGACGTGAGCGCGAGCTGCTTGGCTTTCTCTTCGAGCGCCTGGCGGGCTTGCTCGACCTCGCGGTTCTTGCGTTCCACTTCGACGTTCTGGTCGGCGAGCAGCTTGGCTTTCTCGGCCAGCTCCTGGTTGGTCTGCTGCAACTCCTCCTGCTGGCTTTGCAGCTCCTTGGCCAGTGATTGCGACTGCTTGAGCAAATCCTCCGTGCGGGTGTTGGCCTCAATCGTGTTGAGCACGATGCCGATGGACTCGACGAGCTGGTCGAGGAACGCCTGGTGCGTCGGGCTGAACTTGTCGAACGAGGCCAGCTCGATGACGGCCTTGACCTGGCCCTCGAACACCACCGGCATGACGATGATGTTCAGCGGCGTCGCCTCGCCGAGGCCGGAACTGATCTTGATGTAATCCTTCGGCGCGTTGGTGAGGAGAATCTTTTCCTTTTCCAGCGCGCACTGGCCGACGAGTCCTTCGCCCATCTTGAACTTGTTGTCCGCGTTCTTGCGCTCGCGGAACGCGTAGCTCGCCAGCAGTTTCAGATACGGCTCGTCCTTCGTCGAATCCATCGTGTAGAAGACGCCCTGCTGCGCGGAAACCACAGGCGCGAGTTCGGAGAGAATCAGGCGGCCGACCGTCAGCAGGTCCTTCTGGCCTTGCAACATGCGTGAGAACTTCGCGAGGTTCGTCTTGAGCCAGTCCTGTTCGCTGTTCTTCAACGTCGTGTCCTTCAGGTTGCGGATCATTTCGTTGATGTTGTCCTTGAGCGCGGCGACTTCGCCCTGCGCCTCGACCGTGATGGATCGCGTCAGGTCGCCTTTCGTCACCGCCGTCGCGACTTCGGCGATTGCGCGCACCTGTGTCGTCAGGTTGGCCGCGAGCTGGTTGACGTTATCCGTCAAGTCCTTCCACGTGCCGGCCGCGCCGGGCACGCTCGCCTGACCGCCCAGTTTGCCTTCGACACCGACTTCGCGCGCCACCGAAGTTACTTGATCGGCGAACGTCGCCAGCGTGTCGGTCATGTTATTGATGGTCTCGGCCAGCTCGGCGATTTCGCCCTTCGCCTCGACCGTCAGCTTGCGTTTCAAGTTGCCGTTTGCGACCGCCGTCACGACGACTGCGATGCCGCGCACTTGGTTCGTCAAGTTACCGGCCATCAGATTCACGTTGTCGGTCAAGTCCTTCCACGTGCCGGCCACGCCGCGCACGTCGGCCTGGCCGCCGAGTTTGCCTTCGGTGCCGACTTCACGCGCCACGCGCGTCA
>CAZPVD010000022.1:0-34989 GCA_964589935.1 uncultured Verrucomicrobiota bacterium | reverse complement strand
GCGCACGACAAAAAAATCCGCCTCGCCATCGAACCGAAACCGAACGAGCCGATGGACCACGCCTACATCCCGACCATCGGCCACGCGCTCGCCATCGCGCAGCAGACGAGCGACCCAAAGCGCGTCGGCTGCCTCATCGAGAGCGCACACGCGATTCTCGCGGGACTCGATCCGGCGGATGAAATTGATTTCGCGATGAGCTTCGGCAAGCTGTGGTCGCTGCATCTCAACGATCAGAACGGGTTGAAATACGACCAGGACCGTCCGTTCGGCTGCACGAACCTTCGCAGCGCGTTCGACCAGATTCGCGCGCTCGAACGCAACGGCTACGGCCGCCACGGCGAATATGTGTGCTTCGACGTGCATCCGTTCCGCACGACGAAGGAGGAGCACTGGATGGCGCACCTCGTGAACAGCCGCCGCACGTTCCTGCACCTCGTGAAGAAGGCGCGCAGCTTCGACGAAAAGGCCGCGCAGGCGCTCGTCGCAGACCGCAATTATCAAGCGCTCGACCAGATGGTGATTGAACATTTGATGGGCGTTTAGCGGGCAACTTCCGGCACAAATCTTTTACAAACGCTTCACCCGCGCCTGACAACATTCGCAGGCGTTGCCGCCACACTGGCGGCATGAAAACAAAACTTCTCTCCGTCGCGTTTGTTACCGCGTTCGTCCATTTCACTGCCTTCGCCGCCGAGCCTTCGCGCGCACCTAAACCAGACTTCGTCGCTCATGAGTGGGGCACGTTCACGTCCGTGCAAGGCGCGGATGGAATCCAGTTCGAGTGGAATCCGTTTCAAGTCGCCGAGCTGCCGTCGTTCGTCCACGACTTGAACCGCCCCACGCCGCAGTCGCAGGCGCGCCGGCTCTACACTTACGGCGTGAAGACGGCCTTCCGCACGCTTCAGCGCATGGAGACGCCGGTGATCTACTTCTACGCCGACCGCGAGCAGAAGGTGGACGTGACGGTGAACTTCCCGCAGGGTCGCATCACGGAGTGGTATCCGCAGTTGACCGCAGCCGATCCGCGCGCGTTCGCTGTGCGGCCCAACGCCATCCAGTGGCTCGGCGTGAAGGTGCTGCCGCAGGCGCTCCACTCCGCGCTCGCAGAACAATTGCCCGTGGACAAATCAGGCAGCCACTATTACGCCGCGCGGGAGACGGACGCGGGCTTCTTGCGCGTCGCCGCTGACGCGAACAGCCAGCCGGAGCTGGAGAAGTTCCTGTTCTACCGCGGCGTCGGCAATTTCACCGCGCCGCTCACGGTTACGCTGTTCGGCGTGAACGACGAGTGCATCCAGTTGCAGAACACTGGCGCCGAGCCGCTGGCGAATTTGTTTGTCGTCCACATCGGGCAGGCGGGCGCGAAGTTCCTTTCCGTTGACCGCCTCGCGGCGGACGCAAACAAGCAGGTGCTGCTTCATCCCGGCAAGAACCTGCGTCCGACCGGTGAAGTGATTGGCGAACTCGCGCAGCGCATGACCGCCGCGCTCGTGAAGGAGGGTCTCTACGAACGCGAAGCCGCCGCGATGGTGCAGACGTGGCGCGACTCGTGGTTTGCGGAAACCGGCGTGCGCGTGCTCTACACGCTGCCGCGCGCGTGGACCGACCGCATCCTGCCGCTCACGCTGGAACCCAAGCCTCGCGAAATCCAGCGCGTCATGGTCGGCCGCGCCGAAGTGCTCACGCCGACGATGGAATGGAACCTCCTCAAGCAGGTCGTGCATTACAGCGAGGCGGACGACGCGACGCGACCACAAGTCGTCGCCGACACACGCGCGCTTGGGCTGGGCCGATTTCTCGAACCGACCTCGCGTCGGCTCATGGGCAAGGTGCCGGGCCGGGAGTTCAGCGCGCTCGCGTGGGAACTCATGCAGGCCACAAGCAAGCCCGCTCCCGCGGAAAAGTCCGTCGCCCAAAAGTAGACACACAACTCAACAACCACATCTCGAACCATGAAAACACTCCTCCTCGCAAGTCTCGTCGCGGCCTCGGCGACAACGGCCGGCAGCATTCTTTTCGTTCAGGCTCAAGAGCAGCCCAGCGCTCCATCCGCGCAGCGCAGCGCGCCAAAGACGAGTCCTTCCGCCGGGCCTGTGTTGCCGCAGTTTTTGCAAGACGAAGTGGTTCAGATCCCAAGCCACTCGAACAGGGGCGCGCGGACATTCACCGACCTCAGCAAGATGCACGACGCCTACTTCAACGACTTCGCCAGCAAGCCGGGCTTCGGCGCGAGCCGCATCCAGTTTCTGCCACCGCAGGATTACTTCACGCTCAACGGCGAGACGTATCGCTTCGCCGCGCCCGACCTGCTCGGACTTGAGGACGAACCGCTCGCCTACATGCGTCCTTGGAGCGAAACCATCACGATGACCGTCGTATCGAAGAAAGAATCCCGCGCCCTGCTCAAGCGCCGGGCGTTGACCGCCGCCGAAACCCGCGCCGTCGCGGAACTGCGCGCGGGCAAGGAACTCGTGACCGTGCCCGGGCTTCTCGCCATCAAGACGGAACACGGCACGAGCACTGTCGCAGGCCTCCTCGCCGTCGGCGCGCTCCGCGCGAAGACGCACTGTGCGGAATGTCATCAGTGCAAGGAAGGCACTTTGCTCGGCGCGTTTTCCTATTTGCTCGTGCCGACGAATTCCTTTGCGCCGCGCACACTCGCCGTGGCGGCGACTTCCCGGTGAAGCCGCGGCTCGACTCCGGCGTGGACTTCGGCGATGCTGCCAACTGAGCCATGAAGAAAACCGCGCTCGTGTTCCTGCTGGCCGTGTTCGTGCCGAGTCTCGTCCTCGCGTGGCTCGCGGTGCGGTCATTGCGCGACCAGCAGTTCATCCTGGAGCGCCAGCAATCGCTGCTTTACCAAGGTGTCGCAGACCGGCTCGCGCGCGACGCCGAATCGTATCTTGACGACCGGCAGCGTGAGTTCGTGCAGCAGGTCGAGACGCTGCTCGCTGAAAAACCAGTGCAGGGACTTTCCGCTCAATTCGACGACACGCTGCGTAAGAACTGGCCGCTCGCGGATGTCGGCTTCGTCGTCACTCTCTCGGGCAACCTGCTCTCACCCTCGCCGTGGGGCCGGCCCGAGGCGCGCACCTTCTGCATCGCCAACTCCGCCTTCCTCGGCAACCGCGAGGCCGTCGAGGTTTATTGGAACACACCCAAGGGCGCCATCAACCTCTCTCGCCTCGACGACAAGGCCGCGCCATCGAAGGACGAGGCGCTGGCGAACTCGGCGCAGTTCAGGAGCCGGGCAAATGCGCCTGCGCAGAACACAGTCCAGCAGCAATTGGCGGTTCAGCAACAGCAGCCGGAACAACCTCAACAACGCGCGCAACCCAACGCGCCTCCGACAGGAACACAGCCCGCGCAGGACAACTCGCTCGCACAATCCACGAACGGCTTCAACGGAGATAACAACGATCTCAAGTCCCTCAAGAATTCTTACGCGTTGAAGAATCCCGCGAACTACAAGCGCGCGGTCGAGCCGCAGCAGGCACTCGGTCAGCCGAAGGTTCAGGCGAATGACGCCGAGCCGGTCTCGAAGGTCGCCGCAGCCGAGGCCGAATTCCGCCAGCTCATCGGCGAGTCGGACTCGGGCACGCTCGCGCGTTTCCTCGACAACAAGCTCAGGCTGATGTTCTGGTATCACCCGCCGCGCGAGCCGCAGCTCGTGTTCGGCGCGCAGCTTGAGTTGAAGAAACTCATCACCGATCTGCGGCCGGTCGTGCGCGTCGAGCCGCCGTTGGACGAGGAAATCTGCGTCGCGTTGCTCGACGACACCGCGCGGCCTGTCGCGGTGTCGCATCCGGGTTTTCAACCTGCGTCATGGAAACGGCCATTCGTTGCTACTGAAGTCGGCGAGGCGATGCCGCATTGGGAAATGGCCGTGTATCTGCTCGATCCGAACAAGCTCGGCCAGTCCGCAAAAACCCTCGCGCTCACCATCGCGCTCATCGTCGCGGTGCTGCTCGTCGCCATCGTCGCGGGCGGCTGGCTCATCTTTGCCGACCTGCGTCGGCAGATCGCGCTTGCGCGGCAGAAGACGGACTTCGTCAGCAACGTCTCGCACGAGCTTAAGACCCCGCTCACGAGCATCCGCATGTTCTCCGAGCTGCTCGCGGAAGGCCGTGTGAGCGACGCGGCGAAGCAGCGCAGTTACCTCCAGATCATCACCGCCGAAACCGCGCGGCTCACGCGGCTCATCAACAACGTGCTCGACTTCTCGCGCATGGAGCGCGGCGAGAAGAAATACACCTTCGCGCGCTGCGACCTCGGCGCGGTCGTGAGCGAGACCGTCGAAACTTACCGGCCGCACCTTGAACAAAGCGGCTTCAAACTTGAACTCGACCTTCCGCCGGTGCCGATCCATGTGAACGGCGACCGCGACGCGCTTGCTCAGGTGCTGGTCAACCTGCTGTCGAACGCGGAGAAGTATTCCGGTGAGCGAAAGGAAATCCGCGTCGAGCTTCGCCGGCGCGACGAACCGTTGCCGCACCTCGAAGTGCGTGTGCTCGACCGCGGGCTTGGCGTGCCGCGCGGGAGCGAGGGGAAGATTTTCGAGCAGTTCTACCGGGCGCACGATGCATTGAGCAGCGGTATCCAGGGCAGCGGGCTTGGGCTGACACTCGCGCGGCAGATTGCCCGCGCGCACGGCGGCGAGGTCGTCCACGAGCCGCGCGGCGGCGGTGGAAGCTGCTTTGTGTTGCGTTTGCCGGCGGGGAAGGAAAGCCACGAATGAAAACGATAATTCTCGTTGTTGAAGACGACCCGCACATCCTGCTCGGGTTGGAGGAAGTGCTACGCAGCGAGGAGTTCGACGTGGCGACCTGCAATCGCGGCGACCACGCGCTCGACGCGGTGGCGAAGCACCGGCCCGCGCTCATCGTGCTCGACGTGATGCTGCCGGGCGCGAGCGGCTTCGACGTGTGCAAGCAGCTCCGCGCGAAGAAGGTCACGACGCCCATCCTCATGCTCACCGCGAAGGGGCAGGAGATTGACAAGGTCGTCGGCCTCGACCTTGGCGCGGACGATTACGTGACCAAGCCCTTCGGCGTGCGTGAACTGCTCGCGCGCATCCATGCGCTACTTCGCCGGACGCAGAAAGCTTCAACGCCGGATCCGTCGTCGGCAAGCGAGTGCTTCCGCATCGGCGTGGCGACGATTGACCCGAAAACTTTCCAAGTCCGCCGCGGCAAAATGACCGAAGACCTCACGGCGAAGGAGCTGAAGCTGCTGCAATTCTTCTTCACTCATCCCGGCGAAGTGATGTCGCGCGACAAGCTGCTGAACGAGGTTTGGGGCTACAACTACTACGGCACGACGCGCACGCTCGACCAAGTCATCGTGCAGCTCCGCAAGAAACTCGGCGATAACGGCGGCGAGCCGAGGCACTTGCTGACAGTGCACGGGGTGGGATACAAGCTGGTGCCGTGAGCTGGGCGCAAAGCAAACCGCCAACTGGAAACCTAATTCCCCTCTTCCGGCGCGCGCCTGCTTGTGGCTAAATTCCGCCCGTGCAGATCAATACGCCGCTCTTCAAGGCCAAGCCGGGGCCAAAGCCCCCGCGCCGAAATGCGTTGCGTTTGATCGTCGCATTGGCGCTCGTCGCAGCGGCCGCGTTCGCCGTTTGGAAGTTTCACAAGCCGGTCGTGGCGTGGTTCAACCTGCCACAGTCTGTCCGGCCGGCCAAAGCCACCAACTCGCTGCCGGTCTTTGCGCGCACGAATGTCGCGCCGTCAACCAACGCTGTCGCGATCAAACCGGTGACGAATGCGCCGCCACCGAAGGCCACGAACGCTCCGACTGCGTCGGCGACGAACAGCATCATGTCTGGCCGGTTCGCGTGGCCGGTGCTCGAAGCGCAGCTCGCGCTCGACCGGCAGGGGTTTTCGCCCGGCTCGATTGACGGGCAGTTTGGATTGCAGACACGCGCGGCGCTGCGCGCCTTCCAGCAGCGCGAGAATCTGCCCGTGACGGGAAACCTTGACGCGGAAACCAAGGCGCGTCTGCAACTCGGCGCAACGGCGGTCGTGCCTTACACGGTCACGACGAACGATCTTGCGCGCCTGCAGCCTGTCAGCCCGACGTGGCTCGGCAAGTCGCAGCAGAGCGCGCTCGATTTTGAGAACATCCTCGAACTCGTCGCCGAAAAAAGTCACACGCACCCGCTGCTCGTCAAGAGGCTGAACCCCAACGTGAACTGGACGAACGTCGCGGCCGGTGCCGTGATCCAGTTGCCGAACATTGCGCCGCCCGCGTTCCGCAGCAAGGCCGCGTGGGTGACGATTCACCTCGCGGGCAAGACACTGGAAGCGTTCGATTCGAACACAAATTTGCTCGCACACTTCCCGTGCAGCATCGCGGCGCGTGTCGAGAAGCGGCCCGTCGGCGAACTGCATGTCATCGTCGCGGCGGCGAACCCGAACTACACGTTTGACCCGGATGTGTTCCCCGAATCCGCCGAGGCCAAGCAATTGAACACGAAGCTCATCCTGCCTCCGGGGCCGAATAATCCTGTCGGCGTCGCGTGGATCGGCCTCGACCGAACCGGCTACGGCATCCACGGCACGCCGAAGCCGGAGGATGTGGGCCGCACGGAATCACACGGCTGCTTCCGCCTCGCAAATTGGAATGCGGAACTTTTGCTCAAGCTCGTCTCGCTCGGCACGCCGGTGCTGGTGGAAGAATAATTTTCACCGCTTGTCTGTTGCGTTCAGAGGCGGAACATCTTCTTCGAGTTCTCAAAAAGAATTTTTCGCAGGATGGTTTTGTTCGGCGAGAGCCGGCGCAGTGCGGCAAGGGTCTGCGCGCCCTGGCAGCCGGGGCCGCGGCCAATGGTGTCCGCGCAATCGCTGCCGTAGAGGATTTTGTCCTGGTGCCGTTCGAGGAACCACTTCGTGTGCTCCTCGTCACGGATGAGCGCGTTAAGTCCTGAGCCAGCAGACATGTCCCCGTAAAAATTCGGATACGTCTTCAGATACACATCGGTCAGCCCGCCGGGCGTGACCTTTGTCTTCGGGTAAAGAACCTTCTGGTCGCTGTGATCCTTGTCAATGTTCGCCCAGACCGTCTGCGCGTGGCCGAGAAAATTGACCTTCGGAAATTTCTCCAGCGTCCGGTGGAACCGCTCGTAGCCGAGGTTGTAGGTGCCGTGCTGGAAGTGCAGCAGCATCGGCACGCCGTAGTCCTGCGCGAGCCGCGCGAGTTCCCACGTGTAGATCGAGTCGCACTCGACACCGAATTTTTGCTCGCCGATGATTTTCGCGCCAAGCTTCAAATACTTCTCGATCTCCGCGCGCGCCTCAGGCAAATCGGTCACTTCATTTGCACCGAACAAAAATTCGCCAGGATGCTCCTTGCTGAACGCGACGACCGTCTCGTTGCCGCCGCACTTCGCCGCGAGGCCGTTGGATTTGCCGTTGTGCGTGCTTGGGTGTTCGACGGGCCGGCCCGCAGGCAGAAGGATCGTCGTGGTGATGCCCATCGCGCGCTGGTGCGCAAGCATCTGGTCATCGGTGCGGCCGTGGTAGTTGGTGTGCTGGTGGATGTCTATGATCGGCTCGGGTTTTTCATCCTGCGCGGCGGCATCGAACGCAAGCGCGGCAGCGGCGGAAGTGGCAAGAAATTCGCGGCGCGAGAGTCGGCGTGAGTGCATGGTGCAAGAGTGCGGAGCGGTTGGATGAATTTCAACGGCAAAGACGGGGCGCGGATAATTGGCTTTCCGCGGCGGGCCGTTTTTGCTATCAAATGGTCTGCCGCGCTTGACGTGCCGGTGGACGGCCACTACGTTCCGCGCGACTTTGATTCAGCGAATATGAACAATTTTCTTGTTCCGATGGTGGTCGAGCAGACCGGGCGCGGCGAGCGCGGCTACGACATTTACTCGCGCCTGCTCGTGGACCGCATCGTCTTCCTCGGCACGCCCGTGGACGACATGATTTCCAACCTCATCATCGCGCAGCTCCTGTTCCTTCAGATGAGCGATCCGAAGAAGGACATCCATCTCTACATCAACTCGCCCGGCGGCAGCGTCACGGCGGGTCTGGCGATTTACGACACGATGCAATTCCTCACGTGCGACGTGAACACCTACTGCATCGGCCAGGCCGCGAGCATGGGCGCGGTGCTGCTCGCGGGCGGCACGAAGGGCAAGCGTTATTCGCTCCCGAACGCGAACATCATGATTCATCAAGTGCTCGGCGGCGCGGAAGGCCAAGCCAGCGATGTGGAAATCCGCGTTAAATACATGCTCAAGCTCAAGCAACGCCTCAACAACATCATCGCCAAGCACAGCGGCCAATCCTACGAAGCCGTCGAGAAAGCCTGCGACCGCGACAACTTCATGTCACCCGAGGAGGCGAAGGCGTTTGGCCTTGTGGATGAAGTCGTCGCGTCGCGGAAGGAAATTCCCGGTCTCGCCGACCAGAAACTTGCGGACTTGAAAAACAGTTGAACAACGCGCTCGCATGGCCCGGCCACACAACCTCACGCTCTGCAGCTTCTGCGGCAAATCCCACGCGGAGGTCAGGAAGCTCATTGCCGGGCCGGGCGTTTACATTTGCGACAACTGCGTCACCGTCTGCAAAAACGTCCTCGACAAGGAACTCGCCGCGGACCGCCGCACCGCGCCGCGTGTGCGCGTGGCCAAGCCCGCCGAGATCAAGCGCATCCTCGACGAGCATTGCATCGGCCAGGACGCGGCCAAGAAGACCCTCGCCGTCGCCGTCCACAACCATTACAAGCGCATCCAGCACCAATCAACCGGCGAAACACAGGAAGGCCGTGCTCCTGATCCGCATCCGGACGTTGAAATTGAAAAGAGCAACATCCTGCTCATCGGTCCGACCGGCTCCGGCAAGACGCTGCTCGCGCGCACGCTCGCCAAGGCGCTCGACGTGCCGTTCGCCATCGCGGATGCCACGACTCTGACCGAGGCCGGCTACGTCGGCGAAGACGTGGAGAACATCATTCTCCGACTGCTGCAAAATTCCGACTACGACGTGAAACGCGCGCAAGTCGGCATCGTTTACATTGACGAGATAGACAAGATCGCGCGTAAAACGGAGAACGTCTCCATCACGCGCGACGTTTCCGGCGAGGGCGTGCAGCAGGCGCTGCTCAAAATCCTCGAAGGCACCGTCTGCAACGTCCCGCCGCAAGGCGGACGCAAGCATCCGCAGCAGGAATACATCCGCGTGGACACGACGAACATTTTGTTCATCTGCGGCGGCGCGTTCGTCGGTCTGGAAAAAATGATCCACCGCCGGCTCGGCAACCGCGTGATGGGCTTCGGCGCGGCGCGTCACAGCGCGAAAGCGGCTGACATCGAGCGGCGTGACATCCTGCACCGCGTCGAGCCGGAAGACCTTCTCAGCTACGGATTCATTCCCGAATTCATCGGCCGCCTCCCCGTCGCGACCGTGCTCGATGAGCTTACGGAGGACCAGCTTGTCGCCATCCTCACCGATCCGAAGAACGCGCTCACCAAGCAGTTTGCGAAGCTGCTGTGGATGGAAGGCGTGGAACTGCACTTCACGCCGGACGCACTGCGCGAACTCGCGCGGACTGCGTTGAGCAAGGGCACCGGTGCCCGCGCCCTGCGCGCGCTCATCGAGAAGCTCATGCTCGACATCATGTATGAGGTGCCGCACACCGAGGATGTCGAGTCCGTGACCATCACCGGCGCGGGCGTCCGCGGCGAGGCGCAGCCCATCGTGCAGCGCAAGCCCGGCGCCGCCGCAGCGTGAACACGGGCAGGCTCTCCAGATTGGAAAGCCTGTCGTCGGAGCGCTGGAATTTTTTAAGCCTTCTTCCCTGTTTCAGAAATGTGCGTTGCCGCGAGGCTTGGATGACCGGCCTTGCCAGTTTCCGCGCCAAGGCTCATAAGGATGCTCAGTCGTCATGAAGGAACCCGATCCGCCGGTGGGCATCGTTGAGGACTCGCTTCGAACCGCGCTCGCGCGGGAGAAGATCGAGCTCGCCTGGCGCCAGAACCAGCTTCGCCTCGGCGGAGTGAGTGCGTTCCTGGTGTTGCACCTCGTGCTTGGGCTCGCGATGGGCCAGCCCGACTGGCGTGCGACGCTTCCGCTGGTTGGTGTGTATTGGGCGACGACGATGCTCGTTTTCCTCGGCGCTCATGTTTCGCGGCGGTTGTTGATGCTCTCGCGGCTCACGGTGCCGCTTGTGGACATGCCGGCCGTGTTCTTCATTCAGAATGCGTCGCTGGCCACCTCGAACAGTCCTTCGGGCACGGCGGCCTTCACGCTGGGAATTTATCTCCTGCTGATCCTCTTCGCCGCCATGTCGCTGGAAGGCGTGCAAATCTTTGTCGCCGCGACTGTCGCGGCAGTCTGTCAGTCGGTGCTCTTCAAGGTCAGCGAAACGCACATCGGTCCGATCATCGCCGCTGTCCTTCTGATCGTGCTCACGGCGATCATATGCGAGACCGCCCGCCACCGAAGAACGGGTCTCGTGCTCGAAGTCGCCCGTGAACAGCGTCGGCGTGAGCGGCTCGGACGATACTTTTCCCCCGGCGTGGCGCGCCTGATCGAACAGCAGCCGGACGAGCCACAGAACGGCACTCGGCGCGAGGTCACTGTGTTGCTCGCCGATCTGCGCGACTTCACGGCGCTCAGCCAGACCATGCGCGGGGAGGAAGTCGTTATGCTCCTCAACGACTTCCACACGCGCATGGTCGGTGTGCTCTTCCAGCATGGCGGGACGCTCGACAAATACACCGGAGACGGTCTGCTCGCGTGGTTCGGAGCGCCGCTCGACCAGCCCGACCATGCCGAGCGCGCCGTGCGCTGCTCGCTGGCGATGTATGGCGAGCTGGCGAAGCTCAACGCGGACCGCGCCGCGCGAGGCCAGCCTGCCCTGCGCATGGGCGTGGGCGTCCACAGCGGCGAGGTCGTCATCGGCGACATCGGGGCACCGCATCGGAGGGAGTTCACCGCGATCGGCGATACGGTCAACCTCGCCTCCCGCATTGAGCAGTTGAACAAGGAGCACAACACCGAAATCCTCGTCTCATCCGAGACACGCCGCCGCATTGGCAACGCGATGCCGTTCAGGGACGCTCCGCCTTCGCGCGTGAAGGGCATGGCGGACATGGTGCTGACCTACATCCCGCTCTCGAATTGACGGCCCGTTCCGGCATCACCAAGTTTTCGCTCGCATTTTAGCCCGTCTGCGCTCTGATTTCCTTGTGCAGTTTTCCGCCAACAAGTTCATCGCCGCGAATGTCGCGAACATCCCGCGTTCGGGCATCCGCGAATTCTTCGACCTCGTGCAGGGGCAGAAGGACATCATCTCGCTTGGCGTCGGCGAGCCGGACTTCGTCACGCCGTGGCACATCCGCGAGGCCGCCATCTACGCGCTGGAACGGGGGAAGACGAGTTACACTTCAAATCTCGGACTGCTCACGCTGCGTGAAGCCATCGCGCACAATGTCGAGCGCAAGTTCAACGTCACCTACGACCCGCAGCGGCAAATCCTCGTCGCGGTCGGCGTGAGCGAGGCGCTCGACATCGCGTTGCGCGCCGTCATCAATCCCGGCGACGAAATCCTCTATCACGAACCATGCTACGTGAGTTATTCGCCGAGCATCTCGATGACGCACGGCGTGCCCGTCGCGGTTTCCTGCACCGCGGAGAATGGCTTCGCCGTCACCGCCGAGGCCATCGAACGCGCCGTCACACCGCGCAGCAAGGCGCTGCTCCTGAACTTCCCGACGAACCCGACCGGCGGCACGATGACGCGCACGGAGCTGCTCAAAATCGCCGAGGTCGTGCTGCGCCACAATCTGCTCGTCATCACGGACGAGATTTACAGCGAGCTGACCTTCGAGGGCGAGCACGTGAGCATCGCGAGCCTGCCGGGGATGCGTGAACGCACCATCTTCCTGCACGGCTTCAGCAAGGCGTATGCGATGACGGGCTTCCGCATCGGTTACGCGTGCGGCCCGGCGGAACTCATCGAGGCGATGATGCGCATCCATCAATACTCGATGCTCTGCGCCAGTATCATCAGCCAGGAAGCCGCGCTCGAAGCGCTCCTGCACGGCGAAGCCGACACCGTCTCGATGCGCGACCAATACAAGCTGCGTCGCAACTTCATCGTGAAGGCGTTCAACGACATCGGCCTCACGTGTCATCTGCCGCGCGGCAGCTTCTACGCCTTCCCGTGCATCAAGAGCACGGGCCTCAGCTCGAAGGAATTTGCGACGCGCCTGTTGCAGGAGGAGAAAGTCGCGTGCGTGCCCGGCGGCGCGTTCGGCCCGAGCGGTGAAGGCTACCTCCGCTGCTGCTTCGCCACTGCGCTCGACCAGATCGAAACAGCCTGCGAACGAATGGGAAGATTTGTGAAGCGGCTGAAGTAAGCCCGTCTCAGTTGAACTTGTTCTTCCGATACGCGCCCATCGCCGGGGCGTTCGGGTTCACCTCGGGGCCGAAGTAACGGAGGGTGACGAGCGGTTCAGTCTCGCTGGTGTTCTCGAAGGTCACGCCGTTCTTCGCGCCGTCCTCGGTGCAGAAGTATTCGTCCTCGGTCAGTTCGTGAAAGCGGATGAGCTTGGGGCTGACGAGCGGCTGGCCGTTGATCTTGCCGCTGCCCTGCACACAGATGAGGCCGTAGGCGCCGGTGTCCGTGATGGTGCATTTCACGCGGGGTTCGACGGTGAGTTCCTTGGCGGTGAAGAGCTGTTCGCCATCCACCTTGCCATAGACGATCCAGCGGTCCACGAAACCTTCCTTGCGCGTGTCGGCGACGGGGACGGGTTCGAGGTAGTGGTGGTCCTTGAATTTCGGGTCCACGTTTTTGTCCCAGTCGAGCTGGTCCACGATGAAGTCGAGGTCATGGTGCTTGCTCTTGGGCATGTCCTTAACGAGCAGGCTCCACGGGACGTAGCGGCCTTCGACCATGCTTTGATACATGCCGAAGACGTCGCTGCCCCATTGCGGCTCGTAGGTGCAGAGGCTGCCGGGCGCGTGCAGGATGCACGGGTCAATGAGCCAGCCCGTGCCGGGTTTGAGGCGATATGCCTTCGAAAGATCGAGGATGCCGTTGTCGCCTTTGTTCCAATCTTCGAGGCACTTCCTCACCTGCGCCTTGGTCGTGCCCGGCTCGAAGCCCATGAAGGTGTAGGGGAAATTGTTACCGACGTTGTTGTGCTGCGGCGGGAAGTAGTAGCTCTCCGGCTTGCCTTCCTGGCCGACGAGCTTGGCCTGCGCCTTCGACTGGTGCATGTGATGCGGAATCGGCCCCATGTTGTCGAAGAACTTCGAGTAGACCGGCCAGCGGCCATACTTCTTCCAGATCGCCTTGCCCACGAGCGTCGCTCCGCAATCCTCGACGGCCTGCTTGAGCGTGAAACGTTCGCCGCCCACGACGCAGTAGTTCAAACCTTCGTCCCACGCGCGACCTTCGTTGGCCGTGACGGTCGTCGAGGCGAACCATCGCTCGTCAATGCCGCCGCGATTCGCGCCGTAGGCGTAGGTGTCATCGGGATGGAGCTTGATGCGCAGGCCGGGCTGGAGGAACGAGCGCGGCACCCACGCGGGCGCGAGGCGCAGCAGGCCGCCGGTGCGCGAGAGTTCAGCGCTGACTTTGGCGGTGGTGTTTTTCTTGACAGTCCTGAGTTGGTTGACGGTGTTCATCGTGTCGGTTGGATCGTTGAAATGTTAAATCGCGAATCGTTGCTGCGGGCGCGGAGTCTATCGGCAGCACAACGCAGCCAGCAAGTTTCAATTGCGCCGGTTACTCGACCACTCGCTCGAAGATGTCCTCCAAGCCGTCCTCATCATCCACGTGCGAGCCGATGCGCCGGAAGCCAAATTTGGCGGCAAGTCCAAGCGACGGCGCGTTCTCAGGAGAAATGGTGACGACAAACCGGGTGACGCCGTGCCTGGCCCGCGCCCAGCGCATGAGCGCCCCGGCAGCCTCACTTGCGAAACCGCACCGACGGTAAGGAGCGAAGACATCGAAGCCAAACTCAACGCCGCCGGGTGCAAGGGCGCTCAAGTAATCCGGCCCGGGCGCGGTGTGGAAACCGATGTGCCCGATGAGGCGTCGCTCTGAACGCAGCACCATGCCGCGCAGGAGCCAGCACAGCAGCGCCGGGTCGGCTTCGAGTTGCGAGAGACGGAGGCGATGGACGCGCGGGTAATCAGGCCAGTCGGTGGGCAAGATTGCCCCGAGGATCTGCTCCGCTTCGGCAAGTTTTCCCGCCAGCGAGGCGCGCAGGAATTCCGCAGTGAATGGAACAAGGTCGAGCCGGTCGGTGGGGATGGTTTCGATGGAGTCCGGCACGGCAATGGCAGGTTATCGGCTGTGGAATTCTGCCAGCAAGTTTCTTTCTCGGCGAACTCGCGTGATATCACGACGCCTCCGCCGTTGCCGTTTCGCGCCGCGTCGTCCAGGCGGCGAGCCACGTCTCCGCGAGCAGCACCGCGAGCGCGGCGGCGACGAGCCAGCGCCACAACTTTTGCCGGTTTTCCAACTCGGTGTTTTGGAGTTGCCGTTTCTGTTCCGCAAGCTTCACAGCGTCCGCGTGGATGCGCTTGAGCGGCACGCCGAGGCGTTCGAGTTCATCGAGCGACAACGGCGCGGTGCGGCTCTCGGACGGATCGAGGTTCACGGCGAACTTCCTCGGCGGCGACGATGCTATCGTGTAAATGCCCGGCTGGTCCGCCTGCGAAAACTTCACTTCGCCTTTCGCCAGCGTCACGCGCGCGCCGTCGGGCTTGGTGATGGTGAGCGCGACGTTCGTGTCCGCGCCCGCGAACGCGAGCGGCACGTCACTGCCGACGGTGGTCTGCGTCGCCTGCACGTTCAGCCCGCCGCTCTGTTCCAGCAGCGAGTAGAGCAGCGGCACGAACTTCGACGACAGCGCGAGCTGGCTGTCCTCGGGATGCCAGCCTGCGGTGAGCACGAATACGCGGCCCTTGCCAGCGGGCACCTCCAGCAGCGCGGGATCGCCGTCGTCGAAGCGCGCCAGCACGCGCGCGCCGGGAATCTTCGCCGCATCGAGACGGCGGTGTTTCCAGAAATGAATCTTCGTGAAATCGCTGAAGCGCGGGTCCACGAACGGCGCAAAGAGCGGGTGCTGGAAATCAATCTCCGCGAGCAGCGAGTATTCGTTCACGCGCGCCTCGGTTGCGGAAAGGCTTTCAAGGTCGAGCAGCTTTGCCAGCGTCGTGGCCTGTGCCGCGTTGCGCAGCACGACGAACACGGTGCGTCCTTCGCCGAGCAGCCGGCGCAGCATCGCGATGCGCGTGTCGGGCAGCGCGTCCGTCACAAGCACGACGGGCGCGTTCTCCGTGTCGGTAGGAAGCAGTTGCGCGTCCGGCGCGCGAGGGATGACCTGCACGATTTGCCGACGCGTTTGCTGGAATGCGCGTTGGACGAAATACAGCGGTTGCTTCGTGTCTGCCGCCGCCTCACCGCCGAGATAAAGCACGTTCACGCGCGCGGCCTCGGGCAGAATGACGAACACGGTGTTGTCAAAATCCTCATCATCGCCCTGTAAAACAATGCGGTCCACGCTCACGCCCGCCGGCGGCGCGGACAACGCGACGACGCGCCCCTGCCCCGGCGGCACATAGACATCCAGCGGCGTGCCGAGAAAACCTTTCCCGTCCGGCCGCGCCCAGCCGACTTGGAACTGCTCGCGTTTCGAGTCGGATGAATTGCTCACGCGCACGCGGACGGCGACATCGGATGATTGTTTGTCAGAGTCATCGGTCTCGGCGACGAGTTGCAGGCCGGCGTTCGTGACGCGCTTCGTCTTCACCGGCTCGACGACGAGTTCGACGCCCTTGGGCCACTCGTAGCCCTGCAACGAATCGAGCCGGCTGCCTTCCTGCATGTCGGTGATGAGCACGACCTGCCGCTGCGCGAGATCGGGCGCGGCATTTTTTTCCTCGAGTGCCTCGGCGGCGGTGATGAGCGCGTTGCCGAGGTGCGTGCCCAGCCACGACGGCGAAACTTCCGCGAGGCGCTTCGACGCGAGCGCGGCGCGTTCGCCCGCGGCGGCCTGCGACCATTGCTCGAAGGTGGTGAGGCGATTCACCGCGCGGTCGAATGTAAAGATGGCGATTTGATCAGCCGGCGTGGCGTTGCGAAAAACTTCCTCTGCCTTCGCGCGCGCCTCGGCCCAGAGCGTGCCGCGACTCATGCTCGCGCTCGTGTCCACAAGCACGATGATGCGCTTGCCGATGCCGCTCGCGAGGTCGTCGCTGACGGGCTTCTGAATGAACGGCCGCGCGAATGCCAGCGCGAGCAGGCACAGCACCGCGCAGCGCAGGAGTAGCAGAAAGATGTTTTCCAGCCGGCTGCGCTTGGTGACGCGCGGCGGCGTGGGCAGCAGGAACATGAGCGAGCTGAACAGCGTCCGCTCCTTCGTCGTGCGCCGGATGAGGTGAAAAATCACTGGCAGCGCCACCGCGAGCGCACCGAGCAAAAAAAGTGGGGCGAGGAAATTCATGCGCGGGTCCGCTTCACCGTCTTGCCGCGCTGCATCCGTTCGCGCAGGAAATCGAACAGGGTGAGTTCGAGCGGCTCGTTCGTCGCAGCGCGGCGGTAGCTGATGCCGAGCTTCTCGCAAACCGCGCGGGCAGCGGCGCAATGGGCTTCAAGTTTCCGCAGGTATTCTTTGCGGGCGGCGGACGGGTCAATGTAGAGGTCGCGCCCGCTCTCCACGTCGCGGAACATCGCGGCGTCGGCGAAGTTGAAGTTCAGTTCCGCCGGGTCGAGCAGGTGGAACAGCATCACCTCGTGGCCGCACGCGCCGAGGCTGGCGAGGTTTTTCTCCAGCGTTTCCATCGGCGCGAGCAGGTCGGTGATGAGCACCATGAGGCCGCGCTTGCGGACGATTTCAACAATGCGCTTCAACGGTGCCGTGAGATCGGTCGTTTTGCCGCCAGCGGGTTTTTCGAGCGCCAGCATGACGTGCCGTAGATGGCCGGTGCGGTGCCGCGCGGGCAGGTAGTCGCGGATGGCTTCATCAAACGTGAGCAGCCCGACGGCATCGCCCTGAAGGTAGAGGAAGTAGGCGAGCGTCGCCGCGAGCGTGTTCGCGTATTGCGCCTTGGTCCAGCCAGTCGAGCCGAAAGTCATCGAGCGCGAGTTGTCCACGAGCAGGTGACAGCGGAGGTTCGTCTCGTCCTCGAATTTTTTGATGAAGTAGCGGTCGCTGCGCGCGTAGAGCCGCCAGTCGAGATAGCGCGGGTCGTCGCCCGGCGTGTATTGGCGATACTCGGTGAACTCGACGGAAAACCCGTGATACGGGCTGCGATGAAGGCCGTTCCAGAAACCCTGCACGACGACGCGCGCGCGCAATTCGAGATTGCGAATCGCCATCAGCGTCTGCGGATCAATGAAGCCGCCCATGCCCCCATCGCGCGAGGCTGGCGCGGGGGCAACGGAACTGGCTGGCGCGGCTGGAGCCATGAAACGGTGGTTCGACTGGCACGAGTGTGTGCGAATTCGCCCGCGAGGCAACGAGAAAGCAGACGGAAGCGTTGAACCGCCGGCCCGTTTCAGGCATCACTGCCGCGATGAATTGGAAACGGGCAATGGCTTGCGTTGTGTTCGCCGCGCTGGCGATGGTGTTCGCGTCATGCGCCACCGCGCCGCGCGCGGCGTTGCAGCGCTTCGAGTATTTGCAGGCGCAGATGGCCGTGCCGTTCCGCATCGTGCTCTACGCGCCCGACACGGCGCAGGCGGACGCCGCAGCACAGGCCGCCTACGCGCGCATCGCGCAGCTCAACGCCATAATGAGCGACTACGAGGACGCGAGCGAACTCACGCTGCTTTCGCGCACCGCCGGCTCGGGGCGTGCGGTGAAGTTGAGCGACGACCTGTGGCGCGTGCTGGGCCGGGCGCGCGAGGTCGCGGAGCTGAGCGGCGGGGCGTTCGACCCGACGGTCGGGCCGCTCGTGCAACTGTGGCGTCGCGCGCGGCGGCAGCGTGAACTTCCCGATCCGGCGAAACTCGCCGAGGCGCGCAAGGCCGTCGGCTATACGAACCTCGTGCTCGACGCGCGCGAACACACCGCGAAGCTGCTCGTGCCGGGAATGCGCCTCGACCTCGGCGGCATCGCGAAGGGCGACGCGGCGCGAGAAGCCATGAAAGCTCTGAACGCGTGCGGCATCCGCAGCGCGCTCGTGGCCGGGAGCGGCGACATGGCCATCGGCGACGCGCCGCCAGGCAAGCGCGGTTGGCGCATCGAACTCGCGCCGCTCGACGCGCCGGGCGCGCCGCCGGTGCGCTTCCTCGAAGTGGCCAACTGCAATTTTGCGACCTCGGGCGATTTGTTCCAGCGCGCCGAGATTGATGGCAAGCGTCTCTCGCACATCGTGGACCCGCGCACCGGCCAGGCGCTCACGGATCACGGACTCGTCGTCGTCATCACACCCGAAGGCATCACAGCGGACAGCCTCTCGACGACCGTGAGCGTGCTTGGACCGGAGAAAGGCCTGGAACTCATCGCGCGCATTCCGGGCGCGGCGACTCGGATCCAGCGCGCGCCGGGCAACCGAGTGGAAGTCATCGAATCGGATGGCTTCGCGAAGTTTTACGCGAAAGATTGAGGGCAAAGAAAAAACCCGCGTCCCTTCCGGAACGCGGGTGTGAAAACTTCAGCGCGGCTCAGGATTTCTTCGAGTGCAGCACGTCGGTCTTGCCGGGCACGGGCAGTTGATACATGCCGTCTTCGCCCGGCAGGCTCGGTGGCGTAAGCTTGATCGCCTCGTCCCATGAGACATTTTCGATGCCCTTGACCATGGTCTCGACATCCGCGTTCACCGCGGCGTCCCACGTGATTTCCTTTCCAGAATACGTTGCCATGCGTCCGAACACGGAGGTCATGGAGCTGATCGCGCCGTATTCCGCCTCGTTGTAGGGCTTGTCGTTGCGGATGGCGTCGAAAAGGTCGTCGTGTTCCTGCTGGTAGGGGTTCTTTCCGCCGCCGGCGAATCGCCATTTGTTTTCGCCGAGAATCGTGTGCCGGCTGAGGTCGCACTTGCCCTTCGTGCCGATGGCATGCTCGGACACATCGTTCCAGCAACCGAGCTGGTGCCGGCACTGGCTGAAGCACACCGAGCCGTCCTCGTATTCGAACTCGACAACATGGTGGTCAAAAATTTCGCCGTAATCCTTGCCCTTGCGCGTCTCGCAACCGCCGTTGCCGCGAGCCTTGACGGGATGGCCCTTCTTGAGCCAGTTGATAACGTCGAGGTTGTGAATGTGCTGCTCGACGATGTGGTCGCCGCACAGCCACACGAAGTAATACCAGTTGCGGAGCTGATACTCCAGCTCGGTGAGCTTGCGTCCGTATTGGTTCTCCAGTTCCGCGCGCGGATGCACCCACGGCGTGTTGCCGTTCCAGTAGGCGCGCATGGCCGTAATGTCACCGATCTGCCCGTCCCACAGGCGCTTCATCGTTTCGAGGTAACCAAGCTGGTGATGCCTCTGAAGGCCGACACCAACCTTCAAATTCTTCTTCTTCGCCTCTTGCGCGGCAGCCATGAACTTGCGGAAGCCCGCCGGGTCCACGCACACGGGCTTTTCGGTGAAAACATTTTTGCCCTGGCGCACCGCCTCCTCGAACTGCATCGGGCGGAAGCCCGGCGGCGTCGCAAGGATGACGAGGTCCGCGAGCGCGATAGCCTTCTTGAACGCATCGAAGCCGAGGAACTGGTTCTCCGCCTTCACATCCACCTTGTCCTTGTGCTTGCCCTTGAGGCCGCGAAGGCTGCTGTCCATCCGGTCCTTGTGAATGTCCGCGCAGGCGACCAGCTTGACGCTCTCGCCAGTGCTGAGGGCTTGATCCGCCGCGCCGGAGCCGCGGCCGCCCATGCCGACAAGCGCGACCTTGATGGTGTCGCCAGGCGACGCGGCGTTCGCGAAACGCTCAACGGGCATCGCGCTCAACAGCGACGCGCCCGCGGCGGTTGCGCCGGTGGATTTAAGGAAGTTCCGGCGCGTGAACGGCGCCGCGTGGGGGGGAATGATGAGGTTGCTCATGGTCGTGTTCGGTTCGTTCAATTCAGTTCGCAAAGTGGAACGCGCGGAGTGTAAGCCGTCCGCCGCCGTTGTCCAGCGCACGAAAACGATTCCCGCTTCCTTCGCCGCACGCGCCCGGCTAACTTCATCCCATGCCAGCGCCGGTCATCAGCGTCGCACAGATGCGCGAGTGGGAAAAATCCACTTGGGCCGCGGGAATTTCCGAAGAGGCCGTCATGCGTCGCGCCGGTGCGGCGGTTGCGGAACGGGCGCGCGCTCTCACGCAGCCGGGCGAAGCCATCCTCGTGCTCGCGGGCAAGGGCCACAATGGCGATGACGCACGCTTCGCTGCTGAAGGCCTCGCGGATCGTGCGGTGCGCGTGCTGAACGTGACCGACCCGCGAGCCGCGCTTGTTGAAGTGCGCCGTGCGAATGCCGCGCTCATCATTGACGGACTTTTCGGCATCGGCCTCAACCGTCCGCTCGACGCGGCGTGGTGCGAACTCATCCGTGCCGTCAACGCCCGCGGCGTGCCCGTGCTCGCCGTGGACGTGCCGAGCGGACTCGACGCGGACACGGGCGCGACACACGGCGAGGCGATCCGCGCCAGCGTGACGGTCACGTTCGGCTGCGTGAAGCGTGGTCTGCTGCGCGCGGAAGCGGTGCCATTTGTCGGGCGGCTCGAACTTGCAAACGACATCGGACTCATCGCGTGCCCGTTCGGCGAAGCGGAGCTGAACTGGACGCTGCCGGAGGACTTCAAGAATTTTCCGCCGCCGCGAATGGTTTCGAGCCACAAGGGTTCATTCGGTCATGTGGTGATTTTTGCCGGCAGCGTGGGCTATCACGGCGCGGCGGTGCTCGCGGCGCGCGGCGCGTTGCAGGCGGTGCCGGGTTTGGTGACGGTGTTCACCTGCGAGGGAAGTTACGTGCCCGTCGCGTCGCAGTTGCAGCAGGCGATGGTGCATCCGTGGAAGCCGGGCCTGAAACTGCCGCCGTCGTGCAGCGCGGTGCTGTTCGGTCCCGGACTCGCGGGCGACGATTTGCCTGGCGAACTTAAAGCGGAAACCGCGCGGCTGTGGCGCGAGGCGGAGGTGCCCGTCATCGCGGACGCGAGCGGCCTCGGCTGGCTGCCGGCCGGCGCGACGCCGCCGGGCGCGGTGCGGATCATCACGCCGCATCCGGGCGAGGCGGCGCGCATGTTGTGGCAGACTTCGGCGCACGTGCAGGAGGACCGCGCGGCATCGGTCCGCGAGCTGTCGCAGCGCTGGGGCGATTGCTGCGTTGTTCTTAAAGGACACCAAACAGTCGTCGGTCGCAGCACCGGCCCGCTGTTCATCAATCCGAGCGGCAATCCAATGCTCGCTCAAGGCGGCAGCGGCGACGTGCTGGCGGGTTTTCTGGCCGGCGTGCTCGCGCAACCAGCGGCGCAGGCGGACGCGTTGCGCGCGGTGCGTTACGCGGCGTGGCGACATGGATTTGTGGCTGACATGCTTTCAGCCTGTTCAAAGGCTTGGACGGTGGATCAATTCTGGTTCTGGCTCGGTAACTCGACATCCATGGAGTAACTTGATGCGTTACGGGACAAGGCGACCAAACGTTAGGTCGCGAAAATAAACACGGCAGCGTCAATCTGGCGTGCTACGTGCACATAATCAGGAAGGTGACTGAAAAGTTCTTCCGCTGCGTCTGTGCTTCTGATAACAACTCGTCGTCATGAACCGCGTTTCTGCAATGTTTCTGTTGGTGTGTCTTTGCGGCGTGCTTGCCGGTAGTGCGCGTGCGGCGGATGCCGCCGCTCCCGTGCCGGCAAAGTTCAAGCTCCTCAGTGGTGAGGTGCTCGAAGGCGAGCCAATCTCGCCGAACGACAAGGGCGTCATTATCAAGTCGCCTGAGAACAAGCTGTCGTCGCGCATCGCGTGGACGAATTTCTCGCAGGAGGCGTTGAAGGAACTCGCCAAAAATCCCAAGGCCAAGTCCATCGCCGAAATTTTCATCGAGCAGCAGGATGACGACATTGACACCTCACTGATGCCGGTGGTGCAACGTCGCGACAAGCCGCAGATCAAGCTCAACCCCGTCGAGAAGCCGGAGCTTTACGCCACGCGGCCAGGATTTTTCGCCAGCATTTTCACGTCGGGCATCGGATGGTTCACGCTGCTACTTATCTACGGCGCGAATCTCTACGCGGCTTTCGAGGTGGCCATTTTCCGGCGACGCCCGCTCAAGCCCGTGCTCGGCATTGCGGCCGCCGCGCCGGTCATCGGCCCGGTCGTGTTCCTGTGCCTGCCCGAAGTGAAGGAGGCAAAGGGCGAACCAAAACATGCTGCCGTTCCAACCGAAGAGGCGGAGGTCAAGGCCCCCGCGCCGAAGGGCATGCACAAAGGCGGCGGTGGACAGGCACACGGCGCGCCGCCCGCCCCGGACGCTCCGACGATGGTATCCGCCGCTCCGGCCAAGCCAGCCGGGCCTGCGATCCCGAAGACGCAATACTTCCGCCGCGGCGAGGTTTCCTTCAACCGGCGGTTTGTCGAAACGAAGTTTGCGCCGTTCTTCAAGATGGTCCTGAGCGACAAGGAGAAGGATCTCTTCCTCGTCTTCAACACCATGCGCGGCCAGTATGTCACCCAGCGCGTCGTGAAGGTGACCCAGACCGATGCGACCATCCAGATCGAGGCCGAGAGCGGCGCGAGCTACGAGGAAACTTTCCCCTTCAACGACATTCAGGAGGTTCAAATCCGTCATCGCGAGGCCCAGGACTGATCCCATGCGCTACCGCACGATCCTTCTTTTTGGCGCGCCCGGCGCCGGCAAGGGCACGCAGGGCAAGATTCTCGGCAACATTCCAGGTTTCTTCCACTGCGCGTGCGGCGATGTCTTCCGCAACCTCACCGTGGACAACGAACTCGGCCGCGTCTTCGTCGAATACTCCGCCAAGGGCCAGCTCGTCCCCGACGAATACACCGTCAAGCTCTGGCGGCAGAACATTGAGGCGAGCACGGCCACCGGCCGCTTCAATCCAGAACGCGACACGCTTGTGCTTGACGGCATCCCGCGCAACGTCGCCCAGGCCGAGCTGCTCAAGGACACCCTCGACGTCCTTGGCATCCTCTACCTTTCCTGCCCGGACACCAATCGCATGGTCGAGCGCCTCCAGCGCCGCGCGCTGCGCGAGAACCGCCTCGACGACGCCAACCTCGACGTCATCAAGCAGCGCCTCCAGATTTACCGGCAGGAAACCAAGCCCGTGCTCGACTACTACGGCGAGCACCTGGTCCACACCATTGACGCCACGCAACTCCCTGTGAAGGTCCTGCAGGACATCCTCGCGCTCGTGGTGAAGTCCTGAAAAATCCGAGGCGCGAAGTGCGGGGGAACAAGCGCGCCCTCCGCACATCAGCGCTCGCAATTCGCATCCCGCTCCTCGCATGGATTCGCTTCGCGTCCTCTTCATGGGCACTGCGGAGCTTGCCCGCGCGAGCCTTGAAGCCCTCGCGAAGGAACCAACCCTCCAGCTTCTCGCCGTTGTCACCCAGCCCGACAAACCGCGCGGCCGCGACCTCAAGCTGCTCCCCACGCACGTCAAGCAAACCGCCCAACGGCTCAACCTCCCCGTCCTCCAGCCGCTGCGCGCCCGCGACGAGGACTTTCTGAAGACCATCGAGGAACTGCGGCCCGACCTCATCGTCGTCGTCGCCTACGGGCAGATTCTCCCGCAACGCCTGCTCGACATCCCGCGCCACGGCTGCCTCAACGTCCACACCTCGCTGCTCCCGCGTTGGCGCGGCGCGGCCCCCATCCAGTGGGCCTTGCTTGCAGGCGACCGCGAGACGGGCGTCACCCTCATGCGGATGGACGCCGGCCTGGACACCGGGCCGATCCTGAGCCAGCAGACGACGCCCATCGCCGACGACGACAACGCGCAGACCCTCCACGACCGTCTCGCGCAACTCGGCGCGTCCCTGCTCGCGCGAACCATCCCCGAATTCGTCGCCGGCAAGCTCACTCCAAAGCCCCAACCCGCCGAAGGCGTCACCTATGCGCGGAAGATTTCCAAGGAAGACGGCCGCCTCGACTGGACGCAGCCCGCGCGCGTGCTGTGGAACCGCGTGCGCGCCTTCACCCCGTGGCCCTCGGCCCACACGCTGCTTCCATTGGACGGCAAACCGCGCTTGTTGAAGGTCTGGTCGGCGGTAGTGGAGGACCAACTCACCGGCCCGCCCGGCACCGTGCTCGCGGCGGACAGGAACGGCCTCGTCATCGCCTGCGGTGCGGGTGCGCTGCGGCTCCTCTCGGTGCAATTGGAAGGCAGCCGCCGCATGAGCGCCGCCGAGTTCCTTGCCGGGCATCGGGTGCAAGTGGGCGTCTCGCTCGCGTAGTTCTACCTTGAGTCAATTCGATGCCGCACATGTCGAGCGTCTCCGCATCCAGCTCACGCCTGTTACAATGAGCAGCATGAGCAACACGACCGAAAACACGCATACGACAGCAACCTTCCAAGCAGGCGCAGGGATAGCAAACGATCGTGAGCCAAAATGGACGCCTGTGTATCTATGTTGCGTGCCATAGAGTGGCGACTGGTGGTTAATATCCAAAGTCAGACCACTTGAATCTTCCCACCGGCTATACTGTGAAAGACCAAACCGATGCGACGGCGTGCCAACAGTCCAGTCATGCTCATAAGAGGTTCCGCTTACATAAATACTAACCGAGTAAACAGTCCCCTGCGCCCGCCCCGTAGAAATCAGAAAAGGCAGGAGAAGCATTACGGAGAGGAACAGGCGCATGGCGGGCGTCTATTTCAGTTCCCTGACGAAGATGTTCGCAAACTCGACCGGGTCGCCGTGGTGCTGGAGCGCGATGGGGCCGCGCGCGGCCACGCCGGGGAGTTGGAGGTTCTCGATGACCAGTTGGTCGTTCAGCACGACGGTCACGCGGTCGCCCTTCATCGTGATGATGAAGCGATTCCAGGAACCGAGTTTGCTGTCGGCCTTCAGCTTGGGCACCGCGCCCGCGCGGACTTCGGCGGGCATCTGCTTGTCCACGCGGTAGCCGTAGATTTCGCCGGAGCCGATGGTCTTGCAGGTGATGTTGACCTGCGCCTTGGACGAGCCGCGCAGATAGATGCCGCTGTCGCCCGCGTAGTCCACCTCGACGAGTTTCTTCTTGCCCGTGTCGTCGAGCGCGTCGTCGCCGTTGGGCAGGATGAGTTGCAGCGCCTTCTTCTCCGGCTTCATGCTGAAACGCCAGTCGGCGATGAGGATGAAGTCGCCGTATTCCTTCTCGCTCCAAAGGTTCTTGTCCTTCGCTTCGCTCTTGCCGTCGTAATGCAAGACCCAGTCCTTCGGCTGCCAGTGGCCGGTGTGGCCTTCGTCGGCCTTCCAGTTGCGTAGATCGAGGCCGGTGTAGAGCGGCACGAAGCCCTCGTATTCCTTCGCGACGTATTCGGGCGGCGGATTGGACGAGGGCAACTCCTTGATGCGGATGTTGCGGAAGTGGCACTCGCTGCCTTCGCTCTCCAGGCAGAGGTAACCCTTGCGCGGGATGCAGTCCTTGGCCGTCGTGACTTCCTTGCCGTTGATGCTGTGGCTGATCGCGCCGTTGTTGCAGACGACGCGGTAGTGATTCCACTCGGGAGAACTCTTTGTGCGGTCCTCGGTGGGGAAGGCGCGCGCGCCGTTCTTCGAGATGCGGCCCAGCGGCGTCATCTTCGCGCCGTGAATGGGGAACAAATCGCCCTGCGTGGTATACCACTCGTTCTTGCCCTTGGCATTGTAGCCGTCGTCGAGGATTTGCACTTCGATGCCGCGAGAGAACGGCGTGCCCGGCGCGGTGATGGGATCGCCCCAGAGGAACAGGCCGGAGTTGCCGCCGGACTTCATGTGCCGCCACTCCAGTTCGATGATGAAGTTCTCATACATCCGCTCCGTGCGCAGCGTGCCGGTCGGGATGCCGGTGGTGATGATCATGCCGTCGCGCACGAAGAAGGTCTCCGGGGCGCAGTTCACCTGATGCCAACCGGAAAGGTCGCGGCCATTGAAGAGCGGCACGAAGCCGTCGGCATCCGCGGCGGCGCGGGCGGACAGCGCACCGGCAACGGCGAGGGCCAGCAACAGGAGGTGACGAGGAAGAAGAATGCTTTTCATAGACAAGTCGGCTTCAGGTTTGCAGGATGAATCCTACTTCAGCCGCTCGTGAAGAAAACTGCAAACCTTTCCGCCGCGCCTCCCGCCGCCATCGGGAGCGTGGAGCAACTCGAAGACTTGCTCAGCGAACCTTCGCCTGCCGCCATCGAGGCGATGCGCGCGCTCAAGGGCGACCTGCTCCTGCTCGGCGTCGCCGGCAAAATGGGCCCGACGCTCGCTCGCATGGCGCGGCGCGCCTCGGACGCCGCAGGTGTGAAGCGACGCATCATCGGCGTATCACGATTTTCAAACACGGAAGAGGAAGCCAGGCTCCGCGCGGTCGGCATCGAGACGATTCGCTGTGATTTGCTCGACGAGGCAGCGGTGAACAAGCTGCCCGATGCTCCCAGTGTGCTGTTCATGGCCGGCATGAAGTTCGGCGCGACCGGCAACGAGCCGCTCACGTGGGCCATGAACGTGCATGTCCCCTCGCTCGTGTGCCGCCGGTTTGCGCACAGCCGCATCGTGGCCTTCTCGACGGGGAACGTGTATGGGCTTGCGCCCGTCACCGGCGGCGGCTCGGTCGAGACGGACACGCCCGCGCCGGTGGGCGAGTATGCGATGAGCTGTCTCGGCCGCGAACGGATGTTCGAGCACTTCAGCCGCGCGCTGAACATTCCCGTCGCGCTCATCCGGCTGAATTACGCGGTCGAACTGCGCTACGGCGTGCTCGTGGATCTCGCGCGCAAGGTCTGGGCGGGCGAACCCGTGCCGCTGGCGATGGGCCACTTCAACTGCCTCTGGCAGGGCGACGCGAACGCGATGACCCTCGCGGCGTTCGCGCACACCAGCACACCGCCATTCGTCTTGAACATGACCGGCCCGGAGTTGTTGAACGTGCGCGCGGTGTGCGAAGGCTTCGCGGTGCGGATGAACAAGCGTGTGACGTTCACCGGCAGCGAGACGGCGACCGCGTTGTTGAGCAACGCGCAAAAAAGTTTCCAACTCTTCGGCCCACCGCGCGTCGGCGCGGAGCAGATGATGGACTGGATTGCTGATTGGGTCATGCGCGGCGGTCCGAGTCTCGGCAAGCCGACGCATTTTGAATCGCGCGACGGAAAATTTTGAGGTGCTGCCATGAAACACGTGCTGCGTTCCATTTTGATTGCGCTGTCGCTCTTCGCGTGCGCGCTGCCACTGCGCGCCGCCGCGCCGCCGAACATCCTGTTCATCCTCACCGACGATCAGGGCTACGGCGACTTGAGCCTGCACGGCAACACGCAGCTTCAGACGCCAAACATTGACCGCTTCGCACGGCAGGGAACCCAGTTCGACCGCTTCTACGTCTGCCCGCTGTGCGCGCCGACGCGCGCGAGCCTGCTCACGGGCCGGTATCACCTGCGCGGCGGCGTGTCGTGGGTGACTCACGGACGCGAGACGATGCGCGCGAGCGAGGTGACGATGGCCGAGACGTTGCGCGGCGCGGGCTACCGCAGCGCGTGCATCGGCAAGTGGCACAACGGCGAGCATTGGCCGAACTCGCCGCAGGGGCAGGGCTTCGACGAGTTCTTCGGCTTCCTCGGCGGGCACTGGAACAACTACTTCGACACCGAACTGCTGCGCGGGACGGAGTTCGTGAAGACGCGCGGCTTCATCACCGACGTGCTCACGGACGAGGCCATCGCCTTCATCGAGCGCAACCGCGCGCGGCCCTTCCTATGTTACCTGCCCTACAACGTGCCGCACTCGCCGTATCAGGCGCCGGACAAATACTTCGACCGCTTCAAGGCGATGGGTTTGAGCGACGAACTCGCCGCGATCTACGGCATGTGCGCGAACCTCGACGACAACATCGGCCGCCTGCTCGCGCGCCTCGACGAACTCAAGCTCGCGGAGAACACCATCGTGATCTTCCTCACCGACAACGGGCCGAACGGCCAGCGTTACAACGCGGGCATGCGCGGCACGAAGGGCAGCGTCCACGAGGGCGGCGTGCGCGTGCCGTGCTTCATCCGGTGGCCGGCGAAGCTCAAGACGCCGCGCGTCGTGACTCAGATCGCCGCGCACATTGACCTCATGCCCACGCTGCTCGACCTCTGCGGCGTCGCGCCGCCGAAGGACGTGAAGTTCGACGGGCGCAGTCTGCGACCGCTGCTCGAGGGCAACGCGGCGAACTGGCCGGAGCGGATGCTTTTCTCCCACAACGTCCGCGGCAGCCAGGCCGTCGGTCCGACGCCCGGCGCAGTGCGTTCGCAGCAATATCGCGCGGTGAACGAGGGCAAGGGCTGGGAACTCTTCGACATGGTCGCCGATCCAGGACAGAAAATGAACATCGCGAAGGAACAGCCGGAAACGCTCAAGCGAATGACCGCCGCGTATGACGAGTGGTTCCGCGATGTGACACGCGCCGGCTTCGCGAAGCAGCCGACCGAGATCGGCCACGCCGAGGAAAATCCCGTGCATCTCCACGCGCCAAGCGCGACGCTCGACGGCGGCGTGTCATTCTTTGGCCGTGCGGGCTTTGCGAACGACTGGGTCACCGGCTGGACGAGCACCGGCGCGAGCGTGAGCTGGGAGATTGAGGTCGTTCGCGCGGGGCGTTATGAGATTTCGCTCGGCTACCTCTGCCCCGAGGCCGACGCCGGCTCGAAAATCCGCGTGAGCATCGGCGACGCAAATGTCGAGGGCACCGTGCGCGCCGCGCCCATCCGCGACATCCCGCTGCCGCACCGCTTCGACAAGGGCAACACCTACGTCAACCGCGAGTGGGCCACGCTCACGCTCGGCGTGATGAACGTGGAAAAAGGCCGCGCGAAGCTCACCGTCGAGGCGCTCACCAAACCCGGCGCGCAGGTGATGGACTTGAAGAACGTCAGCCTGCGCCTTATCGGGCCGTGATGCCGCGTTTCAAGCGCGCCGCAAAAACTTTTCCACTTCCACGCGCGTCGGGATACTCGCCTGCGCGCCGCGCCGCGTGACGGCAATCGCTGCGGCGGCACAGCCGAAGCGCGCGGCCTCGCGCGGCTCCGTTCCTTCAACCAGCCGCGTGACGAACGCGCCGATGAACGTGTCACCCGCGCCCACGGTATCCACGGCCTGCACTTTGAAGCCCGGCACGTGGCCGGTGAACTGCGGCGTGTCGAGCCACACACCGTTCGCGCCGAGCGTGACGAGTATGTTTTCGCAATCGCTGCGTTTTTTGAGCGCCGATGCCGCTTTCGCGGCGGTCGCGGCGTCGCGCACAGCGACGCCGGTGAGTTTTGACGCCTCGATTTCGTTGGGGATAATCCAGTCTACGAGCGCGAGCAGTTTGTCGCTCACGGGCGTGAATGGCGCGGGGTTCAGCACGGCGAGCTTGTTCAAGTCCTTCGCCAGCATGAGAGCCTCTTCCACCGAATCCAGCGGTGTTTCAAGCTGCACGACAACCGCGCGCGAGTGGCGGAAAAGTTCCGCGTTTGCCGTCACCTCCTCCGCGGTGAGCGTGTCGTTCGCGCCGTTGGCGACGACGATCTGGTTCTGTCCGCTCGCGTCGAGCACGATCATCGCGGTGCCGCTGGCGACGGTGTCGCGGCGCAGCACGGCGCGCGTGTCCACGCCGGCGGCGTCGAGGTTGGCGACCATTTCATCGCCGAACGCGTCGCGTCCGACCGCGCCGATGATGGCGGCCTTCGTGCCCATGCGCGCGACGGCATAAGCCTGATTCGCGCCCTTGCCGCCGGGGGCGCGGCGGAAGTTTTTCCCGAGGATCGCCTCGCCGGGCGCGGGAAAGCGCGGCGCCTCGATGAACAAGTCCATGTTGAAGCTCCCGACGACCGTGATCATGCGGACGTTGTAAGGCGCGCCACACAATCGCGCGAGCGCGGAATGGTTCACGAGTGCGGATAATTTAGAGGGCGCAAATCAGTATTTCACAAACGGACGGTCTTGGATTAGAGTCAGGCCGTTCACTGTCAACAACACAAACTCTAACTCCAGCGCTTATGAACAATTTGTTCGTGATGCTTTTGGCCCTGCCGGCGCTCGGCTTCGGCATCGGGCTGTTACTGACAAAACCCGCCGTGCTTTCCGGCAGGAGCGCGCTCGCGCTGACGGCGCTGCCGCCCGTGGCGTTTGGAGTTGCGACCGCCTTCTGTTGAGGACATCCGCTGGCGTGGCTCGGTCCGAGCCTCCTGTTCTGCGGCACGCCGCTCGCGTTCGTGTATGCCGATCAGGCGTGGGGCAAGGCGCCCGATCATGGCTGTGCAAAGGTCGCGCTCGGCCTCGCGCTGGTCGAAGCCGCGGCGCTCTCAGGCTTCACGGGCTACGGCCTCCTGCAACTGCTGCTCAACTGACGCGGCTCCGGTAAAAGCTTGCGCCCCGTTTCAGACGAGGTAGAAGCACCGCATGAATTCCTCGCGCGGCCGAATCCTTTCACTTCTCTTTGTTGCGTTTGTGTTGATTGCGCCGGTCTCCCGCGCTGCAAATTCAATCGCAGGCAGGAAGCCCAACATCCTCTTCGTGCTCGTGGATGATTCCGGCTACGGCGACATTTCCGCGCACGGCAATCCGATTCTTAAAACTCCAAACACCGACCGACTGCATCACGAGAGCGTGCGCTTCACGGATTTTCACGTCAGCCCAACGTGCTCGCCGACGCGCAGCGCGCTGTTCACCGGGCGGCACGAGTTCAAGAACGGCGTCACGCATACCATTCTCGAACGCGAACGGCTCACGCTCAAGGCCACCACAATCGCGCAGGTGCTCAAGTCCGCGGGCTACACGACGGGCATCTTCGGCAAGTGGCACCTCGGCGACGAGGCCGACCATCAGCCGAACCGTCGAGGCTTCGACGAGGTGTTCATCCACGGCGCGGGCGGCATCGGGCAGACCTATCCCGGTTCGTGTGGCGACGCGCCGGGCAACACGTATTTCAATCCCGCCATTCTGCACAACGGCAAGTTCGAGAAAACGCAGGGCTATTGCACTGACGTGTTCTTCGCGCAGGCGATGAAGTGGGTTGACTCGGTGAAAAGGGGCCAGCCGTTTTTCTGCTACGTGCCGCTCAATGCGGTCCACGCGCCGCTGCAAGTGCGGCCCGAGGACGAAGCGCGTTACGCGGGCAAGACGCCGGATGCGAACACGGCGAAGTATTTCGGCATGTGCGCCAACGTGGACGATAATGTCGGCAAAATGCTCGCGTGGCTCAAGGAGCGCGGCCTCGAAGAAAACACGCTGGTGATTTACATGAACGACAACGGTGGCACAGGCGGCGTGCGCGTTTTCAATGCCGGAATGCGCGGGCAGAAGGGGACCGCGTGGCTCGGCGGCACGCGCGCCGCCTCCTTCTGGCGCTGGCCCGGCACGCTCAAGCCCGCCGACTGCGGTGCGCTGGCGGCGCACATTGATTTTTTTCCGACCATTGCCGAGATCGCCGGCGCGAAACTTTCCGCTGACGTGAAGAAACAGGTCGAGGGCCGCAGCCTCGTGCCGCTGCTGGAGAATCCTTCCGCGCCGTGGGAGGACCGCATCCTCTTCACGCATCTCGGTCGCTGGCCGAAGTTCGCCGACCCGAACACGGCGAAGTTCAAGATGTGCAGCGTGCGCAGCCCACAGTGGCATCTCGTCTCGCCCGACGGCGGCGAGGAGCCGAAATGGCAACTCTTCGACATGAAGGCCGATTACGGCGAGAAGACCGACGTTGCAGCGCAACATCCCGACGTGGTGAAGCAACTCGCCGGCGCCTACGACAAGTTCTGGACCGACGTGCAGCCGATGCTGGTCAACGAAAAGGTCGTCGGCCCGAAATACAATCCCTTCAAGGAGCTTTACTGGAAGCAATTCGGCGTCGCTCCCACCGAGGAAGACCTGAAGATGATGGATCCGAACCGGAAGTTCGACGACGGCGCGAAGAAGAAGAAAAACTGACCGGCTTCGTTTCCTGCGGCCGGCTCAGCGCGCAAAAATCTGGCGGATGATGTCCTCGATGGGGACTTCCTCGATGTCAATGTCCGTCACGGGCAGTTCGTCAAAGAGCGCCTTGCACACGGGCACGACGCGGTCGCGCTTCACCTTGAACTTCATGCTCGCCGGCGTGCGCTCGACGACTTCACCAAATTTCGCAAGTGATTCCGGCGTGCGCGTGTCCGCGCCGTCGCACTGGATTGTGATGAGCTTGAAGTCGGCGAATCGGTCAATGACTTCGCTCAACTTGCCATCGAAGAAAATCGTTCCGCGATCAATGATGATGACGCGCTTGCACAGCTCCTGGATGTCCGTCATGTAATGGCTCGTGAGCAGCATCGTTGTGCGGCGCGAGGCGTTGTGGTGTCGCAGAAATTCGCGCACCTTTTTCTGCGACACGACGTCGAGGCCGATGGTCGGCTCGTCGAGGAAAAGGACCTTCGGCTGGTGCAACAGCGCGGCGATCAACTCGAATTTCATGCGCTCGCCGAGCGAGAGTTCGCGCACCATGACGTTGAGCTTGTCCTTCACGTCGAGCAGTTCCGTCAGGTCGGCGACGGTGCGCTCGAAGAGGTCGCGCGCGATGCCGTAGATTTTCGCGTTCAGCTCAAGCGACTCGCGCGCGGGCAGATCCCACCAGAGCTGGTTTTTCTGGCCGAGCAGCAGCGCGAACTGGCGGCGGTAGCCGTCGGCGCGCTCCCACGGCACGTAGCCGAGCACGCGCGCCTCACCGCTCGTGGGATAAAGCAGGCCGGCGAGCATCTTGAGCGTGGTGGTCTTGCCCGCACCGTTCGGGCCGAGGAAGCCGACGAGCTCGCCCTCCTCGACGGTGAAGGCGACATCGCGCGCGGCGTGCGTGGTCTCGTATTGGCGGCGGAAGAGACCCTTGAATGCGCCGGCCAGTCCCGGCTGCTTCTTGTAAGTGCGGAAGGTCTTGGTGAGGGCGCGGACTTCGATGACGGGCACGCGGGGAGTTTCCCGTTTCGAGTTTGAAGTTTCAAGTTCCAGCGTCGTGAACCCAAAACTAAAAACTCATTTGAAACGCCGCACCCTGCACCGCCTTAGCGCTGCAGTTTCTTTTCGAGCATCGCGACACGCTGGCGGATGGCGGGGTCAACCTCCATGCGGTCTTTGACGAGCCGGACGGCGTGGAGCACGGTGCCGTGGTCGCGTCCGCCAAACGCCTCGCCGATGACGCTGAGCGAACTTTCCGTAAGCTGACGCGAGAGGAACATCGCCACCTGGCGCGGGAACGCGATGTTTTCCGGCCGGCGCTTGCTCGTCATGTCCGCGAGGCGGATGTCGTATTCGGTGGCGACGGCCTTCTGGATGGTGTCAATCGTGACCACAGCGCGGCCTTCCTCGTGAAGAATTTCGCGCAGAAGATTTTCAACGATGTCGGGCGTGAGTTTTTTGCCGGTGAGCGAGGCGTAGGAAGCGACGCGGATAAGCGCGCCCTCGAGGCGGCGGATGTTCGTGCGGATGCGCTGTGCGAGAAAATCAATGACTTCCGGCGAAACCTCAACGCCCATCATGCGCGCCTTTTTCTGGAGAATGGCGAGGCGCATCTCGGTGTCCGGCGGCTGGATGTCCGCGACGAGGCCCCATTCGAAGCGCGAGACGAGGCGTTGTTCGAGTCCCTGAATCTCGCTCGGAGCGCGGTCGCACGAGAGCACGATCTGATGATGCGTTTCCTTGACGGCGTTGAAGGTATGGAAGAATTCCTCCTGAATGCGCTCTTTGCCCGAGAGGAACTGCACGTCGTCAATCAGCAGCACATCGGCCGAGCGATGCTTCTTGCGAAAGCGCGCGAGCTGGCTGTTTTGGAGGGCATCAATGTATTCGTTGGTGAAGCGCTCGCTCGTGACATAAGCCACACGCGCGCCTTTTTTGTGCATGTGGACATACTGGCCGATGGCGTGCAGCAAATGAGTCTTGCCGAGGCCGACGCCGCCGTAAACAAAGAGAGGGTTGTAGGATTTGCCCGGCTGCTGCGCGACCGCGAGCGCGGCAGCGTGCGCGAAGTTGTTGTTGCTGCCGACAACAAATGTTTCAAACGTGTTCTTCGGATTGAACGCCGCCTCGCCATTTGCGGTGGCACGCGCCGCTGCCTCGGCTTGCGCGGCAGCGGTGGCCTTCGACTTCACCGGTGTGACTGCGGTGGCCGATGCAGTCGGAGCGCTGCCGCCCGCGCCGACTTTGAATTTCACTTGCAGATGTTTTCCAGCGGCGTGCGCAAGGGCGTCCTGCAACAAACCGAGATAGTTGTCCTTGAGCCAGACTTCGCAAAACTCATTCGCGACCTCGAGCGTGATGGCATTGGCGTCAAGCGCAACAGCGCGCACCGGCGCGAACCACAGGCTGAATGTCTCAGCGTTGAGGATCGCGCGCAGTTGCTCTTGTGAAGCTGACCAAAGCTTTTCCGCGGACAATTGCATACGTCACTCCGCGCTGCATGCACCCGAGTTTATTCACGCGCAGCCAGCGCGTGTTTTTGATTACTTCGGACTCAGGCACCGACCCGGCGCGACTCGAGCCGGGCAGAAGAAATCGGCGCACGGCGGACTCTCGTCACGCAGATGCCAAGTTTCTCTTCGCATAACATGTTAAATTTTAACCACTTACAACAAATCTATAACTTCGGGCCGGCTATTCCACGAGACGAAGCCGACTCCGCCAGCACCATTGGAATCGGGTAACGCTTTCTTAGGCAAATGCGGCTCGGCAGACGAGAGAAACATATTAACTTTTGTTCCCAACTTATTCACAGGCTGATTTTGCCGGAAAAATGAAGGATTTGTTACAATTTCGTGGCGAAAAAGGGCGCCCCGTTTAGGGTGCCCCGGTGAACATCGTTCGACTTACACGTCGTAGTAGAGGAAGAACTCGTAGGGGTGGGGGCGGATGCGCACGGCGT
>CAZPVD010000021.1:0-36826 GCA_964589935.1 uncultured Verrucomicrobiota bacterium | reverse complement strand
ACCATGAACCTGGAAAACTGCAACCTCATTCTCCTTGCCCTTTACTTTCAACAGCAGCACTTGAGCCGTCTGCCGTGGATAGGATGTGCTCACCTTTTCACCCCATGACATTGCAAGTGGACTTTGCGGAAGATTACAAAACGTCTGCGAATGGGCAAGGGCGAATCAGAACGGATCGGATTACGAGAAAGCAGACTCAGTCTGGCCAACAGGAACACTGGGAAGGTCCAGACAGCATCCAGCTCAATTCCAGAAATGTCCTTGGTGGTTCCTTGCTCGCTCCTTGCTCGCTCCTTGCTTGTTCCTTGGTTTTTCATTGGTTTTTCATTGGTTTTTCATTGGGGTTTCCAGAGAATTTTCAGAAAAGTTCTGGCAGAATCCCGGTGAAAATGCATGGAAAGAGCCGGTCAACACCGATGATGAAGGCTGAAACATCGCAAGAATTCGCCTCAATCCACGGCAGACGACCATCAGCCACTCCACTGACATTCCCACGGAGTTGCCGCAGAACGTAGCAACAACATCCAAACCGTGGCCAAGGGCTATCTTCCCTTCCGTTTGTCTGCCTCGGCGAGCCCGTGTTTGCGCTCAAACTCCCCGATCTCATGCTTGAGCTGCCACAACAGGAAATCAGCGTCCTTGTGCACAAACACCGCCTGCAACGTCCGTTCAAACTGCTGTTTCACTCGTTCCAGCTTGATCTGCCGCATACCACCCCGTTGATCGCTCTCCAGCCGCTTGGCAATGTTCCGTGAGATCACCTGCAAGTCCTTGGGCAGCCGCACCTGCTTACCTTTCCGTTCCACCACCAGCTTCATTTCCAGCCCTTCAAGTGTGTCCAACCCTTTCTCCCGTTCAACTGGATCAAGGAACTTCGGATTGGGGATTCCCTCCAACCCCACGCTGGCATCCTTAACAAACTCCCAGAAGCGGGCCATTTGCTTGTCTGTTGCGGGTTGCACTTCCTCCTTCCAGGCCCGGTGCCGGTCATACCGTTCCCACGTCAGAGGCCTTCCCGCCGCCGCCAACGGCGGCTTCTTGTAGTTTCCAGCCATCAGCCAGTCCAAGTCCACGCCCGTGTGGTCCCCAATGCGCTTGGCTGTCTCGAGTGAGAGCGGACGGTCGTCCAACTCGATCTTCTGGATGTAGGACTTGCTACAGCCTATCCGAGCGGCTAGTTGTTGCTGGCCCAGGCCGATGGCCTGGCGCAGAACGGCGACGACGTGCTGGTTCTTGGGTGGGCGCGACATGGGATATGAACACTCCGGTGGGTTATCGAAAAGTTGATTTCATCCAGGGTCCATCGTATGCACACATTGATAGATCACAGTCATGCGATTTGCAACTCAAACATGAGCGACGATCAACACCGCTTCCTGATGCTGCTGGGACAGCTTCCTGCCCGTCTCACGGCGGAGCAGGCGGCGTGGGTGTTGAACTGCCAGCCGCATGACGTGCCGATCCTCGTTGCCGCCCGGCTGCTCAAGCCGCTGGGCAATCCACCCCAGAACGGCACCAAGTTCTTCTCGGCTTCGGAGGTCATTGAACTTGCCAGGGACCGCAACTGGCTCGCCAGGGTCACGTGCGCCATCCAGCAATATTGGCACCGGCAGAACTCACGCAAGCAGCACGCCGCTCGAAATGGTTCGATGAAGGGGCATCCGGTCCCCGTCGGCGCTGCCGAGTCGCCGGAGTAATTCTTCACGCCGGGGCCGCAGCCTTCTCGGCCGCCCGCTGTTCGTATTCCTCAAGCGAGGGAACTTTCACCAAGGCGCGGCGCGCATACGCCCGATGCACGGCCTTGCTGTTGTGGCCGAGCGCCTCCTGCGCGAACCGCTCCGGATAACCCACGGTCTTGGCCCGTTCCGCCCACGCGTAGCGGTAGCTGTGAAGCGTGACGCCTGTAATGCCGAGCTGCTGGCAGCGCTGGCGGAACTCGGTGGCCCGGTCACCAGCCCGGACGCTTGCCAGATAGGGAAACAGCAATCCTTCGCCCGGCAAGTCCTCAAGCAACCGCAGCGCCTCCGGGCCCAGATGCAGCAGCACGGGCGTTCCTGTCTTGCGCCGGAAGAAGCTCACAGTCCCATTCTGCCAGTCAATGTCCTCGCCCTTGAGCAGGGCGAGATCACCTTGGCTGGCGCCAAGGTGCCAGCACAACTGGTAGAACACTTTCCGCTCCGGGTTCACCTCGGCGGCGATGATCCTCTGATGTTCTTCAAGCGTGATGGCGCGCTTCTCCTTGAACTGCACCTTCGGCCACTGGCGCTTGGGAATCACTGATGCCGGCAGCCAGTTCATGTCCAGCGCGAAGTTGTGTATCCGGCGCAGGAAGACGTTGGTGGACACCTTGCAGCCTTGGAGCACGTGCAACAGGTGCTCGGCCTGCGTTTCAATGAGCTTGCGCGAGCGGATCGGGTCGAGGGCATTGGACCTGGCAACGGTGCGCCAGCGGTGCTGGTTCTCGCCAGTCTTGGTGAGGATGATCTCGTCGAGGACGTGCTGCCACGTGCGCGAGGCGGCGAGCGGGTCGGCCGCCGTGAGATACGCGCGCGCAATCAGGAGGTTGAGCGCGGGCTGGCGCGCCGACTCGTTGCGCGAGTGAAGCAGGGTCTGAGCCTCGGCCTTGTCCTTGGTGCGAAGGCTGGTTTGCCGGCCGGTCTTGGTATCCTCGCAGTAATAGACTTCACCTCGGCGGAACAGGATGAACTGCTGATTCATGATGCGGTCTTTCATTCATGAATCGTGAACCCAGCGTCCTCCCGCGCGGTAATCAGTAGCGGCCCAGTGGTGGTGAAGTTCTGCCGAGTGTCGGGCGGGTGGCCGTGCCATGCGCCGTTTACTGACAGTTTCACTGACAGTTGGCCGCTCCGATATTCGCAACTCCCTGCCGCGCAAGCGGCAAAACCTGGAGGCGAGGGTCGGAATCGCCCAGATTTCCCCGCCGTTGCGATTCAAAAATGCCTGATTTTACGGACAATTCAACACAATTCACCTTAACCCATTTATACCGAATTTAGCTCGTTTGGTGTCCGTTTTGGTGTCCGCGCCGCATCGCATTGCCACGAGGGCACCATGAAAACCATTTTGCTGAACTTTAGGCACCCAGCAATCAATCCGCCGCGAAAAAGCTGCCGTAATAGCGGCGCGGGTCGAGCAGCGAGGATTCATGGCAATACACGCCGCACGGATGCTGCCACGCCTGACGCGCCCGGTTCCAATGAAAGCCAAGCTGCGCCAACTGCCGCGTGACCGCCTGCGGCTGTTTGTCCTCGAACTGAATCCAAACCCAACTGCCGACCACCTCCGCGAGTGCAAAGAAGCGCGGAGCCGTGCCCCGCAACACCGCCAGCAACGTCTCCGTGTCGAGGGAGCGGTTCACGCGCCGCCGCGCGAAATTGATTCGCGCCAAGCCCGTCTTGGAAGTGCTCAACTGTTCGGGCCGGTTCGGGAGCCCTGAATTCTGAATTTGGTTTGTGTTGGTTTTCATGGTCTTTTTTTTGTGCTCTGCTGTTCGGTTTCGGTCTCTCGCCCTTCAACCGGTGAAAGCCCGCGGCACAGGGCTCGTCCGTGGGAGTGGTCTTCAGAGGGGACCGCGAGACGCCCCTGTGGGAAGCGGGCCGGTGAGGGCGAGAGCCGAAAGCCAGCGCAGAGGAAAAGACCTGAAAAGCAGCGAGCCGCTGCACGCCTCCATGCCTGTCTCCGGTGGCTTCAGCGGAGTGGAACGGAGCGCAGAGAAGTGAACGCGCTGCTGAAACACCGGAGTCAGGCGGTTAATTGCGTCGGCAGTCTGCGACTTTCAGCAGGCTTCAGAGAAGCCAGTCCTGCTAGGCGGGACGATGCGGCAAGGTCGCAGTCTGCCGGCGCAAACGAGAGGCGCTGACGGGTGGTAATTGAGGAAGCCAGCGACGGCCAAGAAAGCAATTGACAGTTCGGTGCCAAAGTGGCACCGTCCCGTCATGGAACACGTATTGGAAGAACCCCGCAAGCGGATCACGGCCCGCGTTTCGGACAACGTGCGCGTGACGCTGGAGCAAGCGGCGGAGCTTTTGGGAGCCACCGTGAACCAATTCGTCGTGCAAACGGCTTATCAGGAAGCGCAACGCGTGATCGAGAGGGAATCGGTCATCCGACTTTCGCAGAAGGACGCCCGGAAGATTTTTTCGCTGCTGGACCATCCGCCCAAGCCAAACCAACGGCTGAAAGCGGCGGTCAAAGCATTTAAAGGCTCGGTGCGTGCGTAAAATCGAACTGCTGACGAAGGCCCACGACCGCACGGGGTTCGATTGTGGCAGCGAACCGTTAAACTTGTTTCTCAAGCAAACGGCGCGGCAGCACGCCGAGCGGGGGATTTCCCGGACGTTTGTTCTCGTGGAAGAGAATGCGGCCGAGCCGAAACAGATTCTCGGTTTTTTCTCGCTGAATCTCTGTCAAATCAAGTCAGACACTCTCTCGGCTGAGGAGGCCCGACGGCTTCCGCGTGACGTGTCCGGAATCCGATTGGGGCGTCTGGCCGTGGCAAAGGGACTTCAGCGGCAGGGAATCGGGAAACTATTGCTGGTCGGGGCGCTGACGAAGTTCATGGAGATTTTCAACACGGCGGGAGGGATAGGTCTTTTCGTTGATGCGAAAGATCAGGATGCCCGGCACTACTACGAACAGTTTGGTTTCGTCTCGTTGCCCTCGAACGATCTGGAACTGTTTTTGCCGGTAAAGAGCATCCAGGAGGCGCTCGCGGACCTCGGCAGCTTCAAACAGAAGTGAAACGGGAGGACGAGCCTAGGAATGGTCGCAGTCTGGCGGACGGGATGAGACACGTCATCTGCCGGACTGTTGTTGAACTTGAGCGGCTTCAACAAAAAAGGGGCGTGCGAAACGCCCCGTGCCAGAGTTGTTGGTGATCTAATCAGTTGGGCTCTCCGGCCGACCCAGCCTTGCGGCTACCATACAGGTTTTGATCTGTTGCCAGAATGACCATGTCTTGCTTAAATGTCAACCATGCAAGCCAAGGAAGTTGTCTCCAAATGGACGGACCATGGGTTCTACCAAAGCGCCCTCGTTTTGGGACTGGACATCGGCATCGAGGGCATCGGGGTCTGGCTCAGGAAGGGGCCGGAGTGTCTTTGGGCGCGAACGTATGAGACGACCATCCCGGATTCCGCGCCCCTTCGCGACCGGCGGCTGAAACGTTCTGCGCGCCGCGCCCGTCAGAGCGAGCAGCACCGGGATGTCATGTTGAAACGATTCTGTTCGCGTTACGACTTGCCGTGGACGGAAATCAATTCCAATCCATTTAAGCTGCGGCTGCGGGCCATCACCAAGAAGCTGGCGAGCAAACAGGCGCTGGTCGTTTGCCTGCGGCATATCGTCCGGCATCGCGGTTACGATTATCACCTCACCAATGAAGGCGCGTATCCGTGGGGCGATGAGTTGAACCTCAGTCAAGCGGTGGCATGGGCCGAGTCCACTTGCTGCAATCCAGACCTGGCGAAGAGGCTGCGCTATGAGTTGGCGAACAGCGGATGGAGCGCAGACAAGATGGCCGGTTTTCTGACGGCACTCGCCAGAGCGGAGGCCGAGTATGCGAAGCAGCCGATCCGCACGATGCTGGAAGCACACTTCGGCGAGAAGTCGCATCTGCGTCCGCCTGCCCGCAAACACAACTTTCCGCGCGAACTGGTCAAGGCGCACCTTGAAGAAATCTGCCGGCGTCACCCCGAGTTTTTCGGTGGCAAGGAGAAGCTGGAAGCAGCGCTGGTCGAACTCATCGGCGACCAGAATCATCCTGATTGCATCCTTGACTACCACCGCAAAGAGCCAGGTGAGCTGGCGGAGCGCAAGGTGAAGCCGTGTCCTTTTGCGCCGCATTTGTTCGACGGACAAAAATTGAAGTGCGACACCAACGCCGAGTTGGCAATCCGCAAGTTCAAGCTGTTGGAATTCCTTGCGACGCGCACTTTCGTCAGCGAAACGGGAACCCGCTTGCTGGTTTCACCGGCCCTTTTCGATTGGCTGACAGATTTTATTGAGCGTGATGCCAAGGCTGTGTCCGCCAAGACTGTTCGGCCCTCATTGAAAGAACTCCGCAAGGAATTTCCCAAGCTGGCCGGCGTGAAGCTGGCCCCCAAGGGCATTTCACATAACGGAGATTATTTCACTCAACTCGAAGACTTGGCCGCTCCCAAATACTCCGTGCTCAAGGCGCGCGCTTCCATGTCCGCCGAGGCGGCAGACCGCCTCTACCAACTTGCATTGACCGACGGGTTCCTGCCGGATCGTATCCAGCATCATTTGCAGTCCTACTATCAGTGGCGGATTGATTCCACTCGCGGCTACGGTGTGTATCCGCAGGTGGAATTTCTGCTGGGCCGGCGCAGCAAGGCGGGCACGCAAGCGGTGCCTGGCAAACTGCGACAGATACTAGCGCGTCCGGAGATTCAAGCCCGACTCGGTGACAAGACCCTGCCGGACTATGTGGTGGTGGAGTGCGTCGGCGACATTCCACGCCATCATTTGGACAAGCTGGAAATCCAGCAGGAGCAGAAAGCCAGGCGCGCGTTCAAGGAAGCGCTCTTCGCCAAACACAAGGTCGAGGGCAAGGCAACCGACTCGGATCGCAAGCGTGTCCTGCTTTTCGACCAGCAAGGCGGCAGCCGTGGCGAAGCGATCTGCCCCTACACCGGCAGAAGCCTCGGCGACAATCCCCTGAGCGCCAAACTTCAAATTGACCACATCCATCCGCGTGAACTCGGCGGCATCAGCGAAATGGTGAACCTAGTGCTCACGCACACGGAGACCAATCTTGCGAAAGGCAAGCGCACTCCGTGGCAGGCGTATTCAGGAAGTTGGGAAGCGGTGCAAGCCAATGTCGGCAAAATGCAATGGAACAAGGCCAAGCGCGAGCTGTTCAAACGAACTGAAACAGACTGCCCGGACTGGAAGAACATGACGCGCATGTCGCAACTGGCCCGGCAACTCAAGGATGAGGTGGCGCATTGGCTGGGCATCAAGGGGCAGCCATTGGAGTTGGCGCGGCGCATCGGCACGCCGAGCGGTTTTCTCACGAGCGTCTGCCGTCAGTCGTGGCGGGACAAACTGCCGGAGAAGAATCGTGCCAACCAAAGGCATCATCTTTGGGATGCTGCCGTCATCTCGCACATTCCACCGGGGCCGGGCCTGAATCATGCCCATTATGGCGGCATCTTCTATCAGGAGCGCGGCGACGATCCCGGGCAGATCGCGTGGCGGGTCTTGCCGGACCTTGGACCGGATGTGCTGGCCTTTGAAAAACTCCATGCGGCCGATTGTCTGGTTGAGAAGCCGCGCCGCAAGAAGTCCAAGTCCTCGCGTGCCGAGGAAACAATTTACGGCATGGACGCCGAGGGCCAGCTCTGGTCGCGCAAGGAAATCCTCAAGGATGGTGAACCGGTCAAAGGTGTCGAGAAGATGCTCGAACAGGCGGGCTTCCCCACCACGCCGAAGGACACGCTGCCGCGCAAACAAATGGAGAACTGGCTTTCCAGTCATCAAGGCCAGCCGCTCAAGCTGGCGAACAAAACCCAAGTCGTCCGTGTGCCGGTGCTCGCGGGTGAGGAAAGCCCCACGGCGCTGATTCCGCACAAGAACGCCAAGGGCGAAATCATTGGCTACAAGAAGGCGAAGGAGACTTACTGGCGGTGCGAAATCTGGCTGGCCCCGGACAAGGACAAGAAAGGCCGGCCCGTTTATCAACGCCGGCTCATTCCGCACCCGCGCGGACTGGCGGCTCTGCGAAAGCGCGGACTCTCTTGGAAGCAGAAGGCGGAAGGCGCGACGGAATCACTGCGCCAGCAGGTGTGCGGCAAGCTCGCGCCGTTCTCGAAGAAGGTGGGCAGCTTCGCCAAGGGCGATTTGGTGCGGCTGCCGCTGGATGCGAACGGAGACATTTGCCTGCCGCCAGCCAAGCCGTTCTGCTGGTTGTGGTATCGAGTGGCAACCATCAAGACGAATGGCCAAATCAAGATGGAACTGGCTGAGTTTAAGGACAAGGCAGCAACTCCGTTAGCAAACTGCACGAAGGACGTTTCGATGCAGCAGCCGAAGAGCGCGGACGTGTTCGCCTACTTGCTGCAACTGAAAGCCCAGCATGGTCAACCACCTCATCCTCATCAGTGAGAGCCAGAACCTGCACGTCAGCGACGGCAAGCTGATCTCCGGGCATCGGAAGATTGCCTTGGAAACGCTGGGCAGCATCCAGTGTTTCTCCGCGCAGTGCCAGTGGTCGCAGACCGCGCTGGAATGCCTGTCCACCCAATGCCCGTCGGTGATGTCCCGCTGGGACAAGCAGCAGAAGAAGTGGCAGACGTTCACGCTCGCGCCGCGCGCTCGTCATGTGAATCCCACCGCGCTCTGGAAGCTCTGCCGGCTCTCGCCGCAGCGTGCCACGCAACTCGCGAGCGGATTGCTCTGGACGAAAGTGTGCAACCAGCACGAGATGCTCCGCATCTTCGATCCCCGGCTGGCCGAGAAGCCGCAACTGCGCGAAAACTCGTTCAACCGCATCCTCCGCCTTGAAGCCACCTACGCCCGGTTCTTCTGGCCGCGCTACTTCTCCGCCCTGTCTACCGACCTCTTTGAGCGAGAGAAACGCAAGCCCACGCACCCACTTAACGCGGCGCTAAACTACGGCTATGGCTTTCTCTACCACGCGATTGAGTGGCAATGTCTGGCTAGCGGCATGGATTGCACCGTCGGCATTATTCACAAACTGCGCCGCAGCCGTCCCAGCTTGGCGTGTGATTTGATCGAACCATTGCGTTGCGCGGTGGAGCTGACGGTGATCCGCCATCTGGACGACGTGCAGGAGCCGCAACGCATGGCCGGCCATTTCGCCGAGATGTTGGAGACGCAATTCCAGTATCGCGACGGTGCGTTCCGGCTGCGTTCCATCATCCGGCTGATGATCGAATCCTTTGTGCGTGCCCTGGACGGGAAGGAAGCCTTCCAACCTTTTGTGCTCCATGCTCGTGATGCTTGCGTATGACACGCCGGAACAGCGGCATCAGAACTTCCTACGCAAGGAGTTTGAGCGGTTGGGCGCGGTGCGGGTGCAATACAGCATCTATCTCTTCAACGGTGAGCCGCACGAGTGCGAACGCGTCATCCGCTACATGCGACGCGTGGCGAATGGGATACCGGGTGACATCCGGCTCCTGCCGATGGAGGAGTCAGTATGGGAAGCGCAAGTCGTCATCTCCGAGTGCCTCGAAAATACGCGCCGCGTGGCGGAATTGAGGGAATTCGTGAAGGTGTGGTAGCCCCAACCCGCTCACAAGAAGTGGGTTGGGCACCACTGATAGCAGAATGCTCCGGTGGGAGCGAGATCAAAACCTACTACGGGAAAGACCCGTATCTGGCGAACTGATAGCAGAATGCTCCGGTGGGAGCGAGATCAAAACCCGATGTCAGCGGCGGCGACTAGCGTGACTTCGATAGCAGAATGCTCCGGTGGGAGCGAGATCAAAACGATGTCTTCAGTGTATGTCATGGTTGGGGTGAGATAGCAGAATGCTCCGGTGGGAGCGAGATCAAAACGCGCAGTTGTTCGGCATCCCGTTCCGCTGGGTGATAGCAGAATGCTCCGGTGGGAGCGAGATCAAAACGGCCGTTGCCACAGATGACATACCACTCGCCGATAGCAGAATGCTCCGGTGGGAGCGAGATCAAAACCGTAACGAACAAACATCCCCGAGTGGAGAGGAGATAGCAGAATGCTCCGGTGGGAGCGAGATCAAAACACCGGGTTGGACTGGATAATTTACGGCGGCGAGATAGCAGAATGCTCCGGTGGGAGCGAGATCAAAACCGTAGTGGTAGCCGACATTATACGGCGGATCCGATAGCAGAATGCTCCGGTGGGAGCGAGATCAAAACCGGAACCCTCACCGGCTTGCGCGCCGGACTCTGATAGCAGAATGCTCCGGTGGGAGCGAGATCAAAACACGTTCCGCGTGCTGGTGGCGGCTGACGTGCCGATAGCAGAATGCTCCGGTGGGAGCGAGATCAAAACCTATACTGGTGCGCCGTCATTTGCCTCCAAATGGATTCAAATGCGAATGCGCAAAAAAGTCACCGGGCACGCAAGTTTTCTTGAAACCATTTCCAGCCTGCGGTGTCTGTTCATGCGGAGGAAAAAGTTCCTCTGTGCGGTTGGTTCTTTGAAACTCTTGCGAGAGTCACGACCGTGACTCATTAAAACAACACCAAGAGACGCCATACTAAATTAAAAGCGGCATAAACATACAACTAGAGCGCCAATGAAACGCATATAGATTCGCCAACCGAGCAGCGCCAACAATCACTTTCAAAAACCCGCACCTACTTACACACACCAAGTCTCGCCTAAAACACCTGTTAACGACGGTCTTCTCTCCCGCCCGGCCAGTTCCTCAATTGCCGGGCGGAGCATTTCTGCCAAGCCAGTTTCGCTGAACTCACCGCGCCAACCTGCGCGTGGCTGTTCCGTGCCCTGACGGGCACGGAGAGTCCACGCCCATAACGCGAAGGCGTGGTCATGAAAGTGAAGAGTGCGGTTGTCGGTCAGTCCCACGGGGAAACCCGTGAAGAACATGAAAGCCAAAGAGGTGCGGGCGTTGCTCCGTCTTTCGCCGGGGACGAGCACAGCGAGGCGGAAAACCCCATTCTCTCCTCCGGTGCCATTGAGAAGACGTTGCCGGACGGGAAGGGGGCGGAGGCGGAGTGCGGCGCAGCCGCGCCCGCCCCGCCCCTTCCTTGTCTAAATAGTATCATCTGCAACGAGGGAGGGAAAAACGGTTCCCTTCCGCTCTCCTCCGGCCAGCGCAAAACCGCCTTCGCCCTCACGTGCAACGTCCTCCTTCTGATCGAGCGTCACGGCCTCGAACGCATCGGATTTTTGACCCTCACCTTTGACCGTCAAGTTGTCCGCTGCAAGGAGGCGCAACAGGCCCTGCACAGCCTCATGACCGGCGTGCTCAAGGAGCGTTACCCCGAATACATCATCGTCCTCGAACGAATGGACTCCGGGCGGATTCATTACCACCTGCTCGTCGTCATGACCGAGGACATTCGCACCGGCTTCGATTTCGAGGCCGTCAAGCGCCGCGACTACCGCAGCGCCAGCGCGTATCTCAAGGACGAATGGAAGTTCTGGCGCAAGACCGCGCCACGCTATGGCTTCGGGCGGACGGAACTGCTGCCCATTCGCACCAAGGCTGAAGGCGTGGCCCGCTATGTGGGCAAGTATGTGACCAAGCACATCGGCCAGCGCCTTCCAGAAGACAAGGGCGTGAAGCTCGTCCGCTACTCTCAAGGCACCAACCGGGTCGGCACGCGCTTCTCTTGGGCGAGTCCCGGTGCGCGAAAGTGGCGCGCCAAGCTCGGCGCGTTCTGCCTCATCCTCAACTACACGCCGGACAACTATCAGGAAAGATTGAAGGTGGATTTTGGGAAGCGCTGGGCGCACCGGCTGCGCCCGCTCATCGAGTCCATTCAATTGCCGTGGGAAGTTGGTGAGACGTCGGCCCGTGAAAGCGTCGTCCGTTCATGGCTCATCGCTCTGAACGAGCGGGAACGCCGTCATCACCGCAGACGCAAAATCGTCATCCCGGCTGCTCTGCCCAAGACTGAACCCCCCGCCCGACCGCCGCGCGCTTGGGCGTCGTGGATGGATCGCAGCGTGAAGGAGGAGGACTGACCATGCGCGACGATCAACACCAATTCCTACGGCTGCTGGGGCAGCTTCCCGCCCGCCTGACGGCGGAGCAGGCCGCGTGGGTGCTCAACTGTCAGCCGCATGACGTGCCGATCCTCGTCGCGGCCCGGTTGCTCAAGCCTCTCGGGAATCCGTTGCCGAACAGCGTCAAGTTCTTTGCCACGACGGAGGTGCTCGAACTCGCCAAGGATCGCGTGTGGCTCGCGCGCGTGACCAACGCCGTGAATCAACACTGGCGGCAGAAGAATCAGCGCAGGCAAAGCGCTTCAATGAGCGGTCAGCATCCACCCGCAGCGGCCACGGGCAACGGCACAACAACGGACTCCGCCGCCATCTTGCGCTCGTAGTCTTCCAGCGGCGGCAGGGTCACTTGTGCATTCCTTGCATACGCCCGATGCACGGCCTTGCTGTTGTGGCCCAAGGCAAGCTGCGCAAACCGTTCAGGATAGCCGCAGACTTTCGCGCGCTCGGCCCAAGCGTAACGATACGAATGCAGGGTCACGCCTTGAATTCCCAAGCCCGCGCAGCGTTGCCGGAACTCCGTGGCCCGGTCACTCGCGCGCACGGTTCGCAGATGGGGAAACAGCGGACCTGCCTCTGGCAGGGTTGCAAGGACTGCCTCCACCTCCGCGCCAAACCGAATCTGCGGCGGTTGCTGGTTTCGCCACGCCGTCTTCATCCTCACGAAACAGATGACGCGCGCCGGCCAGTCCACGTCCTCGGCCTGCAAGTGCGCGAGGTCGGATTGTGACGCGCCGAGATGCCAGGCGAGTTGATAAAACGCCTTGCGTTCCGGATTGAACTCGCGTGCCACGATGCGCTGGTGTTCCTCGAAGGTGATGGCGCGCTTGTCCTTGAACCGCACGGCCGGCCATTGTCGCTTTGGAATCAGCGGCCACGGCAGCCAGTTCATGTCCACACAGAAATTATGCAGACGCCGCAGATACACGTTCGTTGACACCGTTCCGGCCCGCAGCGCATGGAGCAGCGCTTCGCTACGGGTCTCAATGATGACGTGGGGCAGCAACGGCACCAATGCACGGTCCTTCATCGCTCGCTGCCAGCGTTCCTTGTTCGCGCCGTGCTTCGTGTGGGTCAGCGCCTCGATCGCGCTCCGCCACGTGCGGGTGGTGATGCCGCTGTCCGTGCCCGCAAGATAGGCTTTCGCGATTTGCAGGTTGAGCACGGGCTGGCGCTCGGCTTGGTTCTTCGCCTCGACGATTTGGCGGGCTTCGTCCTCGCAGGCGGTGCGCAGGCTGGCGCGCCTGCCGGTGAGGGTGTCAACACAGTAAAAGGCGTTGCTGCGAACGCCGCGACGGATGAGGCGGTAACGTGTCTTCATAGATGCACGCAACCGCGAGAATAAAAGAGGGCGAATCCGGAGAGTCAGCGGGTTGTGGGAGAGTTAATCCCGGTTACGCCGAATCCTCACGGAGTCGGAAAATTGGTGTCCGTATTGGTGTCCGTTTGGACTCCCGAACCTCCTAAACCACTCCTGCACACGCAGTTGGATTTGGAGGCGAGGGTCGGAATCGAACCGACGAATGGGGCTTTTGCAGAGCCCTGCCTTACCACTTGGCTACCCCGCCGCTGCGCGGGAAACAATACGGATGCACCGTCACGGTGCAAGCGTTTGTTCGCTGTGCCCCGTCCAATTATTGACACTGCGGAACGCCATTGCTACGTTCCGCGCCGTCAATCACGGTCATGAGCGCGTTTCTCGACCAACAGGTGCTGGTGCTCAACCGCCTCTGGCAGGCGGTGAACATCTGTTCCGCCCGCCGGGCGGTCACGCTGCTTTTTCAAGGCCATGCCGAGGTCGTCGTCGGCGATGACGACGGGGCGTTCCAGACTTTTGATTTTGGCGAATGGCGCGATTTTTCCGAGCGCGAACCGCATCCCGAAAGCATTCACACGGTGTCGCTGCGCATCCGCGTGCCGCGCGTCATCATGCTGCTTGTCTTCGACCGGCTGCCGCGCAAGGAGGTCAAGTTCACCCGCCACAACATTTTTGAGCGCGACAAGAACACATGCCAATTCTGCGGGCAGGTTTTTGACCGGAAGGATTTGAATCTCGACCACGTCATCCCGCGCGACCGTGGCGGGCCGACGACGTGGGAGAACATCGTCTGCTCGTGCATCCCGTGCAACACGCAGAAGGGGAACCGCACGCCCGCCGAGGCCGCGATGCGGCTCATCCGCAAGCCCAAGCGTCCGAAGTGGCGGCCGTTTGTGCAGCTCAACGTCCAGTTCGAGTATCACGACAGTTGGAAGCACTTCCTCGACCTCGCCTACTGGAACGTGGAGTTGGGCGAGGAACGTTGAATCGCGACAAACCTGCGACGGGTCTTCGGCTGAAGCTTTTCCAAATCAGAGAATCGCGCGCAGCAATGTGCTGATTTAGGCGCGTGCCGAGGACGCCTTCGCAGCTTCGATCAACGCCCAAAATTTCGGATTTTCCTGCAATGCCTCGTCCTCGCCCGTCGGCAAACTGGAGCGGAACAGGAAGTCCTTGAGCGAATTGCGGCTGAGGATGCGATGCACAACGACTCCGAGCGGATGGCGCTCGAAGTAGATGCGATAGTCGCCGACGCGGAACCGGTGCAGCGTGCGGCCTTCGCGTTCGAGATGGCCGAAGTGTTCGAGGTCCGTGCTCAACACGTCCTGCGGCAGCCCGCGGAACTCGCCGAGGATTTGGAGCTGCAACTCCTTGGGCATGCGCGCCAGTTCAGCCGCGCTTGTCGGGTTGAAGATGATTTGGAACTGGCGCATACAAGTTTGGTTCGATGTTCAATGTGAAACCGTCCGATCGGAGAACAACTTTGAACCTGAAACTTGGAACTCAACGGTTGGTAGCCCGTATGGGAATCGAACCCATCTTTCAGCCTTGAGAGGGCCGTGTCCTAGCCGATAGACGAACAGGCCGGTCAAACCAAGCGCCGTGATGCTAATGTCGCGACGTCGAAAGTCAACTCACGGTGCAAATAAAAAAAGCCGTCCGATGCCGGACGGCTTTGTGAAAAAGGTGGGAATTTATTCCTTGCGGCGGCGGAGAAGAAGTCCACCGAAACCCAGCACGCCGAGCGCGAGGGTCGCGGGTTCAGGAACCGCAGAAACCAGTTGGAAACCTGAGTGCCCCTGTGTAAATGGAGTCGGATTAATCCCTCCGCCCAGTGTGATCGAGGTTCCCGTTGCGACAACCGATGCTGTTCCGCCACTGATCGAAAGCCCAGACGACGATCCGATCTGTGCCGATGTGTTGCCGGCGTTGAATGCGGTCTGCGCAGCCTCAAAGGTTGAAAACGTGTTATTCCAAGCGCGCAATTGGTAGAATGCCGGGCCAGCTGCGAACGGCGCGGTCAGGGTAGTAAAATCAACGACTTGCCCTGCGGTGAACGCACCAAACGTATCAATCTGACCTCCCGCCACGTAAGTTCCGTTGATGGTGCTGGAAAAATAAATCTCACCAAAAAATGAAGTGCCAAGGGCGGTGCCATTTTTGTCCTTAACAGTATTGGCCGATGCTCCACTCAATCCGTTGTCGGTGATGAATTGGTAGGTTCCCTGGGCCTGCGCCTGCTGAATAGCACCGATGCACAGAGCGGCGGCGATAACCAAATTGCGAATCGCTGTTTTCATGATCTTGATTGAACTGGCTGATTACTGATTGACGTTGAAATTACGCACCCAGCTTGATCCGCTGGGACTTTGGACGTGAACAAAAAATCCTTCGGCAACGCTGATGTTTGGCTCAGTTCCGTCACCACCGTTCCATGATCCATTGAAAAATATCTTGGTGATATAGACGTTGTTGACGTTGTCATACTGATAGACCGCGTCGAGATTCGCGGCGGGGAAACCGAGCAGGGATGTAACGCCGCCCGCTTGGGGGATTTGAGAACTGACCAGCGAGAAGCCAGTAGGCAACGAATTGGTCAACGAGCCTTGGTTGACGTTTCCAACAAACGTGACTGTCACTGGGGTGGAACCCTGGAGCTTGAAGAAAAACCCTTCCCCCGGAAGAACGGTCATGTTCGACGTCCAGCCGTTGAAATAAAAACTGGTGGCAAAGCTGCCGGCCGCCGGATTCCACTTGTAAACTGCGGACAGGTTGGGAATGCCCGCGCTCGGTGGGAAAAGCGTATTGAGATCGTTGGTGGCCGCGACCAGCGGGTTTGCGACGATCTGGAAGCCGGAGTTCAAGGTCTTGTTCACAAACCCGACCGCGTTGACGGAAAAGACCGTGCCCTGCGCCATGGAAGAGACCGCGCCGGCGGTGAGAACCATGCCCGCGATGAGAAGCGCTTTGAGTTTCATTTTTATGCGTCCTGTATGTCGTGTGCGGGGCCAGCTTCGCAGAGGGGTGTATTGGAGTCAACTTTTTTTACGTCAGGACTTCTCTGTAGGGTGAAGCGGGTGCTTTGCCGATAAAAACGCCGGCAGGCCGCTGAACAACGAGGATTTTCAACGCGTCCCCCGCGGGCGCGGCAGCCTTCGCAATGGCGCTCGCTGCGGACTCCAGAGGGAAGCGGTGCGTGATGAGTTGACGCGTGTCCAATCGCCGCGAAAACACAAGCCGCGCGACCTCAGTTTGCAATGTGAAATCCGAGGAATAACTGCCGATCAAATCCTTTTCATCCACGCACACGCCCGCGAGATCCACGGCGGTTTGCGCACCGCGTTTCGTGTGCGCGAAGAGCAGCGCCGGCCCGCCGCCGCGCACGAGCGCAAACGCCTCGTGCACGAGCGCGTCCACAGGCACGGCAAGCACGGCGGCGTCGAGTCCGCGAGCTCGGGTGATTTTTGAAACGTGCGCGGCAAAGTTTTTCGCGTCCGCGCACAGCGTGTGCCGCGCGCCGAATTTCCGCGCGAGCTGTAGGCGTGACTCGATGAAATCGCTCGCGAGCACGTTCACGCCGCGCAGGGACAGCAGCCGCGTGAACATCAGCCCAATCGGCCCTTGTCCCGCGACCCACACGATGTCGCCGCGCAACAATCGCAAACGGTTCACTGCTTTGAGAACGGTGTTCACGGGTTCAAGCATCGCGCCTTCTTCAAATGAATTCTTCGCGGGAATTTTCACCACGCCGGGCAGGCAGAACGACATCACGCGAACGTATTCCGCGTAGCCGCCGCCCGCCGGCTCGAAGCCCGCCGTGATGCCCGTGCGCTTGTATTGCGGGCACTGCGCGAACGCGCGGTGGCGGCACGCGTGGCATTTCAGGCACGGCACGTGATGGTGCAGCGCCACGCGGTCGCCCACGCGCAGCCTGCGCACGCGCGCGCCGGTTTTCACAATCGTCCCCGCGGTTTCGTGGCCGAAGATGCGCGGCGGCGGCACGGTGCCGTGCTGGATTTTTTTGATGTCCGTCGGGCAGACGCCGCACACGGCGACGCGCACGAGGATTTCATTCGCGCCGATGCGCGGCACGGGCACGGTCTCGACGCGCAGGTCGTTCACGCCGCGATATACGACGGCGCGCATGGTTTTCGGAATCGCGAACACGCCAGCATTGAATCAGGAAGGCGGGAAAGCAGGAATGGATTTTTGCGATGCTTCGCGCGCTTCTCCGCACTTCTGGACTTGCCTTGCGCCGCAGCGTCGCGGAAGCTGCGCGGCGCGTTATGGCGAAGAAGGCTCTCATCACCGGCATCACCGGGCAGGACGGCTCGTATCTCGCGGAACTTCTCCTCGGCAAGGGCTACGAAGTGCATGGCATCATCCGCCGCGCCTCGACCTTCAACACCGGCCGGCTCGATCACATTTACGAGGACCCGCACTCGGGCCACAACCGGCTCTTTCTGCATTACGGCGACTTGAGCGACGCCAGCGCGCTCGCGCGGCTCGTGGCGAAGGTGCAGCCGGAGGAAGTCTATAATCTCGCCGCGCAGAGCCACGTGCGCGTGAGCTTCGACGCGCCGGAATACACGGTGGACATCGTCGCGACCGGCACGATCCGGTTGCTTGAAGCCATCCGCGAGACGGGCATCAAGCCGCGTTTTTACCAGGCTTCATCGAGCGAGATGTTTGGCCTCGTGCAGCAGGTGCCGCAGAAGGAAACGACGCCGTTCTACCCGCGCTCGCCCTACGGCTGCGCGAAGGTCTTCAGCTACTGGATCACGGTGAATTACCGCGAATCCTACGGCATGCACGCGAGCAACGGCATCCTCTTCAACCACGAATCCCCGCGCCGCGGCGAGACCTTCGTCACTCGCAAAATCACCCGCGCCGTCGCGGCGATCAAACTCGGCCTGCAACAAAAGCTCTTCCTCGGCAACCTCGACGCCAAGCGCGACTGGGGTTTCGCCAAGGAATACGTCGAAGCCATGTGGCTCATGCTCCAGCAGGAAAAGGCGGACGATTACGTCATCGCGACCGGCGAGACGCACAGCATCCGCGAGTTCCTCGATGTCGCCTTTCAGCACGTCGGCCTCGACTGGCAGAAGCACGTCGAGATTGATCCTCGCTACTATCGCCCGGCGGAAGTTGATCTGCTCATCGGCGATCCATCGAAGGCCAAGCGCCAGCTCGGCTGGGAACCCAAGGTGAAATTCTCCGACCTCGCGCGCCTCATGGTGGACTCGGACTTGAAACTGCTCCAGGACCAGCTCGCCGGCAAAGTGAAACAGTCGCGCGAATAATCCGCCACCTCTCGCCTCTCGCCCCTCATGCCCAAAGCCTTGATTACCGGCATCACGGGACAGGACGGTTCCTATCTCACCGAGCTGCTGCTGGAGCACGGCTACGACGTTCACGGCGTGGTGCGCCGCACCAGCACGCTCGCCCGCTCGCGCCTCGACCACCTCTACACGAATCCGGAAATTTACGGCAAACGCCTCTTCCTCCACTACGCCGACCTCGACGACCCGACCACGACGCGACGCGTGCTCATGTCCGCGGAACCGGATGAAATTTACCACCTCGCCGGCCAGAGCCACGTCGGGTTGAGCTTTGAAATCCCCGAATCCACCTGCGACATGACCGCGATGGGCACGCTGCGGCTGCTCGAAATGATGAAGGACATGCCCAAGCGCCCGCGCCTCTTTCACGCGACCTCGAGCGAAATGTTCGGCACGCCGCAGGACGCGCCGCAGGACGAGGACACGCCCTTCGCGCCGGTAAATCCCTACGGCGTCGCGAAAGTCTTCGCCACGCAAATGGTGCGCATTTACCGGGCCACGCACCGCTTCTTCGCCGTCAACGGCATCATGTTCAACCACGAGTCGCCGCGCCGCGGGGAAAATTTTGTGACGCGCAAAATCTGCCGCGCCGCCGCCGCCATCAAGCTCGGCCAGCAAAAGGAACTTCTTCTTGGCGACACCGCCGCGCGGCGCGACTGGGGCCACGCGCGTGACTACGTGCGCGGCATGTGGCTCACGCTTCAGCACCACGCGCCGGAGGATTACGTCTTCGCCACCGGCAAGCTCCACAGCGTGCAGGATGTCGTGGACCGCGCGTTCACCGCCGTCGGACTCGACCCGCAGCAGTTTGTGAAGCGCGACCCGCGCCTCATGCGCCCCGCCGAGCCTGCGCGCCTCGTCGGCAACCCGTCGAAAGCCAAACGCCTTCTCAACTGGGAACCCACCGTTCGTTTTGACCAACTCATCGAGGAAATGACCCTCGCGGAAATCGAACGGCTGAAATCCGCAAAGTAGGCGGATTTGTCGTCCTCCATTCTTTGCGCCTTCGTTTCTTCGCGCCGTTGCGGTAGAACTTTGCCGTGCCTCACGGCCGCAATTCGCAAGTAACCGCCCGCCTGCCGGAGCGTCATCGTTTTGTGTGCCGACTGGCCGCGGAAATGATGTATGGCTGATGGCCTCGATGTGGCAGCCTGCCTCGACCGGGTGCGGCGGCGCGACGAGGCTGCGGCGCGCACGCTCGTCGAGCACTTGTGGCCGCTCGTGAGCAAGATTGTCCGCGCGCACCTGCCGCGACGTTTGGATGAAGAAGATCTGGCGCAGGAGATTTTCATGAAGGTCTTTGCGAATCTTGAACAGTTCCGCGGCGGCGTGCCGTTCGAGCACTGGGTGTCGCGCGTGGCGGTCAGCACGTGCCTCGACCGGCTGCGCGCGCAGAAGCGGCGTCCCGAATGGCGCTGGGCCGACCTGGGCGAGGCCGAGGCCGATGTGCTTGACGCGGTGTTGCACGATGCGAGCGAGCCGCATCCGTCGCAAGGCCTGGCCGCGCGCGAACTCGTGGCAAAATTGCTCGATTCGCTCGGCCCGGAAGACCGGCTCGTCATCAACCTGCTCGACCTCGAACAGCGTTCGGTCGCGGAGATTGCGAAGCTGACGGGCTGGAATGCGACGGTCGTAAAGGTCCGCGCCTTCCGCGCTCGACGCAAGATGCGCAAACGGCTTGAAGAAATGGAAAGGGAAGAACGCAATGAACAACGCAAACGACAAGTGGACTAAGCTGGCGCGAACCGCACGGCACGCGCCGCCCGAAGCGGCGAAGGAAATGCCGTTCGGCTTCGCCACGCGCATCGCGGCGCGCTGGGCTTCCAGCGAAACCGCCGCCGCCGCGCCGTGGGAAAAGCTGGCGTTGCGCGCGCTGGCCTTCGCCGCCGTGCTGATGATTGCGAGCGTGACCTTGAACTTCGACTTCCTCACCGGCGACTGGAGCCAGCAAATCGCACCCGCCGACCCGGTGTTTGGCAATCTTCTTGAGCAATGAGCTTCCTCCGACACTGGAAAATTCTGCTGACGATGCTGGCGATTTTCGCCGCGGGCATCGTCACCGGCTCGATGCTCACGGTGCGCGTCATCAAGCGGGTCGTGCAAAAGCAGGCCGCGCCGGACCACTGGGCGGCAGTCACGATGCTCGAATACAAGCAACGCCTCAATCTCACGCCGGAGCAGTCGGCCAAGGTGCAGGTGATCCTCGACCGCACGGTGACGGACCTGCGCGGCGTGCGGGCCAGCGTCGGCCGCGAACTGATCCAGATCGTCCGGCAGGCGCAGGACGACGTGGCGCGCGAACTGACGCCGGAACAACTCGCGAAGTTCGACACGCTGCGGCAGGAGCAGCGCCAGCGCTACGTCGAGCGAATGTTGAACCAGCACCCCGGCCCGCAGTTCAACGCCGTGCAAAAAAAGAAAGACGCCGAAAAGTGAGCGCGAAGCGGCCCTACATGCGCGTCGCTGTCGTGACGCTGCTGTTGCTTTTTATTTCCCTCGCCGGAACCGCCGTTCCGGATTTGGAACTGAGCGACATTCACGGACGCAAGCACACGCCGCTCAAGGCCGCGGGGCAAAACGCGACGGCGTTCATCTTTATCATCCACGATTGCCCGATTGCGAACGGCTTCGCGCCGGAGATCAACCGCATCGTCGCCGATTACGCGGGAAAACCGGTTGCATTTTACCTCGTCTATGTTGAACGCGACCTCGCGCCGGAGGCCGCACGGCAGCACGCGAAGGAGTTCGGCTTCACCGCCACCGCGCTGCTCGACCCGGCGCACGCGCTCGTGAAGCGCGCCGGCGCGACCGTCACGCCCGAGGCCGCCGTGCTCGCGACTGACGGCGCGGTGCTGTATCGCGGCCGCATTGACGACCGCTTCGCCGACTACGGCAAACGCCGCGCCGCGCCGACCACGCGCGATTTGCGCGATGCGCTCGACGCCGTGCTCGCGGGTAAACCCGTCGCAACTCCTTTCACCAAGGCCGTCGGCTGTTTCATTCCCGACGCGCCCGCGGCAAAAAACTAAATCCAACTCATGAATTCACGCTTCCTGCTTCCGCTTGTTGCGGTTTCCGCAATTGCCATCGCCGCCGCGAGCGGCAATGACGCGCCTGCAAAATCCGCGAACGCAAAAGACAGTTCCACATCTTACGCGCCGCGCCCGGCAAACACGCTCACGTTCACAAAGGACATCGCGCCGATTGTGTGGAACAACTGCGTGAGCTGCCATCGTCCCGGCGAGGTCGCGCCGTTCACGCTCACGAGCCATGCGGATGTCGCGAAGCGCGCGAAGACGATTTGTTCCGTGATTGACCAGCGCGCGATGCCGCCGTGGAAGGCCGAGCCGGGCCTGCAACATTACCGCGACGAGCGCATCCTCACCGGCGAGCAGATCGGCGTCATCAAGCAGTGGGCCGCCGAGGGCGCGCGCGAGGGCAACGCTTCAGATTTGCCGCCGCTGCCGAAATTCACCGAGGGCTGGAAGCTCGGCGAACCCGATCTTGTGCTGGAAATGCCGGAGGAATATCACCTCACCGCCGAGGGCCGAGATGTGTATCGCTGTTTTGTTTTGCCGACTGGAATCGCGGACGACAAATGGCTCGCCGCCGTGGAGATTCGTCCCGGCAACCGCCGCGTCGTGCATCATGTCATCGTTCACTTCGACACGTCGGGCAAGGCGCGTGAACTCGATGCGCGCGATCCGGGACCGGGTTACAGCGTCGGAGGCGGTGTCGGTTTTGTTTCTGGCGGGCAGATTGGCGGCTGGGCACCGGGCAACGAACCGCGGCGCACGCCCGACGGCGTCGGGAGGCTTCTGCCGAAGAACGCGGACATCGTCCTGCAAGTTCACTACAACAAAAGCGGCAAGCCCGAAACCGACCGCACGAAGGTTGGCCTCCACTTCGTCAAGGGCGCGGTGGACAAGCGCTGGCATACCTTCATGCTCGCCTCACGTTTGAACATCCCTGCCGGCGAGCCAGACTATGTGGTGCGCAATTCGATCCCGGTGCCAAAGGATGTCACGCTCCACAGTGTCATGCCGCACATGCACCTGGTCGGCCGTGAGATCAGGGTCACCGCCACACTACCCGACGGCACGGAGCTGCCGCTCGTTCATGTTCCTCAGTGGGATTTCGGCTGGCAGATGACCTACGCCTTCGCCGAGCCAATCAAGCTCCCCAGCGGCTCGCGTGTGAACCTCGAAGCGCACTACGACAACTCGACGAGCAACCCGCGCAATCCTCATAATCCGCCGCGCGCGATGCACTGGGGCGAACAGACAACGGATGAAATGTGCCTTGCGTATCTGAACTACACCTACGACCACGAAAGCCTCACGCAAGGCCACCCGATTGCGGGCCTCGGTGACATGCTGCGCGGGCTCGGCGTCCGCCCGAAACGGAACGACGCCAAGTGACCCGCGCTGCTTCGCGTTCCGCCGCTACTCGGCGCACGTGATTTCGGGCGTCGGGATGGCAACGAATATCGAATCCTTCTTCCAGACCACTTCGCGCAGAACTGAGCGGCCGGAGTTCGTGCGATAATACACGAACACTTCCATGCCCGGCTCGAACTCCGTCGCGCTGGCGATGATGCCACGGCGCATGAAGCGCGTGGCCTCGTTCCAGTGATACACCATCCGCAACCCGCACTCCGCCGACGCGAGCGTCATCTGCCGGCCCGCGTGATCCATGAACACGATCACTCCATCATCGGACGACGCGATCAACTCCGGCACGGTGTCGTTCGGCCCTGCAAGCACGGTCGCGAACGCCGCGAGCAGACCCGCGGTAAGCATGACTTTGAACAGTCTCATGGTTGGACTCGGTTGGCTGCCGACTGGACTCGCCCGGCAGTGGCCTGCGTTGCCGGTTCCGCGGTCCAGCCGGCGTGGAATCCAGATGCTGCGTCGAACTTTTCAACCACAGCCGCGCCGGCTGCCGCGACCTCCGGCGGGAAACTCTCCCCGCCGGTGAACCAAACTCGTCCGGGAAGCCGCCGCGGATGAAACCGCTTTTGGCAAAAGCCGGACGTTTCTTGCTTTGTAGAATATACTCCCCGGTCTAGCCCGGCGCAAACCAGGCATCTCCCCCGCCCGCGCTCAACGCCACTCGTTCAGCCCGCGCTCGTCGCGTGATGAAACGGAAACGCCGAGCAATTCCATCACCTCGCCGACGAGATACAACGAACCGGTAACGACCACAAACCGCCGGTCTGCGAGCAGTGAAACCGCGTCGCGCACGGAAGCGCACACAGAAATTTCCGCGGACGGATTTGCCGCGCGACAATGCGGCATCAATTCCCCAGGCCTTGCCGTGCGCACGCTCGCCACCGGCACGAGGCAGATGCGACCCGCCATTGGCGCAAGACGGGCGCACATCGGCACGCAATCCTTGTCCGCCAACATGCCCAGCAGTAACGCGGGGCGTTCGTTCGGATACAATTGCGCCAAAGCGCGGCCCAACGCCTCGCAGCCCGGCGGGTTGTGCGCGCCGTCGAGCAAAAATGTCCGGCCGCCCGAAGTTTTCACCACCTGCAAGCGACCGGGCCAGTGAACATTTGCAAGCCCGCGCTGAATCGCATCCGTGTTGATGGGAATTTTTTCCTGGAGCGCCTCCACCGTGGCGAGGGCGAGTGCTGCGTTCACGCGCTGGTGATCGCCGGGCAAGGAAAGTCGAAAGTTGAAAGTCAAAAGTTGCGAGAGGCCCACAACCACGAGCGACGCATCCATTTCACGTGCTTTCGTTTCAATGAGTCCAAGCGCGTCTGGCGCATCCGTCGCAGTGAGCACGGGCACGCCGGGTTTTATGATGCCGGCTTTTTCGGCCGCGATTTTCAGGAGCGTGTCGCCGAGCCATTGCTGGTGGTCGAGGCCGATGTTGGTGATGACGCTCGCGAGCGGCGTGATGATGTTTGTCGCGTCGAGGCGTCCACCAAGGCCGGTTTCCCAGATCACGAGATCGCAGTCGTGTTCCGCAAAGTGGCGCAGCGCCATCACCGTGACGACTTCAAAAAATGTCGGGTGCTGTTCCTGCGGAAACTGCGCGAGCAACGGCTGCATTTCCTCGACGAGCCGCACAGTGTCGGCCTCGTTGAGAAGCTGCCGGTTGATCTGAATGCGCTCGCCGAACTTCACGAGGTGCGGCGACGTAAAAAGTCCGACGCGCAGACCGGCGTGGCGGTAGATGCTTTCCAGCATCGCGCACGTGGAGCCTTTGCCGTTCGTGCCGGCGACGTGGATGAAGCGCAGTTTGTCCTGCGGATTGCCCGCGAGCGCAGCGAGCCTGAAGGTGTTTTCCAGCCCGAACTTCGCGCCGAACAGGCGGAGGCCGTAAAGGAACTCAATCGCTTCGCTGTAGGTCACAGCGGCTTGTGGTGCAGGTGCTGGTGCACTGCGGCGATGAAAGCCTTGAAGAGCGGGTGCGGCGCGTTGGGCTTGCTCTGGAACTCCGGGTGAAACTGGCTGGCGATGAAGAACGGGTGATCCTTCAGCTCGATGAGTTCCACGAGTTTCCCGTCGGGCGAGGTGCCGCAGAGCAGGAAGCCCGCCTCCTCGAACTGCGCGCGGTAGGCGTTGTTGAACTCGTAGCGGTGCCGGTGCCGCTCGTGGATGACAAACGAGCCGTAGAGTTGCGCGGCGCGGGAACCGACCTTGAGCTGGCACGGCTGCGCACCGAGCCGCATGGTGCCGCCCTTGCGCGAGATGTTGCGCTGCACGTCGAGCAGGCAGATGACGGGGTGCTTCGTGTTCTCGTCAAACTCGGTCGAGTGCGCGCCCTTGAGGCCAAGAACATTCCGCGCAAACTCGATGGTCGCGATCTGCATCCCGAGGCACAGGCCGAGGTAAGGCACCTTGTTCTCCCGCGCAAACTGCGCCGCCATGATCTTGCCCTCGATGCCGCGCTCGCCAAAGCCGCCGGGCACGAGGATGCCGCCGAGTCCTTTCAGGATTTTTTCGGCGCCGAACTTCTCAATTTCCTCGGCCTCGATTTTTTCAATCTCCACGCCGCAGTCGTTGGCCACGCCGCCGTGCATGATGGCTTCATAGACCGACTTGTAGGCGTCCTGCAGCTCGATGTATTTGCCGACGACGCCGATGCGGACTCGGTGCTGCGGGGCGATGAGCTTGCGGATGATGTCCTGCCAGTGCGCCATGCTCGCGGGCGGCGCGTCGAGGTGCAACAGGCGGCAAACGAGGTCGTCGAGCCGCTCGCGCTGGAGCATGAGCGGCACTTCGTAGATGGTGTGGTCCACGTCCTTTTCCTCGATGACGGCGTCGTAGGGGACGTTGCAGAAGAGGGAGATTTTTTGCCGCAGCGCCTTGTCGAGCGGCTTCTCGCAGCGGCAGACGAGGACGTGCGGCGCGATGCCGATTTCGCGGAGCTTGGCGATGGATTGCTGCGTGGGCTTGGTCTTGAGTTCGCCGGCGGCCTTGATGAAGGGCACGTAGGTGACGTGCAGGAAGAGCACGTTGCCCGCACCGGCTTCGAGCGCAAACTCGCGGATGGCCTCGAGAAACGGCAGCCCCTCGATGTCGCCCGTGGTGCCGCCGATTTCCGTGATGGTCACGTCCGCCTTCGACTGCTCGGCGATGAGGTGGATGCGGCGCTGGATTTCGTCGGTGACGTGCGGGATGACCTGCACGGTCTTGCCGAGGTATTTGCCTTCGCGCTCGTTGTTGAGCACGGTCTGATAGACTTGGCCGCTGGTGAGATTGTTGAAGCGCGTGAGCTTGGTGTTCGTGAAACGCTCGTAGTGGCCGAGGTCGAGGTCGGTCTCCGCGCCGTCGTCGAGGACATAAACCTCGCCGTGCTGGAACGGGCTCATCGTGCCGGGATCCACGTTGAGGTAGGGGTCGAACTTTTGCAGCGCGACCTTGAGGCCGCGGTTTTCAAGCAGCGTGCCGAGCGCGGCGGCCGTGAGGCCCTTGCCGAGCGAACTCACCACACCGCCGGTGACAAAGATGTATTTCATGAACTGATGGCTAACGGGGCAACCAGCCAACCCGCGCGCGCATGGTTATTCTAGGCTGCGGTGATACGGCTCGACAACGAGGAAGTGCAAGCTCCGAAATTAAGCCTCGTTGACAGCCACTGTCGGCTGTGTGGATAATCAGTGACTCATGAAATCTGACCTGTTCCGCCCCAGTTTGGGCCGAAACCCGCAAGGGTTTACCCTGATCGAGTTGCTCGTCGTGATTGCGATCATCGCAATTCTCGCGGGTCTTCTCCTTCCTGCGCTGGCGGCGGCGAAGGCCAAGGCCAAGGGGACACAATGCCTTAACAACAACCGCCAAGTGTCCTTGGCTTCAAAGTTATACGAGGACGACAACGACGGAACATTCGTATTCCTATGGCGGCAGCCGAGGCAACCAGACGAACCCACATCCGCACAAAGCCTTGTTCAAAGCGGCGCGGGAACGATTTGGTGGCCGGACAAGTTAAATAACTACGTGCCCAACAACCCCAAAACATTCGACTGCACGGCCCTGATGTTCCCTGCCGCAATAAATGCCGGCGGGACGGCGAACAACACAAACAAACTCGGCATCGCCATGAACCACCCTGAATTTGGCCTCACCTCGCCTGCTGGAGCAACTGCGCGAGTCCGCGAAGCCGACGTGTTAAAGCCGGCAGAGTCGCTAATCTTTTCGGATGCCGCCCTCATTAGCAACCCCACCGAACCAGACCCAGATCTGTGGATTGAAGTTCAGAAGGCGGCGACCATTTACATGCGGGTGCCATCCAACGGCGCCTTCTTCACCACAACGGATCCGGTTCGCATGGTGGCCCGCCACAACAAACGCGCCCCGGTTGGATTTGTAGATGGTCATGCTGAACTGTTGAAGCCAAGCCAAACTGGAATGCAGTTCCCCAGCGGCAACCCCGCGGCGATGTGGGACAAGCTTTGATCCTACAAACGTGCTCGTTCAGGAACATCTCTCCCGATACCGTGTGCGGCTTCCGAAGTTGGCAGCGGTGCTTCTGATCTTTGCGGCCTGTCACAAGGCGCCACCACCTGCTGCTCCAACACCAATTCCACCTCCTCCTGCGTCAGTTCTGACGCCTGCGCCACCAGCGCCGGCCAATCCGGTTTCCATTGCGCCACCGCCAAACGCAACTGGAGAAAAAGACCTGACACTCGAAGAAATGTCCTACGCCGTGCAGGCTTGGTTCACGAGCCGCGGCGCCGCGCCCAAGAACATGCAGGAACTCGTGAAGGCGGGTTTCATCAAGAAATTGCCAACGCCACCACCAGGTCAGGAGTTTGCAATAGATTCCAAAAATCTTCGCGTCGTGCTGGTCAATCGTTGACCCGCGTTTGAATCAACGCTTCAACTCTCGCCACGTCCGCCGGCGCATCCACACCCACGCTGTCGTAATTCACCTTCACGACGGCGATGGGAATGCCGTTTTCCAGCGCGCGCAACTGCTCCAACTTCTCCGCGGCTTCGAGCGGCGAAACCGGAAATTTCACCAGCCGCAGCAGCGTTTCGCGCCGGTAGCCGTAAATGCCCAGATGCTTCAGAAACGGGAACGCCGCCAGTTGTTCCCTCAAAGAACGCCCGGCGGCATCCCGCACGAACGGAATCGTGCGCCGTGAGAAATATAGAGCGCGGCCCGCGGCGCTGACAACGACTTTCACGACGTTCGGGTTGTCGTATTCCTCCGCGCTGCGCACGAGCGTCGCCGCCGTGCTCATTTCGCAGTCCTCCAGCGCGGCGGCCACGGCGTCAATCACCGTTGGATCCATCAGCGGTTCGTCGCCCTGGATGTTCACGACCGCATCGCATTCGCAGCGCGCGGCAACTTCGGCGATGCGGTCGGAACCGCTCGGATGATCGCCACGAGTCATTTCAACCCGGCAAAATTTCTTTGCGACCTCCGCGATGCGCGTGTCGTCCGTCGCCACGATCACGTCGCTCAAAGACTTCGCCAGCCGGCAGCGTTCGACGACGTGCTGCACGAGCGGCCTGCCCGCGATGGGATGCAGCGGCTTGCCGGGGAAGCGGGTCGAGGCGTAGCGCGCAGGGATGATGCCGAGAATTCTCACACGCGGGATTTAGCCACGGATGACGTGACGAGGAAACATGGAAGTGCGAGAGACAAGCGCAAAAAGCAGAAGGCCCGCAGGTTCGCTGCGGGCCTTCGCAAGAATGGATCGGAGTTATTTCGACTTCGGAAGCGAAGCGCCGTAACCGGCGGCCTTGACTGCCGCGATGAGCTTCTCGGCTGTCACGTCTTTGCTCTTGTCAACCTTGACGGTGGCCGAATTCGGCATCTTCACGTCGGCGTCAATCACTCCGGGGACTTTGGTAAGTGCGGACCGCACTTTTTTAACGCAATTGACCCCTCAGACCATCCCCGTGACGGTGAGGCTGATGGAGGAGGTTTCTTTGGCATCCGCGCCCGATTGGGGTGCGGCCGGCTTGTCTATCGCGCAGACGGGGCCTGCCACGAGGGCAAACGCCGCCGCAAACGCGAGGCTGTATTTGAATATGCGGCTCATAGTTTATTTTGTTTAAGGTTGACGTCGCGGAACCTAACATTGCTCGGACGGTCTGCAAGCAAAATATGTTCACCCAAACACGGCCGGGATTCACCGCGAAATCTCGCCCTGGTGGAGCACCTTGAACTGGTGCCGGCGCAGCGAGGATTCGGCCAGCTCGCGGTCTTCCAAATTCAACGCAAGCGCGGTCTTGCCCTCGGGCCGCGCGACGAAGGCGTAGAGGTAGTTGATGTTGATTTCGGTTTCGAGCAGGACGTTGAGCGCCTGCTGGAGCTGCCCGACCGCATCGAGTTCGAGCACGAGCAGTTCGCTTTCGGTGAAGGCGAAGCCGTGCTCGCGCAGCAGCCCGCGCGCGCGGTCGGGGTCGTCCACCACGAGCCGCAGGATCGCGCTGTCCGTCGTGTCCAACACCATGATGGCGACGACGTGGACACCTCGGTCGGCGAGCAGGTTTGTGAGATCATGCAGGCGCCCGAGCTTGTTCGCGGTGAAGACGGAGAACTGCACAACCGGATCGCCGGGTCGCTGTCGGATTGTCTCCGTCGCCACGGGCGGAACATCGTCGAACCGGGGCGCAATTGCACGCCAAAAGCGACGCGGCACCCTGCCGCCAGTTGAATTTTCTTCGTGCCTTTTGATTGCGGGGCCGCTATCTCTCACGGCCATGACCATTTGGATTCTGGCGCTGTTTGTGTTCCTGATGTTCGGGTCGGCGGGGCAGTTGCAAGGCGGCATCCGCATGTCCATCCAGCTTCTCGGCGTGCTCATCGCGGCGCTGCTGGCCGGGCCGCTGGCCTTCGCCATCAAGCCGGTGATTCCCATTTTGGGATTCAAAAATCCCGTCTGGCCGTGGGTGCTGGCGCCGACGCTTGTGTTCGTGCTGTTGAACCTCGTCTTTGCCAGCATCGCGTTTGCGATCCACCACAAGATCGAAATCCACTACACCTACCGCGCCGCGGACGACGTGCGCCTGAACTGGGAGCGTATCAACAACCGCCTCGGCATTTGCGTCGGCGTCATTACCGGCGGCATCTACGTTCTGCTGCTCGGCATCCTGCTTTATCCGATGGGCTATTTCATGACACAGGTGAAGAACGGCAAGGAGGACCCGCTCTCCTTCCGCATCGTAAGCCAGTTGACCGCTGACATGAAGGGCGCCGGCCTTGACCGGGTCGTGCAATCCGTCAACCCCGTCGGCAAGACGTTCTACCAGACTGCGGACCTCGTTGGCCTGGTCTATCAGAACCCCGACCTGTTTCGCCGCCTCGCGGATTACCCGCTCTTCATCACGCTTGAGGATCGTTCCGACTTCAAGACGATGATGTCGGACTCGAACTATGTCGCCTTCGTCACGTCGCGCACAAACTTCGTCGCGTTGCTCAAGGATGAAAACATCCAGGGACTGATGAAGAACCCGGAGATGCAGAACCTTTACCATTCGCTCGACCTCACGGACCTGCTCGAATTCGCCCGCACCGGCAAGTCCACCGTGTATGAAAAGGAAAAACTCCTCGGCCGCTGGCAGCTCGACCTCACGCCAACCGTCCAAGCCATCCGTAAAAAGCGGAACCCCAGCATTCCGGAACTGCGCTACCTTCAAGCCATGTATCGCGTCGCGCTCAAGGACATCACTTTCGTCGCCAGCGCCGACAACAAGGTCGCCGTCCGCGGCTCCACGCTCGACGCCGCCGCGCTCAAAAAGTTCCTCAACTTCCGCATCCCGCCCACAGTGGACGTGAAGCAGTTGCCCACAAACTTCTCCAACACAAACACCTTCAAACTCCTCGCCGGCGGCACGTGGAAATCTGGCAGCAGCGACACCTACACCATCACGCTCGAAAACGATCTAGGCGAAGCTGAGGCCACCGTCAAAGACGACAAACTCACCATGAGCGTCGGCAACACACCCGTCATCTTCGGCAAGGTGGACTAGCCGCGCGCACGCCACGGCTCGCAGCGTTTGATCCGTCCCTCCTCCGTTTCCCATCGCCAAGTCGTGCCTGCTTTGCCGTCCTTCATCGCCTTGAAAACTTCCGGCGCGTCGCGCTTCTGCAATTCGAGTTCGCGCACGCCGTCCTGCTGGCAACTGAAAATTTTCGCGAAGCCCTTGTAAATCCGCGGTTCACCGAGCACCCGCGACCAGCCCGGTGTAATGGGCGAAACCTCGCGCAAATCCGCCCGCTCCAGCGCGAGAAACGAATACGGCGTGCTGCGCAAATCAACACCCGCGCGCTTCGCAAAACTCACCCAATTCACATCACCCAAAACTCCGCGCGGCGGCGCGGCGAAGTGATGACACCAGTGTCGCTCTTGTCCCGCCGCGAGCAATCCGCAAGTGGCTTGATGCGTGCATGGCGCGATCACGCGGAACTCGTTTCGCAATGCTTCACGCATCGCGATCAACGCGCGGCTGTCCGCGTGTGTGCCCGGCTCGACCCACAGCACCGCGTCCGCGCGCCGCGCCAGCGCGAGCAACTCGCCGCAGCCCGCGTCATCGAGTTCGTTCAGCACATGGCTGAGCACGAGGAGGCTGATGCGTTCATCGCCTCGCGGCACCCGCCCGGTGACCGAGTCAACCGCGAGGCTGGGAAATTTTTCCTTCGCACGCTTCACCGCGAATTGCACCGCCAGCGGTGAACGGTCGAACAACCGCAGCGTCTTGAAATTCGCCGCGCCGAAAAATTCAATCACGCACCGGCTCGCAATGCCGCTGCCGCAGCCCCAATCGAACACGGCTCCACCCGGCGGCGTCCAGCCGCGCGTGCGCAGTTCCGCGAGCACCGCGTCCCACTTCCAGCCGATGCGCTGCGCGTAGGTGAAATCGTAATTCGCGATGTCCGGGAGCGATTGCCAGTAATCGCCATGCGCCGCGCCGCCCGCGAGAAAACCATCGCGCAGCCGCTCCAGCGCAGCCCAATCGAGCGTGTCCCAACTGACGGAATCGTTCATGCCTCGTCAGCAAGATTGAACTTCAGCCGCGTGGCGAGGCGTTGTTCGCGAATACCGTAGAACGCGGCCAGCTCGCGCACACGACGCGCGAGTTCCGCTTCATCGCCGCGCTCCGGGCGCTTCACGGCGGCGATCATCAGATTTTTCCCGGTGTGCTCCGGCGAGATAAACTCGAACACGCGCGCGACATAGCCGGCCCATTCGAGCAGCGCGGCGCGCAGCGCATCCGTGGCGAACTCCGCCTCGCGTTCGAGAAAAATCCCGTGCCGCAGCGCGCCCGCCAGCGCGGGCGGCGGGCGCAACTGCGGGCGCAGTTCCTTGTGGCAGCACGGCGAGCACACGAGCAGGCGTGCGCCCACCTCGACGCCGCGGGCGAGCGCATCATCCGTCGCCGTGTCGCACGCGTGCAGCGCGATAAGAACGTCAGTTTGCGTAAGCGGCGCATCCGCGATGGCGCCGGTGAAAAATTCCAAGCCCGCAAAGTTGTTCTCATTCGCAACGCGGTTGCACAACTCCACCAACTCTGCGCGCGCCTCGATGCCGTGAACGCACAGTTCGCCAACACCAGCGCGGCGTAGAAAGTCAAATGCGGCAAACGTGAGATAGCCCTTGCCGCAGCCCATGTCCGCAACGCTCAACGCGTGCGGCGCGGCGCCAAACGTTTCCTTCACGAGCGGTTCGAGCAGTTCGATGAAGCGGTTGATCTGGCGGAATTTCGCCTCCATGCCCTTCGCGACCCTGCCGTCGGCGGTCGTGACGCCGAGCGCGCGAAGCCACGGGGCGGATGCCTCGATCTCGCGGCCCTTCGCGTGGTCGTGCGCGGCGGGCGCGGGCGCGGCGTGCGTGGGCTTGCACGTTTTCAGCCGCACGGAGCCGTCGTCGTGGCGCGCGAACTGCACATTGGCGTCCGTGGCGATGAGGTTCGCCGTGCGGAATTCCGCCACAAGCAGCCGCGAAATTTCAGCGAAGCCTTCCGCCGGTGGAAAATTCTTTGTGATGTCGCGCGTCGCGTGTCTGAAAACAAACGAAAGCTGCAACCGCGATTGCAACGTCACCGGGCGGATGAAAACATTGCGCGCGTCGTCTGTCGCAACGGGACTGCCGAGGGTGAGCTTCACGAACGCGCCGCCGTCAAAGGCGGCGCGCGCGCGGTCGAGGAGTCGGGCGATGGCTTCGTGCTGGTTCACGCGAGGCGGAGTTGTTACACCTTTCCGAGATGAAATTAAAGCACGGCCTGCACCTGGCCTACTGCACGAACATCCATCGCGGCGAGAGCTGGGCGCAGACGTTCGACTCGCTGCAACAATACGTGCTGGCCGTGCGCCGCCGCGTGTGCGCGGACAAACCCTACGCCATCGGCCTGCGGCTCGGCGCGGACGCCGCGCGCGAATTGAGCGACGCCGCGACGCTGCTCGCCTTCCAGCGCTGGCTTGAGTCGGAGAACTGCTACGTGTTCACGGTGAACGGATTTCCCTACGGCCGCTTCCACGGCGCGCGCGTGAAGGAGCAGGTCTATGCGCCCGACTGGACGACGCGCGAGCGGCTCGATTACACGAACCTGCTCTTCGATTTGCTCGGTGAAATCGTGCCCGCAGGCGTCGAGGGCAGCGTCAGCACAGTGCCGGTGTCGTTCAAGGAATTCATCCGCGATGAATCGCAAGTGGCCGCTGCGCGCGCGAATCTGTGGAACTGCGTCGAACACATCGAGCGCGTCGCGAAGCGCACGGGCAAACAATTTCATCTCGGCCTCGAACCTGAGCCGCTGTGTTACATCGAAACCACGCCTGAGACGGTGAAGTTCTTCGAGCAACTGCGCGCCGACCGGCCCGGCGACGCGCGGCTCGATCAATTTCTTGGCGTCAATTACGACTGCTGCCATCTCGCCGTCGAGTTCGAGGAGCCGCACGAGGCGCTCGGCCGCCTGCGCGCCGCGGGCATCAAGATCAGCAAGCTCCACCTGAGCAACGCGCTCGCCGTCCAGCCGACTGCGGAAGCGCGCGACGCGCTGCGCTCGTTTGCGGACGACGTGTATTTCCACCAAGTCGTCGAACGCGATGCGAACGGCGCGATCACGCGACATCGTGATCTGGATGTCGCTCTCGCCGCCCGCCCCTCGCCGCTCGCCTCGCCTGAATGGCGCATTCACTTCCACATTCCGCTGCATTCGCCGCCGACGAAGCTCTTCGGCACGACGGCAAACCACCTGCTCGGCGTGCTCGACGCGCTCGCGCGCGATCCAAAGCTTTGTTCGCATCTCGAAATGGAGACTTATACGTGGGAAGTCATGCCGTCCGATTTGAAGAAACGCGACGTGGTGGATCAACTCGTCGGCGAATACGAGTGGACGTTCGCGCAACTCGCCGCGCGAGGGCTGGTGTGAACTGTCTTCACGCGGGACTTCCCTCTGCACCGGCGGTTTGTTAAGTTCATCGCGAACACCAACTCGTTGAACACGCCTATGCTTCGCACACTTCTCGCCTTCACCGCTGTCACCGCCTTCGCCACCACCGCAAGCGCGCAAAAATCCTACACCATCGGCCTCGTCGCCAAGTCGCAGGGCAACCCGGTCTTCCAAGCCGCGCGCGTCGGCGCGATGGACGCCGCGAAGGAACTCGGCACGAAGCTTGGCATCACCATCAAGATTGACTGGCGCACGCCCAACGAGGAGGACGCGCAGAAGCAGGCCGAGGCCATCGAGCAACTCGTGCTCGCCGGCGCGCAAGGCATCGCCGTGAGCTGCTCGGACGCGAACAAACTCACCGACGCCATCAATCGCGCCGTGCAGAATGGCGTGCCGGTGGCGACGTTCGACTCCGACGCGCCGAAGTCGAAGCGCTTCGTCACGTTCGGCATTGACGACATCAAGTGCGGCGAGCAGGTGATGGAAGAGCTGGCGAAGGTCATGGGCGGCAAGGGTGTTGTCGCCGTGCTTGCCGGAAATCAAAACGCGCCGAACCTCCAGAAGCGCGTGCAAGGAGTGCGCAACGCGGCAAAGAAATTCGCCGGCATCAAAATCCTCGACGTGTTTTACCACAAGGAGACGCCGCAGGACGCCGCGGCGCGCGTCGAGCAGGTGATGCAGGCGCACCCGGAAATCAACGGCTGGGCCTTTGTCGGCGGATGGCCGCTCTTCACCGACAACGCGCTCAAGTGGCCGCCCGGCACCGTCAAGTGCGTGAGCGTGGATGCACTGCCGCCCGAGTTGGCTTACCTGCGCAGCGGCCACGTGCAGTTGCTCCTCGCGCAGCAGTGCTACGAATGGGGCTACCGCTCCGTCGAGCACCTCGTCAACAAGCTGCACCTCAAGAAAAACCCCGCCGCGATTTACGATGTCAGCCCGCTCATTCCCGTGGCGAAGGCGGACGCGGATGAATTCGCGAAGAAGTGGGACAAGTGGCTGCCAAAATAATCATTCACCACCAAGTCACAAAGCCATACGGCCCGGACAACGATCCCTAACTGCATCGTTTGGTGTCTTCGTGTCTTGGTGGTTATTCTCCTGTGGAACTCATCGCCCATCGCGGCGCGTCGCACGACGCTCCCGAAAACACGCTCGCCGCGTTTCATCTCGCGTGGCGCGAGCGCGCCGACGCCGCCGAGTGCGACGTGCATCTCACGCGCGACGGCGAGGTCGTTGTGATTCACGACGACGACACGCGCCGCACGACCGGCGCGCGCGGCAAGGTGAGCGAGCGCACACTCGCCGAGTTGCAAACACTCGACGCGGGTCGCTGGAAAGCGCGCCAGTTCGCCGGCGAACGCCTTCCAACGCTCGCCCAAGTGCTCGACACAATCCCGCGCAGCAAGCGGCTCTTCATCGAAATCAAATCCGGCCCGCAAACCGTCGCGCCGCTCGTGGCCGTGTTGAAGCGTTCGAGCGTGAAGCCGAAGCAACTCGCCATCATCGGCTTCGCGCTGCCGGTGATGCAACTCGCCAAGCGCACGCTGCCGCGCGTGCCGGTCTATCTTGGCGCAGAAAGCCGCCTTCGACTTCTCAAGCGGACGTGGCCGGTTTCCCCGGCGAAGTTGATTCAGGCCGCGCTCGACGCGGGCCTCGATGGACTCGACGTGGATGCGCGCGGGCCGGTTGATTCTGCATTTGTCGAACACGTTCACGCGGCAAACTTGAAGCTCTTCGTCTGGACCGTGAACAACGCCGCGCACGCCCGCCGCCTTGCCGGTGCCGGCGTGGATGGCATCACGACGAACCGGCCGGCCTGGCTGCGCGAAAAACTTTCGGCGCTTTCGCATTAAACACGCGCCGCTCTTGTGGACACCGCGTCCGGTGTGTTAAATCTTCCACGTGCCAATCCCGCTGCTCGCAACGACGGCCGAAGACACGGAGTTTCTCCGGCGCTTCGAGGTCTGCCAGATTCCCTTCGCCGAGTGGAAGCACCGCGCGCACCTCAAGACCGCCTACCTCTACCTGAGCCGCTATCCGCTCACCGAGGCCACCGCGAGGATGCGCGACGGCCTCAAGGCCCTCAACGCCGCGCACGGCACACCCGATTCGCTCGACCGCGGCTACCACGAGACGATGACCGTCGCGTGGATGCGGCTCGTGCATTTTACCCTCTGCGAATACGGCGTGGTCGGCACCGCAGAACAATTCATTGACGAGCACCCGGAATTGCAGAACCGCTTCGCGCTGCGGTTATTCTACTCGCGCGACCGGCTGCTCTCATGGGAGGCGAAGGCCGCCTTCGTCGAACCCGACCTCACGCCCCTGCCCCGCAGCACGAAGGGAAAGTGATCTCGCCGTCAGCCAGTAGGATTTAAGATGCCGCTACCGGCGATAATCCTTCACAGAGATTCTCAGGTCTGATTTCATAACCCCGTGATAAAGGCCGCACTTCCAGAAGTCACCCGTGCATGATCCCATGCACGCAGTGCGGCCTAATAACAATGTTAGGCCGCACCACGCGCACCGCATGAGCAAACTTTCAACAATATTG
>CAZPVD010000020.1:0-40095 GCA_964589935.1 uncultured Verrucomicrobiota bacterium | reverse complement strand
CACGACCAAGAGAAAAGGCTGAAACAGGTCAAAGGAGGCCGAAGAAGCCCGAAAACCGAGGAGATACAGCGGTTCTGCCGTGCGGCTGCCGGATCGCTGCAACGAGCGCGGTTTTGGGACTAAAGAAAAGGTTGAAAAGGGTCATTTAACACCTCTCCCACGGCTCCAGGTATGGCAGCCCGACGAACTCAAACACCTCGCGCTCGCTTGTCACCCTGCGCTCCTCACGACCGAGGCCGTTGGGCCGCGAAAAGCCCGCGCCGTATGGGTTCCATTGCCAGCCGATTTTTTGCGCGGCGGCTGCGATGCGGATGTTGGACTCGCCCGGTCCGGTGCGGCATACGATGTAATTGAACCAGTTCTCATCCGTGGCGGCGAAGAGGTCCACCGGGATGCCGCTGGCCACGTGCAGCGCCAGCTTGTTCTTCTCGCCCCAGGCGAAGCCGCCGGTCCTGTTGGGCCGCTTGGCCAGCACTCCAGCTTTGAGCATCCCAGCGAGGCATTCATCCACAAGGCTCACGGACTTGGTGTCCTCGGAGAACAGCCCGGTCTTGTATTGGGCAACAACCGGCACGAACAAAATCTCCACGTCACCTACCTCGGCCTTCCGGCGGCGGAGCGAACCGGCCACGATCAGGCGCGTCGTCACCGGCTTGAGCGCGTCGCACAACTCTTTGGCGACCGTGAGCGCGGCCGCGCGTGGAAATCTCGTCTTCATGCAGTCGGCACCAAGTCCTTCCACTTCACCAACACGCCTTCAAACGGCAGGCCATGTGTATTCCGAAACCATTCCAGCATCTCCGTGACTCCGCCAAAGCCGTCATTCCTTGCGATCCGTTGCCGCCCATACCAGCGCACCTCGCGCCGTGTGGCGTGCAACTGAATGCCGCAATCATAAATGCGGATTGGAAACACCGCCTTCACCACCGCCCGCGCGAACTCGCGCTGCTTGGAATTGTAAGGCCGCCCGGTCCACACGCGCAGGGAGATCGTCTCGCCCACCTTCGCGCGCGGCCTGCCATCGCGGCGATGCCCGCGGATCGTGTGCATCTTCACCCCGGCCAGCGCCGGAAACTCGAAGCAGTTTTTGAAGAGGAAGACGTTCATACTTTTTCCAACGTCCAGAGATAGACCGGAATGCGCTGCTTGGCGCAGTTCAGGCACCAGACAATTTCAACGGAATCAATCCACTCCATTCCTCGCGGTGGGATTTGATCCTTGGAAACGATAAAGACTTCGCCACTTCCCCTGTGCCGAAATTTTTGGCCGGCGGATTTCACACCAGCATCAGCCTCCCCTCGGTCGCGCTCGTGACGGCCGGGCGCAGTTCTATCGCGCGGCCGGCGAGATAGCCGCGCCACTTCGCCGCCGCCGCATCGGTGCCGCCGCGCTTCATGCGCAGCAGTTTTTTGATTTTGTCTTCGATGCAGTTCATACACCCGGCGGCGGCAGGTAGATCAGGCACGCCCGGTTGGTTTTGCACCAATCGAGCGCCTCGTTGGCGTCCCGGAATTGTTTTTGTTCGGCGCTGCGCATTGCCTCTTCACTGGTGACGAGCACGGTCGCAAACGTCTGCTGGTGCAGGATGAAAATCGTTTTGTGTTGGCCGGGTATTTCTGGCAGTAGAGGGCCGCGTGGGTCGCTCATAGGCTTAGACTCCTGAGTGGTCTGCGCAGCCCGGCGTGGTGCAAACACGCCGGGCGCTGCATTTGGTTTAACTGTGATTCTCTCGCATAAACGCCTCGTAGCCTTCCTTCGCCGGGATCCGCCAGAATGAGCGGCCGCCGGTCCGCTCCGGCTTGCAACGCTCGATGATTTCCAGAATCACCTCGGGGCGAACATTGAACCGCCGCGCCAGCGCCCCAATCGCGCTGGTCGGGACGCGCACATAGCCATATTTGCCGGCGATGTCGAAGCCGTTGAGCTTGCCCTCCTCGAGCAGGTCAATGACGTGCTGCTCGGTGACGCGCCACTTGATCGCGACCTCGCTCACGTAGAGCACGGTGCGGTCCTTGGGAAACGCGAGGCTCGCGAATTCCAATTGCTGCGGTTTGTCGAGCACGGCAAGCATTATTCAATGGGGTCAATGCGGTCCAGCACCGCGCCCTGCTCATCGCGCACGACCCATTTCCCGTTTTCCTCCTCGATCGTGTCGCCGATCAGGGCGGCGTAACGCTCCGCGATGTCGCGCGAATAGCCGCGCTCGACGAGCGCCGCCGCGATCTGTTCCATGCCGTCGGGTGTCATCATAGCCAGCCTATCGCCTTGAAAATTTTGTCCATCGCCCCGGCGAGTGGCGCGAAATCCTCGCGCGTCCAGTGTGAATCCACCCAAAAACCTCCCGCCTTGCCACCGAGGATGGCCTGAACTTGCGAGAGCAATTTCGCATCGCCGCTCCGCGCCGCCACGTATTGCGCGTAGGCTCGCGCCCACACTTCGCGCCACCGAAGCACGTAGTTTTGATACGTGCGATCCTGCTGATAGCCCGGTTTCGTCTTGAGATTCCGAAACGCCTGGCTGTTTTCGACCGCCTTGCGCCAGTCCGCCAGTGCCGCGCTGTTCTCACTCGAAAAGCCGTGGCCCGGCAGCGCGACATCGTCAATCCAGTGGCCGATCTCATGCGCCGCCGCCAGCTCCGTGTTAAGCAGGCCAGTGCGTCGCACACCAATCGAGCGGCCGGTGCCGAAATAAGTCGCATGATGGCCGCGCCCGACGTGATGATTGATGGTGATCGGCTTCAATGTGCCGTCGTCGTGGACGCGATCAATCACCGTGAGCACGTGCTCGATGGCCGCGCGCGCCTTCGCCGTCGTCGCAATCGTCACCCGCTTGCTCACGGGGCTTTCGCGAGTGATCGTTGTGGCTGACTCAGCTTCCGGCTCGGCGGCCGGCCGCGTTCGAGCCGGCGCGGGCGCTTCGGTGCGCCACGTCACCGTGTCGGAACTAATCTCAATCTGGTCACCGAAGACGTCGCGCATCTTGCCGAGCAGGTCGGGATCGAGTCCGCGCGTGGAGGCCTCGAGGTGTTCGTTGAAGTCTTTCTCCACCGGCTCGACGCGCTGGCCGGGCGTGAGCAGGCCGAGCTTTTCGGTTTCCGCGCGGTCCACGTCCTCGACATCGTGCCCGCAGCCCCAGCCCCACGGGCCCCACGGCACGCCGAAGTCCCGGTTGAGCGCGAGCCAGAATTTCAAATCGCTCTTGAGCCGCACCTGCCCTTCAAACTCACTGTGCGCGTGGCGCGGTTCCTTCACGTCCTGCACCCGGATGAAGCGCTGCGCCGGAAAGGCGTCGAGCACGTCGGGATCCTGCCCCTGTTTCCAGTAGCCGAAGTCGTCGGACTGCTGCGTCTGGACGTTGAAGATCAGCGACAGGCGTTTCTCGCTGGTGATGTCCTTGATCGTGCCCGCGTCTTCAGGATCAAGCGGCCCCATGCCCTCGGCGATGGCGAACGCGCTCATCTGCTTCACGAACTCCGCGCGGCTGCCGACCTTCAGGGCGATCTGCCCGTTGGGCAGCGTCTCGCGGCTCGACGTGAGGAAATCCGTGATGCCGTCGCGCGCGCGCTGCAAAAAGCGCAGGCTCTCGACCGTGCTCGAAAAGAACGCGCGCTCGCGCAGCGCAACCGGCACGTCTGCCCACTCGGATGAGGACAGCACGCTGCCAATCGGCGACCTGTCGCCGATCTTGCCGACGGCGTCGGTGAAGGGGATTGGTTTTACGAATTGCATAGGGCCTCGTTCAGCAGCGGCCGTTGGGCGGATTGGGTCTTGGCCATTTGACGCTTTTCCATTTGACGCCACAATCGAGACATTCGCCTGCGCCGGCTATTCCTCGATTCGGTTCGTGGTTTTTCCAGTTGAAGTGTTGATGGAGTTTGCAGACGGTCATGCGCCGGATTAGCGAAGCAATCCGCCCCAAAAGCCGTCGCAGCCAACCTCGTGCGGCGCGGTTAATCGGCCTCCAGTTCGTTTTCCCGTCGTTGAGTTGTTTAGTTGGCGAGTTCATGCGGTGATGACGATGGGCTCTTCGCAGTCCTTGTGCTTGTTCACGAACTCGACCAGCGATTGCGTCAGCCGCTGTTGGAATTCCTTCCTTGTCCGCGCGCGTAGAGTTCCGTCGAACTGCTGGCCGCAGCGCCCACAGCACAGCGTTTTGGCTTTCGGCACGATCCACGGCCACGGGTTGACCGGGCCGCCAAGATTGATTTGGTTGATGGCAAAAGTTTTCATCCGATGATTGCATGGGCCTTTCTCCGCACCCGCTCGGCGCGCTCGAACATCTTGCGAGCCTGGCTTTCCATCCAGTTCACGAAATGCTTCACCTCTTCGGGCGTGACACGCTCGATGTGCGCGTAACCTTTCTGGCCCGACACGATTTCCGTCGAGGCCTCCGCCAGTGACCGAATCCACCGCTTGTTCACATCGCTTTCATCAAGCCCGGCATACCGCAAAATTTCACCGGCCGTCATCCAGCCGCGCCCTGCAAGAAGCTTTTCCAGCCAGGCGACGTTCACGTCGCTCTTTTCCACGCGGAACATTTCCATTTGCTGGTGGTTATTCATGGGTCACTCCGGTTGCGCTTCCTTCAAAGCCCAATACTCGGAAGCCTTCAGCTCGACGGCATCTTCCGGCTTCCAGTCGTCACCCTCTTTGCAGCGTGGCACGTGGATGACGAGCACGTCACCGATCAGCTCAGGGAAAATAAACAAGACCTTCAATTCGTGGATGAAAGCGAAACCACCGACAACGGCCTGATGAAAGTCCTGTTGGTTTTCACAAGGGAGTTGACCCATCCGCGCACGAAGCTGATGGCCTGCTTTGGTGTTTCGCGGGATACACAAGCCGTCCTTTTTCTTGTGCCAGTTCTCCGGCACTGGCCTGTCACCGAAGCCAACCGCCGAAATCCTTCGATGATTGCCATACAATTGGTTCGCGCCGACTTCTTTGGCGAAGGCCATGCGGGCGGCGTGCTGCTCGGCGCGGCGGATCAGGAATGCTTTCCACTCTTCAAGGATTTTGCCGCCGGTGATCTTTAGATAGCGGTATTCGTTACTCATACATTTTCTTTCACTGCCACGGCTTCGATGGTGGGGTGTTGGAGGCACTGTGCATCCACGTTCACGACAGCCTTCACTGGCTCGAACAAATCGTCGGGCAGGTTGAGGTGTAACTTCACCGCCACCTGTCCCTGCTTGAGCACAGGTGGCTTCGGTGTGTGTTTTGAAATGCGGGCGATGCCACGTCCCCAACTTTGGCGGAGCCGCTTTTCAATGACGAGATAGGTGGTGATTTGCATAAGTTCAAAACGGCGCGTTGGCCGCGCTCAGTTGCTTCCGGCCCCAGCTCGCCTTGCGGTTGCGCAAGGTCAGCGCGAGGTGCCGCAGCGCGCCGATCGGCAGGTCCTCCCAAAACGGCGGCTCGTAAATCTGCGAAAATTTGCCCCGGCAAATCGTGTCAATGTAGGCGTGCGGCGCGGCTGAATTGATCGCATAGACCAATCGCTTGCGCGCGGCGATCTCTGGATAATCCCAGTTCGTCACCGCGTCGAGGTCGTCCGGGTCCGCCAGCAGCCGGAACAGCGTCACCACGCGGTCCACTTCGCGGTTGTCCAGGTCGGCACTCGATTTGTCGCGGCCAAGCGCAAGCGCGTGGCAGGCGTGCCGCAGGTCGTCTGCCGTTGGCGCGCGGTGATGCTGCAATGCAATCTGTTGGGCCAGCGCCTCGACCTTCCTGACCCAGTCGCCCTCGATCCGGCCCTCCAGTTTCAACACGCGGCATTTCTCGCGCCGCCAGTTCGCGTTGAACGCGGAGTTCCAGTTCGGGAAGTAGTATCGGCGTTGCTGGGCCTCGGTCATGCGGCCTCCCTTTCGCAGAAGGTGAGATGGTCGGGACGCTCGATATTCATCGCGGCGCGCAGTGCGCGCCAGGCGGCCTCGGTCAGGGAAAGCGCGTTGCGAGAACCGTTCATTGCGCGGCGGCGCACGGTGCCGCGCGTCGTCAGGCCCCGCGCGGTGAACGCCGCGCTGCGCTTGCGCCAGTTCGCCAGCGTGCGGCGGCGCTGCGCGTCGGGACGCTGGGATGGCAGCAGGTTGGGCGACCGCCGGCGCACAGTGCCGCGCGTGGTGAGTCCCTGTGCGGTGAACTTTGCAGCCTCGCGACGTTTCGCCTCGCGCGAGGCGCGTCGCGGATTCGGGCGGTGATAAGGCTGCTTGGCAGGCCACGGCAGCGCCCGGCCGCAGGTGCAGCAGTGCGTGTAATGCGTGCCCGGCCAGTCTCTCGTGACGAAGCGCCACCGCTGATAGTTGACGCCACAGCACCACACACTCTGCCGCTCGCGCCGCGCGGGACGCCGGCGCGCCGGTTGCAGCGCCTCGGCAGGCGGCTTGACCCAGCCGAGCTGAATCGCGAGCGAGAAGTTGAAGGGCGGACGGTTCATTCAGAGGGAAAGTTCAGCGTGAATCGAGTCATCATTTCCTCGGTCGCGAAGCCATACCAAGTGTGCCCGTGCATGGTGACATTACCCTGATGCCACAGACCTTCGTGGCCGTGGATTGGCGACGATTCACGGCCAAGGTTACGATTGCACCAATTCCGAATTTCGCGCTCGCGGCCTGCATCGTGGACATCCACCATCCACGGAGTCGGCGACCATACCTTGTGCATTAGCTCGCCGCGTTCGCGGTCTTTGTCGGCGGCAGCTTCTCGCATCACGCGCAGAAACAGGGCAGAGCCGTTGGCGAGGGCAGTCATGTGCTTGTTAATCGGCCTCGGATGGTGTCGGAATCTCGGCGCGCAGTTTGCGGTAGGCGGCCTCCTGCTCGGAGAGCTGCGGCCCGACGCTGAACTTCTTGCTCCGCGTGTAGGTCATGCCCTTGCCGATGCCGTCGCCGACGAGCTGGCCGGCGTCGCGCAACTTTTTCATCAGGTAACCGAGCGTGCCGCTGTCCGCAATCTTGCGCGCGAACGCCGCGTCCGATTTCTCCATCGCGACGAACACGTCACGCGTGGCGAACGGCTCGGCGAGCGTGGCGATGGTCTCGCGGACGCGCTGCTCGGTGGCGTTGATGTTCGCCCTCGGTGATGGGCGCGAGGGTTTCGACTTCGCATCTTTGGCCGCGCGCTTCGCCGGTGCCGGCGAAGGCGCTGGGCTGGCTGCCGGCGTCGGGACGCAAGGCGGTTCAACGAGCGACGTGAGCGGCGCTTGGATGATGGCTTCGATCTGGTCGAGTGTTTTGCTGACGGCCTCGAAGCGCGCCTTCAACTCGTCGCGCAGGGCTTGGATGTGTGTGTTCATGGTGTTCTCCTTGTCTTGGTGTCTTGGTGGTTAATCGTCAAAGTCGTTGCTACACTCCCAATCGAGCTTGGCGTCCTTGAAGTTCGCGGCACCGCCGAGGTCATCGAGCAGCTTGCGGGCTTTCGCGCTCCGCGCTTCCCATGCTTCACGCGCCGCCACATCTTGCGCGTGCGATTCTTCACAGCGAGCTATGTATTCTTCCGGCGTGCCGACGAACTCGTGCCCGTAATAGCGTCGGAACTCATCAGGCCCTTCGTCTGACAACTTCCGGTGCATTGCTTCGAGCTGCCGCTTTTGGCGGTCGAGTTCATCGCGGCTGTGCGTCGAGTTTTTCGGCGACAGTGCGGTGAGAATCTTTTCCAGGCCGATGATTGCGGTTGCCGCGCTTTCACCTTGCGGCACTTCGGCAGTCAGTTCGTAGCGGACGTGCTCGTAGCTGCCGAGGTTGTAGAGCCTTCCGATTGTTATTTTTGTGATGTTCATGGTGCTCCGTGTCTTGGTGTCTTGGTGGTTACTTCTCCGAGACCATCGCCTCGACGAGTTTCTCGATGAGCTTGTTGACGAGCTTCTCCACGTCGCCGGCCACGCGCTTGAGCACGACCACGTCGCCCGCGCCCTCGATGCGGCAGCCGACCTTGGCGAGGTCCACGGCCGGCAGCGACTTGAGCGCGTCCTTGTTCGGCTCCTCTTTGATGCGGAGCAGCGTGTCGGCGTCGGCCTTGCGGTGCTTTTTGATGAGCGCGACGACGAGTTCCTCGTCGTCCCACACGAGCTTGCCCTGGCTGACGGTGAAGCCGACCTTGACGCCGTGGACGGTGATTGTGCGCGGCTTGGTGAAGAGGCCGGGCGAGGACTCAATGGCGCTGTTCAGCTCGGCCTCGCGCGCGGCGACGATGGCCGCCTGGCGCTTGATGCCGCGCAGGTGCTTCTGCTTGACCGCCTCGAGGTCGGTTTCGAGCGCGGCGATGAGTTCCTCCATCGCGTCGCACTCCTTGTTGTAATCGTGGCTGCGGGTTTCGATGTCGGCCAGCGTGAGCTGGCGTCCGCTGGTTTGAGTGAGGTCCATTATCATGGTGTGTTTTGGGGTTTGGGTTTCGTTTTACAAATACGGTTGAGCGGGCGGGAGGGCGTGCAGTGCCGCGTCGCGCACGGCGAAGCACGAGGGGCAGAGGCCGTGGCTGACGCGTGCGTTGCTGCCGATGATGTCGCGCGTCCAACCGAGCGAAGTCTTCACGCACGCGCAGTCCATGCAGACGACGAGGAGATCAGGCGCGGGGCGATGGGCATCAGAGGCGATGGGGCCTGTCGCCTCTGATGCCTCTGGCCTCTCGCCTTCCTCCGGCCCATCCGCCGGATCGTGCGGTTTCACGAAGAACCATGTCGCGCCAATCGCGAGCACGGCCAGCGCGGCGAAGCAGAGCACGGTGATGATGAGGGTGAATGTGTTCATGGTGTCAGCGTTTGGCGGGGTTGAGGGTTGGCGGACAGACATCGAGGCAGGCGCGCACGCCGACGGCGGCGAGGTCGAGACACTCGTGATGGAGGCGCGCGTAGTTCATTTCGCGCATGGCGACGACGGCCTTCACCTCGTCGAATTCCTCGGTCGCAATGCCGATGACGTGATGGCCGTCCACGTAAGGCTGCGGGTGCTCGGCTTGCGCGCGCTGGACGTGCTGGATGAGCGCGGTGATGACGGGCGCGAGTTCCGGCGGGCACTTCACGTTCAGCGACTGAACCGCCGCGAAGCGCGCACGCTCGCCGGGCTTGAACTCCCACCAGCGCGAATGCTGGCCGTTGCCATTGACGGGCTTCACATCGCGCGCGGATTTCAGTTTCCGAGCCTTGGTTTTCATCGTTTTCATCGCGCACCTCCGATCACCCGGCCGAACATGTGGAGTTGAAGCTGCGAGCGCTGGAGCCTGCGCTCCGCGAGCCGGCTGTCGTTATTGGCCTCGCCGAGGCTAAAGACGAGCGAGTGCCAGAGTTCGCGCTCGATTCCCGTCAGGCACGCGCTGCACACATTCGAGCCGGCGACCCAGTCGCAGCCTTGGGCGCACGCCTTGTGCTCGGTGCAGCCGCAACGGATGCACCTGCGCTCGTCGAGGGCGGGTTTGATTTTGTGTTTTGCCATGTGAGTTCCTCCGGTTTTTGCATTGTGTTAATCCTCGCCGCGCGCGGCGCGCACATGGGCGAGGGTGAGTTCACGCTTGCCGGCCTGCACCTTCGCCTCCTGCAACGCCTCGAAGAGAACCCGCACACGGCCCGTCTCGCGGGCGATCTTGGCGAGTTCGGCGACATGCTTGTCGGCATCCTTCAGGGCGAAGCTCGTCGCAATGGCGAGCACGTCCTCCTCGCTCGGATACTCTTCGAGCGTGAGGATGTCCCGCTCGCCGCCGGCCCGGCCGATGAACTGCTCGAAGTAGCCCTCGGCGACGCGTTGGAGGAGCTTGGTCACAAAGACCGGCGTGAGTGTGAGGATGATCGTGCAGCCGGTGTCGTCTTGGAGCTTTTGCAGGTAGTTGAAGACCTTCTGGTTCGTCTTGTCGCGCTCGCTGTAGAGGCGTTGGACGTTCTCGACGATGATGCAGCGGCGCTCGTTGACGCTCTGGCGGATGGTGTTGAGCTTGCGGTCCCACGTGGCCTGCCGCGAGCAGCCGTAGTGCTCGGCGAGGTCCGTGATGAACTGCGTCTGGCTCGGCGTGGCGGGAGACTCGGTGTGGACGCAGGTGCCGTGGTTATTGCGGCGGCAATACTCCTTGAGCGTCGCGGTTTTCTGCGTGCCGGTGTGGCCGACGATCATGCCAAAGCGGTTCACGCGGTCGGGCGCGCGTTTCTTGTCCACGAAGTCAAAGATGGTCTGCGCGGTGGGCGTGGTCACGAATGGCACCTTGCCGGACTGCTCGCGCAGCGCCACGTCCTTGCGCAGCGCGCTGATGCCGCGAAGCAGCTTGTTTTCCGCGACGATTGGCGAGGGCAGCGCATCGCCGGCCGCGTTGCGATTCCAAAGGCCGCGCAGCACACGGTTCCATGTCGTCTTGTCATGCTCGATGCCCAGCTTGCGCGCGTGAACGACGAGCAGGTCGGTGTCGCGCGCACACTCGTTGCGGACGAAGGCCGCAAGCCAGAGCACCGGCTCGCGCAGCGATTCGGGGTAATGCTCGACGCGCTGCTGCATGGTTGGATCGTCGAGCCGCAACGCGCGCGCGTCCTCGCCGATTGTCTTGATGTCTGTCTGGTTCATGCCGGTTGGGTTCCTCTCGTGGTTTTGGGTTACGCTTGCGCCGCCTCGCGCAGCCCGCGCGCGGCCTCCGCCTGTTGGGCGAGCCGTTCGCGTTTGCGCGCAAATTCCTCCGCGGTCGGTGACTTGAACATGCCCGCGCCGGGTGCGTTGAGTCGCGGCGGGGGCAGCGCACTTTGAATGGTGGGTTGCGCCGGCGTTGCGGCTGCCGCTTTTGCCTGCTCACGGCGCTGCTCGATCTCCCTGGGTAACTGGCGGCTCGGCGCGTGCGGCACGATCGTCGCGTAAGTCGCCATCACCGCGTTGCGCCACTGCTTGCGCAGGTCGAGCGCCGAGGAATCGCCGTCGAGAAAACTTCCCTTGCGGTCCACAAAATCCGCCTCGCAGACGAACTCGCCCGTTCGCGCGGAAACGATTTGCGCCGGCTGCTCGAAATGCTCGCGATCGTAATAGACCACCACGTCCTCGCCCTCCATGCCGGCGAAGCGCTGCGGGTGGCAGTAAAAGAGCGAGCAGCGCTGGCCGCTGACCGGATCGGTGAGCCGCACGCGCGCCCAGCCCTGCGTGATCGTCAGCCGCTTCCAGTCGCGGCGATACAGCCAGCGCTGATCTTCGGGCAAAACGAACAGCGGATGCTCGCTGACGCCGGCGTTGAACTTCTGCCGTGGAATGCCGTGGAAGACCTCGCCTTCCATCGGCTCGTCGTTCAGGAAATTCATCAGCTCGCGAATTCGGTTCGCGATCTCGATGTGCGAGAGGAAGTAATTTCGCGGGTCGAGCTTCGCGCGCGGGCGGCTGCATTGCTGGAAAAGTTTCTTCGCCTTCTCGAACGGCGCGCGCATCTGGTCGCGGCCGAGGCTGCCCCAGAGCGTGCCTTCAAATTTTTGCGAGCGGTTAAACCACGCCTCGATGGATTTGCTTTTCGGCAGGTAGCTTGTCCACGTTTGCAGGGTCGTGGGAAACGTCACGCCGCTGGCGTCAAACTTTTCGCGGTGCCAGGGCGTGATGTTGGTCGGCAACTGGCGCAGGCCGCCGACGCGACGGTGAAACGAGGCTTCGCCGTCGCCATACCCGACCCGTTCGCCGGCGATGAGGTTGGATTCCCACGAGCCGCGCTCGAGCTGCCAGCCCAGGCGCGGCAATCCAATCGTCTCGAAGGTGTGTCCGAACAGGTGCCAGATGTCGCCCGCGCGATACGAGGACTTCTCGCGCGCAATCAAAACGAACGTGAGCACGCACTGGCTGGCGACATCAATCACCGGCAGGAACTGGCCTTGCAGCAGCTTCACGCCGAACGGGTATTCCTCGCACTCGCGCCACGGAACCCACCACGCCCAGATCGGCGTCGTGTCGTCGGCGCTGAAGATGTCGCCGGGCAGGATGTCCACACGGCGCGGCACATACATGCCCTTGAGCGAGAGAGCGCGCGGCCCGCGATGCGCGAGGCGATGGTTGTCGCTCACCGCGGCCGCGCGGCGGATCGAGGGCGGGATGGCGTGCTTGCTGCAACGGTTCGGATCGAGGATGACTTTGGCGAGTTGCTCGGGGCAGCGGTCGCTGTGCGCGAACAGGCGCAGCGCCGAAATGGTCGAGTTGAGGTCGAGGTTGAAGCCGCGCGTCTCGTCGAGCAGCTTTTGCAGGTCCCCGGCGGAAAGGCCGAGCCTTTCGAGTTCCGATTTGCGGCCGCAGTTATTGGTGTCCGGGATCAGGCCGGTGAAGCCCTTTTGCCCGAAGCGCTGCTGCCAGCGCCAGATCGTCGAGCGGCTTTCGCCAAGCTGCCGCGCGGCCACGCGCGGGCTGCATTCGGCCTGCAGCAGTTCAGCAAACGTGTTGAGCACACCGAGCCGCCGGTTGGCTTCGGTGACCTGGTATTCCGTGAGCGCGCGGGAAAGTGACTGCCCTACTTGGTCCGCCTCCGCACCTGGACCCGCGTCGAGGGAGTCTGCCGTATTGCGACCCACGGTAGCGTTCACCAGCGCGGTTTCAGCCGTGTGCTCGGAGGACTTACCGCCGTTCGGGCAGTCGAAAGGAAGTGGTCGAGAGGCGCGGTTGCTCCCACACAGGGAATCCGACGGGCACTTGTCACCCGGTCGGGTTTGTTGCACCACTGGACCACTAAAAGTGTCCCCGTCCGGGCCGCACGCGGACGGGGAGAGGTTGAAGTCCGCCGCCCCGGCGATTGACGTGCGGGCCAGGGCGTCGGCAGGTTGGATTTCAGGGGGAATCACAGCGATCCTTTCTTGCGGCGTTTCTTTTCAGCCGCGTCGTGCAGCACCTTCAACCGCACGGCGTATTTGAACGCGGTGTCCACGGCCAACACGAAACGCTCGCGCCGTTTGAATTCCCTGAATTCAAGAACATCGCCTGGCAGCAGCGTCACGATGATTGGCCGCGCACTGCGCGCGCCGCTGTAAAGCACGTTGTAACTGTGGCGCGTGCGGCGGGTGACGGCTTTCTTGAGTTCAGTCATGGTGGGTTCCTATTCGGCAAGCGCCTTCTTGCGCGCCTTGACCTGGCTCTCGATCTCGCCGGCCAATTCGAGCAGCCGGTCCAGCTCCTCGGTTTTGTGGACGTGGCCGACGATCTCCCTGAGCGCGGGCCGCACGCTCGCCATGTCCTGCAACTTGATCGCGCGCGTGACGAGGGTTTGCAGTCCTTCCGCAAACAGAAATTCCATCTGATGCGCGTTCTTTGATTTGCCCTTCGTGTGCGCCTGTCCGGCGTGGCCCGCGATCACCGCGCCAAGGCCGACACCATCATCGCTGTCGAGAATCTTTGGCTCCATCTGCGCCTTGAACCCGGCGTCCTTCGCGAAGAGGTCGTGAACCTTGGCGGCATATTTGAAAAACGTCACACCCACACCGATTTGATCCGCGAAATCGTCAATGCTCTGACCAAAAGTCACGGAGTGGCTTTTGCCCCCTGATTTCAACCGCGCAAGCCAGCGATGGCGCGCTTCCTCGTGCGCCTGCTTCATCAACGGATAGGCGAGATACGCGCGCGCCGACTTGGTGTAGTGCCGCCGTTGGAGCAGCGAATTGAGAATCACCGTTGCGGGATCCTCGGCCCTGATGATCACGGGCACCTCGGTGAGTTGCAGCCGCCTGGCGGCGCGCCAGCGGCGGCGGCCTTTGAGAATCCGGTGCTCCTTGTCCACGATGAGCGGTTGCTCGATGCCGCAATCGCGGATGCTCTCGACGAGCGTCGCGAACGGTTCCGAGTCGGGTGTTTCCTCCGGGAGCAGTTTGACGAGCGGATGAATCGCGAGGTCCGCGGGATCGAGATGGATGATTTGGGATTTCATTTCAGGACAGCAGTGTGGGGTTCAAACGAACAAGCTCTCCGGGCTTCGGCGCGGAGAGCTTGGAAAGTTCCAGGATGCGCTGAGCCAGCGCGGCGGTTTTGAAATGCACCTCCATGATGAAAAACTTCGACTCGACGCGGACGCTCATCGGCTTCGAGGCGCGCGGGAGAATTGTTCTCGCTTCGATCACGCGGCCTCCTTGACCACGATGCCCGAGCGCGCGAGTTTCTCGCGGATGGCATGACGGATAATTTTCGAGCGATCACTGTCTGCTCGTTGAACCTCGGTATCGAGCGCGTTCGCCAGGGGTTTTGGTAACCACAGCGCAACCATTTCCGACTTGGTAGTTTTCACAGCGCCGCGTTTCATGGGTGGGTGTATAATTCAATTATGCACCCATGTCAACACCTCCTTGCACTTTTTTTGGATGGGTGTATAAAGCCGCTGTGGCTAATCAGCGGCATGAAGATCAGCAGCTTGTTGCGTTCGCTTTGGACAAGCGGCTTTTGCGAGCGATTGACCAAGAAAAGCAGAGATGCGGACAGGACCGATCCACTTTCATTCGCATCGCGATTGTTGAAGAGTTGCAGCGGCGAAATTATCCCGTGCCGACAGAACTGGCATTCTCGCCGGCGCGCGCCAAGAAGGTATATCCACCACACCGCGACGATTCACACATGCTCAACGACGCGCCCAAGCCAAAGCACCGCGTGTCCGCCGCGACCGTGCGCGAGGCGGCAAAAGCTCACCCGCTGCGAGCCGAAGTATCCGAGCGGAGCACCAGAGCTGCTTCGACCAGCGATAATAAACCCGCGCCGCGTCCTCGCGGGTCGCGGCGTCCCAACACCCGGCAACCTTCTCCAGCTCCGGTTCCAGCCGGACACGGACAATGACTTTCTTGGCTTCCATATTTCCTGCTCCTACGACGCGGCGGCTTCGGCTTGGTGCCTCAAGGAATTCGCCAATGTCATGCGCGCATTTTCGTCGGCGGGGTCAGACAAATGGTGTCCTTGTGAACAGTGTGAATAAGTTTCTGCCATGAAAAGACTGCTCTGTATTTTGAGTCTCGCGTTCCTGGTCGGCTGCGCAAGTTCGGGAAAGAAAATGGATGCCGACAAGCTGGCGCAGATTCAGCCGGGGAAAACAACCCGGCAGGAAATTGCCGGCTGGTTCGGTTCGCCGGTTTTCCAAGGTCTTGATACAAACGGCAAAATGAGCGCCAACTGGCAATACACGCAAGCCCAGTCGTATGGGTTCCATACCCAAATGAAGTCGCAAATCCTCTCGGTTATCTTTGACGCCAACGGTGTCGTGGAGAAGTTCACACTCGTTGACGACATAAATAAATAACGGGCGATTTTGGCTGGCTTCGCGCAGGGGATTAAGCAACGTCCGCATGAGCGAACCCGGCGCGAACACCTGAACGTATGAATATCACCACTGACGATCTTAAATCAGAAAGCTCCGCCGGGTTCGATCCATGCGGCGGTTCTGATATGGCGTCCAATCTCGCCAAGAAAACGGACGGAATAATCGCGTCCGCAATCACTGACGCGCTCGGACACAATAGCTGGCAACTCTCGTGTATCGCGCACCGACTGCGCCGCGTCCGCGTCAACGGCCAACCTCAAGAAATGTGGCTGTTTGACGACAAGCCACTGCTGGAAATCTGGCCGCCTGAAATGGAAATCAAAACCGAAGGCGACTCAATTAAGGCCGTCTCGACGGTGAAGTATCGAACGTTCAAACATCATCAGAACGGCAGTGGTTGCGAATAGCGTCAATAAGTTTTATGGCGATCCAGAAATGCCACGACTGCGGTGGGATGGTGAGTTCCGAGGCCAATGCATGTCCTGCGTGTGGCGCGCCGGTTAAAAAAGCACCGATTGAAAAAAGACAAAATCACATCAGCACTTTTGCGGGACTTGTGATTATCGTCGGCGTCGTGACATGGGGCGTCATGTGCGATTCTCCCTCCCGGCCTGTCATCACTCACGAGAAGGAAGAAATCCATCCTGATGCGGCCCCCGCAATACGGTTGCCGGCCGTCAATTTATTTTCTGATTACGCCGCCAACGAGGTCTCAGCGGATCAGCAATACAAGGGCAAGCTCGTTGAAGTGTCGGGAGCGATCCGTAAAATTGGCAAGGATTTCACAGGTTCACCGTTCATCATCATTGGTGGGGACGATTTGAATGGTGTCCAGTGCATGTTCCCAAGATCAGATGATTCGCCAGTGGCACAGGTTCGCGAAGGACAGAATGTCACGGTGCGCGGCCGCGTCTCCGGCAAAATCCTGGGCAGTGTCCTACTTGGCGAATCGAAGTTCCAGTGAGCTAATTCCGACCAAAAGCCACTGAGTGACCTTTGGTGATTTGTGGGGAATTCCGGGGTTTTTGACGCGCCTGCGGGCCGCGCGGGATCAGGCGGGAGGCGAGGGGCATATCGGGCGAGAGGCGAGAGGTATTTGAGGCGATGGGTTCCCCTGGTTAAAAGTTTCCCAATGGAGGCAACGGGGGCAATGGTGCCTTAGACGCCGGGGTTTGGTTCCCGCAAGCTCGCGCCCGTGTTTGGCGAGAACCTCAAAACAAAATCCGAACCTCGAACAGCAGCCATCGGCTTCTCCACTTTGGCCGTGGCGGGTTGGCTTTCACGATCGCTCGCCAAGCACGTGAGTTCCTCCGGCTCGTCACGGCTTCACTTCACAACCCCGATCCAACCATGAAAACCAAAATCGTTCCACTCCTTTGTGCCGTTGCAGCGCTGCTGCTGTCCGCCTGCGGCGCGAACTCGGACCTGCTCGTGAAGCGCTCGCCCGTCGTGCTGCGGCCCGCGCAGACGAACTCGATCGTGGTCACCAATTTTATGACCGTGACAAACTTCACCACGAACCTGGTGACGCTGACGGTCACGAACCAGGACACGGGCGCGATCACGACCGCGCAGCAGCCGCAGATTTTGCCGGAGGTGAAGGTGACGCAACTGGTCACGACGAACACGGTGGTCCTGCCGGCGGTGACCTACACGAACATTGCCTTGAGCGGCGGAGTGGAGTCGGTCGTGAAAGGCGCGGGCAACGTGGCGGGCGTGGCAGGCGTGCCGTTCGCCTCGACCATTGCGGCCGGGCTGCTCGCGTTGTCACACCTGTTCTTTGGCTTCCGCAACCGCCGCGCGATGGCACGGGCGCAGGCGCAGATTGACCAGACGGCTGACGACCACGACAAAACGAAAGAGGCTTTGAACGTGGCGAAGGACGCGGTCAGCACCCTCGTCTCGAACTTCGAGGAGCTGCGCAAGACGGCGCTGACCGTTCCAGGTTACACGCCTGAGCTGGACAAGAAGGTGATGGACCGCGTGCAGCAGGTGCAAAATTTGATGGGAGTCAAACCGCTGATCGAATCGGCGATTGAAGATCACACGGGCGACACGGTGTTGAATCACGCGCCGGACGCGTTGAAACAGGGATGAGCCATTACATCAATACATTTGATCCCGGCCTGGGCCGGATGGAGGCGTTGCGGCTCGAAGGCGTGACGACGTGCGTCGGGTTCGACGACATGCTCGATGTCACGCTCGGCCGGAACCATTGCGCGTTCGACACGATGATCGTGGTGACGAGCCACGAGGACCGCCGCACGAAGGCGGTGGCGCGCAAGCACGGCGCGATCTGCGTCGAGACGGATTTGTTCCGCAAGAACGGGCGCGCGTTCAACAAGGGCGCGGCGATCAACGCCGGGATGGACCGCTTCCAGTTCCACGGCTGGCGGCTGCATTTGGACAGCGACATCGTGCTGCCGGACAATTTCCGGCGGCTCCTGTTCAACCACACGCACCTCGACGAGAGCTGCCTGTATGGCTGCGACCGGATTGATGTCATCGGACTGCACGAACTGAGGAGGGCGGATGAGGACGGCCCGCAGCACCGGCACGGCCTGCTGTATCCGCGGCATCACCGGCCCATCGGGATGCGGTTTGTCAGCAGCCTGCGCGGCTATTGCCCGCTCGGCTTTTTCCAACTCTGGCACGCGAGCTGTCAGAAGCCCTATCCCTACTCGCTCGGCTCGGCGGCCCACGACGACATCATGTTCTGCGACGGCTGGCCGCAGTCGCACCGCCGCCATCTCCCCTCGGTGATCTGCTACCACCTCTGCGGGCGCGAGCCGCGCCTCGGGGAAAACTGGGAGGGCCATCGCCGGCAGCCGCGCATCAAATGAACCCCGATGCCAACACAGTCTGGATCGTGCTGATCGCGCTCGCGACGTTCGCGGGCAACCTCGCCACGATCGGCATCTGGCTTTCGTCACGGAAAAGGACCGCCTCTGAAATTTATCCCCAGCCGTTGACGGTGAAAGAGGTCGAGACGTTTGTCCCACGGGAGGATTTCGAGGCGCACAAGCAGGAAGAAGCCGAGAAAATCGAAAAGTTCACGGAACACAACCACCGCGAGCATGAGAATCTTTTTTCAAAAATCGGCGGCGTGGAGCGCGGCGTCGAGGCGCGGCTGATACAGCGGATGAACGATTCCAACAACGAGGCAAAGGCGAGCCGCCAGCGAATGCACGCGGAAATCACCGAGATCGGAAAGCACGTCGCCAGCCTGCAAACCGCCTCCGATTTGGGGAGCCAGCGCATCGCGCAGATGGACGCAAAGATTGACCGACTCCTCGACAAATGAACTCCGAACAAACAGAGCTTTTCCGCATCTCGATCCTGCGCGTGCTGGATGACCACAGGTCGCGCTACGGCCTGACGCTGTCGGCCATCGCGCATCTGGTTTCGATTTACGGACACAAGCCCACGACTGACGAGCTGCTGGACGCGCTCGATTATCTGGCGGGCAAGGGGCTGGTCGAGGAGGCGCTCAAGCAGATTTCACGCGAGAACCGCGCCTGGCGCATCACGCAAAACGGCATCGCGTTTCTGGACCAACACGGATGAACGGATGAATGAAGAACGCGCTCAATTCCCGTCCCGACTCGAAACTGAAGCGGCTCGACATCTCGCTGATCCGGGAAATTGTCGCGCGCGCGGACACGCCCGGTGTCATCCGCGCGGAGATTCTGGAATGGCTCAAAAAGGAGCACGGGGTTTCCTCGTCACAGGCCTCGCTCTCGGACTCCTTGCCGTTCCTGCGTGCGCGGGTCCGATCGTGGGAGCGGGAGCAGAAAATCCAGGCGTGGCTGGAATGCGAGAAGCTGGAACACCCGGAGCTGGGCGACGAGGAATTGTTCCGGCGCGGGCAGCGCAAGTTTTCCCTGCTCTCGATTGCCGAGGAAGACCCGCAAGGCTGGGTGATGATCCAGAAGGCGGCGCGCGACAAGGAAATGGCCTCGCTGGGCTGGGGGAAGTTCCGCCGCGAGACGTGCGAGCTATATTTGAAATGGCGCAAGGACGAGGAATCCAACCGCATCGCGGAACTCGACATTCCGAACGAGGAGAAGATCCGATTGCTTCGGAAGCATCACTTTGCCGACGTGGACGAACTAGAGAAGTCCGGGAAGGTGAAAATCCCGAAATGAATTCTGCAAAAAAATGGATTCGTCGGACGTATCAGAAAGTCGCCCTGGTCGCGGCGCGGAAGGTGCGTTCGATGGTTTTGTTCTGGGCGAGGCAATGCCGCAAATCCACGACGCTCGGTGACATTGCTTTTGACGAGATGTCGAAGCAAAGCGGCCGCAACGTCATCGCGGCGAGTGCTTCTTTGCTGGTTGGCTCGGAACTGGTCAGCAAGACAATCAGCAGCGCGGAGCAGGCCGCGCTGATCACGCGCGAAGCGGGCGCGCTTCATGCGGCGATGGAAAATTCCGCGGCTGAAAGCGGCGCGGAATTGAAAGTCGCAAACTCCGACACCGGCAAAATCTATGCGGGCCTGAGCGCGGAGGATTTCACCGATCTGTATCGCACATCACGCCTTGAAATGAGGCTCTATCACGACCGCACGGCCTACTCGCGTCTGCTTGTGATCGCGCCGAATCCAGCGACGGCGCGCGGCTGGACGGGAACAGTTGTCCGGGACGAGGCCGGTTTCACCCAAAACAATCTTGAGCGTGATTTGCAAATTGCGGTGAAGCCGATCATGGACACCGATCCGAGCTTCAAGCTGATTTACGCGAGCAATCTTCCACGCGATGACCGACATCCGTTCTTTGAAATGACACTGCCTGATCCTGGCACGGTATTTCATCCAAGCGGGGAAGGGAATTTTTACCGCGGACAGAATGGAATTTTGATTCACCGCGTATCTCTCGCCGATGCCTACGCGGCCGGCCATGTCCTTTATGATTCGCGTGAAGGCAAGCCGCTCACCTACGAACAATTCTGCGCTGATCCGGCGAACCGTCTCGGCCTGGATGAAAGCTACCGGCTGATTCATCAGTTTGGCGGGACGGCAGCGATTGATTTATTCGCCCTTACGACCGCGCAGCGGCGTGGCATTGGCGTATGCGGATTCTTTTTCATCGAGAACGAAATGGAATTTCAGCGCGCGCTGAAGTTCATCGCCGAAAGTCTTGGGCGGGGTCCTGTCGGCATTGGTTGCGATCCCGCGACGACCACCGGCGACACGAGCAATCCGACCTCGGTCACAGTCGGTGAATTGGCCGGCGTTGACTTCATTGAAAAAGCAATTCTCGTTTGGAAAACGCGTGAACCGAAACTGGCGCGCTGGCGGCTGGCCGAAATCATCAAAGCTGTGCGAGCGCGGAAGACCAAAACGCCAGCGCGAAGGCTCTGCATCGAGGCTACGAGTGAACAGTATTGGGCGCGCGAAACAGCACAGGAACTGGGCGGTTTGGTTCCAGTTGAACTGATTGACGTGCGCAACAAGGTTGAGCCGGCTCCGCCTGGCTACGAACGCGATCCCAATTACAAGACCTGGCTGAGTGATCTATACGCGGCCTGTATCAATGACAACAGGGCGATGCTGCCTTCTGATGAATATGTGAAGGAAGATCACCGGCTTGTCGGCAAATCTGCCGGCGTTTACGTCTGCGAACCTCAGCCGGACGGCAAGCACGGCGACACTTTCGTGAGCGGCGCACTTTCGCTTCACGCGATAAAATCCACAGCAGGGGGGATTACTTCCGTCGCGGGCATCGTGGTGGGCGGCAGCTCCGTCCACGCCGCGATCCGCCGGCCAGTCCTTCCACGACACCAGTTGCGCGCATGAACAAACCCAAACCCATCCTTCGCTGGCCGGGCGGGAAGTCACGGCACCTGAAGCTGATCCTGCCCCTCATCACGCCGCATCTGTGCTACGTCGAGCCGTTCGCCGGCGGCCTCGCTGTGCTGATTGCAAAAAAGCCGAGCCGCACCGAGGTCGTCAACGACCTGAACAACACCCTGGTCGCGCTGTATCGCAACGTGCAATACCACATGCCGGCGTTGCTTGCGGAGATCGAGTTCGTCTTGAACGCGCGGCAGACGCTTCACGACTTCATCAAGCAGCCGGGACTGACGGAGCTTCAGCGCGCCGCGCGCTGGATGATCTGCAACAAGATTTCGTTCGGCGGCAACGGCCACAGCTTTTCAGTTTCCAAAGGCAAGGGCGGCGGCGCGGGCATCTCGCGCGAGCACATCCAGGAAGCCATCACGCTGCTCAACAAGCGGCTCGACCGTGTGATCGTCGAGAACCTCGAATACGACCACTGCATCCGGCTCTACGATTCCAAGGACGCGTTTTTCTTTTTGGACCCGCCTTACCTGCACGCAAAGGTCGGCACCTATAAAGGCTGGACCGAGGAACAGATGACGCGACTGCGCGATGTGCTGCGTGGGATCAAGGGCAACTGGCTGCTGACCGTGGACGGCAGCGGCTTTAACCGCGAGCTGTTCAAGGACGCGAGGATCCGCCGGGTGCGGACCAAAAACAACTGCGTCAACACGAGCCGGGTTGGGGACCGGACCTTCGACGAATTCATCATCACGCCGAAATGACCTTTCTCGCACAAATTTTGTCCAGGGCGCGTGGAGGGCTGTCTCGCCATGAACAGCAGTCCCAAAACCGCCCCAACACGCTGCAATGCGCTGCAATAGCCTCGTGGTGGGTAGGTCTAAACCCCATTCACAGTCCCGAAAGGGTGGTGGGTGTATGAGCCGCGCGCTGGTCAAAATTCCAAGGCGTTCGCTCGCGGCCCAAGGATTGAGCCTGCCGCCGATCAAAGGCGAGAGGCAAGAGGCGAGAGGCAATGGGCAAAACCTGCCCATGCAGATCATCCGGCAGGAAGCCGCGCCGCGCTGGCTGATGCCGGGCCTGGCGCAGATGACGCCAGCCTACGTCGAGACGATCCTGCGCGGCGGCCTGCTTGGCAACCACTACTGGCAATGGCAGCTCTTCGCGCTGATGGAGGACACATGGCCGCGCCTGGTGAAGAACGCCAACGAGATCAAGACCGCGGCCATCGCGGAATTTTTCGAGCGCTTTGAGCTGCGCGCCTTTGACGAGGAGGACGGCGCGGGCGCGTCCGCGCTGGAACGGCAAAAGCTGGTCAAGTCGGCCCTGAATGGCTTGCGGCCGCGCGCGGATGAGGACGAGAACGGCTCTCGCGGGACCTATTATGACATCCTCGATGCGTGGCTCAAGGGAGTCAGCGTGGTTGAAGTTTTATGGGACCAGCGGCCGGGTGACGGCGGCGGCCCCCTCATCGCGCCGCGCGCGACCGCATGGGTGCATCCAAAGAACTACGCGTGGTCGAGCGAAGGCTGGATCGGGTTGCTGCCAACGAACCAGCGCGAAACCTACAGCCCGGCGCAGAACGTCGAGCGGTTTCCCGAGGACCAGTTTTTGATCGCGGTGCGCAAGGCGCGCACGGGGCATCCGCTGGGCGGCGCATTGCTGCGCGCGCTGGGTTGGGCGTGGGCGGCCAGCAATTTCGCGGAGGCGTGGTTTTTGGATTTCGCGCAGGTGTTCGGCCAGCCGATCCGCTGGGCCAATTACGACCCGAACATGCCGCTGGGCGACCGGCAGGTGTTGGCGCAGATGCTTGAGCAGATGGGCAGCCAGGCCTGGGCGATGTTTCCGGCGGGCACGGTCCTCGACCTGAAGGAAGCGATCCAAAACGCGCGCGAGAATCCGCAGAAGGTCTTGCTCGATTACGCGGACACGATTTGCGACCTGCTTTTGCTCGGCCAGACGTTGACGACGCAGGTATCGCGCGAAGGCGGCTCGCGCGCATTGGGCGAAGTCCATGCCGACGTTCGCGACGACATGATCGAGGCCGCCGCAAATTTTCTGGCGGAAGTCGTCAACGAACAATTCATCCCGGCGATTCTGCGGCTCAACTACGGCGACGCTGCGGAAGCGCCGCAGTTCGTGCGCGAGGATGTCAAGGACCAGAAGGCCGAGGCAGACCGCGACGTGCTGCTGTTGGATCGCCGGATCGAGTTCCCAAAGAAGTGGGCTTACGAGCGCTGGGGAATTCCACTGCCGCAGGCCGGCGAGGAAACAATCGGAGCGCCAGCGCGAGGCAACGGTCAGGAGCCGGGCCGAGTCGCGAATCCCGAATCGCGAATCCCGAACACAGATCAGCCGGCGGCCGAGGCCGCGGACGCGAGCGGAAAGCTCGCCGACCGCGTGCTCGAAAATTTGACCGGCGTCGAGGCGAAATGGCTCGGCGGCGCGAAGCCGTATTTCACGCGGCTCATCGAGGCGGCAAAGGACGATCAGCTTACCGACACGCAGTTCGTCGAGATTCTTGCGCGGGCGCAGCGGCAGATTCCCGACCTGCTCAGGCACCTCGACACCAAGTTGGTTGCGGCGGAGCTCGAGGCCTCGATGGGCGCGGCGTGCGTGAACGGCGCGATCCGCGGCGCGCTCAAGCGCGGCCAGGGAAGGGCGGTGGCCGCGTGATCACCATCCATTACGACGACGCCGGCATGGTCAGCCATTTCCAGGGCGTGCTCGAACAGGCGCGTCGGCCGCGGGCGATCCTGGCGGCGGTCGGCCGCGAGGCGGGGAACCAGTTGAAGAACCATTTCCGCGACAAGGACCACGCGAACGTCAATCGCCTCGCACCCGACCGGCGCGAGCATTTCTGGCAGCAGGTTGGCCGCAGCGTGAGCGCGCCGGTCATTGACGACGGCAACGCGCGCGTGCTCATCACGATCAGCGACCCGCGTTTCGCGCAGAAAGTTTTCGGCGGCCCGATTGAGGCCAAGCGCGCGCATAATCTTGCGCTCCCGGTTGCGCCGGACGCCTACGGCCGCGCGCCTGCCGTGTTCGAGCAGGAGACCGGATTGAAGCTGGTGTTCGTGAAGCAAAACGAGCACGCGCTGCTCGCGGCGAAAGTCGGGAACCATCTCACGGTCGAGTATCTGCTCACGCCCAAAGTGGACCAGCAGAAGGACCCGACCGCGACGCCGGATAAAATGAAGTTTCAAGCCGCGCTGACCGACCGCGCGGACAAGGAACTCGCGAGACAACTCAACGACGGAGGATCCAAGTGAAGCCCGCCATTCCATCCCGCCCCGCCTTGCAGGCATCGAGCGCCCATGCGGCCGACACGCCAGCGCCGCTGCACGCGCGGTCGCTCGTCACCGAGGTGCCGTTGAACGCCAAGCGCATCATGTTCGCGCCGGCGGGAACAAACACCATTTACTGCGGCTTCGGGGACAACGCGACGGCGGAGGTGACCGTCAAGGTTGACCGCGAGACGACCGGCGTGCTGAACGCCGCGCTGGCCGCGCTCAACGCGCAATACAAACCGCGACGCGCGATGCTGGACGAGCATCACGAGCACCGCGACTCGATGGGCGACCCGATCCGTTTCGAGTGGCAGGACGCGCCTGCGCCGGCGCCGTATCTCGTTTTCGAGCCGAGCAGCGCCGGCGCGGAGAAGATCAGCGGCCGCGTGCTGCGCGCCTTCAGCGGCAGTTTTTTCACGGACGCCGAACTCCCGAAAAAGAGAAGCGCGGTGCGCGCGGGCCAGCACTACACGATTCCGCCGGGCAAGCGCGGCTCGCCGCAGAACCCGGCGCGGATCACCGGGCTGGATTTCCCCTTCATCGGCACGCTGACGAACGACCCGGCGTTCAAACAAAATTTGCCAATCGCGGCAAAAGACAGGAGTGGCGCACCCACCGGCGCGCGGCCGCCTGTTTCACAAAACGAAGAACCCAAACCCAAAACAAAAATGAAGCTCACAGCCGAACAGAAGGCCGCGCTCCAGGCCAAAAAATCCCAATTGGAGCAGAACATCCCCGTGTTGAAGGCCAAGGACCAGACCGACGCCGCCAACGCGAAGGACTTGCAGGACGCCGAAACGGAATTGCAGGCCGTGGACGCGCAACTCGACGCCCACACCCTGCGCGAGCGCAACGAGCAGCTCGAGGCGGCCGTCGTGCAGCAGCGCGAGAAGGACGCCGATGCCGCGGTGCAGGCCGCGGTGAAGCGCGGCGCGCTCCCGGCGCGCAACACGGAACTGCAGGCGACGTGGAAACAGAAATGCGCGGACGATCCGAGCAACATCGTGCTGCTCGCGGCCATTCCGGGCAGCCCGGCGCTCTCCGGCAACCGGCTTACGCTGCCCAGCATGAAGATCGCGCGCGAGTCGTCACTCGACGTGCTTAACGCGTTCGCGGCCGAGCGCGACCCGAAGCGTCGCGCGGCGCTCTACGCGAAGGAGATCAAGCCGCGCTACAACGAAGGCGACGACATGCCGCTCCACGCGGCCAACTCAGTCGGCGCGCTGGCCGGCACGCTCGTGACCCAGCGCACGCTTGAGCTGCTGAAGCTCACGTTCCCGGCCTTGAGCCGCGTCTCGACCGACTTCAGCGACCTGCCGGTGCAGTTCAACCAGACGGTCAAGTCGCGCATCATCACGATCCCGGACGTGCAGGATTATGACCCCACAAACGGCTGGCCGGACAGCGACGCGACCATGACGGACGTGGATGTGACGATTGACAAGCACCGCGGCGTGCCGATCACGTTCAACGCGCAGGTCCTCGCCTCGACGGTGCGGCGGCTGTTCGACGAGATCGCGCCGGCGCAGGCCTACGCGCTGGCGAAGGACATGGTGGACAGCATCTACGGGTTGATCACCGCGATCAACTTCACGCAGACGCCGACGACGGTCACGCCGATTGCCAATTTTGGCCGGCCGACCGCGATTGACATGGGTGTCGCATTGGGAGTGCGCGGCGTGCCGATTGGCTCACAGAACCGGACGCTCCTGTTGAACGCGCCGTATTACGGCCAGTTGAGCAAAGACCATGACATCGTGACGCTGGCGGCGTTCCAGAAGCCGGAGATCATCACCAGCGGTGTGCTGCCCGACGTGGATGGCTTCTACGTCGTGAATGCGCCGAATCTCCCGGACACGGTCGCGGCCCCGCCCGTCAACCAGCAGCCCCAGACCGTGCAGTTGCGCGGCTTCGGGTTCAGCAAGTCGGCGCTCGTGATCGCCACGCGGCTCGACAACGACTACTCGCAGGTCCTGCCGGGCGCGAGCTACGGCAATGTGACGACCGTCACGGACCCCGACCTGGGCATCAGCGTGCTGCAGGTTCAATACGTCAACCACAAGCTCGCGAGCGCGACGCAGCGCATCTCGCTGCTCTACGGCGTGGCCAAGGGCCAGGACAAGGCCGGTCAACTGCTCCTCGAGCAATAAGCAATCCACACAGCCCCTCCGCCGCGCTCGCGCGCGGCGGGGGCGGCTGGATCGGGACCGAACCGCAGAATTTTTAGAGTCGGGAAAATTTCGAGGCCGCCATGAACAAGACCGGAAGAGTGAAGTGGTTCGACAAGGACAAGGGCTACGGCTTCATCGTCAACGACGACGGGCACGATGTGTTCGTGCACTACACGTCCATCACGGGACGCGACCGGACGCTCGAACAGGATGAGCCAGTTTCCTTCGAGCAGGTTCTCAGCCCGCGCGGGTTGAACGCGAGGAGCGTGACGCGCGCAAACGCAGGCGAGAGGCGATAGGCAGAGGCGAGAGAAATTATGTTCACCGAATCAGATTTGAATGTCGGGCAACAGGAGATTGACGACTTGAAGTCGGCCCTTGCGAACACGGGCATTGCCAACCTGTTTCCCAACACGCTCGCCGAGCAGGAAACGAAGGTGCGCGACTGGTCGAGCCGCTACGTCGTTCCAGAAAACACGCTCAAGCGGCTCTGGCGCTCGCTGGCCTTGTATGAAGTCGGCACGCTGGCCGGGCTGCTCGGCGACGCGCGCGAGAAGGCCTACAAGGAGGCGATGGCGGAGCTGGGCGGCATCCGCGACGGAAAATTTCCGCAATACGCGCCGGCCAGTCCGCAGCCGACCGGGCTGACGGCCAATCCGGCCAAGTGGGGCAGCGCCGTGAAAGTGCCGTCCAGACTTTGACACATGGCCTTCACTTCCATTTTGACATTGCTGCCGGCGCTCAAGACGCGGATCGCCGCGCTGCAATGGCACCGCCAGGACCAGCCGGACGTGAGCCTCTTTGAGACCGTCGAGTATTGCTCGCACACCAACCTCGTCGCCGCGCTCGAACAGTTGCACCTCAACAAAAACCGCATCGCGCTGATCGTGCCGCAGGACGACGACTACCTGCCGGCCAACCAGGACGAAGTGCAGGGGCGCGCGCTCGAACTGCGCGTGGAGAGGCTGGTGTTCATTTTGATGAGCGACCGCGACATGGGCCGGCGTCAGGACGCGAGCACCGGCGACGAATCGAAGCCGGGCGTGCTGCTGATGAAGGAACTCGTCGTGAACGATCTCATGGGCCAGACGCTTGGCGTCCCCGGCGTGCGCGTGAAGCCGCGGCACGGCAGCCCGCTCATTTTGCAGGACAAGGCTCGCAAGGACCAGCCAGGCCGCGAGGCGTGGAACCTCGAATTGCTCATCGAGTCCGGCGAGGCGGTCACCACGGTCAGATGAAATTTACAGCGCAGGCAAAAACCCAAACCCAAAGAACCCATGAAGAAGATCAAGTTGCAGTTATTGAAGAAGCACATCGTGGACGGGCGCGAATACGAGCCTGGCTCGGTCGTCGAGCTGCCCGAAGACGTGCGCGACACGCTGGTCCCGCTCGGCGTCGCGAAAGAGTATCAGGCGGGAGAGTAAGGCGAGTGGCCACAGGCGGGAGTCGAGAGGCTTTTCGCGCGCGGCCGGTCAACGCAGCACCATAAACCCAGAACCCAAAACGAAACATGGCAACCGAACTCGGCGATTTGAAAAATCGCAAAAAAGCAACGGGCCGCGCGTTCTTCCAGCGCAGCGGCGAAAGCAGCCTGATTGATCTCGGCAACGTCGTGATGCACAAGCACGACGCCAAGATTGACCGGACGAAACTCGGCACGGCCCGCAAGGGCTACGTGCAGATCACGCACGAGGAACCCGCGCAGATCGAGGAGCGCTGGTCCGTGAAGGTGGATGAGCTGGTGACCGAGGCGGTCAAGCTCTCGCTCCTTGCGACCCAGGGCGCGGACACGGTGCAGGCCCCCGCGGCCGCGCAGACGGAGACGTTCACGGCCGTCAAGCTCGGCAACGTGCTCAAGTGCGCGAAGGTCAATCTGAGCGCTGTCCAGGTGAAGAAGGGCGCGACGGTCCTCGTGGCCGGCACCGACTACAAGCTCGACGCCGGCGCGGGCCTGGTCTCGCTCCTGCGCGGAAGCCCGACGATCGCGGACGGCGACAACATCACCGTCGTCTATGACGTGCTCGCGGCGACGCTCAACAACTTCACCTCGCGCACGGAACTGTTCGTGCCCGGCACGTTCTCGCTCGACGAGTATGACGTGAACAGCGAAGTCCCGCGGATGCGCCACTCGTTCCCCGCCGAGATCATCGTCACCGACCGCGGCGACAACGACGGGAAGAAATACAACGAGACGACCTTCGAGGCGCTCGCGACGGGCACCTACACGTGCCAGAAGCGCGTGGATTAAAAAGGCGAGAGGCGATGGGCGAGAGGCGTGTGAGTGTGCCGATTGCCCATCGCCGGCCGCCGACGCGCAGTTCCCAGTTCATAATTCGTAAATCGTAAATCGTATGAGTGTTTTGAATCCGGTCAAAACGGTGAAGGTGCAGGGCGCTGACGTGGAGGTGCGCGAGCTGCGCGCGCTCGACCTGCTCGCGTTCTTCAAGCTCGTCGGGGAGCACGCGAAGAAATTCCTGAACGACAAGGGCGATGTCGTCTTCAACATCGAGAAGCTGATCGAGGTCGTCAACAGCTCCGAGGAGCTGGTCGAGTTCCTCATTTTGAAATCCACCGGGTGCGATGCGGAATGGTTCAGGACGATTTCGCCGGGCGAACTGCTCGACCTGCTCGACGCGGCCATCGAGCTGAACCTGAGCGAGGACCTGCTAAAAAAAGCGGCAAGGCTTGGAGATCGGCTGAAGGCGATTTTCGGGCCGAAGACCTCGAGGACGGACTCGCCGCCGCCATTGACTTCCTGATCTGGCAGGGCCACGGGCAGCGGGTGTGGGACTACACGCTGCGCCAGGTCAACTTGTTCGCGGAAAAAGCCAACGCGCGGCTTGAAAAGGTCTATGGCAGCGGCGACCGCGACGGGATGTTCTAGCCCGCCACCGCCGGAACCATGATGTATGCCCAACACAGTCACCATTGAAATCAATGCCGCGGTGAAGCAGGCGCAGGACGCGCTGCAGTCGTTCTTTGGCTTCTTTCAGCAGCAGGCCCAGCGGGTCAAGAATGTCAACGAGGAACTGCAAGCCGGCGGCCGCGCGGTGAATGAAATCCTCGCCGGCGCGGGCGTGGTGCTCGGCATCGAGGCGCTCAAGAGCTACCACGAGAAGGCGAAGGCCGCGCGCGTGGAACAGGCGCAGCTCGAGGCCGCGCTGCGGGCGACCAAGCAGCTCTCGCCGGAATATGTCGCCGAGCTTCAGGCGCAACGCGACGCCCTCAAGGAGAACATCGGCGCGGCGAACGGCATGAGCACCGCCGTTCAACGCCTGCTCATCAGCTTCGAGGCCCCGCGGCAATACCTGCCGCAATTGACCCAGCTCGCGTTTGACCTGGCGGCGGAGCTGGGCACGGACGTGACGAGCGCGGCGACGATGCTGGGCCGCGCGCTGATTGGCGACGACGTGGCCTTTGGGCGGCTGCATGTGACGATTGACCGCGCGCTGCCAAAGATCGAGCAGGTGAAAAGCGCGCTGCTGCAACTGCAGGGCTTCCGCGGCCAGTCGCGCGCGATCTATCTGGCCGAGGGGCCGGAACTGCATCACCTCGAACAAACACTCAGCGCGATCAAACGATTGATCGGCGAAATCTACGACCAGTTCGCGCGGCCATTTGCCGAGGGTTTGGTGAGGGGACTGGAACAGCTCAAGCAGAAGTTGAAAGAGTTGAACCAGGAATATCCAACGCTGACGGCAAACATGAAGGTCATCGGCGAGAAGATTGCCGACAACCTCCCATGGCTGACGCTTGTCGGGGCGATCGTGCTGCTCGTCAACACGCTTGGCAACGCCTACGGACGAATCGCCGCGCTTGTCGAGTTTGCCTGGCGCGTCGCGCTGGCACCACTCGCCCGCATCGGCGCGCAGTTGGTTGCGGCAAGCGGTGAAATTCTCGCGGGCGGGGCGACGCTGGCTGAATCGCTTGGCGCAGTGGGTGTCGCCATTGCGGCGGCGATCGGCACGTGGAAGCTCGGCAAGCTCGCCGGTGAAAAGATCGCCGAATTTTTCAGCGAGTTTGAAATCGGTTTTGCGAACCATCGGTGGAAGATCGGCGAGCTGCTGGAATTTACATGGCTCACCGTGCTTGAGGATTTCCAGAAGTTCATGGGCCTGCTGAAGGCCGCCGGCGTCTGGCTGCTTACGGGCATCGCGCAACTGGTTGGCAACGCCGTGCTCGGCGTGTTGACGCTGGTCATGGAGCCGATCTTCGCCGTGCTCGACAAACTCCCGGAGAAGCTGAAGCCGAAGGTCCGCTCAATGTATGAGGTGTTCGCCGAGTTCAACAAGGCGATCAAATCCGAGCGCGACAAGATGCTCGCGGGGATCAAGCAGACGACTGAAGAGGCGGTCACGCCGATCAGTGACGCGGCAACAGCGCTGGTCATGGCCGTCCGCGAACGAGACCAGCCGCATGACAAGCACGCCCCAGTCACGGTGGCCGAAGAGGGCGAGGCCCGGATGCCGAAGCCCACCGAGCTGCTGAAAAAGGAGGCCGAGGCGGAGCTGAAGGAAGAGAAGTCGGCCCTTGCGCAGCAAGAACAGGCGCTCGACCTGAGCTATGAGCGCCGCCAGATCACCATTGAGCAATATGTCGCGGCGAAGAAAAAACTGCTCGAACGCGGCGAGGACCAGGACCTCAAGCCACTTGTGGACGAATGGAAGCGGCTCAAGGCGATAGCCGAGGAGATGAAGCCGGGCACCAAGGAAGCTTACGAAAACGAAACACAGCGCAAGGAACTCCTCGCGGCCATCAGCCAGCGGACCAGCAAGACGCTGATGGAGATCAGGGCGCTCGAGGAGCATGGCCGCAAGGAGACTGAGCGGCAGGAAAAAGAGTCCGCCGACGCGCGGATCAAGATCGCCGAGGACACGGGCGAGAAGTTGAAGGCGGCCGAGCTGAAGGTGCAGCAGCAGTTCAAAGAAATCCGCGAGCAGAACCAAAATCGGATGGGCGCGGCGAAATTGAGCGAAGCGCAAATCGCCGCCGCCGAGCGGCTGGCCCTCGCCCAGGAGAAAGTCAACCTGACCGAGGAGGCCCGCACGATAAACGAGACGCACTACCAGCAGGCGGTGCAGACGACGAACGCCCTGCTCGAATCCGGCCAGATCAGCGCGCTCGATGCGCAGAAGCGCAACAACTTCGCGGCCAGCCAATACCTGGCGACGCTCAAGCATTCGCTCGCCGTCCTGGAGGGCATCGCGGCGGCGAACCCGCAACTGGCTGGCATCCGCGAAAAGGTCGGCGAGATCAAGGTGAAGATCGCCGAGACACAGGCGGCGATGAAGCCGACGGGATTTTTCGACACGGTCCGGTTCAACCTGAACAAGCTCCGTGACGAGTGGGGAAACGTCGCGCAGAACATGGCCAACTGGTTCACCGGCAGCGTGCAATCGGCCGTTAACGGCGTGAGCAACGCGATCATGGGTTTGATTGACGGCACGCAGACGTGGGGCCAGGTCTTTTTGCAAGTCGCGCGGCAGATCATCGCGGGCTTGATCAACGTCGTGGTCCAGTGGATCGCACAGATGACAATCATCGCCGCGCTGAAAAAATTATTCGGTGTGCAAGACAACGTGATGGCGGCCCAGTCCGCAGCGGCATGGGCGCCGGCGGCCGTTGCCGCGAGCATCGCCAGTTTCGGCTCTGCGGCCGCGATTGGCACGGCGGCCTACATGAGCGCGCTCTTCACCGGCACGGCGCTCGCAGCGGGCCTGAGCGCGGGCGCGGGCTTTGCCGAGGGCGGCTTTGTCGGCGGCGGCGAGCGGCTGATCCGCGTCAATGAACGCGGGCCTGAGTTTGTGATTCCGGCGCATCGCGTGAATGAGCTGGGCCTGCCGTTCCTCGAGGGGCTGCGCAGCGGCTTGATCTCCGCGAGCACGCTTCGCCCCAGCATCGTCAGCCCGATTATTTCGCAACCCGGCTTACCGCTGCAATTCGGCGGCAACGGCGCTGCCGGGTCGAACGTGAGCGTCCAGCCGACGCCGGTGAAGGTCGCCGTGCTCAACAGCCGCGAGGAACTGAAGAAGCTGATGGAAGGGGCGTGGGGCGAAAGCCTGATCGTGACGCACGTGACGAAGAACCGCGCGAAACTTGGAATCCCGACATGAGCGTCACCCTCGTCAACGGGCATGTCCTGATACCGAACCCGCCGAACTGGACGGAGCGGCCGGAGTGGACGCGCGCCTGGCAGAGCGAGATCGCCGAGGCACTGACCGGCTCCGAGGACCGCGGCGCGATGCGGCAGGTGCCGCGCGTCTCGCTGACGTTTCTGGTTGACCCGCTTTCGGTCGTCGAACAGCAGCGGCTCGACGCGCGGCTGATCGAGGCGATGAAGAGCGGCAAGGCCGTCGTGCCGAACTGGGGGCACGGCTCGGCGCTGACCGCGCCGGCGAATGGCGGCACAGCCACCGTCGAGGCGGGCTGGCCGTGGGCGGTGAACGATTACGTTTTCTTTCTCGACGCCGGCGATCCGCACGCGCCGGTTTTCAACGTCCGGCAGGTCACGGGCGTCAATGGAAACACACTTACGCTCGATGCGCCGCTGGCGCAGACGTTCAACGATTTCGCGTGGCCGCTGCTCTTCGGCAAGCCCAAGCCCGACCGGCTCGACGCGATCACGAGCTGGCATGGCAGCCGCAAACTGACGATCAGTGAAATGGCCGGGAGCACGATTGCAGGCGCGAGCGGCGCGCCGGCGTATTTGAACCGCCCGATTTTCACGTTCCCGGTCAACTGGGCGGACAAGGTGAACGCCGAGTTCAGCTACAACCTGCGCGAAGTGGACCTCGGCTTCGGCGCGGAAGACTTCGCGCCGACGCAAACCGACGTGGTGCACGGGTTTGATCTCTCGCTGTTCCTGAAGGGCGCGGATTTTTTTGCATTCGACAATTTCACGGCCGCGTTGAAAGGCCGGCTGCTCGGCTTCTGGCTGCCCGGCCCGTTCGAGGCGTTCAAGATCGCCGGCGGCGTCAGCACGACGCAGTTCGACATCGCCGACCAGGACCTCGCGCAGACGCTCGCGAATCATCCTTCGCAATATCTCTGGCTCACCGCGCCGGACGGGACAGGCTACGCGGCGCACATCGAAGCCGTGGCGGACAACGGCGCGACGGAGCGCGTGACGATCTCACCGGCGCTGCCCTCGATCCCGGATGCCGGCTGGTCGGCGGCGAGGTTGTATTACGTGCGGCTCGGCGCGGACGAGGAGAAGGCGACACTGTTCGGCGAGGCCGCTCAGCAGCGCAACGTGCGCGTGATCGAGCTGCCGCGCGAATACACCACTGCTGAGACGGGCGAGAGTCCGGTTTATCTCTATCACTTTTGGATGGACTTGAATCCGACGCAGCACTGGCGCTACACGAGCTTTGCAAAAGACATCACCAGCGGCGGACAGGTGTTCGCCGCGAAAAGCATTTCGCACGGCGACTTCAAACGCGGCACGAGCGCCGACGCGCGAGAGCTGGCGATTGACGTGTTTTTGGAAGACGGGCATCCGCTCGCGTTTGGCTTTCCGTATCCATCGCCCAAGCCGGTGAATGTCGAAGTGCTGGAGGCGGCCTACGCGACGCCCGACGTGACGGCAAAAATCTTCACCGGCCTGGTGGCGCGCGCGCCCAGGAAGGGCAAGAAAATCTCGGCGCGCTGCGTCTCGCTCTTCGATCTCGACAACCAGAAGCTCCCCGACGCGCTGATTGGACCGCGCTGTAACTTCCAGGTGTATGAGCCGAACACATGCAAGGTGAACCGCGCCGCGTTTCAGAAGGCCGCGACGATCAGCGTGCTCAACGGGCGGACGATCCGCGTGACGGACGCGAACAATTTGAACGGCGTGGCGGCGAACTGGTTTGCGTTCGGCTGGATCGAGACCGGCGCGGGAATGAGCCTTGAGATCCGCACCGTGCTGCAGTCGGCCGTCATCAGCGCGACGGTCCACGAGCTGACGCTGAACCTGGCGTTGGGCAAGGCGGTCGTCGGGCAGGCGATCACGCTGCTGCCCGGCTGCGACGGCAAGTGGGCGACGTGCGAGAACAAGTTCGGCAACGACCGTTACATGGGGCACTACCTCGTGCCCCAGAAAAATCCGACGCTGACGGCGATGCAGTTTTCAACTTCGAGTGGAGGGAAGAAATGAAGCCCTATTTTGACTCGCCTGCGCGTTGTGCGCGGCTTGTCCAGAGCGCGCTCGAATGGACGGGCACGCCGTTCGCGCCGCACGCGGCCGTCAAGGGCGCGGGTGTGGACTGTGTGTGGCTGGCGGCGCGGCTCTACATTGAGAGCGGCTTCCTGGATAAGTTCAACCCGCCGGACTACACGATGGACGGCGGCTTGCATAACGAACTCTCGCCGGTGCTGAACTGGATTGAGCGGAGCGGAAAATTTCAGGCAATAGGCGAGGGGCGAGGGGCAATGGGCAAGATTGGTGACCTGCTTTGCTTCAGGATGGGAAGGTCCGTGCACCACGTCGGCGTGGTGTTGACGCCGACGACGTTCGTGCACGTATATCGCGGTTACTCGGTCATGCAATCATGGCTCGACGATGCGACGTGGTTGAGGCGGCTCGCGGCAATTTTCAGGCCGGTTGAAATAACAGGCGACGGGCAAGAGTCGGGGGGCGATTGAAATATGGGTTTTCTTTCATCCACCAGGAATCTGCCGGCGGCGGCGCAGAAGCCGTTGAACGTGGATGCCACGCGCGCCTCGACGAACGAGCAGGCGCGGCCGATTCCCTACCTCGCCGGCAAAAACCGGATCGGCATCACGTGGATCAGTGATTTCTTTGACGTTCGCACCGACGCGGTGACGCGTGAGACGGGCAAGGACCAGACGAGCACGGTCGGTTACAACTATTACGCCTCGATTGCCGGCCTGCTCTGTCACGGGCCGCTGGATTCAATTTCCTCGATCTATTTCAACGGCGAGCTGGTCTGGTCCGGCAATATCACGCGCGGAGCCGAGGACTTCGTGGACATCACGATCGCGGGCCACGGCCAGATGCGGCTCTACTGGGGCACCGGAACGCAGACAACGGACACTTATTTGCAGTCGAGCGGCTACGATCATCCACCCTATAAGTATCAGGCCTACGTCATTTTTCAGCAGGTCTTTCTCGGCTTCAACCAGACGAACGCGCCGAACGTGGAGATCATCTGCGCGCGCTATCCAAAGCCCGGTTGGATGACGGCGGCGGTGAACCTGCAGGACGACTGCAATCCGATTGCCGTCATCGCCGAGTGGATGAGCAGCCCGGTGTTTGGCTTGAACTCGAGCAAGCTCAACACGGCGGCGCTGGACGCCGCAGCAGTGCAGCTCGCCAGCGAAGGCATCGGCCTCTCGCCTTACGTGACCCGGCAGCAGTCGGCACGGCAACTCATCGTGCAGCTCTGTGAATACTTCGATGGCTACCCGGTTGACAGCGCGCCGGACGGGTTGTTGAGCGTCGGCTTGGCGCGGTCGCCGGCGGATGTGGGCGCGCTGCCCGCGATCAATGAGAACGATCTGGTGGACGAACCCGACCTCGATCCTGATTCCTGGCGCGGCTGCAAAACGAAGACGTGGATCAAGTTCACGAACCGTTACCCAAGCACGCTGCCGGACGGATCAATCGTCGCGCCCTACAAGGACGATGCGCTGCCGTATCGGGATCCGGGCGCGTCGCAGATCGTCGGCGACAACACGCCGCAGACGTTGGATCGGCCCTGGGTGACGCATCCCACTGTCGCGCAAAAAATCGTCGCGGCAGCCGGACGCGCGAGCGCGCTGCCGTCCGGCAGCGGGACGCTCGTGTTGAAGAAAAAATCCGCCGTGAACCTGTCCGAGGGCGGATTGCTCCGGTTCAGCTACACGCCCTACGGACTGGCAGACCTCGTCCTGCGCATCAAGTCGAAGACCCTTCACGCGCCGCCGGCGAGGCAGGTGACGCTGGAGGTGGACGAGGACCGGGCTTGGTTCAACGCGGCATTCTACCTGCCAGCCGATGACACGCCGCCGGCGCCGGCGAACTACGATCCGCAGCCGTTCGCGGCGCAGAAGATTTTCGAGCTGCCTTACGGGCTGGGAAACGATTCCCAGCCAACGCTGGCAACGCTGGCCGCGCGGCCGAATCGTTTCACGACCAGTTACAACATCTGGCTGCGCAAACCATATTCGGCGAGCCAGGTGCATTACGTATTGCCGTTCTCATTGATTACGAATGGGACGGTTTCGGTGGATTACCCTGTGACACCCGTGATTGATTCCGCTGTGGGGATCGTCGTCACCGGAATTGCCCCGCAATTTGAAGGGTCATTGGTCGCGGCGTTCGTCCAGAATGAACTCTTGCTTGCTGTCCAGCCGCAGGAATCAATGGCTGTATTTGATTACGAGAAGCTGGACGCGACCACGTATCGCTTCTACGTGATTCGCGCGCTTTGGGCCTCGCCGTTGCAGCCGCACCCGGCGACCGTGATGGCCCGTGTTGTTGTATCCGACGGGCCGCTCTTCACCTATAGCTACGACCAGATCGGCAGTCACAATCGCTTCGCCAGGCACGGGCAGGTCGCAACGGAGAATTATCCCGCGACGACCGAACTGATTGACTCGATCAAAGGCATCGTGGTGCAGCTTGATTCGGCGGACACGACGCTCGATCCGCTCACGCTCGATGACGCCTTCGCGAGGAAGCTGCTGCTGCTTGTGGACGACGAAATCATCTCCGTCTCGAACGTCACACTCATCGCGGCGGGCAAGTATCGGGTGTTTGGCATCCGCGCGCGTTACGATTCGCGGCGGCAGGCGCACGCGATCGGCGCGCAGGTTTTCATCATGCTGCGCTCCGACTTCAACAAGCTCTCGGACCAGAACCTGTTCTACTATTCCGCGCGGTGCGTGTTCAAGTTGCAGCCCGTCGTGTTCGGCAAGACGCTCGATCTCTCGCAGGTGACACCCGTCACCTGCACGATCAGCGGCCGCGCGGCGCGGGCGCTGGCTCCGTTGAACCTTCGCGTGTCCGGCGACGGCGCGAACCCGACTTACACCGCCGGCCAGGGCCTGCCGATCACGTGGAGTCTTTGCAGCGAGAAGCGCGGCAGCTTTTGGGGTTTGTGGGGGCATCCGGTCGCGACGAACCTGCCCTATGTGATTTTGGAGTTTCGCACGCTCGCCGGAGATTTGAAGACGACCGTCACCACGGCCGCCGGCGCGACGAGCATCACATTTACAAACGCGCAACTCATCGCCGCGTTCGGATCGGAGACGGATGTGCTGGTCCGCGCCTACGCGGCTTACGGCACGAACCAGGTGTCGCTGTTCAATGACCAAGTGATCGTGAGGAAACTATGACGATTGTGCCCGGTGAATTGTTGAGCGTGCTTGGCGCGGCCGATCCTGAGTCGCTGTTGGAACAGGACCTCGGCATTCTCACGCGCCAGCTCTGGAAGCGCGAGGCGACCTATCAGAACGGCGCGCCGAACACGGTCAAGGGCCCGCCCGCGTCGGGCGACCACTTGCAGGACGAATTCTGGCGCGACTCGCTCGGCGCGGAGTTTTGGTGCGTCACCGCCGGCAATCCGGGCGTGTGGAAACAGACGCGGCCCGCGTTCGTGAGCGCAAGTCCCGCGGGCGTTCCGGCGGGCTATTGGATCGCGCGCTACGACCAGAATTTCAAACTCTACTACTACAACGGAACGGTCTGGGTTGAGTCCTTCCTTTACTCGACGCCGGTCGCGATGGCCGCGCTCGCCGTGGATTGGAGCATTGGAACCCTCTTCACCAAGAGCCTGGCCGCCAATTCAGTCTTCACGTTTTCCAACACGCAGGAAGGGCAGGCGATCACCATCGTGGTGACCAACCCGGCGACTTGGACGCTGACGTGGCCTGCGATCACGTGGGTCGGCGGGACCACGCCCGTGCAGAGCACCGGCAACAAGACGGACGTGTATCGGGTCGTGAAGGTCGGCGGCGTGTTTTACGGCCGTCATTTCCCGCAGGACAAGCCGACCGCGCACACGCACGACGCCGCCGATGTTGTGTCCGGCACGCTCAACGACCTGCGGCTTTCCGCGAACGTGCCACTGAAGAACACGGCGAACACGTTCAGCGAGGACCAGACCGGCTCAAAGAAAATCACCGCGCGTGAGTTCGCCACCAGCGCACCGGCGCTGTGGGTCCATGACTCCAAGAATGTGAGCGTGTCGGGCAACAACCTCGCGCTGCCAGACGATGCCAACGTCGTCTTTACGAGCGGCACGATCAATACGGTGAGCAACGTGCGGCCCGGCGCGACTTACATCATCGTCGCCACGGGCGCTCTGACCCTCACTGATGGCGCGAAGGTCGTCTGCCGCGGCGGCGATGTCGTGCTCGCCGTGGATGAATCCGTGATCGTCGTCGGCATCGAGTCCGACAAAATCTCCGTGTGCGAAAAACCCTGACCTATGATCATCTCGGCGCAATCTCCCGACCTTGTCGCGCAGTCGTTCTTGAACCGCCAGGCCGCGCAGGGTGTCACGCTCACTTCGACACAGCGCGACGCACTCCGGCAGTTGGCGAAAGACCTCGCTGCGATAGGCCTCTCGAAGTTCAAGTCCGTCTATCCGTTCGTCGGCGGCACGGCGGCCGCGCACGCGTTGAACCTGTTGGGCAGTGATTTCCCGGTCACGTGGTATGGCACCGTGACGCACAATGCGAACGGCATCCAAGGCGACGGCGCGACGGGTTACGGCGACACCGGCCTGTCGGCGGACGCGCTCACCAACACGAGCAACCATTTCGCGATCTACTCGCGCTCGGCGTCCACGCCGTCGGGCTTGATGTGCGACATGGGCGCGGAAAACGGGAGCTATGGTCTTGACCTGCACACACGCCGCAGCGACGGCCTCGCGTTCTTCCGTTCCAATGTGGTGGGTTACACAAACTTCTACCCGGACGTGAAGTCGGGTTTCTTCTGTGGCTCGCGCAACGGGGACACGACGCGCTTCCATCGCAATGACGGAACGGAATTTACGACCCACACGCAGACGCCCGGTGCCGCCTTTGCGCTCAACATCTTCATCGCGGCGTGGAACTCAAGCGGCGCGGCCGCGCGCTTTTCGGACAGCAACTTGGCCTTCGCCTGCGCCGGCAGTGGACTCACCCAAGCCGAGATGGTTTCTCTCTACACCGCCGTTCAAACCTTTGAAACCACCCTTGGGAGGCAGCTCTGACCTATGAACTTCTTCATCGTTCCCGATGGCGTCGTCGCAAGCACGAACTGGAGCGCAGGCAGATACCTGTCCGTCGGCCCGCGCAAAATCTGGCAGGGCACGCACGCCGGCAGCTACGCCGTCAACACCGCGATCTTTGACAGCGACCCGGCCTTTGAACAGTTCCGCGCCCAGCTCGAAACCCTTCCCACCGCGGAGGTCACCGCCGAGGAGTTCAAGGACCCGAACGCAAGGCGGGAGCATGAAGCCTAAACCACAACCCGCTGGCGGGGTAGCTGCCGCTCGATTACAGCAGTGCTGCAACCCTTCTGCGACGTGATCGCTGGCTACGTGATTCCACCCTTTCCAAGCTTACTCCCGACCCTTTTCAAACTTTTTTCGCGGCTACAATTGAGCACGATGCTGATTACGCCATTTTTGTCTGGTTGTCTGTTCCCTTACACC
>CAZPVD010000019.1:0-43646 GCA_964589935.1 uncultured Verrucomicrobiota bacterium | reverse complement strand
CCGTGGGGCGAAGGCCGGCCCGGCTGGCACATCGAGTGCAGCGCCATGAGCATGAAGCTGCTGGGCCAGAGTTTTGACATCCACATGGGCGGCGAGGATTTGATCTTTCCGCATCACGAGGACGAGATCGCGCAAAGCGAGGGCGCGCTCGCGTATCCCGACGGCCAGCGGTTCGTGAAGTATTGGCTCCACGGCGCGCACCTGCTCGTCGAGGGGAAGAAGATGAGCAAGTCGCTCGGGAACTTTTTCACGCTGCGCGACCTGCTCGCGAAAGGCTTCAGCGGCCGTGAAATCCGTCATCTCCTACTCACCGCGCATTACCGCGAGCAATTCAACTTCACGCTCGATGGCTTGCATGGCGCACGCTCAGCGCTCGCTCGGCTCGACGAATGCCTCGCGCGGCTCCGCGAAGTTGCCGGACAGACGCGCGCGACGCCGGACACCGCGCTGCTCGCGCGTTTCGCGAACGCGCTCGATGATAATCTCAACGTCTCCGCCGCGTGGGGCGCGGTTTTCGAGTGGGTGCGCGAAATGAACCGCCGCCTCGACGCGAAAGACCTCGACGCGCACTCCGCCGCCGCCGCACTCGACGCGTGGAGCCGCATGGATGAAGTCTTCGGCATCGGCGTGGCCGAAACACAGCAGGTTTCCTCCGAGGTGAAGGCACTTGTTGAGGCGCGACAAGCTGCGCGCGACGCGAAGGACTGGAAGCTTTCCGACAAACTTCGCGGCGAAATCAGAGCCAAAGGCTGGCTCGTCGAAGACACGCCGAAAGGCCAGCGGCTGAAGAGTGCTTGAAACCGGCAAACATAACGGACCGAAAGTTAAAGGATGAAATATGAATGATGAATCTACGGTCTGTGCGCGCTGCAAAAATCGGAACTTCATCCTTCATCCCTCGTAATTCATACTTCCCACGATGCCCGGCCTTTTCATTACATTTGAAGGCACCGAAGGCGGCGGCAAGAGCACGCAGGCCGCGCGCTTGGCCGAGCGTTTGCGCGCGCTGGGCCGCGCCGTGCGCGTGCTGCGCGAGCCGGGCGGCACGCCCATCGGCGAGGAAATCCGCCACACGCTCAAGCACAGCGAAGCGAACCGGGCGATGACGCCCGAAGCCGAACTGCTGCTGATGAACGCCAGCCGCGCACAGCTCGTGCGCGAAGTCATCCGCCCCGCGCTGGCCGACGGCGAGATTGTCGTGTGCGACCGCTTCCATGATTCCACCACTGCATATCAAGGCCACGGTCGCCAACTCGATCTGGCGCGCGTGAAGGCCGTGATTGATTTCGCCGTCGGCGACACGCGACCGCACCTCACGCTATGGCTGCGCGTGCCGTTGGAAATCAGCGAAGCGCGCCGCACTTCACGCCAAAGTTTGCAACCCGCGCCACGCGACCGTTTCGAGGAGGCGGACCGCGCCTTCTTCGAGCGCGTCGAGCGCGGCTACGAAGCCATTGCCGCCGCCGAGCCGCGGCGCGTCCAAGTGATTGACGCGACGCAGGGTATTGATGCCGTCGCAGACGCGGTGTGGCGGTGCGTTGAGCCGTTGCTGAAGTAGCTTCTTTTTTCTCGCACCTCTGCCCGCCGCGCGGAATACTGCGCGCAAGTTCCACACAAGCCCGTCTCGTCCGCCCATCGGCAAAATCTATGCGCGGAAAAGAAGTTTCGATTAACACCTGTCCGTGGCGGCGCTGCACACTCGCGACCGGTTTATGACATTTCTCATTCTTGTTCTCCTCGCGTTCGTAGTCTGGCTCGCCACGCGGGTTGGCGACAATAACAGCAACATCGCCGAGCTGCGCCGCCGCACAAGCGAACTTGAGCGGACCGTCTTCGAACTTAAAAAATCCGCTCCTGCCGCCCAAGAGAAGCCGGCTTCAGCCGAAATCCCGAAACAACTTTCTTCCACGGCGCCTCAAAGCATTTCCAAACCAACCGGGTCGAGCGATCCGTTTCTGCCGCCGGTTCTTCCCTCCAGCGAAAAGGCCTCTCCACCGCCACTGCCTCCGGTCCTTTCTCCGATTGCACCGATTGCCGCGACAACCGCCGCGCAAATATGGCCCGTCGGCGCACCTCCGATTCTCGCCGTCAACACGGGCGCTTCAACCACACAAAAACCAGCGCTGCCGGAAATCAACTGGGAGCAGTTCATGGGCGTGAAACTTTTTGCATGGCTCGGCGGGCTGGTGTTGTTCCTCGGCCTTGCGTTTGCCATCAAGTATTCGTTCGACCAAGGCTGGATTTCCCCGCAACTGCGCGTCGCCGCCGGTTATCTCGTCGGTATCGGCCTTGTGGTCGGCGGCGCGCGAATCCCGCGCGCACGCTACGCATTCACCGTGCAGGCGCTTACCTCGGCGGGCATCCTCACGCTCTACGCGGTCACGTTCGCGGCGCAATCGCCAAAGATTTACAACCTACTCCCCGCGGCTCTTGCGTTCCCGCTGATGATTGCCATTACGGCAACCGCGTTTGTTCTTGCGGTGACACTCGACGCGCCCGCGGTCGCGGTGCTCGCGCTGTCCGGCGGTTTCCTTACACCGCCGCTGATTGCGTCGGGTCATGATCAACCGCTTGTGTTGTTCACATACATCGCAATGCTCGACATCGGCCTCGTCGCAGTGGCGCTGCGCAAACGCTGGAATTACCTCGCCCTTCTCGGCGCCATCGGCACGGCGGTCATGGAGTTCGGCTGGGTGATGAATTTCTTCGAGATCGCGAAGTTTGACACGGCGCTTGTCATTTTCCTGACGTTTGTCGCGCTGTTCACCGTGGCTTTCGCCGCGGCGGCGAAACGCGACCGCGATGACGCTTCAACGTGGGCGGCGGTGATCGTGCCATGCACCGCGGCGTTTTTATTTGCGCTCGGACTCGTCGTGGACGGGAAGCACGACCTGATGGCGCAGCCGGGAAAACTCTTCGGCTTCGCACTTCTTGTGGACGCCGCACTGCTTGCGGTCGTATGGATGCGTGACCGGCTGCGCGCGGCGCAATTCATCGGCGGCATCGCAGTGTTCGTTCTACTCTCAATGTGGACAACGCTGCATCTCACGGAACCGCTGCTCAACTGGGCGCTCGGCTTCTACCTGCTTTTCGGTGTGCTGCATGCAGCCTTCCCCGTGTGGCTTGCCCGGCAACGGCCGGGCGCGTCGCCGGGCTGGTGGGCGCACCTGTTTCCGCCCGTCGCGCTTGTGCTTGTGATGCTACCAATCCTGAAATTCGAGAGCGTCTCGCTGCTCGTATGGCCGGTCATCCTGTTCATTGACGCACTGGCCATCGGCCTCGCAGTGCTCACGGCATCGGTGCTCGCGCTCGTTGCGGTGCTGCTGCTCACATTTGCCGCGATGGGCCTCTGGCTCCTGCGCGTGCCCGTCCTTGCGATGGGGCTTTCGGAGGAACTCACCGTCATCGGCTTCTTCGCACTGTTTTTCTTCATCGTCGGCATCATCGCGACAAGAAAAATCATGGCAAAGCTTGCCGCACCGGCAGCGGGCGGAGAAGGCAAACCAAGCCCGCCGTTCAGCGCGCAACTGCCACCGGAGTTGCTCACTCAAGTGCCCGCGCTCTCCGCCATCCTGCCGTTCCTGCTGCTCACGATGATGGTGTTGAAACTCAAGCTGGCGAATCCGTCGCCCGTTTTCGGACTCGCGGCGCTGATGGTCGCGCTGCTTTTCGGCCTCGTGCGCACGAACCGCGTGGATGTGCTCTCCGCCATCGGGCTGGTCTGCACGCTGATGCTGGAACATTCGTGGCACTTCAACGCGTTTTCACCAGACTCGCCGTTCGTCGCGCTCGGATGGTATGTGGGATTCGGCCTGGCGTTCTTCGCGTTCCCGTTTGCGTTTCAACGGCAATTTGCTGAACGCGTCATGCCGTGGGCCGTCGCCGCGCTCGCATTGCCGGCGCACTTTTACCTTGTATATCGCGGCTTCAAGGACGCCTTCCCGAAGTTCGACATGCCCGGCCTCGTGCCGGCGGCATTCGCGTTGCCGGGATTTGCCGCGCTTGTTCACCTCGTCCGCAGCATTGGGGCGAACCATCCGAAACGCAACACCCTGCTCGCTCTTTTCGGCGGCTCGGCGCTGTTCTTCGTCACGCTGATTTTCCCGATTCAATTCGACAAGCAGTGGATCACGCTCGGCTGGGCGCTCGAAGGCGCGGCGCTGCTGTGGCTCTTCCACCGTGTGCCGCACAACGGCCTGCGGCTCACCGGCGTGGCGCTGCTCGTCGTCTCGTTCGTGCGACTCGCGTTGAATCCCGTCGTGCTCGACTATCACGCGCGCACGCAGACGCCCATCTTCAACTGGTATCTCTACGCCTACGGCGTCACCACGCTCTGCCTTTGGGCCGGCGCGCGTCTGCTCGCGCCGCCGCGCAATGTCGTGCTTGGCCGCAACGCGCCGCCTGTGCTCTGGTCGCTGGGCGCGGTGCTCGCATTCCTGCTGCTCAACATCGAGATCGCAGACTACTTCAGCGAAGGCGCGTCACTCACGTTCAAGTTCGGCGGCAACCTCGCGCGAGACATGACCTACTCGCTCACGTGGGCACTCTACGCGCTTGCCGTGCTCGGCGCCGGCGTGAAGGTCCGCAGCGCCGGGGCGCGCTATTCAGGACTCGGCCTGCTCGTCGTCACCATCGCGAAGCTCTTCCTGCACGATCTCTGGGCGCTCGGCGGCCTCTACCGCATCGGCGCGCTGATCGGCCTCGCCGTTGTGCTCATCCTCGTCTCGGTCATTTACCAGCGTTTCGTCGCGCCGCTGACGAACGAGGAGAAATCCGGCGGAACCGGCGTGAAGCCATCGTGAGCGCGTCCAAATGAAAAGCGGCAAACCGCGCAACGCCCTTTGCGAAATCGCGCGCCTCCACGCTGCGCTTGCTTCGTCACCCCGTCCTTCGCATTCTCGCGCCCGCGATGGCGCACATTCACGAGAAGATTGATTTCACCGTGGCAATCTTTGTCGTTCACGACGGCCGCGTGCTGCTCGTGCATCACCGCAAGCTCGACAAATGGCTGCCGCTCGGCGGACACATTGAGCTGGACGAGGACCCTGAGCAGGCCGCGTTGCGCGAGGCGCAGGAAGAGAGCGGCTTCGATGTCGAGTTGCTCGGCGAGCGCCCGCCCACGACCGAGCCGGGCACGCGCGCGCTCATCGCGCCGCGCTTTCTCGACATCCACCGCATCAGCGACACACATGAGCACATCGGCTTGATTTACTGGGCGCGTCCGAAGAATGGCGCGCTCGCGCTAGCCGCGGAGGAGCACCACGACATCCGCTGGGTCGCCGGCGAAGAACTCGACGCGCTCCAGCCGCCGATGAGCAACGCGGTGAAGTGGTATTGCCGCAAAGCCCTCGGGGAAATTTCGAATCACGAATTTCGAGTGTCGAATAAAACCTGACGCGCGCCATTCGACATTCGCAACTCGAAACTTTCGATGTCTTCCCGCAAGGCCATCTACTTCACACTCGCCGGGCTAAACTCAGTCGCGTGCGCCTATTTCTTCAACTACCTTTTTTTTCTGCTCAAGCAGCACTTCGGCTTCGGCGACCGTGAGAACCTGCTCATCTCCGCGCTGCACGGCTTCGTGTATGTGTTCGCAGCGTGGCAGGGCGGACGGTTCGCCGAGCGGCGCGGGTTCCTCACGTCGCTGAAGATCGGTTTCGCCGGCATGGCGCTCGTGCTTATCACCGGAAGTTTTCTTCAATCGGTCGCTGGTCAGGTCGCGACGATCGTGTGCTGGACGGTCGCGATGCTCTTCACGTGGCCTGCGCTCGAGGCGCTTGTGAGTCACGGCGAGGACGACGCGGGTCTGCAACGCAGGGTCGGCACCTACAACTGCGTCTGGGCTGCGAGCAGCGCGGTGGCCTACTTCAGCGGCGGCGCGATCTTCGAGCGCTTTGGCCAGCGCAGCATCTACTGGCTGCCGGCGGGAATTTACCTCACACAGCTCGGCATCGTTGCGTGGCTGGCTCGGCATCGGGCAACAGGCGAAATTCCTGCAAAGAAAACGGTGTCACCTGTGCCGCACACGCCCGAGCCGGCAGCCTTTCAACAGCCCGTGAACCCGCGGGCCTTTTTGAAAATGGCGTGGCTCGCGAATCCGTTCGCTTACATCGCCATCAATTCCGTGCTGCCGGTGATTCCGCATGTCGCGGAAAAGCTTCATCTCACAGTGACGCAGAGCGGCTTGTTCTGCTCGCTGTGGTTTTTCACGCGGCTCGCGACGTTCGCGTTCCTCTGGCGCTGGACGAAGTGGCACTACAAGTTCCGCTGGCTGGCGACGGCGTTCGTGCTGCTCATCGGCGGTTACGCGACGCTGCTGCTCGCGGAAAAACTCTGGCTGCTCGTTCTTGCGCAACTCGCGTTCGGCGCGGCCACGGGGCTGATTTATTACTCGTCGCTGTTCTACTCGATGGATATCGGCGAGACGAAGGGCGAGCACGGCGGATTCCATGAAGCGGCCATCGGCGCGGGCATCTGCATCGGGCCGGCGGTCGGCGCGCTGGCGCTGTTCCTCGCGCCGTCGCAGTCACACGCAGGCGCGTGGGCGGTAAGTGCGCTGCTCGTGGGCGGACTCGCGACACTCGCGTGGATGCGTTTGCGCGCGGCGAAACCGGCTTGATTCACCCTTGCCACGCGGCGCGGCTTCGCAGCATCCTTTCGGCGCACTGAACGAAACTGGCTTATGTCTCAACCACTCGCAGGCAAACTCGGCATCGTCTTCGGCGTCGCAAACAAGCGCTCCATCGCATGGGCCATCGCGCAGGCGTGGCACAAGGCCGGCGCAAAACTGGCCTTCACTTATCAGGGCGAACGGCTCAAGGAAAACGTCGAGGAACTCGCCGGCACGTTCGGCACCGACACTCTGCTCATGCCGTGCGACGTGACAAAGGACGAGGACATCGCGAATGTTTTCAAAATCGTCGGCGAGAAATTCGGCAAGCTGCACCTGATGCTGCACTCCGTGGCCTTTGCGCCAAAGGACGCGCTTGAAGGCGACTTCGTCAACACGAGCCGTGAGGCGTTCCGCGTGGCGCACGACGTGAGCGCGTATTCGCTCGTCGCGCTCGCTCGTGGCGCGGCTCCGCTGATGACTGACGGCGGCAGCATCGTGGCGATGAGCTACTACGGTGCGGAAAAAGTGGTGCCGCACTACAATGTGATGGGCGTGGCCAAGGCGTCACTGGAAGCCAGCACACGCTATCTCGCCTACGACCTTGGTCCAAAGAAAATCCGTGTCAACTGCATCAGCGCCGGCCCGGTGAACACGCTGGCCGCGCGCGGCATCGCGGGCTTCACGGAAATGCTCAAGCACTACGAGTCGCACTCGCCGCTCAAGCGCAACGTGCTGCCGGATGAACTCGGCTCGACGGGAACCTTCCTCGCCAGCGACGGCGCGGCGGCCATCACCGGCCAGGTCATCTACGTGGACTGCGGCTACCAGATCATGGGGATGTAGCCGTCGGAAGGCCGAGCTGCGCGAGTCCCAGATCAATCGCAAAACACAAAGTGCGGGACTCGCATGGCGAGTCCGTCCTAAGAGTTTACTTCTTCTCTTCCGCCTGCGCGGTGAGCCACTCGATGGTGAGCTTCACGTCGTCACCGGTCTTGATGACGCCGAGCGCGATGGCGGGCGCGGGCGGTTTCATGCCGTGATCGGTCATCTTCACGTTGGTCGTGCCGGACACTTTGATCGTCTTGTCGTCCACGCGCTCGATCGTGACGGTCATTGCGTTCGTGCGCGTGACACCGGCGACGGTGAGCATGCCCTTCGCGTCGAACTGCGCCTTCTTCGCGTCCGCGCCGGGCTTCGGAGTGAAATCGAGCAGCTTGTATTCGATCTTCGGATGCTCGGCCATTTTCATCGTCTCCTGCATCACGGTGTCCATCGGCTTCTTGCCGCTCTTGAGCGAGCGCACGGGTATGAAGACCGAAACGGCCGGCTTCTTGAACGCCTTGAAGTCCGCGGCAAAAGCCGGGTCCAACTCCATGAAGCCGCCGATGATCTGCGTCTCCACGGTCCAGTCGTGAATGGTTGAGGTGCCGTCAATCTTGATTTTACCGCCGGGCTGCGCCTCGTAGCGAATGTCCGCGGCGCGGATCGAAGCGGCGGTGAGCAGCGAGGCGGCAACGAGCAGGCGAAACAGATTCGTTTTCATCGCGGTTGTTTTCAGAATGGCGGATTTTGGATTCGCTGAAGTTTAGAGTCGTTTCCCGAACTGTTGTTCATGCGACATCGAACAATTCCTTCGAGATGGCGATGCGTTTGCCGGTTGCGACGGCCTCGTTCGCCTTGATGGCGAGCACGGTGGCCTCGAAGCCCTCCTTCCAGCCGGCGGCTGGTTGGAGCTTGAGGTCGGCGAGATATTTCGCGAGCGCGACCTTGTCGTTCGGATTGAACGTGGCACTAAAGTCTTCGACTGCGTTGCCGACCTCGTTCGCGTTCGCGAGGAAGCTCTCGATGGCAAAGTTGATCGTTGGCTCGACGAAGCCGGCGTCCTCACCGCCGCCGGCCGGCGCGGTGCTCTTGGTGGCGTTGGCGACGAGCGCGATGCCGGTCTCCTTGTAAAACAAATCCTTGCGCGCATAGACCTCCCAGCCGAGCAGTGCGGAGTCCACTTCCTTGAACAGCCACGCCTTGTTGCCGCGAATCATCACGGCTGCGTCGCTGCCGTAGATCATGTCGTAATCGGAGTCGAAGGAGTTCGCGAGCGTCGCGTCGTAGGTGAAGAGCGTGCCGCCGGGGAACTCAAACACGGCCTGTGCCGTGTCGGCCACGTCGCGGCCGTCGTTCCAGTGCAGCACGCCGCCGAAGCCCGTCACCACCGTCGGTGTCCCGCGCAGAAACCATGCTGCGGCGTCAATTTGGTGAATGCCGATTTCGCCGGCGAGACCGGTCGAAAGCTCCTTGTTAAGGCGCCAGTTGATGGCTTTCTCGCGCTCGGGATTGCCGGAGGCGAACCGCCAGCTCGTCTTCTTGTGCCACTGCGCTCGCGCCATCACGAACCGCCCGCACGCACCGCTGCGGATGAATTGCAGCAGGAAATGCCGCTGCGGGTCGGAGCGCATCTGCAGGCCGGACTGGAAATAAAGTTTGGGTGAATTTTTTGCCGCGACGGCGATGGCCTTTGTGTCCTCAATCGTGTGCGCAAGCGGCGCTTCGCAATAGACGTGTTTGCCGGCCTTGAGCGCGTCCTCGACGATCTGCCGGTGCAGGTGCGTCGGCGTGGCGATGATGACGGCCTGCGCGTCCTTGTCCGCGAGCACCTCGTGATAGTCCGCGACCTGCTTCGCGCCGGGCGCGTTCTCGGCCGAGCGGCGGAGCATCGCGGGATATGTGTCGCAAATCGCGACGACCTTCGCCTCCTTGCGGCGTCCGAGCGCGGCAAGGATTTCACGACCCCAGTTGCCGAGGCCGATGAGCGCGACGTTGACGGTGAAATTCGCCTTGCTTGCGTCAATCGCCGCGTCCTTCTTCGCGTCCTGCGCCTTCAGCTCGACGGCGCCGAGCATCGCAAGCAGTGACGCAAAGGAACTCCCGCGGAGAAAATCGCGCCGGTTGACTTCGTTGGAGGATGCTTCGTTCGTGGACGAATTCATGCGCGACATAATGCGGATGCAAAAGGGGAACGCAATCCCAGATGAATGTGAACTGGGCTGTCCGCGTGCGACACCAAGCTAAAATTACTTTGCCAGCTCCTTGATGCGGATGTTGCGGAAGCTCACGGTGCCGTGGTCGCCTTGGAGAAAGACCGGGCCTGGCTCGTTGATTTTGTTGTCCAGCTCGCTGCCGGTGGCGCGGTCGCAGACGACGTTGTCGTGAACTTTCTTCCCGTTGAGAATGACGGTGATCTTGTCGCCGATGATCGTGGCCTCGACCGTGTTCCACTCGCCGTTGGGCTTGGACGCGTATTCCGACGGCTCCTTCACGCCGTAGATCGAGGCGTCGCCGTGGATGTCGGGCTTGCCACGCTTGTAATCGCCGAGAATCTGAATCTCGTGCCGGCCGCGCAGATAGAAGCCGCTGTTCGAGCCGTCGGGCACCATGTATTCGTAACGCACGGTGAAGTTCCAATACTTCGTCTCGTGCACAAGATCGGTGCCGTGCTCGCCCTTGTTGACGGTATTCTTCAAGATGCCGCCCGGCTCGACGGTCCAACTGTTGTGGCCATCGGGCCGGCGCAGTTTCCAACCGGTCAAATCCTTGCCGTTGAAGAGCGGTGTGAAACCATCCTCATCGGCGGCGAACGAAGTCGCCATCGTGATGACAGTGAATGCCAATGTAAGCAGTGAAAAGCGTTTCATTTGTTGACGGAGTTGATTGCGGTTACTTCGCCTGCGGAGTCGCATCGCCCTTCTCCAGGCCGAGCGCCCACTTGATGCCGCCGAGGATGTGCTGCTGATATTCCGGCATTTCCCAGACATATTCATTGTGCCCGAGCGAGGTGTAGAAGACCTTGCCCTTGCCAAAATCCTTGCACCAACTCATCGCGTAATGGCCGGGTGCCTTGGTGTTGGGATGTTTGTCGAGCACGAGCAGCTCATGCACCGTCGTCGGGTCGTAGGTCTTGATGATGTAAATCTCCTCCTTCTTGCCGCGGATGTCCCAGCTCGCGCCGAAATGCTTCACGGCGGGATGCTGCGGATCCTTGACGAGGCACTCGACAATTTCCTGAGCGCCGTGCGTCTGGAACTCGCCGCCGAGCATCTCGATGTAAGGCCGGTAGCCGTGGAACGTGTCGCTGCCGCTGTGCATCGCGCAGAAACCATGGCCGGCCCTGACCCACTCGATGAACGCGTCGCGATCCGGCAACGGCAGGTCGCCCGTGGTGTTGGCGAAAATCACCGCGTCGTAGTTTTTCAAATTCTCCGGCAAGAGCTTCGCCATGGCGGCCCTTGTTTCGGCCTGCCACTTGGCGTCCGCCTGCTTGAACACCGCCGTGAGCTGCGCCTCAGTCTCCTGGAATTTCTGAAGCTCGGCCTCGAATTTTTCCTTCGCGGCCTTGTCTTTTTCCTCGTTGCCGGTGGGTTTGGGCGGTTGCGGTTTGCGCGGTGCGTTGGGTTTGTTCGGCGGCTGCCGCACGTAATCAACCGTGAACGCGCCGCTTTCCTCGCCGATCTTGGCAAGAATCTTCTCGGCGGTCGCGATGGAGCTGTGCCGGAAGCCTGTCGTGACCGTAACGACGAGGACTTTCTTCGGCTCGGCTTGCGCGGGCAACACCAGCGCCGCGAGAGTTGCGACAGCAAAAAAACGAAGGACGGAGCGAAGTTGGATTTTCATGATCGAAGTTACGTGCGGTTAATGCGCGGAATTGGACTTGGTTGAATCGGGTCGAATTCATCCCCAACCGCCTGCGCTGGCAAGGTTTTTTGGAGCGCACGTTGGTTCTTTTGCACCAGCGGCGGGCGTGGTATGGTGCGCCGCAACGATTTGAAAGCTCTCGTCTCCACCGCCGACAAGCGCACCGAACGCGCCTTCCTCATCGGGATTGAACTCAAGCACGCTGACACGTGGGCCGTGCGCGACTCGCTCGACGAACTGGGCGAACTCGCTCGCACCGCCGGCGCGCGGGTCGTCGGCGACGGCACGCAGCGGCTCGTCGCGCCCGCGCCCGCCACCTTCATCGGCCGCGGCAAGGCGGAGGACTTCGCCCGCGAATGCAAGGCCCTGGACGTGGACACGGTCATCTTCGACGATGAGCTTTCCCCAGCCCAAGCGCGCAATCTCGAAAAAGTTTTCGACTGCAAAATCATGGATCGCACTGCGCTCATCCTCGGCATCTTCGCGCGCCGCGCCCACTCACGCGAAGGCAAACTCCAGGTCGAACTCGCGCAGCTCGAATATCTCCTGCCGCGTCTCACGCGCTACTGGACGCACCTTTCGCGCCAGCGCGGTTCGACCGGCGCCATCGGCGGCGAGGGCGAATCGCAGCTCGAAGCCGACCGCCGCAAGACGCAGGAGCGCATTGACAAGATTCGCGAGGAACTCGTCGTCGTCCACCGCCAGCGCACCACGCAGCGGCGCGGCCGGCAGCGCAGCCACTGGCCGCTCGCGTCCATCGTCGGCTACACCAACGCCGGCAAGTCCACGCTCTTCAACTCGCTCACCGGCGCGCATTCGCTCGAAGAAAACAAACTCTTCGCCACACTGGACCCGATGACGCGCCGGTTGCGCCTGCCGACGAACCAGAATGTCCTCCTCTCCGACACGGTGGGCTTCATCCGCAAACTGCCACACCGGCTCGTCGAGGCGTTCAAGGCCACGCTCGAAGAAGTCGTCGAAGCCGACCTGCTCCTTCATGTGGTGGACGTGACGCATCCGCTCGCGGAGGAACAAATCCTCGCGGTGAACGCCGTGCTTGAGGAAATCCACGCCGCGGGCAAGCCGGTGCTGATGGTGTTCAACAAGATTGACCGGTTCGATTCGCCCGACGCCGCGGCGCAATGGCTCGCGCGCTTTCCAAACGCGGTCGCCATTTCCGCAAAGACACACGCCGGCTTTCCCGCGTTGCTTGCGGAATTGGGCGCGCAGTTGCGTCCCGTGCGCCGGCTCGTCGAGCTGTCCGTGCCGCACGCCGAGTCCGCCGTCATCGCGAAGCTCCACGCCCACGCGCAGGTGCTCGTGAGCGATTACGACGGACCGTCAGCGCGATTCAAGGCGCGCGTGCCTCCGCATCTTTTGTTCGAGTTCGAGCGCTTCGTCGTCGGCGAGGCCAATGATGAAGCGACGGAACAGGAACTCGCCGTGTGAACCAGCGCATCAAAGACCTGCCGGCGTCTGAACGTCCGCGTGAACGGCTCGCCGAACATGGCGCGGAGGCGCTTAAGAACGCGGATTTGATTGCGATTCTCCTTCGCACCGGTTTGCAGGGGAAATCCGCCATCGTCATCGCGCAGGAATTGTTGAACCGGCACGGCTCGCTCGACGCGCTGTCACGCGCGACGCTGGACGAAATCCGCTCCGTGCCAGGCATCGGGCGCGACAAGGCGGTGACGCTCAAGGCGGCCTTTACCCTCGCGCGCCGCATGGTGGACGAGCGCGCCACGGAAGCGCCGCTTATGGATACGCCGGAACAAATCGCCGGCGTGATGCGCGAGGAGTTCCGCGAGGAAAGCGTGGAGCGGTTCTTCGCCGTGCTCCTCAACACGCGCCGGCGGCTCATCAAGCGCGTGCCGCTCGCGCACGGCACGCTCGACTCGCTGCTCGTGCATCCGCGCGAGGTCTTCAAGTCCGCCATTGCCGCGAACGCCGCCACAGTCGTGCTCGTCCACAATCATCCAAGCGGCGACCCGTCGCCGAGCGAGGCGGACATCAAGGTCACGCGCGACCTCATCCGCGCCGGACGGTTGCTCAAGATTGACGTGCTCGACCACGTTATCATCGGTCGGCCAACGGAACAGCGGCCGCACGGCTACGCGTCGTTGCGCGAGCTGGGCTACTTTTATGCCTGACCCGGCGCGCGGCTTCGTGCGATGCTCGGCCCGGCATGATTCACCCGACGGCAATCATTCATCCCAAGGCGGAACTCGATCCGACCGCGAGCGTCGGGCCTTATGCGGTGATTGATGAAGGCGTCCATCTCGGCGCAAACTGCATCGTCGGGCCGCACGTTCACCTCACGGGAATTCTTCACGCGGGAAACGGGAACAAGTTCCACACCGGGTGCGTCATTGGCGACGCGCCGCAGGATTTGAAATACACCGGCGCGCCGACGCGGCTGCGCATCGGCGACCACAACGTCTTTCGCGAGCACGTCACGGTGCACCGCTCGACGACGCTGGACGGCGAAACAGTGATCGGCTCGCACTGCTTTCTCATGGCGAACTCGCACGTCGGGCACAACGCGCGGCTCGGCGACCACGTCATCCTCGCCAACGGCGCGCTGCTCGCGGGGCACGTCGAGGTCGGCGACCGCGTGTTCATCTCGGGCAACTGCCTCGCGCACCAGTTCACGCGCATCGGCGCGCTGGCGCTGATGCAGGGCGGCGCGGCCATCAGCAAGGATTTGCCGCCGTTCACAGTCGCGCGCGGCGACAACGGCATCTGCGGGCTGAATGCGGTGGGCCTGCGTCGCGCGGGTTTCACTGCGCAGCAGCGGATGGAACTCAAGCGGCTCTATCACGCGCTCTTCCGCAGCGGGCGAAATCTGCGTGAAGCGCTCGCGGCGGCGCGAGGCGAGTTCACGAGCGACACAGCGCACGTGATGCTGGATTTCATCGCCGCGAGCAAGCGCGGCGTGTGCTGCGACACGGGCAACGACGAAGAGTTATAGCTTCGTCTCTCGCACCTCTTGCTTCGATCTTGAAAACAAAAACCCCTCCCGGCTCGCGCCGGAAGGGGGTGAAGGAGTCGAGTTCGATTAGAACTTATAGATGACGTTCAACGCGATGATGCTCGTGTTGACACGGCCACCGGCGAACGGGCCGGCAATGGGGCTCGCGGCAGTGGCCTGTTTGACATGGCCGCTGAGGGCGTGATCCCAGCGATATTCAAGGCGGGAGATGACATTCTCCCACAGGGAATAATCCGCCGTGAGGGTCATCGCCAAGTCCTCGACTTGGCCAGGGGTGCCGACACCGACTGTAGCCATGTTGTTGATCCAATCAGCACGCGCGTTCAGCTTGAGCTTGTCGCTTGCTTTGTAGGACGCATAGATGGCCGCGGCGTCAGTGTCGCGAATAGGCGCGGCACTTGTGCCTTCACGGTTCAGATGATCCCATGCAGCACCGAGGCTGAGGTTCTCGATTGGCGTCGGTATGGTGGCGCCAACATAGACCAACGTCGAGTCGGGGGCTGAGGAGGCAGCAAACGCGAACGTGCGACCGTCAACGACACCGACCGTCAACGTGCCGCCCTTGAGGAAGCCGAAGCTTTCAGGAGCAGTGAGCGTTGCGGAGGCCATGTAGGTCTTCTGGCTCTGAGCCGTGGCACCACCTGCAACACCACCACTGCCAACTGCACCCGCGTTCAGAACCGCGGTGTAGCTGTCAGCGATGCCCACGCTGGCGCTGAAGTTATCGCAGAAGCGATAGCTGGCAAGGATGCCGACATGTTCGGTTGGCTCGATGGTGTAACCGAAGGAACGCGTATAGTTCGGGTTGTCACCCGCGTTGGCGGACTCGTAACCCACGACGGTGTCAAAGACACCCATCTTGATGTCGAGCCCGTTGCCGATCGGTGCGCGCAATTCGACGTAGGCCTGCTTGATGGCGAGGTCGTTGCTGCCAAAACCGGCAATGTTATTGCCGATGACGGCGGCATCAGGTCCGATCCAGAGTTCAGCCTTGTAGCCAGCAGCCCAGTCCCCTTCGGGAAGGTTTTTGGCGAAGGTGAGGTCCACCACGTCCAAGTTGAACCGATCCGATTTGCCTGCGCCGTAGGCATACTGCGTAACGGCGTTCTTGGAACTAAAGTCCCAGCGCGCCGAGGTGCTCACGTAGCCGCTCAGGGTCGTGCCCGAAACGGCGGTCAGCACCTGATTCTTTGCTTCTTCAGCCTGAACCGCGCCAGCGAAGCTAATCACGCCCGCGGCGGCGAGTCCGGCTGTCCATGGATTGATCTTCATGTTGTTTTGTTCCTCCTGCGATGTGTTGTGTTGCGTTTTTAGCGTTTTTTTCTGGGGCGAAATACAGTTCGCCCCGCACCAAAAACGGTGCATTTGCGCGCGACGATAGGGAATACACCGTAGGTTGACAACATTTTTTTTGAGAAAATTTCACCTTCCGTTGCCCTCGCCCCGCATCCGTGCGAAACCTGTTCCAGTCCAATGCGTCGCAACGGCAGCGCGATCGCGCCGTTCCACTGCCTTTTGCAGCCGGGAGAAAGTCCCTCACGCCGCCAGCCACCAGCCGCCCACCGCAAATGCCACGACGGCGCACGCGGCCATCCAGCGGCGATAAGCCACCGTGGCGTCCGCTGAACTCCGCCGGCTGAATGCGCCGAACACGCCCGCAAACAAACCCATCGCCAGCACCGTGCCGGCTCCGTAGGCGGACAAATACAAACACGCCTTCAGCGTTGAATCGAAGGCCAGCGACGGCAGCACGCCGATGAAGTGCGAGCTGCCCGCCAGCCCGTGCAGCGTGCCCACCGCAAACGCCGCGTGCGTGTGCCGGTGCTCGGAAGGTTCGCCGTGCGAATGCGCCGTCGCCGACGCGTGTGCGTGGATGTGCGCGTGCCGTTCCACGCCGTGCGCGTGTTCGTGTGTGTGGACGTGACTGCTCATCGCGCGCCGCAAACTCCACAAGCCGATGCCGATGAGCACCACGCCGACAAAGCGCTCGCCCCAGTCGGAAATCGCCTCCAGCGGCAACGCGCCGCGAAACGCCAGCGCCAGCAATCCGACCACGAGCACGCCGCTGGAATGGCCGAATCCCCAGCGCACACCCGCGCGCCACGCACCGCGTTTACCGACGGACAGCGGCGCGACAGCGGCCAGATGGTCCGGGCCGGAGAAGACATGAAGCAATCCCGCGAGAAATCCGGTGATGAGCGGCAGCATGGCAATGGTTGAATTTATTTCAGCGAAGGCTTGAGGTGTTTTTCAAAGAAGGCCAGCAGCGCCTTCTCGGCCTTCTCCGCGTCCGCGCCCTTGAAGCCGTGGCCCGCGCCTTCCAGCGTGAGCAGTTCCACCTCCACACCGCACGCGGCGAGACGGTCGCGCATCCAGAGCGCCTGTTCGTAGGCGACGTATTTGTCCTCAGTGCCGTGGATGAGGAGCGTCGGCGCGGCGTCGGGCGTGACCCAGTTGAGCGGGCTGGACTGGATGTGCCGCAGGCGCGCGGTCTCCACGTTTCCACCAAGCCAGAGCGGAAGGACTTCATGCGCATCCACGCTTTTGCCGTAAGATTTTGTGAAGTCGCTCGGCCCGTAATAATTCACCACGCACGTCACCGCGCTGGAAAAGCCCGGATTCTGGTCGCCCTCGAACTCCTTCACGCCCGCCGTCACGCCGAGGAACTGCACGAGATGCCCGCCTGCCGAGCCGCCCGTGACACCGATGCGATGCGGATCGAGGTTGAGCTTCGCCGCGTTCGCACGCAGCCAGCGCACGCCGGCCTTCGTGTCGTGAACGGCGGCTGGGAATTGGAACTTCGGCGCGAGCCGGTAGCTCATCGTCGCCGCGACGTAGCCGTGCTGTGCGAGCGTGAGGCAGAGCTTGTTGTAGCCCTCGCGCGAGCCTGCGCGAAAGCCGCCTCCGTGGATGCACAGCACCGCCGGGAACGGCCCGGTGCCATTCTTCGGCCGCGCGATGTTCATCTGCAAATGCTGGTCGTCCGGGTTGGCGTATTCGACGTTGCGCTCGAAGGTGACGTCGTCGGGGATGGCGAGTTCCGCCGCGCGCGCCGCGCCGGCGAGCAGCGCCACGCCCAAAAGGATGCTCTTGAACATGCGGCGAGACTACGCTGTATTGTTGTAGCGACGCAAGAAGGCTTGCGCCCGAACGAACGATCAGCGGCATCACCATGTCCGACGACCTCAACGACCTGTATCAGGAAGTCATCCTGGAGCACGCGAAAAGCCCGCGGAACTTCAAGGTGCTGCCCGACGCCAACCGCGTCGCCCACGGCACCAACCCGCTCTGCGGCGACAATTACACCGTCTATCTCGTCATGGACGGCGACGTGGTGCGGGACGCGAGCTTCCAAGGCTCCGGCTGCGCCATCTCGAAGGCGTCGGCGTCGCTGCTCACCAGCGTCATCAAGGGCAAGACGCGCGCGGAGGTCGAGGCGCTCTTCGGCCAGGTGCACGACATGGTCACCACCGGCAAGGCGGACGAAAGCCTCGGCAAGCTGGCGGCGTTCGCGGGCGTGCACAAGTTCCCGGCGCGCGTGAAGTGCGCCATCCTCTCCTGGCACGCGGCCAAGGCGGCGGTGGAAGGCGGCGGGACGGTGAGCACGGAAGCGGATGAAAAGGTATGATTACAACAGGCAAAAAGATGCAAATACACACAACGCATACCGAAAGTTAAATGCCTCTCCTAATTTACATCGGCATAATGCTCTGGTTGGCCTGGCTAACCCGCCGGTGGGAACGGAGACCGTTGCCGCCCAAAACACCGGAAGAGATTGAACAAGACCGTCTCAAACAAGAGAGGTATGTAGAAGACTACCGGCAGCACAGATTGAAGAAGCAGCAAGAAAAGGCGGAGTGGAAATCAAAGTATAGCGCCTACTTGAACTCACCGAAGTGGAAACGTGTGAGGAAGAAAGTCCTAGAAAGGGCAGAATACACGTGTGAACTGTGCGGCGCGCCGGCAAAACAGATTCATCATCGAAGATACCCACGTGGTCACAAAGCGGGTGAGTTCAAACGTGAGAATTATCATTATCTCGTAGCATTGTGTGCAAAGTGCCACATGAAAAAACATGGCCTCTGAACCTAATGATTGTCTTCAAAGGAAGTTGAAGGCAGATTTTCCCCATTTCCCGGAGGAAGTGCTCGACATTTGGTTGAAACCATATCTTTCGGTTTGTGGCTGGCCCCCACACGAGGATAGAACGATGCTACCGCAAGGCAGATGGAAGGGCATTTTGAGTGTGAGGCCAGTTTCATTTTGGGCGAAAGTTCATTGGCGGAAAGAACATGGTGAACTGCACTTCAGAGACCTCGCTACTAATTCACAGGAAGCAATTGTCGGAATCAGAGACGCGCATTTATTCGGCAAGGTCAACAGCTATTGCGAAATCTCAGACGCGAAAGAACGACTGAAGCGCATAATGGCATTTGTTGCCCAAAACGGGGTGTTGCCCTCTCCAGTAATTCTTCTGCGCACCGCGAGAAGTTTGGCGGTTGTTGATGGTCATCACAGGCTAGTCATTTATTTCATGAACAAAGAGCCACAATTTAGGCAGGCTCTTCACTCCGGTGTTGCCGAATTCAAAAGCGACCAACCGATGTGGGTTGGCTATCATGAAGGGGATTTTTGATGGTGGCCTTGCACGCAATTCTTACTTCACTTCAACTCCTACACTTCTGATGCACTCCTACGAAACTGTCACCCTGAGCCGCGAGGTGGATGCTGTGCGCATCCCGTCCGGCGAGAAGGGCTTCATTCCCGCCGGCACGGAAGTCACCATCACGCAGGTGCTCGGCGGCAGTTACACCGTGCAGTTCACCGGCGGCCTCGCGCGCATCGAGGCCAAGGACGCCGACGCGCTGGGCAAACAGGTCGAGGCTCCGAGGCCCGCGTCCACGCCCGCTGCGGCACCCGCCGGGCCGGTGACGAAAGAAGGCTTGGAGAAACAAGTTTGGGATCAGCTCAAGACTTGTTACGACCCGGAAATTCCCGTCAACATCGCCGACCTCGGTCTCATTTATAACTGCGACCTCTCCGAACTGGGCGCGGGCAGCTACAAGGTGGACGTGAAGATGACGCTTACCGCGCCCGGTTGCGGCATGGGCCCGGTGCTCGTGCAGGACGTGCAGAACAAGCTCCTCTGCCTCGAAGGCATTGATGACGTGGCCGTGGAACTGGTCTGGGACCCACCGTGGAACCAGGGCATGATGAGCGAAGCGGCCAAGCTGCAACTGGGTTTGATGTAATCCAATTCTTAGCCACGGATGAAACACGGATTGAACACGGACGAGAATCAGAAATGCAGGAATGCAGGAAGAGATCGAATCGAAGTCTTCTCCATTCCGTTCCTGCGTTCCGGCCTTCCTGATAATTCCCGCATCCGTGTTTTGTCCGTGTTTCATCCGTGGCTAAAATGATTTCTCCGAGAGAATGACGACGACGCTTCAACCTGACTGGTCCGCGCTGCGAAAGGATTTCCCCATCCTCGACCAACAGGTTCACGGGCATCCGTTGGTTTATTTCGACAACGCCGCCACGTCGCAGAAGCCGCGCGCGGTGATTGACGCGCTGGTGCGCTACTACGAGCGCGACAACGCCAACGTCCACCGCGGCATCCACGAGTTGAGCAATCGCGCCACCAACGCGTTTGAGGCAGCGCGCGCGCGCGTGGCGAAGTTCATCAACGCCAGCGACGAGCACGAAATTGTCTTCACACGCGGCACGACCGAGGGCATCAACCTCGTCGCGCAGGCATGGGGCGGCAAATTCATCAAGGCCGGCGACACCATTCTCCTCACCGAGATGGAGCATCACAGCAACATCGTGCCGTGGCAGCTCCTCGCCGAGCGCACCGGCGCGAAGCTCGCATTCGTCCCGATCACCGGCGACGAGGGCCTGCTCGACCTCTCGAAGCTCGACGCGCTGCTCACACGCGGCGTGAAGCTCTTCGCGATGGTCCACATCTCGAACGCCCTCGGCACCGTCAATCCCGTCGCTGAACTCTGCGCCCGCGCCCGCGCGCTCGGCGTCACCACGCTCGTGGACGCCGCGCAAAGCGCCGGCCACATGCCCATGGACGTGCAGCAAATCGGTTGCGATTTCCTCGCGTTCAGCGGACACAAAATCTGCGGCCCCACCGGCATCGGCGTGCTTTACGGGCGGAAGGAAATTCTCGAAGCCACGCCGCCGTATCAAGGCGGGGGCGAAATGATTTCCAGCGTCGAATACCTCAAGAGCACGTGGAACACCGTGCCGCACAAGTTCGAGGCCGGCACGCCGGACATCTCCGGCCCCGTGGGCCTGCACGCCGCGCTCGATTACCTTGACGCCGTCGGGCGCGGGAACATTTTTCAGCACGATCAGGAGCTCGCGAACTACTGCTACGCGCGGCTCGTGGAATTGAAGGGCATCCGCCTCTTCGGCCCGAAGAAAGGCCGCGGCGGCTTGGTGAGCTTCCTCCTGAACGATGTCCATGCGCACGACGTGGTGACCATCGCCGACCGTTACGGCGTGGCCTTGCGCGGCGGGCACCACTGCACGCAGCCGCTGATGAAGCGGCTGGGCGTGCCGTCAACCGCGCGCGCGAGCTTCTACTTCTACAACACGAAGGCCGAGGTGGACCGTTTCATCGAGGTCGTGAAGGAGATTCAGAAGTTCTTCGGAGTTTGACCGTTTTCCGCTGATGAGCCTAAGGCATTCGGTGAACGGAAGAAATGCTCCGGCTGGCAGAACGAACGAATCGGGAAAGTTGTAACGCGGCCGGTTTGAAACAGATCGTGTCGGAATGGCAAGGTTAAATCGATTTCAGCCGCCGCCATCAGCCATCGGAGGAATTGCCGCGCTAATTCTCGTCGCGCCGATTTGCGTCGCCGGCCTTTGTTGATCGCCATTTGAAAAATCGGTGGATCAGAAAAGCAAGTAGCAGAGACTCGTAGAAGAGCAATGTTACAAAGCCGACCAGCGGGCGTTTCCATGAAGTGTCCGTTGAGTAATTCACACCGAACATCGCAAAAACGTCCGGCGTGAGCCCAACCGCATCGAGAAAAATTGGAATGGCCTGATATCCGACAATAAAAAGAATGATCGGAACGGACAAGAACCGGCTCGCATGCGTTGCCTTCATTTCAGAGTTCTAACAGGTGGTTGAGACGAATTCGCCAGCAGAGGCTTCAGCCTCTTCACGGGTGAGTTCATGCGGTTATTCTTCGTTTTCAGCGAATTCTGTCAACTCGCTGAGGAACACCGCGTCCGATTGCCGCGCCTACTTCAACCACGCCGGCAGCGATTCGCCCGCCCAGATTTTCTGGATCGGCTGCCGCGCGCGCACGACGGCGGATTTGTTCCCGTTCACGAGCACTTCGACCGCGAGCGGTCGCGTGTTGTAGTTCGAGCCCATCACCGAGCCGTAGGCGCCCGCGCTGAGGAGCACGAGATGGTCGCCCTCGCCGACTTTCGGCAGCGGGCGGTCCTTGCAGAAGTAGTCGCCCGACTCGCAGATCGGCCCGACGACGTCGGATGAAACCAGCGCGCCGGTCTTTTTCCTCAGCGGGACGATTTCGTGATACGAGTCGTAGAACGCGGGGCGGATGAGGTCGTTCATCGCAGCGTCCACGATGACGAAATTTTTCCTGCCGGTGCGCTTCACATACTCGACGCGCGTGACGAGGATGCCCGCGTTGCCGACGATGAAGCGGCCCGGCTCGAGCAGAATCTTCAGGCCCAGTGGCCTGAGCAGCGGCACGAGTCGCGCCGCGTAGCTCGCGGGCGTGAGAATCTTCCGCGCCGCGGCGGAACTCCACCAGTCCGCGCCGCCGCTCGCGAGCGCCGGGTCGTAGATGATGCCCAGCCCGCCGCCGATGCTGAAGAACTCGAAGTCGTGCCGCGCCGCGAGCCGTTGCACGAGCGGCAGCAGCTTTTTCACCGCCGTCTCGAACGGCTGCACGCTCGTGAGCTGCGAGCCGATGTGCGTTTGGATGCCGCGCAGCCGGAGATTTTTTAACTTCGCCGCGCGATGATACACGCCCTCAATTTCCTCGAACGCGATGCCGAACTTGTTCTCGTAGGTGCCGGTGGTGATTTTTGCGTGCGTGCCGGCGTCCACGTTCGGGTTCACGCGCACCGCGACGGGCGCGACCTTGCCGAGCCGCGCGGCCACGCGGTTGATGCGCGCCAGCTCCGGCTCGCTCTCGACGTTGAAGGAATAAATTCCCTTGCGCAGCGCGAACTCGATTTCGTGCTCGGTCTTGCCCACGCCGGCGAACACGCACTTCCTCGGATCGCCGCCCGCGGCGATGACGCGCCGCAGTTCGCCCTCGCTCACCACGTCGAAGCCGCCGCCGAGGTTGGCGAGCGTGCGCATGACGGCGGCGTTCGAGTTGGCCTTCATCGCGTAGCAGACGAGGTGGTCGAGCGGCGCGAGCGCGCGGTCGAGTTTCGAGAAGTGGTCCTCGAGCGTGTGCTGCGAGTAGATGAACAGCGGCGTGCCGAACCGCCGCGCGAGCGACTCAACGCTCACCCGCTCGCAGAACAGCCTGCCGCCAACGTAACGAAAATCATGCATCGCGCGCGGTGTTATGCCAAAGCCGGCGCGGTGTTCAAAGGCGAAATGCCGCGGCGCGCGCGCAAGGCGTTCCGCATTCCGCGAATTCGCTTGCCTCGGTTTCAGCCCCCCGCATAATGCGCGCCGTTCGGTGAAGGCGGGGAGGGAACCGAATCGGCTGGGGTCGTAGCTCAGTTGGTAGAGCGTCTCGTTCGCAATGAGAAGGTCAGGGGTTCGACTCCCCTCGGCTCCACCACCTCAACCGCCGGATTGCACAAATCTCCTTTTGCCGGGAGTGACGGGGTGCTCTACTCCGTCTGACCCTTCGATGCGAAACCACTTGACCCACTCGCGCGCAGCGCGGGCATTCTTGACGGCGTGGCTCGCGGTTGTGCCATTCGCGATTCACGCCCGCGTGAGCGTTGTTACTCTTCCTGGCCGGGACACGGTGCAGTTGACGATCTACAACTCGGCCGATCTGACGTTGGTGAAGGAAACCCGAACGCTCACCTTCCGCAAAGGACTCAACAAGCTCGAATTCTCGTGGGCCAACACGCTCATTGATCCTACGAGCGTGGAGTTCAGGGCGCTGACACATTCGGATGAAGTGGACGTGCTGGATGCGAGTTTTCCGCCGAGGGTGACCAACACGCTGGAATGGCGCATCAAGAGCGAGGTTGCCGGGGAAGTGAAGGTGGAGATTCGCTACTTCACGTCGGGCATTTCGTGGTCAGCGGACTATGTGGCGGAGGCGAACAAGGCGGAGAAGCTCATGCAGCTTGCAGGCAATGTTCGCGTGAACAACAACAGCGGCGAGGATTACGAACAGGCCCAGGTGCGGCTGGTCGTGGGCGTCATAAGGCTCGTGGAAAACATCGCCGATCTTGCGCAGCGCCCACGCAACGAGGCGGGAGAGTTGCCGTCCATCTCCCAAATGAAGGCACCCGAAGGAAGGGCTTCTGGAGGTAAGCGCGTGATGCTCCTCATGGTGGACGCATTGGAGAAACAGGCCGATAAAAAGGAAGTCATCAAAGAGGAACTCGGCGAATACTTTCTCTACACGGTGGAAGGGCGGGACACGATACCGACGGGCTGGGGCAGGCGGCTGCCGAGCTTCAGTGCGAAGGACGTTCCCATCACGAGCTATTACAAGTTTGAGAAGGAACGCTGGGGCGACGCGGTGATACGCTACTACAAGTTCACCAACTCGGTTCCCAGCAAGCTGGGCAAGGAGCCGCTGCCCGACGGCGCGGTGCAGGCGTTTCGCATCGTCACCGACGACAACCTTTACGCCTACATCGGCGGCACGAGCGTGAAATACATCCCCATCGGCGAGTTCGTGGAGATGGAACTGGGAGCGGACCAGGAAGTGCTGGTGAAGCCGAAGTTGATGGACTGGCAGAAGAGCGAGATCAAGTTCGGAGCCAACGGCAACATCACCGGTTCAACCACGAAAGAGACGTGGGAGGTGGAAGTGCAGAACAGCAAGGAGATTGATGTGGTGCTGGACATCCGGCGCAACTTCGGTGGCGACTGGACGTTAGGCACGGCACAAGCCTACGAGAAAGTGGACGCCAACAAGGTGAAGTTCGTGGTGCCGCTCAAGCCGCGCGAGAAGAAGACCTTCGCCTACGAGCTGACTACAAGGCTTGGCGTGAACGCGACGAAGTAGAAGAGATTCAAGAATTGTCGGCCTACAGACGCGACGCAATTGGCGATCATGTCCGGGCAACTACATTCCGATTAGCGGCGTGAACTTTTTATATTCTCGCTGCAGGCCCCACCGCTCGACGAGACAAAAGAAGAGTAAATCGCCCTAGTTTCGCCATCACTTCTCCATGCCATATACTAGAATTTTGAAGCTGCCCGCAACCGCCTTTGGCCGCGCCTTGGAACCTTCAGCCGTGGCTTCGTATTTCACCGCGCCCAAGTAAATCTTATGAGTCTTTGGATCGAGCGCCATGGTTTTTGCGCCTCGTTCGGTCTTGAGTGTCTGCACCACGGTGAGCTTTTCCGGCGAGTCTTCGTGCGCGATGGTGACGGTGCCGTCGCCGCATGAGGCGAATGCAAGCTGGGTGCCGGAATCAAACGCATTGGCATCCACGCCCTGACCGATGGGCACGGTGGCGAGCACCTTGCCGGTGGCGCTGTCCATCATCACCATCAGCTTGTTGCCGCAGCCAAGGAAGAGACGATGGTGCGCCGCGTCGAAGGCCATGCCCGATGCTTCCTCGCCCGGTGCAATCGGCCAGTTGTTCACCACTTGGTGTGTCTTGGTGTCAATGGCGGTGACTTCGCTCTTGTCCTCGATGTTGCAATAGACACGCCCCGCCTTTGTGTCCGACGCCGCAAACTCCGGTTTACCGGACAGCGAAATTGTCGCAACAACCTTGCCGGAATTCGCCTCGAACACCGTCGCGGATTTCCCGCGCCCGTTGAACGTGTAAACTTCCTGCTGGCCCGGTTCGTAAAGAATCGCATCGGGATTCGGGCCTGTGTCAATTTTCGAGAGCGTTTTCAACGTCTTCAGATCAACGATGCTCGACTTGTTTTCGCGGCCGTTGCTGGTGAACCCGCGGCCGAGCTTCGGCGCGAGCGCGATGCCGTGGATGCCGGGCGTGTCGGCGATTTCACCAACGACTTCCTCCTTGTCGAGGTCAATCACGACCACCTTTGTGGCATGGCTGACATAAAGGCGGCGCGCGGCATCATCCACGGACAGATAATCCCAGCCGCCGTCACCGCCAACGGGGATTTCTTTCAGAAAATGATATGAACCGTCAGCGCCGCGCACCGACGCTGCCGCAATGGCGAGGACACTCAATGTCAGAAGACAAAGTAGGCGAGAGTTTGGGTGCATAAGTTTGAAGGATTGTTCGTTGACGGTTCTCGGAGCAGAGCATCCAAGGGCTTCGCACGCAAGGCAAACTTGTCGCACAGTGCGCCTTAGAGCGATAAGAGAAATATGAATGCGGCATGGCACATTTGCCACCCGCGCTCGTTCCTGCCGCCATTATAGCGCCAGCCACCAACGCTCAGGCATTGGCTGTTGCGGCGGACACTGTTTAAGCCGGCGCTGCCTATGACTTCGCCGCCTTCACCTTGGCCCATCTCGCCCTTTGCGCAGCGGCAATCTTCGCCCTGGCCTCCGCGCTCAATTTACGCCGGCCTTTTTTCGGGCCGGGCTTGGATGACGGTTCCTTGCCAGCCTTGATTTTCGCCCATCTCGCCTTTTGGGCCGCGGCGATCCGGGCGCGCCCGGCCGCGCTGATGCCGCGCTTCCTGTAAGCGCGCTTGGCTGGGGCGGGCGCGGCGGCAGGCTCACCGTGGCTAAGTGCGTGATCTATCTCCTTGAGCCGCGCCGAAATTTCGGCGCGCTCTTGAAGAAGTGAGTTACGCAAGGAGACGAACTGTTTAATGCTGTCGTGTTTCATGGCGATAAGAATAGTCGAAAGGCGGCAAATATTACAAGCAAGTAATCTTACGAGGAATCAATGCCTTGATTTTACAGTGCCTTTGGTTTGTGGAGCTTATCGCGCTGGAAGGGCACGAGAGTAAGTGCCTAGCTTGAAAGTAACTCCGATAAAATGGACTGTTTGCAAAATTATTGGTCTCATAATTAACTCGGGCCCACATTTGCGATCCTGACGTTCCCAAAATACTCCGATACTCCGGCAGGCAATATTTTGCTCACATTTGGAGAGGTAGTTGTATGTAAGAAGAATTCCTTCGGCCCCTTATGCTGATTGGAACGTGTCCCGAACTTCGCCACACTTGGAACTTTCGTTCCGGTTGAACGAGTGAAAATCCATCGCGCGGAACACATCGGAAAATAATCAAACCTGCCATTCACCGGCAAAGTTTGTAAAATCACTCGCGCGCCAGTATGACGATCTCGCGTGATTCTCACGTGAATTTTGAATGTGCGTGAAACTTTGCCGAAAGCCATTTGCCTTTGCGCGGGTTGGCGTTAAGTTCCGTCATGAACACCGTTCCAATCGTGACGTTCAACGAACTGGAGCCGGCGGAGCAGTTGCGCGAGCGGCTTCAGCGTGCCGGGATTCCGGCCACCATCCACGATGAATCGAAGCTCGAGCGCTTCGGGTTCATGTCGGAGCCGTTCGCGGCCATCCACGTCAAGGTGCCCCAGGCGCGATATCTGGACGCGTGCCAGTTGATCGGGGCGTGGGAGCCGACGGACAGCGCGCTCAAGGAGGCGGTGCGGTGCCCCGAATGCCGTTCGAGCCGAGTGGAGTTTCCACAGCTGCCGCGCAAGTTTCTTTCGCCGGCGCTGGGCAGCGTGTTGATGGCGCTTCGAATCATCCCGCGGAAATTCTACTGCGTGGACTGCCATTGCACGTGGCCGACGGTCGTGGCGATGAAGAGGAAGCTCGACCTGCTCGGCTGGCCCGAGGACTCAAGGTTCTGGCATCCGGAGAACCGCCAGCGGAATCAGCGCGCCTGACGGAAACTGTTTTTTGCGCAAGGCCACACCGGTTTCTGGGCGGCGTCAAAATGACGGCAGCTTCTCGTTGCCACAGTTCCGGTGTTGTGTTCGACTCCGCGTTGATGAAACCGCTGATCCTTTCCCTCGCAGTCAGCCTTGCTATTTCTACGCTCGCCGAAGATGCCAAGTCCCTGCTCCTCCAACCCGGCAAGGTCGTTGCCCAGCCCGATTTGCGGGGGCCGCTCGGCGCCGGTTGGGTCGTCAAGCACGGCACGTGGGATATGAAGGACGGCGAGATGGTCATCGCAGAAATCCCCGAAAACAAACACGCCGCCGTGCTGTGGCATGAGGTTGGTTTGCAGAGCGCGGTGATCGAATGTGAATTCCAGTTCGACGGCGCGCGAGGATTTCTCATTGGCTGCGACTCCGCGAACAAGCACGTCGGCCGGCTCGTGATCACGGCGAAGGACGCGAAGCTCGCCGAGGATTCTTCCGAGATCAAAGGCAAGCAGCCCGGCAAAACAATCGGTGAAACCGCGCTCGATCTCAAACCCGGCCAGTGGCACGCCGTCCGTCTCGAATGGACCGGCGACAAGATGGCCGCGCGCGTGGACGGCAAGGAAATCCACGGTGAACATCCCACGCTGTCTGCAACCAAGGCGCGCTGGTGGTTCGCCGTCAGCGGCGCAAATGTGCGGGTGCGAAACGTGAGTGTGAGGGAAGGAAAGTGATTGGGCATTGTCAGGCACGATCCACTAACCTCTCTACAGCCGGATGAAAAGAGGTTTGCCATGTGCAGCCCAGAACGCATTCTATGCTGACACGCATGAACACGAACTCCGAATCGCCAGCTTGGCGCGCAGTTCTCATCTGCGCAAACCCGCTACCACTACATCCATGAAATCCACCGCCATTGTCCTCGTCACCTGCCTGCTGCAACTGTCGTCGGGCCACGCCTCCGCGCAGGGCAAACTCGTTGTGAAGCGCGACCTGTCCTACGCCTCGCCGGTCAACCCGCGCCAGAAGGTTGATGTCTATTCTCCAGAAGGCGCGAAGAACCTTCCGGTTGTTTTCTGGATTCACGGCGGCGGCTGGCAGGGTGGCGACCGCACGTTGATTCAACTCAAGCCGCAGGCGTTTGTGGACAAGGGCTTCGTCTTCGTCTCCACGGGCTACCGGCTCCTGCCTGAGGTGGAGATGGTCACGATCTTTCGCGACATCGCGAAGTCCGTTCGCTGGGTTCACGACCACATCGCCGAGTATGGTGGTGATCCGAACCGTATTCTTGTGATGGGTCATTCCGCCGGCGCGCAACTTGCCGCCCTCATCTGCATAGACGACCGCTACCTGAAGGCCGAGGGACTTTCCCTCGCCATCATCAAGGGCTGCGTGCCCGTGGATGGCGACACTTACGACGTGCCGGCCATCATCGAAACCGCCGAGACGCGGTTGCGCGTGCATGGCATGCCGATGCCCAAGTTCGGGCACCGCCTGAAGTTCGGCAACGACCCGGCGCTGCACCGCGACTACTCCGCCGTCTCGCACGTCGCGAAGGACAAGGGCATCCCGCCTTTCCTGATCCTGCACGTCGCCGATCATCCTGACACCACGATTCAGGCGCAGCGGCTTGCCGCCGTGCTGAAGGACGCCGGCATCCCCGCCAAACTTTTCGCCGCCAGGGAAACCAACCACAGCAAGCTCAACGACAACCTCGGCCTGCCAGACGATCCGGCGACGAAGGCCATGTTCGATTTCGTCGGCGAGGTGTTGAGGAAATGATTTCGTCGAGCCAATCACCTTTGCGAAGGCTGTTGATTCTGCTAGTTTGGAGTCGGATAGCCACGCTATGAAAGTTTCGATTCTGCTCGGCGCCGTTCTGCTGGCTTTCGTTCCGGCTGGCGCTCCGGCGGGGACTGTGGGGTTGATTCGCATTGATGGTGCCATCGGACCGGCGACGGCGAGCTACGTTTCGCGCGCCGTTATCACCTCCAGCGAACGCAACGATCAATGCCTCGTCATCGAACTCGACACTCCCGGCGGCCTGATGGATTCCATGAAGAAGATCGTGGATGCGCTCTACAATTCAAAGTCGCCCACGGTGATTTTTGTCGCGCCAACCGGGACGGCCAGTGCGACCAGCGCGGGCTGTTTCATCACCATGGCCGCCGACGTTGCCGTCATGGCGCCTTACACGAGGATTGGCGCCGCGCATCCCGTCATCCTCGGCAACACGGGTGAACCGGAGAAGACGGATGATGTGATGAAGCGAAAAATGGAGAACGACGCAGCCAGCCTCATCGAAGGCATCGCGAACAAGCGTCATCGGAACGCCGAATGGGCGAGGGCCGCCGTGCTCCAAAGCACAAACGTCACGGCCGAGCAGGCTTTGACCCTAAACGTCATTGACCTGATCGCAAGCGACCTGCCTGACTTGCTCAAGCAACTGGACGGGCGCAAGGCCGGCGGCAAAATGCTTCACACAAAGGGAGCAACCGTCGTTGGAATTCCCATGAGCGCGTGGGAGCGGTTTTCACAAATGTTCCTGCGGCCGGAAATCATGTTCATCCTCATGCTCGTGGTGATTTACGGGATCATCGGCGAGTTGAGCAGTCCCGGTGCAATCCTGCCGGGCGTTGCGGGAGCCATCGCACTAATCATCGTGCTTTACATGTCGTCGGTGCTGCCCGTCACCGTGGCGGGGCTGGTGCTCATCGGCCTGGCGGTGGTGCTCTTCATTGCGGACATCTACGCCCCGACGCACGGCGTGCTGACCGCCGGCGGCATCGTTTCATTTTTCCTCGGCTCGCTGATGCTGTTCAACCATGCCGCGCCGGGCTTCGAGCTTTCCATCGCCTACATCATCCCGGCGACGCTGACCACCGCCGCATTTTTTATCTTTGTCGTCGGCGCGGGCTTGCGCGCGCAATTCAATCCCGTCCGCGCCGGCAGCGAAACGATGCTCGGCCGGACGGTGAACGCGCTTTCGCGCATTGACGCGCAGGGCGGAAAGGTGTTCATCGAGGGCGAGCTTTGGAACGCCGTGAGCGACATTGAGGTTGAAAGGGATCAACCCGTCGAAATCGCGGGCATCGTGGGATTGACGTTGAAAGTGAAACCGAAAACCAAGTAACGAAACGGAGCCGATTATGGTTGAACTCATCCGCGCATTAACGAACCTCGGTGCTTGGGCCTCGGGCATCGCCATCCTGGCCGTCATCGTGCTGCCGCAGGCCGTGCGCATCCTGCGCGAATACGAGCGCGGCGTGATTTTCCGCCTCGGCAAATTGCAGGGCGCGAAAGGGCCGGGCCTCATCTTCCTCATTCCGCTCGTGGACCGCATGGTGAAGATGGATTTGCGCGTCGTAACCATTGACGTGCCCAAGCAGGAGATCATGACGCGCGACAACGTGCCGGCCACGGTGGACGCCGTGGTTTATTTCCGCGTCGTTGACCCGAACGCGGCCGTGGTGAAGGTGGAAAATTTCTGGAAGGCAACTTCGCTCATTGCGCAAACGACGCTGCGCAGCGTGCTCGGCCAGTCCCCGCTGGACGACCTGCTTTCGCAACGCGACATCGTCAATCAAAAGCTGCAAGAGATCATTGATAAACAAACCGAGCCGTGGGGCATCAAAGTCACGGCGGTCGAGGTCAAGGAAGTGTCTCTGCCGGACAGCATGAAACGCGCGATGGCCAAACAGGCCGAGGCCGAACGCGAACGCCGCGCGAAGATAGTGAACGCCGAAGGTGAATTTCAAGCCGCTGAAAAAATGGTGCAGGCCGCCGGGTTGATCGCCAAGGAACCGATTGCGCTGCAACTGCGCTATCTGCAAACGATGCGCGAAATGGCAAGCGAACACAACACGACCACGTTCCTGCCGCTGCCGATTGACTTGTTCAGCGCATTTTTGAAGAAGTAAGAACGCGCCTCCGAGTGGTGTGCGACGTGACTGCGTTTTTAGGGCCGGGTGTCTGGCCCGTCCAAGACGTCCATGAGAAGTCGTGCGAGATTCACAACGGATTTCGATCACATGCCGCTCATCAGTCGTTGTTCGTTGGTAGCCGCGAACACGGCGCTGTTCCAATTTTCATTTTTGCATGAAACGCTGCCTCATTCTTATCTTCGCGCTTTCACATCTGCTCGCTCAAGCGGCCGGCGGTGAATCACTCAGTCCCTTCGGAATTGGCAGTTGCTACATTAACAATCGCTCGGCCGCGGACAACGCGCGCTGGGTTCCGCAGATGGAAGCCATCGGGCTGCGCAGCTATCGCACGCCGCACACGGACTGGGGCGCGGTCGAATCTGCACCCGGCCAGTGGAGCTGGGACACGCTGGACAAGCAGATGGATTATCTCAGCACGCACGGGTTCGTTTTCGGAGGCACGCTCGTCGGCAACCCGCGTTGGAACACCAAGGACAAACCCGGCTCGCTGCCGGTGAACAATCTCGCGGGCTGGTCGGCGTATGTGTCCGCCGTCGTGCTGCACGCGAAAGGGAAGATCAAACGCTGGGAAGTGTGGAACGAGCCGCCAAACTTCGCCGGCAAGGACCAAACGCCGGCAGACTACGCGAAGATCGTCGTGAGTGCTTACGATGCGGCGAAGGCGGCTGATCCCTCGTGCCTTGTCGGGCTTGCCGCGAAATCGGCGCACGTGAACTACCTGGAACAGGTCATCCGAGCCGGGGCGCGCGATCACTTCGATTTCATCACGCTGCATCCGTATGAGGTGCTCAACGGCATCGCGGACGACGCCGGCACGGAATCCGTGTTCCTGCACATCGTGCCGACGCTGCGCAAAATGCTCGCGGCGCAGAACCCGGCGAAGGTGAACGTGCCCGTGATCTTCACCGAGCTTGGATGCGATGTGAAAAAGGGCGATGGCACGCAGGCCAATACGCTGGTCAAGGCCTACACGGTGGGAATCGCGCAGGGCGTCGAGTGCATTCACTGGTTTGAAGGCCGCGACGGCGACAGCGGGCCGATGGGCCTGCTGGACAAGGACGGCAGGCCGCGTTCGTGTTACAACGCGATGAAACATCTCATCGAGCATCTCGGCCAGCATCCGAAGTATCTCGGCTGGATGTTGCTCAATGACCGGCATTACGCCTTCGTGTTCCAAGGCGCGAAGACCACGGTGCTCGTCACCTGGGTGCACACGCGCGTGGCGAACGAACTGGATTTTGGCCAGCCCGTGCAGTTTGTTAATCCCGTCACGGGCGAAAGCACAATGGCGAGGCAACACACGCTGACCACGGCACCGGTGTTCGTGCTGGCTGTGCCGGATGAAACGGTGAAGCAAGCTGCGGCGAACAAAGACAAGCCGTTCCCGTGGGACGGCGACTACTCGCAGGCGCAGAGCGTGTCGCTGACGATGGACGGGCAGCGCGCCGAGCAGGGCCTGCACACCTTGTCAGGCGACTCGCTGGCGAAGGCCGTGGCAATGGCTCGTTGTGCGAAGAATCTAGTGCTCCTCGGCGACCAAATGCAGTTGGAGCAACCCGTGCAAGGCTCTCATCCGGGCGACGCCGGACTTTCCGCCCTGTAATACGCTCTCAAAGACACAAAGGCCAGCCGGCCAGATGCACCCGTGTTTCACGCCGTTGTCCCTCCCGACTACGGGCTCTTTCTTGGCGAGTCACGTCGTATGCACCCGTCGGTATGTCGCTTCATCTCCGAGAGCATTTATGAGGGACGCCTCAATGCCTTTGGCGACTGCGCCCGTCAGAAAATTGCCGTTCCCGCAAACGCAAACGGACTCGTCACCATTGAAAACGGGATTGTTTTCAGCGGCATCGAGCACGATGGCGACATTCAACAGAGCGACGAGGAAGTCCAACGCGTCTGCGCCATCTTCCAAGAACTTCTTGGCAGACAATACACCGACAAGGACAACAAAACGCGGCCACTTGCGTTGAATGATTTTCTTTTCATCGCGCCATACAATGCTCAAGTCCGTTCGCTCCAGGCAGCGCTCCCGGCAAATGCTCGTGTCGGTAGCGTGGACAAGTTTCAAGGACAGGAAGCCCCGGTTTGCATTCTCTCGCTTTGCTCCAGCTATGGTGAATACGGTTCTCGCGGGCTGGGATTCATCCTCGACCGCAATCGCGTCAACGTCGCCATCTCCCGCGCCCAATGCTTGGCTGTCCGTTATTGAATCGAGAAGATCTTTCTCGACGGAGCAGCAGCGCGCTTGCTTCGCCTTGAGAATGGTTCTTTTCAACCATTGGCTGATAGCCGCAATGCCGACACCAAACTTCGTGAAATCATCGTGGCTTCAGATGCTCCGGGGCCGGGGGCTTTCCAAACCAGAACATTGGGGTTTGGCCGAGGTCCTGTGTGTTCCACAAGGCTCTCTGAACCTAGATTCTCTTTCTTCCAGCGTGACCGAGAATCTCCGTGCAGCCCTCGGTGTGCAGCTTTCCGACGACGAGATTTCGCGACTCTTTCGTATCCTGAGCCCAGACCTACTTGGGTTGGCGGTTGGTCGGACTGGCATCACGCTCTCGAATTCCAAGGAGGTCGTCGCGAGACTGCGCCAACTGGTTTCCCGGATCACGGATGGTGTTTATCAAGACGACTCAATGACGGTGCGGCTCGGGCCGGCAAGTGATGTTCTTTCCAAGTTCCAAAACGTCGAGGCACTGGAAAAAGAACTGGTGCGGCAGAAAAAGAATGTTGCCCGGCTTACTGCTCTGCTGGAGGCCGTCACTCGTCAGGCCGAAGTCGCAAAGAGCATTGCAGAATTAAAGCAGCAGAAGCAGCAGCAGGCGGACAAGTTGGTAGCCTACAAACAATTCCAAAAGGACTTGGCGGGCGAAACGCAGTGGCGGGAAAACGTCAAAAATCTTGATCGAGCCATCAATGCTGCCGCAAAGACAATCGCCGAATTGGATATAACCGCTGCGCCAAGCGCCATCGGTGAGGTGGACGCCTGCTATTTTCTTGAACCCAACAAGCAGGGCCGCGTCGTCCTCACAGAGGATCAGCGTCTCACCATGAAAGCTAAGCCCCAATCCCACGAAGCATGAAGAGGGGGGGGCAGCCAAAGCATCGAGGCCTGTGTCTCCGTCTGCTCCAAGACGGAATGTTGCCCAAATCCGTGTGCGGGCAATCGCTCATTCACGCGCTCGCCACGCTGTTCGATTCGGGCGTCGTTCGATGGAGCAAGGCCGGCGGCGAGCAACGATTGACGGTCGCGAACCAAGTTGGATGCGAGCGATGGTTTTTCCAGCACTTTCCATTTCTCTGGCTCAGTCAAGTCATGATGCGAGCAAGGAGACGGATTGCCGCCAAAAACTGCGGTTTTTGCTGACGACAGAACCAATTCACGGTTCGTCAACCGCAGCGGTGATTCAAACTGTATCTGGCAACGACAACATCGTGGCCAACGCACCGCAGGGCGACATCAACATCAACCAAAAGAAAATTGTCCGACCCAAGGTCATTCGCGAGTCCGGCGACATTTCCGAGGCGACTGCATTTGAAATTCAAGACTTGATCAAGCAACTCGCTCAGACGGATGAGATGGGCGTGACGTAGCAGAGCATTGCACAGCCATACCAGCCGATCATCGCCGCGCCGATGCCGCTGGTGATGTGGTCGTAGCCGGGCGCGATGAACGTTTTCATTTTTGGAAAAATCTTAACGCCCGGTCACAACAATTTCAATTTCGATCCAACGCTTCTCGTGTGTTCGACGAAAAACAACTGCCGCGCGCTCAATCCAATTTCCGGTTCACGCGATACCAGATGGCGTAGAGCGCGGGCAGAAAGGCCAGCGTCAACACCGTGCCGACGGCTGTGCCTCCGATCAGCACATAGGCCATCGAGCCCCAGAACACGGAATGCGTGAGCGGAATAAAGGCCAGCACTGCGGCCAGTGCCGTCAGGATGACGGGGCGCGAACGCTGGACGGTGGCTTCGATAATTGCGTGATAGGGGCTCAGGCCGTCGGCTTGATTGGAATGAATCTGACCGATCAGGATGAGTGTGTTCCGCATCAGGATACCGGACAGTCCGATCAGGCCTAGGATGGCGTTGAATCCGAAAGGCTGATGAAAAATCAGCAGCGCCGGCACTGCGCCGATCAACCCGAGCGGGCCGGTCAGCATCACCATCCACATGGCCGAGAAAGAGCGCACTTGGATGATGATGACCGCCAGCATGAACAGGATCATGAGCGGAAAAAGCGGTGCGAGGGCTGAGTTCGCCTTGGTCGCTTCTTCAATCGAACCCGCCATTTCGATGTGATAGTTTTCCGGCAACGATTTTCGCAGCGGCGCAAGTTTAGTCCAAATCGCGGCAGAGACATCCGGCGGCTGGGTGAATTCAACATTATCACCTCGCACAGTGATGGTGGGAACACGATCTCGACGCTTGATGAGCGGATCTTCCGATTGAATCTCAATTCGCCCGATCTGGCTTAAAGGGATCGGCTTTCCGTCCCGCGTCGTGAGGGTGAAATTTTCCAGCTTGGCCGGATCGAGTCGCTCCAGGCCGGCGCTTCTCACGACAACGTTGACCGCGCGAATGTCCTCGCGAACCTGCGTGATGGTTTGGCCGTTCAGGAGAAACTGCAACTGCTGCGCCGCCTCCGCGGGTGAAAGGCCGATGAGTTGCAATCGCTCTTGATCCAAAACGAAGTGCAACTGGGGCGCGCGTTCGCCCCAATCCACATTCACCGTGCGCAGGTTCGGATCGTTGCGCATGATTTCTTCAACGCTGTGGGCGATCTCGCGCAGCTTGACGGGATCAGTCCCTGTCACTCTGAACGCAACCGGAAACGGCGAGTAAGGACCAAACACCAACTGCGTCGCGCGAACCCGCGCTTCCGGCGCCAGGCCATCGGCGGCGGCTTGCCGCAGGCGCAATTTGAGACGATCCCGAGCCTTTGCGTCCGGTGTCAAAACCACAACCTTGGCAAAGGATGGATCGGGCAGCTCCGGGTTGTAGGAAAAGAAAAAACGTGGCGCACCCGCTCCGATGTAGGCAGTCACGATCTTTGCTTCGGGTTGTTGAGCCAGCCAATGCTCGATCTTCTTGGTCGCAGCGCTCGTCGTCTCGATGCTTGTTCCCAAGGGAAGCTTAACCTCAACCAACAATTCCGGGCGGTCCGAGTTTGGAAAAAATTGTTTCTTCACGACCGCCATGCCTCCGCCCGCCAAGAGAAACGCGGTCACGACAATCCCCGCCACGGTATATCTCCTCCGGACGCACCACGTGACCAGCCGCCGAAATCGCTGATAGCCCGGAGTGGAATAGATTCCCGCGTGACCGCCTTTGACGGTTTTGATTTCCGGCAGCAGTTTCACACCGAGATACGGTGTGAAAACCACCGCCACAATCCACGAGGCAATCAAAGAGAATCCCACAATCCAGAAAATGTTCCCTGCATATTCTCCAGCCGTAGAACGCGCAAAACCGACGGGCAAAAATCCGATCACGGTCACGAGCGTCCCGGCAAGCATCGGCGCTGCTGTGTGACTCCAGGCATAAGCCGCGGCCTGGATACGATCCATTCCTTCTTCCATCTTTACCACCATGGACTCGATGGCGATGATGGCGTCGTCCACCAGAAGTCCCAGCGAGATGATGAGCGCTCCCAAAGTGATTCGATCAAAAACGCGATCTGTCACCATCATGATCACAAAAACTGCGCCCAAGGTCAGCGGGATCGCCGCCACCACGACGATTCCCACTCTCCATCCCAAGCTCAACAAGCTGACCAGCATCACGACAAATACAGCCATCGCGAACTTGATCATGAATTCGTTCACCGCCGAACTGATGTTGACCGCCTGATCGGTGATTTTTTTGAGGCTGACGCCCAATGGGAGGCCCGAGGAAATTTTCTCGCTTTCGACGCGCAGGGCGTTCCCCAAATCCAATCCGTTCCAGCCTTCTTTCATCACCACACTCAGCAACAGGGACGGCTCGCCGTTGTGTCGGATGACGAACGTCGCCGGGTCTTCGTAGCCTCGCGTGACCTCCGCGATGTCCGACAGTTTGAAGCTTTGCTTGCCCGCCACGATTGGGGTATCGCGAATTTTATCGATGTCGGTGTAAGCCCCCTCGAGGCGGACAAAAACCTGCGCGCCCTCGGTATCAACCGAGCCAGCGGGCGTCACCGTATTCTGTCGCGCGAGAGCGGCAAAGATGTCCGCTGGCGAGATGCCCAGCGTTGTCAGACGCGGATACGAAAACTCGACGAAGATCCGCTCCTGCTGTTCGCCCACGACATCCACCTTCTTCACTCCCGGAACGTGGAGAAATCTCTGCCGGAGATCTTCGGCGACGCGAGTAAGCTTGCGCAGCGGCATCCCCGGAGCTTCGACCGAGTAGAGCGCGAACGAGACGTCCGAGTATTCATCGTTCACGAAAGGCCCGATTGCGCCTTGAGGCAGTTTGCGCGCCTCATCACCCAATTTCTTGCGCGCCTGATAGAACTGCTCGGCAACTTCTTTCGGCGGAGTTTTGTCGAGAAGTTGCAGCGTCATCAACGCCAGCCCCGGGCGCGTAATGGTTTCCACCCGATCATACCAGCGCAACTCTTGGAGTCGCTTCTCCAGCGGCTCGGCCACGAGGTCCTGCATTTCCTGCGCGGTTGCTCCAGGCCACACCGCAGTCACGGTGAGCACTTTGATCGTGAAGGACGGGTCTTCCGCCCGACCCAAATGAAAATAGGCATAGATGCCCGCCAGTGCCGCAGCGCAGATGAAGAACAGTGTGATGGCGCGTTCCCGCACCGCTAGAGCAGAGAGATTAAAATCTCGCATAGGACGCTTTCACCTTCTTTTCCTCGTTTGGCAGGTTAACGACTTGTCCCTCGTGCAGGAGATGCGCTCCGAGTGCGACTACCTTTTCTCCCGCTTGCACTCCGCCAGAGACGACAACTTCCTCTTTTCCGATTGCGGCAATTGTGACAGAGCGAAATTTCACTTCCGACTTGCCGTCCACGATCCAGACGCCCGGTCCGTTGCCGCGATCATGGATCGCTCCTACTGGTAACTGGACGCACTGACTACCAGAGCTTCGTTTGGTGAGTAATTCGATGGTGACGGTCGAGCCGAGCGGTGCTGAGGCGGCTTCACCTTCGAGCACATAGCGCGCTGTAAACGTTCGACTGGCTGGGTCTGCTGCGTCAGAGAGTTCGCGCAGCCGCGCTTGATACAGTTGCTCCCGCCCATACAGTCGGGCTGAAGCCGACGTTCCCAAATCAGGCCGCACTCCTTCCGGCAGATTGATCAAAGCTTCACGCGGGCCGTCATGCGCCAACTGGATCACGGTTTGCCCGGCTGCCACGACTTGGCCCTGCTCGCTCAACGTCCGAACAATCACCCCATCGGCATCGGCTACCAGGACGGCATACTCGCTGGAGTTGTTGCTGACTCTCGCCTGCGCCTCCGCCGCGTCCAACTGGGCCTTGGCGCTGTCCAGCGCCGCCCGGGCGTGATCATACTCCTGGCGCGATACCGCGCCGGATTTCACCAGTTCAGCAAACCGCGCTTCATCGGCTTTCTCTTGTGTGTATTTGGCCCGCGCCGCCTCGACAACGGATTGTTCCGCGGCGGCGGCGAGTTTGAGGTCCTCGGGATCAAGCCGCATGAGAATCTGACCTTTCCGAACCCGCTGTCCCACGTCCACGCATCGCTCCAGAATTTTTCCCCCGACCCGGAACCCCAAATCGCTTTGCACACGGGCTTCCACAACTCCAGTGAAGGTTCTGCTATTCGAGCCAGCCGCTTCCGCTTTGAAAATCTCCACCGTCGGAGACTGCAGGCGCGGATCTTTCGCGGCTGACTTGGAACATCCGTTCGCCATCAAGGTTAATGTCAACCCTCCAACAAGCAGACCAATGGTTTTGTTTTTTAATGAAGTGTGCATAGTAAATGGAGTGTGGTGTGTTTAACCATTCATCGTGCGGGCGAAAGCCGCCTGGTGCAGCCAGCGCGGCGTCGCCCAGATGAAGACCGCCATTGCTTTGTTTGCCAATCCCGGCACGACGCTCATGCGCTGAGCGTTCAGTGCGCGAATCCCGGCGCGCACCACGGGCGCGGGCTGCATCATTAACATTCGCAACGCTGGCGTTATCTTCATGTCAGCCGCCTTTGCAAATCCGGTGTTCGACAGGCCGGGACAAAGCGCCGTTACCGTAATGCCATCGCGTTTGAGTTCGCGATGCAGGGCTTCACCCAGTCGCAACACGTAGGCTTTGGCCGCTGAATAGACCGCCAAGTTGTCCACCCCCAGATGGCCCAGCAGACTGGCTACGAGCAGAATTTTTCCGCGCCGCCGTTTCCGCATGTCCTGCGCGAAAACGTGCGTGACGGCGGTGAGGCTCGCGACGTCCAGTTGCACCATTGCCAACACCGCGTCGAGCGGAGCGTCCGCAAACGGTCCTTGAAGTCCATGGCCGGCGTTGTTGATCAGGATGTCAATTTCAATGCCCCGCTCTCGAAGCCGCTCTTGCAGACGGACGATTGCCGCGACATCGGAAAGATCAACCTGCTCCACGACGACCTCAACGCGATGCTGCTGGCGGAGGGTTTCAGCGAGAGCTTGTAGTCGCTCGAGTCGCCGCGCCACCAGGACCAGCGCATGACCTTGCTTGGCGTATTGCCGCGCGAACTCCTCGCCGAAGCCGCTCGATGCGCCCGTGATGAGAACCCATGATTTGCTTGCCATTTTAGTGTGCATATACACAGTATAGTTTTAGTTTATCGCTTCTAAGAGTATTCAAGGTTTTAGTTTTTGTTCAGAGCCAACGCTGCCGTTTCGAGATCGGACAAAATGGCGGACCAACGTTTTTCACCGAGAGTTTTGACCACGTCACTTTGGGCTGCTCGCCAGGCCGGCATGAATTTCTCAACCTGTTTTCGGCCCTTGGTTGTGATCGAGAGTTCCACCCGATTGCCGCGCCCGCCGCCATCTGCCGTTACCAAACCATCCCGCTGCAATGGCTGAAGATTCCGCACGAGGGTCGTGCGCTCCAGCCCAAGGCAATCGCTTAATTCCGCCATGTTCCAACTTTCCTTTGCATTCAACGCCAGCAAAATCGTTCCCTGTGTGGGGCGGATTCCATGCCGCCGCATTTCCGCGTCATAAAACTGCGTCACGATGCGCGTCACTCGGCGCAAGTTGAAGCACACGCAGTTTTCCACCGCCGACATATCCAGTTCGTTCGTCATTGTGTGTATATGCACTACTTGGGAAGAGTTGTCAACTGTCATTTTGGATTTATTTTTGGGTCGCGGGCAAAACGCCTGAACAATCAGGCCTTCGCGTAAAGCTCGCTGCCCCTCTCGGTGAACTCGCGCGACTTTTCTTCCATTCTGATTTTGAGAGCTTTTTCCTCGGCGATGCCTTGCTCCACCGCTACTGCCACCGTTTCCCACGCGAGTTCAGTCTTGAGCTTGTGACCAAAGGCGAGCGCGGCTTGTTCCAGAAGTTGAAGCGTCACGGAAGATTGAGCAGGCGGTCGAGGGCCGCGCGGCTGGTTTTCATGCGGCTGACGATCATGGCGCGGGGAATTTTGCGGCGTTTTATCTCGTGCTCAATACATGGCTCTTTCCGACGCCGATTTCACGGACAAAAACCTCGCCACTACGCCCCTTTCTTCGCCGCCTTGATCTTCGCCCATCTCGCTTTCTGAGCAGCGGCAATTTTAGCCCTACCGGCAGCACTGATTTTCCGCGTGGCCTTTTTGGGAGCCGCTTTCTTTGCCTTCAGCTTTGCCCACCTTACCTTTTGAGCCGCTGCAATTCTCGCCCTTCCCGCTGCGCTCATTCCCCGCTTCTTTGCGACAGGTGCAGAACTAGAAGAGGCAACATAAGCGTGTCGGCCTTTCCGTGGGCAATCCACTGTAGCCAGTAGTCGCGGGATGTCGGCTTGTTCAACGCCTTCAAATCCGGCACCATTGAGGCCCTGTGTTCCGCCTCATGGCAGATGCCGCACGCCACGGCATAGAGTTCCCGGCCTATCTTGCCCTTGGTGGGTTCTGCATGGCACTTCGCGCACTCGCCCTTGAACACCGCCTGCCGGTCGGCCTTGGCGAGTCCCTGGTTCTTCGCCCGGTTCCGCCGCATCCATCGGTTCCAGTATGGTCAGCTTGAACGTGAGGACATTGATGCCCGTCGAGGCATGGACGAGCACGGTCTTGGTCAGCACGCCCCATTTCCCGCGCACATTGGTCGTCACCCGCAGCTCGCCCGACTCGCCCGGCTTGAGCACCCACGGATTGGCCGGCAGGCTGGCCACGCTGCACCCGCACGAGGTCTGCACATTGGTGATCGTCACCGCCACGGCCGACGTGTTGGTGACCGAATAGCTGATCAGGACATTGGTCTGTCCTGCGCGGCATGTCGTCTCCTTCCGCGCCGCATCCCAGGCGAGAGGCGACCGCGCCACGGAAGGTTGTTGAGCCAAAACAGGTCAGGCGTCCCCAACAGCAGAAGAGCAGCGACCGCAATGCAGCGGAGAAAGGCCGTTCCCATGTGCCGCAGAATAAGCGCAAGCATGGCGTGAGGCGAGTGTTTTCAGAGGAAGTCACTGGGCGAACGGGATCCGGCATATCGTGTGATAATTCTGGGAGTTGGCTGGGTTCTTTGCTTGCTTTCAATGATCGGGAGGACTAGAAAATCCGCACCGACCAAAGAACAAGCACAGGAGCATTCTGCTTCAAAATTAAGCGCCGACTTCAACCATGAACCTACCGAAATGGACTTTGCTGGTGCTCGCCGCCGCTTCGCTGCTCCTGAGTTGCAAGCCAGCACCTACTCCTGAGCCGAAGCCGGCTCCGAAATCGGAGGCCAATTCAGCGACAGCAACAAACACGGCAGAGGTCAAGACCAACGCACCGCCGCTTGATCGGCTGCAATGGAGCCTCAAGGCGCGGCTGGCGGCCTACGAGAAAGTCGGTCACCGGGACCCAAAATGGGATGAGCCGGCCAGAAAGGCCATCGAAGAGTTCGCCCGGCAGCTGGCTGGCAAGCCCAACGAAGGCACCAACTCCATCCAGCGCATCAAGGATTGGACAGCGGAAGCCATCAAGGCGGGTTGCGATGATCCGCTCGTAAGGTATCTTCACGCCCGGTTCATCGTGGATTGGGGAAACCATTCCGGGCAGGAGATCGCCACGGCCTACTCGACCGTGGCTGAGGCGATGGAATCCAGCCGCTACCCGCACATGGTGAAATTCTACGCCGCATTGCGGGCGTCGTTCGCGGTGAACAATGCCCGGACCGGCACGAATGTGCCTCCCCAGGTTTTGCAATTCCGGCAACTGGCCCTGAACCATCTGGTTCCCGTGGTCCGGGACAAGACATCCCCGATCGAGGATGTCTATGCGGCCGCCCACGAACTCATGGTCGCGGTGGAAGGAAACACGGGCCAGACTGAAACCTGTTACAGGGCCATCGAGCAGCCGCTGTTCGAGAACTGGCCGGACAGCGCACAGGCCAATGCCCTGAAGGGGAAGTTCTACATCAAGTATGCGTGGTTGGCCCGGGGCAGCGGCTGGGCCGACACGGTCACGGACGAAGGCTGGAAACTCTTCCGGGAACGGCTTGACGAGTCTGATAAAGCCTTTCAGAAGGCATGGGAGCTGGACCCGAAGATGGTGGAAGTGGCGACCGAGATGATCACGGTCTGCCTTGGGAAGCAAAAACCGCGGAACGAGATGGAGAAGTGGTTCCAGCGTGCGATGGAACTGGACCCGAACAACTAGGACGCGTGCAACGCCAAGCGCTACTTTCTGGAACCCAAGTGGTATGGGAGCATTGAGGACATGCTGGTGTTCGGCCGGGAGTGCCTGAACTCGGATAAATGGGGCTGGCGCGTGCCGCTGGTGCTGGTGGACGCGCACGACGCAGCTGCGGCTTACATCCGTGATGCCGAGGCGAGGAAGGCGTATTGGAAACAACCGAAGGTGTGGCCCGAGCTGAAGGCGAGCTTTGAAAAATTCTTCCGCTTGAACCCGGACGCGGTGAGCTGGCGGCACAACTACGCGCGCTATGCCTATTGGTGCGAGCAATGGGACGACCTGAACAGGCAACTGGCCTTGATGGGGCCGGTCAACTACAGCTACTTCGGCGGGAAAGAGGAATACGAGAAGATGGTGCAACTGGCCAAGGAGCACGGAGGGAAGTAGGGGGAATAGGACGGTGAAACTACTTGGTTTTATATTACGCAGAGGCCGGGGGTAGAATGGTTTATCCTGCATTGGGATAACTACACGGCCGCCGGGCGGTGAAAGCGGCTAAGGAGGTTGGTTTTCATGGGAAGATCACGCTTTCAAACCTCGCGTCGCCCACGAGTTTACTTGACTTGTGAAATGGGGCAGAAGGAGATAGTAACCATGGATCGCAG
>CAZPVD010000018.1:0-60915 GCA_964589935.1 uncultured Verrucomicrobiota bacterium | reverse complement strand
CTGCGATCCATGGTTACTATCTCCTTCTGCCCCATTTCACAAGTCAAGTAAACTCCCAGATGATGTCTAAATTCTGGGCACCGAATCAGGTGCATAAGGAAACTCCTCACGGACGCGAACTGTCACGGGCTGCTCTGCAAAGGGCCTGCCGCCTTTGTATGATCGTGGCTTTGATGCTAACCTCCGTGCGGTGCAAGTCAGCGAAACCATCCAATGCCCGTTCTGTGGTCAGAGCTTTGATCTCACAATCGACACCAGCGTGCCATCACAACGATTCACGACCGATTGCGAGATCTGCTGTCGACCGTGTGAAGTCTTCGTCGAGTGTGAACCCGGCGAAGTCCTGCAATTGAACGTGGCGGGCGAGTGAGCGCATCAAGCCAGAGTCAGGGCGTGAATGCAGCCAAAGAGCATTTTGCTTTCCGAACATTCGCGATCGAGCCCATATAACGCCGTGATTGAATGCCTGAAATTATACGACGAGACGCAATCCCACTGTGCCGATTTGGCTTGTCGGGGAATCTACCTCGGCACCTCGTCGTGGAAGTATCCGGGCTGGTGCGGGCAGATATACGATGAATCCCGCTACGTCTATCGCGGCAAGTTTGTCTCGCCCACTCAGAGCTTTCATCAGAGGGCAGATTTAGACGGACTGCCAGCCAGGATGCTCCGACCACAAAAGAGAATGATGACGATGTTCCGGGCAACGACACCGTGCGTGCGTGTGCGCGCGCCCAAGTGATCAGCACCATCATCTTTGCGCCATGAACACAGAGCCGTAATGCCTGTCATTAAGAAACAGCCAGCCGAGTTCGTTCATCGCGTTGGCCTCGCCCGCCCCGGTGGCCGCGCTCCCAACGCAAAATGAACCACTACCGATCCGGCAACGGAGTTGACGGATTTGTGCCGGATTGATAACAGTCCCAGAGATTCACCAGCGTGCATAAAAGGCTTTCAGCTCACGTTCGCGTCCCGGAATTGGATAGTCCGTTGTGGGGGCGCATCGCGTGGAGCAGCGCGATCGGGTTTCTGCTGGCAGGGGCTTTGTTCGCAACAGCCGTCCCCGGGCGCGCGCAGGACAACGCGAAACCGCCTCCGCTGGCCGACGGCGTCGAGCCGTTCCTTTCCGGCTGCGTGGAACGTTCCGGCCCGCCGTCGTGGAGCGGTGCCGGGCGCTGGATCGAGCGCCCCAGTAAAGCGCGGCCCAGCTCGATTTTTTATGACGTGCCGTTCGCCCTCAACGTGCCCGTCAAGGTGACGTTTCAAGGCGGCGTCGTGCGCGTCACCTGCTGCCTGACGGTGCAGTGGGATGATCCGCCGAAGTTTTGGAACGTCCCGCGCTCGCTCGGCGTGTTCGACGGCGGCCTGCACAGGCTCGACGGCGGCCAGCTTGCCGGTGACTCGGTGTTCCACGACCGCTCCGGTTTTGAAACCGACTCCAAGCAGTGGAAGAAACTCATCCTCGACGCCGGGGGGCCGGTCCCGACATGGACTTTCCCGTGGGGCGGGAACGAACCGCGCTCCAGCCGCTTTCTGTTCAGCCCGGTGAGCGAACATCTTCCCTTCCAAGGCGGCAGCCGTAATTCGTTCGTGCTCGCGCCAGCACAGCCGGGCAACTACGCGCTGTGGTTTGCCCTCGACTGCGCCGATCTCTGGCCGGACAACGAGCCTTTGCGCGGCGAAATCCGGGCGCGCTTCCACGTGGACGTGCTGGTTTCGCGCGGCGAACGGCCTCCGCGCGAAAGCGAAATCGCTTACTTGTTCGGACGCGACAAGCGGCCAGCCGGAATGCCGGACGACAAATTGTTTCTCGCGTCCACGCAGGAAATTCCCGTCACGCTGCGGGCCGACGGCTGGAGTTTTCATCATGCCGAGGCGATCCCGACGCGCAACAGCGCGAAGCAGCCGCATTTATTCTTCGCCACCGGAATTTCCCAAACGAACACCGAGACGACTTCTTCCGCCTCGGTGGGCGGCACGAAGGTGCAGCTCAAACTCAAGGCGACAAGCTGGGACGGAACGATCGGGGGTCTCGCTTACACCAGCCGGACGCGGCCTGCCGCGGTGAAGTATTGGGAAGACAACAGTTGGACGCTGGATTTTCCCGCCGAGATTCCCGACCGCAGTTTTGGGACGTTGACCGTCAGCGGCGGCAAGCAGCGCTGGTATAACTTCGCAAACAACTACTACCATCTCACCAACTGGGTGGAAGTGGACCGCCTCGCGGACGGGAGCGTTTATAAAGTCGCATGGATGCCGGAATGGTTTCGGGCACCCGACACAAATTTCCACTCGTCCTTGAGCGAAGTCTGGCGAACGCTGGCCGAGGGCGACCGCAATTATCGCGCGTCTGACCGCACACGTTTTTTCCGTGAATACGGCCCGGATGCGGCGCGATGGTTCTTCGACGATTACCGGCCACGGCTCGACCTCGGACCTGCCGATGGCGGCGAGCCGTTCCGATTCCTGCTTCGCGGCTATCCGCCACAGGAGCACGACCGGCAATTGATCATCGGCGGCGATGGCAAACCGAGTCCGGCCGTCGCTTACAACGTCGGCAACTGGCTGGTCGTCGGATATTACCAGCGCATCGGTTGCGCTGAGAAACGTTCCGAGGGCAGCACGCCATCCCCAAGCACTGGGACGATCACACAGGAGGCAGACCCGTTTTGGAAATGGTATCCGGAACTTTCCAGCTTGATTCGAGACCGCTTGAAAAAAGTTGCCATGGCCAAGTCGGACGCGGGGCTGGAGGCGTTGCCGCTTCAGGAATTGCTGAAATCGGTCGCGCGATTGAACGCCGACCTCGTTCCCGATGAACTGCCGCCCGACGCCAGCCGGGTCCAGCGCGCTGTGCGGGCAGTGGAGAATGTTGCGGCCAGCGGCACGAGCGCCCCGCTTACCACGGCCGCGATGCAGCGCAAGATTCAACTGCTCAAGGAACGCACCGCGGAGATTCGCGAGCGCCGCGAGTCCATCGAACGGCTCACCGCCGAGGCGCAGGCCGCGCTCGCGGACATCCTTGCGAAACTCGACGAGGGCTTCGAAAAATTCAGCGACCGCCATCCGCAGGTGCTCCTTTGGAAAAAGCCCTACCGCGAGATGCGCGAACGTATCCCGTATGACATCGCACTCATCTCGAAGGACCGCGAGCTTGTGCGCCGCGCGTTGCAGGATGCGGAAACGCGCTCGGCATCCGCTGCCACGCGCGTGTTGGAGGCGCAACTGCACATGAGCGAGGGCGATCCCGTGGCCGCGCTCGACGCGCTCCGCAGCGCGGCGAGGATTGACCCCGAAGACACGGTCGCCAGGCAGGCGCTCGCCGACCTCGAGTGCGCGTTCCTCAAGACGGCGATTGACAAATCGCAGGGCGCCATCGCGCAGGCGCGCGCGGCGTTCTACGGCTACCTCCTGGAGCGCGGCTTTTCGGCTGAGGACATCAGCGTGACCGGCGACACGGCCATTGAGCGCATCGTGTCGTGGAGCATCTCGGCGGTGAAGGTCTACGGCGAGGAAGCTTGGGCGGTCTTCACCACGGGCCTGTTCGGCTCGTTCTCTGCATTCTACGGCAAACCCGCCGCCGAGGCGGACCTGCTCGCGACCACCGAGCGGCAGATGACGACGGCGTTCATCGGCTTGAACACGATGCTGCGGTTGCGCGCGCGCGGCTTCACGTTTGACCAGATTCAAAAGATGACGAGCGCGCAGATGCGCGAGGCGGTGCCATGGCGCGATGTGAACGGCAACCCGTTCTCGGAGGCGCAGGCGCGGCTGCACGTGGTCGCGATGCGCGAGGCGATGAAACTTCCCGACGCGCAGGCGTTGATGGCCGACGATCAAATCGGCCTGCGTCTGGGTCTTCAGGAGAATTACTGGAATAACAAGGATGTCGGTGACACGTGGATCGAGTTCATCGGCGACGCAACTAGCGTGTTTAATCTCCTGACGATGCTCCCCGCCGCCAAGGTGGGCATGGCCGGGCGCGCGGGAATTTTCTGGACCGAGGCGGACTTGGCGATGATGCGCGACCTGGAAAAGATGGGCAAAGTCATCTCCGGCACAGAAGCGGTCGCCAACGCCGTCGGCATCACCAAGGTGCTCGGCGCGGCCGGCTCCACGGCGGCGGGTCAGCGCTTCCTTGCGTGGTCCAAGCGCGCCGCGCAATACCAGCGGAACCTCAAGTGGTATGACCAGGTCATCTGGACGAGCGGCAAACTCGTCGGCATGGTGACGATCCAGACCACGACCGTCCTCGCCACGGAAAAACTCGCCGGCCACAAGGCTGCCATGCTCATGGGCGCGGCGCTGATGTTCGGTAGCGATTCCGAGCTGCTGCTCAAGCTGCTCAATTCAAAAGGCATCCCACCGCAAAAAATCAGCGCGCTCATCGTCAACGATTTCCTTCCCGCCGCGCAGACGCACCTCGAACACCTCAACGCGCTCGAAAAAACCGGTGTCGAGTTGCGCGCCTTGTTGGACAGCGCGAAGGCCGGCAAGACTCTCTCGCCCTTTGAAAATGCCTTTCTCGAACGCCACTTTGGCAAGGAGTGGCGTCAGCGCATCCCCACCGGCGAGGCGGGGCACGACGCCGCCTTAGCGCTCGAAGCCGGCGCCGATGGCGTTCGCACCGGAAGCGACAACGGCGCGGTCGCGGCCTTCGATGAGTTCAAGCCGGCAGTGCAGGAAGAAATCAAAGACACCGCGGCCGCCGCCGATCAGGCGCAGAAGCTCGCTACTGACCTCGACGCCAACGCGCAGGCCCGGCCACCGCCGCCGCGCTCCACCGTGCCTCCGACGTTGCCACCTGATCTTGATCGCAAGATGCCGACCAAGGTGTTTGGCGCGGCGGAGGCAAGCCGGCCCGGCAAGGCGCAATATCGTCTTCCGCCGGCTCCGCGGCCCAACTCCCGGTGCGCGAAGGCGGAGGCGCTCATGCACGCGGGCAAATACAAGGAGGCGCAGGCCGAATACGAGGACCTGATCGATAAGATCATCCGCGGCGAAATCGTGGAGGCCGACGAGCTTCCCCTGGAACAAATCCATCTGAAGCGCTGCCTCGCCTACGAGTTGCAGGGCGCGAGCAGAAAAATCCCGCTGCCCAATCCGGCGTCCGTCGCCGTCAATCAGCCGATTCTCGCCAGCGAAGTGGAGGCGGCCCTCGCCAAACGTTCCAATTGGCAGCCCATTTCCAGCGAGGGAGTGATGAGCGATGTCTTCAAAGTTCCCGGCATGGACGACTACATCGTAAAGGTCGTCAGCGCGAAAAAGGTTCCTCCGATTCTCGACGTGGAAGGCAACATCGTCCATGCCGACCTGGCCCACGCGCTGGGACTCGACACGCCAGGAATGAATGTGCGGCTGGTCTTCGATGCCAAGGGCCAGGTGCAGGAGGCCATTTATCTCATACGCAAGGTGGACGGCGGGGATCTCGTAAAAAAAAGCTCCGCGGAAATTTTTCTCTATCGCGAGGAACTCTCGCGCCACCGCGCGCTCGCGGTCCTGCTTTGTGATTACGACCGAAAGCTCGACAACTACATGGTCGCCTCGGATGGGCGGTTGTTCGCCATTGACGCCGGCATGTCCGACGTGGGCGGGACACGCCACCCCCAGATTGATTCCCCGTTGATCATGGAAGGAGAGTGGGGACGCGACCATTGGCTCTCGCGCATCGCCGGCTCCGGCGGTGATCCTGAGAATCCCCTCGCTTACCTGACCAGCCCGGATCGGTGGCGCTTCCGCCGAAACCTCGTGGCAGAGGAGGCGCTCACTTGGGAAGCCGCGCGGCCGACCGCCGAGGCGATCGAAGCGCTGGTCAAGGATGAGGCCCGCCTGCGCGGAATCCTGGAAGGCTCCTACAAGAAAATCTACGCCACCGAAGCCGAGGGCGCGCGCAGACTGCGACAGATGATCGAGAAAGAGCGCGGTCTAGGCGCTGTCGTCACCGACCCGGCGCAGTTGCAGCAGTATCGCGAGCGCGTGGTTGAAGACGTCACCAAACTCATCCAAAACAAAGTGGACCGGACTGTGACGGTCTTGCAAACGCGCGCAAAGCGGCTTCAGGAAGTGCTCAAGGGACTCAACCAGCGCAACGCCCTCCCGCTCGATGCCGTGTTCTACTGGCATCATCAGATGCTGGATGATTCCGCCGGCAATCTCGTCCTTTTGGCAGAGTTGGGACACACCGAACTCGCTCTCGCCGCATGAAAACGCCATCTGCGTATCGAACGGAACTCAGGCGCCCGGCCTGCGCGCAGTGGATTTTTCTCGCGCTTCTCATCTTCTCCGTCGCGCCCGCCCGCGCTGCGGACGCCACCTCGGAAGATGCCTGTCGGGCGCACTTGAAACGCATTGGTGGCGCCATTCGCGCCTACCGCCTCATTCACGAAAACAAATTTCCCGCCAAGTTGGCCGACCTTTACCTCGACGGGCTCGTGGAAAACCTCGGCGACTTCACCTGCCCCGCCTCCGGCACATTCATCACGAGCTCCGCGGAGCTGGATGCTAAAAGCGACTACACTCTCGAATCCGTTCCCGGAACCACCAACCTTCTGGCACGCGAAAAAAATTCACGCCACGGTCAGAACATCGTGCTCGCCGTGTTCGCCGATGGCTCGATTAAACCTGTTGCCGTCGCCGTCGCGCCTGTGACCACAGTGAACCAGCCGCCAGCCGCACCTCCATCGATCCTGCCGCCCGCGCCTGTCACGGTGTCGGCTCCGGCGCTGGATGTCGCCGCTGCTGTGCAGAAAGGGCGGGAGCTGGTGCAGGCTCGCCGCCTGCCCGAGGCGTTGGAACTTTTCCGCCGCGCCTCCCAGTCGCAACCCGATGATCCCACGGCGGCCATGAATCGCGCTTCTTTGGAGCTCGCCATCGGCGACGTTCAAGCGGCCTTCGACCTCTCGCAATCGTTGCTCAAGCGCAACCCACGCAGTGGCCCTGCGCATTCGCTCGCCGGTCTTGTCGCGCATTGCCGTGGTGATGCAGCCGCCGCCCGGCTGTTGTTCGCGCAAGCCGTCACGCTTGATCCGCAACTGCCCGATAACCACTACCAGCAGGCGACGGCCTACAATCGTAATCTTGTCTCCGCGCTGGCGCTCCAGCATTACGCCGTCGCGGCGATGCTGGATCCGCGCCGCTATTACGTCAGCCATTACTATATGGGGAAGATTTACGAGACCAGCTTCATGCCCGCCGCAGGCATCGCCGAGTTCGAGGCCTACCTCCGCTCCGATGCCACCAGCCAGTGGGCGGGACAAGCGCGGCAGGCGATCCAAGGAATGAGGACGGTGCTCAAAGACGCGCCAACAGCGAGCCTCCGAGCCATTCCCACGAGCCCTTGAATTCCCGCACGCTTCGCTGCGCCTTGCAACAGATGCCGGTGAAGTAGACGAAACCGGAAAACCATCGCGCGTGTGCATCAAGCTTACGGGAGGACATCAGCTCCCCGATCAAACCGCACACATCGAGACCCGCGGTGATCGGCAATGCTGAGCAGCGTGCGATTATCCAAGACATCAGTGCGCCGGAGCGGAAGCGTGAAAGTGTTCCAGCCGAAGACCGAGTTGCCAAATTGAAACCCTGTCCATTGTCGGGGCTCCAAAATTGGAACGGTTGCGGGGCAGAAAAGTCCTCGATTCGCAAATCTGAGTGGAACGTATGCCTAAAATAGCATATCTAAATCTGATACTGCAATCTGATACTGCTTGCCATTTTTGGGGCCCAAGTGGGGAAACGTGGGGACAGGCAGAAGACGAATTATCGCACGTAAATACAGGCACTTGCACACTCTGAAGCATATGGGAGAGGATGGGCAAAAATGCAGTTTCTCGATTATGAGTCGCCTGCTCTAACCGCTGAGCTATGGGCCCGGTCGTGTTCCATGCGGGCTTACTTTGCGCGCGGCAAGTTGGGCGGCAAGTTTATTCGCGCCCCCTAAAGACTGACCTGTTTTCGGTGCCCGACTTCGCCCGGAGAATTTGTCATTAAAGCGCCTTTGCCCGCGTCGCGGCTTGACGATGCCCGGTGTCTGAATGAGTCTCGTCTCAAGTCCGCATGAGAAACCTCGCTGTTGCTGCCTGCCTGCTTGGGAACATCGCGCTGCTCACGGGCGCTGAACCGGCTACTGCAAAGCTCGAGCGCATTCCAGACCGTCTCGTGGTGTTGACGTTTGACGACTCGGTCAAGTCGCAGTTCACCGTCGTGCGGCCGGCCCTGCTCAAGCGCGGCTTCGGCGCAACTTTCTTCATCAGCGAAGGATTTGGTTTTCCAACGAACAAGGTTGATTACATGAATTGGGATGAAATCGCCCAATTGCACAAGGACGGTTTTGAGATTGGCAACCATACCCGCAGTCACATGGGCCTGAGCGACCGCAATCTTGATCAGATCAGCGGTCAGCTTGGCACCATCGCCGATCACTGCCGCGAGCACGGCATTCCGGCGCCAACTTCATTTGCCTATCCGGGCAATGCGATCACGACCAACGCGCTGCCTTTCCTGCGCAAGTGCGGCATTCAGTTCGCCCGGCGTGGCGGCGCTCCGGAAAATCCTTACGACGGCGGTCGTGGCGTCGCTTACGAACCCGGTCTGGACCATCCGCTGCTAATCCCTACGGCGGGCGATGCGCGCCCGGATTGGACGCTCGACGATTTTGTTCGCGCCGTGGGGAAGGCGCGCGACGGCCGGATCGCGGTGCTGCAATTCCACGGCGTCCCCGACCGCGAGCACCCGTGGGTGAACACGCCGCCGGAGAAGTTCGAGGCGTATCTCAACCACCTCGCGGCGAACCAATATAAGGTCATCGCCTTGCGGGATATGGCAAAGTATGTGGATCCGCTGAAGGAGCCGCGCGATCCAATGGCGGTGATAGAAGCGAGAAAGAAAGAGATTACTGCGACTAACGACGAGATACGTGTCTTACAAAAGAAGTTAGAAGAGATTGCTCAACAGCACCACGGCAAGGTAGCCTTGTTCGCCAAGAACTTGAAGACCGGGCAGATGATGGCGTTGAATGCCGACGAGGTGGTGCAGACGGCGTCAACCATCAAGCTGGCCGCACTCATCGAAGCCTTTTACCAGATCAAGGCGGGCAAGAAATCGCTCGGCGATAAGGTGACTTTGAAGAAGGAAGATCAAGTGGGCGGATCGGGCATACTTCAGTTCTTACAAACTCCGGTTGAGATTACTCTGGAAGACGCGCTCACCTTCATGGTCGTCTCCAGTGACAACACCGGCACGAATCTGATCATTGACCAGTTGGGCCTGAAAAACATCAATGACCGCATCGCGTCCATGGGCCTGACGAACACTTACTTTTACAAGAAGGTCTTCAAACCGGCGGAAGGGCCGATGCCGGCGGACCAGCCAAAGTTTGGACTGGGCAAGACCACGGCGAGAGAAATGGCGCAGATGATGGAAAGCATCGAGCGCGGCGACCTGGGCGATGCGGAACTGAATAAGAAAATGATCGGGATGCTCAAGCGCCAGCAATACCGGGATTCGATCCCGCGCTACATTGAAGCCAGCGATACGTCAGGAGCGCCTCTGGCCATCGCCAACAAAACAGGCGCGCTAGCCGCGTTGCGGGCGGATGTAGCCATTGTTTACACGAAGAGTGGGAACATTGTTATTTCGGGATACACCTACGAGAACAAAGACCAGCGGTGGAATCCGGATAATGAAGGTTGTTTGACCCTTGCCAAGCTGGCCAAAGCGATTATGGACGCATGGGCGCCCAAGGCGTTGGAACCGGCGAACAAGAAGTAAGCCGATGAATCCGCCCGCCATGCCGGTTTGTGCCGTGCATTCTTTTTCTTGAGACAAACCGTTGTCCGTGCTTTATCTCAGTCACGCACTATGAAAACAACAACGCCTGCTTCTTCCATTTCACCCATCACTCGGCGCACGTTCCTCAGGACAGGCGCTGTGCTGACCGCCGGCGTGGCCGCGCTTTCCGGCGCAGCGCGGGCGCAAACCAACAAGAACAGCAAGCTGCGCATCTTCCAGGCGGGCGTCGGCGGCATCGGCGGCCTCCAGCGTGGCGGCTTGAAAGGCCATCCGATGGTTGAGTGGGCGGGCTTCTGCGATGTGGACCAGCGCGAACTCGACCGGATCAAGAAGGAACATCCCGACGCCTGGACGTTGAAAGATTACCGCGAGGCCTACGCGAACCACGGCGGCGATTTCGACGCCGCGATTGTTGACGTGCCCGACTTCCACCACGCGCCGATGATTCTGACCGCGTTGAAGCACAACAAGCACGTCTATTCCCAGAAGCCGCTCGTGCATCAACTGGCCGAGCTGCGGGTGGTGCGCGACGGCTTGCAGGCGCGGCCCGGTCTCGCGACGCAGATGGGCAATCAGCGCGCGTGCAACACGGGCCGCATGCAGTCGGTGGAAATCCTCCGCAGCAATCAACTTGGTCGGCCCGTCGAGGCTTACGTGTGGACTGGCGGCGTCGAGCGCGGCCATTACTTCGCCGACGCTTGGAGCGCGTATGCTCCGGCTCAACCGGTGCCGGATTACCTTGATTGGAACTTGTGGCACGGCCCGCTGACGGCCGAGCTTCCTTACAGCGAAGACCTCGCGCCGCGGCGCTGGCGCGCCTTCTGGGAGACGGGCGGCGGCCAGCTCGCGGACTGGGGCTGCCACTTGCTCGACCTGCTTTACTTCGCCTACGACCTGCCGTCGCCGGAGGCGGTGCTGACTCACACGATCCGCCCGTCCAACACGGGACACTCGGCGCACAACCAGAGCACCATCACTTACGCGGGCGGCGGGAAGTTCGCCCGCGAAAAATTCGTCGTGCATTACAATGACAGCGGCCTGCAACCGTCGTTTGCCGCGCTGAACCTGCCGCCGATGAAGGTGGGCGCGAATCACACCATGGTCGTGTGCGAGGAAGGCACGCTGCTCCTACAGGCCGACGGCAAGATCACCATCTTCCGCAAAGGCAAAGTTGTTGAAAACGAGCCGCTGCCGGCGGTCGAGCCGCACAATCACTGGAAAGACTGGGCGGATAATTGTCTCGGTGCGAAGAAACACTTGTGGACGCCGCTGACCATCGGCTGGCGCATCACCGAACCTGCGTTGCTGGCGGTGAAGGCCACGCGCTTTCCGGGGCAGGAGCTGCGTTGGGACGCTGCGAATTTCCGCTTCACCAATAATGACAAGGCGAACGCGGAGATTTTGTCGCGCAACTACCGCGAAGGATTCGCGCCGCCGTCGGTAGGTTGAGTGGCACACGAACCAGCACGCTACGATTTCTCGACGTAGTCGATGCGGAAGCTCTTGTTGGTGATGAACAGGACGGTGACATCGCCATCGGCGCTGGCGCCGTGTTCCATGACTTCTCCTTCGGGGAACCAGACGAACGTGCCGGATCCAAACGACCCTTTGTGAGTCACCAGCGTCCCTTCGAGAACATACATCCCATGTCCGCACGGGTGCGTGTGCAGAGGATTGATGACGCCGGACGGATAGCGCACCAGTCGAATCTCGGCACCGGTGCCGGGATCGGTGTGCAGGTTCTTGCGGAACAGAGAACGGCCGAGTTTCTCGTTGAACCGCTCTTCCCACGGTTGCTCGGCCGTATTGATCGCGAAAAAAATGTCTTGCGGCATGGGAGCATCACTATCACTGAACTGCGTGGCTTCAAAACAAATTCCTATCATGGCTAAACCATGCCTCGTGTTGCATACGTCAAATGATGATCGCAATGAAACCGAAGGAATGGGCTGGTTTCCGCGTCTAACACCAGACCACGATGAACCGGTTCGCTCTCCTCGCACTTGTCCTGCTTGCGTTCCTACGCTGCCCGGCACATGGAGACGAGGCCCGCGAAATGGTCCAGCGCAGCCTTCCCTTTCTCGAACAGGAAGGCGTGGCGTGGATGAACGACCGTGGTTGCGCAAGTTGTCATCAAATTCCGGCCATGCTGTGGAGTCTCAACGAGGCCGCAAGCGCCGGCCTCGAAGTGGATCCGCAGAAGCTCGCGAAGTGGTGGGAGTGGTCGGTGGACTGGAAGAACTGGGTGGCTCCCAAGCAGAAAGTCGCCGAACCAAAAGCCGTCTCCGACAACGTGGACACGATGGCGCGATTGCTCCTTGGTCGGAGTGCTGCCGCGAAGAACGACGCTTGGGTGCCGAAATTTCGAGATCATCTGGTTGCCTTGCAGGACACCAACGGCGCATGGAAGGCGCAGGGGCAGCTTCCCAGCGGACGACGTCCCGCGCGCGAAATCCAGGAAGTCACGACCATGTGGGTGCAGCTCGCGCTCAAGTCGGCTGAATCACCCGCATCGCCGCTGACCGAAGTTTTTCAGCGTGCTTCCGCCTGGGTTTCCAAGGGACAGCCCGGCAAGAGCACCGAGTGGTGGGCGTTGCAATTGCTCATTGCAAAAGAAATGGGAACATCGCAGGAAGTGACCGAAGCGCAAAACCGTCTGCTTGGACACCAGAACTCAGACGGAGGCTGGGGCTGGCTCGTCGGCGAACCCAGCGACGCCTTTGGAACCGGCCTGGCGCTGCATGCCCTGGGTCGCAGCGGATTGACCACACCAAACCCAGCGCTTGTGAAGGCGGTTGAGTTTCTGAAAACGACACAGGGAACAAACGGCTCGTGGCCCGTGCCGAGCACGCGCGCACAGGACAACAAACGCATTCGTGAAACGTCGAGCTACTGGGGAACGGCTTGGGCCGTGCAGGGGATTCTGGAAACACTGCCGCAGACCGAAAGCCGCCGGGAAAAACCTCGCCCGTGAACCGAGCGTCACGTCGAATGGACTGTTGGCCGCAGTAAACCCAGCCACTTTGAAGGCTGCGATGACTCTGTGTTGTTCCACGGCGCGCAAGCTCGAAATTTAGATCCCATAAAGAACAGGACGATGAACTCAAATCGAAGGAGGGCGAATTGCATCATAAGGTTCGCATTTGTCCGCCAGGGGGAGCTGCTTATGAATTTTCAACTCTCCAGTCCCAACCTCATTCCCCTTTCGTCCATCGCCGGAATGTCGCATCGTCGTAAAACCTGTGGGCGAGGAGTTCGTAGCCTTCGGTCAGCGGATGGCTCGCGTCCGCGTAGAGCGCGCTGGGCAACGGCTCCGGCACGATGCAAGCCACGTGATTTTTCGCCAGCCAGTCGGCGATACCGTCGCGGAGACGCCGATAGTCCGGCCGGTTTTCCTCGGCCATCATGTGTTCGTTGAACGGGCCGGCGACAACCAGCACGTCATCGCCACGCGCGCGGAGCAATTGAACCAATCGCTGGAACGCAGCCCATTGCAGTGAGGTGTCGAGGTTGACCCAATCGAAACGAGTTGACCCCTTCCCGTCTTTGGACCACGGCTTGTGCCGCGGACTTTTCGGTCCACGGTCGGGATCGGCTTCCGGCGCGGAGGGAACGCGAAGTGAAATCTGCGCGAAGGGATTCTTGTAGCTGTTCGGATAACGCGGCGGGTCGCTGCCGTCGTCTGCCAGCGTCCAGCTCAGGATGCTCTTCTGGCCGAAGTAGGCGCTCTGCAAATGATTCGCCCACTCGACGAGCGGGACGTTGCGCTCGACGATCGCGCCGAAGCGCTCGCTCGCGTCGGCCTTGTAGCACGGGATACGCGGGGAGAACTGCGGCACGAGGCGCGAATGGTTGAACTGCTCCTCCTTCGTCGTCTGCAAGTCAGCTTTGGGGCTGCTCATCCAAAGCGGATTGCAATGAAGGAGGACTTTGTGGCCGCGCAAAGGCGCGCCGTAGTAATTCACCAACCCTTCCAGCGCGAGCGGGAACAAACCGTTCACGCCTGCGTTGACGAATCGCTCCGGCTGTCCCGCCTCGCGACTAAGAAAGTGCGACAGCGTGCCGTCCGGCAGAACGTATTCGCCCCAGACCACGGAATCGCCGAGCACGATGATGTTTGTCGGAGCGAGTTGCTCGGCGCGCCGTTCGTAGAGCCAGTAGTCTTTGCTCAACGCGTAGGGAATGCGGTAGTCCTGCCCGGTCTCGAAGCGCTCCAGTCTCTTCCAGAGAGGCGGAGTCAGCAGCACGACGAACAGCAGGATGCCGAGCGCGATGGCCCATTGACGCGCGGTCAGGCGCACCTCGTTCACGAACGGCGTGCCGGCGGTCTCGGTTGTTTTCGTTTCGGCCATGTCAGAACTGGAAATAGATGAACGCCCCGCCGCCCGAGGCGCAGAGGCAGAGATACAGCACCATCGAAACCGCCACGCCGATGCGGACGAAGCCGTGTTGCAGGACGCCGCGAAAGCCCGACTCGTAGAAGAGTTCGTAGAGCCACACCACACACACCAACGCGAGCATGAGCGCGGGAATCTGCGGGTCATGCCAGCCCGCCGTGAAAATGCGGTTGACGATGAGCAGCGCGTCGCCCAGCGAATCGGCACGGAAAAAAATCCACGCGAAGCAGACGAAAAGGAACACGCCGAGTTGTTTGAGCAGCCGCGGCACTCTTTCTCGATAGAAAGCGTGCCGCTCCAGTTCGCGCGTGGCCATAACGCCTACGGCATGGAGGATTCCCCAGATGACGAAGGTCCACGACGCGCCGTGCCAGAATCCGGAGATGAGAAATGTCAGAAACAAATTCCTGTAAGTGTTGAATTCGCCGTGCCGGTTCCCGCCGAGCGGGATGTAGAGGTAATCACGGAACCACGTGGACAGGCTGATGTGCCAGCGGGTCCAGAAATCGCCCAGTCCCGTGGCGAGATAGGGGTTGTTGAAATTGAGCCGCAACTCGAAGCCCATCAGCTTCGCCACGCCGCGGGCCATGTCGGTATAGCCGCTGAAGTCGAAGAAAATCTGCCAGGCAAAGGCAAACGTCGCCATCATCAGCGCCGGCGCCCCGAAATTCTTCGGATGGTCATACACGCGCTCGACGTAAAACGAGAGGTAGTTCGCCAGCGCCAGCTTCTTGAACAGCCCGACCAGAAAAAGCGAGAGCCCATCGGTGAAGTTTTGCAGGCGAATGGCCGGAAACTCGCGGAACTGGGGGAGCATGTTCTTGGCGCGCTCGATAGGCCCGGCGACGAGTTGGGGAAAGAAGCAGACGAAGGTCGCGAAGCGCATGAAGTGCCGCTCGCGCCCCACCTTCCCCAGATAGAAATCAATCGTGTAGCTCATGGACTGGAAGGTGAAGAACGAGATGCCGACCGGCAACGCGTAGGCCGCGCCGAACGGCATCAGCGCGCCGGGGTCGGGCAGCGTTGCGTGAATGTGCGCCCACGACAGCAGGTGCTGGCAATTCTCCAAAACGAATCGGGCGTATTTGAAGAAAAGGAGAATGGCGAGGTTGTTGAAGATGCTGATGACGAGCCAGAGCGGGCGGCTGCTGAAGAACGCGCCCAGCGCCATGAGCAGAAAAATCAAGCCGAGTCCGGCCAAGGTCGGGCGCAGCGTGTGAGGGCCGGCGAGCGACATTCCCCAGAGCGCGAGCGCGGCGAAGGTTGAAACGAGGAACGCGACCTTCAACAGGCGGTTGTCGAATTGGAGGCGCGTGAGCCGCGCGATCAAGTCCACCTTTTGTTTTTCACGCGGGCACTGGTCCATCAGCGCGACCAACGCGTAATCAAGCGTGGTGGAATACGCGATAAGGATGAGGTAATACGGATTCCACCAGCCGTAGAAGACATACGAGCAGAGCAGCAGCCAGGGAATCCACATCTGCGTCTTGCGCAGCGTGAAGAACACCAGCAGGACGACCGCCATGAAGACCAGGAACGTCCAGGTGTGGAAAAGCATACGCGGACCAGCCTACTTCGCTTTGGCCGTCAATTGCTTCAACTCCTCCGGCGTCGCGCGACGCACACAACGGAAACCGCAGTAATCCGTGAAGAAACAGGCGTCGGTGTCGCCCGTGCGCTGGCCTTGACGAAACGTGGCGCGGCACATGTCGGCGCTGGCTTTCCAGGAGCCGCCGCGCATGACGCGCTTCACGTCCTTGCCCGGACTCGGCGGCCCGTGCGGATCAACCGCCGGGCTTACCTTGTAGTAGTTCGGATCGTAAACGTCCTCGCACCATTCCGACACGTTGCCGCCCATGTCGAAGATTCCCCAACGGTTCGGCTTTTTCAGACCGACCGGATGAGTTTTCTCGTCGGCGTTTCCCGCGAACCAATCAAGCTGCCGGAGTTTGTCGGCTTGAGTGAACACAATGGAAGTATCGCCGCCGGCGCGCGCGGCGTATTCCCACTCGGCCTCGGTGGGCAGGCGATATCCGTTCGCTGAGAAATCGCAATTCCAGTCGGACGTCTTCTCGTCGTAGCAGGGTTTCAGCTTTTCGAGAAGCGAGCGCTCGTTGCAATACTGCTTGGCGTCGCGCCAGCGCACGCGTTCCACCGGCTTCTTCGGGTTGTCCTGCCAGTGCGAGGGGTTCGGCAGTTGCGCCTGCTTGAACATCGCGTGCGTGACCTCGAACTTGTCCATGAGGAACGCGCTGACCCGGACTTTGTGCGGCGGGGCTTCGTCGGGATTGCCCTTGTCGCTGCCCATCGTGAACTCTCCGCCGGGCAGCGAAACCATCTCCACACCGGATGCGGTGATGACTTCCACGGGGCCGGAGACTTCCGTTTTGGAATCGCTGGCTGCCGCAGTCGCCTTGGCTTCGGCTGGTGAATCGGAGCCGGACTTCCCGCAAGCCATCAGAAGCGCGAGGGCCGCCAGCGACGCGCAGCGACGAACTTTCAGCATCACTTTTTGCTCCCCTTCTTCTGCTTGGGCAAAAACCACGCCGACTCCTTGTTGCTGCATCCATTCGTGGTCAGCATCGTGAAGTCCGCCTCGCTCGCCTGATTGAGGTCGAGGCTTCCGTCGCGTTCCGCAGAGACCGCCAACAGATTCCAGCCCGGCGCATACACGCCCACCATCTCGCAGGCGGCGGGGAAAGTTCCCGGCTTGGTCGCATCGCCTTTGCCATCCGGCCCGCGGCTGATGCAGAGGAAGCGACTGTCGGGCGACCAGTCCACATGATAAATCTTGTTCGTCTTGTCCTCGATGCGCACGCGCCGCTCGCCGACCGCCGGCGCGTCTGAGTCGAGGTTGATGGGAGCCGTCGCGATCTCGTGATCGCCTGGTCCCCACGCAATTTGCTTTCCGTCCGGGCTAAGGCACGGACGGCAGCCGGGGATGTTCAGGTTGATGATTTTGTCGCCGTGCGCCTCGATGAGCAGGATGCCGTGCTTGACGTTCATGCCGGCATGGACCGTCGCCACGATCCATTTCCCGTTCGGCGCGTAGCTGGGATTGTAGAGGTGATGCAGATTGGTGGTGTTCGGATGCGGCGTGACCTTGCCCGTGCTCACGTCGCAAAAACTCATCCCGGTTGTGTAGTAATCCACCACGTTGAACTTGGGATACTCCTGAGGCAGAAAGCCGACGACCTTGCTGTCCGGGCTCCAGAATTGTTCCCGCGCATGGTCCACCAGCTTCTTCCGATGTTTGCCGTCAATGTCCATGACGTAGAGACTGCGGACCGTGTCGCGGCCCTCGCCTTCATCCACCGCGAAACAAATCTTCGAGCCGTCGGGCGACACCTGCGGATAATGCTCGTGTTCCTTGGGCGTGCTCGTGAGATTCACAGGGTTCGAGCCGTCGGCGTTCATCACGAAGATTTCCCAGTTATCGTTCGTGTAAGTTTCGTAGGCGATTTTGAACGGCAATCTATTCAGTCGCTCTCGGAAAGGCGCCTGTGCCTGTGCCGCGAAGCAAGCGATCAGAAATAGTGCGGTGCCAAGGAAGGCGACTGATAATTTCTTCAAACGGGGAAATTCCCATGAAGGATGAAGTTGAATGACTGTGCGCATGATCCGAGGCTAATGCGCGGCCTGATTTCGCTCAACATCAAAGCAACGGCACGAATTCCAAAAGGTCTTTCCCGATTTGACAGTTCTCCATCCGCCAAACCATGAAAGCCATTCGAGATCGTGAAACCGGCTGGCTTCGCCATTCGGACCCGCTAGGCTTTGCCCATGCCGCTGGCCGCCTTCCCGAAATGTTTTCTCAACGCCCTCTGCGCGGAGCGGACGATGACGCCGGACGACTGGATTGATTTGTCGGCACAATTCGACGTGGACGGGCTGGAGTTTTACGCAGGCTTCGTGCCGCTGGACGACGCGCGCGAGTGCGAGCGTCTGCGCGAACGCGTCGCACAGCAAGGCCGCTCCATCCCGATGCTCTGCTACTCGCCCGATTTCACCAAGCCGACGCTCACCGAGCGCCAGGCGGAGATCGTAGGCCAACGGCGCGCCATTCGCGCCGCCGCCTCGCTCGGCGCGCGCTGGTGCCGAGTTCTCTCCGGCCAGCGGCGTCCGGGCGTGTCGCGCACCGACGGGTTGCGCTGGGTCGCGGAGTGTCTAACAGAGTTGATCCCGTTCGCCGGGACGCACGGTGTCACGCTCGTCCTTGAGAATCACTACAAGGACGGCTTCTGGGAGTTCCCCGAGTTCGCACAGCGAATGGATCTCTTCCTCGAACTGCTCGCGGCGATTCCGCCGTCGCCGTGGTTCGGGGTGAACTACGATCCGTCCAACGCCATCCTCGCCGGCGATGATCCCATCGCATTGCTCGAAGCAGTGAAACATCGCGTCGTGACGATGCACGCGAGCGACCGTTATTTCGAGGGCGGCACGCTGGAGGACCTGCGGCGGATCGAGGCGCAGCCGCAGACCGGTTACGCGAGCATCCTCAAGCACGGGGTCATCGGCCGCGGGCTGAACGACTACGATCGGATTTTTTCGATCCTCAAGGACGTTGGTTTCCGCGGCTGGATTTCCATCGAAGACGGCCCCGACCCGGACACCGGCGTGCGGGACATCGCAGAGTCGGCGGTCTTCCTGCGCGCGAAGATGCGGCAGTTCGGCCTGCCCTGAACCAAATTGTAATGCTCTCGTTGAAGCCATTTGCGCTGGAATCAAAGCATGGGGCAATTACGATCACCCCAATCACTCTCAAGCCGTGAATCATTCGCTGTCCAATCCTGATACGATCGCGCTGACTTGTTACGCTAGCTTGTTGGCCCGCATTTCCCTCGTGCTGGCATTGGTGGCTGGACTGGTTTGTCTGTTTGTCGGCGCTTCTGCGGTAGCCGCCACGACGAAGATTCCCGCCGGGCAAACACTGACGCTCGCGCAGGACTTGTTGCTTTCAGGCGCTGACACGCTGGAAATCGCCGGCACGGCTGAGAAGCCATGCACGATTGAGGGCAACCACCACCAGATCAAGACTGATGGAGCTTGGACCGGACAGTTGAAAGTCACGCACGCGCAGATTCGCAACCTCGGCGCCCGAGGCGGCAAGCCGCAGATTTACTCGTTCGAACTTAGGGCCGCCAACGATGCGACCATCCAGATCGAGCACTGCACCTTCGACGCCAGTGCGGCCCTCCGCGTGGACAACGGCGGGCAGTCGGCCACGGCTTTCCGACACAACACCATCCTGGAAAACTCGCTGGTGCCTCAAAGCAAGGACATCGCCGATTCGCGGCCGGTGTTTGAAGCCTCCGGCAATTCGCCCGCGCCAAAGTTTTTCCAAGGCAACCGGATCTATCGCGGCGCGACCGAGTTCAACAGCAAGAACTGGCTCATCGGCGGGGACAGCGACGCGGAGAGCAACATCTTGATCGGCATCCGCATCAAGATTTCCGCCGCGAGGAACGCCAACTGCGTCATCCGTGGCAACTACCTTCACCTCCTCATGCCGATCAACGAGGAGTTCCCCTATTACAGCCAGGTTTCAACGGTCAATCCCGTCAACAATCTCTGCGAACACAATGTGATCCGCGACGGCGAGTGGATCGTGCGCTTCGTCGAGGGCGAGTTTCGCTACAACGTGATCGCCGACATAAACGATCACAATCTGGTCCAAAACGGCAGCCTCGGCAGCATCCACCACAACATTTTCTTCGTGGGCAAGCCCGAGCACCGCGCCGGCTCGATGTTCTCCTGCATCTCGATTGTCTATGGCACGGACAAGGGCGGCAACGGTCTGGAAGTCTACAACAACACGTTCGATGGCTGTGGAACCTTCCCGTGTCCGGGCGTTGATGTCTGCGAGCGCGGGCTGGTGAAAACGCTGCGCAACAATGTGTTTCTGAACTTTGCCCACAACGGAAAATACGGCCAGGCGGGAATGGCCGTGACGATGATCCATCCGGGCTGGAACGACCCGGCCAGTTCCAAAGGAGCCGCCCGTCTCGGCTACGCGGACTACAACTGCTTCTTCAGCCCCAACGCCAAGTTCAAGAACAACTATTCGCTGACCGTCGCGGACAAGACCGAACGCAAGGACGATGGCTTTGCCCGGCACGACCTGCGCGCCGGCGGGGAAGTGAACGAGCAAGTGGATCCGCAGTTCAAAGGGCCGTTGGCCAAAGTCTTTCCCTTTGAAGACGAGGACATCAAGAGCGGCAAGGTGACCGTGTCGCAAATGCTCAGGAACTTTCGCGACAGATACACGCCCGCCGCGGGCAGCCCGGTGATTGACGCAGGTGACCCGGCCGATGGACCCGGCACGGACATCGGCGCGGTGGGAGCGGGCAAGGACAACCTGGCGGACCTATTTGGAAAATGGGGCGGGAATAAGTGAGAAGTAGTGTGAAGTCGGTTTGCGCTGTTGAATCGAGGTCATACGCGACGGCGTGTCCTTCGCGAATCTGCACCTTCGCACCCGCGGGCGGAACCTTGCCACTTTCCCATGTTTTCGCGTCCGACCACGCACCGGATTCTACGGAGCGAATGACATCGGGCGCTGCAGCGCAGGCCGCAACAGCGGAAGTCACAAGCAGGAAAAGCATCGCGAGCGAACACCGGAAATTCATACGCGCGTGAGTTTAGCGCGGCAGAGCGTTCGTGTTACAGCGCGATTCAGAAGGACGAACTCTTCTCTTTCGCGGTGCCCGGCAGGATGACGGCATCGCGTTTATTTCTCCTCGGCAATGGTGATGGTGGAGTTCGCTGGGACAGACTTGCGCTCAACACGTCTTCCCGACGGGTAGAACTCCACGCTCACATCAACGGTCGCGCGTGCGCCGAGGCCGAAGTGTCGCTCGGTCGGCGCGAGGGCGTAGTAGCTGTGCGCGCTCTGGCTGTCGAGAATCATCACCTGCTCGAACCACAGGAGCTTCGCCGCGTCGCCCGGCTCGGTCACGCGAATCTTCGCGCCGGCCGCGCCGCGGTTGCCCGCCGCGCCGACGGGCCGGACGCGCAGCCAGTTTTGTGCGGGCAGGTTGTTGTGATAAACTTTCACCTGCCGCTGCGAATCAAGCGACCCCGTGTAGCCGATGATGTCGAGCCGGCCGTCGCCATCAATGTCCCCGAAGCACAGGCCGTCATCCACGGTCGCCGCGGACTTGTCCTCGATGCCCCACGCTTTGTTCATGTAGGCAAAGCCGCCGCCGCCCGTGCCGCGCAGCACCCACAAGAAGTTGCGACCGTTCCAGAGGATGTCCGGCACGCCGTCGTTGTCGAAGTCCGTCACGACTGCGAGGCCCCACGAGACGTAGCGCGGTTTGCTCGCCGCCTCCATGCCGGTGAACGCGCCGGGCTTCTTCGTGAACTTCCCCTTGCCGTCATTGAGGTAAATTTCGGGACGGCCATTTTCGAGCACGATGAGGTCAAGGTGCCCGTCCTGGTTCACGTCGCCGATGCCCTTGATGGCAAGGCCGTCCTCCTTCAAGCCCGACTGTTCCGTTACGTCGGTGAAGTTCATCTTGCCGTCGTTGAAATAAATGCGGGACTTGCCGCGCTCGTTGTCGTAGCGGCCCCAGTGCAGCACGAGGTCCATGAAGCCGCTGCCACGCAAGTCCACCGGGTGAATGTTGATCTCGTTGCGCGTCGCTGCGACTTGCAAATTTCCGCCGAGCGCAAAGTTTCCCTTGCCATCGCCGAACTCGAACACCACGCCCGGCCTTTCATGCAGCCAGTCCACCTTGCCGTCGCGGTTCAAGTCCACGAGCGCGTTCGCGCGGCCTTGCCCGGCGGTGACGCTCGTCTCGCGGAACTTCAACTCGCCCGGCGTGGATTCGTTCAACCACCACTTGCCGCCACCGTCCTGCCACGTCATCTGCAGGTCGAGTTTGCCGTCCTCGTTGATGTCGTAGGCGACGTGAATCTCCGTCGTCGGCCACCAGCCGGCCGCCTCGCGGAAATGGCCGCGACCGTCGTTGAGCAGCGCGAGCGCCGTGCCCGCGCCGTGCGCCGCGAGGAACAGGTCGAGCTTGCCGTCGCCGTCGAGGTCCACAAGGTTCAACCCGCTCAACCACCACTTGGGATGCCGTTCGTAATGCCGTGCGAGCGCCTCGCCAACACCGGACACTTGGGTGACATCAATAAAACCGCTGCCACCCGCCGTCGGCGACGCGGCGAGGTTTGCATCCGCTGCCATTGACAGCACGCAGGGCACGATTTGAAATCCTGCGATGAGCAAAAATAGTTTCATGGCTTGGGCCGCTTTCCATCAGCGGCAAAATACGCATCTCCACATGAACGGTCGCTGCGCGTTTTGTGCATCAGATGAAAGCGGCAGAATTATGGTGCGGGTTTCAGATTCATTTTCGGAATCTTAGTTCTGATGAAGCCTGAGAATGTTTCGTCCGTTGCGCTCGATGAGTTCAGCGAGAATGGCTTCGTCCGGCTTGCCGGCGTCAATGCGTTCGCCAATGAGTTTTGTGATGAGGTTCGGCATGCCGCAGCCGTGCAATTGGCAGGCGGCCAGTGTGTTCCAATGGCCCGCGCAGGAGCTGCCCAGCATCCCGCACGAGCAGTAAATCGTGGACAGAAAATAATCTATCCGCTCCTGCCGTCCGGTGAAGCGGCCCAGATCGGGCGGCGACTCGAAGTCAACCTTGTCGGGTAGTTTTCCAAAAATGGCCACTTCATCGCCGAGCCGAACATCGGGCGTGGCGTGGCCAGCGAAGTCCAAGCGGATTCGGACGCGGGCGTAATCCGGATGCACTTCCGCGACTCTGCAGGCGACGGTCGGTTGAGCGGTAGCCATCAACTGGACGGCCTCGTTCACTTTCCATGAGCGGGCGAACCAGGTGTCGCTTCGCCGAATCATCACTTCCGCCCGATGACTTGAAGCATCCATGTTCAGGACGGTGCCTTTCAGCCCATGCTTGAGAAGTTCATCGCGCTGCCTTTGCAAGCGCTGGCTCGTGCGGGCTGCGAAAGTTGACTCGTCCAGCAACTCCATCGCGAACCGATCCACGCCGTCGTGAGTCGAGGTGAAATAGTAGGCACGGCCCGGCTGAACCGCCGCGGATGGCTCCACGAGAAATCGCGTGCTCGTGCTGACCTTCAATTCAGTTGCAGGCTTGCGACTTTTTTCATCAACGAACATCAGCCGTCCATTTTTTTGGTCGTATTCCTTGAGAACAAACGGCCGCGACATCGCTTGCATCGAAAAGTCATCCGCGAGCGCGTGAAGGCCGGTCATTTCCTTCTTCTCGTTCACCGTGGCAATGACATAAGCACTCTGGCCCGGCGAAAAATCCGAGAGGCTTCCGAATGCGCCCTCGACGTGATACTCGGTCTGAGGAGTCAGTGAAAGCTCGTGTTCCTTTTTGTCGTGATCCGTGAAGACAGTGACTGATTTTTCAGCCGCATCCACGTTCACCAGATGGCCCGTGGTCTTGACGAGTTTCTGCCAGTCCAGCCGTTCGCCTTGGATGAGCCGCGCGACGATGGCCTCGCCCGCTTCCGCGCGCTTCTCGCCGGGCGAGTAGATGGACGTGTGCGGATATTCCGCCGCCCACGCGAACCACTTGCATTGCACGCCGGGCAGCCACACGAGGGTCTTTCCTTTCAGCGGCCCCTCGACGGCGCGGCCCTCGATGGTCCAATGGGAGAAGGTTTCCTTATCCATGAACGGCGCGGTCGGAATCTGCGCGTTGCGTTCCAGCTTGAGCCGTTCGGGAACATCACCGTTGTCCATGCGCGTCGCGTAAATGGCGGCGGTCTTCGTGGGCGCATACCAGAGCACGACCAATTCCTGATCGCCGACTTTGTCACGAATCACTTGATTGGTGGCAAGCAGGGAAATGGGATACGCCTTCGCGCGTTCACCGATGGAAATGCCAACCACGGGTTCATCATTGCCGAGCCGCTTGTCTTCCGCCGGGCGCGTCGAGACGGACTCTGAGTTGGGCGCAGATGGCAACTCGTGCGCGACGTATTTCGGGAACATGTTATACGCGACGGTGCCCGGATACGCTTTCAACCAGTAGCCCCAGTCCGTTTCGATGATCGGCAGCGGTTTGAGCTTCGTCCCCTTGCGCGGCCCGGCAAAGGCCTCGCCACTCAACGCCGAAAACAACGTGCCGTCCTTGTGCCGGATGACCATGACGCCGTTGCGCCAGCCGTGAAACAAGAAGTCCAACGACGGCTCGTAGCCGCGCACGAAGCCCGCGTCGGCGTCATAGACCCAGACGCCGTAGGTGTCGCTGATGACGCGATACGGCACGAGGAAGAAACGAAACGGCACAGCGCCGCCGTCGTATTTGCCGCGAATCCACGCGAGCACACGATCATCGTCACGCAGTTCACCCGCACGACGCTTGGATTCATCCACACAATGCGAGCAAGTGGGATTGACCAGCGTCTGGAAATAAGCTGATTTCTCCACTGTCTTGTCTTCGGCAAAGGCCGGCGTGAAGCTTGAGAAGCCTGCGCCAAAGCAGATGACCAGCACTCGCGACAACACTGCAAAACGGTCAGGCATGGTTGCGACACCGCGACCGAGCCACCCTGCAAGTTGAAGACGCATAAACAAGACTCCCACGAACTGGCGCGGAACGCACCTTCGTTATTAGGACAACACTTGTTACTCGGTCCTCCAAACCGAGACAATCTCAAAACCGGCCGTTCCTCCGTTGACCCGATCATTTCGTAAATTGGGGCGGTCACTGTGTTTTGAAACCGTTCCGGTGTCATCCAACATTGAGAAATCGAAGTTGGGACACTGCTGGAAAGTTTATCCGCGCTTCGCCACAGCCGGGACGTTCGCCAACAAAAGCACTTTCGAGTAGATTGCCAGCCGGTTGCATGACACCATCTGGACACAAAACTGCGCCACAACGCGCCGGCGGATTTTTGCGCGCCGTTTGAATCGCATCCGGCGTCGGCAAGTCCGATCTCCGTCTCGAACGGCCGGGCGAATCGCATTTGAGTCAACGGTGTTTCTATGTCCACACGCATGATGAAGCGCGAAGAAGTTCAGGAAGTTGAGCGCAAAGCCGAAGCGCCGGGTGCAGTCCCGTCAGCCAAGCCCGCGGCCGTCGAGGGCGGCAAAGGTTCCCTGCTCGGTTCAGCCATCGCGTTCCTTCTGCTTGCCGCGCTCATCGGCGGCGCCGTGATGTGGTGGAAGAAACGTCCCCAGCCCAACGCGCCCGAAGGCAAGGCCGCGCCGGGTGCGACGGGCAACGCAGCCGGACGCCCCGCGCAGCTTCCCGTTGCGGTCGTCGCGGGTGTGGTCGGCAAAAAAGATGTGCCCATCTATCTCGACGGCCTCGGCACCGTGCAGGCGTTCAACACCGTCACGATCCGCGCGCGCGTGGACGGGCAGTTGCAGAAGGTCGCCTTCACCGAGGGCCAGGATGTCCGCGTGGGCGAGTTGCTCGCGGAGATTGATCCGGCCCCCTTCAAGACGCAGGTCGAGCAAGCCGAGGCAAGGAAAGCGCAGGACGAAGCGCAACTCGCCAATGCGCGCGTGGACTTGAAGCGAAACGCCGAGTTGCTCGCGCAGAAAATCGTCGCGCCGTCCGTGTATGACTCGGCGAAGGCTCTCGTGGATCAGTTCGAGGCCACGGTCAAGGCCGACCAAGCCGCGATTGACAGCGCCAAGGTGCAGCTCGCCTACACAACCATCACCTCGCCCATCGAAGGCCGCACAGGCGTCCGGCTTGTAGATCAAGGCAACATCATTCACGCCAACGACGCCAACGGCATCGTCGTCGTCGCCCAACTGCGCCCGATCTCGGTTGTGTTCACATTGCCAGAACAGACGCTGGCCGAGATCAGCAAGCAACGCGCCTCCGGCGAGCTTGCCGTGCTCGCGCTCGACCGCGACAACACCACCGTGCTCGGCCAGGGCAGGCTCGCGGTCATTGACAACCAGATTGACACCACCACTGGCACCATCAAGTTGAAGGCCACGTTCCCGAACAGCGACCTGCGCCTCTGGCCGGGCCAGTTCGTCAACGCGCGGCTCCACCTCACCACGCGCAAGGACGGCATCGTGGTTCCCGCCTCCGTCGTCCAGCGCGGGCCGGACGGCACGTTCGCGTTTGTCATCAAGGACGACATGGGCGTGCAAATCCGGCCCGTGAAAGTCGCCCAGATCGAACAGGGCGTCGCGCTCATCAACGAAGGCCTCCGCCCCGGCGAGCGCGTCGTGGTGGACGGCCAATACAAACTCCAGCCCAACTCGCGCGTCAAACCGGGCAAATCCGCAAAAGCAGACGACGACGAGTCCAATCCCTGACCGCGCGCCCCGGTGAACATCTCCGAGCCTTTCATTCGCCGGCCCGTCGCCACGTCTCTCCTCATGGCGGGCGTCGTGTTGATGGGAATTCTCGGCTACTCGCTCCTGCCCATCTCCGCGCTGCCGCCGGTGGATTTCCCCACGATTCAAGTCACCGCGCAGTATCCCGGCGCAAGTCCCGAAGTGATGGCTTCGTCCGTGACGACGCCGCTCGAACGCCAGTTCGGCCAGATCAGCGGGCTGACGATGATGACCTCGGTGAGTTCGTTCGGCACCGCGAACATCACGTTGCAGTTCGTGCTCGACCGCGACATTGACGCTGCGGCGCAGGATGTCCAAGCCGCGATGAATGCCGCCGGCGGTGTGCTGCCCAAGGCCATGCCCAACCCGCCGACCTACAGCAAAGTGAATCCGGCGGACACGCCCATCCTCACGTTGCAAATCACCTCCGACACGCTCCCGCTCGAAAAGGTCAACGACCTCGCCGACACCGTGCTCGCGCAAAAACTCAGCGAAGTCAGCGGCGTCGGCCTCGTCACCATCGAGGGCAACCAGAAGCCCGCCGTGCGCGTCCGCGTCAACCCCACCGCGCTCGCCGGCCTCGGCCTCAGCTTCGAGGACATCCGCGTCTCGCTCATCGTCAACAACATCAACGCGCCCAAGGGCAGCTTCGACGGGCCGCACCAGTCCTTCGCCATCACGGCCAACGACCAGATTTTTTCCGCCGCGGAATATCGTAACGTCATCATCGCCTACAAAAACGGCTCACCCATCCGCCTCGGCGACGTCGGCGAAGTCGTGGACAACGTCGAGAACGTCCGCCTTGCCGGCTGGGTCGGCAAAAAGCCCGCCGTCATCCTCGACATCCAGCGCCAGCCCGGAGCGAACATCATCGAGACTGCCGACCGCGTGAAGGCGCTCCTGCCCATGTTGCGCTCGGCGATTCCGCCGTCGGTGAAGGTGTCCATCCTTGCCGACCGCACCGAGACGATCCGCGCGTCCATCGCGGACGTTCAATTCACGCTGTTGCTAACCGTCGTGCTCGTCGTGATGGTGATCTTCGTTTTCCTGCGGAAATTCTGGGCAACGGTCATTCCCAGCGTCGCGCTGCCGCTGGCCGTGCTTGGCACGTTCGGCGTCATGAAGCTCGTCGGCTTCAGCCTCGACAACCTCTCGCTCATGGCGCTGACGATCTCGACCGGGTTCGTCGTGGACGACGCCATCGTGATGATCGAGAACATCGTGCGCTTCATCGAGATGGGCGACCCGCCGATGGAAGCCGCGCTGAAGGGTGCGAAGCAAATTGGCTTCACCGTTGTCTCGTTGAGCCTGTCGCTCATCGCCGTGTTCATCCCGCTGATTTTCATGACGGGCATCGTGGGCCGGCTGTTCCGCGAGTTCGCCATCACGCTGAGCGTCGCCGTGGTCGTGTCCGCCATCGTCTCGCTCACGCTCACGCCGATGATGTGTGCGCGCCTGTTGCGGTCTGAACGCGAGGAACGGCACGGCCGCCTTTTCCACGCGACGGAACGCACGTTCCAAGCGCTGCTGCACGCGTATGACATCGGCCTGCGTTGGGTGTTGCGGAACCAGTTCTTCACGCTGACCGTGGCGTTTGTGACGCTCGTGGCGACCATCTGGCTCTACGTCCTCGTCCCGAAAGGTCTGCTGCCGCAACAAGACACCGGCTTGATCATCGGCGTCACGGACACCGCGCAAACCATCTCCTTCAAGGCCATGGTCGAGCGTCAGCGCTCCATCGCCGACATCGTCATGAAGGACTCCGATGTGGCGAACGTGGCATCCTTTGTCGGCGGCGGGACGGTCAACGCCACCGTCAACACCGGCCGACTTTATATCAGTTTGAAGCCGCGTGACAAACGGAAGTCAACCGTGGACGACATCATCGGCCGTCTGCGCGAAGCCACAAAGGAAGTCGAGGGCATCTCTCTGTTCATGCAAGCCGCGCAGGACGTGCAGATAGACAGCCGCGTCAGCCGCACGCAGTATCAATACACTTTGCAGGATGCCGACGAGCATGAATTAGGCGGCTGGGCACCGAAGCTTCTCGCCAAACTCCGCACGCTTCCTGAACTCTCCGACGTAGCCACTGACCAGCAAAGCGGCGGCCTTCAAGTCAAGATAGACGTGGACCGCGACAAAGCTTCGCGTCTGAACATCCTCCCGCAGGCGATTGACGACACGCTCTATGATGCGTTCGGCCAGCGTCAGGTCTCAACCATTTTTACGCAGTTGAACCAATACCGCGTTGTGCTCGAAGCGGAGCCGCTGTCGCAACTCACTCCGGAGTCACTCAACAAAGTCTATGTCAAATCCACGACGGGCCAGATGGTGCCGTTGAGCGCCTTCGCCCGGATGCAAACGGTGACGGCCCCGCTGGCCATCGTGCATCAAGGCCAGTTCCCGGCTGTGACGCTTTCATTCAACCTGACTCCGGGTTACTCGCTCGGCGCGGCGGTCAACGCCATCCAGCGGGCGGAGAAGGATATTCAGATACCCGAAACCATTGTCACTACTTACTCAGGAAGCGCGGCGGAATTCCGATCTTCATTACAGAGCGAGCCGTTTCTTATCCTCGCGGCAATAGTCGTCATATACATAGTCCTTGGTGTCTTATACGAAAGCTACATCCACCCTATTACCATCTTGTCTAGCCTGCCCTCCGCCGGCGTCGGTGCTTTGCTGGCATTGCTCGTGTGCGGCTACGATTTGTCCCTCATCGCGCTCATCGGCATCATCCTGCTCATCGGCATCGTGAAGAAAAACGCGATCATGATGATTGACTTCGCGCTCGATGCGGAGCGTGAGGACGGCCTGCCGCCGGAGAAATCCATCTATCAGGCGTGCCTGCTGCGTTTCCGGCCCATCATGATGACAACGATGGCGGCGCTGCTCGGCGCGCTGCCGCTCGCGCTTCAGGAAGGCACCGGTTCGGAGTTGCGCAAGCCGCTGGGCATCTCGATTGTCGGTGGTTTGCTGGTCTCGCAATTCCTCACGCTCTACACCACGCCGGTCATCTATCTCTATCTCGACCGTCTCGGCAAATGGGCGCGGCGCTGGCGGACGGCGGCGCACCTACCCGACGCGGACACGCGGCTTGCGCCATCACTTGAAGACCGGCCAAGCCCGTCGGCACAATGAACATTTCCGCGCCATTCATCCGGCGACCGGCCGGCACATCGCTGCTGGCAATCGGGCTGTTTCTGATCGGCATGGTGGCGTATCGCCTCATGCCGGTCGCGCCCGTTCCGCGTGTGGATTTCCCGATGATCCAGGTGTCCGCAAACCTGCCCGGCGCGGACCCGGCCACAGTCGCATCATCGCTCGCCGCACCACTGGAACGACGTCTGGCCCAGATCGCTGGCGTCACTGAAATAACTTCAATCAGCACGCCCGGTGGGACATCTGTCACGATTCAATTTGATCTTAATCGCAAGGTGGAAGGTGCCGCACGCGACGTGCAGGCGGCCATCAACGCCGCATCCGCTGACTTGCCTATCAATCTGCCCAATCCGCCCACTTATCGCAAAATCAATCCAGCCGATTCGCCGATCATGGTCATCTCCATGACTTCTGACATTTTGCCTCCGTCTCAAGTCTATGAATACGCTGATACGATCATTGCACAGCGGCTAAGTCAGATAGAAGGTGTAAGTCAGGCTTTCATCGGAGGCGCTGACAAATCTGCGGTGCGCATCCAAGTCAACCCGGCGGCGCTCGCCTCGACTGGCCTCAGCTTGGAAGACGTGCGTTCATTGATAAGTCAGGCCAACGTTGACGCGCCCAAGGGAAGCCTCGAAGACAGCAAGACCGCCTACACCATTACGGTGAACGACCAGCTCGATGAGGCAACCGACTACCGGTCACTTATCCTGACACACCGCCACGGTGTGCCGATCAAGCTAAGTTCGCTGGCGGAAGTTGTGGACGGTGTTGAAAACAACCGCATGGCTGGCTGGTCGGGCACCAAGCGCGCCGTGCTGGTCATCGTCTACAAACAGGCCGGTGCGAACGTCATCGAAACCGTGGACCGCATCCGCGCGGTGCTCCCGCAATTGGAGAAGTGGATTCCACCGTCGGTCAGCATCAGGCAGCTCAGCGATCGCACAACGACAATTCGTGCGTCGGTCAAAGAGGTGCAGATTTCGCTCATGTTAAGCATTTCGCTCGTCGTGATGGTTGTCTTTCTTTTTCTGCGGCGGTTCTGGCCGACGTTCATTGCCTGTGTAACCGTGCCCCTGGCTCTGGCCGGAACCTTTGCCGTCATGTATCTGTGCAACTACAGTCTGGATAACTTGTCCCTAATGGCGGTCACCATTTCCGTAGGCTTTGTCGTGGATGACGCCATTGTTGTCATCGAAAATGTCTTTCGTTTTATCGAGGCCGGTGACACCACAATGCAGGCAGCCCTCAAGGGTGCGAGACAAATCGGCTTCACTGTTGTCTCGATGAGCGCGTCATTGGTGGCGGTGTTCATTCCGCTGCTCTTCATGGGAGGCTTGATAGGACGCCTGTTTCACGAATTCGCCGTCACGCTAAGTGCTGCTATCATAGTGTCGGGTATATTATCCCTGACGTTGACCCCAATGTTATGCTCAAGATTCCTGCGTCCGGAGTCGTCCTATGCATCCCGTGGTTTGTTTTACCGCGCGTGCGAAAGGTCATTCAACCTGCTACTATCGGGTTATGAAACTGGCCTTCGATGGGTGCTCCGGCATCAGGCGTTCATGCTGACGGTCACGCTCGTCACAATGGCCGCGACTGTTTGGCTGTATCGCGCCGTGCCGAAGGGGCTTTTCCCACAACAGGACACGGGCGTGTTGATGGGAACCACGGAAGCGGCGCAGGACATCTCATTCTCGGCCATGGCGGACCTTCAGACGCGTGTGACCAAGATTGTGCTCGACGACCCAGCCGTGGCAACCGTGGGATCCTTCATCGGTTCGACCTCAGGCGGCTCCACGGTGAACAACGGGCGCCTCTTCATCACGCTCAAGCCGATTGAAGAGCGCAAAGTGAGCGCAGAGCAAGTTATCAACCGCCTGCGTCGTAAGCTGGCGGATGTTGGTGGTGTCAATCTATTCTTGCAAGCGTCCCAGGATATTCGCATCGGGGGCCGGTTCGGCAAGGCGCAGTATCAGTATTCTTTGCAATCGGGCGATCTTGAGGATCTCAACCACTGGTCCGCGGTCATGGTGGACAAAATGCGCAAGCTTCCCCAGCTCCGGGACGTGAGCAGCGACCAGCAGACGAGAGGGCTTCAGGCGAGCGTTGCGATTGACCGGGATGCAGCATCACGGCTCGGAGTAACTCCCGCTTCCATTGATAACACGCTTTATGATGCCTTTGGCCAGCGCCAGGTGTCCACGATTTACAAAAGGTATAACCAACATCATGTCGTGTTGGAGGTGGACCCGTCGTTCCAATACGATCCGTCCTCTTTAAGTAAGATATATGTCAAATCAACCAATGGCGTTCAGGTGCCGCTCTCAGCAGTCGCCAAGTTCCGGCAAGGCAACGCCAATCTGTCCGTGAACCATCAGGGGCAGTTTCCCGCGGTGACCATTTCCTTCAATCTGGCCACAGGCGTCGCGCTCGGCGAATCGGTCGAATTGATTGAACGTGCCGCGGAGGAATTAAAGATGCCGGCGCGCGTCCACGGCAGTTTTCAGGGAACAGCTCAGATGTTTCGCTCGTCCTTATCCAGCACGCCCATGCTGTTGGCGGCCGCATTAGTGGCGGTCTATGTTGTGCTCGGCATGTTGTATGAGAGCCTGATTCATCCTATAACCATCCTTTCGACGCTTCCTTCCGCTGGCGTTGGCGCGCTTCTGGCACTCATGTTGTGCCGCTACGACTTGTCACTGGTTTCATTCATTGGAATCATCCTTTTGATGGGCATCGTGAAGAAGAACGCGATCATGATGGTGGACTTTGCGCTCGACGTGGAGCGGAATGAGGGACTAAATCCAAATGAGGCGATTTACAAGGCTTGTGTCATCCGTTTCCGTCCGATCATGATGACGACGATGGCGGCCCTGTTCGGTGCGGTGCCACTTGCCATCGGGCTTGGGGCGGGTTCGGAGCTGCGGCGTCCGCTTGGGGTGGCAGTCGTGGGCGGACTGATACTTTCGCAGGCTTTGACACTGTTTACCACACCAGTTGTCTATCTGACTTTCGAGCGGATTCGTCAGAGGCTGAACAAGTGGCGTCAAGCCACGTTCGGCCAGCCTCCCGCAATGGCACCGGCGGCTAGGTAAAGCGCGCCGCGCCCGTATGTTTCAAGGCGCAAGGATCTTCCGCGCTTCTTCCTCCGGTGTTTTCCCTGTCCGGCGAAGAAGCGTGTAAGTATTGGACTGAGTTAGTGTGTCGCCGGCTTTCAACGTGGTAACGGGGCCGAGTGTTTCCAGTTCAACATACGGCAGCGCGTCAGGGTTGGTATAGACCTCGGCACTGTTGCCTTGGTGCGTGTATTCGGCAAGACGCACGCGCGGTGTGTCAATGCGCACTATCTGCCGTTCGCCAACCCAAAGCAGCGATTCGGCGTCGTTGCCGATTTTGAAAGCCTTCAACGGGTCGCGCTGAAGTGACACAAGCCCGTGCTCGACCTTCAGGCTTGGTGGCAAATCCTTCATCACGAGCGCATAGCCTGCGGGATGAATCGAGTTCTTCGGCACGGGTATGTAAATACCGAGTGGGTCTTTAAGTTGAGTGATGACCCACACGGCCACCTTCACCGGGTCGCCTTGCACTTTTTCGTAAGTTGTCGTGATGGTGAGCACGGGACGCTGCGGATCGAGCGCGACGCGGCGCACGGCGCGGATGCCGTAGTGCGGGTCCACGGGTGTGCGCATCACGGCAACTGCGCCCGCGGGCGTGTTGAGCAGGTCGAGCGATGCGGCGGGCATGGAATCGAAGGCCGCAGGCGGCGGCCACGCGCGCGGCGTGAGTTTAGGCCAGTCGGCCTGCGGTGCAGGCCACGTCTTGTCACCGCCAAAGTTGCCCCAAACATTCGTTTTCGCGTTGGGCGATTTGCCGTCAAGCGCGTGGTTCTCCCATAAAGGCCCGTCGTCTTCGCCTGCAAAGCGGAACTGCATCACGCGACCGACTTCCGGCACGATGACGACCTCGGCCTTGCCATTGCCAAGGAACTGCGCCGTCCGCCAGCCGTGATACACGCCGTGGCGTGCGGTTACACCGCCCTGCGCGAAGGCGGACAATGAAATGGCGGCGAATCCAAAAGAAAGCACCCGGTAAATGGAAGGGTTCATTTGTGCCATTTTCAGCAAGAGAAGGCGGGCTGGCAAGTGTCGCGTCGCGCCGATTTTAGCTTCATACTGATGCGCGTTGTGCGTAGGTTCGCACCACGTCCTATGAAAACCCTCACTCGCCGTCATTTTGCCCGCACATCCGTCGCCGCTTCCATCTACGCCGCACTCGCGCCTGCCGCGCGCGCCATCGAACCGATCATGCGCGCCGGCAAGCCCCATCTGCGTCCGAGCCTCGCGGCGTATTCGTTCCGCGATTATTTCACCGACGGCTCGCGCAAGGCCGCCAACCCGCCGCCCGCGGACAAAGCGCTCGACATGTTCAAGTTCATTGACTACTGCGCCGACCACGGCTGCGCCGCGGAGCTGACGAGCTATTATTTCCCGAAGGACGTCAGCGCGGACTATCTGCGGCAGGTGAGGCGCCACGCCTTCCTGCGCAGCGTGACCGTCAGCGGCACGTCCGTCGGCAACGACTTCACCGTGCCCGCCGGCCCGAAGCGCGACGAGCAGATCACGCTGACGAAGAAGTGGGTTGACCACGCGGTCATCCTCGGCGCGCCGTATCTGCGCGTGTTCGCCGGCACGACGAGCAAATTCAAGCAGGAGGGCATCAAGAAGCTCTGCATCGAGGCGCTCGAGGAATGCGCCGATTACGCGGGCAGCCGCGGCGTGATGCTCGGCATGGAAAACCACGGCGGCCTCGACGCGGCGGAGACGCTGGAGATTTTGCACGCGGTCCCCAGCCGCTGGTTCGCGCTCAACCTCGATGTGGGCAACTTCCAGACCGACGATCCCTACGGCGACATCGCCAAGTGCGCGCCCTACGCCATCAACTGCCACTGGAAATCGGAGATCAAAAAGCGCGGCCAGAAAGACGCTGAGCCGGCAGACTTTGCGCGTCTCATCAAGATACTGCGCGACGCAAACTACCAAGGCTACCTCGCGCTTGAACACGAGACAAAGGAAGACCCGTGGGTCGCCGTGCCGCGGATTTTGAACCAGACGCGGGAACTGCTCCACGCGTGATCTGAAATCGCGCGACGTCGAATAACTCTTGGCGGCGGCGCGCACTTGGCTTAAACCCGGTGCGTTCGCGCTCGAACCCTTCTCGCTTGTTTTCGCACTCGATTTTTTGCGAGGCATTCGAGGATGAGGGCGAGGGCGATTTTTGATGCACCAATATCACCAGCTTCTCCGACTCGTGCTCGACAAGGGCAGGTTCAAAGCCGACCGCACCGGCACGGGCACGTATTCCGTGTTCGGCGCGCAGGCGCGATTCGATTTGCGCGCGGGCTTTCCCGTGCTCACGACGAAGAAGCTCCATCTCAAGTCCATCATCTACGAGCTGCTGTGGTTTCTGCGCGGCGAGACAAACGTGAAGTGGCTGCAGGAACGCGGCGTGACCATCTGGAACGAATGGGCCGACGCCGACGGCAATCTTGGCCGCGTTTATGGCGCGCAATGGTGCGACTGGCGCACGTCCGACGGGCGCAGCATCAACCAGATTGACCAGGTCACAGCGCAGATCAAAAAAAATCCCGACTCGCGCCGCCACATCGTCAGCGCGTGGAACCCGGGCGAGATCGAGCAGATGGCGCTGCCGCCGTGCCACGCGCTCTTCCAGTTTTACGTGGCGGACGGCGAGTTGAGCTGCCAGCTTTACCAGCGCAGCGCGGACCTCTTTCTCGGTGTGCCGTTCAACATCGCCAGCTACGCGCTGCTCACGCTGATGGTCGCGCAGGTCACTGGGCTGAGGCCGGGCGACTTCGTGCACACGTTCGGCGACCTGCACCTCTACGCGAACCATCTCGAACAGGCGAAGCTCCAGCTCTCGCGCGAGCCGCGTCCGCTGCCGGCGATGAAGATCAATCCCGCGGTGAAGAACATCCACGACTTCCAGTTCGAGGACTTCACGCTCGAAGGCTACGACCCGCATCCGCCCATCAAGGCACCGATCGCGGTGTGACGCCGGAAACAAAACCGTTCAACAATCGCGCAACGCGCTTGTCCAACACGTCAGATTTGCTACGCTCTGGCCACATGTTCCGAGTTTGCTTCATTGTTACGGCTCTCTTGCTGTCCGCGGTTTCCGCATGGACGGCGGAGTTGGAGTTTGATTTTGCGAAAACGAACGCGACCGGTTTGCCCGCGGGCTTCCGGAGCGCGGTGACGAGCGCGGGCCGGCCCGGCGATTGGCGCGTGCTGATGGACATCGTGCCTCCCGCTCAAAAGCGCTTCTCACCCGGCCCGAACATCACGGACAAGCAGCCCGTGCTCGCGCAGGTTTCACGCGACATGACCGGCGAGGCGCCGCCGTCGAGCGAGCGCTTCTGCGTGCTGCTCGATGACACGAACGACTTCGGCGACTTCACCTTCACCGCGCGGTTCAAGCTCGTCGAGGGTAACAAGGAGCGCATGGCCGGGCTTGTGTTCCGCGCGAAGGACGAAAAGAATTATTACTGCCTCCGCGCCAGCGGGCTGGGCAACACCGTGCGATTTCTGCGCTTCGTGAAGGGCGACTATGATGTGCCCGCCGGCACCAACATCGTCGTCTCTGCGGGCGTGTGGCACGAGCTGTCGGTCGAGTGCTTTGGCAACAACATCCGCTGCCGCCTCGACGGCCAGCAACTCTTCCCCGACATCCAGGACAGCAACTTTGCCGCAGGCAAGGTGGGCTTCTGGACGAAGTCCGACGCGGTGAGTTACTTCACCGACGCGCGCATCGTTTTCACGCCGCGCATTCCGCTGGCGCAAACCGTCGTGCAGGACGTGATGAAGAATCATCCGCGCCTCGTCGGGTTGAAGGTCTTCGCGGGCACGAAGGACAAGCCGCAGGACATCCGGCTCATCGCCAGCAACGAGGCAACCGACCTCGGCAAACTGGCGGAGCAGCTCGAACGCGACGTGATCGAAAAGGACGTGATGCTCTTCGGGCGCGCGCGGAAATTCGTGCAAGTCACGCTGCCACTCAAGGACCGCAACGGCGAAGTGATCGCCGCCGTGCGCGTAATGCTGACGGACTTCACGGGCCAGACCGAGCAGACCGCGATTTCGCGCGCCATGCCCATCGTGGCTCTCATGCAGGAACGGCTGAGGGCGGCGAAAGACCTGTTCGAGAAATGAGCGCCGCCTCAGGCCGTTAAAACCCTTTGACGCGGTGCCCCGCTCAGGCTCTATTTCAAGCGTTTACTCGTTCAATGAACTGCGACTCGTCGCCAACTCCTCGCCGCCAATGAAAAAAACTTTCTCCCGCCGTTCCGCCCTTCGCACCATCGCCACCACGACCGCCGTCGCTGCCACAGTTGATTCGCTCGCCTCGCGGCTCGGCGCGGCCGAAGGCGCAACAAAAGGCCGCGTCAACCATTCCGTGTGCAAGTGGTGTTATCCCAAAATCGCCCTCGACGATTTGTGTTCTGCCGGCAAAGAGTTCGGCCTCAAGTCGGTCGAGTTGCTCAACCCGTCCGATTTTCCGACGCTCAAGAAGCATGACATCATTTGCGCGATGGTGAGCAATCCGGTCGTGGACGGCCTCGGCGGCATCACGAAGGCGTGGAACCGCGTCGAGCATCACGACCGGCTCGTGGCCGCCTACGAGCAGCGCATCAAGGAAGTGGCCGAGGCGGGCTTCACGAACCTGATCTGTTTCTCCGGCAACCGCGAGGGTTTGCCCGACGAGAAGGGAATCGAGAACTGCGCGCTGGGTTTGAAGCGCATCATGGCCGCGGCTGAAAAGGCGAAGATCAACATCGTGATGGAACTGCTCAACAGCAAGGTGAACCACAGGGATTACCAGTGCGACCACACCGCGTGGGGCGTCGCGCTGTGCAAGGCCGTCGGCAGCGAGCGCTTCAAGCTGCTCTACGACATCTATCACATGCAAATCATGGAAGGCGACGTGATCGCCACGATCCGCAAGAGCAAGGACTTCATCGCGCACTACCACACCGGCGGCGTGCCCGGCCGCAACGAGATTGACGACACGCAGGAGTTGAATTATCCGGCGATCATGAAGGCCATCGTCGAGATGGGCTACACCGGATTCGTCGCGCAGGAATTCATTCCGAAGCGTCCCGACGTGCTGGCCTCGCTCAAGCAGGGCGTGCAGATTTGCGACGTGTGAACAAGGCGTGCGTCACGCCCGCGGCGCAATCTTCATCAGCGCGGCGGGCGGCGGCTCGTTGATGACGGCCCAGAAGAAGCCGAGGCTCTTGACCCACGAAACGTAATGTCGGAAATCCACCGATTTGACCACGTAGGCATTCGCGCCAAGCCGGTAGGATTCGAGCAGGTCACGCTCCTCGCGCGATGACGTGAGCATCACCACCGGCAGCGCGCGCAACTGCGGGTCCGAGCGCACCTGGCGGAGAACCTCCAGCCCGCTCACGCGCGGCATCTTGAGATCGAGCAGCACAACGGCAGGCGCGCCACCGGCAGCGCCCAAATACGCGCCGCGGTGATACAGATAATCAAGCGCCTCGTCGCCATCGCGCGTGACAGCAACCTCCTCGGCGAGATTGTGCTCGGCAAGCGCGGCGAGCGAGAGCTCCAAGTCATTTGGATTGTCCTCTGCCAGCAGTATCCGCTTTCCCCCACGTGTGCCCATTTGTTTTCCTTGCTACTTTGGACGTTGCTCAATGCGATTTTCTCGCCGCCCGTTCATCGCTGAAATCACCACCAGCGACACGGAGAGTATGCACAACTCTGCCGCGAGGACAAGACGTAAAACTTTCAACTTTTCCGAGCCCGCTCCGTCCGCGCATACTCGCGCCATGCGCGCCGAATCACTCGCCTTCCTCGAACGCCTCGTCAACACGCCCAGCCCGCCCGGCCACGAGGCGCGCGGCCAGCGCGTGTGGCTCGATTATGCGAAGCAGTTCGCCGACGAGACCTTCTCCGACGCCTACGGCAACACCGTCGCCGTCCTGAACAAGGGCGGCTCGCCGCGCCTCATGCTCGCCGCGCACGCGGACGAGATCGCGCTCACGGTCAACTTCATTGACAAGGACGGCTTCATCTACGTGCGCAAACTCGGCGGCGTGGACCCCATCGTTGCGAAAGCGCAGCGCGTGACCATCCACTCGCGTCGCGGCCCGGTGGATGGTGTCATCGGCAACGTCCCACCACATCTCTCGAAACTGGACAAGGAGCGGAAGGTTCCCGAAATCCACGAGCTGTTCATTGACATCGGTGTGGCGAGCCGCGCGGAAGCGCAGAAGCTTGTGCGCGTCGGCGACCCCATCACGCTGGATGAAAAATTTGAAGTCCTCCGCGGCGACGTGGCCGTGGCGCGCGCCTTCGACAACCGCATCGGCACCTTCGCCGTGGCCGAGACGCTGCGGCTGCTGCATGACAAGCGCAAGAAACTCAAGGCCGAGGTCTGCGCCGTGTCGAACATCATGGAGGAGGTCGGACTGCTCGGCGCGCGGCAGATCGCCTACTCGCTGCATCCCGACGCCGCGCTCGTCGTGGACGTGACGCACGCGACGGATTACCCGACCGTGAGCCAGCCAATGCACGGCGACATCAAGCTCGGCAAGGGCCCCGCGCTCACTCATGGCGGCGGGAATCACATCGAAGTCGTCGCTCGCCTTGAGGAAGTCGCGGAGCGTCGCGGCATTCGCGTGCAGCACGAGGCGCAGTCCGCCTCCAGCGGCACGGACACGGACGTGATTTTCTGGACGCGCGGCGGCATTCCCTGCGGCCTCATCAGCCTGCCGAACCGCTACATGCACTCGCCGGTCGAGCTGGTGAACTTGCGCGACCTCGAACAAATCCCCGAACTCATGGCCGCCTTCGCGCTGACGCTCAAGAAAGGCGAGCAGTTCAAGGTGAAGATTTGAAAATCGAAGCCCGGCCGGCGCGCGACTTCATCACTCGCCGGCCACCTTTGGCTTCTCGGGCGCGGCGAGCATGTCGCGAAACACGTTCCCGCTGATCTTCATCAAAATCGGCAGCAGCTTGGCCCGCGCGTCCTCCTCGTTCTTGATGTCAGAGACGATTTCGTTCTTCAGCCCAAGCTGGTAAGTGCGCGGCTGGGCGGACACGCGCAAATCCGTGTGGCGCAGCACGCCTAGCGTGAGGTTCAGCGTGTCAATGCCATCGAACTGCATCTTTTGCTCGTGCGGCTTCGGCTGGAACACGTCGTGGAGCCCCTCGAAATTGCTGCGGCCGGCCTTGTCCTGCACGACGCTCACCTCGGCGAGGTGGAGGCGGATGAGTTTGAAATGAAGTTTGTGCGCGCGCATCGCAACCGGATCGAGTTCGAGGCGCAGTTCAGGCAGATTTATCATCGGTCCGCCGCCAAACTCCGCCGTGTTGTAGAGCACAAAATTTTCGACCAGGAATTTGCGGCTGAGGAAACTGACAGAGAGACGTCCGATTTTCACATCCTGGCCCGTCTGCTCGTGGATGCGTTTCACCGCGACGGAACGCAGCCACGGATCGAACGCCAGCGCCACGATGACCACCAGCAGCACGATCAGCGCCGCTAGCCCCGCCGAGATGCACAGCGTCCATTTCAGGAACTTCTTCTTCACACCACTTCCATAACACCCCACCGCCACCCGCACAACGGGCATTTGTAGCGCGCCGCTTGCCACGCCGCCACGCTTCCGCTACCGTCCGCACCTTGGATTTCGTCCGGCATGGCCGGCGGATTTCTGAACACTGATTACTGAACACTTCCGCACATGGCCCAACTCAACGACAACTACCTCAAACTCAAAGCCGGCTATCTCTTCCCCGAAATCGGCCGGCGCGTGAAAGTTTTCTGCGAAGCGAATCCCGAAGCGGCGAAGCGCCTCATTCGCTGCGGCATCGGCGACGTGACGGAGCCGTTGCCGCCCGCCGTCATCGCCGCGCTGCACCAGGCCGTGGACGAAATGGCGAACCGCGCGACCTTCCGCGGCTACGGCCCCGAACAGGGTTACGAGTTCCTCCGCGCCGCGATTGCGAAAAACGATTTCCGCGACCGCGGCTGCGACGTGGCGGATGATGAGATTTTCGTCAGCGACGGGTCCAAGTGCGACACCGGCAGCATCCTCGACGTGCTCGGCGCGAAGAACAAAATCGCCATCAGCGACCCGGTTTATCCGGTGTATGTGGACACGAACGTCATGGCCGGCCACACGGGCGAGGCCAACGAGGCGGGCGCTTACGCGAAACTCGTCTATCTTCCGTGCCGCCCCAGCAACGGCTTCGTGCCCGAACCGCCGAAAAAGCACGTGGACCTCATCTACCTCTGCTCGCCGAACAACCCCACCGGCGCGGTCGCCTCACGCGCGCAGCTTGAAGCGTGGGTAAAATATGCGACGGAGAACAAGGCGATCATCCTCTTCGACGCAGCCTACGAGGCTTACATCAGCGACCCGGCGATTCCGCATTCCATTTACGAGATTCCCGGCGCGCGCGAGTGTGCCATCGAGTTCCGCAGCTTCTCGAAGAACGGCGGTTTCACCGGCGTGCGTTGCGCCTACACCGTCGTCCCCAAGACGCTGCTCGCCGCGACCAAGACTGGCGAAATGAAACCGCTGCACCCGCTCTGGAACCGGCGCTCGGCGACGAAGTTCAACGGCGTGAGCTACATCGTCCAACGCGCCGCCGAGGCGCTTTACACCGACGAGGGCAAGGCGCAGGTCCGCGCGCTCATCGAGCACTACATGGGCAACGCCGCCATCCTGCGCGCTGGCGCGAAGAAGGCCGGCTTGAAAGTTTTCGGCGGCGTCAACGCGCCCTACATCTGGGTCAAGTGTCCGAAAGGCGTCACGAGTTGGGCCGCGTTCGACAAAATTCTCGGCGAGGCGAATGTCGTCATCACGCCCGGCAGCGGCTTCGGCTCGAAGGGCGAAGGCTACTTCCGCATCAGCAGCTTCAACAGCCGCGCCAACGCGGAGGAAGTCGCGCGGCGCTTGCAGGAGTTGAAGTGGTAACAGTCAACCGCGTCCAAATCTCATGAAACAGCCAGCCCCTTTGCTCGTCGCGCTCCTCACCGCAACATTCTTACTCCTTCCGACTGCGACCCGCGCCGCGGAGGACGCGGGCTTTAAGCCGCTCTTCAATGGGAAGGATTTCACTGGCTGGCGGTTCTCCGCTCAGAAGGAGGGCGATCCGTGGCCGGAGAATTGGAAGGTGAAGGACGGCATGATCTTCCTCACCGGCGGTGGCAAGCCGCATCTCGTGACGGTCGCGGAGTATGCGGATTACGAGGTGCGGTTCGAGTGGCGCGCGCTCAAGGAGAAATACAACAGCGGCTTTTACATCCGCTGCAAGGCCGATGCCGGCGACAACCAGATCAATCTCGCCAAGGGCGGCGAGGGCGGGTTCGTCGGCGGCAAGATTGACGGCGCGAAGACGGTGCCGGAGTTGCAGAAGCCCGCGGGCGAGTGGAACGCGTGGCGCGTGCTCGTGCAGGGCGACAAGGTGAGCTTCTGGTGCAACGGCAAGCTGGCGTGGGAAGCCACGGGCCTCAAGCCAGCGAAGGGCCACATCGGCTTGCAGGCCGAGGGTGCGCCGATCGAGTTCCGCAAGCTGGAGATTCGTGAAATCAAGTAGGCTTGCAGGTATTAGCGTGGAACAGGGCACCGAAGTTCCTGTTGTTCATCGAACGGCTTTGCGATAAGGTTGCGGCGTGGCAGCAGAAACCGTTCAGATTCCCAAGCCCGTGCTCGACAGCGTGGAGACGCTCGACGAGTTGCAGGACTGGCTCACCGCGCAAAACCCAAACCAAGTTGCCGCCCTGCGTGAAGCTCGCCGCCAGGATTTGGCCGGTGAATTCAAGGTCTGGAAGCCGCGCCTTCTGCCATGCCCTCCTACCGAGTCGAAGTAGGCTCTGCCGCGGATCGTCAGCTCGCCGGGTTGGACGCAGTCATCGGCGCGAGCGTGGAACGCAAGCTTCTCTGGCTGTCCGAAAACGCGGAGGTGATGGTTCATCGCCGCTTGGTTGGCATGCCGGAAGACCTCGCCGGGCTGTGCAAGCTGAGGATCGGGGATTATCGGATTCTTTACTGGATTTATCACACCGACAAGGTGGTTCGCGTGTATCGCATCCAGCATCGGTCGGAAGTTTATCGCGATTTCTAAAACGCGGTGAACTCAACCCCAGCCATCGCCGCGTGCCTGATGGTGGTTTGCGGAATACAAACCATTGCTGCTGCGCCAACTGGCGATGCGCAAATCCGCGCGCAAGCGGGCAAGTCGGAAGTCGTCATCACCACGACGAAGCGGCTCGCCGGCGCGATTCATTCGCTTACCTGGGACGGACGCGAGTTCATTAACAGCACAGATCACGGGCGGCAGTTGCAGAGCGCGTGCTCGTTCGACAACACGCCGGCGGCCAACGCGGAGACGTTCAACCCCACCGAGGCGGGTTCGCGGCGCGATCACATCGGGCCGAACTCCACGAGCCGGTTGCTGGAACTCATCGCCAACGGAAACCATCTTCGCACGCGCACGCAGATGGCGTTCTGGCTCACGCCGGGCGAGCGCTCCGAGGGCCAGCTCGCGCGCAACACGAACACGCTCTCCGACTACGTGCTCACGAAGGACGTGCGCATCGGTTTCGGCCGCTGGCCGCAGGCGCTGGATTACCGCGTGACGTTCACCGTGCCGGAGAAGGCGCGGCACACGTTCGCGCAGTTCGAGGCGCTGACGGGCTACATGCCGGCGGAGTTCGAGAAGTTCTGGCAGTTCAATCCCGTGACGAAAAAACTGGAACCGGTGACGGACGGGCCGGGTGAAATAAACAATCCCATCGTGCTCGCGACCACGGACGGCCGTCACGCGATGGGCATCTTCGCGCCGCCGCAAGCGCTGCCGGACACGACCGGGCCGGGCTATGGACGCTGGCGGTTCAAGGAGCATCGCGTGGTGAAGTGGAACTGCGTCTTCCGCGTCCGCAAAGCGGCGGGCATTCGCAATGGCGACTACTCTTATCGGATGCTTGTGCCATTCGGGACTGCGGCGGACGTCGAGATGATGTTGCGCGAGTGGACGGAGCTTGGTGAAAAAGTCGGTTTGAAGGACTGAGTGTTGTTTTGGTGTAAAGCAGGTTGAAGCTTGCCGCTTCCGCGCCGTCCACATACAAACACGCTGCACCGCGACATGAATATGATTCGTCCATCCAACACGCTCGCCCTCTTCGCCGCCTTCGCCACGTTCACCGCCGCTGCCAGCGACTGGCCGCAGTGGCGCGGGCCGCAACGCGACGGACACGCCGGCAGCGCCATCAAACTCGACACGCTGCCAAAGGAGGCAAAAATGCTTTGGTCCGTGCCCGTCGGCGTGGGCCAGTCCTCGCCTATCATCGCCGGCAACCGTGTCATCTACCTCGACGACCAGGGTGGACAGGAAACGGCGCATTGCCTCGACCTCGCCACGGGCAAGGAGCTGTGGCGCGCACCGTTCGACGCGACTGAGTCTTGGGGCAACGCCTACGGCGCGGGGCCGCGCTGCACGCCGGTGGCGGACGGCGACCGCGTCTATGTGCAGTCGTGCCGCGGCGAATTCCGCTGCCTTGCGCTGGCAGATGGCAAGACGATCTGGCGGACAAGTTTTGAAAAGGACTGGGGCGCATCATGGTTCGGCAACGCCGGCAACAACGCGCCCGAGGCGAAGGAAACCGCCTCGCGCCGCCACGGCAACAACGGCTCGGCGGTCATTGATGGCGACAGCATCTTCGTGCCCGTCGGCAGCCCGGAAAAAGGCACGCTCGTTGCCTTCGACAAAAAGACCGGAAAAGTTCTCTGGACCGCTGGCACTGACAACACCGCGTATTCGTCCGTGATGGTCGCGACCGTCGCCGGTGTGCGGCAGGCCGTCCACCTCACCGCCGACGCGCTCATGGGCGTGGACGTGAAGGACGGGAAAATTCTCTGGCGCACGCCCGTGAAGAGCGGCGCCAAACGCCACGTGCTCACGCCGGTCATCGCCGACGACAGCATCACCATCTCGTCGTCGTCCGTCGGGCTGACGAAGTTCAAGGTCACGAAGGACAGCGGCGGCTTCAAGGTGGGCACCGCGTGGAAAAATGACACGATCAAGGTCACGCTCGCGACGCCTGTGCTCGTGGGCAGGCACCTTTACGGCCTCGGCACCGGCGCGAAGACGGACTTCATCTGCGTGGACTTCGAGACCGGCGAAGTGAAGTGGCGGCAGCCGGGCTTCGGGGATTACGCCGCGATCATCGCGCTCGGCGACAAGCTGCTCGTGCAGGACATGACCGGCACGATGCTGATGCTGCGCGCCAGCCCGGAGAAGTTCGAGGAACTCAGCCGCGTGCAGGTCTGCGGCAACACGTGGAGTCACCCGGCGCTCGCTGACGGCAAGCTGCTCCAACGCGACAAGACGAAGCTCTTCGCGCTGGAACTGGCGAAGTAGCCCGGGCACTCACGCGCCGTGTTCGTTCGGCCCGGTGCCGAGAGACCTCAACTTCTTCCGCACTTCAACGCCGGAGATCTCCGCTGGAAGTTTCTTCACACTCAGCGACATGGCCGCTGCGACGCCGGCAGCTTCACCCATCGCCATCGCGGTCACGGTCACGCGCGTCGAGCTTGCGGCGAGTTGCGTCGCCGAATGACAGCGGCCAGCGACGAGGAGGTTCGAGACTTTCTGCGCGACGAGCGAGCGATACGGGATGTCGTAGGGCGCGGGTTGCACTTTGGGAGTCGCGTTCGCGGAGCCGAGTGTGACTTTGTTCGGATGCTGGTCCAGATACCAGCAGCCGGTGGCGACGGCGTCGTCGAATTTTTTGTTGGCCGTGATTTCCTGTTCGGTCAGCACATGCTGGCCGACGATGCGGCGCGTTTCGCGCACGCCGATGAACGGCCCGCTCGTCATAAAGTAAGCGTTCTCGAAGCCCTGCACTTCACGGTGCCACGCTTCAAACATCGTCCACGCGTCGCGCCGGCCCTGCATCTCGGCGCGCGTGAACTGGTCAGGATCGGTCGCGTCGCCGGGCACGCGGATGCCGTGCACATACACCTCGTCGGGCGCGAAAAGGAACATGATGCCCGGCCCATAAAACATCGGCAACTCGCCGCGTGCGTGCGCTTTTTCGAGCGCGGCGCGGCAGAGTTTGCTGGTGTCGGGCGTGCGTTTCACGTTGCCGATGCGGAAGTGCAGCGTCATCGGCTGAAGCTCGGCATTTTTCTCCGTCGGCGCGCCGGCCCACTGCGCAATGTCGGCGTCGCCGGTGCAATCAATGACGACCTTCGGCCGGATGCGCACGAGGCCGGCCTTGTTCGCCACTGTGACCTCGGTGATACGATTGTTTTGCACCCGCGCATCGGCGGCGAAGGTGTGAAACAAAACTTTCAACCGCTCGTGCTCTGCGGTGACGAGTTCATCGAGCAGCACTTTGAAGCTCTCAACATTCGGGATGGTTGGGTTGTGGACGTTGACGTGCGTGGCGTCGGGCTTGCAGACACCGGACTTCGCGAGCAGTTCGAGCGCGATGCCGCGCGTGACGATGCGGTTGTCCTTGATGTCCGCGATGCCGTCGAAGTAGGGCAGGCCGACGCTCGTGATGATGCCACCCGCGAAACCCGCGCGCTCGATGAGCAGCGTCCGCGCGCCCTGCCGGGCCGCCGCGAGTGCCGCGCCGATGCCCGCGCAGCCACCGCCGCAAATGAGCACGTCGGTGTCGAGCGTGGCGGCATTTGATTTTGGTGAAGCTGCGGAAGCAGTTGCAACGAAGCCTGCGGCACCGAGGCCGGCGGCTTGGAGGAATTCGCGCCGGTGAAGCCGGCTCGTTTTCGCGGCGGAGGCTATTTTACGACCCGTTCGAGAGGACATGCCTGCGGAGAATGCCGTAAATTTCCGTGGAATCCAACTGCGGCTTGAGCAGCATGTTGTGGCTGCGCGAGATGATGATGGGCCAGTCTTCTTCGCTCGCGGGCCGCGCGCCGTGCGAGCCTCTCACGAGTTTCGCATCGAGCGGGATGACATCCATCAACATGCGGAAGCCGAGTTTCTTTTGCAGCAGCCGCCACGCGATTTTCAGCTTCGGGCTGAACAATTTTGGATCGAGGAACAACTCGACCGGGTCGTAGCCTGGCTTGCGGTGGATGTCCACTGTGCGCGCGAAGTCCGGCGCACGCGCGTCGTCGAGCCAGTAATAATAGGTGAACCAGCAGTCCTCCTTGGCAACGGCCACGAGATCGCCGGCGCGCGGATGGTTGATGCCTGCGGCGGCCTTCTCCGCTTCGCCGAGCACCTGCGCGACACCGGGCTGGTTCTCGACGAGGTTGCGCGCCTCGGAAAGCAGCGAGAGGTTGTTGACGTAAATGTGCGCGACTTGGTGATCCGCAACTGCGAAAACTTTACTCGCGCCGGGATCGAGAAGTTCAAGGCCGAGTTCATCCTTCACCGTGAGCCAGCCGCGCCCGCGGAAGACGCGGTTGAGGTGAATGGGCGTGTGAACGCTCGTGATGCCGTATTCGCTCAGCACGATGCACTGGACGTTCTCGCGGTGATAGAAGTTGAGCAGGTCACCGGCAATGCTGTCCACGGCCTCGAGGTCCTTCGCAATGTCGGGATGATGCGGACCGAGGCGCTGGAGGTTGTAATCAAGGTGCGGGAGATAAACGAGGCTCACGTGCGGCGCCTTCTTCATCTCGATCCATTTTGCGGACTCCGCGATCCAGCGCGTCGCGCAATCGGGCCGGCCCGCGGGCGAACCCATCCCGGCGGCAGGCCCCCAGAAACCCGCGAAGGGAAATTCGCCGAGGTCGCGCTTGATGTCATCGCGCAGACTCAATGGCGAGGCATGGATGTCGAAGACCTTGCGTCCATCGGCGGGATACATCGGCCGCGGTGTGATGGAAAAATCCGCCGACGAATACATGTTATGCCACCAGAAAAGCTTCGCGCAGGAGAACTGCGGGTGAAACGCGCGCAACTCCTCCCACAGCTTGCGGCTGTGGACGAGATGGTTCGACTGTTTCCAGAACTGCACCTCCGCGAGTGTGCGGTCATACCAGCCGTTGCCGACGATGCCATGCTCGGCGGGCCGCGTGCCGGTGAGGTAGTTCGACTGCGCAGTGCAGGTGACCGCGGGAAACGCAGGCGCAATCGTCGCGAGCGCGCCACCCTTGAGAAAATGATTGATGTTCGGCGTGTGCGGGCCAAGCAGGCCGCGCGTCAGGCCGACAACATTCAAGACAGCGGTGCGCTTCACAGAGTTAAGCCTCCCTGACGAAGCCGTCCGCGGTCAAGGCCCGGCACCGCGGCCTGTTTGCCAGCCATGATAGGCATTTGCGTCACACGTCAGCATCCACGCCGGACATCGGCGAGAGGATACTTTGGTTCCTCTGAAATCACGGGGCTGCTCACGCGCCGGAAGCGTAACGGTTCCTGAAGCCCTGTCCATCCGTGGAACTACGTCACAGCCGGCCTTCCGCGGATCAGCCGTGCGCGTAGATGATCTTGCGCTGCTGCGCGTGATGACGCTGCTCCAGCTCGCGGACGGCCTCGATGACTTTTGCGTAGGTCATCTCGTGGACTTCAAACCCCGTGCCGATGCCGCGCAGGAGCGTGATGGTGAGCTGGCCGCCAAGATGCTCGCGAAATTCCTCCAAGCCTTTCAGCACGATGAATGCGCCAGACGTGTCCGCGTGCAGCAGTTCGCTGGCGAACAGCTCGAAGCCCAACGCCTCCATCAGTGTGAGCACACGGTCGCAACTCGCGGCATCAAGAAAGCCCTTGTTGCGCGCATAAATCGTGTCCAGCGCGATGCCGATGGCCACCGCCTCGCCGTGACGGATGCGGTAGTCGCTCAACTGTTCCAGCTTGTGCGCGGCCCAGTGGCCGAAATCCAGCGGACGCGCGGAACCAAATTCAAACGGGTCGCCGCTCGTGGCGATGTGATTCATATGCAGCTCGGCACACCGGCAGATAAGCCGCCGCATCGCTTCCGGCTCGAACTCGCGCAGCTTCGCCGCGTCGCGCTCCAGCGCCTCGAAAAATTCAGCGTCGCGAATGAGCGCGACCTTCACGGCCTCGACGTAACCGGCGCGCTTGTCGCGCGGCGCGAGCGATTCGAGCAGCGAAAAATCGTTGATGACCGCGAACGGCGGCGAGAACGCGCCGATGAAGTTTTTCTTCCCAAACGCATTGATGCCGTTCTTCACGCCCACGCCGGAGTCGTCCTGCGAAAGCGTGGTCGTCGGGATGCGCACGTGCCTACAGCCGCGGTGCGCGGTGGACGCCGCGAGGCCGACCATGTCGAGCAGAGCGCCGCCGCCAACCGCGATGACGTAGCTGTGCCGGTCAATGTGATAGCGGTCAATGTGCGACTGCACTTCGCTGACGTGGAAGTAGGAGTTCTTCACGCGCTCGCCGCCCTCGACGACGATGGGCGGGCACACGAGCCGCAGACAGTCGGGGAACGCGGCGAAGTAGGTCTCGATGGCGCGAACGAGCTGCGGCTGCGCGAGCGCGAGCGATTCGTCGAGCACCACGAGGGCCTTGCGCGGCTCCTTTTCCTCGTCGTTCACGAGCACGTCGCGCAGGAGCGGATTGGCCGGCTTGAAGACGCCTTCGCTGAAAAACACGCGATGACGCCAGTTCACCTGAATCGTGCGCTCAATGCTTGTCACAGGCATAAGGTGAATTCTTCGACGCCGCGCCGCCAGTTTTATTTACCACTTCAGTCGCAGCGCGACCGAGCCGAACGAGTCCACCGACTTCTGCCCGACGAACTCCTTCGTTCGCGCGACCTGCGTGTAAGTCAGGTCCCAGCGCGCGAACTCAAGCGCCACGCCGAACTTCACGTCGCCCACGAGCGGATGCGTCGCCACGCGATGGCCCGCGTGAAACAACCCGCCCTCGAGGAAATCATTCCACCCCATCGCGCGGCCCTCCACACCGAGGAAAGTGAACGCGCCCCAGCCCGGATAGGCAGACTTCACCCAGCCGCCGCTGCCGGGCTTGAGCGAATCAATCGTCTCGTTTCCGAAATCCCTCGGCACGCGCCAGCCGCCGCGCAGTTGCACGCCGACGGCCGCGTAAGTGAGGCTCATGCCAAGGCTCGCGCCCCATTGCGGCAGAGCCTGCAACGCCCAACCGTCGTCGTCGCCCGCGGTGTATCGCCATGTGCGCTGGAACTTCAACGCGAGGCCCGGTTCGTCCTTGAGCTGGTTTGCCCAGCCCTGCGCCTCGGCGAAGCCGCGCAGACGATGCACCGTGTTCTGCGCTTCTTCGCCGAACGCATCCGGGCCGATGATGCCAAGGTCCAGTTCCCAATGGTCGAGCACGGGATGTTCGCGCGCCGTTTCACCGCGCCGCTGCAACATGAACGGCACATAGAGAAATCCCGCGTAAGACCGGTCGTTGAGCTGCACCGTCGAGAGCGTGAGGTCGGTCGGCGTGTAAATGCTCTGGCCAAGCCCGGTGCCCCACCGTGCCGCATTGAACTGCGCGCGAAAGTCGGGCAACAATTCCGCGCAGCGCGCGAACCACGCATTCGCGTCCGCCTCGCGCTCTTCGCTCATCCACGTGAAACGAAGCCCCTGCGTGTAATGCCGGTCCGTGCGCACGACGAGGTCGTTCTCCTGCGTGCCGGAAAACCACGCGCCGGCAAGGTCATTCGTCGCCGCCTGGAGCGCGGCGGAGTTCAATGCAACGACGAACACAACCGCCTGCGCTAGCTGGGAGTGATACTTCATTGGGTTCTTCTTGGAAATAATTCACGGACAACTCCGGCTCGTATTACTGCTTTCGTTCCAGTGGCAGGCCGAGCCGCGGATCGGCGAGGTCGAGCCGATACATGATCTGGTTGTAGTTGTAACGCGGCGTTGGATTGTTGTTGCCTGAAAACTCCGCCGTGTAAGTCCCCTCGAAATAAATCACGCGCCCGCCGTCCTGATCGAAGAACGGATGCTGCGCCGGATTGTAAAAAGTGTAGCGGTCGTGCGTCACGATTTTGCGCGCCGAGCGCCACGGGCCGGCAAGCGACTCCGTCTCCGCAAACCAAATCTCGCCAAGATACGAACTGCCGCCCGCCTGCCCGGCGATCATCACCCAGCGCTTGCGAAACGCGTTCCAGCACACGGAGCCGGCGTGCATGTCCACCGGCTTGCCGGAATCCACGTCGGCGATCTGCAACCGCGCATCCTCGGGCCGCAACTTCCCGCCGCGCACCAGCTCGCGCTCGGCCTTGTGCGTGAGTGGCGCGGCATCTGTCCGCCACTCGTGCCGTAACTGGCCTGTCGCATTGGTCGTGATCGCCAGCGCCTCGTAGCGCGACTGGTTCGTCACGCTACGCCAGTCGGCCTTCACACGCACGGTTGCGAACGGCGCAGGGAAATAAATAAATTCACCGTCCGCGTCCGTAAAGCGAACGGGATGCGACGATGGCCGCCGCCACTTTTCCTTCAAGTCGAACTCGACGAGCTTGTCGAGCATCTTCGTCTCGTCGTTAAACACGACCAGCCCGTGCTCGACCATTTCGCCGAGACTCTTCATGCGCATGTAATGCGCGATGAGCCGCTCGCGTCCCGCCGGATCGTTCACCGTGAACACGCCGTGCACCCAGATTGGCCCCGGCCCGGCGAGCTTGATCATCGGCCGGCTGAAACCGTCGTCGCCGGTGAAGTATTTCAAGTCCACGCCCGCCCTAGGATCGAGTCCGCCGCGGCCCGGCAGCTCGCTCGTCGCGCCCGCCGTGCCGAAGTGACCGAGCGGATATTTTGGCCGCAGCGTGTCGCCCCAGAACCAGTAAATTTTCCCGCGATACGGCGTGGCCATCACGGTGTCCTGCCCGGCGACCTGCGCGTTGAGCAGCGGCTCGGCGATGGGCGCGCGCGCGCCGAGCAGCACGGTGTCGCGATAGATGCCTTCGCCGGTGACGCGATAGAGCCGCTCGGCGATGTTCAGCCGCTTGAGCTTCAACCCCACGCCGCCGCCGGGTTTGGCCAAAAGCGACTTGCCCGCGTAACCAAAACCATCCTCTGGAAATTCATAGCCGTGGCTGCGGATAAAGAAGAACACGTCTCGATTCATCAGCGCCGGCTCGTTAAACGCCACCACGCCCGCGCTGTCCGTGTAAAACCGCAGGTGGTTCACCGTCTCCAGCTCGACGAGCGGCACACCGCGCCCGGTCTGCGCGTCCACAACCTTGATCTGGAAATAATCCTGCGGCGCAGCGGCGGCGCCGAGCGCTACAAGGAAAACAAACAGGCCGGTTGCGCGTGGCGATTTCATTTCGGTTGAATCACCACGCTGAAGCTCGCCGGCCTCGCGGCAGGCACGTGCAAACGGCCGTTGGAGAATGTTCCCTGCGGCGACGTGACGGTCGCGGTTTCGCCCGGCGCGGCGGTGAGCCACACATCCTTCGCCGTGTCGCCGAGGTCGAAGCGCATTTCGATTCCAAGCCCGCCGCGTGCGTTCGCGATGGTTTGCTTCACCGGCACGCCGTCCATTTCAAAGTGGAACTCGACCGCGTCCACCGAACCGGACGCGGACTTCACGAGCCGGTAGCCCTTGAACGCGACGCGCGGCGGCTCCGCGTCCGCGCCGCCGAGGCGCAGCGGAAACAAATTCGGCGCGGTGTAAAAACGCTGGCCGACGATTTTAGCGGGCGCGCCGCCGCGGCCCGTCCACAGCGGCGCGACATCGAGAAAACCGCCCGTCCATGCGTAGCGCACCCGGCACGCCTCCGTGTCGAACACGCACGACACGCCGCCCGGCAACCCGACCGCGACGGAACGCGGCGATGACTCGGCGATGAAGGTGCGGAACACAATCGCTTCATCGCGTGCAACAAGCTTGAAATCCTGCGCCGGCACATCGAGTCCTTCCGGCAGCGGCAGGTTGCTCCCGGCTGCGAGCGTGCGCGCGAGCAGTTCGATTTTTTGCTCCGCTTCCGCAGTCGGCAGCGCGCTGAAAAACGCCGGCATCGCCGTGCCCTGCTGGATGCGGCCCGGATCGCGGAGCCAGCGCCGCAGCCAGTCGCCGCGGATGCGCGCGTGCATCTCGGTCATATCCGGCCCGCGCAAATCGCCGACGGAGCGGCGGCCCTTGAAGTCGTGGCAGACGATGCACGAGAGTCCACCCTCGCCCGAACCGAGCAGCTTCACGCCTGCGCCCAACTGCGCCGGCGGCAACGGCGAAATCTTTTCGCCTTCGCCCGGCTCCGCGCCGGCTTGCGCGGCGAACAAGTTCACGAGCGGCCGCGCCGCCTCGCCAAAGTGCGGCATGTGTAAACTCATCCACGGGCGGACGCGTTTGTGGTTCAGCAAGACTTCACTCAGCCAGCTCGCACGCAACTTGTTTCCCGCATCCGTCAGCGGCGGCGGAGATTGATTTGCCTCGAAGGTGAGTTTGGCTGGCCCGTTCAATTCGTGGCACGCAGTGCAGTTGAAGTGCTTCACGAGCCGCTGGAAGTCCTGCACGGGCGCGGGCGAGATGTCCGGGCTTTGGATGAATGCGTTGAGCGCGTCGCGGTCCGCGGCGGCGAGCGTGTAACGCGGTGCGTCGCCCGGCGGACGACCGGATAGGCAGCCTTTGTTGACCGTCAGCGACTTTAGCGGCGGCGCGGAGAAATGATTTTGCAACGCAACGCCGTTTTCCTTGAGTGAATGGCAGTTCAAGCAGCCGCGATATTGCACGAGCACGCGGCCGCGCAGCCGGATGCCATCGAAGCCGCGCAGCGTCTGTGCTTCGAAGTCCGCGTTGCGGCTTTGCATCAGATGCGCGGCGAGTCTGTCGGCCTCGTCGGGTTTAAGATCGAGGCTTGGCATCCGCCCGTTCGCATTCATCGCAAGCGGGTCGAGCAAGTAACGCGAGAGACGCCCGGCAGTCGTCCACTTCGAGCCGAGTCCCGCGAGCGACACGCCGTTTGTGCCGTGACACGCAATGCAGCCAATCGAGTTGAACAATTCCCTGCCCTGCGCGGCGTGTTCCGATGCGGCAGCCGGTTCCGATGGTGCGGTGTTCGTGCCTCTGAGCGTGGCGAGAAACGCGGTGATGTCCGCGCGGTCAGGAGCCATGAGCGACATCGTGGGCATCACCGTGTTCGTGCGGAAATGCTGCGGGTCTTCGAGCCATTTTGAAATCCAGTGCGCGCTGAGGCGCGCGGCGGCCTCGGACAAATCCGGCCCGCTCCGGCGACTCACCGAGGCAAGCCCGGCGTTGTGGCACGAGGCGCAGCCGAGGCTTTCAAACAACTCACGCCCGCGCGCGAGCTTCGCGCTTTGCGCCAACTCGCGCGGTTCGCCGCGATGCGCGAGCGCGTCCGCGGGCACCGGCTCGCGCGCGAAATGCTCCGACTGCCATTGGAGTTGCAACCGCGCGGGCGCGCCTGCCTTGCGCTCGAACACGATGCGCAGCGGATGCTCGCCCGCGTCAAGCGACAACGGCTCGGCGTGAATTTCACGTTCGCCGACAAACACGCGCGCGTCGGCAAACAGCGTATAATTTCCGGCACGAATAATTTTCAACAGCCCGCGCCACTCGGCCTTGAACTCCGGCTTGAGCTGCGGGTGGATGGATTCGTTCGGTCCAAGCGTGAAGTCGGGCGTTGGCGTGATGAAGACGATTTTGCGCGCGCCGTCGTCGGCCATGGCAACCAGACCGGGAACCGACGGCGCGGGTTGTGAAAGCGCAACCAAAACCGTGGCGAGCCACGCGAACGCGAGAATCGCGCCCGCGGAGCGGAGGGATTTGCCACGTCGGAAGAACCGGTTCACGCGCCGATGATTTCGACAAGTTCCCCGCTTGGCAAGCGTGGCCCACGTCTACGACACGCGAAATGATCACGAGCGAGTTCGATCGGGCGACTCATGCAAGGTCCGCGATGGATACCTCCGCGCGGTCGTGATGCGGTTCACGTCGCCGGGATGAACCGCTGGAACACGAGCGCCGCGCCAAACAGGACGAGGAACGCCCCGCCTGTCTGCGGCGGCACATCCGCGACCGCGAGCAAATCCACCAGCACGATGCCCGCGAGCAACCCGGCCACGCTCGCGCCGATATCGCGTGGCTGCTTCCACAATGCCGGCCCCAGGCTGCGCACGCACCAAAGCACGAGCAGCGCCGAAAGCAGCAGCGCGTTAAACTGTGATTCGCCGCCGTTCACGATGAACGCGAGCGCGACCGGCGCGGCGAGGCAGGCGAACGGCCAGTAATTCAACAATCCACCCGTGCTTTCGCGGCGGGCAAGATAGCTGAGTCCCACGATGTAAAACGCCAGCGCGAACGCGCTCCAGATCGCAAGGCCCGTAACGCCGTGCTCGCCCGTTGCCGCCGCGACGAGGTAAAGAAAAAAACGGCACAAGGCCATGAGCAACGGTGACCACGCGACGAATTTGTGCACCGCATCGTAGAGCACGATGCACGCGAGCAAGACGACGCCGAGGCTCGCGGCGGTCTGGTTCGTCACGATCAGGATGAACATTCCCACGCCAAGCCAGAGATAACTCAGGTGCCACACTTCCGCCTCGCTGATCGCGCCCGCCGGGATGGGACGTTCACTGCGATACCGCCGGTCAAACCGCGCATCGAACGCGTCGTTGAGAAACATTCCGCCGGTGTAGAGACAGGTCGCACTGAGGCAAAGCAGCGCGAACAAATTCCAGTTTCCGCCGCCGCCGAGCAACCAACCCGCGAGGCAGTTCGACCAGACTGTCGGCAGGTTCGACACGCGCCCGAGGACGAGCAGCGTGCGCAAATACCGCGACAAATCGAGCTTTGGCGTGTCAGCCATTTGGACGCGCGAGATGAAACACGGGCTTGCCACCGATGAAAAGCAGAAGATGCCTCAAACTGGCGTCATCGGCGCGCGGCGGTGGTTTTCCCGCTTTACAACCCGGTGCTCTTCTTCGACGTTGCCAGTCATGAAACAGCACCGTTGGCTTCTTCTCGCGCTCGCGATCGCCGTCGCGCTGTTTGTTGCGCACGCGGCAGCTTCGCCCGCACCGGCAAGGGAGAAATCCGTGTCGAAGGAAACCAAGCCACCGCCGGGTGTCGAGGCCGCGCAGGCGCTCTCGACGATCACGGGCGTCGCCATCTCGCCGCTGCTCGGTGTCAGCGCGGTCGGCGCGTGGAAGTATTATCACACTGCGGCAGAGCGGCGGGACAAACTGCCGTGGTTTGCGCAGCCGTGGTTTTGGTCTGCCGGCCTGTTGCTCGTCAGCGTGGTCGCGCTCAAGGACGCGTTCGGAACAACGGTGCCCGTTGTTCTCAAAAAACCGCTCGATGTCGCGGAAGCCATCGAGAACAAAATCAGCGGCCTCGTCGCAGCGGGCGCGTTCGTTCCGCTCATCGCGGCAATCTTCGAGTCGGTGAAAACCGACGCGTCGCTGAGTTCGCTTGGATTCGCCACGGTGGATTTTTCACCAGTGCTCAACGCGCTGATGATTCCCATCGCGCTCGCGGCGTTCGGCGTCGTGTGGCTTGTGTCGCACGCGATCCACATGCTCATCCTCATCAGCCCGTTCGCGACCGTGGACGCCGCGCTCAAGGCCTGCCGCGCCTTCCTGCTCTCGACCGTCGCGATTACGTCCTTCGTCAATCCTTACGTCGGCGCGGCATGGGCACTGGTAATCATTCTCATCTGCTGGTTTCTGTCGGGCTGGGCATTTCGATTGATGATTTGCGGTTCGATGTTCATCTGGGATTACGCGACCTTCCGCCGCACGCGCTTCACGCCGGATACGACGGCGAACAAAATGTTTCTCGCGCGAAAGACGCAGAAAGTTCCCATCCGCACCTACGGCCGACTCGCGCGCGGCGCGCAGGGACAACTCGCCTTCACATATCGTCCGTGGCTCGTGCTGCCGGCGCGCACGCTCACGCTGCCCGACGCGAACTACGCTGTCGGCCGCGGCCTGATCCAGTCCGAGATCGTGCGCGTCGAGGGCGACGACACCGCCGCCGTGTTCACGCTGCCGCCGCGCTACCGCTCGCACGAAGCGGAACTCGCGAAAATCTGTGGCTTCGGCGCGGTCGTGGACATCGGCCTGCTGAAAGGTTTGAAAGCCATCGCGCGCTTTTTCCGCGAACTCTTCGGCTTCGCGCCGAAACCCAGCGCCGCGTGAAACGCGCCGCTGACAACTGGGCCGCACTCCTTCCAGACGAGGATTACTCGTTTCAGTTCGGCCTCAAGCCCGGCGACGCCGCAGATTTCTTTGCGCCAAGCCCGGAACACGATTCCCTCATCGCGCAGCGCCGGCACTGGTTCTCAACCGAGCCGCACAAATACGCCGCACTGCTGCCTGAAGGCGGACCGCTGCTCCACGAAACTATCGCGCTTGCGCGGCAATGGCGCTCGTTGTCTCTCGATGAAGAAAAATCCATTGCGGTCGCGCGCGACCCGTTCGCGCAACTGCTCGCGCTCGGCGGCGCGTGGGAGATGGACTTCGCGCTGCTCAAGGCCGATGGCACCGGGCCGCGTCTCGTCGGAGGCTGCGTGTGTTTTCCCTCGCAGTGGCGGCTCACGGACAAAGTCGGACATCCGATTCATTTCATCCACGAGCCGGTGCCGAGCCTGAATGCCTCGCTCGCGCCGCGCATCGCGGGCTTTCTCGCGCGGCTCAAGCCCGGCCCGGCGTTTCTGCGCTCGAACTGGGGCTTGAGCCGTTCCGCTGAACTCAACCAGCACCCGGAGCAAAACATCCCGCGTCTCGCGCCGCCGCTGCGCGCGGAGGAAGTTTTTCTCCGCATTGAAAACCAGGCGCTCGTCGCGCTGCCGGAGAGCGGCGGCGTGCTGTTCGGCATCCGGCTTGAAGTGCATCCGCTCGCTGAAGTGCGGCGCGATCCGGTCGCGCGCCGCGGACTTGCACGCGGCCTGCGCACGATGCCTGATGAAATGGCGGCCTACAAAAACATCAGCCACGTGCGGCAGGAACTGATAGAATTGCTCAACGAAAATGAGTGAGGAGAATCAACCAGAAAAATCGCGACGCACAGGGCTTTACCTCGCGCTTGGCGTGGCGGCGGTGTTGTTTCTCTACGTGTTTAGCATTGGGCCTGTGGTCGCGCTCAGTTACAAGTTTCAATTCACGACTGGATCTTCTTTCGGAAAAACAAGCGAGATCATCTATGTCCCGCTGTTTTGGCTCTATAATAGCAAGCCGTTGGCAAAGGATTTTTTGGATTCATATATCGAGCTTTGGTTCCGGTTAGTCGGCGTATAGCACTTCCAAGTCCGCATCGGGTTCAAAAACAAATCGCTGACAACCCGAGTCGTGCTGCCTAAGCTCGCGTCATGCGTCTCGTGAAGGTCCCGCTGGGGGACCGCAGTTATTCCATTCACATAGGCAACGGTTTGCTTGCGCGTCTCGGCGCGCACTGCGAGCAGCTCGGCCTCGGCCAGCGTTGCGCGGTGATGATGGACCGCAACGTCGCGCGCCATTACGGCCGCGCCGCGTGGAATTCACTCGCCAAGGCGGGCTTCGAGCCCACGCTCGTCACCGTGCCGCCGGGTGAAAAAACAAAAAATCTCCGCACCGTTGCGCAAAGCTACGACCTCCTCGCCGCGCACCGATTGGAGCGCAACTCCTTCATCGTCGCGCTCGGCGGCGGCGTGGTCGGCGATCTCGCGGGCTTCGTCGCGGCGACGTATTTGCGCGGCATCGCGCTTGTCCAGGTGCCCACGACGCTGCTCTCGCAGGTGGACAGCTCGGTCGGCGGCAAGGTCGGGGTGAACCTCAAGGCGGGCAAGAACCTCGTCGGCGCGTTTCACCAGCCGCGCCTCGTGCTCTGCGACCTCGACACACTCAAGACGCTGCCCGACCGCGAATTTCGCTCCGGCCTGGCCGAGATCATCAAATACGGCATCATCTTTGACGCCGCATTGTTCCGCCGGCTGGAGCGCGATATGCCCAAGCTCATCAAGCGCGACGCCGCCACGCTCACCGCGATCATCGCGCGCTGCTGCGAGATCAAGGCCCACGTTGTTGGCAAGGACGAGACCGAGTCCGGCCTGCGCGCCATCCTCAATTTCGGCCACACCATTGGCCACGCGCTCGAAGCCACGTCGGGTTACGGCCGCTTGCTGCACGGCGAGGCCATCTCCATCGGCCAGGTGTTCGCCGCGCGGCTCTCGGCGCAACTGCTCAAGTTCCCCTGCGAGGACGTGCAGCGCATCCGCGCGCTCTTTGCGGCCGCAGGCCTTCCGACGCGCGCGAGGATTTCGCCCGCCACGCGCGCGAAACTCTACGCCACGATGAAGCTCGACAAAAAAGTCACCGGCGGGGAGATCAAGTTCGTCCTCAGCGAACGCCTCGGCAAGGTGCGCTATGGCCAGCGCGTCCCGCTGGAACTCCTCGACCACGTGCTCGCCAACGGCGCGAGCTGAATTCACCCATGTCCGCCGTCAGCGAAACCATCGTCCGCGAATACTTCGAGCTGTTCGGCTTCTTCGTGCGTCAGCAGCGCAAGTTCATCGCGCCGCAGCGCCGCGAGGATGACGAGATTGATTTCCACGTCATCAACCCGCGCTACGCGCCCGCTGGGAAGCCCCTGCCCTTCGTGCTCTCGTCCACCGACCTCGCGGGCATCGCGCGCGCCGTCGTCGTCGTGAAAGGCTGGCACACGGACACCTTCAGCCCCTCGCTGCTAGCGAACGCGCCGGAGATTTTCCGCTTCGTCGAGCCGGCGTCCCTCTTGCAGACCGCGAAGTCCTTCGGCGGCGACGGCCCGCTCACCAAGATACTCGTCGTGCCCGCGCTGCCCGCCGGCGCGGAGGCGCGCGAGGCCAGCATCGAGATGCTCAAGGCCAAGGGCATTGACGCCATCATCCCCTTTCACTCGATGCTCGCCGATTTGATTGACGGCATCGAAGTCAACCGCAACTACCAAAAGAGCGACCTGCTGCAAGTCATCCGCATCCTCAAGAACTACGACTTCTTCCGCGAACAGCAGCTCGAACTCTTCAAGCCCAAGCGCCGCGCGGCAAAGCCACGGCCTTCCACAGGCGAATGAGAAAAGAGCCGGATAAACCGGCGAGGAGCAAGGCAATGCCTGGCCAATCTCCGCAATCCAGTTCAAAGCCACTCCGCACCTTAAAAGACCTCGCGAAGGTTCTGGGTGCGCTCCTGCTGGTTGTGGTTGTGTTCGCGCTGGGGGTGTCGCCGATTGTCTATTTTGCCAAACGCGACGCAGAGCGCGACAAGCCGTTGATAGAAAGTCTTGGGCCGGATTTGCAGGCGATTGAGGAAATTATTCCGATGCTGGCGAAGGGTTCCACCAACAACCCGCCCGTTGTCAAAGGCAGGGTCTTGTTTCTCAAACCGGACACGTGGATTTACGGTGCGGGCGAGCAGCCGCGCCCGACCAAGTGGAAAGAAGTGACCGTTCAGCATCGCGCCTTGGAATTCAACAGCAGCGGCACGCGTCGCCTCCCGAAAGAAAAGCAAGCGACGGCTGAGGACATCCGACAACGCCAGCCGGTGACGATTTTCGTTGTGGAAGAATGGAGCGAGGCGCTCGGCACTTACGGCAAAGGCGGCCCGGCGGCCCTTGAAACGCACGTGAAAGTCTCCGTCGTGCCGTGGCCGGACGTTCAGCCTGCGCACGTCGAGGAATTCCTCATGCTACCTCCGGGCAGTGTGACGTCGAAGCCCGGCGGCCGCTCGACGGAGGAGCAGGCTGCGGAGTTGCAACCTGCGCCGGGACAGATGCATTACGTCCATTGGATCGAACAGCAAGTAGGAGCAAAACTTTCGAAGTTCGAAACGCACGACTGGTTTAAGAGCAACCCTGATCAAACGCAGCCTAAACGAACCAACAACGTTCCTTGAGCGCGTGACATCCAAAACAAAAAAACTTTTGAAGACGCTCGACAAGCTCGCGCTCCAATTCGAGGATTCAAACCCGCAATTCTTCACCGCCTACACCAATGCCCGCATCATCGTGGACAGCACCGGGGGTCAGGGCGGCGCCAATCCGCCCGCGCCGCCACCGCCGCCCAATCCGTGAGCACAGACCGTTGGAAACCTTGTGTTTGCCGCCTTTGTCGTCGCTGGGTTGAGGCGCGTTTGTTGTGTTGAGGCCAAGATAGACAACGGTTTGCAATGGGAATAGTGTCGCACCCATGAAACGGGATAGGCTGCAAATTTGCAGTTCAATTAACTGTTAGGCCACTCCGAGCGCGCCATGAAAAAGAGAGCCGTTGTCATTCTCGCTTTTGTGGCTCTCGGTGTTGTCGCCA
>CAZPVD010000017.1:0-62652 GCA_964589935.1 uncultured Verrucomicrobiota bacterium | reverse complement strand
CTCGCACATCGCCTACGGCAGCATCCGCATGGAGCCGGTCTTCATGATCCTCGGCCAGTCCGCCGCGACGGCGGCGGCGTTCGCGATTGACGACAACGTCCCCGTGCAGAAGGTGAACTACGACAAACTCCGCGCGCGCCTGCTCGCCGACAAACAGGTGCTCGAATGGAAAGGCGCCGCCTCGGCTGGCGGTGGTGGCGGCAAACTTGACGTGAAGCTCGACGGCCTCGTGCTCGATGACGCCGACGCGAAGCAAGTCGGCGAATGGCAGCATGGCGCGACCGTCGCGTGGCGCGTCGGCGACGGCTACCTGCACGACGGCAACGCGAACAAGGGCGCGATGTCGCTCACCTTCACGCCCGAAATCAAGGAAGCCGGAGAATACGAAATCATCTTCCTCAGCACGCCGAACGCAAACCGCGCGAGCAATGTTCCCGTGACCGTGAGCGTCTCCGGCGGCGCGACAAAGACTTTAACCATCAACGAAAAGACGCAACCGATTCATTCACTCGGCAAGTTCCCGCTCCCCACCGGCAGGCAGACCACCGTGACGGTTTCAAACAAGGACACCGACGGCCACGTCGTCGTGGACGGCCTGCAACTGCGCCGTGTGAAGTAGAACACTTCTTCGGCGTTTCACGCCTATTCACCGACGCCGCGCCGGATGAGCCACCAAATGGCCGCGATGATCGCGACGCACACCACCGACATGACGAGCGCCGTCTCGCAGAAGTAGGACGCGCCGATCATCACCAGCCCGCCAATCATCGGCACCGTCGCGCTCTGCTTCTTGCCGTAGATAAAGAGCCCGCTCCCAATCGCGCCCCAGATGAGTGAAGCCCAAAGTGTGTTCATGAGCGAAACATTGAACGCTGATTCAATAATCCCGCACCGAGCCGTCTTCATAGGTCGGGTGCGGCCACTTGTATTTGCGCTTCGGGTCGGCGTTCACTTTCTCGAACATGGTTTCGTCCACCTCGACGCCGAGGCCGGTGCCCTGCGGGAGCGAGGCGTAGCCTTCCTTGTCCACCTCGAAGCTCTTGCGCGCGACGCCCGGCGGCATGAGGTGGCCGTCAAGGTAGGCTTCGTGAATCAGGAAGAGCGGCACGGCGGCAATCGCGTGCAGGCTCGCGGAGAGACCGAGTTCGGAACAAGTGCAATGCGGCGCGAGCGGGACGTGATACGCCTCTGCGAGCGCGGCGATTTTCCGAATCTGGCTCAAGCCGCCGGTCTGGCCGCAGTCGGGCTGCAAGATGTCGAGGCAGCGTTCCTGCAAGTAGGGGACGAAGCCCCAGATGGTGCGGTCGCGTTCGCCGGCGGCGAGCGGGACGCGCACGGCGGCCTTGATGCGCTTGAAGGTCTCGATGTTGCCCGGCACGGCAGGCTCCTCGATCCACAGCACGTCGTAGGGTTGGATGGCGTTCGCGAATTGAATCAGCATCGGCGGCGGGATGGCGCAGTGCGCGTCGAACATCACCGCGCCGTCCGGCCCGACCATGCGGCGGCTGTCGGCGATGCGCTTGATGAGTTCGGCGATGTCGTTCGGCCCGCCGCTGAAGGGATGCGGCCCGCCGGTGCCGGTCTTGTGCGCCTTCGCGCTGGGATACATCCGGATCTTGTCGCGCACCGGCCCGCCGAGCAGGCGATACACGGGCACGCCCCAGAGCTTGCCGGTGATGTCCCACAGCGCCGAGTCAATTGCCGAGATGACGTGCGTCATGAACGACCCGCCGCGGATGTCGCGGTGCGAGCGGTAAAGTTTCTGCCAGAGATATTCGATGCGCGTGGGGTTCTCGCCATCGAGCAACTCGAACAGCGACTGCGCGAGCAGGCACGCGACATCGGGATCGAGTCCGGTGACTTCGCCCCAGCCGGTGAACTTCGGCGTGGTTTCGATCTTGATGTATGCCTTCGTGCCGACGCGGAACGCGCGGAGCGAACTGATTTTGATGGCGGAACCGTTGTCGGCGACGTTCGCGGCGGGATTGTCCGCGCCGATGGCGTCGTTGAGCAGTGCGAGGCTGGCAGTAGCGAGCGTGCCGGACGTGAGCAATTCGCGGCGAGAGAGTGTGGTGTTGCAAGCGGGCGGCTTCATGCGGTGAAGAAATGACGGCACAGCGTTGCAGAGTGTTCAGCGAGCGACAAGGGCGTTTCCTGATTTCACCGTTGACGATTCAGCGGACCCGCCGCAACTTCTTTCGCGCAGTTGGGCATGAAGACCATCCTGTTTGTCTGCACGGGCAATGTCTGCCGCAGTCCGATGGCCGAGGGGCTGTTCCGGCACGCGGTGCGCGACCGTGCGCAGCAGTTTCGCGTCATGTCGGCCGGCGTCGGCGCCATCAACGGGCAGGCGGCCAGCCCGCACGCGGTCACCGCGCTGCGCGAGCTGGGCATTGACATCAGCGGGTTCCGCAGCCGGATGCTCACGGGCCAGATGGTCGCGGACGCGGACTACATTTTCGGCATGACGCGCGGGCACGTCGAGGCGATCACGCTGCTCTACCCGCAGGCGATGGAGAAGGTGTTTCTCCTGCGCGAATTTGACGAGACACTGGATTTTTTTGAGAAAGACATTCCTGATCCCATCGGCGGTTCGTATGACATTTATCTGAACAGCCGCGACCAAATCGAACAAGGCATCCAATCCATGTTGAAATTCATCGAGCAAACCGAAACGCCGCCCGCTGGCGAAGCCGGCACGGCCAGGGCCACGACCATCGCGCTTGGCGCCGACCACGCGGGCGTCGAGTTGAAGACCGCGCTGCGCGATCATTTGCAGCAGCTCGGCTACACCGTGCAGGACTTCGGCACGAACTCCACCGAGTCCACCGACTACCCCGACTACGCGCACGCCGTCGCCGAAAACGTCGCGGCGAAAAAGTGCGACTGGGGCCTGCTCGTCTGCTCCACCGGCGTGGGCATGAGCATCACGGCGAACAAGGTGCCGGGTGTGCGCGCGGCGCTGGTGTTCGACGAAAAAATGGCGTCGCTCTCGCGCCAGCACAACAACGCGAACGTGCTTTGTCTCGGCCAGAAGTTCACGCCGCCGGACCTCGCAAAAAAAATTGTGGACGCCTTTCTCGCCGCGCAGTTCGAGGGCGGCCGTCATGAGCGCCGCGTGAACAAGATGGAGAGCGGCTGCTCGGCGCCGGGCGGATCGCGAGTCGAACACGCGGATCCCGAAGTCGCCAATGCCATCGCGCTCGAACGCCAGCGGCAGGAGGAAAACATCGAGCTGATCGCGAGCGAGAACTTCACCAGCGCCGCCGTGATGGAAGCGCAAGGCACGTGCCTCACCAACAAATACGCGGAGGGCTACCCCGGCAAGCGCTGGTATGGCGGCTGCGAATATGTGGACATCGTCGAGCAGCTCGCGATTGACCGGGCGAAGCAACTCTTCGGCGCGGAGCACGCAAACGTGCAGCCGCATTCCGGCAGCGGCGCGAACATGGCCGTCTATTTCGCGTTCCTCAAGCCGGGCGACAAGATGCTCACGATGGACTTGTCGCACGGCGGGCACCTCACGCACGGCAACAAGGCGAACTTCTCAGGCAAGTTTTTTGAGATCGTCCATTACGGCGTGCGCAAGGACACTGAGCAGATTGACTACGACCAGCTCGCCGCGATGGCGCGCGAGCACAGGCCGAAGATGATCACCGTCGGCGCGAGCGCGTATCCGCGGGTGATTGACTTCAAGCGCATGGGCGAGATCGCCCGCGAAGTCGGCGCGTATCTGCTCGCGGACATCGCGCACATCGCCGGCCTCGTCGCTGCGGGCATTCATCCCAGCCCGATGGAGCACGCGGATTTTGTGACGACCACGACGCACAAGACGTTGCGCGGCCCGCGCGGCGGATTGATTTTGTGCAAGGCAAAATTCGCGAAGGAGATTGATTCGCAGGCCTTCCCCGGCATCCAAGGCGGCCCGCTCATGCACGTCATCGCCGCGAAGGCCGTGTGTCTGCACGAGGCGTTGCAGCCCGCGTTCAAGGATTACCAGCAGCAGATCGTGAAAAATGCGAAGGGACTTGCCGAAGGAATGAAGCGCAACGGCTTCCGCCTTGTCAGCGGCGGCACGGAAAACCACCTCATGCTCGTGGACGTCGGCTCGCGGAATCTCACCGGCAAGGAATGCCAGCTCGCGCTCGACGGAGCCGGCATCACGGTGAACAAGAACACGATCCCGTTTGAGACGCGCTCGCCATTCCAGGCCAGCGGCGTGCGGCTTGGCACGCCCGCGGTGACGACGCGCGGGATGAAGGAGCCGGAGATGGGCGCGATTGCGGACATGATTTCCGAAGTGCTCCTCGACATCAAAAACGTTGACACTGCCCACAAGGTGCGCCAGCGTGTCCGCGAACTGACCGCACGATTCCCGCTGCCCTACTGACAGATGCCCCAGCGGGCGTCCACTAAACCCCCGGCAGAGAACTGCTTCGGTTTGAACATTTGCGGCGATGGCCCGTCCAATCGCCCGATTACCACTCAACCCAGCCGTCTCTCCCGCTCATTTGTTGTTTGTTTTTATGCCGCGAGTAGCCAAATCCAAAAAACCGAAAATCGCAGAGCCAACCGACGCCCCTGGTGCAGAAAACGCGCCTGACGCCGAAGGCGCGTCCACTGCTGAACCGATGTTCCCGTCGGCTGAACCGTCCGCCACAACCGAGCCAAGGTCGGCGCAACCTGCCAAGCCCAAGCCCGAAGGCGCGCCCGCCAAAAACGGCGGCGGCCCGGCGACCCACAACGGCGAGACCGTGGACATTTCCAAGCTCCAGTCCATGCCCGTCGCCGAACTGAACAAGATGGCCAAGGAACTTGGCATCGAAAACTTCGGCACGATGCGCAAGCAGGAGGTCATCTTCGCCATCCTCAAGAAAAACGCCGAGCGCGCCGGCGGTCTCTTCGCCGAGGGCGTGCTTGAGATTTTGTCCGAGGGCTTCGGCTTCCTGCGCTCGCAGGCGTTCAACTACTTGCCGTGCCCGGAGGACATCTACGTTTCGCCGTCGCAGATCCGCCGCTTTGATTTACAGACCGGTGATCTCGTCGCGGGCCACATCCGCCCGCCGAAGGAGAAGGAGAAATTCTTCGCGCTGCTCAAGGTCGAGGCCGTCAACCACCTCGATCCCGATCTGGCGAAGGAGAAGACGCACTTCGACAATCTCACGCCGCTCTTCCCAAACAAACGCTTCATCCTCGAAACCGTGGCGGAAGAGCTGAGCACGCGCGTCGTGGACCTCGTCTGCCCCATCGGCAAAGGCACGCGCGGGCTCATCGTCGCGCCGCCGCGCACGGGCAAGACCGTGCTGATGCAAAAGCTCGCCAACGCGCTCATCAAGAACAACCCCGAAACCTACCTCATCATCCTGCTCATTGACGAACGGCCCGAGGAAGTCACCGACATGGAGCGCTCGTGCCGCCCCGCCGAGGTCATCGCCTCGACGTTCGACGAGCCGCCCGAGCGCCACGTGCAGGTTGCCGAGATGGTCATCGAAAAAGCGCGACGCATGGTCGAGCACAAGAAGGATGTCGTCATCCTGCTCGACTCCATCACGCGTCTCGCGCGCGCTTACAACACGGTGCAGCCGCACTCCGGGAAAATTCTCTCCGGCGGCGTGGACGCCAACGCGCTGCACAAGCCCAAGCGTTTCTTCGGTGCCGCGCGCAACATCGAGGAGGGCGGCTCGCTCACGATCATGGCGACCGCGCTCATTGACACCGGCAGCCGCATGGACGAAGTCATCTTTGAAGAGTTCAAGGGCACCGGCAACATGGAGATTCATCTCGATCGGCATCTCGTGGACCGCCGCATTTTTCCGTCCATCAACATCGAGCTGTCCGGCACGCGCAAAGAGGAACTGCTCTATCACCCGCAGGAATACCAGAAGGTCGTCATCCTCCGGCGCGCGCTCACCGGCGTGCCGCCCGTCGAGGCGATGGAATTGATGCTCTCGAAGCTCAAGAAGACCAAGAGCAACATCGAGTTCCTGCTCGGCATGAACCTCGGCTGATTTGCCAGGGAAACAGCCTCACCACACGCGGCCCCAGATCAGTTTCAGGTAACGGCTCTCCGGGCAGTTCGACATCACCGGGTGTTCCGCGCCCGCGCCGGTGCGGTCGAGGATTTGCAGCCGGCGCGAGAGCCGGTGCGCCGCACGGATGACGAGCTGCTCGAAGTCCTCCGCCGTCAGCAGGCCGGAGCACGAGCACGTCACAAAAATCCCGCCCGGCTTCACGAGCTGCATCGCGAGCGCGTTCAAGTCCTCGTAGCGCCAGCGGTCCTCCTGTGCGGTGTCGCGCGAATCAATGAACTTCGGCGGGTCGGCGATCACCACGTCCCACTGCTGGCCGTTCTTGTGCGCCTGCCGCGCCCAAGGGAACACGTCGCAGTGGATCCAATTCACGCGTGTCATGTTGAGGTTCGCGTTGCGCTTCGCCTGCGCGATGGCGGCTTCATCGAGGTCCACGCCGGTCACCTCCTCCGCACCACCGAGCACTTTTGCCGCGACGGAAAATCCGCCAGTGTAACAGCACAAATCCAGCACGCTCCGGCCCTTCACGAACGAGGCGAACAGCCGCCTGTTCTCGCGCTGGTCGCAGAAAAAGCCCGTCTTGTGGCCCTTCGCAAAATCCACCTCGTAACGCACGCCGTGCTCGGAGATGCGCACGGGCCGCACGGCGTCGCTCATCTTCTCCGCGTTGCGGATGCCCTCGATGACCGCGATGTCCGGGTCCACCTCGATGACGATGCGCTTTGTGCCAAGCCGCTCGTGCAGTTTTGGCAGCCACGAGGGCAAGCGTTGAAACATGCCGAGGCTGTGGACTTCAATGCTCAACACGTCGGCGAACTTGTCCACGACCAGCCCGCTCAAGCCGTCGCCGTCGGAGTGAATCACACGGAACGCGTCCGTCTTCTCCGACAAACGCAGCACGTCGAGGCGCAAGTCGAGCGCGCGATCGAGCAGCACGTTGAAGTATTCCTCACCAACCGGCTCCGGGCCGTGATGGATCATGCGCAGCGGCACACGGGTGCGCTTGTTGAAGAGGCCCGTCCCGAACGGCTGCCCGTCGCGGTCATACACGCTCACGAGCCGGCCCGGCAGCGCGTCGGGCGAGCAGCCGAGCACCATCGCGGGATACACGCACGGGTGGAACGTGATGTATTTCAACTGCACCCACGGCGTGCGCCAGGTTTCGCTGCCGGGCGGCGGGCCGGCGGGAAGCTTCGCGGGCGATGGTGAAGCTCTGCGGTGCGGCGGATGGTATGGCCGCGACGAATCGTTCATGCGCCTTGCGCTACCGTGAAGCGCGCCGGAACGCAACTGCGAATCAATGCTCGCCAGAATTCGTCTGACTGCACACATTTCCCCCGAGCCGCAAACTGAACGATGAAAACCATTCGACACCTCTGTCCATTTCTCTGCGCCGCGCTGCTTGGCGCGTCGGCTTCCGCCGAGGTCAAACTTCCCGCGATTTTTTCCGATCACATGGTGTTGCAGTGCGACACCGCCGTGCCCGTGTGGGGCTGGGCCGACGCGGGCGAGCAAGTCACCGTCAGCATCGCCGGCCAGACGAAGACCGCGACTGCCGACGCGTCCGGCAAGTGGAGCGTGAAGCTCGACAAGCTCCCGGCCGGCGACGCGCTCACGCTCACCGTGAAGGGCAAGAACACCATCACCGTTTCCGACGTGCTAGTGGGCGAGGTGTGGCTGTGCTCCGGCCAGTCGAACATGGCCATGACGGTCAACCGTGCAAAGGACTTCGAGCAGGAAAAGTCCGCGGCGAACTTTCCGCAAATCCGCATGTTCACCGTCACCTCCGGCGCGTCCACGACACCGCAGGAAAAGTGCGAGGGCCGCTGGCAGGTGTGCGGCGCGGACACGGTCGGGACGTTCTCCGCCGCGGCGTATTTTTTTGGCCGTGAAATTTTTCAACGCATCAGGGCGCCGATCGGCCTCGTCAATTCAAGCGTCGGCGGCACGGCCATCGAGTCGTGGACGAGCATGGACGTGCAGAAGGGCCGGCCCGAGTTCAAGCCGGTCTTCGAGCGCTGGGAGAAGGCGCAGGCTGCGTGGAACCCGGAGCAGGCCGCCGCGCGGTATGAGAAGCAGCAGGCCGCGTTCAAGGAAACGGCGAAGAAGGCGAAGGAAGCCGGCAAGGCCGCGCGCGCGCCGCAGAAACCCGTCGAGCCGCGCCTCGACCGCAATTATCCGGCGAACCTCTTCAACGGGAAAATCGCGCCGCTGATTCCCTACGCGATCCGCGGCGCGATCTGGTATCAGGGCGAGAACAACGCCGGCTCCGGCCTCGGCGGCATCTACGACCTGCTGCTCGCCAACCTCGTCAACGACTGGCGCTCGCGGTGGGGCTATGAGTTTCCGTTCGCGTGGGTGCAGTTGCCGAATTTCCGCAAGCCCGTGGACGACCCGGTGCAGACGACGGGCTGGGTGCTCGTGCGCGAGGGCATGCTCAAGACGCTCAAGCTGCCACGCACCGGCATGGCGATCACCGTGGACGTCGGCGAGGCCGGTGACATCCATCCGAAAGACAAACAGACCGTCGGCAAACGCCTCGCGATGTGGGCGCTCGCGGACGTGTATCAGCAGAAAGGCGTTGCCGCGAGCGGCCCGCTGCCCGCGGGACACGAGGTGCGCGGCGGCGAAGTGGTTCTTTCCTTCACGCACGCCGACGGCGGACTCACGGCGAAGGGCGGCGAGCTGAAGGGCTTCGCCATTGCTGGCGCGGATAAGAAGTGGGTGAAGGCGAGCGCAAAGATTTCCAGCGACAAAATCATCGTGTCGAGTCCTGACGTGAAATCACCCGTCGCCGTGCGCTACGCGTGGGCCGAGAACCCCGACTGCAACCTCTACAACGGCGCGGGCATTCCCGCGTCGCCGTTCCGCACGGATTCGTGGGAGTGACAGCGCCAAAGGACGAGCTTGGGCGACGACACCTCGAACACACCGGCGCTGGACCGCGCGCGACGCAAAGCCTACTGGCGCCTGCTGCCGCTGCTCTTCATCTGCTACGTCATCGCCTACGTGGACCGCGCGAACGTGTCCATCGCGAAGCTCACGATGACGCGCTCGCTGCCGGGCTTCGACAACGCGGTGATCGGCTTCGGCGCGGGCGTGTTCTTCCTTGGCTACTTCCTGCTTGAAATCCCCGGCACGCTGCTCGTCGAGCGGTGGAGCGCGCGCAAATGGATCAGCCGCATCATGGTCACGTGGGGCATCATGGCCGCGATGACGGCGCTGGTGAAAACGCCGTGGCAATTCTACTCCGTGCGTTTTTTTCTGGGCCTCGCCGAGGCGGGATTTTTTCCCGGAATCATCGTGTATTTGACGCACTGGTTCCCGAGCCGCGACCGCGCGCGGGCGTTGTCGCTGTTCCTCATCGCCACGCCGTTCGCGCAAGTCATAAGCCCGAAAATCTCGAACGCACTGCTCAAGATCGGCACGGACGAACTCGTCAACGGCGCTGTCGTGCATCATCCCAAGTTGCTCGACCTTGCCGGCTGGCAATGGGTGTATGTGTTCTGGGGAATTCCCGCCGTGCTGCTCGGCGTCGTGGTGTTCTTTGCGCTCACCGACCGGCCGCGCGACGCGAAGTGGCTCACGCCGGAGGAACGCGACGCGCTTGAGCAGCGGCTCGAAGCCGAGAAGTCGCTTCGTTCCGCGGGCCGGCGCATGACCGTGCTGGAAGCGCTGCGGCATCCGAAGGTGTTGATTCTCGCGTTTGCCTACTTCTGCACAGTCACGGGAAGCTACGGCGTGGAATTTTTCATGCCGAGCATTTTGAAGGACTGGTATTCGCTGGACTTCAACACGCTCACCTGGCTGGTGATCCTGCCGCCGTTGGTCGGCCTGTTCGGGCAGCTTTTTGTCGGCTGGAGTTCCGACCGGATGCGCGAGCGGCGGCTGCACACGGCGGTGCCAATCCTGACGGGCGCCACCGCGCTTGCACTCGCGCCGCTGACGCGCGGACATCTGCCGCTAACGGTCGCGTGCTTCATGATGGGATACGTGGGCTTCAAATCTTACATGCCGGGCTTCTGGTCTCTGCCAAGCCTCTTCCTCACAGAAGCGGCGGCGGCGGGTAGCATCGGTCTCATCAACTCCATCGGCAACCTCGGCGGATTCCTCGGCCCGTCCTTGCTGGGCCAGATCGAGAAGCAGACTGGTTCGTTCGTCGTCGGCATTTACTGCCTCAGCAGCTCCATGACCGTCGCCTCGCTCGTGATTTTTTTCCTCGGCCTCGGACGCAGGGAAACCGGCGTCGAAGCAAAGCGATGACGCGCGAAGGTTACTTCGCTTCCGCCGCTTTCACCTGCCTCACCACGCGCGCAACGCCGCCTGCGATGATGTCCTCCACGTCGTCGCCCCAGCGGTGCGCGGGCTGGCCATAGACATACATCGAAGTGTTGCCCTCGTAACCACTGCGGCCCGGCGCGCGCGGCGGCTTGTCCTCGGCGAGCACGCGCGCCGAAGGGATGTAGGCCATCACGTCGTTGCAGTAGCCGGCGACCCACGCGCCCTCGCCGAATTCGCGCTTGAAGCGCAGCGCGTAATCCACCACCACCTCGCCGCCGAGCGTGATCCAGAGCTGCTCGCCGCCGAGCGACCACGCCTGCACGGGATATGGATACGTGCGCGCGAACTTCTTCCCATCCTTCGCCTCGGCAAGCAAACGCGCGGCCCAGCGCGTCGCGGATGCGCCCTTCGTCGCGGCGAGTTTTTCCAGCTCGGCGACGGTCGGCTCTTCGCCGAGGTTCAACGTCACCAACTCGTGCGCCATCGCGAGCTTCGGAGAAATTGCTTTCATCGGCTGAAGCAGTGCTTCCTCAACGGCGCTCGCGAGCATCTGGCCGTAACGCTCGGCTTGCGAAACATTCCGTCGCGGCAGCGGGTTCTGGTCCGCTCCGCAGCCCATGTAGAACATCGCCTGCGCGTTCGTGTGGCTGCGTTCGAGCGCGATTTGCGCGAAGCCCGCATAATCGCCGCACCACTGATAGAAACTCAGCGTCGTGTTGTGGCACGCGTAGCCGAACACGACCGCGACGAGCGCGCCGTTCGTGCCGGTGACGGCGAGCACTGGAACGCTGTGGTCCACCGGGCCTTTGAGCACGTTCTGTTCGATGAGCCTGGGCACTTGCGCTTCGGGATTGTTACGGCGGTTCACGGCGAAGCGCGTGATGCCCTGCCCCACAGTGAGCCGCGCGGGCGCGAGATTGGCGAGCGCCTTGGCGACGGCCTCGACGATTTGCGCTTCGAGCTTGTCCGAGTAGGCGTTGATAGCGGTCTTGTGTTCCTCCTGGATCGGGTAGGCGTCGTAGAGCGCGCCGCGCAGCACGGGCGTGCAGTGCGAGTGCGAGGCGTGCAGCATGATTTGCGCGCGGTCGAGGCCGAAGCGCGCCTTGAGCGACGCACAAGTGTTGTTGTAGATGCTCTGCGGGATGCCGAGCAAATCACTCGTGAGCACGATGCCGCGCCGGCCCGACGCGTCTTCGAGCGCGAGCACCTTGATGTGCAGCGGATGCAACGCGCCTTCGGATGGGTGATCGCGTCCGCCGTAACCGGCCATCCATTGAGGTTTGTCGGGCGTGATGTCGGCTGATGCGGTGCCAGCCTTCCACATTGGTTCGGCAGCAAAGGCAAATGAGAATTTCAAAACCGACGCGAGGAGAAGCGACGCGTGTGCGAGGCGAAACAATTTTCCATGGAACATGCACTCAGCTTCCATCCAGCGCGACGCGACGGGCAAGAACTTTTTCAGGCGCGGCGGCAAACCAGTTTGTTATTTGCACGGAGTTGACCGCGTGTATTATCGCCCGCGCTGTTGAACTTTAAACGGCGGCGGTGCCGCCGATTGTTGAACCCGATGCACACGAAGAAACCCAAGATGCGCGCCGTGGGCGTGCTGCCGAAGAAGCGCCAGGTCGCGCTGCTCGAACACGAGCACCCCGAAATCACCCGGCCCAGTCACATTCTGGTGCGCACGCTTGACGTGGGCATCTGCGGCACTGACCGCGAGATTTGCACGTTTGTGTATGGCGCGCCGCCCGCCGGCTCCGAGTATCTCGTTCTCGGTCACGAATCGCTCGGCCAGGTCATTGAAGTTGGATCGCGAGTGAAGAGCTTCAAAGTCGGTGACTTCGTCGTGCCATCCGTGCGCCGCCCGTGCAAGGACGAGAAGTGCCGTCCGTGCCGCGCCGATTTGCAGGACTTCTGCGCGACGTGGAACTTCGTCGAGCGCGGCATCAAGCAGCATCACGGCTACATGACCGAGTTCTACGTGGACGAGGAAAAAAACTTCACCCTAGTGCCAAAGGAACTGCGCGATTTCGCCGTGCTGGCCGAGCCGCTCACCATCGCAGAGAAGGGCCTCGCGCAAGTGTGGCGCATCCAGAGCCGCCTGCCGTGGGCGTGCACGTCGCACGGCAAGCCGCCCGGCACCGGACTGCGCGCGGTCGTGCTCGGGGCCGGCCCCATCGGAATCCTCGGCGCAATGACGATGGTGTTGAACGGCTTTGACACGTGGGTGTATTCGCGCTCGCCCAAGCCGAACGACAAGGCCGCGCTCGTCGAATCCTTCGGCGCGAAATATATTTCAGCGCAGGAGAAAACTCCACAGCAGCTCGCCGAGATGGTCGGCAACATTGATCTCGTCTATGAAGCACTCGGCGTGTCGCAGGTTGCGTTCAGCGTGATGGAAGTTCTCGGCCTCAACGGCGTCTTCATCTTCACCGGCATTCCCGCGCCGGAGGGACACATCGAAGTGCCGGGCAACCAACTGATGCGGAACCTTGTGCTGAAGAATCAGGTTATCCTCGGCACGGTTAACGCGGACAAGGCGGCCTTTCAAGCGGCCATCCGCGACTTGGGTGAGTTCAAGAAGCGCTGGCCCAAAGCGCTCGCGAAAGTCATCACCGCGCGCCATCCAGTCGAGGACTTCCGTGACCTGCTCGTCGGCAAGCCCACGGGCATCAAGCACGTCATCAAGTTCGCCTGACCGCCCGCGTCACTTCGCGTGGGAATCGGCGTAGTGCTTCGCAAGAATGTCCTCGCCGAAATCGCCGTTGAAATCCCGCCAGACGGCGTGAACGTGGTTGGCTTGGTTCTGCGTGTTGTCGTATTCGATCAGGAACGTCGGCCCTTGCACGCGATAGTATTCGCCCACGCCCGGTTCAGGACTGCCCGCCCACGCAAACGTCACCTTGTCCCAGCCGGCCTTTTGAATCTTTTCAAGTTCCTTGCCTGTGAGTTCAGGACGGAGGCGTCCGGCGTATTCCTTCACGAGCGAGACAAGAAGTTCATGCTGTTCCTTGCTGAGTTTCGCGGCGCTGAGGCCGGCGGGCTCGAGCGGCTTCACCTTGCGCTCGGCGACGGTGATGATGTCCTTGGGCGTGGCACCGGCGAGCGTCGCGGCCTTGCGCTGCTCATCGCTGAGCGACTTGTAGAGCGCGTGGGCGATGTCCTGCTCGGCGGCGAGAACGCGCAGGCCCGCGCGCGGCCCCTGGCGGACTTCCGCCGGGTTCGTGCCCATGAAGTTCGGCGCGCCGGAAATCTCCTTGCCATCCACGAGCGTGAAGTTGAACGACATGTGATGGCCTTCCCAGCGCCAGCCCCACGCGCCCTTCGGCCCCGGCGTGCCAAAGACCCACAGATGATACCCCTCCGGGTCGCGCGCCATCTTGCGGTTCGGCCCCTCCAGCTCGGCGAGGATGGCTTCGAGGCTCATGATGCTGTTGGCCTTGATGAGTCCGCGCTGGCTCAGGCCGCTCGTGAGCAGCGCGGTCGCGAGGTGGCGCTGCGGCGGCGTGAGTTCCTTGAGCGTGATGCCCTTGCGCTCCTTCGGGATGAAATGCCAGTTGAGCCGCTCGTCGTTCTTGAAGTCAAACGTCGCCTTGGCCTTTTGCTCCGGCGTGAGCGCGGCGAGGAAATTATTCGCAGCGAACGCCATCTCCTCGCCCGGCGTGGCGGCGCGAATGGCAAAGGCTGTGAAAACGGCGGCAAGGCAAAGCAGTCGGCGAAGTGAAGTGTTCATGCCGCCATGTCAAAGCCTGCCGCGCCGAAACGCAATCCGAAAAATCACGCCTCACTTCGCCGCCGCCACGTCCGTCACCGCCGTCCACAGATATTCGATGAACCTGCCGAGTCCTGCGATGGCGATACGCTCGTCGTTGCCGTGGACGCGGTTCGATTCCTCGTCGGTGCTCACCGTGCCGATGCCGTAGGCCTGCACGCCCTTCGCGCGCAGTTGCGCCGAGTCCGTCGCGCCCGTGAGCATCATCGGAATCGTCACCGAACCGGGGAAGTGCTTCTGCTGCGCGCGCTCCAGCGCGGCAAACATCTCCGTGTCATGCCGCGACGGCGCGGTTGAGGGCCGGCCGCGCTCGGGCGGGAGCACATCAATCTGAGGATCGTCAATGAGCTTGCGGAGCTGGGCGCAAAGCACATCCATGTCCTCGTCCGGCAGCGCGCGACAGTCCACCATCGCCAGCGCGTCGCCGGGGATGACGTTGATGCGGAAGCCGCCTTTCATCATCGTCGGCACGAGCGACGTGCGCAGCATGGAATTGTAGCCGAGATGCTTCGCGCGAATCTTCTCCTGCACCATCGCGCTGAGAACCGGGTCTTCGAGATGCGTGAAAAGGAACGAATCCTCCGCGTCGCTGATCGTCGCGAGCCGCTCGAAGAACGCTCGCGTCGTGCTGTTGAGCCGCATCGGCGCCTGCCAGTTGCCGACCTTCGCCACCGCCATCGCGAGGTGCGTGATGGGGTTGTCCGGGCGCGGTCGCGAGCCGTGGCCGCTCGTGCCCTTCGCGGAAAGGATGATGGGCCGCGGCACTTTCTCCGCCGTGGCGACGCCGACGTATTGCACCTTCCCCTTCGACTCGTAGATGCGCCCGCCCTCGTTCAACGCGAACTCGCACGCGATCTTGTCCCAGTGCTTCGCGACGAGATAATCAATGCCCATCGTCGTCGTGGCCTCTTCGCCGGCCTCGGAGACGAAGATCACATCGCGGTCCAGCGGCACCTTGAGCCGGTGAAGCTGCAATAAAATCTCCAGGCACGCGCTCGTCATGCCCTTGTCGTCCGACGCGCCGCGGCCATAGACGAAGCCGTCCTTGATGACGCCGCCGAACGGGTCCACCGTCCACTTCTCGCGCTCGACGCCCACGACATCGAGATGGCCCATGAGCAGGAGCGGCTTCTTTTTGCCGCTGCCCTTGAGGCGCGCGACGAGATTGCCGCGGCCCTTTTCCAGTTCGAGGATTTCCGACGCGATGCCCTCGCGGTCGAGGATGGCCTTGAGATACTCCGCGCCGCGCGTCTCATTGCCGGGCGGATTGCTCGTGTCCACGCGGACGAAGCCTGAGAGAATCTTCACCGCCTCCTCGCGCGCCACTGTGAAGTCGGGCGCAACCGTGGCCGCGCGCAACGGCACCGCGACGGCAACGCAGACGGAAAAAAGGCAGGGCAGTGAACGGACGAAGGCGGAGTTCATGCCACTTGGTTGCCTGAACCCGCGTTTGTCAGCAAGCGGAAAGGCGCTGAACGGGGGCTTAATTGCACCCGCAGCTCGACGAGCAGCAACTGTCGAAATCCTGCTGTGTGGGCACGCGGCCCAGTTCAAGCCGCCCGAGTTCCCGGCTAGTGTGCCGCCATGAGCTGCCTGAATCGCATCACGTTTGACCCGGAGCAATGCGGCCCTTTCCTTTTTTCACGCGCAAACGACGAATGCGTTCATCGCCTCCGCCACGCGCAGCGCAGCGTCGCGATGCCGGTGGCGTTGAATGTGCGCTCGAAGTCGGTCACGACGGCGGCGAGTTCGGGCGGCATCTCGATGGCTTCAAACGCAGCGTTCGAGCGGAACACGGCGAGCATCTGCTCGAAGTAATCCGCGTCATCCGTGCGCAGCCACACGACGCCACCGGGCGCGAGCGCCGTCGCAACCGTTTCAGTGAACGGGCCGTTGACGAGGCGGTTCTTGCGGTGCTTGCGCTTGGGCCAGGGGTCGGGGAAGTAGATGTGCAGCGCGCTGACGCTCGCGGGCGGGAGGAGGAATTCCACGAGATACGCGGCCTCGATCTTCACGATGCGCAGGTTCGTCAGCCCGGCGCGGCGGCCTTTTTTGTCGAGCTTGCGCACGCGGCCGAGCAGGCGCTCGACGCCGATGAAGTTGCGTTCGGGATGCAGCGCGGCCCACTTCGCGAGGAAGGAGCCGTCGCCGCTGCCGAGTTCCACCTCGACGGGCTGCGCCTTTGGAAACATCGCGGCGAAGTCGAGCCGTTCGAGGATCGAGGCGGGCTTGAAGAGGAGCGAGGCGGGCTTGAAGAGGAGCGAGGGAATGCAGGCAAGAGGCGAGGGGCGAGGGGCGAGGGGCGGTGAGGCGGCAGGAGAATTCATCGGCGCTCAGGCTTTCACGAACAGGCCGAGCGACGCGGTGTAGCCGTGGACGAAGTTGCGTTCGCCGATGGGGCCGAGCTCGCCGTTGCAGAAGAATCCCGTGAGCGCGAGCGGGCCGAGGTCGCGCTGCACCATGCCGGCGTCGTGGTCGGGCGCGCCGAAGAGGTGCGTGCCGCGGCCGTTGCAGCAGCAAAGCACGCCGCCGTAGATGAGCTTGCCTGCGAGCTGCGCCTTCGCGCGCGCAAGCAGCGCGGCCATGTCCTCGGTCGCGGCCTGCGCGTCGCGCCGCTGGAACTGCACGGTCTGGCCGAGGCGCGGCATCGCGCCGATGGCGATGCTGCCGCCCGCGGGGTCCGCACCGAGCAAATTGCGGATGAGAAAGTCGCCGCGGTGAAATTCCTCCAGATACTCGTTGATGACGAGGCCGACGTGGAGGCGTCCGCGCGACTCGGCCTGCGCCTCGGCGGGCAGGCTGTTGAAGGCCTCGACAAGCGCGGCGTAGGCGGGGCGGCTGCCGATTTCGTGGATGAAGTTGCGGTCGGCCTTCGTGACGACACCGGTCTGGCCGATGGGTTCGCAGCCCTGGCTGATGACGCTGGCGAGTTTCACGGCACCGCTCACGGCGATGGCGACCGCGCCGTCCTCGAAGACATCACCGTTGAGGTAAAGCTGCGTCGAGCGCGCAGACGGATCGCCGCTCGCGATGCCGCCGAGCACGGGCTGCGCGGGATACGCGGCGTTCCAGCCCTTCACCCACGACTCGGCATCGAATGTGAACGGATCGGCAAACGCAAGCCAGCCGCTGGATTGCTCGGCGTTCAGGCTCGTTTCATCGTGCCAGTAGGCGGGGCCGTTGGCTTCCTCAACCTGTTCCTGCGTGAAGCGGAACGGCTTCAGCTCCGCGCCGGGCAGATGATAGAGCGCGAGTGCGAGGCCGGAGGCGTCCTCGATCTCGCGCTCGTTGACGACGAGGCCGGTGCTGGAGCAGCCGGCAAGCAGAGGAATCTGCGCGTGGACGCGGAGCACTTCGAGGAGTTCCTTCGCGCGCTCGAACAGCGACGGCGTGACGAAGACGAGGCCGAGCGTCACGGCCGGCGCGGCGAGTTTTACGCGCAGTTCCGCGGCCCACGACTTGAGGCCGGCTTCATCGAAGCCGCCTTTCCAGTGCGCGGCGACGGCGAATTTGTTTTGCATGATGCCAGTTTAAGCGTGCCCGCCGAACTTCGCCAGTGCGAGCATGCCGAGACCGAGCACGACACGATACCAACCAAAGACGATGAACGTGTGCGTCTGCACGAAACGCAACAGCCATTTCACGACGAAGAACGCCGTGACCGTCGCCACCACGCCGCCGATGAGCAGCATCTTGAACTCGGACGCAAGGCTTTCGCCGGCCTTGAGCGCCTTCAAGCCCTCGTAAGCGCCCGCCGCGAGCAGCGTGGGAATGCCGACGAGGAACGAGAACTCAGTCGCCGCCGCGCGGCTTGTGCCGAGCAGCAGCGCGAACAAAATCGTAGTGCCGGAACGCGACGCGCCCGGAAACGACGCGGCGATGAGCTGCCCCACCGCGACCGCGAGCGCGACCGTCCACGTGATGTTGCTGCTGGCGGGCCGGTCAAGCAGCCATTCCTCGGCGACGATGAACGCGACGCCGCCGAGCAGCGTGGCCCACGCGATGGGCACAACTTCCTTGGGCAGTTTCAGGCCGGCCTTCTTGAGCAGGAGTCCACCGACGCCCGTGATGACGAACGCAACGAGGAGCTTCACGAGATAATCGCGATTCGCCGCGTCGCTGAGGCGGAAGCAAAGCTGTTTCAGGCGGCTGGAGAAAACGCCGATGACGGCGAGCACAGTGCCGGACTGGACGGCGATGTTGAACAGCTCGGACTGCGGTGGCACCCACTTGAGGTTCTCGACGAGAAGCATGTGGCCGGTCGAGGACACCGGAAGAAACTCCGTGATGCCTTCGATGAGGCCGAGAATGACCGCTGCGAGCCAGTCTGACATGCGGCGGTTAGACCCGAATCAACGCGCGAAGACAAGGACGGAGTGGACGACCAACGATGTTTCGAGTTGTTCGCATCATAAACGACACGTCCTCGTCCCGACGAATCAAGACGAGGACGACGCCGAGATTGATTACGGGCGTTACGCGAGCGCCCAGCCCTTGCGATACTCGCGCTTGACGAGGTTCGACACGTTGACGTTCTTGGCCTTCATGTTCGGGCCGTCCCAGTCGAGTTTCTTGCCAACGCCGTGCCGCACCGCGACGCAGCCGAGCAAGATGATCTCGGTGAGATAGGCCGCGATGTCGAAGTTGCTGTAGGCCATCGAGGGCTTGCCCGCGCGGATGGCGTCGAGCCATTCCTTCTTGTGCGCCTCGTCGCCGCTGCCGGAGGCGATGCGCGGGATGGTCTGCGGAATGTCGCGGATGGCTTCGTCCTCGACATCCTTGCCGTCCACGTTTTTCTTCTGCGGGCGCAACTCTTTTTCGTCGTTCATGCGGAAGTGGAACGAGAAGCCGTAGTCGTCGCCGGAGAAGAGCCGGCCCTTGTCGCCGATGACCAAGCAGCCGCTGGAGGGCAGGCTGCCCTTCAACGCAACGATGTCCTGCGTGATGTCGGGCGAGGGCCGCAGGAGCTTCACGGACTTGTCGCCGGGGTTGCCGTCATACCACCAGAACTTGAGCGGCGGCAAACCCTCGCGCGCGGGAAACTCGAAACGGATGCGCGAGGTCTTTGCGTAGGTTTCTGGCTTCACTTCGGAAACTTCTTCGCACTCGACGAGATTTGGATAACCGAGCTTGAGCGCGCGGAAGGGCATGTTGACGGTGTGGCACGCCATGTCGCCGAGCGCGCCCGTGCCGAAGTCTTTCCAACCGCGCCACGCGAACGGATGATACGGGCCACCGCCGCGCCGGGACTTCTTGCCTTCCTTGTCCGTGACTTCGGGAGCGCCCTTGAATGGACGCATTGGAGCGGGTCCGATCCAGATGTCCCAGTCAAGATGCTCCGGCACGGGATCCTCGCCTTCGGGCCGGTCAATGCCCTGCGGCCAGATGGGGCGGTTGCTCCACACGTGGAGTTCAAGCGGCTTGCCGATGATGCCGGCCTGGATGACCTCGACCGCGCGGCGCAGGCCGGGACCGGCGCTGCCCTGGTTGCCCATCTGCGTGCAGACTTTCTTTTCCTTCGCGAGTTGCCGAAGGTGGCGCGCCTCGAACACAGAATGCGTGAGCGGCTTCTGCACGTAGGCGTGCTTGCCCATCTTCATCGCCATCGAAGTCGCGATGGCGTGGTGATGATCCGGCGTGCTAACGGTGACGGCGTCAATGTGGCCGCCGACCTCTTCCAGCATCTTGCGATAATCGGTGTATCGGGTTGCGCCTTGATATTTTTTCCCGGCGCCTTCGAGCGTGTTCTTGTCCACGTCGCAGACAGCGTAGATGTTCTCGCCATGTTGCGCGCAATGGGCGGTGTCGCTGCTGCCCTTGCCGCCAACGCCGATGGAGGCGATGTTGAGTTTGCTGTTGAGGTTCTGCCCGCGCAGGAAGGCCGGCGCGGCGCCCAGCACGGTCGCAGTGACCGCGGTGTAGCGGATGAACTGGCGGCGTCCGAGGCGTGAAAGGACAATGGTGCGTTCTGGAGAAGACGATGTGTTCATGACCGTGAGCTAACCGTGCGCCCTTCGCCGGCGCAAGGATTTTTTGGCGGGAAAAAGTTCAGCGAGAAGCGAAGGGAAGCGCGCCAGGTTCACGACTGCGGCTTCTCACCGTGAAGCTTGGCCAGCTCGGGCTTGACGACTTTTTCCATGCAGCCAGGGCAGACGCCGTGGGAGAACTGCACGTCGCCGTGATCGCCGAAATAGCGCTCCACACTCAACCAGTAATTCTTGTCGTTGCGAATGCTCTTGCAGTAGGCGCAGATGGGAAGCAGCCCTCGAAGCTTGGAGTTTTCGTCCAGCGCACGTTCCAGCTCGCCGATGCGCGCAGCCAGTGCGGCTTGCAACTCGACCATGCGAACGCCGACGCTGATGCGCGCCCGAAGCTCGGACTCGTTGAACGGTTTGGTGACGAAGTCGTTCGCGCCGGAATCCAAGCCCGCGACGATATCCTCGGTTTCGGACAGGCTGGTGAGCAGGATGACATAAGTCTGCTTGAGCTTCGCGTCTTCCCGCACGCGCCCGCACAACTCAGGCCCTTCGAGTCCGGGCATGATCCAGTCGAACACCGCCAGTTGCGGCATCTCCAATCGCGCGAGCCGCCACGCCTCTTCGCCGTCCCGGGCGATGATGAGTTCATGTCCCCAGCTGCGCAGCAGTCCCGAGAGGTAGCTGCGGATTGGAGCGCTATCATCAGCGATGAGAATTTTCATGTGAGCAACGCCATCTGGGCGGGCGGCTTCGGTGAGGGCACTATGTGGCAGACCAACCGCGATGTCGAGTCGTTTGAGGCCATTGAATGAATCCGCGCCGACACACGCGCACGCCGCCGTGGACATTTTCCCGCGGCCATGTAATATCCTCTTTCATGCGCTCCGCCCCGAAAGAGACAAAAATCATTGTCTCGCTGTTTCACACGCCGACCGAGGGCAGCCGCGAGATTTTTTATTGCGTGCTCCGCGCCGGGCACTTGATCGCGGGGCGGAACTACAAACTCGTTCACCCGAATTATCCCGGTCACAAGATTCTGCTCTGCCTCAAGGGCCACGGCTTCGTCCAGATCGGCGGCAAGGAGTTCCCGGTCGCGCCCGGCCAGATCGCGTGGATTTACAACCACCACTCGAACAAGCACTACCCCGCCGACGGCTCGCCGTGGGAGATGCTGTGGATTCGCGTGGACGGTCCGCACATGGACCAGATTTACCAGACGCTCACGGCGAACGGCACGCCCGTGTTCAGCGGCGTGAACGACAAGGCCGCGGCGACAATTTTCCACCGCATCTTCCGCGTCATGGAAAAACGCCCGATGGCGATGGAGGCCGCCTTGCACGCGGAAGTCGGCGCGCTCATTCGCGAACTGTTCGCCGCGCGGCACGAGGCAAACCCCGCCGCGACGAAGCAGGACGAAATCCCGATGTCGCTCCAAAAACCGATGGAGGCGATGCGCCTCTACTACGACCGGCCGCTGCGAGTGGCGGAACTCGCGTCGCTCGCCTGCATGAGCGTGTCGAATTTTTTCCGCCACTTCAAGGCGGCCACCGGCACCAGCCCAATTGACTGGCTCAAGCGCGAGCGCATCAACCAGGCCAAGCGGCGCCTCATCGAGACCGACGACCCGCTCGCGAAGATCGCCGAGGAGACGGGATACTACGACCAGTTCTATTTCAGCCGCGACTTCAAGCGCGTCACCGGCATCGCGCCCAGCGCGTATCGCGCCCGCGAACGCGCGCACAAAAAGCCCGGTGAACTTTAGCGACGGTCTGTAACCGTTGCGACAGGAGCGCTCATCGGCAGTTCCAGCGCCGCGAAAAATCCGCGCGCCTTCGCCAGTGTTTCATCGTATTCCGCCTCCGCGTTTGAATCGGCCACGATGCCCGCGCCAACGTGAAAGAACGTTTCCTCCGCCGTCCGCACGGCCGTGCGGATGGTGATGCTCAATTGGCTCTCGCGATTGAATCCGAGATAGCCGTGGCAGCCCGTGTAAGGCCCGCGCGTGACCGGCTCCAGCTCGTCAATGATCTCCATCGCGCGGAACTTCGGCGCGCCCGTGATGCTGCCGCCGGGGAAGCACGCCGCGAGCGCCGCGAAGTGTGTCACGTCCGCGCGCAGCCGTCCCTCGACCGTGCTCACGAGATGCTGCACCTGCGGGTAGCGTTCGAGCCGCACCAGCTCCGGCACCTGCACACTGCCGTATTCGCACACGCGGCCGAGGTCGTTGCGCAGCAGGTCGGTGATCATTACCAGCTCGGCCATTTCCTTCGCGCTCGTCTGCAGTTCGTAAGTGAGCTGCGCGTCGCGCGTCGGGTCGGCGTCGCGCGGGCGCGTGCCCTTGATGGGGCGCGTGAGAATGTGCGAGCCGCTCAACCGCAGGAACAATTCCGGCGACGACGATGCGATCTGAAATTCGCCGCAATCCAGAAACGCCGCGAACGGCGCGGGCGAAACTTCACCGAGCCGCTGGAATAAATCCCATCCATCGAACACGCTCGGCGCGGCGAGGCGCTGCGAGAGGTTCACCTGATAAATGTCACCCGCGTGGATGTAACGCTGCGCCCGCTCGACCTTCGCGATGAACTCGGCGCGGGTGAGGTTGGAAGTAATGCCGTAGTCGCGACCTTCAGGTTGCGCGCCCGCGCGTTTGCGATTGTCTCCGCGCAGGCTGAAGCCTGCGACTACCGAGGCGACGGGAGATTCAAGCCGTTCGCGCCAAAACTCCGCTTGTTCGCACGCGCGCGCCTCCGTGCGCGAACCGTCCACGCCGAGGCCGGTGGAGACGATCCATGTTTTGTCGAGCCGGTGATCGAAGACGACGAGGCTGTCGTAAAAACCGACGGCGCAATCGGGCAGTTCCAGATCGTTCACCGCGCGGCGCGACAACTTCGGCTCGACGAAGTTCTTCAGCTCGTAGCCCCAGTAGCCAAAGCAGCCGCCGAGCGGGAACGGCAGGTCCGGCTCATCGAGCAGTTCGTAACGCGCCATGAGCGAATCGAGCACGTGCCACGGGTTGCCAAATTGAACGTGCTGTTCCCCGTTGAATTCCAGTTCGCACCGCGAGCCAAACGCGCGCAGCGTAAGAAATGGTTTTGCCGCGACGAAGGAATGGCGCGCGTGTGGCGAATCGAAGCCGAGACTGCGCAGCAGCACCACGCCGCGCTCGCCCGCGAGCTGTGCGACGAGCGATTCCGGCGTGTGCGCCGTGGCGATTTCGTGAATGAAAGGCCGCAAGTTTCGGAGTGTTCCGAAGGGGCTATGGCCCGTCCGAAATCAGGTAGAACCGGCGCGGAGCCACAAACGCCCCGGCGTCGTCAAGTTGCAGTTCGCCGTCGGCGTTGAGGACGGTGTTGGTCAATTGCTGCCAGCCTGCGCGCGGCAGCGAGAGGTCGCCGGTCGCGAGCACTTTCATGCGCGGACGGCGGTTGATGTCCAGCGGGCTGTGATCGTCATGGCCAAACACGAGCCGCGCGGTGGGGCCAGCCTGCTGCGCCAGCGTGTGGATGCGAATGGGCCGGTGCGGCACGCCGGAAAGTTTCGCGATGAAGATGTCGGAATTGCCAAGTCCGACGATGGCATTCGGTCCGAAGGTCGCCCCGCCAATTCCCGCTGCTTGAAAGAATCCGGTCACGTAAATCGAGCCGTCCGAAAACGTGGCCACGCCGTTGGCGGCGTCCGCCCCCGCGCCTCCGGCGATGGCCACGCCGAGAGGATTGCCCTGCGGATCGAGCCGCGCGAGGAAAATTTCCTGATCAAAGGTCACCGGCAGGTTGAGCCAGCCCGCGACAACGGGATTGCCGCCGGCGTCGAGCGCGAGGCCTTGGCCACCGCCCGACTCGTTGAGCTTGCGCAGCCATTGTGGAACGCCGCTGCTGTTCGCCTTCAACAAATATGCGCAACCACCGGAGAGATTCGTGATTGAAAGCGCGCCAGCGCTGAAGTTCGTCGAGGTCGAGCTGCCGGTCAGATAGGCGTTGCCCGCGGCATCGGCGACCACGCCAAGACCTTCGTCGAAACCATTTCCACCGGAAGCCAAGGCCCAAACCACGTTTCCGTCGCCGGTCAATCGAGCAAGAAATGCCGTGTTCAATCCCGTGCCGGCGAGGTTGGTCGGACCGAGAGCCGTCGCACTCCTGAAGTTTCCCGAAAGATAAACATTAGTCGTGCCCGGCTGCAAACTCACCGACCAAGCGACGTCATCGTTGGTGCCGCCGTAATTTTTTGCCCATTGCACAACGCCTGCGGGATTGACCAGCGTGAGGAAGATGTCGGAGCCGCCCGCGCTGGCGAGCGAGTTCGTGCCAATGTTCATACGGCCATAAAATGTCCCGGCCCAGTAGGCGTTACCGCCGGCGTCCGTCTGCACGGTGGTCGTGCCAAATCCAGCATTCGTGCGGCCCGCCTGCGTCGCCCACAAGAAGTTGCCCGCACCGTCAAGCTTCGCGAGGAACGCGTCCTCGGTGCCGGCGCTGGCGAGCGAGTTCGCGCCAAACACCGCGACACCGTTGAACACGCCGCCCACAAAAACATTTCCGCCCGCGTCGGTGGCGACCGTGGATGCTTCATGTTCCGCGGTGCCGGTGGCCGTGCGCACCCACAGGACGCTGCCCGCAGGGTTGAGTTTCGCGACGAAGAATTGTTTGCGCCCGTTCGCCGGCAGAGTGTTCGTTCCGAAGGAACCGCTGTCGGTGGAAAGTCTCTGGCCAAAGGTGTCGCCAAACGTGCCCGCGACAAACACGTTCCCCGACAGGTCCACGGCGACGGCCTGGCCGCGGTCGTCGTTTGTCCCACCGGCCTGCCGAATCCAGACAACATCCGCCGCGCTGAACAGGTTCGTGCGCAACTGCACCGTCAGCGTGGCCACGATGCTCGTGACCGACCCGCCGGGGTTGCTGACGATGACGGAATAGCCGCCCGCGTCGCCTATTTGAAGGAGGTTGATAAAGAAGTTGTTGTTCGTCCGGCCAACCAGCGGGACACCGTCCTTTCGCCACTGATAGGCAAGCGGGGAGAAACCGCTCGCCGACACGGAGAACGACACGAAGGTGTTGACGCGATTCGTCTGGCTCTGCGGCTGCGTTGAAATTGTCGGCGGCGCAATGGCGTTGAGCAGCGCACTGGCAAAGGTGCTCGACGAGCTGTTCGAGACGGTGACCCAGTAGGTGCCGGCATCGGCGTTGACAAGGTTCGAGATCGTGAGCGTGCCGGAGTTCGCGCCGCTGATGCGCGCGTTGTTCGTGAGGTTGATGCCGTCCTTGCTCCACTGGAAGCCGATAGGCGGCGAACCGCTAGCCGTGGCGGAGAACGAAACATTGCTGCCGACGAACAAGTTCTGGTTCTGTGGAAAAGTGAGGAATTGCACGGTCTGCGCCACCTGCAACCGCATATCCGAGCTGCGAATCGAGCCGCCGGCCACGGTGAGGACGACGTAATACGTGCCGGCGTCGGTGAGTTGGAGGCTTGTGATGTGCAGGCTTGCGCTCGTCGCGCCGCTGATGCGTGCGCCGTTCGCCACGGGCACGCCGTCCTTGAACCACTGAAAGCTGACGGGCGTGTCGCCCGTGGCGGTGACGGAAAAGTCGGCGACATCGCCCACGTTCGCCGCGCTGGTGAAGCTCGACGAGCTGATGAAGAGGTTTGGTGGTTGCGGGAGCACGGCCAGCGGGAGGTTCGTGCTCTGCACGCTGCGCCCGCCCGCGCTGACAACGAGGTAATAGGCACCCGCGTCGCCCAACGCGAGGTTCGACACGGTGAGGAACGCGTTCGTGGCCCCGTTGATGCGTGTGCCATTGGTCAGCGGCACGGTGTCCTTGAACCATTGGAACGTGAAGTTCGGCGTGTCCCAGGTGGAGAAGTATTGGTTGCGCCCGACGGTGTTGGTCGCGGCGCTTTCAAAAACGGGAAGGTTGACCTGAATCGTCCCCGGACTGGCGGCCGTGCCGCCGGGCGTCGTGACCGTGAACGAATCCGCCAGATAATAGACCGGCATGATGACGCTTATCTGCGTGTCCGACTGCACCAGGTAGGAGCCGTAAAACAACTGCGAGTTGAACGTGGCCTGAAGCGGGACGCCGACCTGCAGCGCGCCCAGCGAGAGCGCGGTCGTTCCGGTAAAGTTCGTGCCGCGGATCAAGACCACGTCGAGCGGCTGCGCGTTGGTGATGGCGTTGGTGTTCGCGTTGAAAACTCCCGTGATGACCGGCGCGGGCGCAACGACTGTGGCCACGACGCTCGTGACCGAGCCGGAGGAGTTGCTCAGGACGAGCGTGTAATTCCCGATGTCTTCAGGACGGAAATTCGCTAGCGTGTAGCTGATCTGAAACGCGCCGTTCGTGGAGAAGGATTCCCGTTGCTGGTCGAGGCCGGCGCCTTCTTTGCGCCATTGATAATACACCGGTTGTCCTGTCGCCGCGGCTGTGAACGTGAACGAATCACCTAGGCGCACAATGCCGCCCGTGGGCTGCTGCGTCAGGCTTGGCGCGGTGGCCGGGCCGAACTTGATGAGGCCGTCCACGCCCAGCCCCGTGTCGCCGCCCCAGTAGGTGAAGCCGTTCGTGTCAAAGCCCGTGATGGGACCGGCAGCGCGCGTCCTGCGCGCGAGCAAAAAGCTGCCGCTCAAGTTTGCCTTCGCGATGAACGACGTGTTCGTCAGCGTCTGGCCGGCCAGCGTGATCCGGCCATCCGTGCCCGCGCCATAGAAATAATTCGCCGACGCGTAACCCTGCACCCACGCGTTGTCCTGCGCGTCCACGGCCAGCGCGGTCGCCGCGCTGATGGCGTGAGGCGTGGCCTCGCCCATCGTCGCCCAGAGCCACTGGCCGGCCCCGCTGATGCGCGCGAGAAAGAATGTCACGTCGCCCTCCGCGTATTGGAACGGCGTGAGTGTCGTGCCGCCGAACACGCCCTGGCCGTAGAAATGTCCCGCGACATATGCGCTCCCATCAGAAGCCACGGCGATGTGCCGGCCGATGTTTGAGAGCGCGTAAAATCCCTGCGCCGGTGCGAAGTTGACCCAGATCGCCGAGCCAGTTGTGCCGTTGAATTTGGCCACGAACGGCGTCTCGCCAAGCTTCGGAATGGGCAACCCAAAAATCGTGTTGCCTGCGTCCATACCCGCGCCGAGATAGCCCGTGATGAAGGGATTCCCCGCCGAGTCCACCGCCACGTCGAACGCCCACCCGCTCGTGCTGCCCGTGTGCTCGACGGTCGCCCACACCCAGTTGCCCGCGCCGTCAATCTTCGAGATGAACGGACGGTTCCCGCCTCCGTTGGCGACCACGATGCCGCCGAACGTCTGCGTCCCGTAAAGCTGCCCGCACACGAACGCGTCTCCGTTTGCGTTCACCGCCAAGCCGTCGAAGCTCGCCGTGTCCGTGCCCGTCACGACTTTGGCCCAAAGCACGTTGCCTGACGAATCCATCTTCGCCACGAATGGAATGCCATAATAGGTCGCCGTCGAGAACTGGTTCGTTCCGATGAATGTGGGCGCGCCGTTGCCAATCACCTGCCCGCAGATGAACAGGTTGTGGTTCGCGTCCATCCGCATCCGGCGGATGTTGCTGAACGGCCCCGCGTCGCCTCCGAACGGCGAGCGCGGGCCTTTGCCAATCGGAGTGATCCACTGCAACGCGCCCGCGCCGTCGTAGCGCGCGAGATAGAAGACGCGCGTGGCGTTGTTCGTGGTGAACGTCACACCGCTGATGGTCCGATCCACCAGCGGGAACGCAAAACCCTCCGCGAAATCCGCTTGATAGAGCACATACACCGCGTTCGTCCCGTCCGGCACGGCAAGCGCGCCGGCGTCCGCGCGCTGACGCCACACTTCCTCGATGTCGGCGCGGGCCGCGGCAGTGGTGGACAACAACACACCGAAGACAAGAGGAAGAATATTTCTACAATTCATGGCGGTTCCTTTGCGACACGACGTTTATCTCCCCAGCACGGCGCATGCTCCGTGCGGGACTGCGCGCTGACGCACTCACGCATACCACAACGCCCGGAGCTTGGCGCGACTTTTTTTGGGAGGGCTCAGAGTGCCTTCGCCAAGTTGAAGTAGAATAGCAGCGTGCAGATGTCCGCAGCCGCGAGCGCAATCGGTCCCGCGGCGATCTTTGGGTCGAGCTTCAACGCGTGCAGCAGCGAAGGAATCCCCAGCCCCAGCGCGCACGCCGTCACCATGCTCGCCGTGATGCTGCCACCGATGACGAACGCCGCGCGGGCATCACCACGCCACGCCCACACCACCACGAGCACGATCGCGCCACACGCGCCGCCGAGCAGCGCCGCGGTCGCCAGTTCGCGTTGCAACGCGCGGCCAAACCACGCCCACGTCAGCCGCAGCCCGTGGATTGCCTGCACCGTCACCGTCACGGACTGCGCGCTCACGCTTTCACCGAGGCCGAGGACGAGCGTGAGGAAGAATGCGATGACGAGGCTTTGCGCGAGCGTCGCCTCGTGCCTGCCCGCGAGCAACGCGCAGATGATTCCCGCGCCGAGCGTCGCGAGCAGCCATGGAAAGCGGTAACGAAACGCCTTCAGCGGCGACGCGTTCTGCACCTGGCTCACGCGGAAACCGATGGTCTGGAACACGTCGTCCATCTGCTCCGGCTGCGACATGTCCACCACTTCCTCGGTGAACAGGCTCACATCCACCACGCCGATGAGCCGGCGTTCCGCGTCCACGACCGGAAACGCGAGGAATTTGTGAAACAGGAAAAGTTCGCATGCATCCATCAGCGTCGCCGTGTGCGGGATGGCGACGACGCGTTCGATCATCACGTCGCGGATGCGCGCGTCGAGCGCCGCCGTGAGAAGCCGCCGCGTTGGCAGCACGCCGATGAGCCGGCCCGTGCCGTCCACGACGTAGAAATAAATGATCTTCTCCGCGACGCCGATGCGGCGGATGTGTTCGAGCGCCTGCGCCACCGTGAGTTCGTGCGGCAGCGCGGTGAAGTCGCGGCTCGCCACGCCCGTGATCGGCTCGCTCAGGTGTTGTTCCATGTCTGCATCCATGCGCCTGAATTACCCGCTCGCCGCGGTTGAGGCAAACAAAAGCCCGGCGCAAACGGCTCCCCTGCCCTGCGAATCATTCCCGTCTCGACAACGCGGCGCGCGTTGCTAGTGTGCCGACGCTATGAAAAAACAGGACTTCACCTTCCTTGCTGTCGTTGTGCTCTTCACCGTCTTTGTCACCCATAACTCGTTGACGCAGGAAAAAAACGCCGACCAAATTGTCATCGAGGTGCCAGCCGCGGTGAAAGCCCTCATCCAGCGCGAAACCGGCGGCGCGAAAATCATCGAGTTCAGCAAGGGCAATGACGACGGACGCCTCATCTACGAGGCCGTGGTGAGCATGGACGGCCGCGAATACGTCGTGCGCGGCGACGGCGGCGGCAACCTCCAGCGCGTCGAAATCCGCGAGCGCGAGGAGGACAAGAAGCCGCTGCGCCTCGACGACCTGCCCGGCAATGTGAAGGGCGCGTTCCAAAAACTCTCGCGCGGCGGAGTCATCCTCGAAGTGGACATGCAGCACGTCTCCTACACCGCGCTGACCACCCTCGACGGTCGCAAATACCACATCTCTGTGGATGCCGACGGACGCCTGCTCAAGAAGGAACCGGCGGGAGATTGAATGCCAAGTGGCGATTCAACGAGAGCCGCTCACCGCGACAAGCTGGTTTTTCAAAAGAGGGCTTGCATTCATTTCCTCGTCCGTTAGTTTCCCGCTTCCGCTGGTCCCGGCACCGGGGCGGCGAAACGACGCAGACAGACAATTTTATGCCCAGCGCAAATGATCTCCGCAAGGGAATGGCCATCATGCACAACGGCGACGTGGTCGTGGTGCTCGAATGCCAGCACCGCACGCCCGGCAACCTGCGCGCCTTCGTGCAGGCCACGCTCCGCAGCATCAAGACCGGCAAGTCCGCCGACATCCGCTTCAGCTCCAACGAACGCATCGAGGTCGTGCCGCTCAACACCTGCAAGATGGAGTTCAGCTACAAGGACGGCGATGACTTTGTGTTCTCCAACCCGGAGACGTTCGAAACGGTGACGCTCTCGAAGGAGTTCATCGGCGACGCGGCGAATTATCTCACGGAAAACGGCTTGGTGACGGTGACGTTCGTGGAGGACAAGGCCGTGACGGTCGAAATCCCCGCGAGCGTAACCCTCACTGTGACGGACGCGCCCGAGGGCATCCGCGGCGACTCGGCCAACAACGTGCAGAAGACCGTCACGATGGAAACGGGGCTGGAAGTGCAGGCGCCGCTCTTCATCAAGACGGGCGAGAAGCTGCGCATTGACACGCGCACCGGCAAATACATCGAGCGCGCGAACAACTGACGTTCCGGTTTAGGAGTTTCAAGTCGAAGGCCCGCTTCACAGCGGGCCTTTTGCTTTTCTAACAGCGGATAATTGCCACAAAGAGGCACAAGAAACGCGAAGGCAGAAGACTTCTTGTGCCTTTTCGTGGCTATTTCTGCCTCAGAACTCCGGCTCCATTCGCGGACGCGGCTTGTATTTCTTCGCGAGGTCGAGGACAGCGTTGAGCGGCTTCATGCCTGCGGTGCAGGTCGGGTCGGAGAGCGACGCCGCCGCGGCGCACACGGCGGTGAGCAGGCACTTCTGGAGATCCCATCCCTCGTGCAGGCCGAGCAGCACGCCGGCGCAAAACGCGTCGCCCGCGCCCGCCGTGCCCGCGATGTATTTTTGCGGCAGGTTCAGCGACATCTGCCAGAAGTCCTTGCCGTCGCGCGTGCGCGCAAAGCCGCCCTCGGGGAAGTGAATGACGACCAGCTCGCGCACGCCGAGCTGCAATAACGCGCCCGCAGCGTGGCGCAGCGCAACGGTGTCAAGCTTGCCGTCGGGCTGGCGGATTTTGAACCCGGCGGTCTTGCCGGCCTCGATTTCGTTCAGGACGCAGTAGTCGGTGAACTTCAGCGCGGGCGTGACGATGCTGCCGAAGCGGTCGCTGTCCTCGCTCACGACATCCACGCTGGTTTTCAGGCCGGCTTCCTGCGCCTCGGCGAGCAGCCGCGTGGCGCGCGTGCCGTATTTTTTGTCTTCTTCATCGAGCGCATCGAGCAACAGCAGATAGCCGAGGTGAAAGATGCGCGCCTTGGTTTTGCTAAAGTCGAGATCGGCGCCGTCCCACAGCGCGTTCGCGCCGCGGCAGTGGAAGAACGTGCGGCGTCCATCGGACTGCTCGGTCATCACGTCGGTGTAGGACGTGGGCGCTGCGTCCGTCGCTCGAAGCAGCCGCGTGTCAATCTTGTGCCGCTTGCAGTCTTCGAGGATGAAGTTGCCGAGCCGGTCCTTGCCGACAAGACCGGCGGCCGTAAGCGGAAACTTCACGCCCATTTTCGCAAGGTTCACGAGGACGTTGTAGGGCGCGCCGCCGGTGCCCTCGGACTGGCTCTGGATGTTCGCGAGGGATTCGCGCTGAGGGAACACGTCAATGATCTTGACCTGATCAATGATCCAGTTGCCGCCGGCCAGGACGCCGCTGCGGGACGAGGCGGTTTTGGTTTTCATTGGTTCTTGGCGAATGCGGCTTCCCGTAGTTTGTGACTGACCCTTTTTGTGCTTGGGTTGACGCGAGCGTAGCAAAACTCAGCCGGTTTGTCTCTAATAGAATTCTTTGCGACTGGACGCTCGGCTGGGCGGGCGGGTTTCAACTTCCTGACTGCGCATCGGTCTGGATTTCAATCCACAGCGTGCCGATCTGGAGCTTGTTGCCGCCGCGAAGTGTGTGCGTGGTTTTTGTAAGCTTGTTCTCCATTTCCACTTTCCCATCGCGGAAGGTCACGATGGCGGTGACGGCGGGGAAGCCTTTTTCCATCGGCAGATACAGATGCGCCTCAGGCGAGCTGCCAAGGATGACCGGCTCGTTGCCGAGGTTGATGACCGTGCGCTCGTTCGCGTGCCAGTGGACGACCAGCGCCGCCTCGCGCGCGAGTTTCTCGACGACAGCGACCATGAGGCCGATGGTCGCGCCGAGCATCACCGCGCCAACAAGACGCCCCATCACGTCACTGGTATGAGCGAGCGCATAGAGAAATCCCAGCGAACCCAGAAACCCACCGAGCACGCCCGCAAATGCGGCGCGGATGCGCGGCAGATTCGGAATGAAGAAACCCATGCCCGCGCCCATCAACCCGCCGAGCAGCATCCAGCCGGCGATCTGCCCCGCCTTGATAACGAGAGGCAGGATTTTTTCCGCGTCAGCCAGTTGCGCGGCGAATTCCTGCGCGCCGAGCGCGAAGAGATATTGACTCACCGAGCCGGACACAAGGCCCGCGAGCAACCCGCCGCCCACGACGAGCGCGAGCGATTTGAGCGCGACGAGCCGCCGGTGCATGAGGAGATTCTGTCCGAACACAAGCAGCAGCGACGCGAAGATGGCAAGCAGCGCCGTCCACAAACCGATGACGAATGTGGTCTTCAGGGAAACAGGCGACTTCACGCGCGCGTCCTTAAGCGTGAGCGCCCTGGGTTCGAGCGTGAACTCATGCACCATGTTCGTCTGATACACGGACACCGAGCCTTTGAACTCCTGCACCTTGCCCGCCGCCTTCACGCCGACGGTGAAGGCCGTGGTGTCCGCGCCCGCGTGCCGCGCGTAGTGATGCACGAACACCTGATAGTGCCCCATCGGCGCGCCGCCGGACGGCCAGTAAATATTCTCGACCGGCTTGTTCGAGTAGGGAGGGCGCGCGTTCATGTCCACGTCGAGTTCGCCGCCGGACGCGGATTTTTTGTGGCCGAAGTAAATGTGCTCGCCGTTCGGGTCAACGCAGTGTAGGTCGAGGTCGTTGTCGTTGTCCCACATGAGCGAGAGCTGCACGTCGCCGGTCTTGGCCTCCTCGCGCTGGAGCCGCTTCGTCAGCTCGTTGTTGAAAACGAGCACGGGCGCGGCCTGCGGCTTTTTGTCGTTGTCATCCTCCGGCGGCTTGAGTGTCTTCAGCAACGGCTCGCCCGCGAGCCAGCCGATGAGGCAGCCGACCGCGCCGAGCAGCGCGAAGAACAGCGGCTTGGGCAGCAGATGAATCAGGCGGCTCATGTGAAACGTCCCGTGGACAACAGGCTTTTAGCGTCGCTGCGAAACCGAAACAAGGCGAATTGCCGCGTGATTTCCCTTGCTGCCGCGATACGCAAACGCAAAGTAGCCACAACCATGAACTCGCATCGTGCCCGGCAACTCTGCGCAGTTTTGCTCGCGTCAACCGCGCTCGCCCGCTTCGCCATTGCTGCACCGCTGCCAACGCTCGATGAAGCGTTCGCCTCAAAGCTCGATGTGTGGGGCGAGGCCGCGATGCGTCAGCCCAACGGCGCGAGTTACGAGTTCTTCGCGCCGCTGCTGTCGCCGTTGCGCTACGTCCACGCGGACTTCCGCCATTATCCCATCGTCCTCAGCGCGCCAAACGCGAAGGTCAAGGCCCGTCTCATCTCGAACGGCAGCGGCGTCAACCTGCGCGGCGGCTCACGGAGCTGGCACGACACGGCGGTGCCGGTCACGTTCCGCGTCGGGCCGGATGAGTTTCTCTTCGGTGGCCTGCGCGACCGCACGAGCGAGCCGGAACTCGCCGAAGGCTGGCTGCCCATCGTCGAAATCCGCTACAGTCACCGCTCGCCCGTCCAATCCGGCGGCGTCGTGCCACTCGACCAGCCCAAGCACGAGCTGCCGCCGGAGATTTACCGGCTCGAAGCCTTCGCTGCGACCGACGCCACGCTCGCCAGTAACGGCGTCGTGTTCGTGAAGTTCGATCTCACGCAGGGCACGAACGGCTTCCTCGCGGTGGAAGTGGACGGCAAGTCGGCGAACAAATTTTCCAACGGCACGCTCACCGATCCGAAAGGACAAGTCGTGGCGCTCTTTGACTCGTCTTGGAAATGGGAGCGCGGCCTTGTAACAGCACGCTTGCGACCGGGCGCGACTGCGACGCTCGCGATTCCGACGAAGCCGCTCGAAGCGGGCGCGGAGTTCAAGATGACTTCAGCGCTTTACGCGCAGCAGCGCGAAACTTCAGCGCAGACATGGAAGAAGATCGTTTCACAAGCGACGCAGGTCGAGACGCCGGAGCCGCTGGTGAACAACGCGTGGCGGCATCTGCTCTGCCAGAACTTCTCGCTCATCACCGGCGACCGCATGCACTACAGCGCGGGCAATCAATACGACCAGCTTTACGAGGCCGAGGGCAGCGACACCGCGCTGGCGATGCTGTGGTGGGGCTTCGAGGGCGACATGCGCCGGCTCGTCGTGCCGCTGCTCGACTTCACGCGCAAGGGGCTGGAGTTTCATCAGGCCGGTTTCAAGATCAACGACGTGTGCCAGCTCTACTGGCAGACGCGCGACGCCGAGGCCGTGAAGGAGCTGCGACCGCGCTGGGAGAAGGAACTGCGCCGCCTCGTCGAGAACCGCACCGGTCCAGACGGCCTGTTCCCAAAGGAACAATACTGCGGCGACATCCACACGTTCTGCTACAGTCTCAACGCGAACGCGAAGGCCTGGCGCGCCATCCACGACATGAGCGCGGTGCTCACGGAAATCGGCGAAGGAGCGGAAGCAAAGCGCTACGCCGACGTCGCGGCGGATTTCAGGAAGGCCACACTCGCGGCGGTGGCGAAGAGCGTGCGCCGCGAAACCACGCCGCCGTTTGTGCCGGTCGCGCTGTTCGGCGACGAGCCGGTGCACGATCCGATTCTTCATTCGCGCATCGGCAGCTACTGGAACATCATCATCGGTTACACAATGGCCAGCGGCATTTTCCCGCCGGGCAGCGAAGAAGCGAACTGGATCGCGCGCTATCAGGAGCAGCATGGCGGTTTGTTCATGGGCATGCTCCGCTCCGGCGGCGGGCAGTTCAACTTCTGGACGAGCGACCAGCGCGTCAATCCGCTCTACGGCACGCGCTACGCGCTCGACACGCTGCGCCGGGACGACCCGGAGCGCGCGCTGGTGTGCTTCTACGGGATGCTCGCGCAAGGTTTCACGCGCAACACGTTCGTCACCGGCGAAGGCTGCGCGCTCGCGCCCGTGGATGACGGCGGGCGCTTCTTCTACTGCCCGCCGAACAGCGCCGGCAACGCGCACTTCCTCTCGATGCTCCGCCACCTGCTGGTGCAGGACCTTGACCTCGACGACGACGGCAAACCCGAAACACTGCGTCTGCTCTTCGCCACACCGCGACGCTGGCTCGAAGACGGCAAACAAATTAGAGTCGAGCGCGCGCCCACGGCGTTCGGCGAAGTTTCGCTCGACATCAAGTCACGCCTAAAAGCCGGTGAAGTTGTCGTCGAATTCACGCCACCAGTCCGCGTGCCGAAGCAAACCCTGCTGCGCGTCCGCGTGCCCGACGGCTGGCAGGTTGTCTCCGCAAAGGCCGGCGAACGCGACTTGAAAACCGACGCGGCCGGCACGGCGGATGTTTCCGCGCTGCGCGAAAAGGCAACGGTGCGGTTCACAGTGAAGCCAGCACGGTAAACTGAGCCACAAAGTCACAGAGCGGAAGCCTATCGCCTTTTCTTCGCGGCTTCGCGCACGGCGGACTGCTCGCTTCGCGCGCCAAGAATTGCCCAGCCCACGCCAAACCCCGGTTTGACGACTCCGAATCGCGGGTGATATTGGGGCATGATCTTTCAACGGCTCGGCAATTTCAGCCGCAAGATCCAGCATCTGCGCCGCTTCCGCGAGATTGTCCGGGTCTTCCTGAAATACGGCTACGACGATCTGGCGCGGCGGTTGCATTTGCCGGCTTCGCTCGGCCTCGTCATCGGCAAGGAGGCGCGTGCCGCCCAGGACGTTGTCCGGCAGATGTCGCAGCCGGAAAAGCTCCGCCACGCGTGCGAGGAACTCGGCCCGACGTTCATCAAGATGGGGCAGATCCTCTCGACGCGCCCGCATCTGCTGCCGGCGGAGTTCGTCAAGGAACTCGCCAAATTGCAGGACAGCGTCGCGCCCATTTCCTTCAGCGAGGTGAAGAATATCGTCGAGACGGAGTTGAAGCGCTCGCTCGTCTCCGTGTTCCTTGAATTTGATGAACAGCCACTCGGCGCCGCGAGCATCGCGCAGGTGCACCGCGCGCGGCTGCGCAACGGCGACCTCGTGGTCGTGAAGGTGCAGCGGCCCGGCATCCGGCGGACGGTCGAGGTGGACCTCGACATCCTGCGGCACATCGCCACGCTGATGGAACAGCACTTGGACGGATGGGCCGTGCATCGTCCGACGGCGGTCGTCGAGGAGATCGCCAAGACTCTGGAGCGCGAAATTGATTTCACCATCGAGGCTTCACATCTGGAACGATTCGCGTGGCAGTTCCGCGACGAGACGACGCTGCATTTGCCAAAAGTCTATCGCGAGTTCACCACGCGTTGCGTGCTGACGATGGAGTTCGTTGACGGCGTGAAAGCAGCCGAGCTGGCGGGGAAGAATTTGTCCGACGACGACCGCAAATTGCTCGCCACGCGCATCGCCGACCTCCTTATGAAGCAGATTTTCGTCCACGGCTTCTTTCACGCGGACCCACATCCGGGCAACATCCACATCCTGCCCGGCAACGTGGTCTGCTTCCTTGATTTCGGCATGATGGGCTACCTCGACCAGCGCGGACGCGAGGGCTTCGCCGATCTCGTGTGGGGCATCGCGCGTCGGAACGAAGTGAGCGTCACGAACGCGCTACTCAAGCTCGCCAGCGCAGAGCACGAGCCGGCGCGGCAAGGCCTCGAAGCGGACGTGGCGGACTTCATGCACCAGCATTTCTACCGGCCGCTCGGTGAGATGGAGTTCGGCCGCGTGCTCGCGCAACTGGTGCAGGTCACGACGCGGCATCACCTGCGCATCCCGCCCGACGTGTTCATCATGCTCAAGGCGCTGAGTCTCATGGAAAGCCTCGTGCGCCGGCTGCATCCGGAACACAACCTGTTGAAGCAGGCCGCGCCGTTTCTGCGGCAGGTGCGGCTCGCGCGCGCCGGGCCGAAACGGCTCATGGAAGGAATGTTCGAGTTCGGTGTGGACTTCGCCGAGCTGGCGCGCGAACTGCCCGCGGAACTGCGCCGCATCCTCTCACAAATCAAGACCGGCGAGGCGCGGATCATTTTCAAGCACGACGGTTTGCAACCGCTCATCCATTCGTGGGATCAGGTGAGCAACCGGCTCGCGTTCTCCATCGTGCTGGCCGCGCTCATCATCGGCTCGTCGCTGATCGTTCACGCGAACATCCCGCCGATGTGGAACGGCATCCCGGTGATCGGCCTTGCGGGCTTCGTCATTGCGACGCTGATGGGCTTCTGGCTGCTGATTTCAATTCTGCGGCACGGGAAGATGTGACTCCGCCCGCGAAAACCTCCAGTTCAGACAACTTTCATCCGCGTTTGCCGCGCGCCTTTGTGCCAGGCGCAGCCGCCTGCGAAGGGTGATCAACAATATGGAACAGCGATCCGGCGGGAACTTCCAACGCGCGCGCAATCTTGACGATGCTTTGCAGCGAAAGGTTGCGCGTGCCGCACTCCACGTCGGCGACGTAAGTGCGATGCAGGTCGGCGCGCTCGGCGACGGCTTCCTGCGTCAAGTGCAACTCGTGGCGCCGCTGCCGGACGGCATTGCCAAAGTTGGCTTTGATCTCGCCGGCGTTGAACTGAGAATTGGTTTTATGATTAGCCACAACGAATTAAATGTTACGTATGCGTGACGGGGTGAAAAGGTAGCAATTAACCCTATCTCTACAACAGGCTTATAGTGACAAAGTGGGATTATTCGCAAAAAAATGCTGTAGCATTCATGTCAGCAATATCACCAGTCGCTCTAAACGGGTTGGCAGTAATCATGCGGACTTCTGATGTCGCGACGCGAAAACGGCGTAAATTCCGTTCAAGAAGAAAGTCATCTGAGAATCGTCCGGCGCTGTTCGGCTTCAATTTTTTCCGTCGTTGAATCTGCATTTGAGCAAAATAAAAAGCCGCCGGCTCACACCGGCGGCTTCGTAATTGAAAAGTGCTGGCTTACTTCACGTAGGAATAATCCGTCGGCGTCATGAACACGGATTTTACTCCATCCTTCGCCGTGAGCGGGCCGCCGGCCTTTTCCTCGGACGCCTTGCGCACGGCGGTCCATTCCGGATCTTTGCGGAAACCGTCAAAGGACGCCTTCGCCGCGTCCACGCTCTTGTGCGAGATGAGATAAATGAACGTGTTCTCCGCGCCCTTCTGGTCCTTCATCAAGTTCCAGTAGGCGATGTTGACGATGCCGTGCTTCTCAAAAAGCTTCGCCTCGCGCTCGCGGAAGCGCGCGTTCAGCGCCTCAAGCCGGCCCTCCGCGGCCGTGTAGGTGCGCAACTCGAACACGCGGTCGCCGCCGGAGAGCGGCTTGATCTCCGGCGAGAAATCGGTGGCGTTGAGGAATGCCGTCTCGACCTTCGCGACAAGCCTGCCGTTGACCTCGGACGCCTTCGCTGCCTTCTGCCAGTCGGGATCGGCGAAGAACTCCTTCCACGACTTGTCGCGCGCCTCGCGGCCCGGATACGCGAGGAAGTAGATGAGCGTGTTGTTCGTGTTGTCGAGCGGGACGAAGTAGCCGAGGTTCGTGATGCCATGCTTCTCGAAGAGCTTGCACGTGTGGTCGCGGAAACGCTTGTGCAGGTCGTCGAGCTTGCCCGGCGCGGCGTAATACACGCGCATCTCGAAGCAGCGCGTGTCCTTTTCGGCGGCGGGAGTGGCAACGGCGGTCAACGCAAGAATAGAACCAAGCAACAAGGCGATTTTCATGATGGCGCGAGTGTGAACGCAGCCGCGAACGCGGGAAAGAATTTTCTCACGGGCTGAACACGGCGACTTGCGGGTTGCGGAATCCCGGCGGATGCCGTTTCATTCGCCGCGCAAAACAACGCGACTCGACGCATGAAATCACTCCTTCGCCGCCCGGTTCAACTTCTCCTCCTCGCCGCTTTCGCGTGCTCGCTGCGCGCGGCGGACAAGCCCGTGCGCGTCGCCTGCGTCGGCGACAGCATCACGTTTGGCGCGGGAGTCGAGCAGCGCGAAAAGAACAACTACCCGAAAGTCCTCGGCGAACTGCTCGGCGACAAATACGAAGTGCGCAATTTCGGCCGCAGCGACGCCACGCTGCTCAAGCTCGGCGATCTGCCGTATTGGAAGACGCCGGAGTTCAAAAACGCCACCGAGTTCGCGCCCGACATCGTCGTCATCAAGCTCGGCACGAACGATTCCAAGCCGCAGAACTGGGCGCACAAGGAGGACTTCGCCGCGGACGCCCGCGCGCTGGTCGAGCACTTTCAGGCGCTGCCCAGCAAGCCGCGCGTCTTCGTCTGCCTGCCCGTGCCGGTGTATCAGGACAAGTGGGGCATCAACGAACCCATCGTGAAAGGCGAGGTCATCCCGACGCTGGTGAAGGTCGCGAAGGAAATGAACCTCCCGACGATTGACCTCTACACCGCGTTGAGCGGCAAGGCGGAGATGTTCCCCGACAAAATCCATCCCAACGCCGCAGGAGCGCGCGTTCTCGCCGAAACCGTGGCCAAGGCGCTCGCCGCGAAGTGATAGTCAGCAACTGAACACCCTCCGTGGCCGTTTCTCAAAGGCGTCGGACGGCTGAAGTGTGCCATTTTGACCCACTGGAACCCCTTCAAACCGCTCAGAAATGGTTTTTGAGTGCTCTTCCGCCGTTCCTGAGTGCTCAGAAATCATTCCTGAGCCGTAAGGAATCATTTCTGAGCGATCAAAAGTCATTCCCGAGCACTAAGGAGTCGCTCCTGAGTGCTCAAAAGTCACTCCGAAGCGGTAAGGAGCCGTTCCTGAGCCGTCGGGAGTCATTCCAGAGCACGCGGGAACCGCTCCTGAGTCGTTGAGAGTGGCTCCTGAGCGATATGGAGTTGTTCCCGATGACATGTTCCACTGCATACGTGCTCGTTCTCATGTTCTGTCCGTTTTACACGGCAGAACTCCCCTTTTACACTGTCCACTTTTTTGGAGTTAGGCCAGCTGTCAAGAGGGGAAATTCATCAAAGGCTTCTGTTGCATTCGGGGAAGTTTTTTTGAACACTGTCCGCCCCCGCTGTCTAAGACGGCGGAAATCTTGACCGGCAGCAGAGCGGCGGGCCGTCACGCGGAGTGATTGAAATGATAACAGTCGAAAACCTGAGCAAGTCGTTCGGATCGAAGGTCGCGGTGAACAATGTGTCCTTCACCGTCGGGCGCGGCGAGGTGCTGGGCTTCCTCGGCCCCAACGGCGCGGGCAAGTCCACCACCATGCGCATGATCACCGGCTACCTGCCGCCCAACGCCGGGCGCGCCACGGTCGGCGGGTTCGACGTGGCGGAGAATCCCGTCGAGGCCAAGCGGCTCATCGGCTACCTGCCCGAAAACGCGCCCGCCTACAGCGACATGACGGTGCATGGCTTCCTCGGCTTCGCGGCGGAGATTCGCGGGTTGCGCGGCGCGGCGCGGGAGAACGCCATCAACCGCGTGGCGGAGATGTGCTTCCTCACGACGGTGCTGCATCAGAGCGTGGACACGCTCTCGAAGGGCTACCGTCACCGGACGTGCTTCGCGCAGTCCATCATCCACGACCCGGAAATCCTCATCCTCGACGAGCCGACGGACGGCCTCGACCCGAACCAGAAGCACGAGGTGCGGCAGCTCATCCGCCGCATGGGCGAGAAGAAGGCGATCATCTTCTCGACGCACATCCTCGAGGAAGTCGAGGCGGTCTGCTCGCGGGCGATCATCATTGACCGCGGCACCATCGTGGCCAACGGCACGCCGGCGGAGTTGAAGGCGAAGTCCGAGCAGGCCGGCTCGGTGCTGTTGCGCGTGAGCGGGACCGCTTCAAGCGCGGTCACGCAGAAGCTTTCCGCACTGGCGGCGGCGAAGAAGGTTTCCGTGCTCGGCGAGAGCAACGGCGCCGTGACCGTGCGCGTGCTGCCGCGCGAGAAGCTGGCGAACGGCGACCTCGCGCGCGCCGTGGCGGAGGCCGCGAGCGGCTGGCGCGTCGAGGAATTGCACACGGAGGAAGGCCGGCTCGACGAGGTCTTCCGCAGCATCACCCTTTCGGACACCGTGCAGGAGAAGAAGAAGCCATGAACAACGCCTGGAGCTACATCCGCACCATCTGCAAGCGCGAGCTGGGCGCGTATTTCGCGTCGCCCGTCGCCTATGTCTTCATCGTGATCTTCCTGCTGCTGACGGGATTCTTCACGTTCATGATCGGGTTCTTCTTCGAGCGCGGCGAGGCGTCGCTGCGCGACTCGTTCTTTGTGTGGCATCCGTGGCTGTATCTGTTCCTCGTGCCATCGGTCGGCATGAGGTTGTGGTCGGAGGAGCGGCGGCAGGGCACGCTGGAGCTTCTGCTCACGATGCCCATCACGCCGTGGCAGGCCATCGTGGGGAAATTCCTCGCGTCGTGGCTGTTCCTCGCGCTGGCGCTGGTGCTGACGTTTCCGGTCGTGCTGACGGTGCGCTACCTCGGCAACCCGGACATGGGCGTGATCTGGAGCAGCTACCTCGGGAGCTTCCTGCTGGCGGGCGCGTATCTGGCGGTGACGTGCCTCACGTCCGCGCTCACGCGCAACCAGGTGATCAGCTTCATCATGTCGCTGGTGATTTGCTTCTTCCTCATCCTCGCGGGCTGGCCGCCGGTGACGAACTTCATCGTCAAGGTGATGAACGGCTCGACGGGGCTGGTGGATTTCGTCTCGTCGTTCAGCGTGATGACGCACTTCGAGGAATTCCAGAAGGGCGTGATCGGCCTGCGCGACCTCGCGTTCTTTTTGTCGGTGATTGGTTTCTCGCTGTTCAGCACCGCGGTGGTGATCCGCGGGCTGCGGGCATGAGTTGATTTTTCCGGGCAAGGCACATGAACAAAAAGCTCGAAACCCTGATGTTTTCCGCGGCCGGCGTGGTGGCGATGTTCGTCATCTTCATCGGCGTCAACCTCATCGTGTCGGCCTCGAAATCGCGCGTGGACCTCACCGCCGAGAAACTCTACACGCTCTCCGACGGCACGAAGAAAATCCTCGGCCGCCTCGACACGCCGGTGAAGGTGCGCTTCTACTGCACGCAGGGCGAGAACGCCATGCCCGTGCCGCTCAAGACCTACGCCGCGCGCATCGAGGACATCCTTTCCGAGTATCGCTCGCTCGCGCACGGCAAGCTCTCCGTCGAGAAGCTCGACCCGCAGCCGGACTCCGACGCGGAGGACTCGGCAAACATTGACGGCGTCGAGGGCCAGCCGTTGCAGACCGGCGAGAAGATTTACCTCGGCATTTCCGTGAGCTGCCTCGATCAGAAGGTTGCGATTCCGTTCCTTTCACCCGAGCGCGAGAAGCTTCTCGAATACGACCTCTCCCGCGCCGTCGCCCGCGTGGTGAACCCGACCAAGCCCGTCGTCGGCGTGATGACCGCGCTGCCGATGTTCGGCCAGCCGATGAACCCGATGATGATGCGCATGGGCCAGATGCGCGGACAGGAGCCGTGGGTCTTCATCAATGAGCTGAAGCGCGACTTCGAGGTGAAGCAGGTGCCGCTCACGGCGGACAAGATTGATGACGACATCAAGGTGCTGATCGTGGCGCACCCGCGCGACATCTCGGACGCGGCGCAATTCGCGCTCGACCAGTTTGTGCTGCGCGGCGGCAAGCTCATCGCGTTCGTTGACCCGGTGAGCGTGATTGACACGCAGCAGAGCGGCGGCAACCCGATGATGGGCGGCGGTCCGCCGAGCGGCTCGACGCTCGACAAGCTGTTCAAAGCGTGGGGCATCGAGTTCGACAAGACCAAAGTCGTCGCCGACCCGACCTTCGTCACGCGCTGGCGCGCGCGCGGCAACCGCGTCGAGCAGAATCCCTGCGTGCTCTCGCTCGACCCGAACGCCGTCGCCGAGGACCCGGCGACCTTCCAGATTGACAACCTGTTGATGGCCTTCGCGGGCGCGTTCACCGGCACGCCGGCGGAGGGCTTGCAGCAAAAGGTGCTCATCAAATCCACCGCAAACGCCGCGCTTGCCGAGGGATTTCTCGCGCAGATGTCCGGCGAGGCCGTGCTCAAGGACCTGAAGCCCGCCGGCAAGCAATACGCGCTGGCCATCCGGCTCAGCGGCAAGTTCAAGACCGCCTTCCCCGACGGCAAGCCAAAGGACAAGGCCGATGAAGCTGAGAAGCCCGATGAGAAAAAAGACGGCGCTAAGAAGGAAGAAAAAGCGCCCGACAATTCGCTCAAGCAATCGAAGGACGAGAACTTCGTCGTCCTCGTCGGCGACACGGACATTTTGTATCATGAGTTCTCAATGCGGATGCTGGAGGGTTTCGGAATGATGATTCCGTTCAACGCCAACTTCACCTTCGCGCAAAACCTCGTCGAGCAGCTCAGCGGCGACACGAGCCTCATCAACGCCCGCACACGCGCGAGCATGACGCGGCCGTTCACGCTCCTGCGCAAGATGCAGGCGCAGGCCGAGGAGAGTTACCGCGGCAAGATCGAGGAGCTGGAGAAGAGCCGTCAGGAGGCCGAGCGCAAGATCAACGAGTTGATGCAGAACAAGGACAAGACGCAGCGCTTCGTGCTCTCGCCCGAACAGCAGAAGGAAATCGAGGACTTCAAGAAGAAGCGCACAGAAACCGGACAGGAGTTGAAGACAATCCGCAAGCGGCTCCGGCAGGACGTGGACAAGCTGGAGAACCAGCTTAAGTGGATGAACATCGCCGGCATGCCGTTCCTCGTCACCGTCGGCGGCATCGGCCTGGCCGTCTTCAAACGCAAACGCACCGCGGCAAAATGAATCGCAAGCAGTTCACCCTCCTCATCGCACTGGTCATCGTCATCGGCGGCCTCGGCCTGCTGATGAACGCCAAGAAGCAGGACTCATGGAAGCACGGCTCGACCGGCGCGGGCGGCAAGCTGCTCGCGGGCTTCGACTACAACGCCGTCGCCGCGCTCACCATCAAGAACGCCTCCAACGAGTTGAACCTCGTGAAATCCCCGGACGGCTGGCGCGTGAGGGAACGCGCGGATTATCCAGCGAACTTCAGCACCATCGCGGATTTTCTGCGCAAGGCCGCCGATCTCAAGGTTGTTCAGACCGAGCAGATTGGCGCGTCGCAGTTCGAGCGCATGGAACTCAACCAGCCCGGCAAGGGCGCCGGCGCCGGCACGCTCGTCGAGTTCAAGGACAAGGACGGCAAGCCGCTGCGTTCCCTCGTGCTCGGCAAAAAGCAGATGAAGCAGTCCGAAAGCAGCTCGCCGTTTGGCGGCGGCGACTGGCCCGTGGGCCGCTGGGTGATGGACCTCAAGGACACCGCGAACGTCAACCTCGTTTCCGACGCGCTCAGCGACATCGAACCGAAGGCCGACGCGTGGCTCGACAAGGAGTTCTTCAAGGTGGAAAAAATTCGCGCCATCTCCGTCACCCACACGAACGCGACGAATTCGTGGAAACTCACGCGCGACGCCGACGCCGGCGAGTGGAAGCTCGCCAACACGAACAAGGATGAAGCGCTCGACGCGAACAAGGCCAATGCCATCGGCAGCCCTTTTAGCTTTCCGTCGTTCACCGATGTCGTCGCGCCGGACGCCAAGCCCGAAGTCACCGGCCTCGACAAGCCGACCGTCATCACACTCGAAACCGCGGACAAGTTCACCTACACCATCAAGGTCGGCGCGAAGTCCGGCGAGGAGAACTACCACATCGCCTTCGCTGCAAAGGCCGAACTTCCAGCCAAGCGCACGCCCGGCAAGGATGAAAAGCCCGAGGACAAGGACAAGTTCGACAAGGCGTTCGCCGAGGAAAACAAAAAGCTTCAGGAAAAACTCGCCGCCGAAAAGAAGTTCGAGAAATACATCTACATCGTCTCGAAGTGGACCGTGGACGCCGTCCTCAAGAACCGCTCCGAACTCCTCGCCGAAAAGAAAGAGGAGAAAAAGGACGACGCGAAATCCGCAGAGCCAAAGGCCGACGAGGTGAAGAAGTAATCGCCGCTTACAGGCGACGCCTTGCGTTCACTCGGCCGGGCCGGTGTAAGTTCCGTCGAGCGACACGTTGAAGGCTTCACGCTTCCCGCCTTTGCGCGTCTCGATCTGGAAGTGCGGGTCGCCGTCATCATACACCTTGTCCACGCGCACAAGGAAACCGCCGGCGGACTTTTCCTTGATCGTCTTTTGCACGGCCGCCGGTGTCTCAGTGAGTCGCACGCGCTCGCTTTGCAATGCGCCGTCCGCGCCAAAAATGAACGTGTATCGAATCCCGCCGCGAATCACCGACGCCTCGAACGTCGTCTCGCCGTCCTCCTCCATGCGATCAACATGCGCGAGCTGGCCGTTTCCGCTGTGTTCGCGGATGGCCTTCTGAACTTCCGCAGGCGCGGACGCGAGTTCGATTTGCGTCGACATCAACTGACCCGCCGCGCCGATACTGAACGAGCGCTTCTTGCCATCCTTCGACGCGGTGACTTCAAACACGACCTGCCCGTCGTCCTGCTCGGCGCGTTCGAGTTCTCCGATCTTTGCGCCCGCAAGTTCGGAGACGATGCCCTTGCGCACGACATCGGGCGTTTCCTCAAGCGCCACCTGCACCGAGAGCAGATGCCCGTCCGGGCCGAGTGAAAAGCCGCGCTGCATCCCCGCTCGCTCGGTTTCGACCGAGTAAAAAGGATCGCCGAAGTCGCTCACCCACGTGATGTCGCCGAGTTTTGCGCCGCCCGCCTGCTTGCGAATCGCCTCCTGCAACGCCGGGGGAAGTTCATTCAGAAAAACCTGCCGGCTCACGAGCCGTCCGTCCGCCGCCACGACGAACGACCGTTCGATGTTGTTGCGGACAATGTCCACCTCATACACGACCTCGCCGTCCTCGGTCGTGCGGTTCACGTCCTCGACGCGACCGTCGCCCTTCGCCGCGAGAATGGCCTGCCGCACTGCTGGCGGCAACACGGCCATTTTTTTGCCCGGCCCCCTTTCAGCAGCGAGCGAGAGGCGGGGCGACAAGAGAAGGAGACAAACTGCGGCGAAGGCGGGAAGTGTTTTCATGGCACAATTGGGTTGTGACAGCGACAACGGCTTGAACGCTGCCAAGCGTGACAGTTTGCTGAAGCAATTGCCAGTCCAGCCCGGAAGCAAACCTGTCGCGGACGCTGGCGAGTTTCGGGACACCGTTAAAATCCAGCGCAAACTCCACATTTTTTAGCGCAGGCGCCACACCGCAGCCGAGCGCCTTGCCGAACGCCTCCTTCGCCGTCCACAACCGATGGAAAGCAATTGTCCTCGCGCGGCCAGCGAGTGACCGCAGTTGCGCGGCTTCGCTTGCGAGAAAGTTCGCGTCAGCAACCGCAAGAACGTCAAAGTCGTTACGCACGAGTTCAACATCCACGCCGAGTTCACTTGGTCCGACGGCGACGAGAAACAACCCGCGCGAGTGAGAGCAACTGAAGTGAAGCGGAATCTCCGCTGCGGGAGAAATCAGACGCGGCTTGCCGAGCGCGTCGCGGTCGAAGCCAAGTTCATTTGGCTCAACGTCAAGCCAGCGCGCGAGCAGCGAGCGCAGGATCACGCGGCTGCTCACGAACCGCGCGCGATCGTGCGGCGACTTGAATCGAGCAGCGCGGGCAAGTTCATCCGCGGACAACCGCTCTTCCCAAAACTTGTCGTAGCTTTGCGAAAAAAGCCCGGCCCGCACCTCGTCCACATCGCACAACCAGGCGTGGACGCCATCATTCCCGCCAGTTCCTTCATCGAGTGAAGCATGCAGTGTGAGCCGTAGTTTTTCGGCGACGACGTTCATAAATTCACTGGTCTCGCGGGGATGCCGCGCCAGCGCGTGCCCGCTGGAAGTGTTTCGCCTTTCATCAGCAGCGAGAGGTCATCCAGCGACGCGCCGGCCTCCATCCGCGTGTCGTAGAGCACAAGCGACAGCGTGCCGACGCGGCAGTCGGGACCGATCTCGACGCGCGACATCTTCATCACGCGATCTTCAAACAAATGAGTCTGAATCGTGCAATCCGCGTTGAGGATGGCGTCGTCGCCGATGTGGACGAGATCGAACTCGGTGAAGTCCGTCGTCTCGATGTAAGCGCGGCGGCCGACCTTCGCGCCGAGGGCGCGCAGATACCACGCGAGGAACGGCGTGCCGGTGAGCGTGCTGACGATGAAGTCGTTGCCGAGGTGCTCGTGCAGCGCGTTGACGAGCTCATTGCGCCAGACGAAGTGGTTCCACAATGGTTTCTCGCCGGCCTCGTAGCGGCCGACCAGCAGCCACTTCATCACGATGACGAACGCCACTGCCAGCAGGCCCGCGCCCGCGTAGAGCAGCGGAAACAGCAGCAGCATCTCGTGCAAATACAAATCCTCCTGCAACAGAACGATGACGGAGAAGAGCAGGCTCGTGAGCACGATGAAGCCGCTCACCGGCGCGATGACGCGGATGAGTTCGATGGCTGCGCGCAGGCCGCGCAGCTTCATCGTGGGCTTGAAGGTGTTCTCCTCGCTGAACGTGGTGCTCTGCTGCCGCTGCGGCAGAAAAACGGCGGGCGAACCGAACCATGTCGTGCCCGCGCGCGCGGCGTCGGCGGGATTCGCCGGCGGCACGGAGAGGCAGCCGATGAGGCAGTTGTCGCCGATCACCGCGCCGGGCGGCAGCAGTGCGCTGTTGCCGATGAAGGAGCGCGTGCCGACGCGGTTGCCCGCGATGGTGAGCGTGCCACGCTCCACTCGCGCCGCGCCGAAGGACACGCTGTCGGCGATGAAACTTTCCGCGCCGATGTCAAGCAGGTCCGGCGAGATGAACGACGCCGTCGAAATCTCGGCGTCCTTACCCAGCCGCGCGCCGAGCAGCCGATACCACGGCGGCAGATAAATCGAGGCGTAGAGCGGCCCGAGGAAATCGAGGCTCAATTCCATCACGCGGTCCACGAACCATTTTCGCAGGTGGAAGCCGCCGTAAAGCGGATGTCGCCCCGGCCGCACGCGCCCAAGCACGAGCCACTTGATGAGCGCGATCTCGGCGCAGAGGAAGACAACAAACGACAGCGCGATGAGCGGCGCAACGTGGAGATACCAATAATAATCATCCTCGTAGTTGAGGTAGTTCATCACGGCCATGCCGGGGAAAATCGCCGCCAGCACCAGGGCCGGGAACACAAACACGCCGAGTGCCTGAATGAGGCTAAAAATAAAACGCCGCGTGGCAGGAGTGCGGACTTCCGATGCCGTTGAACCGTTTGTCGTGACACGCGCCGGCGAGCCAAGCCACCGTTCGCCGGCGGGAATTGTTTCCCCGGCGGGCAGGAGCGACAAGTCTTCGAGCATCGAGTCGTCTCCGAGGCGCGCGCCTTCACGCACGACCGAGCGCGTGCCGACAAAGCAGCGTTTGCCGATTTTGACCGGCGCAATTTTCAACATGCCGTCTTCGATCGTGTAGCCGGGCACGCTCGCGTCCGTGCCAATGCTCGTGTCATCGCCGATTTCGAGCAGGTCGAAGATGGAGAAATTTTCCGCGCCGAGATGCACGTTCGCGCCGATGCGCGCGCCCATGAGCCGGTAGTAAATGTTCAGCAGCGGCGTGCCCGCGAGATACGCGACCGGGATCGCGCCCTGGATTGTGTTCACCAACCACCAGCGAAAATAATACGACCCCCACAGCGGATACTCCCCGGCGCGGTAGCGGCCGATCACGACCCACTTGATCGCCACCGCAGCCGCAAGCATGCACGGATACAGCGCGACTACCACCGTGAACGCGCCTGCAATCGCCTCCCAATGCTCGTAGTCCTCCTCGACCATCCATGTGTAGGTGAGATACGGCGCGAGCCATTGCAGCGCGAAAAAACCGAGCACGAAGTAAAGCCCCACGAACTGCGCACAGCCGCAGAGGAAGTGCGACAGCGATGAAGCGCGATGAACTTTTTTTGCTTCACCTGGCTGAAGGGAACTCCGCCGTGCCTGTTCGCGCTCGGCCTTCGTCGCGAGCGACTCAACGGTCGGATGATTATAGACATCGAGAATCGAGACGCTTTGCAGCGCGGCATCTTTACGCAACTCCGAAACCATCCGTGCGGCGAGCAGCGAGTGGCCGCCGAGCGCAAGAAAGAAATCATCGTTCAGCCCAACCGACACGGGCGCGAAAAGCCGCGACCACACGGCATGGATTTTTCTCTCCAGTTCCGTGCGCGGCTCTGGGCCGGCAGTTTTTGCCTCAGCCGCGCGCGAGCGCGGTGACGGGAGTTGTTTGCGGTCCACCTTGCCGCTTGGCAGTGTCGGCAGTGTCCCGATGCTTTCGAGTAGCGCGGGCACCATGTAAGCCGGCAGACGCGAGCGGAGTTGAGACTTGATGGTTTCCTCGTCGAACGATGCGTCGTCTGCTTGCACGATGTAGCCGACTAGCTGCTGCAAACCGGGCGTGTCCTCGCGCAACGCGACCGCCGCGGCGCGCACGCCGAGGCATTGCAACAGCACGGACTCGATCTCGGCGAGTTCGATGCGGAAACCGCGCAGCTTCACCTGGCTGTCGGCGCGGCCCATGAACTCGATCTCGCCGTCCGCGTTGAAACGCGCGAGGTCGCCGGTTTTGTAAAGTTTCGCGGAGCCGTCTTCAGCGGCGAACGGATTCGCGACGAATTTTTCTGCTGTCAAATCCGGCCTTCCGACGTAGCCGCGCGCGAGGCCGATGCCGCCGAGGTGCAGTTCGCCCACTTCTCCTGTAGGCACGGGACGGAGTTGTTCATCGAGAATGTAAGTGACGTAGTTCGCCACAGGCCGCCCGATGGTGACGGGCTTCTTCGGATCGCAATCGCCCCACGTCGCGATGACGGTCGCCTCGGTCGGGCCGTAGGTGTTCACGACGCGGCGGCCCGGCTTGCACCAGCGCGCGAGCAGGTGCTGCGGGCACGCCTCGCCGCCGGTGATGAGCAGCCGCGCGGTGGGGATGTCCTCGTCCATCATCGCGAAGAGCGTGGGCACGCTCGACAGCACGGTGACGCGCGCTTCGGCGAGCATCCGCGGCAGCGCGGGACCGGCCTGCATCATCTCGCGCGTGCCGACGATGAGCGTCGCGCCGGCGAAGAACGCAAGCCACACTTCCTCGACCGACGCGTCGAAGGCGATGGAAAACCCCTGAAAAACACGGTCATTGGGCGTGACGTGGAAAATCTGTCCTTCGGCGCGGACGAGGTTGCACACCGAACGGTGCTCTATCATCACGCCCTTGGGCCGGCCTGTGGAGCCGGACGTGTAGATGACGTAGGCGAGGTCTTCGGCGGTGGTTTCAATTTCCGCGCGGATGAGTCGCGCGTCCGATTCGGAGGCAATGGCTGGTGATTGTTTGTCGAGTTCGATGACGACGCCCTTGAACGCGCCGCGTTTTTCCGCGAGCGCGCGGGTCGTGATGAGCGCGTGGACGCCGCAATCGTTCAGGATGTATTCGACGCGGTCCGCCGGATAATCGGGATCGAGCGGCACGTAGGCCGCGCCGGCCTTGAGCGCGGCGAGCAGGGTGACATAGACATCCATCGAGCGCGGCAGCAGCAGCCCGACGAAGCTGCCCCTCCGCACGCCGCGCGCACGGAGATGGCGCGCGAGCTGGTTGGCCTTCTGCTCCAGCTCGCCGTAGGCCATGCGGGCGGTGTCGCACGCCAGCGCGATGTGGCCGGGGCGCGCGTCCGCCTGGCGCTCGAAGAGTTCGTGAAGTAATTCGCCGCGCGGCACCTCGAGACGAGGCCCCTGTGTCCACTCGCGCCGCTGAATCGAAAGTAGCGAGGTCGAGGCCGCACTCCCGTGTGGTGTTGCTCCAGCGACCGGATTCATGCGGTATTTCGCAAGACAGCGATGATTTGTTTACGGACGTTCGTTGTCCGCTCAGTTTTGCTTGAGCTTGGGCAGACGCCGGCGGCGGACTGGCAGTTACATGTTCTCTCGCGGCAGACTTCACTGAACTGCTGGCGCAAGCGAGAGAAACTTGGCACCGGACGGCGGGTCCATTAGACTCGCCGCGAATCATTCCAAAGACGAATCTGCACAAGCAATGAAATCAAAACGCATCTCAAGGAAAGTCCTCATCCCCATCGGCGACGCGACCGAGGTGATGGACACGCTGTATCCCATCTTCCGTCTGCCCGAGGACGGCTTCGAGGCCGTGGTCGCCGGGCCGGAGGCGCGCCTGTATCATGGCGTGCTGCACGAGATTCCGCCGACCGCGTCGGGCGAGCCGAAGTGGGACATCACTCGCGAAAGCCCCGCGTATCACATCCGCGCCACCGTCGCGTTCAAGGACGTGAAGCCGGAGCAGTATTGCGGCCTGTTTATTTCCGGCGGCCGCGCGCCGGAATACCTGCGCTACGACAAGGATTTGCTCCGCATCACACGCCACTTCTTCGAGGCGAACAAGCCCGTCGCGATGGTCTGTCACGGCATCGAAATTCTCACCGCCGCCGGAGTGATCAAGGGCCGCACGCTCACGACCGTGGCCAAGTGCGCGCTCGACGTGGAACAAGGCGGCGCGAAATATGTGAACCGGCCCTTCGTCTTGGACGGCAACCTCGTCAGCGCGCGCGTCTGGATGGACAACTCGGTGCTCATGCGCGAGTTCATGCGGATGTTAAAAAGTTACGTCGGCGACAAATGAACGCCATGCGACCAAATCAGCCCGTCCAAACTCGCCGGCAATTTCTCCATCGCACGGCGAGTGCGTTCGCGCTGGCTGTCGTCCCGTGTTCCGCACGCGCCGCGACGGGCGCGATCAGCCTCGGCTTCAGCCTTTACGGCATGAAATCGCTTCCGCTCGGTGACGCGCTGAAGACGTGCGCCGAAATTGGCTATCGCAATGTTGAACTCGCGCTCAACGCAGGTTACCCGACGGAACCGAAACTGCTTTCCGCTGAAGCGCGTAAAAAACTTCACACCCGGCTCGAATCGCTCAAGCTCAATGTCTCCGCCTGTATGCTCAACATGAGCCTGACTGCGGATGACAAGACGCACGCGCTGAACCTCGATGCGATCAAGGCCGCCGCGCAACTCGCGCGCGATCTCGCGCCGGAGAAGCCTCCGCTCGTCGAAACCGTGCTCGGTGGAAAACCCGCGGAGTGGGAACAAGTGAAAGACAAGATGGCCGGGCGTCTGCAATCATGGGCCGAGGCCGCGGCTGCGGGTAAAATCACTCTGGCCATCAAGGCACACGTTGGCAGCGCGGTGAATTCGCCGGAACGGCTGCTGTGGTTGCTGCAAAAGGTCAGCGCGCACGCCATCGCGCTGGATTACGATTACAGCCATTTCGAGTTGCAGGGCATCGCACTCGCCGAGAGCCTTAAAGCACTCCTGCCGCAGACCAAGTTCATCCACGTCAAAGATTCCGTTGGCAACGCCGCCAAGTTTCAGTTCCTCCTTCCCGGCGAAGGCCGGACGGATTACGCCGCATATTTCAAACTGCTGAAGCAGCTCGGCTACACCGGCCCGGTCGTCGTCGAAGTCAGCTCGCAGATTTTCAACAAGCCCGGATACGATCCCGTCGCCGCAGCGAGAAAATCCTATGCAGCGCTTTCAAGCGCCATGAACGCGGCAGGCCTGTCAATGCAGTAGCGCTTTTGGGCGGGACAACGCGGTTGAATTTCGTTTAACAATTCCACACGCGTCGGCTGCGATGCCTCCGTAGCTCAAATGGATAGAGCAGCGGTTTCCTAATTCAAGCAAGCACAATTCCCCCATTTTCCATCAAGCGGACTTTCGTGGACAATTCTCTTATTTCCAATGTATTACGACGACAATCGAGAGGACAGCAGAGGACGCAAAAAGACCCATTTTTTGGCAAACAGTATCAGATTGCAGTATCAGATTTGGGCTTTGACTCAATCTTCGCACATTCCTGAAAAATGACCTCACGCCACTCCCAAAACCTCCCGCCTCTCTCCATGCCTCATCGCTAAAAAATTGCCCGCTTCACACCCGGCTCCACCTCTCAACATTTCACTTCTCAAAAACCACACCGGCAAATCCCTCAGCGCTCTCAAACTCCATCCCTGGCATTTTTCGTCAACAACCAGGACAACACAGCCTTCGATTTTCAGCGTTTCTGGATTGTTCGTCGTTCAGCGCTGTCATCAGTGTTTGAGGGTGTCGCTGTAGGGTAAAAAAAGAGGGTTGATGGAACCAGGTGTTGTGCGAAATTTGCGCAAGTCTCGATTCCGTGGTTTTGTTGCAGCCTAGGAGCGAATCTTTTGATCACTTCATGTTCACCTGGAAACAAGATCATTACATTCGTTCGCATGACATTCTCGCCGTTGATTTTTCTTTCGCGCCACTCGCGAATGGAGAGCACCGATGTAGGGAGCTTCGCACCAAGCGAGAGAAGGTTGTTCGCACGGTGAAAGACGTTCAGCGGTTCGCGAAAGAAATTGCCGATCTGCCCGATTTCAGTGATGCGGCTGAAAGCATCGCGCTGCAAGTCGGTGACGACCGCGCACCTGATTATCGTGAGGCCCTACGAAAGCGGTATCGGAAGCGTGCCATCAAGACCGCGAAATCTAAGTGGAACTCCTACATGAGCGACCTTGCACGAAATCCACAAGATTATTTCGGTGAGGGTTCTCCTCTATACTTCCGCTCCGTCAATTTAAACCCGGAGCGCTCCGCATCAGGCACAGATGGAGATGGGCAGTAGCTGACATCAACTCGGCTCAACTTCATTTCACCGGCATTACCGCCAGTTCGGCGTTCCTTGCATCGTCGGAAATTCGTGGTTTATTTCCGCGCATGAGCAGAGTCATTAAAGCAACTCGCCAGACGCAGCAGATCGACATGGAAGCCGTGGCACGCCACGATGTGACCGAGGTCAGCTTCACAATCGAACGCCGTGGATCGGGAGACTCCGTCTGTCGGGAAAATGTTTTTAAAGAGGAGCGAGCTGTTCGAACGTTCGCTGACGTTGAGCGCTTCATCGAGGATCTGGCGGAAGGTTTGAATTTCGAGGACGACGGCGACATGCTCGCGGAGAGAACTGGAGACGGGCGAGGATTCGAATATGCGAGCGCGCTCAGGGCGGCATACGTCGCAAGGGCCGTTGAAAATGCGAGAGTCGCATGGAGCGTTCCCGTCGGCGAGATTGAAACGAAGACGACAGATCAAACGGCTAGCCCGAAGCTGAAGGAATCGCAGCAGGATTGTGCGGAAAAGATCGAACCATACACTCGCACGATTTTGTTCAGGTGACCGGACTCACCAACGCCTTCTTGTGTGTGAAAAAGATTCATGCGACTCCGGCAATATCAGCCTCGCATCCGTTCCACGCACTGCCGAGATGAAATCCATCCTGACATGCCAACGGTCCATTCCGGGCAACAGTACTGAATCAGCCTCGATCAGCGCATCAGGGTCATCCACGCCTTGATGTGGACCCTCAACAGTGCGACCAACAAACACCTGAATCATTTGCGCCCGTCTCAGTGACCAAGGTTCCCGCATCATGCCGGGACGCTGGTGTGTCTCAATCTTTAGTTGTTCAGTGGCCCTGTTGACAATTGGCGACACTCAAAATGCTCGACGCAAGAAAAGGGGTAGGCGGGAGAACGGGAAATCTGCTATGGTTCCGGCATGAAGATCGAAGACTTGATGGGCGTCGTTCACACCGACCCCGAAATTATGGGGGGCACTCCGGTTTTTGTAGGCACACGGGTTCCGCTGCAAAACCTCATCGATTATCTGGAGGGTGGCGAGAGCATTGAAGATTTTCTGGATGGATTTCCATCGGTGAAGCGCGAGCAGGTGATCGCGGTCATCGAGGCCGCCAAGTTCAAGATGCTGGAGACCGTGTGAGTCATGCGCATCCTGATTGACGAGTGCTTGAACTGGCGATTGGGACGCGCGCTTATCGGGCATTACGCGGTTTCAGCACAGAAGATGGGTTGGAGTGGCATCAAGAACGGACAACTACTCAGGTTGGCGGTTGAGAATGGCTTCGACGTTTTTCTCACCGGCGATCGCAACTTGAGTTTCCAGCATAACACGACTCAGCTCCAAATTGCAGTGGTGGTGCTGGAGACGGAAGGGATTCAGCTGCACCAGACCTTGCCACTCATGCCGAAGGTTCTTGCGCTTCTGCCTTCGTTGCAGCCCGGTCGAGTCGTGAAGATTAGTTCCTGAAGAGCCGCTTAAAATGGCGAGGTTGAGTCTTTGTTCATAATTTTGCACAGAGAAGGGACTTAGCATCATCTTAAAACTCGAAAATGATTGGCAATCCGGCTGGATAGCCTGATATGCTTTCGTGTGAACGCCGAACAGAAGGATTTGGACATGAACCGCATCTATCAAGGCAAGGTGACTGCCGTGGAAATTCCCGCCTCCAATATCCTCTCCGCCTCGAACGGGGAGAGGAATAAAGGTGAGGTGTCGAATCAAAACCCGTCTCAATCGCTCGACCTCGACGTTCTCTGGCTACACCACGAGTTGTTTCAGGACGCGGTGAATTATTATCTTCTAGCCCTGCTGTCACTTGCTCGCGATCCCGCCAATCCAGCGACTCCAATTCGTAAGCGGATGGATGATGCGGCATCCGAACATCAAATCTGGACTTCATTCCGTCGGCGTGGACAAACGCGGCGTGGAATGCGCGATTCGGTTGCAAAATATGTTTGTCCGGGCAAAACCGAGCCGACGTTGGAGGAATGTTTCGCCAACGTGCTGGATGGTAACAAAGAAAATCCCGACGTGCTGGACTTGGCTTTGCAGGAACTGTTGGACGAATGCGATGGTAATGGAGCTATTCAGCAAGAAGGACGCTCAATGTTGCCTCGCTTCTGTTGGCCGGAATTTACCGGCGCGTTTCCGTATGATGCCGCTGGTGGAGTCCGTCAGACAGGCGAAGAACGGCTATCAAGCGAACTGCATACGTTACAGACGCCTAGTGAATTCAAAAAATTCGCCGAGGAAGTTTCTCTGCTGTGGGTGGTGAACCGCGACAAGACTGGTGAAAATTTTACCGATGAAAAGGCACGGCAACGACTGCAAAAGGCGGTTTCGCATTTCCTCCAAGCTTTTGGCGACACGGAGGCAACATCACAAATGGGTGATAATGTTCGCGCGTATCTCAAATCACAGAAAAAAGCTGAAGCTGCTTTGCTTGAACTGCGCCAAATCATTTCTAAATTGCCCGCCGAAACACTTCCCGCAATTCTCCCAAATAACCGAGGCGTCAGTGATCGCATTGAAGGCTGCCTCCTCTTCAAACATTTTCCATCTGAATTTACCGCTGAATTGCTGAAGGCCAGTTTCCCATTGAAAAAGGCGAGGAAACAATCCAAGAAAAAAAATGAAAAGGAAGAAAAGAACCGGAAGTTTTTGCGCTTTGATAGCGACCCGATTGAGTTAGCTCGTGGCGCACGAGGTTTTGTCTTTCGTGCGTTCACCAGCTTGCCGTGCTGGGGTTCAGACAAACCAAATACTCTAGCTTGGAAGGAATTCGACATTGCCGCGTTCAAGGAGGCTTTGAAGGCCTTGCACCAAGTCGAATCCAAGAGCGAAGAACGAAATAAAGAACGCGAGCGATTGATTCAACGCCATGCAGTCATGCGCGTGCCCGGCACAATATGGAAAGCATCTCCAGAACTAGAGGAAACAGAACCCGACGTGCTTGCAGGCGATCCACGCATAGAACGGCTGGAAAAACTTCTCAAAAGCGATCTTGCTGACGAATATGAAATGAGTGAAGGGCAAACGGTTGAATATGGCCTACAACCCCGCACCATTCGCGGTTTCCGCGATTTGCGCAAGGAATGGAACAAAATCGTCAAGCCGGGAGAACCATTTTCCGAGCAGAAAAAAGAGAGTCTGGTAACAGCACTCCGCAACTACCAAAAAGAAAACCCAAATGTGATCGGCAGCGTGCGATTATACGAAGCGCTGTTGGAAAAAGACAACTGGCTGGTTTGGCAAGAAGCTGATTCGGCTACTGCTGAAAAATGGGTAAAACAAAAATTCGCATCTGACCCGCTTGATGCACTCACGCAAGAACGACAACTTTTGCGCGATGTCGAACGGCTTAAACAGCCAATCCGTTTCACGCCAGCGGATGCAGTGCATTCCCGTCGGCAGTTTTATTTCTCTGACATGACCGATTTGTCCGTGAAAAATCGGTTCGATACCAAGCTGCAAATCATCGAAGTCCCCATCGCGATAAAAGCAGACGCACACTGGAAACAACAAACCGTTAGAATTCATTTCAGTGCGCCACGCGTTGTCCGCGACCAATTGATTGATGAGGCGAGGGAGGAATCACAAGCCACCCGCTGGCAGCAACCCATGATGGAGGCTCTCGGCTTGTCGCTTAATCTTACGAAGAAAGAAGCGGAGGTTTCGTTGTCTGAATGCACGGCTGTCGCACTCATGCCGGAAGAACTCGCATCAGGCGACCGACGTATCTTACTGAACTTTCCCATTACGTTGGAAACTGACTCGCTGGTCAAAGCATTGGGAAAGGCGAGCCTGTGGGATGGGCAGTTTGCCGCTTACGGCGAGGATAATTTTTATCTCCGCTGGCCAAAAGACAAATGGCCTGCGGAAAAGGAAGCCAATGCTTGGTATCGTCGCCTCTCGGAATTTAGTTTGCTATCTGTTGATTTAGGGCAGCGTGACGCTGGAGCGTTTGCGGTCATCGGAGCGACGGCAGGCAAGCCAACACGCCCTGCGAGCCGCTTCATCGGTGAAGCCAGTGGTCAGTCATGGCACGCGAACGTGCGCGCAACCGGAGTTCTGCGCTTGCCGGGCGAAGATGCTCAAGTTTTCCGAAGCGGCCAGTGGCAGGAAGAACTTTACGGCGAGCGCGGTCGCAGTGCGGATGCGGCAGAATGGACAGAGGCAAAACAGATTTGCGAAACACTTGGCCTCACGCCCGCTGAGATTCTTGGTGACGATCCACAGTGGTTTTCATTTCCAGAACTCAATGACCGTTTACTTTTCGCAGTCCGTCGCGCACAAACCCGGCTGGCCAGACTGCAAAGCTGGAGTTGGATGATTGCCGACAAATCGCGCCGTGAAGACATTCGCAAAGCGATTGTTGAAGCCGATGATGATGAATTGTCTCTAAAAGCAGCGGCAGAAAAATCTCTCTGGCCGGTGCTGGCAGAAAAACTCGCGAATGAAGTTAATCGTCTCCGAAGTCTGATTCCCCAGCAACTCGTGCTTCTTGCCAACCGCATTCTTCCATTGCGCGGTCGGCGCTGGGAATGGATCAAGCGTGACGATACTTCAGGCTGTCATGTGTTGTGCGAAACCAATCCCGGCACTGACACCAGCAGTAAAAAAGTCTGCGGTCAGCGCGGACTTTCGATGAAACGTCTGGAGCAGTTGGACGAATTGCGCCGCCGCTTTCAATCGCTCAATCGAGCGTTAATGCAAACACCCGGACAAACAGCGGGACTTGGAAAATCGAAACGTGGAATTGAATTGCCCGACCCCTGCCCCGACCTACTCGACAAAACCGAGCAGCTTCGCGAACAGCGCGTGAACCAAACCGCTCATCTCATTTTGGCGCAGGCATTGGGCGTCCGACTTCGCACACCACAAAAGGGCGATACTTTGCGCGAGCAACATGACATACACGGTGAATATGAAACCTTTCGCCCGCCAGTGGACTTCATTGTTTTGGAAGACCTCTCCCGTTATTTGAGCAGCCAAGGCCGGGGCAGAAATGAAAACTCTCGCCTGATGAAATGGTGTCACCGTGCAATTCTCCTGAAATTGAAACAACTTTGTGAACCTTACGGCTTGAAGATTCTTGAAACCAACGCGGCATATTCCTCCCGGTTTTGTTCCCGAACCGGCGTTGCGGGTTTTCGCGCGGTTGAATTGACGCCTGACACGCGCAAAGAATTTCGCTGGCGCAAACATTTGGATCGTTTGGAAAAAGAGGCGCGTGGTGAAATCAAACTGGATCGCGAGGCGCGGGCAGAATCCCAACACGTCAAACGGTTGTTCGATATGCTCGACCAACTCAACGCTGGGCGAAAAGAAGCTGGCAAACCGTTGCGCACACTTCTCGCCCCAATCGCAGGCGGGCAAATTTTCGTTCCAATGCAGGGTCACACAACACAAGCTGACATTAACGCTGCAATCAACTTGGGGTTGCGCGCGATTGCCGCGCCGGACTGTCACGCGATTCATGTTCGCATTCGCACCGAGCGGAAGGATAAAACTCTGCGCGTCCGCACTGGCAGCAACCGGGAAAAAGTCCGCTGGGAAGGAAAGAATCCAGAAATTCAAATGAACAAGCCCGCCGACCTCGCCAGCTTGACCGGAGATCGACAACCAAACTTTTTTCCAGACCCGTCCGCAATCGCCCGTTATGACCGCGCCAAGATTGGTAATGTTGAATTGCCGTTTGCAAGTGGACGCGGATTGTGGGGAACGATGAACAATGAGTTGCAATGGACGCGAGTGAACCAACTCAACAACGACCGCGTCGAAAAGAAATGGAATCTCACAAGGTCACTTCCAGAACAATCAAAAGAGGAAGATTACATTCCCATGTGAACCATGAGCGACGCGCCTGTTCAAACCCAAGGCGGACTGGAATCGCAACCGCCGTTGCCGGTGCGTCGGCTGCACAATTTCATCTATTGCCCGCGCCTGTTTTATTTCCAGTGGGTGGAAAACATTTTTCAGGAAAGCGCGGATACGGTGGCGGGAAGTCATGTTCACCGCAATGTGGATGCGCCGTCCAAGCTGGACGATCCCAAGGAACTCGGTCTGCCGGAGGGCGCGAAGCTCCGCAGTTTGCGGCTGGAAAGCGAAGCGCTCGGCCTCATCGGCGTGGTGGACATCGTGGAAGGCGGGCCGGACGGCGCGGAGATTATTGACTATAAACGCGGCTCGGCCCGGCGCGGTGCCGAGGGCGAACGCGAGGCGAAGGAGCCGGACGCCATGCAGGTGGCCGCGCACGCGCTGCTGTTGCGCGAGCATGGCGTGAACGCGGTTCGCGGCGCGATTTATTACGCGGCGGACAAGCGGCGCATGCCGGTGGAATTCAGCGAGGAACTTTTTGAGAAGGTCAGGAAGGCGATCACTGACGCGAAGCGTATTGCCAGCAGCGGAAGCTGCCCGCCGCCTCTAAAGAATGATGCGCGCTGTCTGTATTGCTCCGCGTATCCGATCTGTCTGCCGAACGAATCGCATTGGTGGAGCAAGGCGAAGAAGGCGGCGGTTACGGACAATCAGCTCCAGTTTGGTTTCTCCGGTTTCTCCCCGCCCAACGAGGACGCGGTGCGCGAGCGGATTCTTGAAGCGCTGGATTTTGCCGCCGAGTCGGGCAAAGAACCGCCCACGTTGCAGCCGCCGCGTCCGGGCGGCGATGACAGCGAGGTGCTGGTGGTGCAAACGCCCGGCGCGCAAATCGGCCAGCGCGGGGATCAACTGGTCGTGAGCGTCAAGGGCGAGGAAGCGCGGAAAATTCCCGGCCAGCAGGTGCGGGCGATTTATTGTTACGGCGCGGTGCAAATCACGGCGCAGGCGGTGGAGACGTGTCTTGATCTCGGCATTGACGTTTCTTACTTCAGCCCGGCGGGACGCTTTCTTGGTTTGTTACGCGGTTTGCCCGCCAGCGGTGTGGACGCGCGGCGTGGACAGTATCGGTTGTTTGAACTGCCAGGCGTGCGACTGCAACTGGCGCGTGAAGTCATCCGCGCCAAGATTCACAATCAGCGCGTGATGCTCATGCGCAATGGCGACGTGCCGGAGCGCGTGTTGAAGTTGATGGCGAGTTTCCGCGACGCCACGGAATCCGCTCGCGACATCACGGAACTGCTCGGCATCGAAGGCAGCGCGGCGGCGCTCTACTTCGAGCAATTCGAGTCCATGTTGAAACAGCGTGACGATTGGAAATTCGACTGGCGCGGGCGCAATCGCCGTCCGCCGCGTGACCCGGTGAACGCGCTGCTGTCGCTTGGCTATTCGATGCTCGCCAAAGAACTGACGGGCGTTTGTCATGCGGTCGGGCTTGATCCCTTTCTGGGTTTCATGCACCAACCGCGTTACGGTCGCCCGGCTCTTGCTCTGGACTTGATGGAGGAATTTCGCCCGCTCGTGGCGGACAGCGTTGCCATCTCACTCATCAATCGCGGCGAACTTGGCCCGGAAGATTTCATCCGCAGCGCGAACGGGACTTTCCTGAATGACCGGGGACGAAAGGCGTTTTGGGAAGCGTGGTTTCGGCGGTTGGACGCGGAAGTCAGTCACCCGGAATTCAGTTACAAGATGGCGTATCGCCGGATGCTGGAAGTTCAAGGGCGTCAGTTGTGGCGTTTCGTGCGCGGCGAGGCGACGACATATCACGGGTTCACCACACGATGAGCCGGATTCGATATTTGGTCAGCTACGACATCAGCCACCCGAAACGGTTGCGGAAAGTGGCGCGGACTTTGGAAGGCTTTGGCGTGCGGCTGCAATACTCGGTCTTTGAATGCCCGCTGGACGGCACACGACTGGCAAAGCTTCAAGCGGAGTTGCAGCCGATTCTAAAAGAAGATGAAGACCAGGTGCTTTTCGTCTCGCTTGGGCCGAGTTCCGGTGATGCGAGTTTGATTATTGAAGCAATGGGGCTGCCTTACGAAATGCGCTCGCGGGTGACAATTATTTGATTTTCAAACTTGCAACTCGCGCTCGAAAGCGTTGAATGATTTCGGCTACGGCCACCGACCACCTTTCTTCCGCCATTGGAAAGGCATGATCCTTGAAATCGCGAACGACTGCGCCTGATCGCGGCGACGCGGCGCGAGTGCGGCAGTGCTGACGCTCGCCCGCAGGGACGCTCGCAATAAAATTGACGCGGAAACACAGGCGAACTTTGCATGACCTCTCACGATTCCAAATTGTATTCCGATGAAAGTGATCACGCTCGCAATTGTGCGGGCCGATAGCTGCAATTGAAGGGGTTGCGATGGGTGGTGCGCAGTCACCGCGACTTCAGGAATCGTGAGGCGGCGAAAGGGTGCCAAGGGCCGTGCCTAATTCAAAATGCGCAGTCACCGCGACTTCAGGAATCGTGAGGCGGAGACGTTAGGACAAATCGCAGCAAACACGATGTTTGCGCAGTCACCGCGACTTCAGGAATCGTGAGGCGGGTCGGGAATCGGTTGCGAGTTAAATTCAAACGTGCGTGCGCAGTCACCGCGACTTCAGGAATCGTGAGGCGGCTGTCGGGAAAAGATGATGACGCCGTAGAGTTCCGTCTGCGCAGTCACCGCGACTTCAGGAATCGTGAGGCGGCACCTGATACCATGCAAAGGTTTTTAACTCTTGACTGCGCAGTCACCGCGACTTCAGGAATCGTGAGGCGGAATGGGGAGCAGGTTGAATATCTCGACTTGAATGTGCGCAGTCACCGCGACTTCAGGAATCGTGAGGCGGCTGTGCTCCAATGTCTGTTGTCTTTCCAAGCAAATGCGCAGTCACCGCGACTTCAGGAATCGTGAGGCGGGGCGGGGACACCAATATAACACCACTGCAATACTTGCGCAGTCACCGCGACTTCAGGAATCGTGAGGCGGAATTTGTGGTGCGTCATGCCGTGTCGAGCGGGTTGTGCGCAGTCACCGCGACTTCAGGAATCGTGAGGCGGCAGACGACATTCGAGATT
>CAZPVD010000016.1:0-73644 GCA_964589935.1 uncultured Verrucomicrobiota bacterium | reverse complement strand
ATTGAGCACGATGCTGATTACGCCATTTTTGTCTGGTTGTCTGTTCCCTTACACCTCTGAGCGTAGCTCAGAGACGGCGGGTCGCGTCATTGATGCAGTGAGCCATGCACCCATTGTCGGCGCGAACGTCCGCTGGGCGGAGCAATCTAAGCCATGTGTAAAAACCGATACCCTCGGCACATTCGAGTTGCCGCATACTCTCGATTGGCATTTCGTTACATGGGATCATTGGGAGTGGCCCAGTGGCCACAACGTCTATTTTTTGCTCGTGACCCATCCAGACTACGAGAACGCGCTTGTCTATGAATTGCATTACCGGACGAACAGAATTACCGGGCGCGGCCAGCGAGCCGGCTTGAGGGATATTTCACTGACGCACAAACATGAATAGCCAGCCTTAACCATGCGCTATAGCGAACCCGCCGGGAGAGTTGCGGTTGTAATCGGTGCGTCCAGTGCGCCGGGTCGCTGTAGCTCCGGGTTCGTTAGGCTGCACGTTTGTAGGGGGTTTTCTTTGGCTGGTTTTTCTCTGCGCGATTTGGCAGGGTCGCACTCAAGCTCAGGCACTGACCAACGCAAACCACGTCCATGCATTCCTCCAAATTCGACTCCGCACGGCCCGGCCATTCGCGCCGGGGTTTTCTCGCCATCGCCTCGCAGGCCTTGTTCGGCTTCGCACTCGAGCCCGCCTTCGCCGCGGACGCGCGCAAGGTTCCGTCCGAGGACGGCAAGCTGCGCGTCATCTGCTTCGGCGCACACCCGGACGACTGCGAGTTGCAGGCCAGCGGCAGCGGGGCGCTGTGGGCGGCGCGCGGGCATCACGTGAAGTTCGTCTCGGTGACGAACGGCGACATCGGCCACTGGCGCGAGGCCGGCGGGCCGCTGGCGGTTCGCCGCAAAAAGGAAGTCGAGCAGGCCGATTCGATGCTCGGCATCCACACCGAGGTGCTGGACATCCACGACGGCGAACTGGAGCCGACGCTGGAGAACCGCCGCAAGATCACGCGGCTCATCAAGGAGTGGAAGGCCGACCTTGTCATCGCGCCGCGCACGAACGACTATCATCCCGACCACCGTTACACCGGCGTGCTCGTGCAGGACGCGGCCTACATGGTCACGGTGCCCTTCATCACGCCGGACGTGCCGCCGCTGAAGAACAACCCGGTGTTCATGTATTACACGGACCGTTTCCAGAAGCCGCAGCCGTCCGCGCCGGACATCGCGGTGGACATTGACTCTGTGATCGAGAAGAAGCTCGACGCGCTCGGGGTGATGGAGTCGCAGTTCCTCGAAGGCGGCGCGAACGGCCACATCGGCCTCGTCCCCAAGACGCCCGAGGAGCGCGTGAAGCGCGTCGCCGCCGTGCGCGCCGGCCACGCGGGGCGCTATCTCGCCCTTGCGAACAAATATCGCGGGAAACTCATCGAATGGTATGGCGTGGACAAGGGCACGAAGGTGAAGCACGCCGAGGCGTTCGAGGTCTGCGAATACGGCCGCCAGCCGGACAAGGCGGAACTGAAGCGGCTCTTCCCGTTCGTCGGCGAATAGCGCGCCTCAACGCGTGAGCGTGGTGTCGGATTGCGGCGTGATTATGTTTTCGCGGGCGCTGTCGCTCGTTTCCGCATTGGTTTGGTTTTTCAACCGGCGGATTTCCTCACGGGCGCGGATGAGTTCCTCTTCAAGCTGGTGGCGCTGGTCGAGCGTCTGCTTGATCTTCGCGATGGTGACGGCGTTGATGAGAAACGCGCCAAAGTGCAGCGTGGCGTTCCAATAGAGGAAGAACCGCGAGGAGTATTTGTCGCCCGCAGCCACGTCCGCGATCATCCAGACGAGGCCCGCAGCCACGGCGATGATGACGCCCGGCCCGCGCCCGAACTTCCAGGCGATGATGCCGACCGGGAGGGCGTAAAAAGTGAACAGGCCCAGCTCGTAGCCCGTGATGTAGTCGAGCCAGCCGATGGCCAGCAGCAAAACCACGCCGCTGACAAACGCGAGCCAGTCTTTGCGGCCCAAGTGTCGCACGAGCGGCGACATTGCCGGACGCGCCGGCCTCCGTCCATCAGGAAAAAGCCGGACGAATCAGGCATTTCAGCGCGGCGGCGCGGGCTTGCGCGGCAGCTTCTCGTCGCGCATCGCGGCGTTATAGACGAACGTCGCCATGATGACCGACGCCTGCTTCAGGTCGTCCGCCTGCGCGCGGTCGAACACGTCCATGTTCGAGTGGTGCGTGCGCGAGAAATACTCGATATCGTCCTGAATGAACTGGAAGCCCGGCAGCCCGATGGCATCGAAGTTCAGGTGATCCGTGCCGCCGGTGAGGTTCGGCGTGAGCGTGTCCGCGCCGAGGTCCTTGAACGGCGCGAGCCACTTGCGGAAAATCGGACGCACCGCGTCGTTGCCCTGCATGTAAACGCCGCGGATTTTTCCGCTGCCGTTGTCGAGGTTGAAGTAGCCGGCGAACCTGTCGTAATCCGGCTTGGTCGTGAGCTTTTGCACGCTTCGCGTCGGCGGCGTGAAAGCCTTTCCCTTACCTTCGGATTTTGGTTCCGACTTCGCCTCTTTCTCCTTCGAGTCAGAACTGCCCGCATTTTCCGCGGACTTTTTCCCAGCCTTCGCGCTGTCGGTTGTGTTCGTGATCGTAATGGTGTTGAGCGTGCCGAAGTGGTCGCGCACATACGCCTTCGAACCGAGCAACCCCTGCTCCTCGCCCGTCCACAGGCCGACGCGGATGGTGCGGCGCGGTTTGAGTTCACACGCCTGCAAAATGCGCATCACCTCCATGCACACCGCGACGCCGCAGCCGTTGTCGGTCGCGCCCGTGCCCGAATGCCACGAGTCCATGTGCGCGCCGAGCATCACGATCTCGTCCTTCAAATCTGTGCCGGGAATTTCCGCGATGGTGTTGTAGGCCATGAGGTCGTCGTTGTGGAACTGCACCTGCAACTCGACGGACATCTTCACCTTTTCGCCCGCCTGGATGAGGCGCACGAGGCGGTTGTAATGCTCGGCGGCGAGAACCATCTGCGGCGGAATGGCCGGTGTGTTCGTCGCCCACGGCTGCGAACGGACAATCGCCGCGCCCGGCCCGCTCGCGTTCGTGTTTGGCACCGAGGCCGACGCGAGGAACATCGTGCCGCCGTCGCCCATGCGGCTCGCATCCACGATCAAAGCCGCGCCTTCCTTCGTCGCGAATGGCAGACGCCGCGCGGCAAGCGCCGCAGAAGCAGCAGCAGCGGCGCGCTGCTCCGGCGTTTGTTGACTCGGAATCGTCGGCGAGGGGACGCCGGGAAACGCATTCGTCCCCGGTGTTGGCGCGTTGGCGAGCGCGAGCAAATTCGTCTCGTTCATGCGCGCGGCCTGCGGCGTCCAGTGCGCGAGCAACTCGACCGGCGGGCCGGCGAGCACGATTGCTCCGCTGAGTTTGCCTTTGTATTTGTCGAGATCGGTCTCGGTCTTCGCGTCGAGCCACACGACTTCCGCGTTGAGCGGCTCCGGCAAGCCGGGCGACCACGCCTTCGGAAACGCGATGAGCGGGATGGCCTGCGGCTCGATGATCTGCGCGCTGAAGCGCTTCAGCGACCAGCCACGGCCGAACGGCCCCCATGATTCGAGGTGCGCATTCGAGAGGCCCCATGATTCGAGCTTGTTGCGTGTCCACTCGTTCGCGCGCTTGAGCTGCGGCGACGCCGTGAGGCGCGGCCCGATCACGTCGCTGAGGTAACTGAGCGTCTGCATCACCTGCGAATGATTCAGCCCCTCGTCGCGGATGCGCGCGACGGGATCGGTGGATTTCGCGGGCGGTGCGTTTGTCGCGGGCGCGGACGGCGGAGCTTTGTCGGATTTTTCGACCGGTTGTTTCTGCGCGAAGGCGGCGGGCGAAAGCAGCGCGAACAAAAGCGCGGCGGCGGCGGAGTTCACAAAACGACGGCGGGGCAAGGTGTGAATCGGGGTCATGCTGGCCGCGAAGGTAGCGGGCCGGAACCGCGCGGCAAGTTTCAATTTGTGTCGGAACACTTCACATTCCTCGCCGCGCGCTTGCTTCGCCGCCGCGGGACTGGCTAAGTTAGCCGGACGATGTTGCTTCCGACGAACAACCTGAACATTGAGAGTATCCGCCGCCTGCCCTCGCCGGCGCAGGTGAAGGAGCTCTTCCCGATGACCGAGTCGGCCAACCGCACCGTGGTCGAGGGCCGCGAGACCGTGAAGCGCATCCTCGCCGGCACCGACCCGCGCCTGCTCGTCGTCGTCGGGCCGTGCTCGGTGCATGACACGGACGCCACGCTCGATTACGCGCGCCGCCTCCAGCGCGTGAAGCGGCAGGTCGAGCGGCAGATGTTCGTCCTCATGCGCGTTTATTTCGAGAAGCCCCGCACCACCCTCGGCTGGAAGGGCCTCATCAACGACCCGCACCTCGACGGCTCCAACGATGTCGAGGCCGGCCTCAAGCTCGCGCGAAAAATTCTCCTCGCCGTGAACGAACTCGGCATGCCCGCGGCCAGCGAATTCCTTGACCCGATCGTGCCGCAATACACCGCCGACCTCGTGAGCTGGGCCGCCATCGGCGCGCGCACCACCGAGAGTCAGACGCACCGCGAGATGGCCAGCGGCCTCTCCATGCCCGTCGGCTTCAAAAACAGCACGGACGGCAGCCTCCAGGTTGCGATTGACGCCATGACCAGCGCGCGTCATGCGCACAGCTTCCTCGGCGTGGACAACGACGGCGCGACGGCCATCGTCAATTCCCGCGGCAACCCGTGGGGCCACGTCGTGCTGCGCGGCGGACGCGGCCACACGAACTTCCACGACGAAGCCATCTGCGACGCGGCCACAAAATTGCAAGCCGCCGGCCTGCCCGCCGCGCTCATGGTGGATTGCAGCCACGCCAACTCCGGCAAGAAACACGAGCGGCAGGAAGTCGTCTGGCAGAGCCTCATTGAGCAAAAGGTCAAGGGCACCCCCGCGCTCATCGGCGCGATGGTGGAGAGCTTCATCGAAGCCGGCAGCCAGCCCTTCCCGCGCCCGGTGAAGGAGCTGAAATACGGCCAGTCCATCACCGACTCCTGCATCAACTGGGAAACCACCGAGCGGATGCTGCTCATCGGCGCGGAAGCACTCGCGAACGCCACGAATCGCGCAGCAGAACCAGCGACGACCGCGGCATGATTTTCGTAGGAGACGGCGTAAGAAATCTCTGAAAGGAAACAAAAAAGCGCGGGCCGTTCAGCCCGCGCCTTTCGCATTTGTTGGATTTATCCGTTCGGCTTACTGCGCCGGCGGCGTGCCGTCGTCGTATTCGCCGAGTTTGCGCAGCCAGATGTTGCGGAAGCGCATCGGGTTGCCGTGGTCCTGCAACTGGATGAACATCTCCGGTGGATGCGGCTTGTTGTAGTTGCCGTTGTTGCGATGCGGCGTGGTGCCGAGGTATTCGCGGCGGTGATGCACCACGACGCCGTTGTGGATGACAGTGACGGCGGCCTTCTTCGCGATCTTGCCGTCGGCGTCCCAGCGCGGCGATTCCCAGATGATGTCGTAGCTCTGCCATTCACCGGGCTTCTTGCTGGCGTTGACGAGTGGCGGCGTCTGGCCGTAGAGCGCGGCGCACTGGCCATCGGGATAGGTCGGGTTCTCGAACGAGTCGAGCACCTGCACTTCATAAACGCCGTTCATGAGCACGCCGCTGTTGCCGCGGCCCTGGCTGTCGCCCTTGACGACGCCGGGCGTGGCGAACTCTAGATGCAACTGGAAGTCGTCGAACCTGCCCTTGGTCTGGATGCTGCCGGTCCCGCCGACGACCTCCATGTAACCGTTCTCAACCTTCCAGCCCGGCGTGCCGGTCTTGCCGCCTTCCCACTTGGACAAATCCGTGCCGTCAAACAACACCTCCGCATCGGATGGTGGCTTGGCGAGGTGGCTGAAGGTTTCCGCCGGCGTGACGACGCGCGGCACCGGGCGCAAGCCGTCGTGAACGTGCCATTTCGTGCCGGGGATGATCGGCGTGTCCTGATAGCCGACGCCTTTTTTCTCGGCGGCGCCGACCAGCAGCGCGCCGGCCGCGCCTGCGATAAACAGAAGCGAAATTCGGTGGGGAGTTTTCATGATGCGTTCTCGTGTTTTGTGGTTCGACTGCGTGCGAAACAGGACGCGGCAGAACTTCTGCCGTTCCTGCTCGCGGATTGCGGGGCTATCGGTAGCACCGCCGCGCTGGCGTGGCAAGCCGCGTGTGGGTTATGAAAACCGCCTCGAACATTGTTCATGCGCACGAAGAACTGCCGGGGCGCAAAGGGGACGCGCACGAGAAGGATTTTGAGGTTTTTGTTCCGATGATAATCCTTCACAGAAATTCGCAGGTCTGGTTTCGTAACCCCATGATAAAGGCCGCACTTCCAGAAGTCACCCGTGCACGATCCCGTGCACGCGGTGCGGCCTAATAACAATGTTAGGCGGCAGAGTATGCGGGAGCAAACCGCCAAGTGCGCCGTCTAGTCAAATTATGAAAACAACATCTCTCCTTTTAACCTGCATTGTTGCGGCAACGCTTGCCACGACAGCTTTTGCCCTCACGACCGAGCGCGAGATTACCCCAGACTACGTCCGGCAGCATCCCGATGAGTTCTCGGTTAGCGCGGCCAAAGGGAAGGACGGCCTCATTGACTTCACCATTACCCACAATGTCGCGACGCCAATGTATCACGTTGCCCATCTCGCCATCCATCATGGTGGGAAACTCATTGCGACGAGCGACACGCCATCGTTTGGAAAGAGGCGCAACAATACATTCTACTTCTCCATTGCTGCCGACGCCGTTTCCGAGTCCAAGTTCTCGCTCAGTGACGGCGCCTTGGACACTTCGGGTGAAGTTCCAGTCCCTGGCACTGTCGTCCATCAGTTTCGGCTCTTGGATTTTGTTCCGAAAGAGTTGCTGAAGAAATGAGCAAGACGCCTAACTGTTGATCCTCGACACGTTGTCCGCACACATGACTGGCCTGATTCATCCGCGTGTGGCAGGGTGGCCGCGATGAAAGCGTCCGTTGTATTCCTGTTCGCCGCGCTGGCGTCCGCGTTCGCCGGTTGCGATCAACCCGTTCCTCCCGTGAAAACTTCTCCCGCTCCACAAACCGAGTCTTCTCCGCAACCCGCCGCGTCCGCCACCAACACAACCGCCGGCGCGACGCAAAAGATCGTCGTGGGCGGCGGCTGCTTCTGGTGCGTCGAGGCCATCCTGCAACGGCTGCCCGGCGTGACGAAGGTGGTGTCCGGCTATTCCGGCGGGCACGTCGCGAACCCGACTTACGAGCAGGTGTGCGAGAAGAACACGGGCCACGCGGAGGTGGTGCAGGTGGAGTTCGATCCCGCGAAGGCGCCGCTCGCCACGGTGCTGGATGTGTTCTTTGCCGCGCACGATCCGACGACGCTCAACCGGCAGGGCGCGGACGCGGGGCCGCAGTATCGCTCGTGCATTTTTTACGCGGATGACGCGCAGAAGGCCGCCGCCGAGGCCGCGAAGAAGCGCGCGCAGGCGGACTGGCGCGCGCCCATCGTCACGGAGATTGCGCCGTTGAAGAGCTTTTACGCGGCGGAGGATTACCATCAGGATTACTACAACCTGAACAAGAACCGGAATCCTTACTGCTCGTTCGTCATTTCGCCGAAGCTGGAGAAGTTGCTCAAGAAGGGCGTCATCAAGGAGTGATGTCGTAACGTGCAACGGGCATTTTCGGATTGCCGCCTTGCCATCGTTCCGACGCGTCCGCAAACTGCGCGCATGACCAACCAACGCTGGCTGCGCATCATCCCCGTGGCGCTGATCATGTATACGATTTCGTATATTGATCGGACCAACATCGCGCTGGCGTTGGACCCGAAGATCTCGACCATGATGAAGGACCTCTTCATGGACGACAAAATGAAGGGTCACGCGGCGGGCATCTTCTTCCTCGGATACGTGCTGCTGCAAATCCCCGGCGGCTTCCTCGCGAACCGTTGGAGCGCGAAGAAGCTCGTCGGCATCCTGCTGGTTTTCTGGGGCATCTGCGCCGTGGGCTGCGGCCTGGTGAAGACCTTCAAGCAGTTCGAGGCGATGCGCTTCATGCTCGGCGTGGCCGAAAGCGGCGTGTATCCGGCGACGCTCGTGCTGATTGCGTGCTGGTTCCCGCGCGCCGAGCGCGCGCGCGCGAACGCCTACTTCAATCTCTGCATGCCGCTCGCGGTCGCCGGCTCCGCGCCTGTCACCGCGTGGCTGTTGAAGAGCTGGAACGGTTCGTCGCTCGCGGCCTCGACCGGTCTCGCGAACTGGCAGGCCACGCTTGTCATCGAGGGCGCGCTTCCGTTCATCTGGCTTCCGATCTGGCTTTACTTCGTCAGCGACCGGCCGCGCGACGCGAAGTGGATTTCAACCGGCGAACGCGAGCATCTCGAAACGACGCTGGCGCGCGAGGCCGCGCAGAGCCAGCCGGTGAAGCCTGCGCCGATGTGGCAGGCGTTCGTGAACCCGGCGGTGTTCGTGATGATGCTGATTTATTTTCTGCAAAATTGCGCGGCTTACGGCTGCAACACGTTCCTGACATCGAGCTTTGACCGGCCAGACAGGACGTTCACTGAAGTGCAAAAAGGCCTGCTCTTCGCCGTGCCGTATCTCGTCACCGCCGTCGTGATGGTGCTCAACTCGTGGCACTCGGACAAAACCCAGGAGCGCCGCGGTCACGTCGCGCTCGTGTATGCCATGAGCGGCACGTGCCTCATCGCGAGCGTGCTGGTGAGTTCGTATTCGTTCTGGCTGTCGTTTGCGCTCCTGTGCTTGGCGATTCCCGGTCCGTTCGCCAGCCTCGCGCCGTTCTGGGCGAACGCGGGCGAGACGATTCCGCACGCGTATCTCGGCGCGGTGATCGGGCTGGTGAATGCCGTCGGCAATCTCGGCGGGCACTACGGCAACGTCATCGCCGGCTGGCTGAAGCAAACCACCGGCGGCAGCATCCGCGCGTCCTTCATCGCGCTTGGTTCAGGATTGCTCGTCGCCGCGGTGCTGTGCGCCTTCTTGCCGTGCGCGAAGCCGCTCGACGCCGCCGCGCCTGCGAAAGCGTGAGGCACAACTTGTCTTCGCTTACTTGCGCGAGAACGCCAGTGCGTCGCCCTTCGCCGTGACCCTCACGGTATCGCCGGGCACGAACTCGCCTTCGAGCAACTTCATCGCGAGCGGGTCGAGCAGTTTTTCCTGAATGGCGCGCTTGAGCGGACGCGCGCCGAATTGCGGGTCCCAGCCCTCGCGCGCGAGGAGTTTCTTCGCGGCCTTGTCCACCTCGAGGGTGAGATTCTGCTGCGCAAGGCGCTTGTCGAGCCGCACGAGCTGGATGTCCACGATGCTCGCAAGCTCGGTTTCGCTGAGGCTGTGGAAAACGATCACGTCGTCCACGCGGTTGAGGAATTCCGGGCGGAAATGCCGCTTCAATTCGTCCTTCACGCGGCGCTCCATCTCGGTGCGTGCCCCGACGAGCGAACTCTTCTCCGTGAAAAATTCCTGGATGATCGGCGAGCCGATGTTGCTGGTCATGATGATGACCGTATTCTTGAAGTCCACCGTGCGGCCCTGGCCATCGGTGAGACGTCCGTCGTCGAGCACTTGCAGCAGCACGTTGAACACGTCGTGGTGCGCCTTCTCGATCTCATCGAAGAGCACGACCGAGTAGGGCCGGCGGCGCACGGCCTCGCTCAATTGCCCGCCCTCCTCGTAGCCGACGTAGCCCGGAGGCGCGCCGAGGAGCCGCGCGACCGTGTGCTTCTCCATGTATTCGCTCATGTCAATGCGCACCATCGCGTTCTCGTCGTCGAACAAAAACTCCGCGAGCGCGCGGGCCAGTTCGGTTTTTCCAACGCCGGTCGGGCCGAGGAAGATGAACGAGCCGACGGGACGGTTCGGGTCCTGCAAGCCGCTGCGCGCCCGGCGGACGGCGTTGCTCACCGCGACGACGGCTTCGCGCTGTCCGATGATGCGCTGCGCGAGACGATCCTCCATCTTCGCTAGCTTCTGCCGCTCGGCTTCCAGCATCTTGGTGACGGGAACGCCCGTCCACGATGACACAACTTTGGCGATGTCCTCATCGGTGACTTCCTGGCGAAGCAGACCGGCGCGCTCGCCGGGTGGCGCGGATTTTTTCGTGACCGCCACCAGCTTCTTCTCCAGCTCCGGCAGCTTCCCGTATTGAATCTCCGCCGCCTTCTGCAAGTCACCGCTGCGCTCCACTTGTTCGAGTTCCGTTTTCGCCGCGTCAATTTGCGACTGGATCACGCTCACCGCATTGATGGCGGCCTTTTCATTCTGCCACTGCGCGGTGAGCGCGGTGGATTTCTCCTTGAGGTTCGCAAGTTCGGCGTCGAGCTTCTTGAGCCGCGACTTGCTCGCGTCGTCCTTCTCCTTCGAGAGCGAAGTGCGCTCGATTTCGAGTTGCAAAATCTGCCGGTCGAGCTTGTCAATTTCCGTGGGTTTCGAATCAAGTTCCATCTTCAACCGGCTCGCGGCCTCGTCCATCAAATCCACCGCCTTGTCCGGCAGGAAGCGGTCGGCAATGTAGCGGTGCGAGAGCGTCGCGGCGGCGACAAGCGCGGCGTCCTGGATGCGAACGCCGTGGTGCACCTCGTAACGCTCCTTCAACCCGCGCAAAATCGCGATGGTGTTTTCCACGCTCGGCTCGGCGACGAACACCGGCTGGAAGCGCCGTTCGAGCGCGGGGTCCTTCTCGATGTATTTGCGATACTCGTCGAGCGTGGTCGCGCCGATGCAGCGCAGCTCGCCGCGCGCGAGCGGGGGCTTGAGCATGTTGCCCGCGTCCATCGAGCCCTCGGCCTTGCCCGCACCGACAATCGTGTGAAGTTCGTCAATGAAGAGGATGATGCGGCCCTCGCTCGCGGTGACTTCTTTCAGGAACGCCTTGAGCCGGTCCTCGAATTCGCCGCGGTATTTCGCGCCGGCAATCATCGCACCGAGATCCATCGCCACGAGCCGCTTGTTTTTGAGCGACTCCGGCACGTCGCCGCTCACGATGCGGCGCGCGATGCCCTCGACGATGGCCGTCTTGCCCACACCCGGCTCGCCGATGAGCACGGGGTTGTTCTTCGTGCGGCGCGTGAGCACCTGCATCACACGGCGGATTTCGTCGTCTCGGCCGATGACCGGATCAATTTTTCCGGCCCGCGCGAGTGCGGTGAGGTCTTTGCCGTATTTTTCGAGTGCTTGGAATTTGCCCTCCGGCTCTTGATCGGTGACGCGCTGGTTGCCGCGCAATTCCGCGAGCGCCTTCATCACCGCATCGCGTTTGAGGCCGTGCTTCGTGAAGAGTTTCTTCAACGCCTCGCCGCCTTCTGCGAGCAGCCCAAGCAGCAGATGCTCGGTGCTGATGTAGTCGTCCTTGAGCTTGCCGGCCTCGGCGACGGCGGCTTCAAGCGCCTTGCCAAGGTCGCGGCCGAGGAAAATGTCCGTTGAAGTCGTGCCGTGAACCTTGGGCCGTTGTGCAAGCGCGGCCTCGACATCGGACGCGAGCCGGGCCGGCGTGACACCGAGCTTCTTGAGCAACTCAGGCACGAGGCTCTCGGACTGCGCAAGGAGCGCGAGCAGCAGATGCTCGCCGGCGAGTTCCTGATGAGCGTGCTCGCGGGCGGCGGCCTGCGCGGCCTGCATCGCCTCCTGCGCCTTGATGGTAAAGCGGTCGAATTGCATACATCTTACATTGCAAGCGCAGTGCCAGCCAAGGAACGCCAGTTTTGCCTGAAATTAAACAGGAATTGCCATCTTGGAAAAGCCTACTGTGCCAAGCGCCGGCTGAATTGCGGCGCAGCGTGCCGGAATGTCACGCTTTGGCGGCAGCTCGCCGGTGGGACTTTTGCCAAATGCGGTGAATTCTGCTTCGCGGTGATAGTCCGAACAAATAATGTTTCGCCCGTGACCGCCAAATCTTCCATTGCCGCACTGGTGTTTGCGCTGGCTGCGGCGGTTTCGTTCGCGCAAAGCCCGTCGGCGACACACGCCACGCCGTCGGCCGCTGTGCCGGGCAGGACGACCGAGGTCACCGTGTTCGGATCAGGTTTGAGTGCCGCGACGGAATTGTGGACGAGTTTCGGCGCGAAGGCGGAAGCGGTTCCAGCCGCTGAAAAATCCGACGCGAACAAGGCCGTCTTCAAACTCACCTTGCCCTCGTCTCAGCCTGTTGGCATCGGTGCGTTGCGCGTCGTGACGACCAATGGCGTGTCCGGCCTGCTGCCGTTCATGGTGGATGACTTGCCGACGGTCGCCGACGCCAGCACGAACAAATCCGTCGCGAACGCGCAACCGCTCACGCTGCCTGTCGCGGTGGACGGCGTGTGCGAGGAGCTGGCGCGCAACTTTTATCGCTTCGCCGCGAAGAAGGGCGACCGCGTCTCGGTCGAGGTCGTCGCGCGCCGGCTCGGCTCCGCGCTGGATCCGGTCGCGCGGCTGTTCGACGCACGCGGCCGCGAACTCGGCTGGAGTGACGATGATCCTTCGGTGGGCCGCGACAGCCGTTTCATCGCGGAGATTCCGGTGTCCGGCGAGTATTTCATCGAGGTGCGCGACATCGAGTATCGCGGCGGCGCGGCATATCGCTTCCGGCTGCGCGTGGGGCATTTTCCGCTCGTGAACTTTCCGTTTCCATTCGCGGCAAGGGCGGGTTCAGCCGGTGCATTTGTGCTCGCCGGCAAGGGACTCGACGCCGTGAAACCGCTTTATCTCACCGCGCCGAAAAGCGCATTCGCCGACCGCGTGTGGCTTAATGCGAAGTCGCCGCGCGGCACAGGCACCGGCTTCGCCAGCCTGCTCGTGACAGCCTTCAATGAAATCACCGAGATCGAGCCGAACGACACGAACACGCTCGCGCAAAAAATCAACTTGCCCGCCGCGGTGAACGGACGTTTCGCCAAGCCGCACGACCGCGACTGGTTCGAGTTCACGGTCGCAAAGGGCGAGCGGCTGCTGTTCGCAAGCCGCACGCGCAGCCTCGGCTCGCCGTGCGACGCCTACATGGAATTGTTCAAGTCCGACGGCACGCGCCTCGCCTCAACAAAACCGACTGCGGTCGAGGAGGCGGCGATCACCAACACGTTCACCGAGGCCGGCACGTATCGGCTCATGGTCGAGGAGGTCAACCGGCTCGGCGGGCCGGAACTGGCGTATCGCATCGAGATCGCGCCGCAGCCGGCGTTCACGTTGAGCGTGGACACGGACAAAGCCGACGTGCCCGCCGGTGGGAGCTTCACATTAAAAGTTGCGTGCGAACGGCGGAACTTCGACGGGCCAATTACTCTCACATGCGAAGGGCTTGTCGGCGCGACGCTCCAAGAGAACGTGGTTGCGGAGAAAAAAACCGAGGCGCAGGTCAAAATCAAACTGCCGTCGAGCACTCAACCTGGACGAGTGCTGATGCTGCGCCTCACTGGGCGCGCGAAGGTCGGTGACACGGAGCAGGCTGTGCCAGTGAGCACAATGCCCGCGCTACGCAAGGTGTTCACCGATGCCATATATGCGCCACTTTACGTGCCGCCAGAATTGGACGGACTTATCGCAATCGGCGTGAAACCGGCGGAGGCAAAATGACCGGGAACGCTGGATGGATTTCATTCGCCACTCGGACGAAAGCGATTAGTTTCACGCCATGCTTCATTTGAACCGACTTCTTTTGCCGGTGTTTGTCGCGTGTGTCCTCCGTGTTTCAGCGGCCGATCCGCTCGATCTGCGCGTTTATCTTCAGGCGAATCTTGCGGTGGAAAAAGACGTGGCCGAAACCGAGCAACTCATGCGCCGCGCGGCGAAGGCGGGCTACGCGGGCTTTCTCCTGTCTGACTTCAAGTTTGGCAAACTCGGCGACATGGGGCCGGTTTATTTCAAAAATGTCGAACGCATCAAACACCTCGCCAGCGAACTCAAACTCGACATCGTGCCCGCGATTTTTCCCATCGGTTATTCCGAGGCGCTGCTCTATCACGACCCGAATCTCGCCGAGGCACTGCCGGTGCGCGACGCGCTCTTTGTCGTGAAGAGCGGCGTCGCACGCTTGCAGCCTGATCCCGCCGTCGCGCTGAAGAACGGCGACATGACTGAACTGCGCGGCTGGACGTTGCGCGACGACAACATGATTGCCGAAAATGGCGCGGTGCGCGTGACCGATCCGAAGGGCCGCAACGCACGCCTCGCCCAGAAAGTTCGCGTATCGCCATTTCGCCAATACCACGTCTCGGTGCGCGTGAAGACGCAGGATTTTCGCGGCCAGCCCGAGGTCAAGCCCATCGCGGGCGGGCGAGTGTTGAGCTTCTCGCACCTCGGCACGAAGCACACTCAGGACTGGACCGAGCACCACGTCGTTTTCAATTCGCTCGACAACACGGAAGTGCAGCTCTATTTCGGTTCGTGGGGCGGTTCGACCGGCACGCTTTGGTGGGACGACGGGAAGATCGAAGAAACCGCGCTCGTGAACCTTGTCCGCCGGCCGGGCGCGCCGTTCGTCGTGAAACGCGAGGACGGCACGGCGCTGGTGGAAGGAAAAGACTTCGAGCGCGTCACTGACCCCCGTTCCGGCACGGTGCCGTGGAGCGGTGGCTTCGAGGTGTGGCACGAGCCGCCGACAATCAAGACGAGTTTGCCCGATGGCACGCGGCTGCGCGTTTCATTTTATCACGCCGTCACCGTGTATGACGGGCAGGTGATGATCTGCCCATCCGAGCCTAAAACCATTTCACTGCTGCGCGATCAGGCGAGGCGTGTTCACGCGGCATGGGGCGCGAAGGGCTACATGATGTCGCACGACGAAATCCGCGTGCTCAACTGGTGCAAAGCGTGCCAGGACCGTGGCATGGACGCTGGCGAACTGCTCGCCGACAACGCCCGCACGTGCGTGCGCATTCTTCGCGAAGTGAACCCCGGCGGAAAAATCTACGTGTGGAACGACATGTTCGACCCGCATCACAACGCGAAGAACAATTACTACCTCGTGCGCGGCGACCTCAAAGGCTCGTGGGAGGGACTCGACAAGGATGTCATCATCGTGAACTGGAACTTCGACAAGCGGCGCGACAGCTTGAAGTGGTTCGCCGACCGCGGCCATCGGCAGATCATCGCCGGCTACTACGACGCCGGCCCGCAGCAGATCGGGGTGTGGCTCGACGCGGCGAAGGGCGTGCCCGGGGTCGCAGGCGCGATGTTCACGACGTGGCAGAGGAACTTCAGCGACATCGAAAAGTTCGCCGACGTTGCGCGAAGCCCGCGCTGAACTTACCTCAGCGAAATCCGGTGCGGCATCTTCTCCGTGTTGCCCGCCTTGTCGGTGGCGAGCGCGGTCAATGTTCCTTCAGTTGGAGGGTTCAGGGTTATTTCCCAGTCCACGACGCCTGCGTTTGCGGAAAGAATTTTTGCGGTCTGGCCATTCACTGTCACGCGCGCGATGTCGCCGTTGTCGTGCGACACTCCGCGCACAACGAGTTTTCCGCCGCTTGTTCGCTTGGACGTGATGAACGTTGCCGGCGGCAGGTCGTCCACCGGCTCAAGCAACTTTGGAAACGTCACGCCAGTCACCTCCGTTGCGCGCACATCCGGGCCGGTGAAGCCGGTAATCGGTTTCGCGTCGGCAACTTGGTCGGGAAATTTCACACTCGCCACCTTGGTCACTTCGCCGTGGCCGAAGTAGTCGTGGAAGTAATAGATCACGGGGTTTTCCAGCTTGTCGTTGCGAGGGCCGCCGCCGAGGTCCACGACCTGCGCGTAACGGGAAGAGCTGTTTTTCACCGTCAGGTTGCGGAAGTGCCCGCTCTGTCCCGGTTGCGGCGAGGTGCAGGTGAGTTGAATCAGCGGGTCTCGGCCGATGCGGCAGTTTTCCAGCAGGACATTTTCGTAGGTGAACGAGCCGTATTGGATGCTGTCGTCGTCGTGGCCGCGGTTGATCGGTTCGGAGTTCACGTTGTCGAAGCGGATGTTCCGATACACGTGCGCGTCGTAATCGGGATGATACACACCATAGACGCCATCCTTCACATCTAGGCCGTCCATGAGGAAAAACTGCACGTTCGGGCGCAGCACGTAGTGCGTCTGCCACGCGAGCAGATCGCGCGCAATGAACGGATGCCGCCGGTCTCCATGCACCGCGCCGGGCACGTCGTCGCCGAAGTTGAAGCTGTAAAGCCCCTCGCTGTGCGACTCGTTCGCTTCAAAACGGAAGAACGGAATCGTCCTCACGTCGCGGCGTTCGGTCGTGCCGTCCGGCTGGCGCACGTTCAACTCAGGGTTGAAGTTGCTGCGCTTCGCGATCTCGAAGCGGTAGCCGTATTCGTCATTTTCGCACGCGACGTTCCGCGTGAAGGTGTTCCGCCCGTTCGCCCACCAGAAGCCCGCGCCGTCGTTCGCGTCGAACGGCAGCACCTGCTTCGGCAACGGCCGCGCCCGATACGCCTGCACCGCGAGGTTGCGGTCGAGCACGTTGTATTGCTCCGTGCCGTCCTCGAGGAAGAAACCGTGCCCGGCCGACTGATAGCCGACGCAGTCGCGCACGAGCAGATAGTCCGTGCCGTGAATCGTGATCCAGCGGTTGTGCGAGTCCCAGATGCTCGCGCCGGTCACGCCGCTGCCGCGCATCGAATCGCGCACGAGATGGAAGTGAATCGAATACTTGCCGAGCACGCCTTCCTTGCCGAGGTGGCGGAATTCCGCGTAGCTGATGCCGCCGGTGCTGTCACGGTGATACATCGCGTGGCCGCGCACGCCGTCGGGCGCGGCGGATTCGATGACGACATTGCGCGAGAGGTTTGCAACCTCGCTGCGCGTGTTGGCAACGCCGAAGTGGTCGTTCTCCAGCGCGCGATCCAGCGTGAGCGTGGTGCCGTTAATGGCGGTGATGAGCCGCTCCTCGGTGCTGACGGGCTGATGCTTCTTCGCGCTCTGGCGGAAGGTGCTGCTGCGTTCCTTGCCCTTCGACGCGGTGAGAATCACGCGGTCGCCCACGTGCCAGCCACTCACGGGCTCGGCGAGCGTGACGGAAGAATCGCCCGCCTTTGCGGTCGCGCCAAGTTTCACCCACGTGCGGTTCATTGGTGCGCCATGAACGTCCCAGCGCCCGCCGCAAACGACGATTGCGGGCAAGGTGTTCGTGTCCATTCCGGCGAAGTAAACGAGCCGCACCATTGCCGTGATGCCCGCGGGAATGGGCTGCTCCGGCGTGCCGAGTTCGAGCGCGGGCCGCACCGTGCCAGGCGCGGCTGCCGGCATGTCGGCGGATTCGTGGCAGTTGAAGCCGTCCTCGGTGCAGGTGTCACCTTCGATGACTTTGAGCAACCCGACATCGAGACGAGTGGACTTGTCACGGGCAAAGGTCAGTGTGCCGGCAACATGCACCACACGCAGCGCTTCGGCCGAGCTGACATCATAAATCACCGTGTGGCCGGCGCGGATTTGCACGTTGTCACCGGCCTTTGGCGCGCGGCCATCGGCCCACGTCGCCGGCTCGGACCATTTGCCGCTGCGCGCGGAGCGAGCTTGGAAGGTGATGGACTTGTCCTGCCCCAGCGCCGAAGCGCAGGCAAGCAACAGCGCCGCAAAAAATGTCGCCGCACGTGGAGAGAACAGCTTGTTGAGAAACATAAGGCTCAAAGAAGGAGACGCAGGAATGCCCCGGTCATTCAATGCGGCCGTAGTTCATCTGCGAACCGCGCTGTGCGTTGCTCCGCCGCCACCGGATTCGAGAAACGCGATCAAGTCGAGAATTTCAGCACGCGTGAACGTGTCGAGAAGCCCCGTGGGCATCGGTGAAATCGCAGAGGGCCTGCTCGATTTGATGTCGGCCTTCCCGACGCGCACGAGCTGTTCAGCAAGCGGATTCGGACGCACCTGAAGCGTCGCGCCTTCGTCGCGCACGACTTGGCCGGTGACGATTTCGCCGTCCTTCAACGTGAAATCCGTGTTGCGATACTTGTCGTCAATGACCTTGGATGGTTCGAGGATGGATTCGAGGATCGCGCGCCGGTCGAAACGCCGTCCTACGTCAGAGAGATCGGGGCCGACGCTGCCGCCCTCGCTGCCGAAACGATGGCAGGCAATGCACTGCGCCGCCGTGAACGTCTCGCGCCCGCGCTTCGCAGCGCGGCCTTGCAGCGGCGCGGAAACATCCGCGAGCAGGTCCTCCATCTTCCAGTTTTGCACGAGCGGACGCGGTCGCGCCGGAGGCACGAACGCGGTCTTCGGCAGTGGCGGGTTCAGCATCGAGGCCAACGCGGCGCGCTCGGCGTCCGTCAGCGTCGCCATCGCGTCGGCCTTGATGTCGCGGACGTAGGCGGGAAATGTTTTGCCGCCGGTGTAACCCGCGGCCTTGTCGAACCACTTGAAGTAGGCGCGCCGGTTGTCGAGCGTCCAGCCGCGCGCGACATTGCGCAGCGTGAACATGAACTGCATCTGCTCCTCCTGCGTCGGTGCGAACGCAATGAGCGGCAGCGTTTTGTGAACGACATTGGACGACTCCAGATAAACAAGCAGCTCGCACAAGTCGGCGTTCAAACGGTGATTCGATGTCGGAAAAACGGCATCGAACTTCGTCGCGAGACGCGCTGCCGTCGCCGCGTCCGGCTTGCCCATGCGGATGAACGCAAGCTGATACGCACGGCAGAAGTCAATACGCTGTGCGTCGGTGAGTTTCGACCACGAAAGCCTGTCGAGCGCGGCGAGCAATGACGGTTGAGTTTCCTTGTTGCCACAGCGGGCGAGCGCAGTCAGCGCGGTCAGCGCGGCTTGAGGTCGCGTTTCATTCAACGCACGCTGTTGCCAGAGCGTGACATCCTGATGCTCGACGGCGAGACGCGCGGCGAAACGAATCCGCGCATCGCCGCTGTCCAGATGGGGCCACGCGAAGTCCACGGCGAAGAGGCCGTGTTTGCCGTGAAACCCTTCGAGCTGGCGTCGCAGCGCGCGCGCCCTCACGGCGTCTTCCTCGGCCTTCAACTCCGCCTTGCTCATCGCAGGCTCGCGGATTTCCGGGCCGGTGTAGGTGACACGATACAGGCCGGCCTGCGTTCCGCGTCCGCCGGTGGTGAACCACATTGCGCCATCGGGGCCGAATTCGAGATCAGTCACGTTCAGCGGGCGGCCGGTGAGGAACGTCTCGAAATTCGCCAAATAACTCGCGCCCTTTGGCGTGAGATGCACGGCGAGGATGCGTCCGTAAGCCCAGTCGGAGATGAAAAACGCGCGGCGATACTTTGGCGGGAACTTGCTCGCCGTGCCGAACTTCACGCCGGTCGGTGACGAAAGACCGACGTTGACCAGCGGCGGCAGGTCGTCCGGCCAGTCCGTCGGCCACATGCTCGTGCCGTGACGCCAGCCGTATTCGCCGCCGGAGACGACGTGATGCACGCGCGTGGGCCGATACCACGGCGCGCCGACATCCCACTCCATGTCCGCGTCGAACGTGAACAGCTCGCCGTCGGCATTGAACGCGATGTCGTAAGGATTGCGGAAGCCGCCCGCGACGATTTCCCAGCGCGTGCCCTCGGCATCCGTGCGCATGATGTGGCCGCATGGCGCCTTCGCGTCGCTGTCGAACAAGCGATTGTCCCACGGGCACGGCAGCAGACGGTCCTCGGCGAAGTTTTTGTAAGGCGAAGTCGCCGCAAGGTCAGCGGGCAATCGCACGTTGTTGCCGTGGACGAAATAAATCTTCCCGTCAGGCCCGAGCGTGAGGCCGTTGCGCCCGTGGCCGACGCCGCCCTCGGTGGCCTTGAGCAGCTTCACCTCGTCGAACGTGTCGTCGCCGCGCGTCGAACGGAGGCGGTAGAGCGCCTTTGAGTTGTTCGCGTTCACGTAGAGCGCGCCGTGCGCGTAGAGCAGGCCTCGGCATTCGAGGAGGTTTTCATTGATGACCTCGACCTTTGCCACGCCGCCGCCGGGCGTGAGCGTCATGCGCAGCAGGCCGGACTTTTCGCGCGCGACAGTGAGCCTCCCTTGCGGATCGAACGCAAGGCTGATCCACGAGCCTTCGCCGTCTTGGGCGGAGCGGACCAGCTCGACCTTGTAGCCGCGCGGCGCGGAAATGTTCTCAACCGGCGTGGCCTGTTTCGTGCCGAGGCTGCCGCGCCATGAGTTGTAGGCGTCGAAGGACTTCGTCGGGTCAAACGGATCGCCCCACGGTGGCACGCCCGCGCGGCCGAGCACCTGCACGCGCGACCAGTCCACTGTGACGAACTCGCCCGTGACGCCGTTCGTTGCAGCGGTCGTCGAACTCGTCCACGAGCCGTCGCTGATAATCGCGCTCTTTCCCTTCGCGTCGGCGGCGAAGGAGAGTTTCACCAGCAGCACGGGCGTGTTCGTTGCGTTGACCGCGCGGACTTCCAGCACGTTTTTGCCGCGGCGCAGCAGACTTGTGGCATCGGCATTCACCGCGCGCAAAATTCCTTTGAGTTCAGCGGCGGGCTTTCCATTGATGAACACTTGCGCGGAGCCGTCGCATGCGCCGGCAAATTCAGCCCGTTGCGCTGTGGACGAAACGCTGAACTCCCCGTGGAAGAAAACCGGCTCGCCCGGTTTGGGCAGCGCGGCGGGGCGAATCCAGTCCGGCCCGCTTTGCGCGAAGCCTGTCGCGCCGCACGCGAACGCAACGGCGACAATGAGCAGGTGCTCTTGGGTGCGAGCGAGAGGACTTGAACCTCCACCCCTTTCGGGACCGGATCCTAAGTCCGGCGCGTCTGCCATTCCGCCACGCTCGCAGCGATCCGCGCAGGCAACATTGTCGGGTGTCACGGAAGATTCTTAGCAGGCCGGGCCGCGCGCGGGCAAGCCTCACACGTCAATCACCGGGCCGTTGCCGTCGTCTTTGCCGCCGATCTGCGATTTTTTGCCGGAGCCGGCATGACGGACTTCGACGCGGGAATTGCCCGTGCCGGTCAGCGTGTTGAGCGCGAGCGACACCACGCTGATGATGAGCGCGCCCTTGAACGCCGACCAATAATCCTCGACGTAAAAGTGCGGCTGAAGCAGGTAGCCGGTGAAGTAAAGCAGCAGCGCGTTGATGAACAGGGTGAACAACCCAAGCGTGACCAGAAAAATCGGCAGCGTCAGCAGGATCAGCAGCGGCCGCAGGAACGTGTTGAGGATGCCGAGCAGCAGCGACGCGACAAAGAGCGACACCGCGTCCTCGTAGCGCACGCCGTTGACGACGTAGCATGCCACGAGCACGGCCACCGTGTTGATGGCCCAGCGCTGGAAGAAACTTTTGAGGCGGCGGTCTCTCATCTTATTACTCGGTCGAAGCGCGAACAATTCGCAGCCACAATCCGCGCAAGCCAACTTGCGGCAGCATGAGGGAGAACACAAGACAAGATGCGCCCGCTACGCAGCCACGCCCGCGACGGCTTGCAGGAAGGACGCATCACCCTTGGCGGACAACGCCACCGTCACGTTCGCGGGCACAAGGCAGAAGCCGCCGGCTTGAATCGCGACCGTCAGGCCGCCGCCGGAAACTTCGAGCGCGCCTTCCAGCACGCCAATCACCACGGGCACGGGACGCTGCTCCGTGAGCTGCGAATTGCGCTGCAACGCGAACCGCGAGACTTGGAAAAGCTCGTTCGTCACCAGCCGCTCGTGGTCGAAATCGCCGTTGCCGAGTTGCTCGCCTGTCACGAGCGACGGCTCGAAGTCCGCGAAATCAATCGAGGCCAGCGCCTGCTCGACGTGCAGCTCGCGCGGCTTGCCGTCGAGACCCACACGGTTCCAGTCGAAGACGCGATACGTCGTGTCCGAGTTCTGCTGGATTTCAAACAGCACGCTGCCCGCACCGAGCGCGTGGACACGCCCGCTCGGCAGTAACATCACGTCGCCGCGATGCACGGGAATCCGGTGAAAACATTCCGCCACCGAACCGTCGGCGATTTTCCTTTCAAACTGTTCGCGCGTCACGCCGCGCCTGAGGCCGGCGAAGATCGCGGCGTCCGGCGTCGCGTCGGTGAAATACCACATCTCCGTCTTCGGCTCGCCGCCGAGCGCGGTGGCCTTGGATGCCGGCGGATGCACCTGGAGCGAGAGCACGTCCTGCGCGTCGAGGATTTTCACGAGCAACGGGAAGCGCCCCGCGACGGACTGCGCGCGGCCGAGCAGTTCGGCGGCGTGATGCTCCATGACCCAGCGCAAATCCTTTCCCGCGAGCGGGCCGTTGGCGATGACGCTCACGCCCTCGGGCCGGTCGGTGATTTCCCACGACTCGCCGATGGGGACGCCGGCTGGCAGCGCCTTGCCATAGAGCGACTCGATCTTGCGCCCGCCCCAGACGCGCTCCTTGAAGATGGGTTGAAAGGTCAGCGGGTAGAGCATGGTCGAATTGCCTCGAACTACGCCGCCTTGAACACGCGCAAGTCCAGCCCCTTCACCGGACGAAAGTGCTTCGCGTTGCCCGTCATCAATGGCATCCCGTGCTCCAGCGCCGTTGCGGCGATGATGGAATCACCGGCGCGAAGCCCGAAGCCCAGGCTGTAGGACTCAATCAGCCCGACCGCCTTCGCACCGATGACGCCGGACAACGGCAGCGTTTCAAACTCGAACTCCTTCAGGAAGCCCTTGATGTCCGCCTGCTGCCTGCGGTTCTGCGCGCACTGGAGCAGCTCCAGCAACGTCTGCACGGAGAGAAACCGGCCCGGTTCGGCGGCCATGACCTCTGTGGCGTGGCGGTTGCCGCGCTGCGCCCAGATGAAAACGTCCGTGTCAAACAGCATGACGGGGCGTTCCACGCAACTGCTTCATGACCGCGGCGACGGAGCGATGGGTCTTGGCGTGCATGCCAAAAAAACGGTGCGATGCCATCTGCCTTGCAATGGACGCCGCGGTCCTGGCTTCTGCGGCACGGTGCGCGCGTTTGCGCTCGACGATGACCTTCGATTCCATGACGGGAGGCTAGCGTGAAGCGGAGCGGATGTCGAATATTGCGTGCGTCCGCCGCCCGCCCCAGACGCGCTCCTTGAAGATCGGATGAAACGTCAGAGGGTAGAGCATGGAAAAACCTTAAATGTCCTCCGGCTTCAGCCCCGTGTGTTTGGCGATGCGCGCCAGCATTCGCGGCCCAATCTCTTCCCTGTCGTGAAAGGCAAATACAAAATCAGGCCAGCCGGGTCGCGCGAGGATGCGATGGGAAATGCCGCGCTCCCGCTTGATGCTCCAACCGATGCGCAGCAAGGCCGCCAAAACGCGCCGGCTCTTGGAGCTTGGCCATTGGCTCATGCGGTGACCGAAAAGACGTTGCTCATCTCCGGCACCGGCTCGCCATGCTCCAGGCGGTCCGCCAGCACGCGCAACGCGAGCGCCTCCGCGCGCGCCACGGCCTCGGCGCGCGCCGTTCCGTAAGCCATCACTCCGGGCAGCTCCGGGACTTCCGCGAGCCAGCGTCCGTCGGCCTCCCGTTCAGTTTCAACTTGCAGATTCATGACGGCAGTGTGGCGTGAGATGGGAGCGATGGCAAGAACGGCATCAGCGCAACAAAGGTTCCGGCTTCAACACCGCCGCGAATTTGAAAACGTCAATTGCAGGCTTGACACTCATCCCGTGAATCTCGTATTGACACTCTCTTATGTTCCCAGAGAGAAACACTACATGTGAAGTGTCCTGTCCACATTTCGAGTTCCGCACTCCGCGCGCTGATGATCGTTCTTCCAATCTTAAAAGTCCTCGTCCGCCTCACCGGGTCGCCGCTTTGAGGATTCAAAGAGGCCTTGCCGTCTGCCCAAGGGCCGTTTCCAAAGTTAAAAGCCACGCCTTCCTTCGCGGAGGCCTCGCTTCCGAGATTAAAAGTGCCATTCCCCTTCACGGAAACCCCACTTACAATCCTGAAAACACGCTACTTACGACAAATGGCTCTTTTTGACCACATTCGGTCAACTTCCAGCCTTCAACCCGCCAAGCCCCGCTGTGGAAATACCGGGCCATCTACCTCATGGGCGACGAGCAATTCGGCCAATGGAGCGACCCCGCGAGCATCGCGGTGACGGGATAGGAGAACCTTGCCATGAACTCAATAACCTCTCAGATCAAAAACAGTGTCCTGCTGGCGTTTAGCCTGTGGCTGGTGCCAGCGATGCTGACGGCGAACGCGGCGACCACCGTGGTGGCGTGGGGAGACAACAGCGCTGGCCAAACGAATGTTCCGCCCGGCTTGAGCGGCGTAACGGCCGTCGCTTCCGGCGAGTTGCACATGATGGCCTTGAAGAGCGATGGCACGGTCGTGGCGTGGGGAAGGAACAGTGAGACTCAAACGAATGTTCCACCCGGCTTGAGCGGGGTGCGGGTCATTGCGGCGGGGGCTTATCATTCCCTCGCGTTGAAGAGCGACGGCACGGTCGTGGCGTGGGGAACCAGCAACTTTGGCTTTGGTCAAACGAATGTTCCGCCCGGCTTGAGCGGCGTGACGAATATTTCGGGCGGTGGCAATCACTCCCTGGCGTTGAAGAGCGATGGCACGGTGGTGCCGTGGGGAGACAACTCCTCTGGTCAAACGAATGTTCCTTCCGGCCTGAGCGGGGTGAAGGCCGTGGCGGCGGGGACTCTTCACTCCGTGGCGTTGAAGAGCAATGGCACGGTGGTGGCGTGGGGAGACAACTTCAATGGTCAAACGAATGTTCCGGCCGGCTTGAGCGGAGTGACGGCCATCTCGGCGGGGGGTTATCATACCGCGGCCTTGAAAAGCGATGGCACGGTCGTGGCATGGGGATACAACTTCAATGGTCAAACGAATGTTCCGGCCGGCTTGACCAACGTGGTGGCCATTGCGGCCGGCGGGAATCACACCCTAGCCTTGAAGAACGATGGAACGCTCGTGGCGTGGGGAGAAACCACCGCTGGTCTGGCGACCGTTGCCACCGGCTTGACCGGCGTGACGGCCATCGCGGCGGGCGGTCAGAACTCCGTGGCGCTCGTCGGCGCTTCGCAGTCCTCTGGCCCCACCATCACCACCGCCGTGACGGCCAGCACTTTGACTATTTCATGGCCCGACACCGTGGCGGGTTTTCGGATTGAATCAGCAGCGGATTTGTCGTCTGCGTTGTGGAGTGCCGTGGCCGGGATTCTTCAAACGAACGGCGGCTTCATCAGCGTTGCGGTGACGATGAACGGCTCGCAGAAGTTCTATCGGCTGACCAAGCCGTAGCCGGTGCCGCAGCATGCTTGGGGTTTGGAGTGGAGTTCACGCCGCCGCAGGTGCTTCCTTCACCTGCTGCGTCTGCTGTTCCTGAAAGTGCCCGTGGGCGCGGAATTTTTCGTAGCGCTTCTTCAACCGTTCGGCTGGCGTGAGCGCGTCGAGTTCGGCAAGGTGTTTCAGCAGGTGCGCCTTGAACGTGGCAGCGGTGGCTTCCGGGTTGTTGTGCGCGCCACCAAGCGGTTCGGGAATGATTTCATCCACGAGGCCGAATTCGAGCAGGTTCTTCGCGGTGATCTTCAACGCCTCGGCGGCCTTTGCGGAGGCGGTGCGGTCCTTCCACAGAATCGCCGCGCAGCCTTCGGGGCTGATGACGGAGTAGTAGGCGTTCTCCATGATGAGCACGCGGTCGGCCACGCCGATGCCGAGCGCGCCGCCGGAGCCGCCCTCGCCGATGACGGCGGCGATGACGGGCACTTCGAGGAGCGTCATCTCGCGCAGGTTGACGGCGATGGCCTCGGCGATGTGGCGTTCCTCGGCGCCGATGCCGGGATACGCGCCCGCGGTGTCAATGAGCGTGATGATGGGCAGGCCGAACTTGTCCGCGAGGCGCATGAGGCGGAGCGCCTTGCGGTAGCCTTCGGGATGAGCGGAGCCGAAGTTGCGGAGGATGTTTTCCTTCGTGTCGCGGCCCTTCTGCGTGCCGATGACCATGACCTTGCGGCCGTCGAGTTTCGCAAAGCCGCCGACCACCGCGCGGTCGTCCGCGTAGAGGCGGTCGCCGTGCAGCTCGCTGAAGTCGGTGAATGTCTTCTGGCAGTAGTCGAGCGTGTAGGGGCGCTTAGGATGCCGCGCGAGCTGGACGCGCTGCCACGCCGTGACGTTCGCGTAGGTCTGGCGCTTGAGCGTCTCGATCTTGGATTCGAGCAGCCGGCACTCGTTCTCGAAGTTGACGCCGAGGGAGTGTTTCTCCGGGTGTTTCCGCAGCTCCTCCAGCTTGCGCTGCAACTCGATGACCGGCTTCTCGAAGTCGAGCTGATGTTTCATGCGCTGGCAAGTGTAGGCGTCCGTGCAAGGCGCGGCAATGCGGAATTCCGACGAACCGGTGAATGAGCGCGGATGAACCGCGCCGCCGAACTACCTCTTCGCCGGCAGCACTTCCCAGTGCTCGCCGAAGAAATCCGCGCCGACGATCTTGCCGGGCCAGCGCGAATTCGGCGGCGTGTCCAGATCCACCACGGCCCAGTCGGGGAGCTTGGGCACCTGGCGCGCGTTGTTGAGGTAGTCGTATTCGCGGAAGGTGAAGCCGCTGTTGAGCACGACATATTTCTTCGGGTTCAGCGGATTCGGGAAGATCATCACCGGCGCGTGATGCGACGCGTCGAACGTCTGCGTGCCAATCTGCACACCTGACGTGCTCCACTTCGCCGGCAGCTTGTCCGCGATGCGCGCGAGGAGCTTGTTGCTTTGCGGGTCGCCCCAGAGCACGAGGTTGTGCGCGGCGATGTCGTCGTCCGTCACGGCGGAGTCGCTCTTCGCGCGCGCGTCGCCGCGATACTGCCTGCGCCAGTGGTCCATCGCGTGCTCGCTTTCGCGCTTCGTCCACGCGCCGACTTTTTCGTTCAGCGGCGACCCGGTCGGCAGCACCATGAGGAAGCTGTCGAGGAACGCGTCGTCAATCGGGCCTTGCAAACCGTGGCGCTTTGCCAACGCGGAATTCGGAACGCGGAACGCGGAATCGCTGACGAGTTCCCATTTCTTTCCGTTCTTCGCGAAATGCGCCGTCCACGAACGGTCCGTCTCGGCCGGTGGCGCGTCGAACTTCGCGCCGTCGAGAATGACCTGCGCTTTCTTGTTCACCGGAAACGGATAGCGGCCGGACGGAATCGCGAGCGTCAGCGCAGAAACATTTTTCGTCACGATCTTGAAACCTTCGAGATCAAAGCCCGCGTCCACGCGCGCGCGTTCCCAATGCTGCTCCATGCCATCCACCGTGACCCAATGCGATTGATTGTAACGCAGCGTCCACGTCGTGAAGATCACGTGCTCTGGAAAAACGTCGCGGCCTTGCATAGCGATGGCATCAATGCGGCGGCTCACCTCGACCTTCGCGTTCTTCTCGTAGCTGTGGCCGGTCTTCGGCCCGATGATGTGCGTGAGTTTCAAGCCCTCGGCGGCGAGCGCCTTCTCCATCATGTCGGCGGCTTGTTTCTGCGAATCAATTTCGCCGCTGTAGGCCACGGTCGGGAGGTTGAAGAGGTTCACCGCGTAATCCGTGCAATCGTAGATGTGCCAGAGCTTTTTCTCGAACCACGTCGGCTGCACCGTTTCCTTCTGGAAAACTTTCAAGAAGTCCGCTGTCTCGCTGAAGCCCGCGCCCGGCGCCGCGGCGCAGAACACTCCGGGGAAATGCACCGCAAACTGCCAGCAGCCCGCGCCGCCCATCGAGAAGCCGCGCACGACGACGCGGTTGTCGTCAATGAAGTAATACTTCTTCGCGTGGTCGAGCGCCTCGAACAGGTCCACTTCGCCCGCGAGCTTGTTCGCGCAGCAGTAGCGTCCGTAGAGCTGGAGCACGATCGCGCCCGGCGGCGTGAAGGGGCCGGGATTTTTCTGCACGCCGTCAATGAAGGCGAGTTCGCTCAACGTCTCGCCGCGCCCGTGAATCCAGAAGTCGAGCCGATACGGCTGCGACGGCCCCGGCGCATACGACGCGGGAATCGCGAGTCCGTAAGGCTGCACCGAGCCGTCAATCTTCGAGAGGTAGCCGCGCGCGACGAGGCCGGTCTGTGTCGTCCACGGCGACTTGCCGTCGCGCAACGCGGCGGCGCGCTCGCCGCCTTGCTTGAGGAAATTACGCGCGACGGAAACTTGATTCGAGTTGAAAAACTCATCGTGCCGCAGCGCCCAGTCCACAGCTTTGTGAAAAATCTGCACGTCGGGCAGGAGTTCGAGCAACTCAGGCTTGCCCTTGAGCGAGTTCTTCAAGGCGTCAATCTCCTTGCCCAGCACGGCGACACCCGCCGTCAGCTCCGCGCGCGCGTCGTCGGCGATCTTCACGCCCGGCGGCGGCACACGCTTGACCTTGTCTGGGTCATTATCGGCCGGACCGTCGGCACGGACGGTAAACGTGGCGAGCGTGAGCGCGAGCAGGATGCGGGGCGTGTTCATGAGGCGGCTGTCTTAGGCGAACGGACGGGCCGAGGCAAGTCTTGCTTCAAGCAAACGCCCGAATCACCCGTGCTTTCGTGCGACCTGCTCGACGATCATCTCGACGGTGCGTTCGACCGCGCCCTGGTTTTCGCGGACGATGCGCAGCGCGTTTTCGCCAAGCGAACGGCGGCGCGATTCGTCGGCAAGGAGTTCGGCGATGGATTTTTCCAACGCAGACGCGTCCGGCACTTGCACCGCGCCGCCGGCCTTCACGAAGGCGTCGGCGATGCCGGGAAAGTTTTCCATGTGCGGGCCGAAGAGCATCGGCTTGCCGAGCGCGCCCGGCTCGATGGGATTCTGCCCGCCTTCCGCCGTGAGGCTTTTGCCCACGAAAATCAGCGTGGCGTGCTCGTAAAAGTATTTCAGCTCGCCGGTCGTGTTGACGAGCAGGCACTCGACCTCGCCGGGCGCGAACTGGCGGCTCGCCGTCAGCTCGTTGCGGAAGGCGAACTTCACGCCACATGCACGCAACTCCTCGCCAACGGCACTGCCGCGCTCCATGTGGCGCGGCACGAGCACAAGGAACAGGTCGGGAAATTGTTTCTTTAATCGCAGGAACATTTCCGCGAGCAATGCCTCCTCGCCCGCGTGCGTGCTGCCGGCGACGAGCAGCTTCGCATTCTCCGGCACGGCGAGTTGCTTGAGCAGTGCGGGCACGTCGAGCAGGCGGCGCGCGTCGAGCTTGGCGGCGTCGAACTTGAGGTTGCCGACGATGCGGATGGCCTCGGGCCGGCAGCCGATTTCGCGCAGGCGCGCGGCATCGGTTTCGTTCTGCGCGCCGACGCCGGTGAACGAGGCGAAGACTTTACGGAAGAGGAAACCAAAGCGCTTGTAGCGCGGGAACGAGCGCGGCGAGAGGCGCGCGTTGACGAGGAAGAGCGGGATGCCGCGGTCGCGCACGCGCCAGAGGAAGTTCGGCCAGATTTCCGCCTCGACGAGCACAACGGCGCGCGGGTGCACGGCGGCGAGCGTGCGCTTCACCGCGCCGCGCAGGTCCACCGGGTAGTAGAACTTCTCGATGTGCGCGGGGAGCTTCTTCTCCAGCTCGCCCATGCCGGTCGTGGTGGTGGTGGAGACGACGAACTTGTGGTTTGGCAGGCGCGGTTCGAGCGCGGCGATGAGTTGCGTGCAAAGGTTCACCTCGCCGACGCTCACGGCATGGAGCCAGATCACGTCGCGGTTCGTGAGCGCCTGCTTGAAAGCGCCGCTGTGCCGGCCGAAGCGCTGGCCGAAGTTGCGCCGCCAGCCGCCGCGCCGCCACATCTTCCAAAAGTAATAGGGCGCGCTGAGCACGAAGAAGACGATGAAGAGGAGGTTGTAGAGCGTGCGCATCGCGGCGGCAGGGATGTTGAAACACAAGGCGCGCCGAAGACAAAGCGCAAAAGCCGTTCAACGCGCGAAGAACGCGAGCCAGACTACGAGGAGCACCGGCAGCAGGAACGGCAGCGTGAAGCGCAGCACGTAGCCGAGGAAGCCCGGCATGTGGACCTTCTGCTGGTCGGCGATGGCCTTGACCATGAAGTTCGGGCCGTTGCCGATGTAAGTCGCCGCACCGAAAAACACCGAGCCGACGCTGATAGCGACTAGGAATTTTGCGCAACTCGGATTGCTAATTTGCGCCGCGATTTTTATTTGCTCCGGCGTTACCATTCGAGCGGCCAGTTGCGCCGGTAAATAGTGATTCAGCGCGCTGAAGGTGCGTTCGACCTCGACCGAGAACGCGCCCGCTGGTGTGAAACCGTTTTGCACCATTTCGTTCACACCCGTCACTACTTCCTCTGGGATGACTGTTCCGCAACTCGCACTCAGGAAACTCAAGTAAGTCGGCGCGTTGTCCAGCACGCTCGAAAGCGTTCCCGTGCCCCAGTAGAAAAATGCCGGCGTGGCCGGGCCGAACTGTTTCGCGTGCGCGCCGAGCCAGTCCAGCGCGGGCAACATTGTTGCGAAGATGCCGAGGAATAAAATCGCGACCTCGCGGATCGGGTTAAAGTCGAAGTGGTTCGCCTCGTGGATGTGTTTCTTCGTCGCGAACCATGAACCGAGCGCGGCGGCGAGCATCAACCCTTCGCGCAGGAACGGCGGGTTCTCGATGAACACTGCGACGACGACGACGGCGAGGAAGAACACGTTCACACCGCCCTCGAACTTCCATTCATCCGCCGGCTCGGCGAGTTGCTCGCGCACGCCGCGCGGCGCGCGCAGGTAGTTGCGCCGGTCCACGACGTAGAACATCGCCAGCAGCAGCGCGACGGCGAGCGCCCACATCGGCCAGCAGTTCTGCGCGACCCACCAGAACGGCACGCCCTTCAAGTAGCCGAGGAACAGCGGCGGATCGCCGATGGGCGTGAGGCAGCCGCCGATGTTCGACACGAGGAAGATGAAGAACACGACGTGGTGCGCCGTGACGCGGTATTTGTTCATCCGCAGCCACGGGCGGATGAGCAGCATCGAGGCGCCCGTCGTGCCAAGCACGTTCGCTGCGAGCGCTCCGACGAAGAGGAACACCACGTTCGCGCCCGGCGTCGCTTCGCCCTTCACCGCGATGTGGATGCCGCCGCTCACGACGTAGAGCGCGCCGATAAGCGCGATGAAGCTGATGTATTCGTGCGCCGTGTGCAGCACCCGTTGCGGCGCGTGAAGGCCGAAGAAATAGTAGCCGAGCGTCACCGCGGCGAGCGAGAGGGCGACCTTCGCGTAATGCCGCGTCCACCAGCCCGCGCCGACCAGCGGTCCGAGCGCCATGGTCGCGAGCAGCGCCGCGAACGGCAGGATCATCCATGGATTCGGCTGGAGGAGTTCGTGCGGCACGCGGAGAGATTAACCACAGAGGCGCAGAGTGCACAGAGGAAGAAGCGCGAAAGAAATCGCCGTTTCTCTGTGCGGCTGCGGCGAAAAATTCTCGCTCGGCGGCGCTACTTGAGTTCGAGCAGCTTGATGTCGCGGAAGGAAATCTCGTCGCCGTGGTCCTGTAGCAGCAGGTGGCATTGCACGCGCGAACCGAAATCCTCCACCTTGGAAAATTTGCTTTTCGCGACGGCGGCCTTGATGGCGTCGCTGCCGAGTTCGTATTCGAGCACCTTGTCGCCGTTGAGCCAGTGCTCGACGTGGTTGCCCTTCACGAGCACGCGCGAGTGGTTCCATTCGCCGGCGGGCTTGGGCTTTGCGCCGTGCGGGGCGAGCACGTCGTAGAAGGACGCGGTGACGCGCTTGCCCTCGGCGAGCTTGGCGTCCGCGTGGCGCTCGTCGTCAATGAGTTGATACTCGTGGCCGAGCAACTGCTTGCGCTCCTCGCTGACGAAATACTTGAGGCCGCTGTTGGCACCGGGCGCGGCTTTCCACTCCCAGCGCAAATCGAAACTCTCGAAGGTCGCGTCCGTGATGATGTCGCCGCCGCCGCCCTTGGCGACGTGCTTGAGCACGCCGTCCTCGACAATCCAGCCTTTGTCTGGCGCCGTGGTTTTCTTGAACGTGCGCCAGCCGGCGAGCGACTTACCGTCAAAGATCAGCTTCCAGCCCTCCTTTTTCTCGGCAGCAGTGAGCGTGTTATATTCGGCGGCGTTTGCGGAAAAGGCGAGCGAAGCGGCGAGAGCGAAGGTGAGCAGCGGTGCGGTTGGTGTTTTCATGTTGGTTGCGACTATGGGCGGAAAGACGGCAAAAGTGAAGGCGCGGTTTCAGCGCTGAAGAATCTGGAACAGGCTGGCGAAGTCATCCGTCCAGAGCGGGACGTTTTTTTTGCGGCTTTCGCTCGCGCTTGTCGCGGCGGCAATGGATGGCTTCAAAAGGAACTCCTTGTCGCGCGTCACGAGCACCCATGAGGATGTGTAGAGCCACCAATCCTCCTCGCCGTTGTCGGAGATGAGCGCCTGACCGACGTTGAAGTGCTTCGAGAGACCTTCGACGACCGGCTCAAGGTCGAGGTAGCGGTTGGAGATGTGGACGGCGAGGACACCGCCGGGCTTGAGGTGCTTGAAATAAATCTCCAACGCCTCGCGCGTGAGCAAGTGCACAGGAATGGCGTCGCTGCTGAACGCGTCGAGCGCGAGCACGTCGAACTGCTGCGATTCCCCGCGCTTGAGTTCCTCCTCCATTGAGAGACGCGCGTCGCCGAGAACGATGGTGACGCGGCCCTCGCAGTTCGGCACGTAGGTGAAGCGGGTCTGCGCGATGTTGGTGACGGCCGGGTTGATGTCGTAGAAGCGCACGGAATCGCCGGGCCGGCCGAAGCTCGCGAGCGTGCCCGTGCCGAGACCGACGACGCCCAGGTGGCGCGGCTGGTTCGTGGGGAACGCGTTCCACGCGAGCGAGACACCGCTGCCCGCGCCGTAATAGGTGGTCGGCCACTTGGCGAATTCCGCGTCCTTGAATTGCAGTCCATGCGTGATTTTGCCGTGCTGCAGCAGGAAGTAATGCGCCGTCGGCTCCTCCCTGCGATACTCAAAAATGGTCAGCGTGCCGTAGAAATTCCGCGCCCAATACACCGCGTCCTTGTCCGCCACGCGCACTTGGATGGCGAGCGTCGAAGCCAGCGCGACGACGCCTGTGACAAGACACGCGCACGCCATCTCGTGCCAGTCGCGCTCACGTGAAATTGTCTTCCGCCATGCCGCGACGGCGGCCCAAAGCGCCAGCGCAATCCACGGCGCCCAGTGGAGGTGTTCCAATCTTTCCAAAGTGAGCGCGCCCGCAAGGGATTTCGTTTCAGCGGACTTGAACATGGCCGCCAGCCGCGGCGCGAGGAACAGTCCAAGAAACCGGTCCATGCCGTAAAGCAGTGCAATGCCCAGCACAATGCTGAGCCAGCGCCAGTGCCACGGATACGAGCCGCGTTCGTCGCGCAGGATCGCGACGAACAGCAGCGCGGCGCACGCCCAAAGGCCGATGTGCAGTTCGAGGAACGAGTTGAACGCCAGTGGCGCGACGACCGCGACAAAAAATCCGCCGAGCGCACCGCCAATCGAAATCATCAGGAAATACCGCGTCAGGTGCTTCGGGTGCGGCTTGAGCCGGTAGAGTTCACCGTGGCAGATCATGCACGCGGTAAAAAGCGTTCCCGCGTAGATGAGCACCTGTTTATGGATGCGCACGCCCACGCCCTCAAACAGCGCCCACACCTCATACGAGGCGCATAGGATGAAGAGGACGGTGAACAGCGGCCGCGCATACCAGCGCGGATGATCGAAGCAGAGGATGAACGTGACGAGATAGATCGCCAACGGCAGCACCCACAGGAATGGAATGACCGCGACGTCCTGACACAGCTTGTTCGTCGTTGCCACGAGCAGCACCGACGCGCACGCAGGCAGCAACACCCAGAGCAATTGCGATGCGCCAGACGGAGACGGGATTTGTTCCCCCGCACCGGAAGTGGTCGGGTTTGCTTCGCTGGCGGGCTTGGTTTCATTCGCTGGCGCTGCGTGCTTCCACGCGAGTCGCGCGCACCACGCGCAGAGCAGAACGAACACGACGAGACCTGCGGACCACATCAGCGCTTGCTGACGCCGCGTGAAGTTCGGCTCGAAGAGGAAGGGATAGCTCACGAGCGCGAGCAGCGAGCCGACGTTCGACAGCGCGTAAAGGCGATACGGCGAGACACCCGGATGCGTCTGGCGGAACCATTCCTGCATCAGCGGGCCGGTCGTCGAGAGCATGAAGTAAGGCAGGCCGAGCGTCGTTGCGAGCAGCAGCAGGATGCGGCCGATGGGTTCCGCGCCGCCGGCGGGCTTCCATCCTTCGCTCGGAATGATCGGCAGCAGCGTGATGGCGACGAGCAGCAGCGTGACGTGCAGGATGACCTGCGCGCGCGGACGCAGCCGTTGCGTGGTGAAATGCGCGTAGGCGTAGCCGCCGACGAGCAGCACCTGGAAGAACAACATGCAGGTCGTCCACACGCCGGGGCTGCCGCCGAACCACGGCAGGATGTATTTGCCGATGAGCGGCTGGACTTGGAAGAGAAGGAATGCGCCCGTGAAAATCGTCAGCGCGTAAGCGAGCATGGCTGGCGGCGGATGGTGCGGTTTTTGTGGCGGAAGGGAAGGAGATTCTGGGTGCGAAAAAATCCGCGCAGAAAGTCTCTTGGAAACCGCGCGCCTGTTCGTCTATCCTCGCAACGAAGCCTGCTGCGTGACGTTGCGCGGCCTGTTATTGATGAGTCCGCACACAAGACAATTTATGAAAAAACTGCTGTTCCTCGCCGCCCCGCTCGCGCTCGCCGCGCTTCCCGCCACCGCCGCCGAGAGCAAGGTGGATTTTGCCAAGGACGTTCTTCCGATTCTTGAGAAGAATTGCGTGAAGTGCCACGGTCCGGAAAAACAAAAGGGCGGCCTGCGCCTCGACACGCGCGACGCCGCGATGAAAGGTGGCAAGACCGGCAAATCCATCCTCGCCGGTGACGCGGCCAAGAGCGACCTCTACCGCCGCATTGTGCTGCCCAAGTCCGACGACGACCGGATGCCGAGCGAAGGCGAGCCCTTGTCCAAGTCGCAAATCGAACTCATCAAGAACTGGATCAACCAGGGCGCGAACTGGCCCGACGGCCTCGCGATCAAGGCCGGCGGCGGCACGCCGGCGGCGGCAGGCCCGGTGCTGTCGGCGAATTTCAAGCCGAGCAGCGCCGAGACCAAGGCCCTCGCCGCGCTCGCGCAAAAGGGTGTCGAGGTCCGGCCCATCGCGGTCAACGTGCCATGGACGATGCTCAACCTGCGCTTGCTCGGCACCAACGCCACCGACGCGACACTCAGTGCGCTCAAGGATGTGATGAGCCTTACCGACCTCAATCTTGCCTCGACGAAAATCTCGGATGCCGGCCTTGCGCACATTGCCGGCCTCACGAACATCACGCGACTGCATCTGGAGCAAACGGCCATCACGGACGCCGGCCTGCGACATCTCAAGCGTTTGAAAAACCTCACATATCTAAATCTCTTCGGCACACAGGTCAGCGACGCCGGGATGAACGAGTTGAAGGACATGAAATATCTTCGCAGCGTCTTCGTGTGGCAGACAAAGGTGTCCACGAACGGCGTGAAGGCGCTCAAACAGGCGCTGCCGAATGTGGACGTCTCGACCGGCTGGGACCTCGCCGATCTGCCCAAGCCCGCCGAGCCGCCACCGGCAAAGAAGGAAGAGAAAAAGGAGAACAAGTAGCCGCGCGCCGCGGAACAGTTCGCGATTTGTCCTTCGCGGTGAATTTCATCCGCGCCCGCCGCGTCAGCCGTCCCGTGTCCGGGAAGTTTTTTGTGGCAATTCGCAGCGTGCTGCCGTCGAATGTGCCTCGCCTCGCCCACATTAACTGACATTCAAAACCAAACTTTTTCACCATGAGCAACAATCCAGAACCCACCGTGCAAGTTGACAAGAGGGACCTTCAGGCCGTGGAGCAGCTTCGCAAGGCCAGCGCCACCATCCGCGCCGAACTCGGCAAGGTCATCGTCGGCCAGGACCAGGTCGTCGAAGAGGTGCTCATCGCCATTTTTACGCGCAGCCACGCGCTGCTCGTCGGCGTGCCCGGCCTCGCCAAGACGCTGCTCGTCTCCACGCTCGCGCAGACGCTGCATCTCGGATTCAAGCGCATCCAGTTCACGCCCGACCTCATGCCGAGCGACATCACAGGCACCGAGGTCATCTATCAGGACCCCGCGACGAACCAGCGCGAGTTCCGCTTCCTCAAGGGGCCGATCTTCGCGAACATCATCCTTGCCGACGAAATCAACCGAACGCCGCCGAAAACCCAGGCCGCGATGCTGGAGTCCATGCAGGAACGCAAGGTCACTGTCGGCGGCACGGATTATCCGCTGCCGAATCCGTTCTTCGTGCTCGCGACGCAAAACCCCATCGAGCAGGAAGGCACGTATCCGCTGCCCGAGGCGCAGCTTGACCGCTTCATGTTCATGATCACCGTTGATTACCCGAGCACGCAGGAGGAACTTGCGATCATGAAAATGGCCACTGGCGTCGAGGCCGCGAAACCGCAGCCCGTTCTCACCGAGCAGGACATCCTCGACGTGCAGGCCACCGTGCGCCGCATGCCGGTGAGCGACCACGTTTTCAGCTATGCCGAGAAAATTGTCCGTGTCACGCGCCCGAAGGCGACCGAGGCGCTGGACTTCTGCAAGAAGTGGCTCTCGTGGGGCGCCGGGCCGCGCGCGAGCCTCAACCTCATCATGGCCGCGAAGGCCCGCGCGATGCTGCGCGGCCAGTTCCACGTGAGTTGTGATGACGTGGCGAGCGTGGCGCTGCCGATCATGCGCCATCGTATCATCCCGAACTTCGCGGCGCAGAGCGAAGGCGTCACCGCCGACGACATCACGCGCAAGATTCTCGAAAAAATTCCAAAGGACGAGAAGCTTGCCTGAGAGGAAGTCCCATCACGCCGCGTTTGAGCGCGCGTGAACCGACTCACTCCGATGGACGCCGCCACCCTCGCCACTCTTCTTGATCCCGTCGCGATTTCGCGCGCCGAGTCGCTCGGCCTGCACGCGCGGCTGCTGGTCGAGGGCTACATGGCGGGCGAGCACAAGTCGCCTTACCGCGGCTTCGCCATCGAGTTCGCGCAGCACCGCGAATACACGCACGGCGACGACCTTCGCCACCTCGACTGGAAGGTTCTCGGCCGCACCGACCGTTATTACATCAAGCAATACGAGCAGGAGACGAACTACGTCGCGCACCTGCTGCTCGACGGCTCCGAGTCCATGAAATACGGCTCGGGCAAGCTCACCAAGCTGGACTACGGCAAGATGATTGCCGCGTGCCTCTCCTACATCATCCTGCACCAGCGCGACGCCGTGGCGCTCGACATCTTTGACACCGAGTCGCGCGAATACATCCCGCGCAGCAACAGCCACTCGATGATCCACAAGACGCTGGCCACGCTCGCCGGCTTCCAGCCGAAGAACCAGACGAACATCGCAGGCGTGTTGCACGACATGGCGCGGCAAATCCGCCGCAAAGGCATCGTCATCGTCATCAGCGACCTGTTCGACGACGAGCAGAAGATTCTCGACGGCATCCAGCACCTGCGCTTCGGCGGCAACGAGGTCGTCGTCTTCCACACGCTCGACCCGTTCGAGCTGGAGTTCCCATTCACCGGCCTCGTCGAGTTCGAAGGGCTGGAGGCGATTCCGAAAATCCTCACGCGTCCGCAGGAAATCAAGAAGAGCTACCAGCGCGAAGTCGAGTCCTTTTGCGCGCGCCTGCGCGAGGGCTGCGAGAAGAACCAGTGCCATTACGTGCAGGTGAACACGGGCCATCCGTTGCACGAGGTGTTAAGCGGCTACCTCGCGTTCCGGCTCAAGACAACGACGCGCTGAACGATGTCTTTCCTGAATCCATTTCTGCTGTTCGGCGCGGGCGCGGTGGCGGTGCCCATCATCATCCATCTGCTCAACCGCCGGAAATTCCAGCGCGTCGTCTGGGCCGCGATGCGCTTCGTGAAGACCTCGATGCAGCAAAACCAGCGGCGCATGTTGATCGAGGACATGATTCTGCTGGCGCTGCGCTGCCTGCTCCTGCTCCTGCTCGCGCTCGCGCTCGCGCGGCCCGCGATGCGGCAGAGCGCGTCCGACTTCTTCGGCCAGACCAAGGTTACCGCCGTCATCGTGCTCGACAACTCCGCCAGCATGGGCGTGAGCGACGGCGTGCAATTGCGCTTCGACAAGGGACGCAAGGCCGCCGAACAAGTCCTCGACACGCTGCCCGTCGGGTCTGCCGCGTCGGTTTTCCTCGCGTCTGACGGCGTGAACGCGGTCATTGCCGAGCCGACGCACGATCTTAATCTTGCGCGCAAGACGCTTCGTGAAGCGCCGCTTTCCGACCGAGCCACGGATTTGTTCCCGGCCATCGAGCGCGCGCACGAGACGCTCCGCGGCCGCACCGCGCTGCGCAAGGAAGTCTATGTCGTCACTGACGGGCAGCAGTCGGGATGGCGTCAGCTCGGCGACATCCAAAAACTGTTGCACAAGGCGAAGGACGCGCGCGGCGATCAATCCGTGCAGACGCGCGTCGTGCTCGTCGGCGACCCGGAGGAGCGCAACCTCGGCGTCAGCGACCTACGCGTGACGAGCGGCCTCACGCCGGTGAACCGCCCGCTGCGCTTCGAAGTGCGCGTCGGCAATTATGGCAAGCAGGAGGCGAAGGACGTGCGCGTCACATTGCAGGTGAACGCCGAGCCGGCGGGCGATGAAGTTGTCATCCCTTCGATTCCCGCGGGCGAAACACGCGCAGTGTCGCTCTTCGCGCGGCTGCACAGCGAGGGCTTCCACTCCGTCACCGCGCGCATCGCGGACGACCGCTTTGCCGCGGACAACAAGCGCACGCTCGTCGTCCGCGCGCTGCGCGAAGTGCGCGTGCTGCTCGTGGACGGCAGCCCCGGCGCGGAGCCGCGCGATTCGGAGACATTCTTCCTCGCTCACGCGCTCGTGCCCGTGCCGCCCGAGGAGATGGAGAATTATTTCGTGAAGCCGACGGTCGTGCCCGTGTCTGAACTCGGCGACCAGCGCCTTGACGATTTCGACGCCGTCGTGCTCGCGAACGTGCCGGAGTTCCCAAGCGCGCTCGTGACGAACTTCGAGCAATACCTCCGCCGTGGCGGCGGCCTCATCATCTTCCCCGGCGGCAAGGTCAATGCGAACTTTTACAACGAGCAACTGCTCAAGCGCGCGAACATCCTGCCCGCCGCGCTCGGCGAGCCACGCGGCGACGCGGCGCAGGAAGAGAAGTTCATCAACCTTCAGTCGAAGGGTTACGATCATCCCATCGTGAGCATCTGGAATGATCCGGGATCTGGTTCGCTGAATTCAGCCCGGTTCTTCCGCTCCATTGAACTCATTCCAATTGAAGCGCCGAAGCCGGCGACCAACACCGTCGCCGGCGCGAAGGACGTGAAGTCTCAGGACTTCGGCACGCCGAAGATTGTTCTTCGCTACGCAGACAATTCGCCGGCCGTCGTCGAGCGCCCGTGGGGACTCGGCCGCGTGATTTTGTTCAGCAGCACCGCGACGACGACGTGGAACGATCTGCCCGTGCGGCCCGCGTTCGTGCCGCTCGTCCACCGCACGCTCGCCTCGATTGTGCAGCGGCAGGACGAGGGCCTGAACCTGCGCGTCGGGCAGGGCTTCGCGCGGCGCATGGGCGCGGAGTGGCTTGGCAAGGACGCGGTGATCTTGAACCCCGGCAGCACAGGCGGCGCGCGCGAATTGCGCAAGGTCGAACTCGTGAACGGCGTCCCGATGCTGCAATACGACGCGACCGACAAGGCGGGCGTGTATGAAATCTCCATCGCCGACCCGCCGACGGTGTTGAAGTTCGCCACGCAGCCCGACCCCGCTGAGTCGAACCTCGACGACATCAGCGCCGAAGATTTGAAAACACTGGGCGAAGTCTCTCGCGTGGTTCGCTGGAGCCCGACTCTCTCACTGAAGGAAATGGTCGAGAAGGAACGCCTCGGCGCGGAATACTGGCTGCCTGTCGCGTTGCTCGCGATGCTGGTCGCGGCGGTCGAGACGTTCCTCGCGCAATACTTCAGCCGCTCGAAATGAAGGCATGAACGACCTCCTGCTCAAACTGCTCGGCGCGCGCATCGAGGCGGCGGGCGACATCGCCGGCGTGAGGCTCACGTTTCACGGCGGCGCGGGTGTCGGCTGGGTCGTGTTCCTCGCGGTCGCGCTCGGTGCGCTGACGTGGTGGACGTATCGCAACTCGCCCGTTTCGCTCTCGAACACGCGCCGCTACACGCTCACCGCGCTGCGAATGACATTCCTGTTTTCCGTTTTGCTGTTGCTGCTGCGGCCAGTCCTTGCGTTCACCGTCGAGGGCAGCATTCGCCGAGCATGCCTCGTGCTGATTGACACGACTTCTTCGATGCAGATTAAAGACCCGCGCGTGGATCAAAACGATGTGAAGCGCGCCGCCATCGTGAAGGGCGGGCTCGACGCCGCGAAGGGCTTCGCGCAGTCGCTGCCGCCGCAACGCGCGGCGGAATACGACCAGGTTGCGCGCGTTGACCTCGTGAAGTCTGCGCTAAAGAACGAGCGGCTCGATTTGCTTCCGCGACTTGATCAGGAATTTGAGCTGACGCCGTTCACGTTCGGTCAGCGCGTGAACGCCCTGCCGCGCGCAAAGACGGAAGTCACCAACGCTGCTTCCGGCGAAGTGAAGCGCACGCGCCGCAAGGCGAACATCCGCGAGTTCGAGTGGGTGGACCGGCTCACCGCCGACAGCCCGACCACGCCGCTTGGCGACGCGCTTGCGGAGGTCGTCAAGGCCAAGCGCGGACAGCCGCTCGCGGGCGTCGTGCTCATCACCGACGGCGCGAACAACACCGGCTCGTCTCCACGCGAGGCCGCCGCGCTCGCGCAGCAGGAGGGCGCGCCGCTCTACATCTGGGGCGTCGGCATCACCAGCCCGCGCGACATCATCGTGGCGAACCTCTTCGCGCCGGAAGTCAGTTTTGTGAAGGACGAAGTGTCCGTGAATGTCCGCGTCCGCTCGCAGGGCCTCAATGGCGAAAAGGCCCGCGTCCAACTCAAGCTCGGCGACGCGAAAGTGGACGAGCGCGAAGTCACCTTCGGCGCCGACGGCGAGCAAGTCGTGCCGATGCGTTTTACGCCGCAGCAGACGGGCGACTTCGAGTTGACCGCCTTCATCGAGCCGCGCGCCGACGAGACCGTGAAGGACAACAACTCGCGCGCGCAGCATCTGCGGGTGATTGACGCAAAGATAAAGGTGCTGCTCGTCGAACAGGCGCCGCGCTGGGAGTTCCGTTACTTGCAGGCGATGCTCGCGCGCGACCGGCGCGTGGAGTCGAAGGCGGTTCTCTTTGAGGGCGATCCCTCCATCACGCGCGGCGACAACGCGCCCTTCCTCGAACATTTCCCGGTGACGAAGGAGGAACTCTACAAGTTCGACCTCGTCATCTTCGGCGACGTGGACCCGCGCGCGCTGACCGCCGAGCAGATGAAAAATTTGAACGAGTATGTGTCAAAGTTTGGCGGCGCATTTCTCATGGTTGCGGGCAAGCGCTTCAGTCCGGGTGCGTATCGGCGCACGCCCATCGAGCAGTTGCTGCCGGTCGAGTTTGACGCGGCGGCGGAAACTTCCAGCACGGCGGACACGGTCGCGGACAAGCCCGTCCATCTCTCGCTCACCTCGGCGGGCAAGACGAGCACCATGCTGCGCCTCGCGGACAAGGAGGACGAAAGCGCCGCGTTTTGGAAGCAGCTTCCGGCGATCTACTGGGCCGCGCGAGTGTCGCGTGCGAAACCCGGCGCGGAAGTTTTGCTCGTGGATCCCGACCCAGTGAAGGCGTCGCGCTTCGGCCCGATGCCCGTCGTCGCGCTCCAGCAATACGGCCTCGGCCAGGCGATGTTTGTCGGCACGGACAACACGTGGCGCTGGCGCAAGAACGCCGGCGACGCGCACTACACGACCTTCTGGGGCCAGATCGCGCAGCGGCTCGCGCTGCCGCACCTCATCGGCGGCTCGCGCAAAACGCAGATCACGACCGACCGGCAGAACTTCGTTACCGGTGACCGCGTGAACATCTACGCGCGCCTCTACCGCGCGGGTTTCGAGCCGGTCACGGAACCAGCGGTGAAGGGATCCTTCTCGTTGCGCACTGCGGAAGGCGGCGCGGCGATCGAGGTGCAACTGCGTCCCGTGCCGGAACAACCCGGCATGTATCGCGGCGAATTCATCGCGCCCGCACCGGGCAATTACAAATTTTCGACGGAACAGGACCCGGACACCCAGCTCGACTTCAACGTCACCGCGCCGCAGTTTGAACTTGGCGAGACCGCGATGAACGAGACGCTGCTGCGCGAGATGGCGGCGTTGAGCGGCGGCGAATTTTTCCGCGAGGAGGATTTGCACAAGCTGCCCGACGCCATCAAGGCGAAGGCCGAGCGGGTCCGCTCGCCGCTCGAAGTCGAGCTGTGGGCCTCGCCGCTGTATTTCCTGCTCATGCTCGCGCTCGTCACCAGCGAATGGGTGCTGCGCAAACTGTCGCATCTGAAATGAGCGCCACGCTGACAACCGAACGTCCGACCCAAGCGCCCGCGCGCGTCAAGCCGTCCGCGCTGCTGCTCGACAAGATCGCCGCGGTGCGGCGGAAACATCTCGCGGTTGCGGCGGGCACGGGCGTGTTCGGTGCGCTGGGCCTCGCTGCCGGGTTGCTGCTTGCGGGCTGTTTCCTCGACTGGTGGCTCGATTTTGCGTGGGGCCTGCGTGTTTTCATTTTTGCTGCGGATGTCGTGGCGGTTGGCTGCATCATCACGCGCCACATCGTGCTCCCGATTCTCCGCAGCCCGGATGACGACGGTGTCGCGCTCTTGGTTGAGCACGGCAAGCCGGAGTTTCAAACGCGCCTCATCGCGTCGCTTCAGCTCACGCAGCCTGGGGCGGTCCAGCCAGGAACTTCCTCCGAACTCGTCGAGGCGCTCGTGGACGAGACTGAACGGCTCGCGCGGCCGGTGGACTTCACCGAGGTCATTTCGACAAGGCAGCTGCGGCGTTTTTTTAGCTGGGCGATTGTTGCCGCTGGTGTTGCCGCGTTCCTTTTTTTCAAAGGCGAGGATGTGAGCCGGGACTTGCTCGCGCGCGCGCTGCTCTCTCGCGAAATCCCCGTGCCGCGCAAGACGCGCGTCGCCGAGTTCAGCGGCAACCTGCGCATCGGCCGAGGCGACAGCGTCCGCCTGTGGGCGCACGCGAAAGGCGTCATCCCCAACACGGGCCGCCTCGTGGTGAAGTATTCCTCGGGCCGCTCGCAGGAGTTCATGCTGGAAGCCACGAAGACGAACCGCGTCTTCTTCGACCTCACTTTGGAGAACGTGCAGGACAGTTTCGACTACACGATCTATCTCGGCGACGGCCGCAGTCCCACTGCGCGCGTCGAGTCCGTCGTGCGGCCGACCGTGGCACGCATTGATTGCACGCAGGTTTATCCCGCTTACACGGGCCTCGGGACGGTGCGGCGCGCGCTCGGCGACCTCACGCTGCTGTCGGGAAGCACGCTGAAGTTGAACGTCGCCGCGAGCAAGGAAGTCGCGCGCGGCTCGATCAAGCTCATCGGCCTTGACCGCGAAGTGCCGCTCAAGCCCAACGCGCAAAACCCGCGCGAGCTGGAAGGCGAGTTCGCCGTCCCGACGAACGCGCTCAGCGGCTTCATGGTGCAGCTTGTGGACAAGTTCGACATGGCGTCAAAGGACGAGGCCGTCTATCGCATTGACCTGCTGCCGGACAAGCCGCCGCTCGTGCGCATCACGTTTCCCGAACGCAAGGAGGAGTTGATCACGCAGCACGCGCGCGTGCTCGTGGGCTTCGAGGCGCTCGATGATTTCGCGGTGAGCCAGGTATTTCTGCGATACAGAATTGATGAGGGCGAGGAGAAGGGCATCGAGCTTGTCCTGCCCGACCGCACGCAGCGCTCGGTGCGCAACCGTTACGACTGGAACGTCGGCGCACTCAAGCCGCTCGTGGCCGAGGGCGCGACCGTCGAATGGTGGATCGAAGCGCGCGACAACAACAACGTGACCGGTCCCGGCATCGGCACGAGCGAGCACTACGTCGCGAAGGTCGTGAGCGAGGCTGAGAAACGCGCCGACCTCATGGCGCGCGTCGGTGACAGCATCGGCGCGATAGGCGACGTGGCGAAGGATCAGGAATCTCTCAACAAGCGCCTCGGTGATTTGATTCAAGGACGCCCCGAACAGCCACAGCGCTAGGGCGCCGGGTGACTTCAGCTTCAACTGCGGGAACACATTCCCCATTTCTCGGTCCCTTCCTGACGGTTAAAGCAGCCCGCAAAGTTTTCAATCGGCTCCATCGGTTGGTAAGTAGGTGATGACCCTATTTGCCCGGTTGACGGACTGCCTGAAAGTCCTGTGTGAGCATAGGACGCTGCCATGAACGTCCGGCGTCTGATGCACCGCAAACGGTCAAGCGCGCTTTCTGAGTTCTGGGACGTGCGTTGGGTTTGCGGGGTGAGCAAGGTGGAGGTGCTGTAACGGGCCATCAGGGCAAGACTGCATGGGTTTGGAAGATGAAATGCGACGGTGAATACGACGAATAATCAGTCTCCATCAGACTGACGGGTCAACAAAGTGAAAGGCTTTCATTATTTGAACATACTGATGAAATCACTGGGTCGAAGGATCATTCTGACCCGCCGGGCCAAAAATCCTGAGCCTCAGACTCGCGAACGTGCCGTCGAGGAGTTGGGCGAGATTGGCGACCCGAGGGATTTTGATTTGATTGCCTCGGCTCTCCACGACGATGTTGTCACTGTCCGAAAGAGCGCGGCCCATGCACTGGCAAAAATGGGCGATCACCGGGCCGTCAAATCGCTCTCCGATGTTCTTGTGGATCCAACGATGCGTGGCTCCTGGCAGACGGAAGTGATCCTGGCGCTGGAGGCGTTGCACGATCCGGTCGCCGTCAATGCCTGCGTCGCCTCGATGTCCAGCAAGGATGTCGCGGTGCGGCGTGCAGCGGCTGCCGCGCTCGGCAATTTCGGCGCGACCGAGGCAGCCGAGGCGCTCGTGAAGGCGTTTGAAGACGGCGACAACGGCGTCGTGCGGGAAGCCATCAGAGCCGTGACTAAAATTGGACAGCCAGCCGTTCCAACGTTGATTCGCATCCTTGAACAGGGCTGGGGAAACGCCAAAGCGGCCGCCGCGGAAGCACTCGGCGCGATTGGCGACCCGCGCGCAGTTCCAACTTTGATTGCCGCGTTGAAGGACAAGGACAGTTATCTGCAAATCGCCGTCGCCAAGGCATTGTCGAAGTTCGACGACCCTCGCGTCGTCGGGCCGTTGGCCGAGGCCCTTGAAGAGACATCCATCGCGGCTTTCTATTATGGAGTCCGCGAGGAGGCGGAACTCGGGCTGGTCAGAATGGGAAAGCGCGCGCTCAAGCCTTTGATTGACCTCTTGCGAAATCCACACGGCAAGAGCCGCCCGTTTATTGCAGCGATGCTCGGCCAGATCTCCGACCCGCACAGCAGGGATGCCTTGATGGATGCCTCGCGCGATCCCGATCCCGAAGTTCGCAAGGCCGTCGTGAAATCGTTGATGACGGGATTTCCAGACCGCGGACTGGAAGTGGCGCTGGCCGCGCTCGACGACCCTGACTTCTACGTGCGCAATGTCGCGGCAGACCTCCTGACCAAGGCAAACTGGCAGCCGGATTCACAGGCCAATCGCGCGCTCTATCTGGCGGCGATGGGCCGCCATCGGCAGATTCCCGAGCTTGTCGGCGCGGAGGGTGTCCCGATCCTGCTCAAGGGTCTTCGGGACGCGAACGCGGCCGTGCGCCGAAACGCCGCCATCGCCTTGGGACGCTGCCGCGACCCGCAATTGCTGGAATCGTTGCGCACGGCGGCCATGGACGAGCGCGACACCGAGGTGCAACGCGCCTTGGTGGACGCCATTCAAACGCATGGCGCCGCTGGCATCGAATCGCTGGTTTTCTTGCTGGAAGGCGGCGATTGGCCGATGCGAAGGCTCGCGGGAATGGCTTTGGCCTCTCTCGGATGGAAGCCCTCCAATCCGCCCCAACTCGTCCACTTCGCGGTCGCGACGAACGATCCTCAAAGCATGGCCGCGGCCGCGGAAGCAGCGCCCGAATTGCTGGCCGCGGCGAAGCGCGAAGCCGCGGCTACAGCGTCACAGATTCGGGAACCTCGTTCGTCCGACAAAGTCCCACCACTTGACATGCGGCGGAACTAGCAGCATCCGACGCATCCGACTACTTCGGCTTCAACTGCGGGAACAAGATCACGTCGCGGATGCTTTCCTGGCCGAGGAGCATCATGCACAGGCGGTCAATGCCCATGCCCATGCCGCCGGCGGGAGGCATGCCGTGTTCGAGCGCGACCAGGAAGTCCTCGTCAAGCTTTTGCTGCTCGCCGCCGGCCTGGTGTTCGAGGCGCTCGCGCTGCTCGATGGGGTCGTTCTGCTCGGTGTAGGCAGGCGCGATTTCCTGGCCGTTGATGCAGCACTCGAAAACCTCGACGGTCGTCGGATCATCGGGCGAGAGCTTGGCGAGCGGCACGAGTTCCTTGGGCAGATGCGTGACGAACGTCGGCTGAATCAGCGTCGGCTCGATCAACTTTTCAAACACCGCGCCGGTGACTTCAAAGTCCTCGTAGCCAACCGCTATGTCGCCACCAAGCCCCAACGTGTTCATCGCAACGCGGCGCCGCTCGTCAGGCGTGATAGAAAACCAATCTGGGACAGTGCCTTCAGTTGCAACGGAAACGGCGTCACGGACTAGATCTTTGTAGCGAGCTTTTTTCCACACGCTGAGGGTAATTTGCGACTCACACAAGGCATCGGCCTGTCGGCGAAGGCGATGCCAGTTCACGGTTTCAGTGTTGAAAGGTCGCTCTGACGAATTCGACAATTTTCCCAATCCTTTGAGCCACTCACGCATTTCCCCCAACTCGGCTTTCAATTTCTGAGCTTCTACCAAGGGATCGGTTATCGGGGCGTCAATGAGGGAGCGCAGATGGACAACGACTTCTCCGTAAGAAGCTTCGAATTCACCCCAATGTGCGCCAGGTCCAAAATTCTCTAAGATCGAAACTGCAAGTTGAACAACAGCACTTGCTGGAAGGATTCTTGGAATCGTCAACGTTCCCAAAACCTTCTGCGCGACATGACACACCATGCTCTGCACGAGTTCCATCATCTGCTCGTAGTCGCCGAAGGCCTGATACGCCTCCAGCATAGTGAACTCCGGGTTGTGCTTGCGCGACAGGCCCTCGTTGCGGAAGTTGCGGCCGATCTCGAACACGCGGTCCACGCCGCCCACGAGCAGGCGCTTGAGGTAAAGCTCCAGCGCGATGCGCAGGTAGAAATTGCAGCCGAGCGCGTTGTGGTGCGTGACAAATGGCGCCGCCGCCGCGCCGCCGGGAATCGCCTGCATCATCGGCGTCTCGACTTCGACGTAGCCGCGCGAGTGCAGGAAGTTGCGGATTTCCCGGATGATTTCGCTGCGCTGGAGCATCGTGCGCTTCACCTCGTCGTTCGCCATCAGGTCGAGGTAGCGCTGGCGGTAGCGGATCTCGGTGTCTTCGAGGCCGTGCCACTTTGCCGGCGGCGGACGCAGCGCCTTGGCGAGAATGGTGAAGGATTCGAGCTTCACGCTCGGTTCGCCGGTCTTGGTGCGGAACATCGTGCCGCGCGCGCCGATGAAGTCGCCGAGGTCGAGATGCTTGAAGATGTCGAACTGCGCGTCGCCCAAGACGTTTTTCTGCGCATAGGCCTGCACGCGGCCCGACTGATCCTTCACGTCAATGAACATGCTCTTGCCCATGTCGCGGTGCGCGGTGATGCGGCCCGCGATGGCGACGTGGGCGCCTTCGGCGAGTTCGCCCTTCTCGAACTTCGCGCGCGCCTCGCTGCAGCCGGTGTCGGGCGTGAACTTGTTCTTGAAGGGGTCAATGCCCTTCGCGCGAAGCGACGCGAGCTTGGCCTTGCGCTGTTCGATGAGCGAATTCGTGTCGTCCATAAATGCAGCCGCAGATGAAACACGCTGCGCGTGCGGAAGTCGAAGATTTTGATGCGCCGATCACGCGTAGCGGTCCGGCGAAAGCAGGCTTAAATCAATCGAAGGCTTCTCACCCGACAACACTTCGGCCATCAACCGGCCGGTGATTGGGCCGAGGCTCAGGCCCATCATTGCGTGGCCGGTAGCGAGGGAGAGGTTCGCGAACTTCGTCGTGCGCCCGACGTAGGGCAGTCCGTCCGGCGAGCACGGGCGCAGACCGCACCACGGCTGCACGCCGGCGAAATCCTCTGCCGTGAAGTCGGGAAAATACTCCGGCACTGACTTGATGATGCCGCGCACGCGGACGGGATTGATGCTCTCGTTCAACCCGGCAATTTCCATCGTGCCGCCGAAGCGCAGCGACGAGCCCATCGGCGTCACCGCGAGCCGCGCCTCAGTGAAGATGGAGCAGAGCTGCGGAAGCTGGCGCGGCTTGCGCAACGTGAGACTGTAGCCCTTGCCGGCTTGCAGCGGGATTTTCAAACCGAGTTCACGCGCAAGCAGCGGCGACCACGAGCCGCCGGCGATGACGAATTCATCTGCCTCGACTTCACCTGCGGTTGTGCGGGCGATCGTGATGCGTGATGTGTGGTGCGTGAAGCCGAGCACTTCCGTGTTCCATTTGAACTCGACGCCAAGCTTCTCACACTGCGCCTTGAGCGCGGCCATGAAACGGTTTGGCGAAAGATGACAGTCCTTCTGGAAATAAACCGCGCCGGCCACGTCTATCGTCACATTCGGATCGAGCGCGGCGGTTTGTTTCGCATCGAGCACCTGTGCTGGCACACCGAGCGCGTTGGCGCGGGCGGCGAACTTCGCCTCGTCGTCGAGCGCGTGCTGCGTCTTGCAGAGCATGAGCAGGCCACGCTTCACGAGGCCGAATTCATTCCCTGTTTGATCGGCAAGTTCCTCAAAACATGCGCGGCTGGCGAAGTTCAGGTCGCGAAGCAGCGGCGCGCTGCGCTGCACATGCGCGGCATTTGCCGCGCGGAAAAACTTCCAGCCCCAGTCCAGCAAATCCCAATCTAATCGTGGCTTGATGTAGAACGGCGACTCTGGATTCCACATCCACTTCAATCCGAGCGCGACCATGCCGGGTGCGGCGAGCGGCACGAAGTGGCTCGGCACAATCATGCCGGCGTTGCCATACGAACAGCCTTCGTGATTCGCGCTTTCGCGGTCGAGCACGGTGACGCGGTGTCCGCGCTGTGCGCAGTAATACGCCGTGCACAACCCGATGCCGCCGCCGCCGATGATAAGGATGCGCTTTGATGCCATGGATTCAGCAAGAGCCGGAATGCCGGGCGCCACCGGTCCATCCGCTCACCCGCAAACAAGCACCGGCTCGCCCAGCACAGTCATCCTTGGCGTGATGCCGAGGCCGGGCTTTGTGCTTGCGGCCATGCGGCCGTTCACACGCTTCGGCGCGCCGTCGGCGGTGCTCACGGTGACGTAGCTGTTAAAGTCGGTCGTCGTAAACAAGAATTCCGTGGGCGTGCTTTGAGCGAGGTGCGCGATGGCGGCGGTCGCGATGTCGCCGCCCCACGAGTCCTCCAGCGTCATCGCGATGCCCATGCTCACGCAGAGATCGCGCGCCTGACGGATTTTCGTGAGGCCGCCGAGCTTGCTGATCTTGAGGTTCACCACGTCCATCGCAAGGTCGGCCTTGGCGCGAATCAGGATGCCAAGGTCGTCAATGTTTTCATCGAGCACGAACGGATGCGGAATCTGCCGGCGCACGGCAAGGCACTCCTCGTAGGTGAGGCACGGCTGCTCAATGTAAACATCCACATCGCGCACGGCCTTCGCGACGCGCACGGCTTCGTGTTGGACCCAGCCGGTGTTCGCGTCGGCCACGAGGCGGTCGCCGGTTTGGAGCTTCGCGGCGACAGCGAAGATGCGCGCGATGTCCGTGTCGGGATCACCGCCGACCTTGAGTTGGAATCGTCGATAACCTTCCGCGCGATAGCCCGCGACTTTCGCGGCCATTTGCTCCGGCGACTCCTGCGAGATGGCGCGGTAGAGATGCACGTCCTCGCCGTAACGGCCGCCGAGAAGTTCGCACACGGGCATCGCGCACGACTGGCCGAGGATGTCCCAGCAAGCGATGTCGATGGCGCTCTTCACGTAGGGATGGCCCTTGAGCGCGGCGTCCATTTTGCGGTTGAGCTTCGCGAGCTGGCGCGGATCTTCATCGAGCAAATGCGGCCCGAGTTCGCGCAACCCCGCGCGCACGCCGTCCGCATACGCCGGCAGATAGAACGGCCCGAGCGGACACACCTCGCCGTGGCCGACGAGTCCGGTGTCCGTCTCGACGCGCACGATGGTGCTGTCGAACACGGTGACGGATTTGCCGCCGCTCCACTTGTAGGTGGTCTCGTGCAGCGGGAGTTCGACGCGATAGGCGAGGATGCGTTTGATTTTCATGAAAGGCGGCTGGGCGTGGCGCGGTCAGTTCTTCGGGATTTCGTTCAACGTGTAGTAAGCGCGATTGTGCAGCAGGAATTCGCCGTCGCGCGACTTCAGCGCGGGCACGTGGAACTCATGGACGTGCCCCTGCGCGAGACCGTTGATGCGCAGACGGACGCTTAACCCATCCGGCGCGACTTCGGCGGCGGTTACGGCCGGGTGCGTCTGGTCCACCTCGGGACTGCCGTAGGCCTGCTGGTAAATGTGCGTGTAAGTCTCGATCTCGAAAGTCTCCGGTCGCGCGGCCAGCATCCGATCCACGGGTCGCGTGAAGCGCAGGAGAAAGCCGTCCGGACGCGCGTTGATTTCCTGAATCTCGAACGGCACACGGCCGGTCCAGTCGAGTCGTTGCAGCACGTTGTCCTTCATGCCGCGCACGGGCCAGCCGCGGTTCGTGCCGCCGGCGATGAGCTGCCCGCGCGGCGTGAAGTGCACGGAGAGAATTCCCGTCGCCAGCCCCTCGCGGAACGGATAACACGCGCCCTGCCACACGCCGTTTACCAGCTCGGTCGTCGCGCGCATCACGATGCTCAACGTGTAATCGCCGAGAAAAAGTTGCCCGTCGAACGGCCCAAACTTTCCGCGCGACTCGTTCACCTCGAAGGCGGAAATTGAACGGCCCATTTTTTTGTAGGGAAAAACCACGGCGTAGGGCACGAGTTCCTTCACGCGTTTGCGCTCGGTTTCCAAGCGCGAGCGAGTGTTTGGCTCGACCGGCGCGGGCCCCATGTTCGGCGCGAGCGGATACCAGTTGAAGCTGGCGGGATGGCCCATGAAACCGCCGGGCTTGAGATGCTTGAGCGAACACGAGCCGTTCCACGGCCCTTGGCTCTCGGCGTAGAACATCACGCCGTGCTCGTTCGTGCCGACCCCGAGCGGGCTGCGGATGCCGCTGCACATCGGGATGGTCTTGCCGTCCGGCGTGATCTTCAGCGCCCAGCCGCGGAACTTTTCCTTCGAGGTGTAGGACTCGGACAGGCACAGCGCGACCCAGAGATTTCCCTCCGGGTCGAACTTCGAGCCCATGGCGAACTCGTGGTAATTGTTGAAGCCCCACTTGTCGCTCAACGTTTCGAAGCGGTCGGCGCGCCCGTCGCCGTTCGCGTCGGTGATTCGCGTGACCTCGGTTTGTTGCGTCGCGTAAAAGGCGCCATCGCGATACGCCAGGCCGAGCACTTCATCGAGTCCGCTGGCGAAGGTTTGAAACGTCGGTCGCGGATGCTCATCGAACGCGCCGCTTACCAGCAGAATCTCGCCGCGCCGCGTGCCGATCGCGAGCCGGCCATCGGGCAGCGTGACAAAGCTCCCGGCCTCGACGTAAACGCCCTCGGGAATCGGCACGTTGACGATGCGGTAGTAGGCGGCCTCGCGCTCCGCCGTTCCCCATGTGTCGCCCAGGTCTTCCGCTGCCGCGGTGACGAGGCTCAAGCCCAGAAAAATCAAGAGGCGAAAGTTCATGGTTTGCCGGTGAGGTGATACTCGATCGTGATGGGCCCGGTGGTCGCCACGGGCAGCAGCAACTCGCGCCCGCCGCCTACGCCGCGAACGATGCCCGCCGCCGGCAACCGCAGCCGCAGCGTCCCGCCGACGATGTAGTCGCGCTCGCCGCGTTGCTCGATCTGTTGATCCACCGCGAGGCGCAGGTGCAAGCCCGCCGGTGGCTTGCTGCCGGAAAATTTCAGCGTGCGCTCGAAGTGCGGTTTGCCCGCAGCGTCTTTGAGATCGAGAAAGCAATCCTCGACCGTGAGCCCGCTGAACGAGTAGCGAAACGTCGGCCGCTGTTTCGCGTCGAGCGTGTAACCGTTGAACTGGAATCCCTCCGCCTGCTTCGCCAGATTCGTCGGCCACTCGGTCGCGGCGGATTCCAGCACCGCGAACGCCACGCCGGCGGGGAAGTTCACCGTGTCCTTGCCGAGCACGTGCACGTTGCCCGCGCCCTGGCCGCGCCACACGGCGGACGCCTCGATGAATCCGCCGCTCCAGATGGACGCGAGCCGCATCTGTCCCGCGTCGAACGAGAGGTTGAGGCCCGACGGATAGCCGACGCCGATGCCGCGCTTGCCGATGCCGGGATAACTGCGACGCAACATCACCGCCTCGTCCTTCACGGCGATGATCAGCGGTTCGAGCACGAGTCCGCGCGGCTCGCCGGCCTCCGGTCCTTCGGACAAGTAGCGCCACAACGCGTCGCGCTGCTTGCCGGGATCGCCGCCGAGCACTTCGGTCAACGGCGATTTTCCGTCCGGCCAGAAACTCGGCATGATGGTGAGCGGCGAAAACTTCTGCGGGTTCGCGAGGTAATGATGAAACCAGTTTTCCTCCAACCGCTCGGTCATCGTGGTGAGGTCGAGCGCGCGGATCGGCGCCGCGCTCTTCTCGCGAAACGTGTGGCAGGCGATGCAGTTGAAATACTTGCTCCCGGCCAGTTCGCGCCCGAGTTGCTTCGGCTTGTCGGCCTCGCGCACGCGCTCGAACTCGGCCGCGGGCAGCCGGTCGTGCTGCTTGAACAAGTCCACGAGCGACGCCGCATTCGCCTCGCCGAACTTCGGCATGCGCGTGCGCAGATACGGCCGCACGGAAGCGCCGCTGACCACCACGTCGCGCAGCCACTCGCGTTTGAGCTTCGCGCCCACGCCCGTGAGCGGCGGCGGCAGGCGGCCCTGCTCGCCGAGGTTTTCATCCACGCCGGTGAAGAACACATTTCGATCCGCAGGCACGCCACCGATGCCGTCGCGCTGATGGCACGCAAGGCAATTCAGGCGGGTGAGCGTGAGTTCGATGTTCTCGCTCACACTCGGCGGTTGGTTTCCCTCCGCGAGCGCGGTGCGGATGGCGGAGCGTTGTGTATCCGACAGCGGATAGCGCGGCCACGCGCCCGGCTCCTCGGACAAACAACCGCGCTCCGGGTGCAGCTTGTCCAAAGCCGCGAGCTGCGGTTGCGCGCGCTGCCCGGCGATCTCGTGGCAGGCGTTGCAGCGATGCTGTGCGAAAAGAACTTTGCCGCGTTCCACGAGTTGCGAGTCGGGCGAGAAGGAATCTGCCGGCGCGGACTGTTCGCGCAGCAGGTAGCTTGCGATGTCCTGCGCCTCAAAGTGGTCGAGCTTCGCGTCGGGCATCCGGCCGGCGGGGCGGACGGCGAGCGGGTCCTCTAAGAACGCGGTGAGGCTCGCGAGTGAATACTTCTCCGCCACCGGGCCGAGCGGCACGGAATCCGCCAGCGGCGCTTCCGCCGAATGGCACGCGACGCAGCCAACAGTGTGATACAACTTCTTGCCGCGCTCGACGGCATCGAGCGCCGGACGTGTGAAGGCGGGCGGCGCACCGCCCAACGAGGCCAGGTAGTGGGCGAGTGCGTTCGCCGTGGCCGCGCGCGCGGTGCGAGGCAGATGGCCGAGCACATCGGGCATCGTCGTGCCGGGCTTGGTGGCGGCGGGGCTCTCGATGAAACGGCGCAGGTGCGCGCCCTGCACTCGCGAACCGACCGCGGAGAGGTCCGGCGCGGCCTTCGGCGCAAAGGCGGCGTTTCCGGAGGCGTGGCACGCCGCGCAGCCCAGTTCGCTCACGAGCACGGTCCCGGCGAGCTTCGGCGATGGATGAGGGTGCCGCGCCAATCCTCCGACGAAAGAACCTTCAGCCGCCGCGCACATCATGGCGGCAAGGCAGGCGACCGTCGCAATTGGGACGCGGACATTCACGGCGCGTTGAGCAATTTCACCATCGCGCGGCCGAGTGCATCGCCGACGAGAAAATATGTCTCCGCGTTGCCGAACTCGTGATGGCCGTGAGTGGGATTCGGCGAGTCCTCGGGCTTGCGCACGAAGTCACGCGTGGGGATGAAGACGACGTTGCAGCCAAGTTCCGGCCGCTTCGCCGCAGCGGCCTGCGCGGCTCGAAGCTTCTCCCACTCGGGCGTCGCGTTCACCCACGGGCCGGTGAGTTCGCCGATGACCACGGGCAGTTTCGGCGCGTTCAAGTCGCGGCGCACGTCCTTGATGAGGTTTACGAGGTTCTGCTCGTATTCGGGCACGGCGGTCTTGGGATTCACGCCGTCGTTCCAGCCGTGATACCAGACGAAGCCCGCGAGTTCATAGCCCGCGCCATCGTAGCTTGGAAAGTCCGTCTTCAAGTTCGCGAGCGCCTCGCGAATCTCCGCGAGCATTTTCGTGTAATAAGGCCCGACTTCGCCGCCGGAACTGGGCGGGCGGAAATCCTTGAACAAACTTTTTCCGCCCCACGCCGTTTTGATGAGCAGGACCTGATTCTCGAAGTGGTCGCCGACGACGTGGCCGAACTGCAGCTCGGGCCCGAAGTGATGCGCGTCGCCGTAAACCGAAAAGCCCACGCCCAGCGCCCCGGCCAGCAACGGACGATTCTCGCGCTGATACCGCACCCACACGTCGTCCCGCACAGTCCACTTCCCATCCGCGGCGCGGAGATGCTTGAACTGCGCGGCCTTTGCCGGGTCGCGCATCAACGCCGCGAGAGTGCCCTTGCCCTCGTTGTAATTCTTCCCGTCCAAGTCCACGACAGCCTGGCCCTCCATGTTCGACTGGCCGACGAGGACGAACACCTTCACCGGGCCTTTGCCAGACCGCTTCGCCGGCACGCCCCACAGCTTCTCCAGCAGCGCGAACATCTCCGGGTCGTGTTTCTCCAGTTCGGCCTTGGTGAACGGAAAGAAATCGTTGCGGCCGAAGAACGCCTCGCTGCATTCCGCGAAATACTCCTGCGGGCTGGTCATGGCGTAGGCGCGCTCGAAGGTGTTCGGCTTGCCGTTGCCGTGCCAGCGCTCGACCTTGTCGTATTTGCCGCTGGCCTTCGCGCGCTCGTAGGCGGCCTTGATCTCCGCGTTGTCAAAGCCGAACACACGGTCGTGATACGAATGGGCCAGCTCGTGCAGGATGAAGACCGGCATGCGGTTCGCCTCGGCCTCGAAGATGCGGACGTTCGTGAACTCGACGCCCTTGACCATGACCGGGTCGCGCCCGTGCTCGAGAAGCCAGCCCGCGCCGGGATGATACTCGGCCTTCGGCTTCACACCGGGATATTCGGGCGAAAACCACAGCGTCACCTCGCGCAGCCGCGCCACGGCGTTCGATGGCACGACGCGCGCGATGTCCGCGAGCTGCTTCTGCGCGAGGGCGAGCGCCTTCTCCGTCGCGTCCTTCTGGTCGGCGAGCAGTTTCTCGCTCACCTGCACCGTCCAGCCCTCGATGGCGCGGGTCTGAAAACCCTCCGCGGCGCGAAGTGAAGCCGCGCTGCAATACGCCAGCGTCAGCAGCAACGGGAGCAAAAGGCGGATCGGGCGTGGCGCGCGTTTCATAAATCAATTGGCGGGAAGGCTGAACTTGCCGAAACGGATGTGCGTGCGGTGTTTGTCCTTCGTGCCGCTGTCCCACACGGCGCGGAATTCGTTCGGCTTCACCTCGATGAGCGTCGGATACGAATTGTGCGTGGCTGAATCGAAGAAAGTTTTCTCCTCGCCCCACGTGCCGCCGGCGGGCTGGAGCTTGTAACGCAGCGCCATTCGCGCGCCGGCGGGGCCGTCACTGTAAACGTAAACGTGCGTGCCGTTCGCCGCGCGGCCGTAGAAGGCCTTCGACTTCGCGTTCCACAGATCCGGCTCCTGCCGCGCCGCGCTCCACGTGCGCCCGCCGTCGCGGCTCACGGTCGAGAACGCGCGCGGCGGATCGGTCGGCAGGTTTTCCTTTTCGTAGTTCGCCGTGCGCATGACCATCTTCAACTCGCCCTCCGCGTCGCCGGGCGCGAGGCTGCCTTCGTGGAGGAAAACTTTTCCGCTCTCCGGCTGCGGCACGTGGCCCGCGAGCCGCCATTCGAGCAGGCTCGTGCTGCTTAACACGAACTGGTCACGCGTGCCGAGCGGGTCGCTGCGCTTCGTGTTGCGGTGCGCGGGGAAGAGATAGCGCGGCTGGCCGTTCTCGATGATGCGGTGGATTCCGCCGACAACGATGAGCGGCCCGGTGTAGTGCATCGCGAGTTCCACGGGCGTCCATGAGCGGCCGCCGTCCGCGCTGAACGCGCCGACAAGCTGCGAGTCCTCGCTGTGCTGGTAGTTCATCGGGCAGCGCATCGCGAAGCACCACAACACGTCCTGCCCCGGCGGCTTGTAGAGCACCGGGTTCGCGTAGCCGAACTGCATCGCGCCGTGCCGCTGGTTGTGGTCGAAGACCAGCGCCGGCTCGCTCCACGAGTTGCCGTCGTTGGTCGAGACGCTCGCGAGGATGTCGCCCATGTCGGTCTTGCCCGGGATGCCCGCGCCGAACGCGACGACGAGATGCTTCGCGCGCCACTCGGCGATGTAAGGCTCCCACAACAGCGCCGCGCCCGGATGCTGCTCGACGCGGCGAATGACGCGCACGTCTGTCACGTCGCCGGCGAAGTCAGCGGCGTTTGCTGGCAAAGAAACAAAGGCGAGCGCGAACGCGGAGAGCGTGGATGGCTTCATGCGCGGATACCCCAGCAAAACGGGTCGTTTTCGTCGAGCAGCAACGTCGCCTCGCTGTTCACGAACGCCGTGCCGGTGATGGTCGGGATGATTTCGCCGCGCGCGCGGTCGTGCCAGCGGAAGCGCCCGGTGAACGTCGTGCCGAGGATGCTCTCCTGCACCCACGGCTCGCCCTCGGCGAGCTTGCCGTCCGCAGCGAGGCACGCGAGCTTCGCGCTCGTGCCGGTGCCGCATGGCGAGCGGTCGTAAGCCTTGCCGGGGCAGAGCACGAAGTTGCGCGAGTGCCCGCCCGACTGCGGCGGGCCGAACAGCTCAACGTGATCCACCTCAGGAAAACCCTGCGCGTTTGCTGCCTGCCGGATGCGCCACGAAACTTCCGTGAGTTGCTCCACATTTTTCAAATCGAGCGATTGCCCGTGTTGCTCCACGAGATAAAACCAGTTCCCGCCCCACGCCACGTCGCCGGAAACTTTTCCGAGGCCGGGCACTTCGACTGTCGCGGCCTTCGCCTTGCGAAAACTCGGCACGTTCTCGACGGAGACGGAGCCATCCGTGTGCAGCGTGGCGGTGACGATGCCGACGGGCGTCTCGATGCGGTGTTCGCCGGGTTTGATTTTGCCGCCGTGCGCGAGCGTAACGACGAGGCCGATGGTGCCGTGCCCGCACATGCCGAGGCAGCCGACATTGTTGAAGAAGATGACGCCCGCCGCGCACGATTTGTCTGCCGGCTCGACGAGCAGCGCGCCGACAAGCACGTCCGAACCGCGCGGCTCGTTCACGATGGCGGAGCGGAATTTGTCGTGCTGCTCGCGAAACAATTTGAGTTTGTCCGCGACAGAACCGCCGCCGAGTTCCGGCCCGCCGATAACGACGACGCGCGTCGGTTCGCCGCCGGTGTGGGAGTCTATGACGTGGATGCGCTTCATTGTTTAGTTTCCTCGACCTTGCTAGGCAATTCAGAAAGGAATCTCACCTGTTCACTGGTTTCGATTGCTGCCGGTTCGGCGGCACGAACGCGAGCAATCGCGTCCTGCGGCTTGTCGCCCTTCACGATGAGATACGCAGCGAGCAATGTGCCGGTGCGTCCCAATCCAGCTTCGCAGTGAACTGCAACGGCAGTCTTGGCCGCTCTCTGCTCGTCAACGAATTCAACGAAGCGACTCACCTGTTCGATTGTCGGCGCTTTCCCGTCTGGAATCGGCAGGCACAGAAATGAGAAGCCAGCCTGTTTGAACAGCGTTTCATTGCTCGGAATATTCAGCAAAGTGACGACTGCACGAATGCCGGCTGCGTGGAGTTCGGCAAGCTCGTCATCGAATTCCTTCAAGCCACCACCCATGTTTAGTCGGCGCTCTGGATGAACGAACGGCATCGGCATCCCTGCTAATTCATCAGCGATTATCCAATAGATGAGACTGTTCTCTGTTCCCATTTTCACTTCCTAGACAGTCGAGGCCGGTTCCTGATTCCGTCGCGGATGATTTTCAGCACGCGCCTGCGTTCCTCGCTCGCGAGCGGCAGGCGCGGCGCGCGAACCCATTCGCAGCCAAGGCCGGTTTCCTGTTCGCAGAGTTTGATATATTGCACGAAGTGGACGTGCGTATCGAGCTTGAGCAGCGGCTGGAACCACCGATACAAAGTGCGCGCCTCGTCCCACCGGCCCGCGCGCGTGAGTTCCCAAAGCCGCTGGTTCTCGCGCGGGAAAGCGATGCCCGTGCCCGCCACCCAGCCGTCAATGCCGACGATGCTTGCTTCCAGCAGCAAATCATCCACGCCGGTGAAAATCGCGTAGCGGTCGCCGACGGCGTTGCGAATCTCCGTGATTCGGCGCGGGTCGCCGGAACTTTCCTTGAGCGCGACGAACTTTTTCTCGTCCGCCAGCTCGGCGAACATCGCGGGCGTGACGTCGTTCGCGTAGCTGATGGGGTTGTTGTAAATCATGATCGGCAACCCGCCGCCGCGCGCCACCGCGCGCAGGTAGGTCATGCTCTCTCGCGGGTCGCCCTTGTAGCTCATCGGCGGCATGAGCATCACGCCGCTCGCGCCGGCTCGCGCCACATCACGCACGTAATGGATCGCCGCCGCCGTGCTCGATTCCGCCACGCCGCTCAACACTGGCACTCGACCGCGTGCGGTCTCGACGGCGCAGCGCACGACGGCGCGCTTTTCGTCGGGATCGAGCGTCTGATTTTCACCAAGCGAGCCGCACATGATGAGGCCGCTGACGCCGCTTTCGACGAGCGCCTCAATGTGCCGCGCCGTCGCGGGCAGGTCGAAGGATTGGTCCTTCTTGAATTGCGTTGTGACGGCGGGGAAGACACCGCTCCAGTAAGGTTTCATCGCGGCGGATAGTGAAGGCGTTCGCGCGCGCAGGCAAAACGAAAGCGCGACAGAGACAATTCGGCGTGCTCGCGAAAGGAAAGCAAAATCAGCTTGACCGGGCACACAGCAGTGCTAACGACCAGATGGTGATGAAAGCACTTTGGATTTACGGATTCGTTATTGTTCTCGCCATCTCAACCGGCTGTGCAACCGACTTGTTGACGGGATACAATTATTACGTAACGGTCAAAAACACAGGTCAGGAGCCGATAACGGATTCCACGGTGATATCCGCGAAAGGTTTTTGGATGAACCTGGTTATTTGAGTTCTGGGGCGAGGAAAAGCATCGCTGGGCCATTCAAATATCCCTATGCGGACAAGTGGACCGTGAGTTGGAAGACGGCCAAGGGGGATAAGTTCGAGAAGACACTGGATTTGACCAAGGCGTTTCCCAAGCCATTTCAAGGACAACTTGTATTTCTGATCGATGGCAACAACGACCTCAGCTACAAGACTCAGGGCTTTTCAGAGCGTTGAGATATAATCATCGCTAGGATCGAACAAAAAGTCGCTGCGATTTTACAGGATGACGAGCAATTGGGCTTAGTGGCACCCGCAGCTTGAGGAGCAGCAACTGTCGAAGTCCTGCTGCGTGGGCACGCGGCCCAGTTCGAGCGTCTTTTGGATGTAGCCGAGGAGCTGGTCCTGGATGCGCCCGATCTCCTGCTGCGCGTCGAGGAATTCCATCGCGACGGTGCTCTTCATCACGCCTTCGCGCAGCGCCTCGAACTGGCCCAGTTCCTCCGGCGAGATGGGCATGCCGGAGTTCTGCTTCATTTGCAGCATCGAGCTGCGCTCGCTCAACATCTGGTATTGGAACTTGGCGGATTCGTCGTTCATGAAGGCGTCCACCTTGCGGCGCAGCTCGGCGAAGTCGGGCCGCTCGATGAGCGCGGCGCACAGCTCGCGGGTCTTCTGCGTGAAGGCTTCGTTGACCGCGGGGGCGGCGGGTTCGAGTGTTGTCGTGGTTTCCATAATTTGTTTCGTTGAACCGGACCATCCACTCTAGCGCGGCTGATGCGGCGTGCGACTCACCTTAACACCGGTTGAAGCGCAAGCAAGCCCCGCGACTGGAGCGCGGCCGCAAACCGGCGAACCTTGACACCCGATTTCCGCCCGTGAGACAGTTCGCGCGAAATTTCGCCGTCAATTCCGCGATGAACTCAGTGGACAAAGCCCGCGTCACCGAGCTGGTGTTCGCCGCCGTGGACGAGGTCAACGCGCAACTCCCGCGCGCCAGGCGGCTCGACAAGTCGCCCGCCACCATCCTCACCGGCGAGGGCGCGCGGCTCGACTCGCTCGGCCTCGTCAACCTCCTCTTCAATACCGAGCAAAAAATCGAGGCCGCGCTCGGCGTCAGCGTGACGCTCGCGGAGGACGGCGCGGCCGCGGCGGGCGAACAGTTCCGCACGCTCGGCAGCTACGCCGATTTTGTCCACGGCCTCATCGCCAAAAAGCAGAATGGCTGACCGCAACCTTCGCTGCCTGCTGGTTTCGGACTTCAACGTCTCCAACTTCGCGGGCTATCTGGAGAACGACGAGGACGCGCCCGCGCTCGACGCGCTGCACGGCGACTTCGGGCAGGTCATCCCCGCGCTGACGAACTTCACCGCGCCCGAATGGCGGCAGGAGCCGGACTTCGCGCTCGTGTGGACGCGGCCGGAAAAAGTCATCCCGTCCTTCGCGCTCGTGCTCGAACACCAGCCCGTCGCCGAGGAACAACTGCTCGCGGAAGTGGACGCCTTCACCGCCGCCGTGCACGGCGCGGCACAGCGGTTGAAGGCGATCTTCGTCGTGACGTGGACGCTCGACGCCACTCAACGCGGGCTGGGGATGGTGGACTTGCGGGCAAACGGCGTCGCACGCGCGCTGCTCGCGATGAATCTGCGCCTCGCCCAAAATCTCGACGCGGTGGCAAACGCCTTCGCCCTCGACGCGCAGCGCTGGCTCACGCCCGCCGGACGCAACGCGAGCGCGCCGAAGCTGTGGTATCAGGCGAAGATTCCGTTCGGCAACGAGGTCTTTCTCGCCGCCGTCGCGGACGTGAAGGCGGCGATCCGCGGGCTGCGCGGCGAGGCGCGCAAGCTCATCGTGCTCGACCTCGACGACACGCTCTGGGGCGGCATCGTGGGCGACGTGGGCTGGGAAAACGTGCAGCTCGGCGGACACGACCCGGCAGGCGAGGCGTTTCAGGATTTTCAGCGCGCGCTCAAGGCGCTCACCCGGCGCGGCATCGTGCTGGGTATCGTGAGCAAGAACGACGAGGCCACCGCGCTGACGGCCATTCGCTCGAACTCAGAGATGCTTCTGCGCGACTCGGATTTCGCCGGCTGGCGCATCAACTGGAGCGACAAGGCGCAAAACATCGCCAACCTCGTCGCAGAGTTGAACCTTGGCCTTCAGTCCGCCGTGTTCATTGATGACAATCCCGTCGAGCGAGCGCGTGTGCGCGAGGCGCTGCCCGATGTGCTCGTGCCCGAGTGGCCCGAAAGTCCGCTGCTCTACGTCAGCGCGCTGCAGGCGCTGCGCTGCTTCGACGCGCCCGCCGTGAGCCGCGAGGACGCTGCGCGCACGTCGTCATACGTGAGCGAACGGCAGCGTGCGGACTTGAAAAAGCAGGCCGGCTCGCTCGACGAATGGCTCAAAAGTCTCGGCATCAAAGTCACGATTGAGCTGCTTTCTCCGGCGAATTTGAAACGCGCGGCGCAACTGCTGAACAAGACGAACCAGTTCAACCTCGCCACGCGTCGTTTGACCGAACCGGAACTTGACGGGTGGGCGAAACAGCCGGGCCGCGCGGTGTGGACCTTCCGCGTCGCGGACAGGTTCGGCGATGCCGGGCTGACGGGGCTTGCGAGCCTTGACGTGCGCGGCGGCACCGCGCATGTCGTGGATTTTCTGCTGAGTTGCCGAGTGCTTGGCCGCAAGGTCGAGGAAACAATGGTCGCGTGGCTTGTCGCGCGCGCGAAGGAGCTTCGTGCCGCTGAAGTGTGCGCGGAGTATTTGCCGACACCCAAAAACAAACCCGTGCTGGAATTCTGGCAGCGTTCCGGGTTTGAATGTGCGGATGGAACCCACTTCACGCATCGCGTCGCAGACGGCTACGCGCAGCCTGAGTGCGTGGAGATTTCGACTCATAGCCCATGAGTGACGCGCGCCCGCCAACGCAGGTCATCCTCGAACCGGTGCGCTTCACGGTGACGCCGGAGATGATGCGGCGCTACCCCGTGGTGTTCGGCGATTACAGCTCGCTGCACACGAACCGCGACTTCGCAAAGACTTCCACTTACGGCGACATCATCGCGTGGGGCGTGCAGCCGCTGTTTTTCTTCAGTATTCTCAAATGGCGCAGCGTGCTGCCGCGGCGGATGGCGTTCGAGAAGTTGCTCGCGAATTTCAACCAGCCGGTCTTTGCGGGCGATCCGCTCGAACTCACGCCGCTCGTGTATCCCTCGCTCGGCGGGCCGGGCCGCATGGAGATGGAATTTGAAATCCGCAATCGCAACACTGGTGTCGCCGTGACAACAGGTTCGGGCGTGCTCGGCCACGCGCCGCCAGGTCTCGACACAAACGAGCTGGCCTACGATGACGGCGAAGCCAGCGGCGACGTGCGGATGCAGACACAGCCGCTCGTCGAGCAGACGTGGGAGTTTGACCAGATCGAAAAAGGCCACACGTCCGCGTTCGACTTCAACTTCACGCGCGAAGCGTTGCGCGCGCTCTACGAGATGGTGATGCTCGGCGCGCCATCGCACGCGCCGCTGTGGCCGGAATGGGTGGAGACGTTCGATGCGCGCCCACTGCTGCTTGCGCCGTTATTCACGACCGTGATGGGCATGCTGATGCCGGGCCGGCGCGCGACGTGCGCGAACCTCGAGGCCGAGTTCAAGCGGCCGCCGCCGCTCGGCGAATGCTGCCGCATGAAGGGCGCGGTCGCGTTCAAGTCCGCGAGCACGCAGACTCTGCTCGAACAGATGATCATCAGCGACCTCTCGACAAAGGCGGTGTTCGCGCTCGGCAAGGTCCACGCGCGCGTCCACGGCGCGGCGGTGAAGCCTTGAAGAACGCATGACGCCGCGCATTCCCTGGCCCGACGGCAAGACATTCGCCTTCTCGGTCTTCGACGACACTGACGCGGGCACAGTGGAAAATCTCAAGCCCGTCTATGACCATCTGCTCGCCAACGGCATCCGCACCACGAAATCCGTCTGGACGCTGCCCGGCACCGAGCCGCCCGCGGTCGTCGGTGGATTGACATGCGACGATCCGGCTTATTTGAAATTGTTGCTTGAATTGAAGAAACGCGGCGTCGAAATCGGCTGGCACAACGCGACGTTTCACAGCTCGAAGCGCGAACAAACGCGGCGCGGTCTGGAGCGTTTCAAGGAATTGTTCGGCGATTATCCGCGCTCGATGGCGAACCACACGATCTGCCAGGAGGGCATTTACTGGGGCGAAAACCGCGTCACCGGATTCAACCGCGCGTTTTACAACCTGCTCACGCGCGGCGCGGGCAAGGGCTGGTTCCGCGGCCATGTCGAGGGTGACGAGTTTTTTTGGGGCGACTTGTGCAAGGCGCACATCCGCTATGTGCGCAACTTCGTCTTTGGCGAAATCAACACACTCAAGTGCTGCCCGTGGATGCCTTACTCGGATGCATCGCGGCCGTTTGCGAACGCGTTTTACGCGTCGAGCGAGGGTGGACGCATCGAGCCGTTCGTGAAAACCATCACCGAGGCGAATCAGGACCGGCTCGAAGCCGAAGGCGGCTGCTGCATCATGTATACGCATTTCGCGAAGGGATTTTTCCGCGACGGCAAACTGCACGCGCGCTTCCAGTCGCTCATCGAACGGCTCGGCAGGAAGAACGGCTGGTTCGTGCCCGTCACCGAACTGCTCGATTACATTGCGAAAGCGCGCGGCGGCGTTCATGCGCTCACGCCGTCCGAGCGCGCGAAACTCGAACGCCGCTGGTTGTGGCACAAGATTTTTGTTGGAACGACGTGAGCATTGCACGGCTGGCTTGAACACTTCACATGCCCATTGTCATTGAGCCTTACACGCCGGACCGCGTCGCCGCGGTGAAGGCCTTCAACCAGCGCCTGCGTGACGGCGGCGAGAAGATTTTCAAGTTCGCCGAGCAGCCGCAGTCGTCGTGGCTGCCGCAATGCGCGGGCGAGACGCTCTTCGAGGAATACTTTCTCGCGAACGATGGCGACGCCGTGCGCGGCGGCTACGTGCTCAAGCATCAGCCGTTCTGGATCAACGGCGCCGTCGCCGCGACGGGCTACGTGTATTCGCCGATCTCCGAGGGCATCGTGAACGCGCAGTTCGGCAAGGTCGGCCTGCAACTGATGATGCACGCGCTGCGCCGCCAGCCGCTGCTCTACTGCCTCGGCATGGGAGGCTTCGACCGCCCGCTGCCGCAGATGCTCAAGGCGATGGGCTGGACGCTGTGCGAGGTCCCATTTTATTTTCGCGTCGTGCTGCCGGCCGCGTTCTTTCGCAACTTCACTTACGCGTCGAAATTGCGCGGCGGAAAACTCGCGGCAAACCTTCTCGCCATCACCGGCCTCGGCTGGCTCGGCACAAAATGCATTAACGCCGCACGCACGAAAACACCTGAAAACGCAGGCGAACTCTCGTGGCAGATCGTCCCGGAATTTGGTGACGAAGTGAATGCGTTGTGGGATGCGGTGCATGCAAATTATTCACTCGCCGCCGTGCGCGACCGCGCGGCGCTGAACCGGCTGTATCCGCGCGCGACGGAAAAGTTTCTCCGTCTCGTCGTCTCCCGTGGCGGCAACATCGTCGGCTGGGCCGTCGCGCTCGACACGCCGATGCGCGGGCATAAATTCTTCGGCAATGCGCGGCTCGGCTCGGTGATTGATTGCTTTGCGCTGGCCGGCACGGAGTTTGACGTAATGCACGCGGCGACGCGCCTGCTGGAGGAGCGCGGCGTGGACGTGCTCGTCTCGAACCAGTCGCACAGCGCGTGGCGCGACGCGCTGGAGCGCGCGGGCTGGCTGGAGGGGCCGTCGAATTTCATCTTCGCCTCGGCGCCCAAGCTCACCGCGCGCCTCGCGCCGTTTGTGGAGCACCAGCCGTGCTTTCACCTCACACGCGGCGACGGCGAGGGGCCGACGCATTTGTAGCAGCGGGCTGTTGTTGCAATTTCTTCACACTCGCACGGCAATTCGGCTTGTCTCGCGTGAATCCCGGTTTTAGATTGGCCGCGTGCCAGTTCGAGAAGTTCTTCCGCCACGTCGCGGCGACGCATGATGGAGTTGATCCAATTCCCGTGGAGCCCGTTTTGCATTGCGCAGCGGCGCATCCTCGAATTCGCCGGCGCGCGCTTCAAGATCACCGACATCCCGAACGGCGACCGCTCGCTGGTGTGGCGGGTCACGAAGGAGCGCTACTATCAGGTGCCGGTGCTGCGCGACGGCAGGGCGGTGGTGTTCGAGATGGGCGAGGACTCGCAGGTCATCGCGAAGTATCTCGACGAGAGGCTGCAACTGGGCCTGTTCCCGGTGGACTTTGCCGGCGTGCAGGACGTGCTGTGGCGTTACATTGAGAGCGAGGTCGAGGGCTTCGGCTTCAAACTCAACGACATTTACTGGGAGGAATTCGTCCCCAAACCCGACCGGCTGCCGTTTCTCCGGCACAAGGAGCGCAAGTTTGGCCGCGGCTGCCTCAACCAGTGGCGTGACCAGCAGCCGCAATTGCTCGCGGGAATCGAGCGCTCGCTCGCGCCGTTCGAGCAGATGCTGCTGCACCGGCCCTTCCTGCTCGACCGGCGGCCGCGTTTCGTGGATTTCGACCTGTTCGGCATGGTGGAGAATTTCCTCTACAGCGGCCACTACTCGCTGCCGGCGCTTTATCCGCAGTTGCTCGACTGGCACGCGCGCATGGGCCGCGTGAAACACGCCGATTTTGACTGATGTGAAGAACTACATCCTCGACACCAACGTCCTCCTCCACGACCCGAATTCGCTGGTCAGCTTCCAGGAAAACCACGTCCTCATCCCCATCGAAGTCATCGAGGAGATTGACCGCTTCAAGCGCGAGAGCACCGAGCGCGGCCAGAACGCCCGCGCCGTCTCGCGCATGCTCGATGGACTCCGCAGCCAGGGCCACCTGAGCGAAGGCGTCACGCTGCCGAACGGCGGCAAGCTCCGCATCATCTTCAAGGAGAGCAACGGCAACGGCTCCCATGGCACCAGTTCCGCAAACGTGGACAGCCGCATCGTCGCGCTCGCACTCGTCGTGCAAAAGGCGACGCCCGGCGTGCCGACGGTGCTCGTCACCAAGGACATCAACCTCCGCATCAAGGCCGACGCGCTCGGCCTGCCCGCCGAGGATTACGAGACCGACCACGTGCAGTTGCAGGACCTTTACTCAGGAATTTTTGAAAAGACCGTCAGCGCCGAGACCATCGCGAAGTTCCGCGCGAACGAGGAATTGCCGCTCGATGCGGCCGAGCACCGCCATCCGAACGAATTTTGCACGCTCACCGAGGAGACAAACCCCAAGCGCACCGTGCTCGCGAAGGTCAGCTCCGACGCGACCAAGCTCGTGCCCATCCTCGACTGCCGCGAGGGCGTGTGGGGCATCAAGCCGCGCAACCGCGAGCAGCACTTCGCCTTCGACGCGCTGCTCGACGACCGCGTCAAGCTTGTCACACTCATGGGCAAGGCCGGCACCGGCAAGACGCTCATGGCCATGGCCGCCGGCCTCAAGCGCACCGTCATGGACCGCGAGTTCCGCCGGCTCATCGTCGCGCGCCCGACCATCTCGATGGGCAAGGAGCTTGGCTTCCTGCCCGGCACTCTCGAAGAAAAACTCAGCCCGTGGATGCAGCCGATTCACGACGCGCTCGAACTCCTCAGCGACCTCAACATGGGCCACGACCACCGGCGCAGCGGGGATTTGCTGCGTTCCGGCACCATCGTCGTCGAAGCGTTGAGTTACATCCGCGGGCGCAGCATCGCCAACCAGTTCATGGTCATTGACGAGGCGCAGAACCTCACGCCGCTCGAAGTGAAGACCATCATCACGCGCGTCGGCAACGGCACCAAGATCATTTTCACCGGCGACCCCTACCAGATTGACAACCCCTACGTGGACTCCGCGAGCAACGGCTTCAACTACGTCGTGAGCAAGTTCCGCGAGCACGCCATCGCCGCGCACATCGAAATGCAAAAGGGCGAACGCTCCGAACTCGCGGAACTCGCTGCGAACATTTTGTAAATGATACGCGTGTAATTCGATGAAGCCGTCAAAGAATGCGAAAAAAGACAGATGGTGGGGGGAAGGAGCCGACGGAACTGATTACGCCACTTTTCAGAAGGTGTTAAGGAAGCTCAGGCTACCACGTGATATTTACGGAGAATTGGCTGTGTTGTTGAACGAGTTGAAGGCGCCCATCATAGGTGTAGCGGAGATTTTAGACCGAATTTGTAAAACCAAAAAATGTTCGCGCAGCGAATTCGTGCGGCTGCTTGAGTTGATTGCCTATCAGTGGCAGTTCCACGCGGAGGATCTCGATTTACTCATGCGCAAGCTCGATGGAACACGGCATTGGCCGAGGAAAACTCAAGTTTCATCGAAATCGAAACGCTCCCGCCATCAGTCGAAACCGCAAAAGACAGCTCAGAAGAGATTTCGCTCTGCGTCTTGATTCGATTTCGGACGGATACCACTCGATTCGCTTGAAATCTCACAATTTTAGCTCCTTCGTCCAGCCGGCGAGGCCGTCCTTGAAATGCCGGCGGCAGACGGACACGTAGCGTTCGTTGCCGCCGATTTCGATTTGCGCGCCTTCCTTCACCGGCGCGCCGCTGGCGTCGAGGCGCAGCACCATCGTCGCCTTGCGCCCGCAGTGGCAGATGGTTTTGATCTCGATCAAGTTGTCCGCCCACGCCAGCAGCCACTGGCTGCCGGGGAAAAGGTTTCCCTGGAAATCCGTCCGCAGCCCGTAGCACAGCACGGGAATGCGTAACTGGTCCGCCACGTCTGTGAGCTGCCGCACCTGCTCGCGCGTGAGGAATTGCGCCTCGTCCACCAGCACGCACGCGAGCGGCCGCCGCTCGGACTCGGCGCGCGTGAGGGCGAGCAAGTCCTCGTCCGCCGCAAACGCGCGCGCCTCGGCCTCCAGCCCGATGCGCGATGCGACGCGGCCCGCGCCGTGGCGGTTGTCGAGCGCGGGCGTGAGCACGAAGGTGTTCATGCCGCGCTCCTGGTAGTTGTAGCTGGACTGGAGCAGGACGGTGCTTTTGCCCGCGTTCATCGAGGAGTAATAGAAATAAACTTTGGACATAGGCGACGGAAGGAGACACGAACGGGACAATTTTCGCACGAATTTCTTCGGCGTCTGCTGAAGGCGGAATCAACGTCGTCCAAGGCCGAGCACTTCCTTGCAATAACGCACGCTGCGCGCCAGTTCGGCGAGCTGGAGTTTTTGTTCAGCGAGTTTTCCTGCGTGGCCGACGCGCGGCGTGAAGGGTTTCCTCGCCTTGCCATCGCGAATGAGCGCGAGAAATTCAGCGAAGTCGCGCGGGCGTTGCTGCGGATAGGCATCCCAAAACTCTTCGCGCAAAAAGGGAATCGCGATCGGCCGACCCGAAATGATTTCGAGCATCACGGGCACGTCGGGGCAAAGTTCGGCGTAACGAGCGAAGAGCTTCTTCCAGTCCACGGCGCCTTCGCCCATCGCGGTCCATTGCAGCGTCGCACCATCGGGCATCTCCCACAGCGCGGAGTCGCGGATGCCGGTGGTGAGCGCGTAAGGCGCGAGCGTTTCGAGCGTGCGCTGTGGATGCTCCAGCGCCCATGTGGCGTTGCCGGTGTCGAGCGTCGCGCCGACGAAGTCCGGCCCGGCCTCGTGAATGAGCGCGACGAGTTCGTGCGCCTGCATGTCGCCGGCGTGGTTCTCGACGGCAACTTTGATGCCGCTGTCGAGCGCCTCGGTCCGCACGCGACGGAGAACTTCCACGGTTTCCGCGATGCGCGCTTCAATGCCGCCGGGGCTGCGGCGATCCTCGACTTTGCCGAGCACGCAGCGCGCGACGGGCGAGCCGACGGCGCGCGCAACGCGGATGGTTTCGCGGAGCTGTTCCTCCGCCGTCCCGCGCGCCGCATCGAAGATCACAGACGATGGACAAATGCTCAGCGTGCCCGCGTGCAGCTCAATGCCGCAATCGCGCGCGCGGCGGCCGAGGTCGCGCAGGCTGGCGTCATCGCGCGGCCCGAAGGCGTCGAGGTCGGAGATGAGCAGCGCGTCGAGGCCGAGCGCGACGGCGTGGCCGAGCAGTTGCGGCGCCTTCCAGCCAAGCGCGCGCAGCGAATAGTTGTCGAAGCCGAGTTTAAGTTTCATGCGGCCGCAGATGACGCGGATGCGACGGATGGAAGAAGATTCAGCGCGAAAGCGGAAGGAAAATGAGCGGTTGCACGGATCTCAGGCGCGTTTGCCTTCGGCGCCGGGCGCGGCTATTCTCGCGGCATGACGCCGAGTGGAAGCGCCTTCCATCGCTGGCTGCGGACGGGTGACGAAACGTTTGCGGCGATGCTCGCGTCCATCGCGGAGGCGCGCGAATCGGTGCGGCTGGAGATGTATATCTTCGCGCCGTCGGCCATCGGCGGGCGTTTCCGCGAGGCGCTCGTGGCGGCGCGGCGGCGCGGCGCACGCGTGCAGGTGCTCGTTGACGCGGTGGGTTCGATGGAACTCAGCACCGAATTCTGGAGGCCGCTTGTGGACGCGGGCGGCCAGTTCCGCTGGTTCAACCCGGTGAATCTGAACCGCTTCTTCATCCGCAACCATCGCAAGGCGCTCGTGTGCGATGAATCGGCCGCGTTCATCGGCGGCTTCAACATCGCACCGGAATACGAGGGCGACGGTGTCACGCGCGGCTGGTGCGATTATGGCATCGCACTGCGCGGCGCGCTCGCGAAAGCGCTGGCGGAGGCGTTTGACGATTCGTTCGAGCGCGCGGAATTCCGGCATCAACATTTTCCGCGCCTGCGCAAAATTGCGGTGAAGCAGCATATCATCACCCCTGACGGCGAACTGCTCCTGAGCGGGCCGGAGCGTGGACGGAATCCGATCCTTCGCCGGGTGCGCGAGGATTTGCGGCACGCGCGCGACGTGCGGATCGTGATGGCCTATTTCGCGCCGACATGGACGCTGCGGCGCGACCTGGCCGGCGTGGCGAAGCGCGGCGGGCGCGTGCAGTTGCTGCTCGCAGGCAAGACCGACGTGCCGCTTTCGCAGATGGCGTGCCGCAGCTTTTACCAACAGCTTCTCCGCGCAGGCGCGGAGATTTACGAATACGAGCCGCAGGTGCTCCACGCCAAGCTGATTGTGATTGACGACCACGCCTACGCCGGCTCGGCGAATCTCGACGCGCGCAGTTTGAACATCAATTACGAGCTGCTCGTGCGGCTTTCGGATCGCAAGGCCGTTGCCGAGGCGCGGGAAATTTTTGAAGCCAGTTGCTCTCACGCACGGTGCATTGACGCCGGCGCGTGGCGGTCGTCGCGCACATTCTGGAGCCGGCTCAAGGGACGGTTCGCGCGTTTCCTTCTCACGCGCGCGGACTTGAAGGTCGCGCGCATGCAGATGCGGAATTTGCGGTGAACCGAGGTTGTCACGCGCATTGACGCTCTGCGGCGCAAAGGTTAGCTTCATCTCGCAATGATGGCAGGTCATACATCCGCTGCGGCACCGGCGCCCTCCTTTCGCGTCGGCGACGAACGGCTTATCAAGCTCACGTCCAGCGCGGCGAAGAAGGTCAGTTCGCTTCTCACGAAGCAGGGCCGGCCCGCTGGCGTGCTGCGCGTGGCGGTCATTGGCGGCGGCTGTTCCGGGCTGCAATACAAGATGGATTTGCAGGACAAGCCCGCGAGCCGCGACATCCTCGTCGAGTCCGCCGGCGTGCGCGTGGTCGTGGACCCGAAGAGCGCGCTCTATGTCACGGGCAGCGAGCTGGACTATGTAGATGCGCTGACGGAAGGCGGCTTCAAGGTGAAGAACCCCAACGCCGCGACAAGCTGCTCGTGCGGCGAGAGTTTCAGCGCGTAACGCATCGCACGATGGCCGATTACTTCGCGTTGCTGAATGAACCGCGGCGGCCGTGGCTGGACGCGGAACTGTTAAAGGCAAAGTTTCTTTCATTGTCCGCGGAGGTTCATCCCGACCGGGTTCACAATGCGAAGGACGCGGAAAAACGCGCCACGAGCGGGCGGTTTGCAGAGCTGAACGTGGCGTTCAAATGCCTGAGCGATCCGAAGGAGCGGCTGCAACATCTGCTCGCGCTCGAATGCGGCGGCAAGCTGGCGAACATCCAATCCGCGCCGGCGGTGGCGATGGAGTTGTTCGTGATGGTGGCCGAAATCCTGCGGGGTGCCGATGCGTTGCTGAAGGAAAAATCCGCCGCCACGTCGCCGCTGCTCAAGGTGCAGGTGATGGAAAAGGCGCTCGATTTCACCGACCGGATCCACGCGCTTCAGCAGCGGCTCGCGGCGGCCCGCGATGCACTCGAAGGCGAGTTGCAGCCGCTCAACGCAACGTGGGACAAGGCGCCACCGTTGAACTCCCCCGGCCGCGCCGATGCGCTTCCGCTGGCGCGCGTTGAGGAGATTTACCGGGCGTTGAGTTTTCTATCGCGCTGGTCCGCGCAATTGCAGGAACGTGCGGTTGAATTGACGATGTGACATGCACACGAGTTTGCTCAGGAGCCTTCCCGCGCGCATTTGCATCACGCTCGCTGTGCTCGCACTGCATGCGCGAGCCGCCGAACCGTGGCAGGCCGCGCTCGCCGCGATGCCGTTGCGCACAAACGTCACCGAGTTGAACCGGACGAACGTCGCCGGTGTTCTGCTTTCCGCGTTCAATTCCAACGCGATAGTGAAAGCTCTCGTGCTCATGCCCGGCGCGACGGATGAGTATTATTTTTTCCGCCGCGCCTCTACGACGTTGACGAATACAACACCAACATTGCTCGACGCGGTCATTGCGCTGACAAATCAGACCCGCATTCGCGCGACTTTCCGCCCACCAATGCTTCTGTTGCACACGGACGAAGACACGCCGGAGCCAGTCATCAAGGTCGAGGACGCCCCGGAGGCGAAGCGGCTGCGCGAGCGGCGGTTCCTGCCGCACTTTTTGTTCAACGACAACGATTGGAATTTCGTGCAGCCGATTTTACAGCGCACGCTGCGAAGTGGGCTCACCGGCTGGCCGCTTTTCGAGCCGCCGCCGCGCACGAGCGATTCGTGGCACTTTTTCCGTCACGCAGTTGCGGGCTGGAATCTGGACGGCTGGGAGACACTGGAAGTTATTTCACTCGCAAATAAAACGGTCATCACGATCCGCCGTCACAAAATCATTTTCGAGGGTGACGAGCGGGTTCGCGAAGAGCCTGCGGCTGGCAAGGGGCTGACCACGCCGGACGGAAAGTAACCGGCTTGGTTGACGTGGGCTGTCTAAAAATGTGCAGAAGGCTGCTTGATTTCGTGGGGCGAGTTCCGTTTTGGCCCACCGAAATACAGTCTTTTCCTCATATTTCTTCGCATTTTTGAGGCTGGCAAGGAGCCTGCTTTATGTCAGGCATGTCTCAGATGCAACATTCCAAACCGAACTCCGCTTTGCGGGGCGTTGTGTCTCCCACCGCACTCGTCATCATGGCGAGGGCAAAAAGTCTCATCTTAATCCCCGAGCTGCGGACTACGCCATTCCTGGCCTAATCTCCGCGCAAGAGACCGACCCGGCGGTTGCGAAAGCAACCGCCGGATTCTTTTTTGAGAACAGTTTCTTCACTTCAAAGCAGGAAGATTTTTTCTTTCAACGACCCGCGCGGACTCCTACGCTCGCGCCACACCTATGGCAAAAGGACGCACCTACAAATTCTGTTTCGGCCCGTGGAACATCAGCGAAGGCCAGGACCCCTACGGACCGCCGGTGCGCGAAGCGCGCTCGTTCGACTGGAAACTCGCCAAGCTCAAGAAGCACGGCTTTGACGCGATGATGTTCCACGACGACGACGCGGTGCCGGACATTGACAGCAAGTCACCGCGGCAGATTCGTAAGGAGGCGCGTGAACTCAAGAAGCGCCTCGACGACCTTGGCATCGCCGCCGAGATGGTCGCGCCGCGCCTGTGGTTTGCGCCGCAGACGATTGACGGCGGCTACACAAGCAACGACGCCAAGTGCCGCCGCTACGCCATCGAGCGCTCGAAGGTTTCCATAGACATCGCGAACATTCTCGACACGGACATCCTCGTGCTCTGGCTCGCGCGCGAAGGCAGCTACATCCGCGAGTCGAAGAACGCCCGCCGCGCCGTGGACCAGCTCGTCGCCGCGTTCGACGCGATGCTCGCGCACGACAAAAAAATCCGCCTCGCCATCGAACCGAAACCGAACGAGCCGATGG
>CAZPVD010000015.1:85666-90234 GCA_964589935.1 uncultured Verrucomicrobiota bacterium | reverse complement strand
TCTTCGAGTTCGACGAAGGCGCCGTAGCTGGTGAGGTTGCGGACCTTGCCCTTGATCTTGGTGCCGGGCGGATACTTGCCGACGGCCTGGTCCCACGGGTTGGTTTCGAGCTGGCGGATGCCGAGCGAGATTTTCTGCTCGTCGCGGTTGATGCCGAGCACGACGGCCTCGACTTCCTGGCCGGCCTTGAGCACGTCGCCGGGCTTGGCGATGCGCTTGGTCCACGAAAGCTCCGTGACATGCACGAGGCCCTCGACGCCGGGTTCGAGTTCCACAAACGCGCCGTAGGGAACGAGGTTGACGACCTTGCCCTTGACCTTCTGGCCGACGGGGAACTTCTTCTCGATCTGGTCCCACGGGTTGGCGCTCTTCTGCTTGAGGCCGAGGCTGACGCGCTCTTTTTCCTTGTTGATGTCGAGCACGACGACGTCGAGTTCCTGGCCGACCTTGAGCAGGTCGCTCGGATGATTGAGCCGGCCCCAACTCATGTCCGTGATGTGCAGCAGGCCATCAATGCCGTTGAGGTCAATGAACGCGCCGAAGTCGGTGAGGTTCTTGACCGTGCCCTTGCGGATGTCGCCGGGCATCATCTCGGTGAGGAGCTTGGAGCGGCGCTCGTTGCGCTCCTGCTCGATCAGTTCGCGGCGGGAGAGGACGATGTTCTGCCGGTCTTGGTTGATCTTGACGACCTTGAAATCGTAGGTGTTGCCGACGAACGTCTGCAAATTCTTCGGCGGAATAATGTCAATCTGCGAGGAAGGCAGGAACGCCTCGACCCCGACGTTGACAATCAGGCCGCCCTTGACGATGGCCTTGACCTTGCCCGCGATAATGCCGCCCTCGTTGCAAATGGTGAGGATTTTGTCCCAGTTCTGCTTGAACGCGGCCTTCTCCTTCGAGAGCACCACGTTGCCGTCCTTGTCCTCGAGCCTCTCGATCAGCACGTCAATCTCGGCGCCGACCTTGATGACGGCCGGGTCCTCGAACTCATTGGTGGGGATGACGCCCTCGGACTTGTAGCCGATGTCCACGAGCACTTCGCGCGGACGGGCCTCGATGATGGTGCCTTTGACGATTTCCCCGGCGGCAAAGCGCATGTCGCTGTGCTTGAGGGCCTCTTCCATGGTGAGCATACTGCGGTCTTTCTTTCTGTCGGGGAGACTTGCAACCGGGAAGAGAATCCCGGCGAAGGCTCCATTGCCTAACGAACCGGCGTTGCTGTGGCAACGGAGGTTAAGGGTCAGGTTGTTGGTTAACGGTCGTTTCTCAGCCTCAACGAGCATCCGCACACGCGGCGCTCAGGCGGACGGGGAGAATAGGCATGAATCGCCCGGATGCAAGGGGGAAGTTTGCGGTGGTTTGGCGCTACAGCTTGCCCGCGTTGAGCGATTCCAGCTTGCGCTTCGCCTCGGAATTGCCGCCCTCCGCTGATTTTTCGAGCCACTCGCGCGCCTTGGCATCGTCCTTCCCGACGCCGTCGCCGCTGAGGTAACGCAGGCCGAGGTCATACTGCGCCTGGGCCGAGCCGCCCTCGGCGCGTTTCATCTGCGACTCGACCACTTTGCGTTTCGTTTCCTCGGGGGACTGCGTTGACGGCGTCTGTGCCGGCGATGGAGAACTTCGCCTTTGATTCGCAGTGGAAGAATGTGATGCCTTGCCGCTGGAACCGGATTGTCCAGAACCGGCCGCAACGTCCGCGCCGGGGCCGCCGAGTTCCTTGATCGAATAGAAGTATTTCAAGTCGTCGTCGGTGTTCCATTTCGTGTCCGGCCCGGCGGACTGCACCTCGAAGCCCTCGCCCTTGACGATGAGTTTGTATTCCGTGCCCCACACGTCCTTGGTGCGGTCGCGCGTGTTCTTGCCGCCCCTCTCGCGCATGTTCTCGCGAAGGAATTTGCCAAAGTTGTCCACAGGCAGCGTGCCTTCGCTCGTGTATTCCTGCGCCACCGCCTCGGCGATGCCCTGCATCTCGATGCCGGCGGTGGCTGCCACCTGCACCTTGGTGATGATGTTGAGGCTCTTCGCCAGTTCATCCGAGTTGGCGTAAGCAACAAGACCGACGGCTGCGGCGGGCAGGAGCTTCAGGAGCGCGCTCATCGCAGGCCTCCTTTCGCGGTGCGCGCGTCGAGTGCGGTTTCGATTGTCAAGCCGGTGAGGAAACTCTGGCTGACCAACTGGAAGAAATCGTTCTTGCCGAGCTTGAGGCAGCGGCCGGGCTTGACGGCGGCGACCTCGGCAGTGGCGGGCGTGTGACGGAGCAGGCTGATCTCACCACAAAAATCGCCCGGCCCGAGCGTCGCGCACGGCTGGCCTTTTTTGCGGACTTCAAACTGCCCGTCATGCACGAGGTAGAAGGAGTCGTTCGGCTTGTTCTCCTGGATGACCACGTCGCCGGGACTGAAATTCTGGAACGCGAACGCGCCCGACAGCCGGAGCAACGGCTGCGGATGCCACTCGGCGAAGAGCGGGTTGCGCTTGAGGAAGGCGCACACTTGCACGATTTCCTTGATCTTCTTGGCGCCGAGCGTCTGCACGAGCAGGCGGTCGAAATCCTCTTTTTTCAGCGTGAAGAGCGTCGCGGCGCCCGTGCTCCGCACGGAGCTGGTGCGCGGCACCTCGTCGAGCAGCCCGATCTCGCCGAACACGTCGCCCGCCCCGAGCGTGGCCACGCGCAACGGCTCGCCCGCCTCGTTTTCCTTGAGCACCTCGACGGAGCCGGAGTGGACGATGAACAGCAGATTGCCGAAGTCGCGCTCGCGCACGAGGAACGTGCCCGGCTCGACGCGGCTGAACTTCATCGCCGCGGCGACTTTTTCCAGTTCTTCCGGCGGAAGTTGCGAGAAGAGCAGCGTGTTCGCAAGGAACCGCGTGATCTGCGCGGTTTCGGGCCGGTGCGATCCATCCGGGCGCCGACGCAGCGCGGATTCGGCGTTGAACAGTCGCGGCGCGAGCAGCCGGTATCCGCCGCGCAGCAGCACCCACGCGCCGTAGGCGAGCGGCGCGGCGACGGACAGCGCGAGCAGCGTGAAGATCACCAGCATCGTCCAGCGACCCGAGGGTGTGCCGGTTCGCGTGAGCAGATCGGCGAAGGCGTTGCCCTGCGTCTCCAGCATGCGCCCGGCAAAACGATACACCAGACCGAGCCACAAAATCGCGTAGGTGCTATAGACGAGAAAATACCGTTCCTCGTGCAGCGTCTCGCGCCAGTTGAACATCTGCGCGACCATCTTCGTGTTGAGGAACCGCTCGGCGCACTTGGGCAGCTCGTATTCCTTGCGAAACAGCGCGTGCAGGATGTTGTGCGCCGGCGTGTGGCCGAAGGGCGACGCGAGGATGAACATCGTCAGCCACGACGCGAGCACCGCGTTCGGCAAATCCCACAACCCCGCCGCCACCGCGAGCACGAACGGCCCCGCGAGCATTTGCAACGCCACGCACACCTCCGTCACGCGCCCGCCCATGAACGCGTCGCGCACGTCCACGGAAAAATACGGCAGCCCGTGATCAAGCCGCAGCACCGGCGCATACACCTGCCGGCCCAGCCCGCTCAACGCGAAGCCCGCGAGCAGATGCGACACGCTCAGCCCCGCCGCCACCAGCGCCAGCAGCCACAGCCATTCCTGCACCGTCACCACAGGCTCGAACACCGCCACCTTGAACACCGACGCGCCCGCAATCATCACACCCAGCGACAGGCCGATGACGGCCGCGGGACTCGTATGCACGGGCCATTGACGGCCCTTCCGCGCGCCGGCGGAGGATTCCTGTTCGCCGTCAAAAAGAAATCCCTTCTGCAACGCGCCGATGACGAGGTCGTAGAAGGCGCGGATCTTCATCGGGTGTTCCTGCGTGAGCATCGAGTGCAACACCTCCTGCACCGTGCGATGGCCGTCGAACAGCTCCATCACGCGCTGCTGCTCCGGCGTGAGCGCGAGATACTCGCCGCGCGCGGTCTGCTTGAGCAGGCGCAGGCCGTCGGGCAGATCGCGCGACTCGATGGCCTTGGACGGGCGCAGTTTCCTCTCGTTGAGGGGATTCATGGGGCTAGCAGGCTGCGGAATTCCCTAGCAGAATCGCACCGCGCAGGCAAGCCGGAAGCCTCGAAGTTTGACGAATCTGTAGCGGCGGTCTGTGACCGACGCTGAAACCTGGCAGGAAGAATCCAGCCCTTGCAGGCCGTCAACACTGAACATCTTGGCCGTGACCCAATTCACCTCAACCCTGAACACACTCTCTAAAATCTTGAACTGGCTCCATCGCAAGGTGAGTGAACTCATGATTTTGGTGAACTGACTCGGCTCCGGCGTGAGCAGACTCATCAATTCAGTGAGTTGACTCACCTAAAACGTGAACTGACTCATTCGTGGTGTGAGTGGACTCACGTTCAAGGTGAACTGACTCACAATTTGTGTGAGTGAACTCACCGTTTTCGTGAACTGAACCCCTCCAAAACCCTTAAAACCGCCTCAAAACCCCATTTTAGGCACTTTTTGCCCGCCTCGCTCTTCGCCTCCATTCCCCATCGCCTCCATTCCCCATCGCCTCCATTCCCCATCGCCTCCATTCCC
>CAZPVD010000015.1:0-85566 GCA_964589935.1 uncultured Verrucomicrobiota bacterium | reverse complement strand
CATTCCCCATCGCCTCCATTCCCCATCGCCTCCATTCCCCATCGCCTCCATTCCCCATCGCCTCCATTCCCTATTGCCTCCATTCCCTATTGCCTCCATTCCCTATTGCCTCCATTCCCTATTGCCTATCCCCTACGGCCCCGGAGGCGCCGGCTTCGCCTTTTTTCCCTGCCCGGCAAAGAGCCGGCCCAGCCGCGTGTAGATCGGGTCGGCGGCGGGCAGCGCGTCGAGGTTGTCCTGCAAATAGCGGTAGTAGCGGCGCGCGTTCTCGTAACGCTGTGAGCCGGCCTGCGCCTTGGTGTCCTGAATCAGGTCCAGCAGGCCCTTGACCTTGGATTCCATTTCCAGCAGCCCGGCGTGCTGCTCTTCGAGCAGGCCCCAGTCGGCGATGTTGATGACGGGCGGGACGGTGTCCGGGTTGGCGGCGGCGTCCGTGTAGGCGTCGGCCACGTATGGCTCGCGGCCCTCGGCGATGACCTGCAGCTTGGCGCGCTCGGTGTTGTCGAGGCTGGCGATGACGGGGAACGCCGCCTGCGCGTCGTTGAGCTTGTTGGTGATGGTGGTCTTGGCGGCGGACGGGAACGCGACGGCGACGTTGGGGGTGCTCATGGGGTTAACAGGTTATGGGTTCTAGGTATGGGGAATGAGGAATGGGCTTTAGGTGGAACGGCGCATGAAGAGGAAGGCGATGAGGACGAAGATGAGCAGCACGGCGATCTTGCCCCAGCGGCCCGCGCTGTCGGCGTCCTGATGGGCGAGGAAGCGGGCGACCGTGGCGGCTGCGCCGGGCTTGCCTGCGCTGTCTGACTGCGTGCCGAGATTTGGAATGTCGGTTGAAGGCGGACTTGCAAGGGTGTTGCCGGCATTGCCCGTGGCCGTGCGGCCCATGACGTTCGGGCTGGTGACGAGGGGCACCTTGCTGGTCAACGAGGGCGCGGCTTTGGCGGATGGGCTTGATGCAGCGGGCTTGGCTGAGGCGTCGTTGGACTTCTTTGCGTCTATGATGGTGAAGATAGCGTTGCCGGAGATGAGCCGTGTCTTGCCGGCTCCGTCAAATCGTGGCAACCACCTTGACACTGTAACGACGTAAGTATCGGCTCGAATCAGATCATACTCTTCATCAAGTCGGATCCGAAATCGTCTCTCTGCGCCAGCTTCCATTTCAATAATTTGACTCGAAGATGCTGGCGAAAGAATTTGATCAGGCTTATTCCTTGATGCAGTAGGCACAATGTTCTTGTGTGAACCGACAATAACCACTTCAAAAAGCTGCTTTACTTGAGAAGATTCCGAAATAACTATTGGTTGATCTCGAGTGTTTTTCATTTTAATTAGAGCTATCATTGGCTCGCCAACGGCGAATTTGTCTTTCTCAAAACCAATTGATAATGCCATTCCATCGCTTGGCAAGCCCCAATTATCATCAGCTTGAACCAAGCATGGAGCAACCAAATTAGTTAGGCTCAGCGTGATCAAAATGAGCCAAAAGCAATAACTTTCGGAATCATCAAAGCTGAGTCGTTCGTTTAATCTGCCAGTCAACATTAAGCTAGACTAGTTTAATATAGTGTTTGCCACTGATTTGTTGAGGTTACCTGTAAATTGTCCATCAATTTTGTCCAGACCGGGAAGGTCTTCGTCGTGAAATCATTGGAGATTATGTTTGGCTTTGTATTTGTCGTTGCGAGGCCCCACACCCCGGTTGCGGTCGCATTGTTCGTAGCAACGCCTATTCCGTTCCACCGGACTAATTTAATCGGAACTGGTATTGACGAGGCAAACGTTGGTTGAAACATCAAAACCATTTCACAAGTCATATCAAGTTTGAATTGAGCAGCAGGATAAACATTCCCTTGGGAAGATCGTAAAACAGAATCTGTCCCTGGCGTGTCATTGGCTTGGTCTGGAGATTGTGTAAATTCTTTGTAAGGAAAGCTCGTATCAAGACCCGTTCCAGTAAGTGTATAACTTAAACCGTTAGTTAGATTATACTTCATTTGCCATGTGCCTGTTTGAACCGATAAGAATTTATATGCACCCTGCCAACCATTCATATTGACATTGTCTAAAACAAACCTAAAGCCTACTGAATTTGTATTAGTTGGGTTGGCTTGGCCGAAGTGAAGATGAGTGCTTGTCACCTGCTGGCCGTCTTTCCAATAATCGGTCCCAACGCCTATTGTGCCTGGAGTTGTCCCGCGCCAACTTGCTGAAGGCTTGAGAACATTAAACGTCGTCGAGTTTGTAAGATTGACGGAGGACCCATTCTGTGTGCCCGAAGCAACGCATCTCACGTTAAACGGACCTCCGGCATTGTCGTAAAAATAGAACAAAATGTCACTGGTATGGAAATTTGTGAACGGGATCGGCTGGCCAAGTTGTGCTGTTGGCGCATACCCGCCTACAATCACATTGCTCGACGGCATGGTCCAGTTGATCACAATGTTCGACATGCCGCTCAACCCGTCGAGGGTCAGGTTGATCGGCTCGCCGACGATCACGACCACGTTTGTGCCGCCAATGTTGTTCGTGCCCCTTTTGATCATCAACGGCGGGTCATCCGCCCAGACGCCGAACACAACATTGGAATAGTTTGTGGGAAACACGGGCGTCACATCGTAAAAGCTGTTTTGCGTGAGCTGCATCGTCAGGGTGCCGTCGGCATTCAGGTTCGTGCCCATGATCTGGATTTGCGTGGGATCAATGTAGGTGTTGCCAATCAGATCATACGCCCAAGCATAGACAGTTGCCACACAAGCATCGGTCGAGCCGGGATACCCGCCGGTGAACAGCTCGACGGTGGTGGTGATGTTTTCGGTGGTCGTTGCGGTCCAGATGTTCGTGTAGGTGCCGAAATCATCAGAGTTTATGTTGGTTGCGCCGTCGATGATGGAGAAGCCTGCCTTCTGCCACGCAAATCCGGGCATCCCCACGTTCGTGTCCGTCACGCAGATGTTGGTGAAGTTGTAGCTGGGGTCGCCGTCCCAACTGAAGGCGTTCGTCCACGTCGTCACCCCCGGCTGGATCGCCGCGGACCAGAGGGTGCCGAACCCCCAGTAGGAATCGCTCGTCTGGCCAGTCTGGTTCCCGCCGGAGTCGGTGGAAGACGATTCGTTGTGCATGTTCTGGTTCGAGCAATTTGTGCCGCCATTGACGTAATCCCAAACCCAGGAAGTGTTGATCGTCTGATCGGCGAAGCTGTAATAATTGCCCTGTGTTCCGAAGTCCTGCCATGTGGTGCTTTGCGAATCGCTGAGGCCGGTGCGGGTGTAGGTCTTGAGATAGACGCTGGCGGGAACCGGGTCTTGCGCGCTTGCAGCCGGGGAGAAAGGGGAGGCGAGCACGATGAGCAGCACGGCCCGGCCGCATGTGTGGATTAAGTCCTCAAGCCATAGCCGCCTTGTCCGGGACTCGTGACGGTGCGGGACTCGTGAAGAGGTCATAGTTTACCTTTGCTTCAGATTTTTACCTTTTGAACGATTGCGGGTCTGCCAGAGGGGGCATGAGAAGTCAAGCCTCCATTTCAAAAAGTTATTCACAGCCATTGCAGCTGTGTCCGGGGATCACCGCGCCGCGCTCAGAACAGTTTGCCCACGGCGAGGCCGAGCACGCTCAACGGGCCTTGGTCTTCCAAACCTTCGGTGGCTTTGTCGAGTTTTTGGAGCGTCATGCGCGCGTTCTTGAAGAGGCTGTCGTCGTTCACGAATTTGCCCGCGGTGCCGTAGCCTTTGTTCACCTTTTCAAGAATCTCGCGCAGGTTCGTCATCGCGGTGGTGGTTTCTTTGTAAAGCTGCTCGTCCTTGGCGAGTTTGCCGAAGGTGCCCTTGCCGGCGTTGATGTCGGAGACGGTGAGCTTGGCTTCCTTCACGGTGTCCTGCACGTCCTTGACCACGAGGCGCGCGTCGTCGAAGAGGCCGTTGACGTTGGTCGCGGCTTTCTTCGCGTCGGCCATGAGGCCCTTGACGTCGTCGAGCGCCTTTTGCACCTCGGCACCCGTGTCGTTGAGTGTCTTTGTGGCGTCAAGGGCGGACTTGTAAAGCGCGTCGTCCTTGATGAGTTTGCCGACGGTGCCCTTGCCCTCGGCGATGTCGCCGGAAATGATCTGCATGTTGGCGATGGTGGCGGAGAGCTTGGTCTGGTTTTGCTTCATGAAGTCGGTGAAGGGGCCGAGAACATTCTGGATGGTGTCGCCGCTGAAGCTCTTGGTGACGTTCTGGATGCCGGTGGCCACGTCGTCGAGCTTGGCCATGAGCTGGCCGAGGTCGGTCTGCTCGACGGTTTCAATGTAGGCACCCCCCGCGAGCTGGGTCACCGACGTGCCGATGCTGACGGAGACGAAGTTCTGCCCGAGAAGGCCCGCAAACTTGACCGTGGCCTTGGAGTCGGTGGGGACCGAGGCGTTGGCGTTGATCTTCATGGTGACCTTGACCTTGGTGACGTTGCGATCCTTGTCCTTGACGGTCTCGAAGCCGATCTTCTCGACCTTGCCGATCTGCACACCGGCCATCTTGACCTGGTCGCCGGGCTTGAGTTCGAGGACGTTGTTGAAGAGCGCGTGCAGATGCTTGCTGCGCCGGAACATGTCAGGCCCGCCGGACATTTCCAGGATGACGATGACGGCCACGACGGTGAGGGCGACGAACATGCCGAGCCGCGTTTCGAGGGAGGTTCTGGTCTGCATACTGTTTTTGATGTTAGCAGGTTGACTGGAAGCAGGGAGAAAAAGTTTTCAACGCCGGCTCATTTTGCCTTGGGTTTGAAGTCCGCGGTCAGGAATTGCTGCACCAGCGGATGCGTGCTGTTGCGCACTTCCGGCGGCGTGCCGATCAATAAAATCTCGCCGTTGGCGATGAGCGCAATGCGGTCGGCGATGCCAAAAGCCAGATCCCGGTCGTGCGTGACGACGATGCTCGTGGCGCCGGTGCGCTCGCGCAGGTTCAGAATCTCCTGCCCGATGGTGACGGAAATAAGCGGGTCCAGCTCGCTGGTCGGCTCGTCGTAAAGGATGAGCTGCGGCTCGATCACGAGGGCGCGCGCCAGGGCAACGCGTTTCTTCATGCCACCCGAAAGTTCGTTCGGCATCTTTTGCTCCGTGCCCTTCAAGCCCACGACTTCGAGTTTTTCGGCCACGATGCGCCGGATTTCGTTCGGTTCCTTGAGCCGGTGTTCGGAAAGATAGAGGCCGACGTTTTCGCCGACGGAGAGGGAGTTCAGCAGCGCGCTGGACTGGAACACCATCGCCACGCGGAAGGCGTCCATCACGCCTTCCTCGCGGATGTTGCGGCCCTCGATGAAGATGTCGCCATCGTTGGGTTCCTCGAGGCCGATGATGTGTTTGAGAAGCACGCTCTTGCCGCTGCCACTCGGCCCCATGAGGACGAAAATCTCCCCGCGCTCGACGGTGAAGCTCACGCCGTGAAGCACTTCCTGTTTGCCGAAGCGCTTGCGCAGCCCGCGCACTTCAAGACGGACGCTGGAATGATTGTTGTTTGCCGCGGCGGTCATTTCTCAAATTGTGTCAGCAGGTGCGTGACGAAATAGTCGAGGATGAGAATGAGGATGATGGAGTTGACGACGGCCTTCGTGACCGAACGGCCGATGCCGCGCGGCCCGCCGATGGTGCGCAGGCCCTGGGCGCACGACACGATGCCGATGGTCACGGCGAAGACGAGGCTTTTGTAAATGCCGTGCAGGATGTCCTTGATCTCCACGACATCGCGCAGATTCGCGAAATAAGATTGATGGCTGATGGCAATCTGCGGATTCGTCGAGCATACCAGCGCGCCGCCCCACCAGCCGACGAGATCGGCGAAGATGACGAGCATTGGCAGCGCGATGCAAATGGCAACCATGCGCGGCAGCACAAGGTAATGGATGGGGTTGATGTTCATCGTCCGCAGCGCGTCAATTTCCTGATACACCGCCATCGAGCCGATTTCCGCCGCCATTGCCGATCCGATGCGGCCCGAAATCAGCACCGCCATCATCACCGGCGCGAGTTCGCGGCAAAGCGAGAAGCCGATGATGCCGCCGAGAAAGTTGGCGAGGCCGCGCTCGACCATCGTCGGGCCGACCTCCAGCGCAAGCACGCCGCCAATGAAGGCCGCGAGGATGCACACCATCAGCAGGCTGGCGTTGCCGATCTCGTGGAGCTGCTCGGCGACCTTGTGCCGCTGCCGCCACGTGAGCGGCAGCGCGGCGAGCGTGCGCCAGAACAGGAGGACGAGTTGGCCGATGTCGCGAAACATTTCAGGATGCGCGGAACGCGGGACACGGTGCGCGGAATGAGCCGCTGTCGCGGGAGGCGAATGGCAGTTTCATTTTGCGGATTCCACAGAGATGTTGCCCTGTTGCGCCGTTGCGGAAGGCGCGCTTTTTCCCGGCAGCCAGAACCACCGCCAGCGCGCGCCGTCCGCGGACGATTCATACTGGACGACGCCAAACAGGAGCGAGCATTTTTTCGACACGGGCGTTTCGTCGCGGCGGTAAAGGTTCCAGAGCAGCGACTGGCTTTTCGCGCCGGTCGTTCCGTTGTGCTCCGCGCGCCACAGCGACCAGAGCGGCGACCAGTTGCGCTCGATGCTCTTGTTCACGGGCAGCACCGGCTCGATGGGCGCAAGAATTTGCAAACGCTCGTTGCCGTCCAGCCCGCGTTTCCAGGTGAAAAACGGCCAGAAATCCACGCGCCGCGCCGCGGCCCCCGTCATCGTGTTGCGCTCGTTCATGTCCGAGTAGAGGAAGAACAGCACGCGCTTGCGGTCGCGTTCGAGCGGATCGGAATGGACGGTGTTGTGTTTCCACAGGGGCCAGAGGATGAAGTCGCTCGTCTGCGACTCGCTTGCCGCATGGCTGTAGAAGGGCCATACGCGGCGCGTCGTTTTGCCTTCGCCGTGCGCAAAGACGACGAGGGGCCACGGCGCGCCAACTTCCTTGTATTTTTTCTCGCGGTCGTCGGTGATTTCGATGAACGGCCACAGATACGTGGTCGAGTCGCGCGCGGGCGAGCGATAGCTGATGAAAAGCGGCCACATGGCGTATTCATGAACGTCGTTCGTCGTGCCGAGACCGGTGCGTTCGTTGAAGAAGACCGGCCAGAGCATGAAAAACTTGTCGTGCCCGCCGACGGTTTCCTCAAGGCCGAGGTAATTTGTGCGCACGAAGGCGTCGCGATGCTCGTTTCCCACAAGCGGCCAGAACTGCCAGCCGTGCAGCCGCTCGCCGTGGCGCACGTGGAAGAGCGGATAGAGATAGTTGTCGGTGACGACGTCCTTCTTGCGCGTCTCGGACCACAGCGGAAAGAGCAGGAAGTGAATTTCATCGCGCAGCAGGCGGCCCTTGAGATGCCCGTAGATGGGCACGAGCGCGGTGTAGTTCTCATCGGGTTTCGCCGACCGTTGCTGAAAGTAAAAGGGGAAGAGCGAGAAGCGGCGCACTCCCAGCTCCTCTTGTGTCTGCCCGCCGGAGAAGCTGAACACTTGCAGGATGTGAAAGCGGTATTCCGCGCCGAAGCGGTCATAGGAAAGCAGCGGATAGAGCACGTCCGTCTCCGTCGCGTCCACATCCGGATCGGTGGTGTGGGAAAACAGCGGCGGCACGGCGAACGTCCGGCTCGTGTCCATGCGCTCGCGGTAGAAAAGCGGGCCGAGGGCTTCCTCGCGATCGCCGTCGGCCAGCGTCAACGGGAAACGGTGAAACAGCGGCCCGAACGCAGGCGATTCCGCGCCCCTTGTCAGAAGGGACGGACACGCGAGGAGGCTCAGAACCAGAAGCCACAGGCCCGGAGCTGGGAGCCTGCGCCCGGCGGCTAAATTCACGCGCGCAGGATGCGGACAGCGCGCCAGAGCGTCAAGCATCGCGCCTGAAAACAATCGCCCAAAACACATCGAATCATCACGAAATCGGGCTTGAGGGAGCGAGAAGCGAGCCTCTAGCGCAACCGTTAACGGACGGCGTAAGCCCTTCCATTGGCGTCTGAAGTGGTGCATCACTTAAACATTTGACTTTACCTCTGGCCGTGACTATGTTCGCCGCAGTTGATTGAGGTTCTTACCTCGGTTCCTCCCGACCCAGCGGGGATAGTGCATTATCTCCGCTGGGTCTCCTTATTTCAGCTTCCAACCGCAACGAATCAGCAAATTCAGCAACGCCGGCAAAAACGTCAGCCCGGCGATCATGCACGTGGCCGTGCCCACCGCCATCACGTAGCCGAGGCTCACGATGCCTTGATGCTTGGCCAGAATGAGGCTGCCGAAGCCCGCAATCGTCGTCAGAGCGGAGACGAGCACCGCCTTGCCGGTTGAGCGGGCGAAAATGCTTGGGTTTTGCTCCTCGGCGAAGCGATTGAGGATGTGAATGCCGTTCGTGACGCCGATGCCGATGACGAGCGGCAGCGTCATGATGTTCGCCGGGTTGAACGGGATGCCCGTCCAGCCCATGAAGCCAACCATCCAGATCGTTCCAATGCCGACCGGCAGCAGCGCGAGAACGACGCAACTCAGCCGCCGGAAGTGCATGAACACCATGATCGCAATCGCGCCAAGCGAATACCACGCGGCCTCGATGTAGCTCTGTTTGAGAAGCGTGGTGTATTCGAGCAACTGCACCGGTGTGCCCGTGATGATCGGGTGGCCGCTGTTGCGAGGGTCGAGTGAGCGGCGCAGTTCCTCCACGAACTCCTTCTGGTGCTCGCGCTGCCACACATCATTTTTCGGATAGACCATGAGCAGATACTGCCCTGTGCGGCCGATGAAGCGGTTGCGCAGCGGCGTCGGCAAATCCTCCACGCGCAACCCGGCGCGGTCGTCCTGCGTGCGGATCGTGGTGAACGTGCTCTGCAAATCATCCAGCAGCGCCTGCTGGAAGGCCGCGAGCTTCTCAGGCGCCTGCGCGCGCGCGGTCGTGTTCATCCGAATGCGCAATTCCTGAATTGTGTTCCATAGCGAGCGCAACTGCTTCGCCAGCGCCTCGTCCTTTTCCTTGAGGACTTCTTCTTCAGCCAGGCCGAGGTAGCCTTGAACGGAGAACAGAATCTGGCTCAGTTCCGGCACGTTCACCGGCGCAGTGTCCGTTTCGAGGAAGTGAATGTCGGAAACCAGACGCTTCACGTCGCGGATGAGCGCGAGTTTGCTTTTCGGATTTTCCGACAGGTATCCCGCCATGCTTTGCACCTTCGCGACGGTTGTCAGGTTGGTGAGGCGCGCTTCGAGTGCGACGGCCTCCTGCAAGTTCGTCGCCAGCACCGCGCCGAACAGCACCGAGTTCGACGCGGAGTTGATGAGTTTCTTTTCATACACGACCGCCGGCACGCCCTCCGCCTGCATGTTGAGCAGGTTGTAATCGAAGTGAACGCGGTCAAAGCGCATGAGCGCCACCGCGCACAACGCCGCCGTCAGCGCGATGACCCAGCCCGGCCGCTCCAGCCAGAAGCGCTCGATGCGCGCGCGCTTTTCCTCCCCGGACTTTGCGGCGTGGTCTATCACGTTCTGCCGGCCGCGCAACAACAGCACCGGCAGCATCGTCATCATCGGCACGAGGCAGATGAGCAGGCCGCCGCCGGCGATGATGCCCATTTCCTGGATGCCCTTGAAGTTCGTGATGCCCATCGCGAAGAACGCCCCCGCCGTCGTGAGGCAGCCCGTGAACACGCCCAGCCCGGTGAACACAATTGCCTTGCGCAAGGCCTCCTGCTTCGTCCGCCCGTGCCGCAGCTCCTCCTCGTAGCGCGTGACGAGATGCACGCCGAAATCAATCGCCAGCCCGATGAGCATCGGCGCGAACGTGATTGTGAGAATGTTCAGGTGCCCCACCACGAGCGTCGTGTAACCCACCGTGAAGCCGAGGCCGATGATGAGGCAGAACGTCGCCTTGATGGGCCGCCCGGTCTGCTGGTAGCCGTAAATGAAAATCAGCGCCGAGAGCACGAGCGAGACAACCGTCGCGAGCGCGGTGTCTGCCTGTGACTGCGCCATTTCATCGTGCTCGAGCACCGGCTCGCCCGTGATGCCGATGTTCAACCCCTGCACTTCCATCTGCGTCTCGCGCACAAGTTCGCGCAGGCGCTCGATGGCGTCGTCATTCAGGTTCTCGGCGCGCGCGCGCGCGGTCACGAGATAGATGCGTCCTGAGGCATACGTGATATAAAGCTCCTGCTCGGCTTCCTGTCCGTCGCCGAAGAGCGCGGTCAATCCCGGCGACGGCGGCGTGCCGGGTCGCGCGAGGCTGTCGCTCGCCTCGGCCACGATGCGTTCGAGCGCCGGGATCGCCTTTACGAGCGATTTATTCTCCTCGTTTTCCTCGCGTTTTGCCGTGCGGAACTGCGTGTTGATAAGCTGGAACAACGACGCGAGGTTCGTCGCCTTCGAGAAATTCTCGATGAACGGCTTGTAGTCGTGCAGCCGGTCGCGCAGTTCGCGCAAGTCCGGTTCCGGCACGAACAGCAGCGCCTTTGCCCCCATCATCTTGAGATCGCCTTTGTAGAACACGTCGGTGAAGAGGTCCTTCTCCGCTTCGAGCCGCGCGCCGAGCCGCTCGACGAAGCGCCGGTTCTTCAGCGGCTGGTCACTCTCGATCACCACGACGAGGTCGTCCTGGCTTGGGAATTCCTTGCGATACTTGAGGTAGTTGCGGTGGTAGAGCTTGTCCGCGCCCACGAGGTCGTCGCGGCTCGTGTCAAACTCCAGCTTGTTCACCGTGAACAACACGCACACGAGGAACAAAAGCATCTGCGGATAGAAAAACATCCGCGGATAATCATGCACAGCGTCGGCCAGCCAGCTCAACAGGCGCTGTGGCAGCGTGAGACGCGGTTCGGGATTGTGGGACATGGAACTCATTCGCGCATCAGTCCGCGAACTCCGCGTTGTGGAAGACTTCCTTCACGTCGTCGTGGTCCTCGATTTCCTCGATGAGCCGGCTCACGGCCTCGGCCGCCGCGCCGCTCACGGGCACGGTCAGTTCCGGCAGCTCCGTCACCTGCGCCGCCGCGCACTTGATGCCGCGCGCCTCGACGGCCTGGTGAACCGCCTCGAAATGCGCCGGGTCGGTGATGATTTCAAACCCCTCCGGCTCGGCCTTGAAGTCCTCCGCGCCCGCGTCGAGCGCGCCGCCCATCAGCTCGTCCTCGTTGGCCGCCTCGCGCGGAACGATGAGCTGCCCCTTGCGGTGAAACAGGCGTGAAACGGCGCCCGCCGCGGCGATGTTGCCGCCGGCCTTGGTCACGAGGCTGCGGATTTCCGCCGCGGTGCGGTTGCGGTTGTCTGTTGTCAGCTCGACGAGCAGCGCCACACCGTGCGGCGCAAAAATTTCGTAGGTCAAATCCGCGAAGCTTACGCCGCTCGTGTCGCCCGTGCCCTTCTTGATGGCGCGCTCGATGTTGTCGTTCGGCATGCTGGCCGCGCGCGAGCGCAGCAGCACCATGCGCAGCCGCGCGTTCGTCACGGGATCGCCGCCGCCAAGCTTGGCCGCGACCATGATTTCACGCGCGAGTTTCGAGAAAATCTTGCCGCGCTTCGCGTCAATCGCGCCCTTGAAGGTCTTCACCTTCGCCCATTTGCTGTGACGTGCCACTGTTCGTTAAGCCGTTGAATGGTTGAATCGTTGAACCCGCGGAGAACGGTTCAATTGCTCAACGCGCCTCCGCCTCGACCGTCACCGCGGTGCCGTAGCACAGGACTTCCGTGATGCCCGGCGCGATTTCTGTCGCGTCGTAGCGCACGCCGATGATGGCGTTGGCGCCGAGCTGCGCACCGTGCGTGAGCATGAGGTTGAAGGCGTCCTCGCGGGCCTTCTCGCACAGCGAGGTGTAGAGCGTGATGTTGCCGCCGAAGATCGCCTGGATGCTCGCGCCGATGTTGCCCACGACCGAGCGCGAGCGCACGATGATGCCGCGCACCACGCCGAAGGATTTCACCACGCGAAAGCCGTGGAGTTCAAACGCCGTCGTCGTCATCGGATGCGTCGCACTCATGATGCGGGGATTTGAACACCAAAGCCGCGCGCGGCCAAAGCGAAATCTCCGCGCTGTCCTTGAATCCCGGCGGGGCGAAACAAGCTAGGGCCTCGTGAGGCGCAGTTCCATCGGCCACGAAATCGGCGGGGCCCCGGTGCGTTGCGCGAGTTGGGAGAGCGCGGTTTTCATGCGCGGGAGTTCACATGCTGCTCGACGAGTTGCATGAACTTCTCGCAGCCTTCAACGAACTTCGGACGATCCGCTTCAAGCGCTCCAATGTGGCTGCCGCCGATTTCCCAGAACAACTTCGGCTCGCGTGCCGCGGCGAAGTTCCGCTCGCCGTGGTGAAACCCAATCGTCTCATCGCCGCGGCTGTGCATCACGAGCACGGGACACGTGATGCGCGGCAGGCGGCTGCGCGTGTCATATTGGATGCGGCCGATCAACCGCACCGGCAGCCACGGAAAAACCTCCGTGCCGAGGTCGGGAATGCTCGTGAACGTGCTCTGCAACGCGAGGCCCGCGACCGGCACGCGCGCGGCGATCTCGCTCGCGACGCCGCCGCCGAGCGACTCGCCCCACGCGATGATGCGCGACGGCGCGAAACCGCGGCCTTGCAGCCACGCGAGGGCGGTCATCGCGTCCGCGTAGGTGCCGTGCTCATCCGTGCGGCCCTCGCTCTTGCCGTAGCCGCGGTAGTCGAACGTGAGCAGGTTCACGCCGGTTTCGCAGATCGCCTTGTAGTAGCCGGGCCGCGACGAGATGTTGCCGCCGTTGCCGTGGCAGAACAGCACCGCGAAGCGCCGGCGCGGCGAAGTTTCCTCCGCCTTGAAGAACCAGCCATGCAGCCGCAGGCCGTCCGGGGTCGTGAGCCACGCGTCCTCCCACGGACGCCCCACGAACGACGGCTCATACTCCATCTCGCGCGTCGGGTGATAGACCTGGCTGTGCTCAAATCGTCGCAGCATGGCGGAAATCGTGGGCACGCTGCCACAAGCCGCGCGCGCTGGCGAGCCACTTTCGACGAAGAATCCTTGCCGCCGCGCGGCGGCGCGCTAAAACCATTCCGTGCCCGCCGAAGAAAATCCCCGCCGCTCCGCTTCAGCCGATGAGACCGCCGCGGCGTGCCCGCTTGACGGCGACGGCGCGGGCGAACACTGGCGCTGGTGCCCGCGCTGCGGCCACGAACTGCACAACGAAAAGTGCAAGCTCCGCTGCCCGCGCTGCCACTACTTCATGAGCTGCTCGGATTTTGATTGAGCGCAATTGCCGGCTTCGAGCGCTCCAACAATCGCCTCCACGTCAAACACGCACCCGCCCCACGTGCCGCCGCTGGCGGCTTGCAGCGCGGCCCAGAGGCGCGTGTCGTCGGGCAGTTGAGGATGCGGCTTCAAGTCTTCGCGCGGCGCGCGGGCGGCGAGAATCTTCGCGCCTTCCTCGGCGGAAAACTTCCGTCCGCCTTCGCCGATGAAGTCCACGCTCGCGTCGAGTTTGTTCCGATCCACGACGATGCGCAACACGTCGCCATCGCGCAGTTTGCCGATCGGTCCGCCCGCGAGCGCCTCGGGGCCGACGTGGCCGATGCATGCGCCCGTCGAGACGCCGCTGAAGCGCGCGTCCGTCACCAGCGCGACGTGCTTGCCGAACGGCAGGTGCTTGAGCGCGCCGGTGAGCTGATACGTTTCCTCCATGCCGGTGCCCATCGGGCCGACGCTGCAGAGCATGAGCACGTCGCCGGCCTTGATGTCACCGCGTTTCGTCGCCGCGATGGCCGCGTGCTCGCTCGTGAAGACGCGCGCCGGGCCTTCCTTGCGATACACGCCGTCGGCGTCCACCACGCTCGCGTCAATCGCCGTGGCCTTGATGACCGCACCTTCGGGCGCAATGTTCCCTCGCGGAAAGGCCACCGTGCTCGTCAGCCCGCGCGCCTTCGCCTGCTCGGGTGACATGATGACGTCATCGGGTTCAACGCCGTCCTGCAAGCGGAGAATTTCACGGAACTTCGCGCGCCGCTCGGATTTTTCCCACGCGTCGAGCACTTCGCCCAAAGTGGAACCGCTCGCGGTGAGCGCGCCGAGTTCGAGCAAGCCGAGCCGGCGCAGGTGCAGCATCACCTCCGGCACGCCGCCCGCGAGGAACACGCGCACGGTCGGGTGGTAAACCGGGCCATTCGGCAGCACGCTCACAAGGCGCGGAACTTTGCGGTTCACGGCAATCCAGTCCTCGACCGTCGGACGGCGCAGCTTCGCGGCATGCGCGATGGCGGGGATGTGCAGCAGCAGATTCGTCGAGCCGCCGAACGCTGCGTGCACGACCATCGCGTTGCGGATGCTCGCGTCCGTGAGCATGTCGCGCGACTTGAGGCCGCGTCGCTCCAATTCGACCAGCGCGCGCGCCGATTGCACCGCGAGATCGGTCCAGACCGGTTCACCGGACGGCGCGAGCGCGGAGTGTGGCAGCGAGAGTCCGAGCGCTTCACCGACGACTTGCGACGTCGCGGCAGTTCCCAAAAATTGACAGCCGCCGCCGGGCGAACCGCACGCGCGGCAGCCGAGTTCCGCGGCCTGTTCGAGCGAAATCATCCCGTGTGAAAACCGCGCGCCGAGCGTCTGCACCGCGCCGGCGTCCTCGCCGTTCGTCGGCGGCAGCGTGACGCCGCCGGGCACGAGCACACACGGCAGGTCGCGCATCGCGGCGAGCGCCATCATCATCGCGGGCATGCCCTTGTCGCACGTCGCGATGCCGAGCACGCCCGCGCGCGTCGGCAGCGAGCGGATGAGCCGGCGGAAAATCTGCGCGGCGTCGTTGCGATACGGCAGCGAGTCGAACATGCCGACCGTTCCCTGCGTGCGCCCGTCGCACGGGTCGGAGCAATACGCGGCGAAGGGAACGGATTTCAACTTCCGCAACTCCTCCGCCGCGGCGTGAACGAGCAGGCCGATTTCCCAATGGCCCGTGTGATAACCGAGCGCGATGGGGCGTCCATCCGGAGCGCGCAAGCCGCCTTGCGTGCTGATGATGAGATATTGTTTGCCGCGCAATTCATCGGGATTCCAGCCCATGCCGACGTTTTGCGTGAGGCCGAAGAGATCACCGCTCGGGCGGTTGAGCAGCATGTTGGCGTCGAGCGGCAGCTTGCCCGCGGGGCCGGGTGCTTTTGAGCGAATGCGGCAGATTTCGGGCGATGCGGTGAAAAGTTCGTCGAGCTTCATGCGGCGATTGAAGCATTGACCGGCGGATGAAGGAAGCGGCGTCTGCGCGCTGTAGCGGTGGTCGGTGACCGCCGCCATTCTGTTGCGAAATGAAACGAATTCAGAGTGCGACGGTCACGGACCGCCGCTACAATGCGCCATGGCGAAGGACAAATTGCACGTGCTCGTGACGGGTTCCGCCGGCCGCGTCGGCCGCTCGGCGGTGGCGGAACTCGTGGCGCACGGCCACGCGGTGCGTGGATTCGACCGCGCGCCGACGCCGGGCACGAAGGATTTCATCGTCGGCGACATCACGGACGCGGAGGCGTTGAAGCGCGCGGCGCAGGGAGTTTCCGCGGTGATCCATCTCGCGGCCACGCCGGATGACGCGGATTTCCTCACGCAGCTTCTCCCGCCGAACATCATCGGCCTGCATCATGTGCTCGAAGCGGCGCGGCTCGCGGGCGTGAAGCGGATCGTTCTCGCCAGCAGCGGTCAGGTGAACTGGTGGCAGCGCATGCGGCAGACCGCGCCCATCGGGCCGCGCGAGCCGGTCACGCCGCGCTACTGGTATGCGGCGACGAAAGTTTTCGCCGAGGCCATCGGGCAGGGTTACGCGGAGACGCACGGCATCGAGGTCATCGCCGTGCGGCTTGGATGGGTGCCGCGCGACGCCGCGCACATTGCGGAGATCGCGGACACCGACTGGGCGAAGGACGTGTATCTCAGTCCCGGCGACGCGGGACGTTTCTTCGCCGCCGCGGTGAAGGCGCCGATGAAGGAACGCTTCGCCATCCTTTACGCGACGAGCAAGCCGGTGAACCTGCCGCGCTTCGACCTCGCGCCGACGAAGCAACTGCTCGGCTGGGAGCCGCAGGACATGTGGCCGCAGGGAATTGAAATGAACGCACAATGACTCCGGCAAGCAAATCTGAGACGGCATCTAAGCGGGAGACTGGTTGGGGTTATGCCAGTCTAAGCTTCACAATGTTCGTCCTAGACGGAATTGCAGTTCCTGCCTTTGCGATTGGTTCCTACGTGGCACTGCCTGGCACGGTGGTGACAATCTTGGCTGGAATTGTCAGCGCTTGGGCTTTTATCCGTTGTCCGCGAGTGTGCGTGATTCCAAAAATCATCACGTTCATCTTTCTTATTCCATGCCTGTTTTTGGCTGTTGATTGTCTAATTGACTACGCGGCTTTTGGGTCTGATTTGTGGTAGTGATTCCTGCTTCTGACGACAAAATAGCCATGCCAGACCTAACATTCATTCCAACTCCCACTCCGCGCCGCACCCGTCCGCCAGCTTTCGCAGTGTCGCCTTCAACTCATCGCTGACGGGAATGCCTTCCTTGCTGCGTTTCGCGAAGCACGCCTGCTCCGGGTCGCCGGCGACGAGCACGGGCTGGTTCGGGTCGGCGCGCCTAGTGTTGTGGAGTGCTTCGATCAACTCATCCATGTCGCGCTCGAACTCGCCCTCGTCGCGGAAGGACTTCGGGTCAATCGCGAGGCAGAAGTGCCCGACGTTGTGGCGCGGCGCGTCCGGCTGCCGCTCGTTGCGAATCGCGGCGACGAGCGCGCCAGTGAGTGTTGTGCAAAGAATCTCCACCATAGTCGCGAGGCCGTAGCCCTTGTAGCTGCTGAGTTCGGGCGTGCCGCCGAGCGGCGTTATGAGCACATGCTTCATCGCCTCGCGCGCATCGGTGACGGTGCGGCCTTTGTCGTCGAGCGCCCAGCCCGGCGCGATTGATTTGCCGTGCAACGCAGCGAGTTTGATCTTGTTGAGCGCCACCGTGCTGGTTGCCATGTCGAGGCAGAAGGGCGGATGTTTTTTCGCCGGCGCGGCGAAGGCAATCGGGTTCGTGCCGAGCATCGCCTCCGCGCCGAACGTCGGCACGATGCCCGGCCGCCACGTCGCGGTCATCGCCGCACCGATGAAGCCGCGCTCCGGCGCCATCAACGCATAAACGCCGGACGCGCCGTAATGATTCGAGTTACGCACGCCCACGATGCCGACACCGGTAGCCGCGCACTTCGCGATGGCGAGTTCCATCGCCTTTAATCCGGGCAGGTGGCCGAGGCCGCCGTCGGCATCAATCAGTGCGGTGACGGGCGATTCGCGCACGACGCGCGGCTTCGCATCGAGCGTCAGTTTGGCCTTGCGGCGGAATTCGTCGTAGAGCGTGAGCATCGAGATGCCGTGCGAGTCCACGCCGCGCAGGTTTGATGTGATGAGCACGTGCGTCGTGGCTTCGACGTGTTCTTCGGGCACGCCCCACGCGCGCAGGATGGCGGCACACTGGCGGCTAAGAAGTTCTGCGGAAAAATTCATGCCGCGCTCAACCCGCCTGCGCCTGTGCTGGCGCCTTGAATCGTGCCGCAAGTTGTTCGCTCTGTCGTGCGAGGAGATTCAAGTCGCTGCCGACGGCGACAAACGTCGCGCCAACCTTCAGCCAGTGCCGCGCGTCGGCTTCGAGCGGGGCGAGAATGCCCGCGGCCTTGCCCGACTCGCGGATATGCTTGATGGCGCTTTCGATGGTTGAACGAACCTCGGCATGCGCGTTGTTGCCGAGGTGGCCGAGGGACGCCGCAAGATCGCTCGGCCCGATGAAGAGACCGTCCACGCCCGGCACGGCGGCGATCTCATCGAGGTTCTGCAACGCGGTCGTGGTTTCCAATTGCACGAGCACGCACATGTCGTCGTTCGCGCGCTGGAAATAAGTCTTGTCGCGCGCCCACTTGTTCGCGCGGTGGATCGAGGCCACACCGCGAATGCCGTGCGGCGGGTAACGCGTCGCGGCGACGGCGGCCTTCGCCTCGGCCGCGGTTTGCACGTAGGGGATCAGCAGGTTCTGCACGCCGACATCGAGGAAGCGCTTGATGAGCACGGTGTCGTTCCACCCGGGTCGCAACACGGGCGCGGCGGTGCCGCCGGTCATCGCCTGGAGCTGGCTGAAGATCGTCGGCAGCTCGTTCGGCGCGTGCTCGGTGTCGAGCAGCAGCCAGTCAAAGCCCGCGCCGGCGGTGACCTCGGTGGCGACGTTGCTGCACAGGCTCGCCCAGAGGCCGATCTGCACCTTGCCCTCGCGCAGCGCCTGCTTGAACGGGTTCGTGGTCGGAGCTTTTGAAAATGATGTCGTCATGGAAATCTCGCGGCGAGAATGGTTCCAGCCTCCGGCGAAGTAAAGTTCATTGCACCGCAAACGACCGCGCCGCTACACTGGCGCGCATGATTCATGTCGGAATCGGATACGATGTCCACCAGCTCGCCGCGGGCCGCAAGCTCGTGCTCGGCGGTGTCGAGATTCCGCATACGAAGGGCCTCGACGGCCACTCGGATGCCGACGCGCTCATGCACGCCGTGTGCGATGCGGTGCTCGGCGCCATCGGCGAGGGCGACATTGGGCAGTTTTTCCCCAACACCGATCCGCGCTGGAAGGGCGCGCCGAGCAAAATTTTTCTCGAAGAAGCCGCGCGGCAGGTTGGCTTGCGGAAGGGCCGCATCGTGAACGTGGACGCCTCGGTCATCGCGCAGCAGCCCAAACTCATGCCGCACATGAAGGCGATGAAGGCGAACATCGCCGCCGCGCTCGGCATCGCGCCCGCGAAGGTCGGCGTGAAGGCCACGACGAACGAGCACCTCGGCTTCATCGGCCGCGAGGAGGGCATCGCCGCGATGGCCGTCGCGGGCGTGGATTTGCCGGAGTGAATCGCGGTTGATTATTTCCCATGGCTGTCAAAGGTGAAGTGGGTTGGAAACGCCGGACCGAGCTGGGCGCAAAGCTCAACATCGTCGCGCGCCGCTATGGCGGCCAGTGGCTGTTTTACCAGCAGACCTACCGCTTCGAAAAATGGGAACCGCTGGAGAATCCGCCACTGGAGGACTGGCTCGAACTGCTCGACGCGGTGCAGCGGCGTATGCAGCGCCGCAAGCAGACGCCGCAGGAAATCGCGCGCATCCGGCGGACGATTCTTGAACGCTTCCCCGGCACGAAGCTGGATTGACCAAAACTTCTCCATGCCCTCGCCCTTGATCCTCGTCACGCCGTGCCAGCAGAAGCAGGGCGCGGAGTTTGCCGACTCTTCCATCAGCCTTTCCAACCGCTACACGCAGGCCATCACGGACGCCGGCGGGCTGCCGCTCGTGCTGCCCGTCACCGCGACGCGCGAGCAGGTGGCCGACTGCGTGCGCCGCGCCGACGGCGTGCTGCTCACCGGCGGCGAGGACATCGAGGCGAAACATTACGCGCCGAACCTCGCGCCGAACCTCGCGGCCACGATCAAGGAAACCGAGCCGGAGCGGGACGCGGTTGAATTCGCTCTCATCGAGGAAGTCTTTCGCCAGCGCAAGCCGATGCTCTGCATCTGCCGTGGGCATCAGGTGCTCAACGTCGCGCTCGGCGGCACACTCATCGTGGACATCCCGACGCAGTTGCCCGGCGCGCTCAAACACAAGCAGATGGACCGCAAGATGGAGCCGGTGCACGACATCACCGTCGCGCCTGACTCGCGTCTCGCCGCGCTGCTCGGCGAGACGAAGAGCGGCGTCAACAGCACGCATCATCAAGCCATTGAAAAGGTCGCTGACGCGCTGCGCGTCACGGCGTCGAGTAGCGACGGCGTGATCGAGGCGATGGAATTGAAGGACGTGGCGAAGCTGCCGTTTCTCGTCTCCGTGCAGTTTCACCCCGAGCGGCTCTACGACCGCTGGCCGAAGTTCGCGAAGATTTTCCGCGAGTTCATTCGCGTGAGTGGCGCGTCGCGCTAAGTGCGCTGCAACGCACGAAGTTTCTTTCCGATCAACCCGTTGTTCGCGCACATCTCGTAGCTGTGCGCGCCCGTGATCGGCTGATGGTCGAAGTCCCCGCCCGCGCGCTCGACGATCAGCCCGCCCGCCGCGATGTCCCAGAGCTTGATGCCGTTTTCCAGATACGCGTCGAAGCGTCCGCAAGCCACGTAGCACAGGCCGAGCGCCGCCGCGCCCATCATGCGGATTTTGCGCACGCGATGGATGACGCGGTTGAAGAACGGCAGCCCGCGATCGAGCGTCGCGCGATTCTTTGCGAAGCCCATCGAGATGATCGCTTCCCCCAGCTTGCGCCGCGAGCTGACACGAATCACGCGCCCATTCAACCGCGCCGGCCCGCCGCGCGTGGCGGTGAACAGTTCATCCATGAACGGGTCATGGACGACGCCGAGAACCGTCTTAAACTCTCGCCCATTGCCCATCGCCTCTTGCCTCTCTTGCAACGCAATCGAGACGCACGCGTGCGGGATGCCGTAGGTAAAGTTGACCGTGCCATCAATCGGGTCCACGACCCAGCGGCGCGGCGCGGTTTGGTCGCCGAGCACGCCTTCCTCGCCCAGCACGGCGATGTCCGGCCAGTCGCGGCGCAACGCGCGCTCGATGAGTTTCTGGCAGCGCACGTCCAGCTCCAGCTTGATGTCGTGCTGCGTCGCAGCGTTGATGTTTTTCGCGCGCAGGAGATTTTTGCGCATCAATCCGCCCGCGTCGCGCGCGGCGGCGGTGGCGGTGGCGAGGGCTTGCTTGAGTTCCGTTGCGTTCATGCTCAAGGCCGGGTCATGCAACCTGAAACCGCCCGGTTGCCCAAGCAAAAAAGGCAGCCAATCTGTGTGAATGCACGCCTCGCTCTGAACGTTAAGATGGAGGTATGCGCATTTCTGACATGTTCACGACGGTGGGCGAGGCCTGTTCGCCCCGGTCGCGACGCCCGTTTCATCGAGCTTTCACGCTGATTGAATTGCTTGTGGTTATCGCCATCATCGCAATCCTTGCATCGCTGCTCCTGCCCGCGCTCGCGAGCGCGAAGCAGAAGGCCGTGCAGGCCAAATGCCAGTCAAATCTCCGTCAGGTGGGCATTGCGCTGGCACTCTATCTGGATGATAACAACAGCCGTTTGCCGGGGCCGATGTGGGGCGGCCAGCCGCCTGAATACAATTCGGGTTCGATCAATGAAATCAGCTTCTACATCGTTTCCTACCTTGGTCAGCCTGCTCCCAAAGCCGCCTACCAGACGAACATGCTCCTGCTTTGTCCGGGTTGGTCGCGCATGGCTCCCAACATGCCCTCGAGCACACGGGTTGACTACGTTGACACTCAGGCGGGAAAAATTCTCAACACATCCATCACCCTGCCCCAGTCGCCTTGGGGTTACCCGGTGAACGCCAACGGCAGCCCGTCATACCCACCCGGTCGCGTCGAAGATCTGACAGGTTTCGGCCCACTCTCGGACATTTACTCGCTTTGCGACACGGATCAGATTGCCATTAACAACCCGGCGAATACGTGGATGTCCCAGTTGCCGCGGATTCCTTCGCATGGTGATGTGCGCAACTATCTCTTCTTTGACGGCCACGTCGCGACAAAGAAGGTCGGCCCGGCGGGAACATTCTGAAATCGCCCGGCTGCTTCGTCGCTACTTCTCCCGCCGATACGCCTCCGCCAGCAGCGTGACCGGATGCGCCACGCGCAACGGCAAATTCTCCTTCGCCGCGCCGTTCACGATTTGCAACAGGCAGCCGGGATTCCCCGTCGCGACGACTTCGGCGTGCGTCGTCTTGATGTGCCGCATCTTGCGGTCGAGGAGTTCGTTTGCCATCTCTGGCTGCGTGATGTTGTAGATGCCCGCGCTGCCGCAGCACCAATTGCTTTCGGGCAATTCCACAAGTTTCACGCCGGGAATCGCCTTCAACAACGCGCGCGGCTGGGTCGTGATTTTCTGCCCGTGGCAGAGATGACAGCTTTCGTGATACGTCACGCGCTGCGCAGGCTGGTTCGCGGGCGGCGGCGTGATGCCGATTTGGAGCAGCCACTCGTGGATGTCCCTCACCTTCGCGTCCCACTCGTGCGCGCGTTTTTCGTAAGCGGGCTCGCCTTCAAGCAGCTTTGCATAATGCTTCAAATGCGAGCCGCAGCCGCCGGCGTTCGTGATGATGGCGTCGAACTGTTCCGGCGGGAATTGCTCGATGTTCCGCCGCGCGAGGCGCTGCGCCAGTTCCCATTCGCCGTTGTGCGCGTGCAGCGAACCGCAGCAGCTTTGCTCCGCGGGCGTGATGACTTCGCAGCCGTTGCGCGCGAGCACCTCGGCGGTGTCACGGTTCACGTCACTGAAGATCAAGTCCTGCGCGCAGCCGGTGAGCAGCGCGACGCGGTATTTTTTCTCACCGACCGCCGGCGTCACGGGCGCGATGAGTTCGGCGGAGAACTGGTCCTGGATCGTCGGCGTCATCGCCTCCATTTCGCGCAGGCGTTGCGGGAGAAGCTTCAGGATGCCGCTGCGGCGCAGCGCGGTTTGCAGGCCGAGCTTCTGGTAGAGCCGCATCGCGAACCCGAGCAGTTGCAGCCGGTTCAAGTCCATGAACAGCCAGCGCAGCGTGAAGGCGCGGATGGCGCTGCGCTTCGGGTTGTCCAGCGCGCCACTCTGCTCGGCCTCGGCGCGCGCGTGCTCGAACAGCTCGGCGTAGTTCACCCCGGCGGGGCAGGCCGTCATGCACGCGAGGCAGCCGAGGCAGAAATACATCTCGTCGGCGAAGGCCGCGGTGGCTTCGAGGCGTCCGTCGGCGATGGCGCGCATGAGCGAGATGCGGCCGCGCGGCGAATTGCGTTCGAGCTTGGTGGCGTCATAGGTCGGGCACGTGGGCAGGCACAGGCCGCAGTGCATGCACTGCTGCACGACCGAGTAATCGAGGTCTTTGAGATGCGAGTGAGGGGCGCTCATCGGCTTGGCTCAGGCGCGAGACTGTAGGCGAAGCGGCGGCGGCGGCGAAGGGAAAAACGTGCAGATGCCGCGAGCATGTTGTGTCTTCCGGCAAACATCCGTTCAGTCCCCGAGGGACACCGCGAGAATAGCCCGGCGTTTCAACGCCGGGTTGAAATCACGGCGAACCAAGTCCCGCAGGGACGGCTGAGAATGAACAAGATTGTCTTCAGTCGTCCCTTCGGGACTCGTCTTGCAACGCACGATGGCCCGGCGTTGAAACGCCGGGCTACTTTCACAACGTCCCTCCGGGACTCAGACAGTTTTCAGAAAAGTTAAACGCGCAATTCGGTCTTGGCGTGGACTTTGGACTTTTCGCGCCGTTCGCGGAAAGGTTCAATGGGTGCCACATGCAGCCGGCCACGCGCCAATTCGACTTCCTCATCCTCGGCAGCGGCATTGCGGGGCTGACCTTCGCGCTCAAGGTCGCGCCGCGCGGGCGCGTCGCCATCGTCACCAAGAAGCACCGCGCCGAGTCGAACACCAACTACGCGCAGGGCGGCATCGCCGCCGTCACGAGCAAGGAGGACTCCTTCGAGTCGCACGTGCGCGACACGCTCGTGGCCGGCGCGGGCCTGTGCCGCGAGCCGGTCGTGCGCACCATCATCGAGGAAGGCCCGGCGCGCATCCAGGAACTCATCGAGCTGGGCATGAAGTTTTCCGAGCGCGAGGCCAACGGCGCCGGCGGCAAGCACGAGCTGGACCTTGGCAAGGAGGGCGGCCACTCGAAGCGGAGGATTTTACATGCGAAGGACGTGACGGGCCGCGAGATCGAGCGCGCCTTGCTCGCCGCCGTCGCCGCGCAGCCGAACATCAAGGTCTTCGAGAACCACTTTGCGATTGACCTCATCACGACGCAGAAGCTCGGCTACGTCGGTGAAAACCGCATGGTCGGCGCCTACGTGCTCGACCGCCGCACCGGCGCGGTGGAGACCTTCGCGGCGAGCACCGTCGTGCTCGCGACCGGCGGCTGCGGCAAGGTTTACCTCTACACGACGAATCCCGACATCGCGACCGGCGACGGGGTGGCGATGGCGTTCCGCGCCGGCGCGCCGGTGTCGAACATGGAGTTCATCCAGTTTCATCCGACGTGCCTGTATCATCCCAAGGCGAAGTCGTTTTTGATTTCGGAAGCCGTGCGCGGCGAAGGCGGCGTGCTCAAGACGCCCGACGGCGTCGAGTTCATGAACAAGTATCATCCGCTCAAATCGCTCGCGCCGCGCGACGTGGTGGCGCGTGCGATTGACGCGGAGATGAAGCGCACCGGCGCGGACTGCGTGCTGCTCGACATCACGCACAAGCCCGCGCGATTCCTCATCGAGCGCTTCCCGAACATCTACCAGACCTGCCTGAACTACGGCGTGGACATGACGAAGGAACCCATCCCCGTCGTGCCGGCGGCGCATTACCAGTGCGGCGGCGTCATCACGAACGTGGACGGCGAGACGGAGATCGCGGGGCTTTATGCCGTCGGCGAAGTCGCATGCACCGGCCTGCACGGCGCGAACCGGCTCGCGAGCAATTCGCTGCTCGAGGCGCTCGTGTGCGCGCACCGCGCGGCGGAAAAAGTTTTGCAGCATTCCCCCGCGCCCGCGAGCGGCACGCTCCCGCCGTGGCAGTCCGGCAAGGCGACGAACGCGGACGAGCTCGTCGTCGTCTCGCACAACTGGGACGAGATCCGCCGGCTGATGTGGGACTACGTGGGCATCGTGCGCACGACCAAGCGGCTCCAGCGCGCCCGCGCGCGCATCGCGAATTTGCAGGAGGAAATCCAGCAATACTACTGGGATTTCATCGTGACGAGCGACCTGCTGGAACTGCGCAACATCGCGACCGTCGCCGAACTCATCGTGACCTGCGCGCTGCAACGACCCGAAAGCCGCGGCTTGCACTACAACCTGGATTTTCCGAAAGCAGACGAGGCGTGGGCGCAGCGGGACACGGTCTTGCGCAAAAGTGGGTAGCCGTCTCGCGAGGTCTTACTTCAATTCATTAAGCCACGCCTTCGCGCCGTCGAGGTCGGCGAACTTTCCTTCGAGCTGTGCCTCGAAAGCGGCGTCGAGGATTTCCGTGAACTGCGGGCCGGGCTTCATGCCGAGTTCGATCAAGTGGCGGCCGAGCAGGATGGGTTTCGGTGCGGCGTCCTTCACCTTGAGTTCGGCGGCTTTCGCGAGCAGCGCGCGCGCGCCCTTGGGCACTTCGCGCGGCTTCGGCGGCCGGCCGAACGCGTCCGCGGTGATGATGACGCAGAGGCTCTCGATGGTCTCCGGCGCGAGCCGGCGCGCGAGCCGGCGCACGCCACGGTCGGTGATGGTCTGCAAGTGCGCGAGGTGATTCGTGACAAGCGGTGGCACGCGGGCGCGGATGGCATTGGGCGCGTTGATGCGCGAGAGAAAACTTTCCGCGAGCGGGCCGCCCGCCTCCTCGTGGCCGGGTGAAATGATGCGCATTCGGCCGTCTTTTTCCGCCGTGTGGGTGCATTGCGGCTTGGCGAAATCGTGCGCGAGTTCAGCAAGCATCCAGACGATGCGGGTCTCCTCGTCCGCTGCGCGCCATTCGGGCAGCGTCACGAGTGCGTCGCAGCAGTGGCACGTGTGAACAAACACGTCGCCTTCGGGATGCCACTCTGGTTCCTGCGGCACGCCGCGCAGCGCGGCGATTTCGGGGAAGTGTCCGATCCATTCCGTGTCGGCGAGAAATTTCAGGCCGATGGACGGCACGGCGCTTTTCGCGGCCCACTTGAACCATTCCTCGCGCACGCGCTCGACGGCGAGTTCGGCATAACTCGATTTGATGCTGCGGCAGAGCGCGACGGTTTCTGGCGCGGGCGTGAGGTTGAAGCGCGCGGCGAACTGCATTCCTCGCAGCACGCGCAGCGGGTCTTCGACAAACGCCGCGCTCGTGTGACGCAGCACGCGGTTCTTCAAATCATTTTGTCCGCCAAAAAAATCCAGCACCGTGCCCGCGCGCGGATCGAACATGAGCGCGTTGACGGTGAAGTCGCGCCGGCTCGCGGCGTCCTCGGGCGTGATGTCCGCGTCGAACGTGATGCGGAAGCCCGTGTGGCCGGGGCCGACCTTGCGGTCGCGGCGCGGGATGCTGAAGTCGTAGGCGATGCCGCTGCCGGTGGCGAGCTTCACGACGCCGAACGAGCGGCCGACGAGATCGGTGCGGCCCCATTTTCTGAGCGCCTTCGCGAGCTGCTCATAGTTCACGCCGAAGACTTCGAGGTCGAAGTCCTTCACGGGCAGGCCGAGCAGCGCGTCGCGCACGCAGCCGCCGACGAGGAAGGCGCGGCGCAGCTCCGGCGTTTCCGCGAGCAGGCGGCGCAGTTCGTCTGGAAGCGTGAGCGGCACGGCGCAGCTTCCCACAGGCGCGAGGTGGTGGAAATTCAGAAGTTGGCCCGAAATGTTTGTCCGCGAATGACGTCAATTCACACGAATGCCTGAGTGCCGGCGAAAGCGCGTGCCCGGAAGTTTCTTCTCCATCCTTGCCGCGGCGATTCGCGTTATTGGCGGACAAAATTCAAACTGTTTCCGTGATTGCCAACGGCGCGGCGGTTCTGCTCTGCTTGTCGCCCGCGATGGCATCCGTTTCCGAAACGCTTCGCCGCGGGCGCGAAGCCAAGAACCTCGACATCAGCCAGGTGGCCGACTTGACGAAGATCAAGTCGGACCACATCCGTGCGATTGAGGAGGCGCGGTGGGGGGCGTTCAGCGCACCGGTGTATATCCGCGGCTTCGTGCGCACCTACGCGCAGGCGCTCAAGCTGCCCGCCGGCCAGGTGCTCGTGCAACTTGACGAGGAACTGGCCAAGACACGCGAGTTCAGCGAGCCGCCCAGCCTCATCCCGCGCGAGAAGACGCTGCTCGACCACGTGATGCTGTTCATCTCGACGGTGAACTGGCGGCTGATGCTGCCGCTGCTTGCCGCCGGCGCGATTGTGCTCGCGAGCGTGTGGGGCTACACGCTGTGGCGCCGCCACAAGACGACCGATCCGCTCAGCACGCTCGGCCCCGGCCTTTATCAACCCAAGCCAAGCCCGGGCGAATACCTCCCGCTGCCGACGAATGCCTCGTCGCAGAAGTGAAGTTTGCTTCGCGGCGCAGCATCGCCTAGTTTCGATTTTCTGTGACTGGCAAAACCCAATCGTCTCCGCGCCCGCTGCGCGTCGGCATGATTTCACTCGGCTGCGCGAAAAATCTCGTGGACGCCGAAATCATGCTCGGCTCGCTACTCAAGAGCGGCATCGAGATCATCAACGACGCAGCGACCGCCGACGCGGTGATTGTTAACACGTGCTCGTTCATTGACGCCGCGCAGGAGGAGAGCGTGGACACGATCCTCGAATCCGTTCAGGTGCGCGACGCGAACCGGCGCGGCCAGGCGGTGATCGTTTCTGGCTGCCTTTCGCAGCGCTTTCGCGACGAACTGCCGAAGCTATTTCCCGAAGTGGATGCCTTCATGGGCATTGATCAAGTCGCGCAAGTCGGCGAACTCGTGCGCGAGGCGTTGGCACGGCGCGTTGCGCGTGCGGGCGAAGAGCAAGTGCAGAAAGGCGATGGGCGCAAGCGCAAGGCGCTTGGAAAACTCGCCGAGTTGGAGAAGAACCGGAACATCGGCGAGCTCGAAAAAGAAGAAAACATTCGTGGCACCGAGAAGTTTGGCAAAACCAAAACTATCCTCGCTCCGTCCTCGCCGATTCTTGAGGTGACGCAGCGTCCGACTTACATCCCCGACTACGCCACGCCACGCTTCCGGCTCACGCCGCGGCACTTCGCCTACGTCAAGATCGCCGAGGGCTGCAATCATCCGTGCAGCTTTTGCATCATTCCGCGGATGCGCGGTTCGCACCGCAGCCGCACGCAAGCCGACATCGTCGCGGAGGCAAAGGCGTTGCTCGCCGACGGCGTGAAGGAGTTGAATCTGATTTCGCAGGACTCGACCTATTACGGCCTCGACCTGGGCGCGAACCACACCCGCGCCATCGCGTCACCGGAGAGGTTCAACGCCGCCGCGAAGTCCTTGCCCGCCGACGCCACGACGCTTTGCACGCTGTTGCGCGAGTTGAATTCGCTCAAGGGCGAGTTCTGGATCCGCCTGCTCTACACGCATCCCGCGCACTGGACGGACGAACTCATCCGCACCATCGCTGAATGCCCGAAGGTCGCGCGCTACGTGGACATCCCGCTCCAGCACATTCACGACGAAATGCTCCAGCGGATGCGCCGCGAAACCTCGCAGCGTTACATCGTGGAACTGTTGGAGAAAATCCGCGCGGGCATTTCCGACATCGCGCTGCGCACGACGTTCATCGTCGGCTTTCCCGGCGAAACAGAAGCGCATTTCGACACGCTGCTGGAGTTCATCCGCGAGACAAAGTTCGAGCGCCTCGGCATCTTCGCCTATTCGCAGGAGGACGGCACGGTCGCGGGCCGCATGACGAATCAAATCCCCGACAAATTGAAGCAGCGCCGCCGTGAACGCGCGATGGCCGCGCAGCACAAGGTCGCGCAGGCCGTGAGCGAAGCCTTCGTCGGCCGCACCCTGAACGTGCTCATCGAAGGCGAGGCCAGCGCGAAGGAACTCAAGGCCGCGCGCGTCAGCTCGTGGGAACACGGTCTCATCCGCGAGACCGACGAGCACGTCGCACAACTCAAAGGCCGCTATCTTGTCGCGCGCGGCGAGGCCGACGCGCCTGATATTGACGGACGCATCTATGTGCGCGGCAAGCTGCCGGTCGGCGAATTTGCCCGCGTGAAAATCATCGGCCACACGGATTACGACCTGATCGCCGAGCCGCATTAAGAGGCTTGCGCGCGCAATCGGTTCCCGTTTGAAATAAGCGCGGCCTAGTCATGAATTCCGCACTCCGCGCCCTGCATCCCGCGTTCGCATGAACCTGCCGAACAAGCTCACCCTCTCCCGTTTCGCGCTCACGGTGGCGTTTCTGTGGGCGATGTTCTGGCGGGGTTCCATCAATGACACGATCGCGCTCGTGTTCTTTTGCATCGCCAGCCTCACGGATTATTTCGACGGCAAGATTGCGCGCGAACGAAATCTCATCACGAGTTTTGGCATCCTGATGGACCCGCTGGCGGACAAAATCCTCACGTGCGCCGCGTTCATCGCGCTCGTCGAACGCGGCAAGTTCGACCCGTCCGCGGCGGGTGCGTTGCCGACCGTGACCGTCGAGGCATGGATGGCCATCGTCATCGTCTCGCGAGAGCTGGCCATCACGGGCCTGCGCCTGCTCGCGGCGTCGAAGGGCGTGACGCTCGCCGCCGAGCGCTACGGCAAACACAAAACAATTTCACAAATGACCGCGATCATCGCGCTGCTCGTGCTCGAGGCCTACGACGAATGGCCCGCCGCGCTGCGCGCCCTCTTCCAGCCGTGGACGCCGTGGTTCGCGCAGGTCACGCTGTGGCTGACGGTGATGCTCACGGCCACGTCCGGCGCGCTCTACTTGTGGCGCAACCGACGGCTGTATCTCGAAGACATGTAGGCGCGAAGAAGCGCAAAGCTCTCGGGAGATGAATCCAGTTTTGCGCGACGAAGCAAGCTGTGGCAGGATGCTGTCAAATCCGTCCAAGCTGTGGAACTTGTGTGCAACGCGGGTGTGGAGCTTGCCGTCCTCGGTCTGTCCGGCGGGGAACTTGTCATCTTTGCCGTCATCGCACTGGTATTATTCGGTGCGAATAAAATTCCCCCGTTCATTGACGGCCTCGGACGCGGCATCCGTGAATACAAGCGTGCCAGCCGCAATGTTCAGAATGCGATCGAACTTCCAGAAGAAATGCACGGTGCCGTCGCGGATGCGCTCACGCACTCAAACACAACTGTCGAGTTTGTCATGAAAGCCAACCCGGACACATCACCGAACGAACGGTCGTGGCGCGACAAGCTCGTGCTGTTCGTCGCACAAGGCTTCGGCATCGGGCGTTTGATGCCATCGGCCCCGGGCACTTGGGGATCGCTTGTGGGATTGTTCTGGTGCGGCCTGCTACTCAAGGCCGGAAGTCTGGAGGTGTTCGTCCTTGGCGGGGTCGCCGGGGTGTTCGCGTCCGTTTGGTTCTGCGGCGAAGCCGAGCAAATCCTGAAACAGAAAGACCCGCCTTCTGTGGTGCTCGATGAAATCGTCGCGATGCCGCTGTGCTTTATTTGGCTGCCGGCATGGTGCGTATATGTGGCACCTGAAACGAATCCGATGCCAAACATGAAAGCTGTAGAGTTTGGCGACATCATTACAATCGCCATTGTGTTTGGACTCTTTCGTTTCTTCGACATCGCCAAACCTTGGCCGGTCAAACAAAGCCAGTCGCTGCCCGGCGGCTGGGGCGTGGTGGTTGATGATGTTCTTGCGGCGGTCTATGTGAACATCGCGATGTTGGCGGTATATTTCGTTTCCATTCGCCTGCACCTAATCAAGTAACCGCGATCCCGTAAAAACAAACGGGCCGGAAGCTTTCGCCTCCGGCTCGCGTGAAGTGTTAGCTGGTTTCGTTGCTTACAACGTGAACGTCCCGATGAACGCGCTGCGCTGGCCGGTCGCGGAGAACGTCATGTTCAGGCCCGTGCCGTTGTAGCTGGCGAGTTCCGTGTAGGCGGGCAGCGCGCCGGCGATCTTCGTCAGCGGCGGGTAATAAGTCGTCTCGTTGCCGCACACGTGGTCCTTGTCGCCGAAGCAGCGCGTGGCGACGCTGACGAGGCTGCCGGCCTTCACCGCGGCGCAGCCGGCCTTCGCGCAGGTGCCGATGTTCGACTCGATGGCGGCGGTCTTCACCTCGGCGATTTCGTTGATGAGTTTGCCGCCGGCGGAACGCGCGAAGCCCACGAGCGCGTCGCGCTGCCGCGAGTCGGCGCGGGCGTCCACGATGACGACGGCCCTGCCCGCGCGCGGCGCGAACGCCTGGTCGCCCATCGTGTTGTCCGTGCGCACGACGGCGATGACGCGCAGGCCGTCGAGGCGCGTGCCGTTCCACGTGCCCTCGCGCACGGCCCAGGTGAGGATGGCCTCCTTTCCGGTGAGGCCCATCTCGGCGTTGGCGAAGCACGGGCCGGTGTAGATGTCGCAGGTGCGCACTTCCAGATAATCGCCGGAAATGCCGTTGGCGCGCGCGGCAAGCGCGGAGGCTGCCACCAACGCGGTGAGAAGAAGTTTTGTTTTCATACGCGATTCAGTTCGCCGCGGCTCTGCCGTGGCATTGTTAAATTAGATAACAAGTGCGTCCTTCGCAACAGCGGGTTTTGTCCGCCGTCTCGCCGTCGGGGCCGAAGGCCTCGCAGGTTTTCTGGCACCAGAAGACGCCGCTGGCGAAGGCGTCGTCCTCGGCGCCGGCGGCGGAGTGATACATCTCCTTGCTACGCAGATAGCGGCACGGGGCGCGGAGGTCAATTGTGGGTTGGGTGATCGGTTTCATAAACGTCAGCGGGTTGCGGTAAACTAAAGTGACTGAAGTAGGGACATGAAAACTGCCCAAACGACGATCAGTGCGCAAACAGCGACTGTGATATTCAATAGCCGTCCTGTTCGTCGCTTCGCTCGTTGGAATGCACATCCCATGACGAGGCCTAATATAACTCCGATCGGGTAGTCATTCAGAGCGAAACCGAGCGGCACTCCGAGAAAACATCCCAAAGCAATTGCCAAAATGTCGGCGGCACGGATTTGCAATGCTTTCATTTTGACGGAGAACTTTTGGCTATGCCGCCGCGGCGAGCACGGCGCGTTTCACGGCGGTTTTGACCAGTTGCACTTTGTAGCTGTTTCCACTGAGCGGCTTCGCGCCGTCGGTGGCGGATGCGCCGGCACGCGCGGCGCTGGTTTCGTCCGGCTTCAAGCCTTCGAGCACTTTGCCGGCGCTCGCGGCGCGGTGCGGCGTGGGCGCGACGTGGCCGAGCACGACGCGCGCGTCGGAAACCGCGCCGCCTTTGTTTAGCTTGAAGGCGACGGTCGCGGTCACATACGGCCAGTCGAGTCCGCCGCGATGGCGCACTTCGTAGCTCGCATTTTTGAGGCCAAGCGTCGGGACAAAAATGTCCGTCAGAATTTCATTCGGCTTGAGCGCGGTTTCGCGTTCGTTTTCGTTGCGGGGTGTCTGGAAGAAGTCCGCCGCCGCTATCTTGCGCGTCTTGCCCTTCGGCCCGATGACGTTCATCTCCGCGCCGAGCGCGATGAGCGCGGGGCCGAGGCTGGAGGCGCTGACGAAGAGCGGGTTGCCGTCCGTGTTGAACACGGCATGGAAGCGGTTGTCGCCGTCGCGCACGAGGGACTTGCCGTCCTTCATGGCGAGCAGGCCGTTGCCGTTGCGGTAGAACCAGCAGCGCGGGCGCTGGCAGAGGTCGCCGCCGACGGTGCCCATGTTCATCATCTGCGGGCTGCCGACGCCGCGCGCGGCCGAGGCGAGAGATGGGAAGTTTTTTTGAACAGCGGAGTTTTCCGCGAGTTCGGCGAGCGTGGTTGTCGCGCCGATGCGAAGGCCCTTGCCCTCGCTCTTGATGCCGCGCAGTTCGCCGACGTGGCGCAGGCTCACGAGGCGCGCGGGCGCGGCGACACCGTCCTTCATCGCGGAGATGAGGTCGGTGCCGCCGGCGATGATTTCGGCGCGGCCCCACGTGTCGGCGAGGAGTTCGGCAGCTTCCTTGAGTGATTTGGGTGCGGCGTATTCGAATGACTTCATGCGAGTTTGCCTCCTTTCTGGAGTGCGGTGATGACGCGGTCGGGCGTGAGTGGCAGTTCCGGCACGCGCAGGCCGATGGCGTTGGCGACGGCGTTGGAGATGGCGGCACCGGGCGAGATGACTGGCGGCTCGCCGAGGCCGATGACGCCGCGTTCGTCGTAACCCTTGCCGGTCATCATGTGAACCTTGAGCTGGCCGACATCATGGATGCCAGCGAGCCGGTAAAACTCCATGTCAGCGTTGAGCATCTGGCCCGTGCGCGTGTCATACACGGCCTCCTCGAAGAGCGAGTAAGTGATGCCCATGATGAGCGCGCCGAGGACCTGGCTTTCGGCGGTCTTGAGGTTGATGACAAGGCCGCAGTCCTGCACGGCAACCATCTCGTTCATCGTGACGATGCCGGTTTCCATGTCCACGGAAACATCCGCGATCTGCACGCCGCCAACCTGCGCGCTGAGAAGGCCGGCTTTTTCGGCGGCGTTCGGGTCGCAGATGCCGCGCTTGGTGATCGGGTTCGGACCGAGCAACGCGCACGCGGTCTTCCACGGAACGGCGTAACTTGGATTTCCAATCTGCCGGATCGCAGCCGCGCTGGCTTCGAGCTGGTCGGGCTTGAGACCCATGCGCGGCGCGACGTTGTCGAGCAGCTCATTCAACGCAGCGGTTGCGCCCATGCGCGCCGACGCGCTCACGCCGCCAATCGTCGTGCTGCCGCCGGAACCGCCCGAAACCGGATAAGAGCTGCGGCCCATCTCGAACTTCACCAGCTCCATCGGGATGCCGAGCGTCTCGGCGACGACCATCGGCACGGTGGTGCGCGTGCCGGTGCCGAGGTCCTGCGTGCCCATCTTGACCTCGACGGAGCCGTCGTTGTGGATGGTCACGTCGCACTCGCTCGGATGGCCGCGCCCACCCCACGTGTGCATCGCGAGGCCGAGGCCGCGCTTGATCGGTCCGCGCGCCGGGTCGCCGCGGAGATGTGATTTCTTGCGGTAGCCGATCATCTCGGCGGCCTTCATCATCTCTTCCTTGTAAACATCAGGCCGGTCGGTGAGGTCGAGGTTCTTCAGGAAGAAATCCAGTTCATCCATTTTCAGCGCCGCCGCGGCATCGGCCATAGCGGTCTGCGTGAGGAAGCAACACTGCGGATGCGCCGGGGCGCGCCACGCGCGTTGCGCGCCGCGGTTCGTCGTGATGCGCCGCGTCGTGGTGCTGATGTTGGGAATCTTCGTGAACACGTAGGGCATCGCGCCCATGTTCCAGCCGCCGACGCCGCCCGTGCCGTAAATGTCCGAACTGAAGGCGGTGATCTTGCCGTCCGCGTCGCATCCGACCTTGATCTTGCCGAAGGCCGACGGACGGTTGCCGCCGGTCAGGAGTTCGAGTTCGCGGTCGAGCAGGAGCTTCACAGGGCGGCCGGTCTGCTTCGAGAGCAGCGCGCCGATGGTGCCCCATTTGTCGTAGTTGAACTTCGAGCCGAAGCCTCCGCCCATGTATTGCGTCTCGACGAAGATTTTGTTCTGTGGCACGCCCACCGCGTCGCCGAGGCGGTCGTGATAACGCGAGACGTTCTGCGTGCTCGCCCAGATGTGAAGCTCGTCACCACGCATCTCTGTGACCTGCCCGTGCGATTCGAGGCAGCAATGCGTGATGACCGGGATGCCATAAGTGCCCTCGTGCCGCGTGGCCGCCGCACCGAACGCAGTGTCGAAGTTGCCGACGGTCTTCGTCGCGGGCTTGTCCTTCGCGGCGTCGAAGAACTTCACGTCGTTGTCTACGACCTGATGCTGCTTGGGCTTGTAGGTGACCTTGACAAGCTCGGCGGCCTCGGCGGCGACCTCCTCGGTCTCGGCCGCGACAGCGGCGACGATCTGTCCGATGTATTGGACCTCCTTGCCGATGAGGTCGTCGTCCTTCCACACGGCCTTGACGCCTTTCATCGCCGCGGCCGGACCGGTGTCCACGCTCACAAGATCCGCAAGCGCGTGCGGCGAAGTGACCAGCTTGGCGTAGAGCATGCCGGGCCGGTTGATGTCGTAGGAGTATTTGGCGGCGCCGGTGGCCTTGGCGGGGCCGTCGGCGCGGTCAATGCGCTTGCCGATGAGCGCGCGTTTATCGGCGGGGGGCCATGCGATGGAAGCCATTATGCGCCTCCTTTCTTTGCTGCGTCGGAGACGGCCATCAACATGCCGGCGTAGGTGCCGCAACGGCAGAGGTTGCCGCCGAGTCCGGCGCGGATTTCATCGGGCGTGGCGTTGGGATGCTTGCGGACAAACGCGGTCGCCGCCGTGACGAAGCCCGGCGTGCAAAAGCCGCACTGCTGCGCGTCGTGCTTCACGAAAGCCGCCTGCACGCTGTTCAATTTCTTCGGCGTGCCGATGCCCTCGATGGTCGTGACGCTGCGGCCCTCGGCCTCAATCGCCAGCACCGTGCAGGAATAAACCGGCTCGCCGTCGAGAAGCACCGTGCAGGCGCCGCACGTCGCGCGGTCGCAGACCTTTTTGCAGCCGGTCAGGTCGAGGCGGTTGCGCAGCGTGTCGAGCAGCGTGACGCGCGGTTCAAGGTTCAGCTTGTGGGTCGCGCCGTTGATCTTGAGCGTGACGGGCACTTCGCCCGGCCCGCGGATGCCGCTCTCGGCGCCCTGCGCGTCGGGCTGGAGCGTGGTGAGCACGCTCGCGGCCGCGCCGGTGACGCCGATGCCCTTGAGAAAGCCGCGCCGGGAAACCGACGGAGATTGTGACGTGTCCTGATGCTCTGACATGATCGCCTTTCGTTGTGCCGGACGCGGACGCCGCGGTTGAACGCGGAAGCCAAGCGCGAGCCGGGCTGACTCTGGGATTACGTTTGCCGACTTCTTAGTGCGCGGCTGAAGGCATCGCAAGAAAAAAGCGCATCCGAAAAAACCGGCCCCGCCCGCCCGCCTCGCCCGCCGTCGCGGAAACTTCGTGCCAGCCGCCGCGCGCTGCGGCATGGTTGCGCCGTGAGCCGGCAGATTCGCAACCTCGCCCTCGCGGGCTTCATGGGCACGGGCAAGTCCTCCGTCGGGCAGCTTGTGGCCGCGGAGCTGGGCTTCGAGTTCGTGGACACCGACGCCCTCATCGAGGAACGCACGGGCCGCACCGTCAGCGACATCTTCACACAGGCCGGCGAGACCGTCTTCCGCCAGTTGGAGAGCGACGTGCTCGCGCAGCTTGCCGCGCGCAGCGGCCTCGTCATCTCCACCGGCGGCGGATTGATCGTGAATCCCGCCAACCTCGCGAGCCTCAAGTCCCACGCGCTCGTCGTGTGCCTCTGGGCCGCGCCCGAAACCATCTGGCAGCGCACGCGCGAGCACACGCACCGGCCGCTGTTGCAGGGCGACGACGCGCTCGGGAAAATCCGCGAGCTGCTTGCCCAGCGCGAAAAGGCCTACAAGCAGTCCGACGTGCTCGTGAACACCGAGTCGCGCTCCATCCGCGAGGTCGCGCAACAGGTGCTCCTGCAATTCCGCCGCGCCCGCAACGATGCCGCGGAGGTGTGACGTGAAGGAAACCATCCGCCAACGCGCGCGCGAACTCGGCTTCGACGACTGCCGCTTCACAACAGCGGAAGCGCCCGCAAGCGCGCCGCAGTTCGAGCAATGGCTCGCCGCAGAACGCCACGGCGAGATGGGCTACTTGCACCGCAACGCGGAGAAGCGCGTCGAACCTCGGCGCGTGCTCGAAGGCGCGCGCAGCGTCATCACGCTCGCGGCGAGTTATTTTCAGGGAAGGCGAGAGGCGATGGGCAATGGAGGCGAGAGGCAGGCAGACGACGTTCCGTTGGCCGAGCCTATCGCCTCAAATTTCTCCCGCCCCTCGCCTGCCAACGGCGTGGTCGCCCGTTACGCGCGCTTCACTGATTATCACGACGTTCTTGGCGAACGGCTCAAGACGTTGAGCGCCTTCGTGGATGGCCTCGGCGGCGCGGGCACGCGCTCGCTCTGGTATGTGGACACCGGGCCGCTCTTGGAGCGCGACCTCGCGCAGCGCGCCGGGCTGGGCTTCGTCGGCAAGCACACCAACCTCATCAGCCGCCGCCTCGGCAACTGGATTTACCTTTCGGAAATCATCACCACGCTCGAACTCGCCCCCGACTCGCCGGAGAAAAATCATTGCGGCAACTGCGCGCGCTGCCTCGCCGCGTGCCCGACGCAGTGCATCACCGCGCCGTTCGAGCTGGACGCGCGCCGCTGCATCTCCTACCTGACCATCGAGCTCAAGGGCAGCATCCCGGTGGAACTGCGCCCCGCGATCGGCGCGCGCATCTTCGGCTGCGACGACTGCCTCGCGGTCTGTCCGTGGAACAAGTTCGCGCAAGAAGGTCGGCTGATGAAGCAGCACGCGCGTGAAGATTTTCAGCAGCCCGATTTGCTCGAACTGCTCGCGCTCGACGATGCGGCCTTCAGGCAACGCTTCGCGGGAACGCCCGTGCTGCGCGCGAAACGGCGCGGCCTGCTGCGCAACGTCTGCGTCGCGCTCGGCAACACCGGCGACGCGCGCGCCCTGCCCGCACTCGAACGCGCCGCGCACGACACCGAACCGCTCATCGCCGAACACGCGACGTGGGCAATCGAGGAAATTGGGCGGCGAAGTGCGCAGAAGGACACGTAGAGCGGGTAGGAGGGGCGACGGCTGAATTCACTGTGGCGCAGGGTCAGACAGCGCCTTCATGAGAACTGAAACACCGAATGCGCTTTCTTGCACTTCCTGCAAATGAAAACGTAAATCAATCCGTTGTCGATCAAGTCGTGTTTCCGGTCGAGTGACCCAAGCTGCCCGTAAAATGTGGCTGGCTGTCCGCAGCACTCTGGCGTCTCATCATCCTGAATCCAATCTGGCACGCCTCCGATCTTGTGAAGGCGATGATTGATCGTCATGTCCCAATCCCAAATGGCTGCCAACTTCCCGCGCAACGTCGGCGGGCGCGGAATCAATCGTGTCTCTGGAAATTTGGCTGGGAACTCAGTCATGGCGTGCAACAACTTGCCGCATACTACTCAGTTTCGGTGCGATTGGTCAACATGGGCTAGCTTTTGTCCAGAAGCATTTCCGGTTTGAACCGATGTGTCCGCCGTTGTCCGCGCTGTTGCACTCTCAATCCAGCCCACTCGCCTGCTTCGCGCGCTTGAGCACGGTTTGAGCGAGCGCGCGTGCCTTCGCCGCGCCGTCGCGCAGGATTTGGTTCACGTGGTCGAGGTTCTTCTCCAGTTCGGCGCGCTTCGTTCGAGGCCCGGCAAAGAAATTCCAGTAGTGCTCGAACAGGGCCTTCTTCAAATCGCCGTAGCCGAGGCCGCCGGCGCGGAGACGATTCTCAAAATCACCCGCTACATCGGCGGGCGCGACGAGCTTGAGCAGTTGCACGGCGATGTTTTTGTCCGCGTCGGGCTTGGGTTCCAGCGGCGTGCGGCTGTCCATGACGATGCCCATGATTTTTTTGCGCAGCGCCTTTTCGTCGCCGAAAATCTCGATGGTGTTGCCGTAGCTCTTGCTCATCTTCTGCCCGTCGGTGCCGGGCACGACGGCGACGGCGTCGCGGATTTCCGCCTCGGGGATGATGAAGGTCTGGCCGTAGAGTTCGTTCCACTTCACGGCGATGTCGCGCGTGATTTCGATGTGCTGCTTCTGGTCGCGGCCGACGGGCACGAGATTGGAATCGTAGATGAGGATGTCCGCGGCCATGAGCACCGGGTAGGCGAAGAGGCCGTGGTTGGGCGAGACGCCGTGGGCGATCTTGTCCTTGTAGCTGTGGCAGAGTTCGAGGCGGCTCATGGGCGTGACGCTCGAGAGCATCCACGTCAGCTCGGTGACTTCGGGCACGTCGGACTGGCGGAAGAAGACCGAGCGCGCCGGGTCGAGTCCGCACGCGAGGAAGTCCAGCGCCACGTCGAGGGAATTGCGCCGCCGCTCGGCGGCGTCGAAGAGCGAGGTCATCGAGTGGTAGTTTGCGATGAAGTAGAAGCACTCGCCGCGCGCCTGCAGCTCGACGGCCGGGCGCATCATGCCGAAGTAATTGCCGAGGTGCAGCGCGCCCGAGGGCTGGATGCCGGACAGAATTCGCATGCGCGCGACGGTAACAAGGAGCCGCGCAACGGGGCAATGGTTTTGCCCGCGCAACGCGCTTGCCATTTGCGCTCCCCGTTCTACACTCGCGCGCCGTTTTTGAACGGCCACGATGCTCACCGCCCACGAACTGTTTGGCTTCATGCCCGCCGCGTTGTCCGGCGAAATCCTTGAATTCGCCTTCGCGCAGGACAAGCCGCTTTACAAGGCCACGCTCAACGCCGTCGCGCAGGCGCGCAAGGTCCGCCCCGTTTTCCTCGAGCACCAGCCGCGCGCGCAGCGGCATCCGGGCATGGTCGCCGCGCTCGCCAAGCCCGCGCTCGAAGCGCCCGCGCAGGCGCTCCTGCAAGGCTGGCTGATGAAGAAGCAGACCGCGCTGCTGAAGGATTTCCTCGATGCGCTCGGCGTCCCGCACAAGGACGGCGCGGTCGAGAACCTGCCCGACACGATGGACGACACGAAGGTGCGCGCCGCCGTGGACGCCATCCTCGCGAAGCATCCGCAGCCCGTCGTGGCCGTGTATCTCAACGCATTCGCCTCGATGAACCAGACGAACTGGCCCGCGCTGGACGAGATGCTCAAGAGCGACGCGCGGCTGCAATTTTAGGCGAAGCCGCGAGCGAAGTTCGCCGCGGCATTTTCAAATTGCACTTTACCGATTGAAAATTTTCTCGCGCTCGCGCCGTGCTCCGCTATGGTTGCGGCCTGTTTTGAAGGAAACTCAACATGGAACCTCAAGCTGACATCGCACTCATCGGGCTGGCCGTGATGGGCCAGAACCTCATCCTCAACATGAACGACCACGGCTTCACCGTCGTGGCCTACAACCGCACCACGAGCAAGGTGGACGACTTCCTCGCGAAGGAGGCCAAGGGCACCAAGGTGCTCGGCGCGCACTCCATCGCCGAGATGGTCGGCCTGCTCAAGAAGCCCCGCCGCGTCATGCTCATGGTCAAGGCCGGCGCCGCGGTGGACGAGTTCATCGAGCAACTCCTCCCGCATCTCGAAGGCGGCGACATCATCATTGACGGCGGCAACTCGCTCTTCGAGGACACGAACCGCCGCGTGAAATACGTCGAGGGCAAGGGCCTGCTTTACATCGGCACCGGCGTGAGCGGCGGCGAGGAGGGCGCGCGCCACGGCCCAAGCATCATGCCCGGCGGTTCGCCCGCCGCATGGCCGCACGTGAAGAACATTTTCCAAGGCATCTCCGCGAAGGTCACCGACGGCTCGCCCTGCTGCGACTGGGTCGGGGAACAGGGCGCGGGCCATTACGTCAAGATGGTCCACAACGGCATCGAATACGGTGACATGCAGCTCATCTGCGAGGGTTACAACATCATGAAGACCGGCCTCGGCATGAGCGCTGACGAGATGCACGAGGTCCTCAAGGAATGGAATACTGGCGACCTCGACAGCTACCTCATCGAAATCAGCCGCGACATCCTTGCATTCAAGGACGCCGATGGCGCGCCCCTTGTGGACAAGATTCTCGACACCGCCGGCCAGAAAGGCACCGGCAAGTGGACGGTGGTGAATTCGCAGGACATGGGCATCCCCATCACGCTTATCGCGGAAGCAGTTTACTCGCGTTGTGTCTCGGCATTGAAGGACGAGCGCGTGAAGGCGCAGAAGAAGTTGAAAGGCCCGCGCCCCGTCCTCACAAGCATCGCGGCCAACGCAGAGAAGAAAAAGCAGTTCATCGCCGACATCCGCGACGCGCTCTACTCCTCGAAGATCGTCAGCTACGCGCAGGGCTACATGCTCATGCGCGCGGCGGCGAAGGAATACGGATGGAACTTGAACTACGGCGGCATTGCGTTGATGTGGCGCGGCGGCTGCATCATCCGCTCGCGCTTCCTCGGCAAGATCAAGGAAGCCTTCGACAAGAACCCGAAGCTCACCAACCTGATGCTCGACGACTACTTCCGCGGCGAGATCAAGCGCTGTCAGAAAGGCTGGCGAAAGGTCGTCTCGACGGCGGCGTTGCGCGGCATCCCGGCGCCTGCCTTCAGCACCGCGCTGAACTTCTACGACCAGTATCGCGCGGCCGTGCTGCCGGCGAATCTGTTGCAGGCGCAGCGCGACTACTTCGGCGCACACACCTACGAGCGCGTGGACAAACCGCGCGGCGAGTTCTTCCACACGAACTGGACCGGCCGCGGCGGCACGACGTCGTCGTCCACTTACAACGTGTAAGCGGCTCACAATTCAAACAAAACGCCCGGTTGCTCGCGCAGCCGGGCGTTTTCGTTTCGGCGCTTACCAGCGCTTCTTGAACGGTGGCCTGCCAAAGCCGCCCGGCTTCCGCCCGCCAAAGCCCGGTGAACGGCGTGGCCCGCCCTGCCATTGTTCGCGCTGTTGCGGTCCGCGTTCGGGCCGCGGTTCATTAGGTCGTTCGGACTGCGGGTGTTCTTCGCGGCGCGGCCCGCCCGTGTGCGGTTCCGCGCGGCGTTCTTGCGCGGGATAACGTGCCTGCTGCGGGAAAGGCTTGCGGTAAGGCCGCTCTTCGCGCCACTGAGCGGGACCACGGCGCTGTTCCTCGCGCGGCGGTTCGGTGCGCTGCTGCCACGCGCGCTGGGCTTGCGGCTGCCGGTGCTCGCGTTGCTGCCCGCCCTGCCGTGGTTCTTCGCGTTGACCGAAGGCCAGGCGCTCGTCGCGATGCGCCTGTTGCGCGGGTGCGGGCGGCGGCAGCGCCGCGGGGTTGAAACCTTCCGCGCGTTTGCGGATGAGGCCGCGGCCGATGAAACGCTCCAGCGAACGCAGCGCGCGCTGTTCGTCATGCGACACGAAACTGATCGCGTCGCCCACGGCGTTCGCCCGGCCCGTGCGTCCGATGCGGTGGACGTAGTCCTCCGGGTGCAGCGGGAAATCGAAGTTCACGACGTGCGAAATGCCGTCCACATCAATGCCGCGCGCCGCGATGTCCGTGGCGACGAGCACGCGCACGTGGCCCTGCTTGAAATCCCGCAACGCGCGCATCCGCTGGCTTTGCGAGCGGTTCGAATGCAGCGTGGCGGTGCGGATGTTATGCCGCTCCAACTGGGACGCGACGCGGTCGGCGGCGTGTTTCATGCGCACAAAGACGAGCACCATGTTCATGGCCGGGTCGCGCATCAGGTGCGCGAGCAGCGCGAGCTTCTGCGGGCCGGCGACTTCATAGACGAACTGAGTGACGGTCTCGGCGGGGTTCGAGCGGCGGCCGATCTGCACAAGCTTCGGCTCGCGCTGGAATTCATGAGTCAATTTTTCTATCTCGCGCGAGAGCGTGGCGGAGAACATCAGCGTCTGCCGCTGCTTTGGCAGCGCGGAGACAATGCGGCGGATGTCGGGGATGAAGCCCATGTCGAGCATCCGGTCGGCCTCGTCGAGCACGAGAAATTGCAGGCCGGAGAAGTCCGCGCAGTTGCGGCCCATCAGGTCGAGCAGGCGGCCCGGCGTGGCGACGACGATGTCCACGCCGGAACGCAGCGCCTTGATCTGGGGAAATTCACCGACGCCGCCATACACCGTGGCCATGCGCACCGGCACGTGTCGTCCATAGGCGCGCACGTTCTCCTCGATCTGCACGACCAGTTCGCGCGTCGGCGCGAGCACAAGCACGCGCGTGCCGCGGCGCGGCGCGGCGCCGGGCGCGACGAGCTTCGTCAGGATGGGCAGCGTGAAGGCCGCCGTCTTGCCCGTGCCCGTCTGCGCGATGCCGATGAGGTCGTGCCCCGCGAGCACGTGCGGGATGGCCGCCGCCTGGATCGGCGTCGGCTCGGTGTAACCGGCGTCCTGAATGGCTCTGAGAATGTTGGCGTCGAGGCCCAGCTCGCGAAACGACATAGACACGCACTATGACGGTCCGCCGCGCGAAGGCACGAACAAAACACTCCCGTCTTCGCCTTGACGTGACGGAACCTTTTGCAAACACTGCGCCCCGCCTCGCCCGCCCGGCGGGCGGACAACCCGAAACTCAAAACTCGAAACCCGCAACGCAGTCCCATGAGCGACCCCGCGCAAATCCTCCGCGACTTCAAACCGAGCAAGGAATTCTTTGTCGGCATTGACTCCGACGGCTGCATCTTCGACAGCATGGAGATCAAGCACAAGGAGTGCTTCACGCCGATGTTTGTGAAGCATTTCAAGCTGCAGGCCGTGAGCAAATACGCCCGCGAATGCTGGGACTTTGTGAACCTCTACTCGAAGACGCGCGGCGCGAACCGCTTTCCCGCGCTCGTCCGCGCGCTCAACCTGCTGCGCGAGCGCCCGCAGGTGAAGGCGCGGAATGTGAAGGTTGCGGACACCGCCGCGCTCGACGAATGGATCGCCCGCGAAACCAAGCTCGGCAACGCCACGCTCAACGCCGAGGTTGCCCGCGGCAACACCGGCCTCGCACAAGTCAAGGTGTGGAGCGATGCGGTGAACGCCGCCGTCGCGGACATCGTTCATGGCGTGCCGCCATTCCCGCTCGTGCGCGAGTGCTTGGAGCGCATCAGCGCGCAGGCCGACGCGATGTGCATTTCGCAGACGCCCGCCGACGCGCTCAAGCGCGAGTGGGCCGAGCACGGCATTGACCAGTTCGTGAAGATCATCGCCGGCCAGGAAATGGGCACGAAGACCGAGCACATCAAGTTCGCCGCCGTCGGCAAGTATGCGTCGGATCGCATACTTATGATCGGCGACGCGCCGGGTGACTTCAACGCGGCGAAGAAAAACGGCGCGCTCTTCTACCCGATCAATCCCGGCAGCGAGGAGGCTTCGTGGGAACGGTTGCACAAGGAGGCGCTCGACCGTTTCTTTAGCGGCGCCTACGCGGGCGATTACGAGGCGAAGCTGGTGAAGGAGTTCGACGCCTGCCTGCCGGAGAAGCCGCACTGGCACTGACGCTGGTCACTTGTGCGCCTTGCGATACGCGAGCGGCGTCTGGCCGGTGTATCGCCGGAAGACCGTGCTGAAATACTGGCTGGAACCGAAGCCGGCCTCGAACGCGATGGTCGTCACCGACTTCGCCGTGGAGGCGAGCAATTCGCGCGCCTTGTGCACGCGCACGCGGAGCAGATAATCGTTCGGGGTCATGCCGGTGCCGCGTTTGAACAACTCAAACAATCGCGCGCGGCTTAGGCCGAGCTGGCGGGCGACCTCTTCCATGCGCAGTTCCTCGCCGAAATGCTGCCGCAGATGATGCTCGACCGCGGCGACAATGCGGTCCCCCGAAGGAGGCGCGGGAACGTCGAGATGTTCCACAGCCGCAATCAACACTTCACACGCGAGCAGCCGCAGCCTCGCTGCCGCGAGCGCGCCTTGCTGGCGGCGCGCGAAATTTTCCGCCTCGCGCACGAGCGCCGAAACTGAGCGCTGCAATTCGCCTTTGAACGGGCGCACTTCAAGCCGCCCGCGCTGGAGACGTTGCTCCAGCCGCCGCCAGTCTTCGGGAGTGAAGGGCGTGTGCTTGAGCGCGCGGCGCGCGCGGCCGTCCAGCACGAGGAAGCACAACGCGCACGGCGGACGCGCATCCTGCACGCCGCGATGCGGCACGCCGGGCGGCACGACGCAGAAATGTCCGCCGGGGATTTCGATGCGCGTGTCCGCATCGAGCTTGAACTCGTATGCCGTCGCGCCGCTGAGCAGAAAGAGGAGCTGCCAGCCGTCGTGCGCGTGCCACGTGATGCGTTGCGACGAATGGCTGCGCACGACCGCGAGATCCGACACCAGTGGCAGGCCGAACTGGTTGCCCGACAAGTGTTGCATGGCGCGCGATGGGCGGGGAGCCGCAGCCGTGTTCAAAAACGTCTGGCGCACGATTTTGAAAGCATCCGTGTCGCCGGCGTGCTACGGTTTCCCCTGAAAGCCCGGACATGAGAACAGACCGTTCCGCGAGCGTCGAGCCGGAAAAGCCGCGGTCGCTGTTTTTGATGTCAGGCAACCCAAACCAGTCCCGGTCAGTGAACGCAGAGCGCATGGCCTTATGAAACAAACTGCCCAAGCCCATCCGACGAGCAACCTTCAACCGATGCCGGGCCGGCTGTCGCAGGGAGCCTTCACCCTGATTGAACTGCTCGTCGTCATCGCCATCATCGCGATTCTGGCGGGAATGTTATTGCCCGCGCTGGCTAGCGCGAAGGCGAAAGGGCAGGCGGCAACCTGCACCAACAACCACAAGCAGGTGCAGCTTGCATGGAACCTTTACTGCGATGACTATGACGGTCGGCTTGTCATAAACTCGAACTGGCCGCCAATCAGCAACACCAACATTACTTGGTGCACTGGCTGGATGAATCCCAGCGATCCAAGGTTTCAGCAGGCAAGCGTGACGAACTCGGATTATTACACCCTTGCGTTGCTTGGCAGCTATTACGCGCGCAGCGGCAAACTTCTGAAGTGCCCTTCCGACAAATATGTGAATGGCAACTTGCCTGCTCCGGTCAGCGGCCAGTCCTATGTTCGCAGTTTGACAGTGAATGTCTATATGAACGGCGGTTCAGCGGCGGGCAATTCGGTGATGGGATCGTTGGGGACAAATTATGTGTTCCGCCGTGTTACAGACATTCGCAAGCCGTCTGACAATTTTGTTTTTGTCCATGAAGACCCAACGAGCATTGATGATGGCGTAATCACTTCAACGATTGACCCTTCGGGGAACAACGCAAATCTGACTTTCAACAACCGTCCCGCAGCGATCCATGCTGGCGCGACCACGCTTAGTTTTGCCGATGGTCATGTGGAGAATCACCGATGGAACAGGACCACAAAATCAGGCGGTGTTGAGGTGCCTCTAAGCAGCGCGGCGCAAAATCCCAACGACGCCATCTGGTTCAAGACCCGCGCCAACGAAAATTACGTGCCTTAGGGCATTCGGGTTGTCACGCTGTTGATTCAGCGTGATTTAGCCATTTTTCCCTCCGGTTTTTCCCTGTTGCGCTGGGTAGGGCGGCCCCGTAGTCTATCGGCCTTGACCGCTGGCGTCCACGGTGGATGCCGGCGGGAAATTTTTATGGCTGAAGGCTATTGCGTCAAATGCAAGTCGAAGAAGGAAATCTCCAACGGCGTTGAGGAGCTGATGAAGAACGGCCGCAAGGCCATCAAGGGCAAGTGCCCGACCTGCGGCACGGTCATGTTCAAAATCCTCGGCGGCAAGGCAAGCGCGCCCGAAGCCAAACCGGCCTCCGGCCCCTCCACCCCTGCTGCCTGACATGTCGCAAGAACTGGCCTACGTCATCATCACGCCGTATTCGCTCTACAAATCGCGCACCGGCGGCATCCTCGCGCGACTCATCAGCCGCACCGGACTGGAGCTGATCGCCGCGCGCATGTTCGCGCCCAGTCCCGAGCTGGTGAGGCAATACTCCGAGGTCATCATCTCCGCGCACGACCCGCAGGACCGCCGCGTGCAGGAGCACATCCGCGATTACATCCTCAAGAACTTCTCGCCCGACGCGAAGACCGGCAAGCGCCGTCGCGTGATGACGCTCCTCTTCAAGGGCACCGAGGCCGTGCGCAAGGTGCGCTCCGTCGTCGGCAACCTCAGCCACGAGCGCCGCGGCGGCGAGACCATCCGCGACACTTACGCGGACTTCATCGTGGATGAAAACGACCAGGTGCGTTACTTCGAGCCGGCCGTGCTCGCCGCGCCCAATGCGGAGGAGGCGCAGGTCAAGCTCAAGCTCTGGGCGCGCCACTCGGACGCCGACGGCGGCGTGCTCGACAACGTCATCAACTACACGCCGGGCATGAAGGTCCAGCGCACGCTCGTGCTCATCAAGCCGGACAACTTCCGTTTCCCGACGGGCCGCCCCGGCAACGTGATTGATTTCTTCAGCCGCACCGGCCTTTACATCATCGGCATCAAGCTTCACCGCATGAGCACGGCGCAGGCGATGGAGTTCTACGGCCCCGTGCGCGAAGTCCTCCGCACGAAGCTGAAGGACGTCGTCGCACTCAAGGCCAGAACAGTCCTCGAAAAGGAACTTGGCTTCAAAATCCCCGCCGACGCGGAGGCGAAGCTCGGCGACGTGCTCGGCCCGCTTCATGGCGACAACCAATTCGACAACATCGTGCGTTTCATGTCCGGCCGCGCGCCTGGCGAGTGCGAGCCTTCGCAGCTCGACGCGCCCGGCACGGAACGCTGCATCGCTCTCGTGTATGAAGGCTACGAGGCCGTGAACAAAATCCGCGACGTGCTCGGCCCCACCGATCCCTCGAAGGCCCCGCCTGGCTCCATCCGCCGCGAGTTCGGCTCGTCCATCATGGTCAACGCCGCGCACGCGAGCGATTCCGAGGACAACGCGAAGCGCGAGATGGGCATCGTCAACGTCGGCGAAAACACCTTCAAACGCGTCGTCGAGGAATTCTACGGCGCGCTTTAGTCGTCCTCCTCGTCGTCCTCGTCCCTCGAACGCCACGATGAAGACGCAACCTCTCGGCAAAAGCACGCTGCGCGCGACGCGCCTCGCCTACGGCTGCTGGCGCATTGCCGAGACTGAGGAAGCGGGCCGCACTCTTGGCCGCGCCGCCGTGCTCGCGGCAGTCGAGGCCGGCTGCACGCTCTTCGACCACGCGGACATTTATTGCGGCGGCCGCGCTGAGTCAGCCTTTGGCGCGGTGCTGCGCGAAGTCCCCGGCATGCGCGAACGCATCCTTATCGCGACCAAGTGCGGCATCCGCATCCCCGGCGACCCGCAGCCGGACGCGCCGTTCCGCTACGATTTTTCCGCGGATTACATCATCAGTTCCTGCGAAGGCTCGCTGCGCCGCTTGGGCGTGGAGACGATTGACCTCTACCAGCTTCACCGGCCCGATTGGCTGATGGACCCGACCGAAGTCGCCGTGGCCTTTGCGAAGCTCAACCAGGCCGGCAAGGTGCGCGAGTTCGGCGTGAGCAACTTCCGCCCGTCGCAGGTGACGCTGCTCAAACAGGCGTCCGCGCGTCAGCTCATCGTGAACCAGGTCGAGATCAGCCTCGCGAATCTCGCCTGCTTCAACGACGGCACTCTTGACCAGTGCCTCGCCGAACGCATCACACCGCTCGCGTGGAGTCCGCTCGCCGGCGGCAAGCTCGCCGGCGGCCCGCGCAAACTTCTGCCGTGGCAGGAAGGCTACCGCACCGACGCCATCAACGCCGTGCTCGACGCACTTGCGCGCGAACGCGGCGTCTCCCGCGCTGTCATCGCACTCGCGTGGCTGCTCAAGCACCCGGCGGGCATCGTGCCGATTGTGGGTTCGACGAATCCCGCGAGCATCCGTGACTGCTTCCGCGCCGATGACGTTGAGTTGACGCGCGAGGAATGGTATCGCCTGCTCGAAGCCGCGCGCGGCGAGCGGCTGCCGTGACATGAACACGCCTTCGCAACTCGGCTACCGCATGCCCGCGGAATGGGAGCCGCACGCGGGCACGTGGCTCACGTGGCCGCGCAGCGATGGCATCAGTTTTCCCGACCGTTATGACGCCGTGCCGCCGGTCTATGCCGGGATCATCAAGCACCTCGTCGCCGTCGAGGAAGTCTTCATCAACGTTTGGAATGCCGACATGGAGGCGTGGGTGCGCGGGCTGTTGACGAAGCACGGCACGCCGCTCGAGCGCGTTCACTTCCATCATTTTCCCGCCTACGAGCCGTGGTGCCGCGATCACGGACCGGTTTTTCTCGTCCGCGAAAGAGCCGGGCAGCACGAGCGCGCCGTCGTGGATTGGCGTTACAATGCGTGGGGCGAGAAGTATCCGCCTTACGAGCTGGATGACGCCATTCCGCAGCACGTTGCGAAGTTGCGCGGCCTGCCGCTCTTTTCGCCGGACATGATTTTGGAAGGCGGCTCCATCGAGGTGAACGGCCGCGGCACGCTCATCACCACCGAGTCGTGCCTGCTCAATCCCAATCGCAACCCGCAGCTCTCCAAGGGCCAGATCGAGCATCAACTGAAGGAGTTCCTCGGCGTCACGCACGTCCTCTGGCTCGGCGACGGCATCGCGGGCGATGACACCGACGGCCACGTGGACGATCTCGTGCGCTTCATCAATCCGACGACCGTCGTGACGGTCATTGAGGAAGACATCAACGACGCGAACTACCAGCCGTTGCAGGAAAATCTCCAACGCCTGCGTCTCATGCGCGACCAGGACGGGCGCCTGCTGCGCGTGGTGAAGCTGCCGATGCCCGGCTTCGTCGAGTATCAGGCGCAGCGCCTGCCGGCGAGCTACGCGAACTTCTACATCGCCAACGGCCTCGTGCTCGTGCCCACGTTCGGCCACAAGAACGACAAGGTCGCGCTGGAAATTCTCCAGAAGGAATTCGATGACCGCCGCGTCATCGGCATTGACTCGACCGACCTCATCTGGGGCCTCGGCTCGTTCCACTGCATCACGCAGCAGGAGCCGGCGTGAAGCGCCCGCGCCATGAGCGAACGCCTCCGTCTCTTCGTCGCGCTGCCGCTCATGGCGGAAGTCATCGCGAACCTCGCGCGATTGCAAAAGGAACTTCGCCCGCTCGCTGAGGGCGCATCGTGGACCGCGCCGGAAAAGATTCACCTTACGCTCCGTTTTCTCGGCGACGTTGACGTCGCGCGACTCGATGATTTGCAGGAACGTCTTCGCACCACGTGCGCCTCGCAGTCATCATTGAATTTGCGGGCGGCTGGGGTCGGCCACTTCAACGGGCGCGTCCTGTGGGTCGGCGTGCGTGGCGAACTGGAGCGGTTGCAGTCGCTTGCAGATGCCGCCGCCAGCGCGTGCGAAAGCATCGGCGCGCACGAGGAGGAACGCGACTTTCATCCGCATCTTACGCTCGCCCGCATCAAACGCCCGTTGCGCGATGCTGAAATGAACCGTGCGCTGTCACGCCGGGCCGACGCTGATTTCGGCTCGTGGCATGCGGAGCGTGTCGAACTCATTCGCAGCGAGCTTGCATCCGATGGCACCCGCTACACGCGGCTCGCGGAGTTTTCTCTTCGCGATTGAATCGCGTCTCGCCGCGTGACATTGCGGCAAGTCGCAGTTACGTTGTGCCGCGCAGACAACATTCCTCATGGCCTCTCCCAATTACATCACGTTGACGGACTCGACTGGCGCGCAGGCGGTGCTCGCGCCCGAACTCGGCGGCTGGCTGTTGCGTTACGCGCGGCCGCTGCCCAAGCACGATCTCGTCGAGGCGCTGCACTTCTCGCAGGCCATCGTGGACCGCTACCCTCGCGAGATGTATGCGGGCAGCCCGGTCCTCTTTCCTGTTTGCGGGCCGAACCATCTTGCGTCGCGCGACCATGCCTACGAGTGGGGCGGGCGCGAATACGATCTGCCGCAGCACGGCTTCGGGCGTCGCTCGCGCTGGAGCGTCGCCGCGCAAACGGCCGACTCGGTGACGATGGAGTTGTGCGACAGCGACGCGACGCGCGCGAGTTATCCATTCGCGTTCCGGCACTGCCTCACGTATCGGCTCGACAAGGGCCGGCTGCATTGGGAACAGGTCGTCGAGAACCGCTCGGCGGAACCGCTGCCGTTCGCGACGGGCTTTCATCCTTACTTCCAGGTGCCGCTCTCGACGAAGGGGAGCCGAGACGCGTGTTTCGTGGAGATTCCCGCGTGCCGCCGCATGAAGCCCGTGGGCAAGCTGGAGCGCTTCGCGAGCGAGCCGTTTCCCGCGCAGAACTGGAGCGTCGCCGCCGACGTGGCCGACACGCTCTTCCTCGCCGACCTCGCCACGCGCGAGATGGTGCTCGTGGACGCGGCGAGCGAATTGGAAATCGCGTTCAACTGGGCCGACGCGCCGCAGCATCGCTTTGCCGCGGTCTGGTCGAAGAGCACCGAGTCGCCGTTCTACTGCCTCGAACCGTGGACGGCGCTGCCGAACGCGTTCACGCGCCGCAACGCGGGCGAGTTGATTTCGCTCGAACCGCAGAAGACTTTTCGCGCGGCGTTCTGGATGGAGGTCCGTCCGATGGCGTGAGTCGCCGCAACTTCCGCTTGGCACACGCCTGTGAAGCCGTGATATTTCCGCGCCATGCAACCGCCTGAAAGCGCCGCGCGTTCGGCGGCCGCCGGGACGCAGCAGACCTGCGACCTGTGCGGCAGCGTCGCGTTTCAGGTCTTCTCGACGCGCGGGCGCGGCGGGCGGCTGCGCACGGTCATCTGTCAGGAATGCGGCCTCGTCTATACAAACCCGCGCCCGGCCGAGCGCGAAAACGCGGAGTTTTACCACAAGCATTACTGGGGGCAGATCAACCGGCCCGCCGTGCCGAACGAGCGGTTCTTCCGCCGACGCCTGCCGAAGGCGCGGCCGATGCTCGCGCTGGTGAAGCCGTTTCTGCGGCCCGGCGTGAAGGTGCTTGAAATCGGCTGTAGCGTCGGCGCGCTGCTGTTGTCCATGCGCGAACACGTCGGCGCGACGGGAACATTCGTCGGCGTCGAACCGCACGAGAGCCATGCGAAGTTTGCGCGCGAGACGAAGGGCCTCGACGTGCGCACGGGTTTGCTGGATGAACTTTCCCACACGCTCAAGCCCGCGGGCTTCGACCTCATCGTGATGAACCACGTGCTCGAGCACACCATCAGCCCCACCGCGGTGCTGACCACATGCCGCGCCCTGCTCAAGCCGCGCGGCCATCTCGTCGTCGAGGTGCCGAACGTCGAGGCGCCCGGCTCGCGGCTCTCGCACTTCTTCCACATCGCGCACCATTACGCGTTCAGCCCGCGCACGCTCCAGCGGCTCGCGCAGAAGACCGGCTTCAAGGTCCGCCGCGTGGACGCGCTCGACGGCGACCTGCCCGGCACGCGGCTGGCCGGCGTGTTTGAGAAGCCCGACGGCCCCGCCGCGCCGCAGCCGACGAGGTTCATCCGCGACGACCCGGACGAACGCGCCGCCGCGCTGCACCGCTACGAGCGCTGGTATTGGCTCACCGCCGCAAGCCTTCGCAAAAAAGTGACGCACTGGAAACGGCAGCGCGTGTAAGCAATTCGCACCTCAGAAGAGTGGAGGAACTTACAGCCCGGCGATTTTCCGAAGCCGCTCATAGACTTCCTTCTGCAACTCGGGCGAGAAGCGGTTGAATTCCTCCGGCTCGAAAAGTTGCAGTTTCTCCGCCGCGCCGAAGAGTTGAAACACCTTCCGCGATTCCGCGACGCACGCGCGCACGTCGGCGTTGTTCGCCTGCAAGTCCAGCGCCGGCGCGACGACGAGCACCGGGCGCGGCGCGATCATCGCGAGCAGCTCGTGGTAGTCGTAGGGCACGCGCGCCTCGTTGCCAACCCACGCGGCGAGGCGCGGCTGGAGCGGGAGCCAGTCCGAGTGGCGCGCGAGTCCGCCGGTGCCCTTCGCCGCCGTGTCGAGGCGCATCGGCGTGAAGCCGGCGACGGACACGACGCCAGCGACGCGGTCATCGAGCGCTGCGGCATGCAGCGCGGCCTTCGCGCCCGTGTCGTAGCCGAGCAGCCACACGCGCTGCGGGTCAATGAAGTCCTGCCGCAACACCGCGTCCACGGCGGCGCGCGTGTCGGCGACGGTCTTGCCGAGCAGCGACCAGTTTGGATAACGGCCGTAGAAAAACTTCACCTCGTCAATGCGGCTGCCGTTGCCGATCTGGTCGAAGGCGAACACGGCGAAGCCCAGCCGCGCCAGCGCGAGATGCGGCGATTCGCTTCGCTTGTAGCCGGGCACGTAGCCGTTCGAGTTCGAGATTGGATGCAGCCAGATGACGACGGGCAGCTTTTTCGTGGACTTGTTCGCGCCTGCCGGAAACCACAGGTCGCCGTTAATATAGTTGCCGAAGTTGAGGTTCGTCTTCTGCAAGCCCGCCGGCGTGGTGTCGCGGCCGAGCATCTTCGCGGCGTGGGCGCGCTCGTAGCCGTAATCGCCCGGCACGCTCGCGGCAAGCGGCGGCGGCTGGCCGAGCGACCATTCGACCGGGATGCGCAGGCGCGACTTCTTCGCGAGCCATTCCTCTGGCTTGGCGATGGGATTGTCGTTTTCCGTGACGAGCAGGTCATTGAGTTTTTTCGCGGGAAATTTCAGCGGGTCAATGTCCTCACCGCTCGCGCCGAGCCACGCGATGTAACTCGGATAAACCAGCTTGTGCGGCTCGTTGGCGTCGGGGAATGAGACGCGCCCGAACTTCGTGTCGAGCCAGTCGAGATACGCCTCGATGTCCTCGGCGCGCGTCTCGTGCGAGCCGGGCCGGTAGCGGAGGTTCAGCTCGTGATGCGCGTCGAGCAGCGAATACACCTCGACGGCGGCGTGATACGTCTGCTCGATGCTCCACACGCTTTCGACGCTGTCATTGAGCGCGGTGGAAATGAGGCAATGCCGCGGCGCGATGCACGCGATGAGTTCGTGCTGATCCACGGGAAGCTTGTGCTCGCGGCCCGCGAAGAAGCGCAGGCGCGGATGCTCCCAGTCGGGGAAGTTGCGCGTGATGAGTTCGATGCCTTCGCCGAACTGTGTTTCCGAAAAAAACCGCCACGGGCACGGCCCGCCTGCGCCGGCGCTGCTGGAAATCACCGCCGTGATGCGTTCGTCGAGCGCCGCGCCGATGAGCGAGAGCTTGCCATTGCGAGAATGCCCGGTGAGCGCGATGCGCTCCTTGTCCACCATCGGCAGCGTGTGCAGGTAATCAATGCACCGGCTCGCCGCCCACGCGCGGCGGGCGAGCTTCGTCCAGTCGTAATCAGGATAAAGCGGAATGAAACTCGGCGTGTCGTCGCGCGAATCCGCGCCCGCATAAACGCAGCCGATGTAGCCGCGACTCGCCGCGATGAGCGCCCAGCGGCGATGGTTGTCCTGCGTGATGAAAACCGGGAACGGGCCGTTGCCTTTCGGGATGATCAACTCGACGTGCAGCCGCGCCTGGTGCTCGGGGCCGAATTCGAGCACGAACTCGTGGCACGTCGCGCCGCCGGGTTCCTGCCGCGCCTTCATCTCGACGGCGCGCACGTTGCCCGGCGCGGACGGCACGGTGCCGATGACGTAATGCTGGAGCAGCTTGAGCAATTCCTCGCGCCGCTCGCGCCATTGCGCGGTGGCCTTCACGGGCTTGCCGTTCTCAAACTTCATCGCGTCAGGCAGACCGGGGATGCTTGGCAGCTTGTCGAAGTCCGGCGGAAGTTCGCCGGTCTGCTTGAGCCACGCCTCCCACGGTTCGCTCGGCGGCAGCAGGCGGCGGAGTTGTTCGAGGTAAGCCTTACGCTTCGCCGTGTCGGGCGTATCCGCGGCGCGGAGATTTGCGGCAAACAACGCGGCGAAGAGCGGCGAAAGGCGGAGGAAGTTCTTCATGGCGGCCATGCGGTGAGTGTGCCGCGCCAAGGCGAAAAGAAAAGCGTCGAGCGCGGGCCGTCAGCGCGAGTCCGCGGCGCGGTTTGAGTTTTTGGTGGGCGCGTCCCGCCACGGTTTGTGGGATTGGTAGAATTCAATCCGCGTTGTCAACGCAGCGACCAGTTCTTTTTGATTCGCGGCGACGGCCAAATCGTGCGCTTTGCGAGCGGTATCAAGGGCTTCCGTGAACCGCCCGCATTCGGCCAGCGCGGCGGCGAGCGTGTCGAGCGCCATCGCAGCGCGCCCGCCGGTCTGTTCGTTGACTTGCGTGGCGAGCTTCAAGGCCTCCGGGCCGTTCCGCAGGGAAGAATCAGGCGCGGTCGCGAGCAGCCAGGCGAGTTTATTGAGCGCGTTGGCGAACGTGGGCTGCAATTCGACGGTGGCGCGCAGTTGGGCGACGGCCTCGGCGGGACGGTTCTGGCGGAGGAGGAGCAGCGCATAGTTGTAACGTGTGGCGGCGTTGCCGGGCTTGAGGCGGAGCGCCGCTGTGAGGTGGGAGGCGGCTTCGTCGAGCGCGCCAAGGTCAAACAGAAGCCCGCCGAGGTTCGCGTGCGCGACGTCGTTGTCGGGCGCTGTTTGCAGCGCGGCGCGGTAATGTTGCGCGGCTTCGTCGCGGCGTCCCAGCTTGGTAAGCAGCACGCCCAGGTCAATGTGCGAGGCAACGTGGTTGGGTTTGACCCGAAGAACATTGTTCAGCTCGCTGATGGCCTCGTTGGTCATGCCGAGCGTGTTGAACGTCATCGCCACTTGGTAGAAGGCCTCTGGATCGTCCGGGTGTTCGCGGCTTTCGCGCCGGAATTCGGTCATGAGATGCTGCGTGTCGAGAGGCGTCCGGCAGCGATCGAAGGCGCGGCGGTAATGAAAGCGGGCGTCGTCGGGACGGCCGAGCTTCACCATGCACGCTCCGAGGTTCACGTCCGCCTGCCACTCCCACGGCGACAGGGTCGAGGCGGCGAGAAAATGCGGGATGGCTTCTTCGTAACGATGGGCGTTCATCAAGGCGGATCCGAGGTTGTTGTGAGCGAGCATGTTTTCCGGGGTCACCGCGAGCGCTTGCTCGAACAAAGCGATGCTGTCGCGCCAATGGCGTTGTTGCATCCAACTCGCGGCCATGCACGCCGCCAGCGCAACGGCGGCCGCGGCCTTCGCGAATCTGACACGCGGACCGTTTTGCATCGCCCAGTCCGCCGCGCCCCACACCAGCGCGATGAACAACCCAATCTGCGGCAGATACGTGTAGCGGTCGGCCACCGCCTGCAAGCCCGCCTGCACCAGCCCAATCATCGGCACCAGCGTGCCCAGAAACCAAAACCATCCCACGGCCAGATACGCGTGGCGTGAAGCCTCGCGCGCCGCGGCCCACGTGATGGCTGCCAGCAGCACGATTGCCCCCGCCACTTTCCACGCGGCCCAGGTTTGCAGCGGATAAATCACACTCAAATCCACCGGCCAGAATGTCATGCCCAGATAGCGCACGTAAGAGATTGCCGCGTTTGTGAGCCGGAATCGAAGCGGCAGGTCTTTGAGCGACACAACTCCTTGGTCGGATATGGCGACGAAATACGCCACCAAGCTCGCCGCCACCATCAGGAAGAAAAATGGAATCTTTTCGCGGAACGCGCCGGCCAGTGAAATCTGGGCGGTGCCTTCGCGCGGCCCTTCAACCGGCGTGAATCGTCCGAGTTGCATCCGTCGCAGCGGCCAGAAGTCCAGCAGGACGAGCACGAACGGCAGCGTGACGATGGATGACTTCGACATCAGGCCCAACGCAAAGAGGGCGAGCGTCAGCGCGCGACGCTTCAAGTCGGGACGCTCGACCTGCCGCGCGTAGGCCCACAGCGTGGCCATCCAGAAGAAGCCGCTCAACACGTCCTTGCGCTCCGTGATCCACGCGACGGATTCCACGCGCAGTGGATGCCACGCGAAGAGCGCCGCCACGAGGAAGCTGCGCCAAAGTTTTCCGGTCAGCCGTTCCAGCGCGAGAAACAGCATCGCCGCCGCCGCCGTGTGCCAGAGGACGTTCACCGCGTGGTGCGCGCCGGCGTTGAGGCCGAACAGCTCGCAGTCGAGCATGTGCGTGATCGAGGTGAGCGGCTTCCAGTGGTCGAGCACGGCGCTGCGGAAGGCCCAGCCCACATTGTGCAACGTGATTCCTCCGCGAATCTCCGCCGTTTCATACACGCACGCCGGGTCGTCGAGGTTGACGAAACCGAACGTCGCTACGCGGAAGTAAAGCAGCAGCGTGCCCAGCGCGAGCGCGGCGGCGAGCATCCATCGCGGTGGGGCCAGCGATGACGGTGTTTGTGACGAAGTTAAGTTGCCCAGGCGCATGGCCGTTTGGATCAGCCGCAAATGAGCGCGGCGTCGCGCGCCAAGGAATTCATGGTTTGGAAGTTATTTCCCGCGTTGAAGCGAGGCGAGCAAATTGCGCCCTTTGCCAGTTGACACTCATCCGGCGCAGTCCTACCCTCCGCACCCTGACTCGACGCCTCCCCGCGTCAATCCCGGCGCGGCGGCTCCAGTTCAGCGGGAAGGAAGTGACACTAGATTGACCGAAATCAAGCTCAAGAAAGGCGAGCCGGTGGACAAGGCGCTGCGGCGCCTCAAGAAGAAGATTGACCGCGAGGGCACCCTCAAGGAAGTCCGCAACCACCGCCGTTTCGAGAAGCCCAGCGAGAAGCGCCGCCGCAAGATGAAGGTGGCCAAGTTCAACGCCATGCTTCGCGCGCGCTACGCCGACCTGTAATCCTTTGAACTCTCACAGCCGGATGCTGTCTTCTTTGCGGAGCGGCATCCGGCTTTTTTGATTTTCCGACCGGCCCGCCTCTGCATGAACCTGCCGACCGCCAGCGACATTGACGAATCCGGCTCGCCCGACGCGCGGGTCGCGTGCAAACATTTCCTCGGCAAGACGCTCGACCAGGCCGAGGCGATGTTTCGCGACAACGCGCTGTATTATCACGAAGACCTGATGTGGATGGGGCCGGTCGCTTTTGATTTTTATGTCGAAGCCGCTCTGCGTTATCTCGAAAGTGATGACACGAGCGGCACGGCACTCGACAGCTTCGCCGCTGTGTTGGAATTCAGGCTCGAACAGGACCAGACTGATTTCATGCCCGTCGCGGAGCGGTTGGTGAGGCTTTGCCGCCGCGTCGAGGCCGACGCCGAACGCCTCACCGCGACGCCGGAGATTGCCGCCGAATTGACGGCGCGCTATCGGAAATTGCTGAACACATTCACGCGCGCGGCGCAGAATCATTCGTGACGCATGTATTCGCTCTCGACCTGTTGGAATTCACACCGTCACACCGACGGCCGCGCAATGCTGCGCGAGATTCGCGAGCTGGGTTTTGATTACGCCGAGTTGAGCCACGGCATCCGTCTCGGCCTGCTGCCCGGCGTGCTCGAAGCGGTGGACGCGGGCGAGATCAAAATTTCCACGCTGCACAATTTCTGTCCGCTGCCGCTCGGCGTGAACAAGCCCGCGCCGAATTTATTTCAATTCACTTCCGCCGACCGCCGCGAGCGCGACAACGCATGGAAGCACACGCTCAAGACGCTCGAAACCGCTGCGCGCGTCCGCGCCCGCCTCGTCGTGCTCCACATGGGCAGCATCGAAATGCCCGATTACACCGACAAACTCAAAGACATGGTCGGGCGTGGCGAAAAGGACTCGCCGAAATACGACCGCCTCTGCACCGAGCTGCTTGAAAAACGCGAGCGATTAAAGGAACAGCCGCTCGAACTCGCCGGCGAAATGCTCCACCGCATCGCCGAGGAAGCCGAGCGGCTCGGCCTGCTGCTCGGCATCGAGAACCGTGAGGCGCTCGAAGAGATTCCATTCGATGACGACTTCTTTTTGTTCTTCAAGCAGTTCAAATCGCGCGCCATCGGCTACTGGCACGACACGGGCCACGCGCAGATCAAGGAGAACCTCGGCTTCCTGCACCACGCGATGCACCTCGAATCACTCGCGCACAGGCTCTTGGGTTTTCACGTCCACGATGTCGCATTTCCGGCGGAAGACCATCACCCGCCCGGCTCCGGCACGGTGGACTTCGCCGCGCTCAAGCCGTTCGTGAAACCAGATCACATCAAGGTTTTTGAAATGCACCCGGCCACGCCCGTCGCGGATGTGAAACGCGGCGTGGCGCATGTGAAAGCCATCTGGGGCGACGCATGAGCGCGGCGCGAAAATTCTGGAGCATCGCGTGGCGGCTTGCCGTGTGCGGGCTGCTGCTGGCGTGGATTTTCCAGACGATCTTCTGGAACGAAGGCCAGCTCGCGTGGCAGAAGCTCGGCCAATCGCCCGCGTGGAACGAACTCACCCGCGCGCAGCGTCTTGCAGCCTCGTGGACGCACGGCCCGCGCGAACTCTGGCGCAGCGTCAGCGGCGTGCAACCCGGCCCGCTCGCGCTCTCGCTCGTGTGCATGGGCGCGACGATCTTCCTCGGCGTCGCGCGCTGGCGGCTCGTGCTGCGCGTTCACGGGCTCGACCTTTCCGCCGGACGCGCCACGGAGATTTCGCTCGTCGCGCACTTCTTCAACTCCTTCCTGCTCGGCTCGACCGGCGGTGATTTGATGAAGGCCTACTACGCCGCGCGCGAAACGCATCACAAAAAAACCGAGGCCGTCGTGACGGTGTTCGTGGACCGGCTCATCGGACTTTTTAGTATGCTTCTTTTCGCAAGTGTCATGATGCTGCCGAACCTCTCGTTGCTCTTCGCGCACCGCAATCTCGCCGCCGTGTCGTGGCTGGTGCTGCTGATGTTTGCCGCGTGCGGCGGGGTCATGTTCATCGCGTTCTGGGGCGGCGTGTCGAAGGGCGTGCCGCGCGCGCGAGAGTGGCTGCGGCGGCTGCCGAAGGGCGACACGCTGGAGCAATGCCTCGACGCCTGCCGCGTGTTCGGCAAACAGCCGCTGTTCCTCGCTCAAAGCCTTGCGATTTCACTCGCGCTGAACGCCTTTTGCGTGCTGCAGGTGCTCGCGCTCGCGTGCGGCCTTGGCCTCGCCGTGCCGCCGCTGACGTTCTTCGCCATCGTGCCCATCATCATCTGTGTTGCGGCGCTGCCGATTACGCCGAGCGGCCTTGGCGTGCGCGAAAATCTCTACGTCCTCATGCTCGCCGCGCCGGGGCTGGCGGTGCCGCACACGGCCGCGCTCTCGCTCTCGCTGCTGGCATTCGCCGGCAGCCTCGCGTGGAGCATCGCGGGCGGGTTGGTCTATGTCGGCTTCAAGCAGAAGCATCATTTGACCGAGGCGGAACTCGCGCAAAATCCCGAGCGCTGAGCGCGCGGCAAGTTTGCTCTTTGAACTTCACCCACCGGCTTTTACTCTCCGCGCGTGCCCGGCCCGTCCGCCAATCCCATCGCTGCCTCGACGCGCATTTGCGCGGTCTACGGCCATCCGGTGCGGCATTCCGCGTCGCCGGCGATGCACAACGCCGCGCTCGCCGCGCTCGGCCTCGACTGGCGCTACCTCGCGTGCGAGGTGCATCCCGGCCAGCTCGCTGAGGCCATCGCGGGCGCGAAGGCAATGCGTTTCATCGGCCTCAACCTCACCGTCCCGCACAAGCTCCTCGCGCTCGGTCTTGTGGATGAACTCGATGAATCCGCGAAAATGTGGGGCGCGGTGAACACCATCCGCTTCGAGGCGCTCGACGAAAACAGCCATTGGCATCCGCTCGCTGAACGCGCCACCGATCATCTGCCGACACTTCGCGCGCATGGTTTCAACACGGACGCCGACGCCATCACGCGCTCGTTGCGCGAGGATCTCGGCTGCGACGTGCGGGGCGCGCGCGTGCTCCTGCTCGGCGCGGGTGGCGTGGGCCGCGCCGCCGCGCTGAAGCTTGCCGCCGACGGCGCGGAGGAACTTTTTCTCGTCAACCGCACCGCGAGCAAGGCGGACGAGATCGCCGCCGAAATCCGCGCACGCTTTCCCCGCACGACCGTCGTGGTGGGTTATCCGCTAGGAAGCGTGGACCTGCTGATGAACGCGACCTCGCTCGGCCTCAAGCCCGATGACGCCTCGCCGCTTGATGAATCAAAGTTTCCGCTCAAGCAGGCGCGATGCGTGTTCGACATGATTTACCGTCCCGCCGAGACGCCGCTGCTTCGCGCCGCGAAGGCCGCCGGCTGCAAGACCGCCAACGGCCTCGGCATGTTGCTGCACCAAGGCGCGACCGCGCTTGAAATTTGGAGCGGCAAACCAGCGCCGCTCGACGTGATGCGCGCTGCGCTGGAGAAAGAGGTTTATGGCCGCTAGCTCCCGCCTCTCGCCTCAAACCGTCTCTCGCCCCTAGCCTCATGCCTGACACGAATCCCTTCACCGCGCTGCCGATGGCGTTTTGGGCCGCGGTGTTTTTTGTGTTCGGCTCGATTGTCGGGAGTTTCCTGAACGTGTGCATCTGGCGGATGCCGCGCGGCGAGAGCCTCGTGTTTCCCGGCTCGCATTGCCCGGCGTGCAACCATGCCATCCCGTGGCACCAGAACATCCCGCTGTGGTCGTGGCTCTCGCTCGGCGGGCGTTGCGCAAACTGCTCCGCGCAAATCAGCGCGCGCTATTTCCTCGTCGAGCTGCTGACGGCGATGCTCTTCATGCTCTCGTGGCTCGGCTTCGGGCCGGACGCGCCGTGGATCGCGGTTGTCGTGTGCGTGCTCATCGCGGGGCTGATCGTCGCGACGTTCATTGACTGGGAACACTACATCATCCCGGACGAAATCACCTTCGGCGGCATGGCGGTCGGGCTTTTCCTGTCGTGGCTTGTGCCCGGCCTGCACGGCGTTGCGGACGCGAAGGCCGCGATGAAAAGCAGCGCACTGGGCATCGCAGTCGGCGCGGGCGTCATCTACGCCGTGCTGCGCGTGGGCAAAATTTTCTTCGGCCGCCAGCAGGTCGAGCTTGAAGGCGGAGGGAAGATCGTCTTCAGCGAAACCGCGCTGCACTTGCCGGACGCTGCCGTGCCTTACGAGGAAATCTTCTACCGCAAGTCCGACACCGTGCGCTTCCACGCGCAAACCATCGAGCTCGTGGACCGCTGCTACCGCGACGTGGATGTCGCGCTGCGTCAGGACCGGCTCATCATCGGCGACGACGAGCTTGACCCGGAAACCGTGCCGCACATGGAGGCCGTCACGGACGGCGTGGAGCTGCCGCGCGAGGCGATGGGCTTCGGCGACGTGAAGTTCATGGCGGCCATCGGCGCGTTCCTCGGGCCGAAGGCCGTGCTGTTCAGCCTGATGCTCAGCTCCGTGATCGGCTCAGTCGTGGGCGTGACGCTCATCGCGCTGCGCCGGCAGGAATGGTCGAGCAAGCTGCCCTACGGCCCCTACATCGCGCTCGCCGCGCTCGTGTGGACCTTCGCCGGCCAGCACATCTTGAACTGGTTGTTTGGGAGATAAGAACCGTTGTTCAGCGACGCGAATCCAACACCGCACCTTTCCACTCAATTATAAACTAATTCCTATCCTCGCTGCTCTTGGCAAACCTTCGCCATATCTTTTGCGAGCGACCAGAATCTTCCTCTAAGCCTTTCCCATCTGTTGCAATTTTGACCGCCCGACTTTCGTAACACTCGATGGCACCCGCTAGGAAATTGCGAAGTGATGGAAACCATAAATAATGGCTTACCTCGGCGAAGTGGTAGAAAAATGCACCTTCCGTGTCTGCCCGCATCGGATCGTAAAAGTATCCGTCTCCTGCGCCATCATCTAATACATGAATCCATGGCGTCCTGTGACCCGATACAATTGAGAATGCAGCGCGCTGAATCGCTGTTGCAGATTTCACTTCTTGCTGGACGAGCGCTCGTTCGCGGACAACCTGTTCGAGGGGAAGGAAACGCTGGCCCGGCAGCAGCCCAACCGTGCTGTTGGTGGGCATCCCATTGTGCCAGCGGTAGAGCGCTCTGAGGTCGTCGGAGAGTCGAAATCCTCCCTGTGCCTCTAGCTCTTGAATCTGGGCATCGGACAAACCTCGTTGGAGAGACTGTGCGACTATCGGGGCGTTTGTCTCCAACACTGCGTGTAACTTGGCAAGCAACTGTTCCGTGGTCTGCTTGACGATCGGAGGTAGCCCACGCGGCTTGGGATAAAAGAAGGAGCGCAGCATCGAGGGGCTAACGAATATCAGAACGGCAATGGTAGCCGAGCAGCCGATGAAAATGAAGAGCTGGACCCTTCGTGTGCGCAGCATATCTCGCGACTATCTTAAGGTCTTCCCACACTGCGCCTGCTGCCGCAGCGCGTGGTCCGCGAGCACAAGCGCGGTCATGGCCTCGACCATTGGCACGGCGCGCGGGAGCACGCACGGGTCGTGGCGGCCGCGCGGCTTGAGCGTGGTGTTCTTCAGCTTCACGTCCACGGTGTCCTGCTCGTGGAAAATCGTGGCCGTGGGCTTGAACGCGACGCGGAAATAAATCGTCGCGCCGTTTGAGATGCCGCCCTGGATGCCGCCGCTGCGGTTCGTCGTCGTGAACACCTTCCCGCCGCGCGCGCGGAAGGCGTCGTTGTGCTCGCGGCCCGTGAGCAGGATGCCGCCGAAGCCGGAGCCGATGTCGAAGCCCTTGCTCGCGGGCAGGCTCAACATGGCCTTCGCGAGATCGGCTTCGAGCTTGTCGAAGACCGGCTCGCCCCAGCCCGCCGGCACGCCGCGCGCCACGCCCGCGACGACTCCGCCCACGCTGTCGCCCGCCGCGCGGGTGCGTTCGATGAGGCGGATCATTTTCTCCGCCATCGCGGCGTCGGGGCAGCGGACGATGTTGGACTCGATTTGCTTGAGCGTGAGTTTCTCCGGGTCCACGCGCGCGATGAGCCGCTGCACCTGCTGCACGCAGGCGAGGACTTCAACGCCGAAGCGTTCGCGCAAAATCTTCTTCGCAATCGCGCCCGCGGCGACACGGCCAATTGTCTCCCGCGCGCTGGCGCGTCCGCCGCCAGGCCACGCGCGGAGGCCGTATTTGGCGAAGTAGGTGTAGTCCGCGTGCGACGGGCGGAACTTGGACTTCATCTCCGTGTAGGCTTCGCTGCGGGCGTCCTCGTTTTTCACGAGCATGGCGATGGGCGTGCCGAGTGTGCGGCCCTCGAAGGTGCCGGAGAGGATTTGCACGGTGTCGGTCTCGTCGCGCGGCGAGACGATGCGCGACTGGCCGGGCCGGCGACGGTCGAGGTCGGGCTGGATGTCGGCCTCGGTGAGCGCGAGGCGCGGCGGGCATCCGTCCACGACGACGCCCACGGCGCCGCCGTGGCTTTCGCCGAAGGTGGTGATGCGGAAGAGTTGGCCGAAGGTGTTGCCCATGCGCGCCGAGTTTGCGGCAAAGCGCGGCGAAGGTCAAACGAAGTGCTCCAAACTCCTTCGTGCGGAGTCAAGCCATGACACGATTTCGCTGCTAATGTTCTGCCTGCGCTTTGCGAAGCTTCTCCTCGTAAAGTTTGCGTGCGTCTTCTCTCGCCTGTTCTATCCGTTCCCAGATGTTTGTGCCGAAACGCCGTTCAATTTCCGCATCCATGATTTGATGGTAACCGGCCTCGTATCCTTTGCTGCGATCGGTCATCAAGCATCCTGCCAAACGGCGTTCCTCAATGCCGAAGCGCTCGCGAAGCAACCGGGGAAATTCACGCTCGTTTCGCAACAAAAGACCCCCCGTCCCCAACACTACGACGCTGTTCTCAAGATCACGGCTCGCATCGGCCCGGCCCGAGTTTCTGCCCGAGTAATAGGCCGCTGTCATACAGCCGCAAAGCAGCAACATGACGGTCATTATTGACAGACAAGATATGGCGCGAACCGACATCGAACAGGTAAATGTTCAACGACTTCACCGGGCGTTCTACGCGCCAGAGTTTGCGGCAAAGGCCTCCAAATCCCAAGCCCCAAAATCTCCGCCGGGCAGGCCGGGAGGCGGAAAGTGGGGTGGTCAAAAATGAGCAATCCAGGCCCGGAAAGGCCCGATTCGCTGTAACTGCCTGATAATCAGCGCGTAATTCCTGAACGGCGGCCAAAATGGGCTTTGGAATTTCGCGAAATTCCAAGGAATCGAGTGCCGATTCCGTGGAATCGCGGGTCGGTTCCAAGGAATCATCCGCCGATTCCAAGGGTTCGCCGGTTGATTCCAATGAATCGAGTGTCGGTTCCAAGGATTCTCCAGCCGGTTCCAAGGAATCGAGAGTCGGTTCCGTGGAACCGATTGGTGATTCCGTGGAATCTTCCGGCGCATCCGTGGAGTCGGGCGGCGATTCCCCGACCGTCCCTTGGAAAGTTTTCCGCCTACTTCACCCAGCCGGCGAGTTGCGCGCCGTGCATGAGCGCGTAGGCGACGAGCGCGGTCATCGGCAGCGTGAGCACCCAGGCCCAGAGGATGCGCTCGACGACGCCGAGCTTGAGCGCGCTGAAACGCTTCGCGCAGCCGACGCCCATGATGCTCGTGGTGATGGCGTGCGTGGTGGAGACGGGCATGCCGAGCTTGGCCGCGACGAGCAGCACGGTGGCGGCGGTGGTCTCGGCGGCGAATCCGTTCACGGGTTGAATCTTCACCATCTTGTGGCCGAGCGTCCTGATGATGCGCCATCCGCCGGCGGCGGTGCCGGCGGCCATGGTGAGGGCGCAGGTGACCTTGATCCAGAGCGCGATTTCCTGCGGTTGGCCTTTCGCCGCTTCCGGCGTGTGGAGGAAGGCGAGCCACGACGGCGCGTTGTCGAGCATGCCGGCCTTCGTCGCGGCGACGAGCGAGAGCGCAATGATGCCCATGGTTTTTTGCGCGTCGTTGCTGCCGTGGCTGAAGCCCATGTAACCGGCGCTCAACAACTGGAGTTTGCCGAAGAGCGTGTTGACGGTGTGCGGCTTCCAGTTGCGCAGCAGCGCATACAACAGCGACATCAAAAGGAACCCGATGACAAGGCCCGCGACGGGCGACGTGACCATCGGCAGCGCAACCTTGTAGAGCAATCCGGCGCCTTCCCACCAGTGGCCGGTGGCGGAGGGCGGCTTGGACCAGATGATGGCGGCCGACTCATTGTGCGCGGAGGCGAAGGTCGCGCCGACCAGACCGCCGACGAGCGCGTGGGTCGAACTGCTCGGCATCCCGAACCACCACGTGAGGAGGTTCCACACGATCGCGCCGAGCAGCGCGCAGATGATGGTGTGGGAGGAGACGAACCTGGCGTCAACGAGGCCGGACGTGATTGTTTTCGCCACAGCGGTGCCGACCATCGCGCCGATGAGGTTGGTGGCCGTGGCCAGCAGAATCGCTTCGCGTGGCGTGAGCACCTTCGTCGAGACGACGGTGGCGATGGAGTTGGCCGTGTCGTGGAAGCCGTTGATGTATTCAAACACCAGCGCCACAAATACGACGGTGAGGACGAGCGTCATGCGGCGCGGGCGTCAGGAATTTTTCAGGATGATGTGCAGCACCACGTTGCCGGCGTCGCGGCAGCGGTCCATCACGCGCTCGAGGAGTTCGTAGAGGTCCTTGAGCACGTAAACTTTCAGCGGATCGTGCCTGCCGCTGTAAAGGTCGCGGAGCAGTTCGAGGATGGCCTTGTCCGCGTCGCCCTCGGCCTTCTGCAATTTGTCGTTGAGCGTCCTGACTTCCTCGATGCTCGCGCCGCGGCGGAGGCACTTGACGAGCGCGACGAGCGTCTCGGTGGCCTGGTCGAGCAGGTGCGCCTGGCGGGAGAAGTCCGCGCCCTTGACGACGTGCGGCGCGATGCTCATGCGCTCGACGAACTTCTCGACCGTCTTGGGAATCTTGTAGAGCGCGTTGGAGAGCGCCTCGATGTCCTCGCGTTCCAGCGCGGTGACGAACGTGGTGCAGACGGCGGCGGAAATCTCCTCGGTGATCTTTTTTCCCTTGCGCCGGGACTCGGCGAGTTCGTCCGTCACACCGGGCTGTTCGGGCGCGCGGCTGATTTTGATGAGCGTCTGCACGCTGGCGCGGGCCTCTTCCGCGCTGCCTTCGAGCAGGTCGAAAAACTTGTCCTCTTTGCCGAGGAGCCGTTGAAGGGAAAACATAGCGCGGCAGTTGTCACACAAGGCCGCGCCGTTCGCACGGATTTTTTTCTACGGCTTGACGAGCACCTTGCCCATGACGCCGCGGCCGCGCAGCGCGGCGTAAGCCTGCGCGGCGTCCGCGAGCGGGAACGCGCGGTCAATCACCGGCTTGAGCCGGCCGTCGGCGGCCCATTCGAGCGTGGCGCGAAAGTCCGCGTGGTTGCGTCCGTAACTGCCGATGAGCCGGTGCTGCTTCACGAAGAACGGCCACAGGTTCATCGGAACTTCGCGCCCCGCCGTCGCGCCGCACGTGACCACCGCGCCGCCGCGCGCGAGGCAGTGAAACACTTTCGTGAGCACCTCGCCGCCGACGTGCTCGACGACGAGATCCACGCCGCGCTTGTTCGTGAGCCGGCGCACTTCGGCGGGCCAGTCGGCGACAGTTGAATCCACGGCGTGATGCGCGCCGAGCCGCAGCGCGAGGTCGCGCTTTGCCTGCGTCGAGCCGGTGGCGATAACGTGCGCGCCGAGGTGCCGCGCGATCTGGATTGCCGCCGAGCCGACGCCGCTCGAAGCGCCGATCACGAGCACCCAGTCGCCGAGGCGGACTTCGGCGCGGTCGGTGAGCATGTGCATCGCCGTGCTGCCCGCGAGCGTGAGCGCGGCGCTGGTCTCGAAGTCCACGTTCTCCGGCAGCGCCTCGATGGCGCGCGCGGGCACGCAGACCAGTTCCGCGAAGCCGCCGTCGCGCTCGACGCCGAGCAGCCGGCTGTTGAGACAGATGCTTTCTTCGCCGCGCAGGCAGAATTCACACCCGCCGCAGAAGAGGTTCGACTGCACCGCCACGCGGTCGCCGACGCGCCACTGGTCCACGTCCGCGCCGAGCGCGGCGATTTCACCGGCGGCCTCGCTGCCCGGCGTGCGCGGAAGTTGGATCGCGACTGGCAGCGAGCCGGCCTCGACCCAGAGATCGAGCCGGTTCAGCCCGCACGCGCGCACGCGCACGACGACCTCGTCGGCGGCGGGCTGCGGGTCGGGCACGTCGCGCAGCGCGAACTGTCCCGGGCTGCCGTGCGCCGTGAGCTGGAGGGCTTTCACGCGGCGAGTGAACCCCTTCCCGCGCGGCGGAACAAGGCCAAACCGTCCCGCCCGCCGCCGCAGAACCGCCGTTGACATTGCCGCTCGAATCGCTACCGTGTCCGCCCTGTTTGAACTGAGAAATTGTTATGCCGAACACCAAGTCCGCCGAGCGCCGCGTCCGCAGCAACGAGCGCAAGCACCTTCGCAACCGCAGCGTCCAGACGCGCCTCAAGCGCGCCGAGAAAAATCTCCGCGCCCTCGTCACCGCCGGCAAGAAGGACGAGGCCGCCGCATCGCTGCGCGACGTCTGTTCCGCGTTCGACAAGGCCGTGAAGTTCGGCGTCGTCAAGCGCGCCACCGCTGACCGCAAGAAATCCCGCCTCACGCTGACCGTGAACGCGGTCGCGGCGAAGTAGCGCCGCCCGCCGCAAAACTTCCCGCCCGGCTGTCCCGCGCGAAATGCGGGTTGACGTGGGCAGACGCAGGTGCTACCGAATGAATTGAACCATCGGTTTTGCGTCCATTTCATGGCTTATGCATCTGTTGAAAGTGTTTCGTTCCTGCTCTGAGCGCCGCAGCAACGCGGCGCGGGTGGCCTTTACACTCATTGAGCTGCTGGTTGTCATTGCGATCATCGCGATTCTTGCAGCGCTGCTGCTGCCCGCCCTCGCCAGCGCGAAGCGCAAATCCAAGCAGTCGCTGTGCGTGAACAATTTGAAGCAGATCGGCACAGCCTTCATGCTTTACGCTGACGATTATTCGGGGCGATTCCCGCCGCTGAACCAGTATGCATATCAAGCACCGGGTTATGGCAATTTCTGGTGGTGGCAGTTCATGCCAACCCTGAACTACCTCCCGCCAATCCCTCCTGCCGGCGCTGCAAATATCAAGCCGGTGTGGCGTTGCCCCTCAGTTTTGGATGCGGAACTCACTGCGGGGGGGGGGGGACGGCTACGGTGTAATCGAAGCCACGATCATTAAATATGCGACCAACAACGGCACCGGCCTGCCACAGGGCAGCCTCTATGTCAGCCAGATCAACCGCACAAGTGACATCTGGCTAATGGGCGACGTGGGCATCCCGCAGGTTCCGGGATCAAACCCAACCATTCCAAACTGCACCTATAAAACTTGGTTCGCCACATGGCAGTCACCGTCATGGGCCGGACAATACAATACCGGGAGCGATCATCAGGCAGCGCCGAAGCACGACATGAGGGCGAATTCGCTTTTTGTGGATGGACACATTCAGGCGATGAAATACTTCGACCTCTCCAACAATGTCGGCGACATCTGGGGCACCAAGGGTTTCTGATGTTGCGCTGCTGATTGTTTCATCGGCGACTTCTTAAGAGTTCTGTTGGACAGCGCGGCCGGCTTGCATAAGCTTGCCGCGCTGATGCGTTCCAAGCCCGAAATCATCCGTCTCCTCACCGACCCCGGCGTCATCGCCGTCGTGCGCACGAAGGACGCCGCGCAAGTCCCGCCGCTCTGCGACGCACTCGTCGCCGGCGGCGTCATCGCCGTCGAAATCACCATGACCACGCCCAACGCGCTTGACGCCATTCGCGCGGCCACGGCGCGCCTCGGCAACCGCGCCGTCATCGGCGTCGGCACCGTGCTCGACGCGGCCACAGCCCGCGCGGCCATCGCCGCGGGCGCGGAGTTTGTTGTCACGCCGGTTCTGCGGCCCGAGGTCGCTGCCGCCGCGCGCGAACTGGACCGGCCCGTGATGCTCGGCGCCTACACGCCCACCGAGGCGCAGCTCGCGCACGAGGCCGGCGCGGACTTCGTCAAAATTTTCCCCGCGGACACACTCGGGCCGGGCTACGTCAAAAATCTGCGCGCGCCGCTGCCGCATTTGCGCATCGTGCCGACAGGCGGCGTGTCACTCGCGAACATCGCGGAATTCTTGAAGGCCGGCTGCGCGGCGGTCGGCGTCGGCTCGCCGCTGATGACGCCGCAGATTCTCGCGGCGAACAACTGGTCCGAACTCACGCGCCAGGCGGCGCACTTCGTGCAGCTCGCGCGCGCGGCCCGGGCGTGAGCGGGAAAATTTTAGCCACGGATGGAACACGGACAAAACACGGATTTGAAATAACGCGGGGAAGTGGAAAACGCGGAGAGAAACTTCGCGCCCCGCTTCTCCTGTTCTCCGCGCCTCTGCGCCTCTGCGTTTTGTTTTTTCGTCCGTGTTTTGTCCGTGTTCCATCCGTGGCTGAATAATAATGAACACGGTATTCCTCGGCATCGAAATCGGCGGGACGAAATTGCAAGTCGTCACTGGCGGCGCGGACGGTCGCATCGCTGAGCGGCGGCGCTTCAACGTGGACGCGGCGCGCGGCGGCGCAGGCATTCGCGAACAGATTTCGTCGGCCTTGAAGGAATTGCAGCCCGCCGCAAAACCCGCGGCCATCGGCGTCGGCTTCGGCGGGCCGGTGGATTTCAAGACGGGGAAAATCTGCTGCTCGCACCAGGTCGAGGGCTGGGCGGATTTCGCGCTCGGCGACTGGCTCAGGGCGCAGAGCGGCCTGCCGGTCGCGGTGGAAAACGACGCGAACACGGCGGCGCTCGGCGAGGCGCGTTGCGGCGCGGGGCGCGGGGCGAATCCGATTTTTTACATCACGCTCGGCAGCGGTGTCGGCGGCGGGCTGGCCGTGGATGGAAAAGTTTTTCACGGCGCGAAACCGGGCGAGGCGGAGATCGGTCATGTGCGGCTCGACCGCAGCGGTGCGATCGTCGAGCAGCGCTGTTCCGGCTGGGCGGTGGATCGCAAGGTGCGCGAGTTTGTGAAACGCGAACCGTCGAGCCTGCTCGCACAACTCACCGCGGGCGCGACGAGCGGCGAGGCGAAATTTCTTTTGCGCGCGATTGCGCAAGGCGACACGGCTGCAAAAAAAATTCTCCACGAAACGGCGGAGGAACTGGCCTTCGCGCTGTCGCACGTCACGCACTTGTTTCATCCCGAAGTGATCGTGATCGGCGGCGGGCTGTCGCTGCTCGGCGAGCCGCTGCGCGCGGCGGTGGCGGAGGCGCTGCGCGGATTTGTGATGGAGGTGTTCGCGCCGGGGCCGCGAGTTTCACTGGCGGGCTTGGGTGAGGACGCGGTGCCGGTCGGCGCGTTGTTGCTCGCGAGCGAAGCCTTGAGTCGAAAGTCCTGAGTCTTGAGTCCGAAGCCGGGCTACTTTCCTTCGAGACCCTTCAAATACGCGAGGATGAGGTCGGGCAGATCGTCGCTGTAGCCGCCTTCGAGCACGCTGAACGCGGGCACGCCGAGGGCGCGGACGCTTTCGCCGAGCCAGTGGTAATCCTCCGCTTCGAGCGTTTCCTGCGCGAGCGGGTCGTGCGCGTAGGCGTCGAACCCCGCGCTCACGGCGACGAGGTCGGGCTTTTGTTTTTTCAAATCATCGAGCGCACGCTGCATCACCTTGCGGTATTCGCCGCGCGGCGTTCGCGGCGCGACGGGGAAGTTGAAACAATTTCCGCCGACGTTTTTCGTGCCGGTGCCGGGGTAGCACGGATGCTGGTGAATCGAAAAGAACGCGCAGTGCGGATGATCCTTGAGAATCGCCTCGGTGCCGTTGCCGTGGTGAACGTCGAAGTCGTAGATGCAGATTTTCTGGAAGCCCAGCGAGTGGGCTTCGAGCGCGGTGATGGCGATGGAATTGAGGTAGCAAAAGCCCATCGCCCGTTCGCGCATGGCGTGATGCCCCGGCGGACGCAGCAGGCTGAAGGCGTTCTTGCCTTTGCGCGCAATCGAGAGCGCCTGCAACGCGCCTCCAACGGAACGGCGCGCGTGCGCAGCGATGTTCGGATGCGCGGGCGTGTCGCCGTCGAAATCCATTGGAACGTCGAGACGCTTGAGATGTTCGCGCGAGTGCGCGCGGAGGATGAGTTCATCATCGAACGCGCGTGGCGCGGCCCATTCGAGGGCGAGGTCGTTTTGAGCGCGGAGTTTTTCGAGCGTGCGGCTGATGCGCGCGGGCCGTTCGGGATGGCCGGTCGCGGCGTAGGCGGTGCAGCGTTCGTCGGTGATGATGTTCATGCGCGATGTTGGCAACGAGTGTAGTGCGCGAAGCGGCACGAATTCAATCCCGCACAGCGGCCGGCTCAACCTCAGTATTTGTCCGTAGGAATCGCGGCGATAAAGTGCTTGAGACAGATGGAGGCTGTGTTAGTTTGCGCGTGGTGACGTGCTGTGCGCAAAATCTTCACAGGTGTGATGAATTATTTCAGCGGCGGGGCGTCCACCCCTTGACGACAGAAGAAAACGCAGACTGAACCCACAACACACGTCGAACTTATGGTGCCCAACTGCAAAAACCATCCGGGGATGCTTCCCACGGATTTCATCAACCGCCGCGACTTTTTGAACAAGGCCGGCACGGGCTTCGGAATGCTCGCGCTCGTCAGCATGCTGTATCCCGAGCTGACTTACGACGCGGTGGCGCAGTCCGCCAACGCGGGCCTGCTCTCACCGAAAGAGCCGCACTTCAAGCCGACGGCCAAGCGCGTGCTGCACATCATGTTGAGCGGCGGTCAGGCGTCGCAGGACACGTGGAACCCCGCACCCGACCTCGTCAGCGGCAGCAACGAGGGCAAGACCGTCGAAGACGGCGGCGGGAAGAAAGGCATGCGCGGCGGCAAGATTCTGCCGGCGCAGTTCAAGTTTGTGAAGCAGGGCAAGAGCGGCGTCGAGGTCAGCGAAATCTGGAAGGAACTCGGCAAGGAAATTGACGACATCGCCGTCATCCGCTCGATGCACACGGACGTTCCGGCGCACGAGGAAGCGACGCTCATCGGCACCACGGGCGATTTCCGCCTGCCGAAGCCTTCGATGGGTTCGTGGGTTGTCTACGGTCTCGGCACGGAGAACCAGAACCTGCCCGCATTCGTCGTTATGAACCCAGGCGGCTTCCCGACCGGCGGCGGCAAGAACTGGCAGTCGGCCTTCATGCCCGGCGCGTATCAGGGCACGTTCGTGGATTCACGCAACACGAAGATCGAGGACATCATCGAGAACATCAAAAACAACGTCACGTCCTCGAAGGAACAGCGCCAGCAACTCGACTTGCTCTATCAACTGAACGAGATTCACAAGCAGAAGCGCGTGGCCGAATCGCAGCTCGACGCGCGCATCCAGTCCTTCGAGCTGGCCTTCCGCATGCAGACCGACGCGGTCGAGGCCTTCGACATCTCGAAGGAGCCTGACAACATCACGAAGATGTATGGTGACAGCGCGCAGTCGCGGCAATTCCTGATCGCGCGCCGGCTGCTCGAGCGCGGCGTGCGTTTCGTGCAGGTGTGGCAGGGCGGCTGGGACAACCACGGCGGCATCGTCAACGCGATGACGAACAACGCGCGCGGCATTGACCAGCCCAGCGCGGCGATCATCCGCGACCTGCGCCAGCGCGGCATGCTCAAGGACACGCTCATCGTGTGCAGCACCGAATTCGGCCGCAGCTCGACCGAGGACGCCCCCGGCGGCCGCACGCACAACGCGAAGGCGTTTGCCTCGTGGATGGCTGGCGGCGGCATCAAGGGCGGCCAAGCTTGGGGCTCGACGAACGAAATCGGCAGCGAGGCGACGGACAACAAGGTTCACGTGCATGAACTGCACTCGACCATCCTGCACGCGCTGGGCTTCGATTCCGAGAAGCTCACGTTCCGCAACGGCGGCCGCGACTTCCGTCTTACGGACGTTTCGGGCGCGCAGCCGGTGAAGGGCCTGTTCGCGTAATTAAACGAATTCGGCCGCCGGGTGTGCTCTCACGCGCCCGGCGGCTTTTTCATATTAACGACAAACTGCGATGATGCGTATGAACGGAACACACACCATGCCCCGAAAGTTCGCCTGGCTCGCCGCCGCGGCGCTGCCGCTGGCCGCCGTCACGGCTTATGCGCAGGACAAACCCCTCTCGCCGGAGGAGCAGGAGTATTTCGAGAGCAAGATCCGCCCCGCCTTCATCGAGCACTGCCACAAGTGCCACAGCGGCGACAAAGACGCGAAGGTCAAGGGCGGCCTGCAGTTGGACTCCAAGGCGGGGCTGCTCAAGGGCGGTTCCACCGGTTCAGCCATCGTGCCCGGCAACCCGGAGAAGAGCCTCCTCATCAAGGCCATTCGCTACACCGACCCGAATTTGCAGATGCCGCCCAAGGACAAGCTGCCCGACAACGTCATCGCCGACTTCGAGCAGTGGGTGCGCATGGGCGCGCCCGACCCGCGCACGGGCAAGGCCGCGGGCATTCTCAAATCCGACGCCGACAAGGAGAAGGCCAAGCAGCACTGGAGCTTCAAACCCATCAAGAAGCCCGAGGTGCCCAAGACCAAGAGCCATCTCAAGACGTGGGTGCAGAATGAAATTGACGTCTTCGTGCTCGCGAAGATGGAGGACAAGGGCCTGCTCCCCGCGCAGCCGGCCGACCGCCTCACGCTCGTCCGCCGCGCCTATTTCGACCTGACCGGCCTGCCGCCGACGCCCGAGGAAGTTGATGCCTTCATCAGCGATGAATCATCCGAGGCGTGGTCCAAACTTATTGACAAACTGCTCGCCTCGCCGCGCTACGGCGAGCGCTGGGGCCGTTACTGGCTCGACGTGGCGCGCTACGCCGACACCAAGGGCGCGCGTAACAATCGCATGCAGGAAAACGTCATGACGCAGGCCTTCACCTACCGCGACTGGGTGATTGACGCCTTCAACGAGGACCTGCGTTACGACAAGTTCCTCACTTACCAGATTGCCGCGGACAAGGCGCCGGGCGCGCAGAAAAAGGATCTTGCGGCCATGGGCCTGCTCACGATGGGACGCGCCGGCAACAACATCCAGGAAACGATTGACGACCGCATTGACGTGGTCACGCGCGGGATGATGTCGTTCAGCGTCTATTGCGCCCGCTGCCACGACCACAAGTTTGATCCGATCCCGACAGCGGATTACTACTCGCTTTACGGCGTGTTCCAGAGCTGCATCGAGCCGGGTGAACGGCCGGTCATCGAGTCCGACAACTCAAGCCCCGAGTTCAAGGACTACCTCCGCCAGAAGACGCAGATCGAGGCGGAACTCGAAGGCTATCGAATGGCACAACTCGCCAAACACCTCGGCGATGCCCGCGCCAACACCGACCGTTACATGCTCCTCGCGCACATCATGCTCAATGACGAGGACAAGCAACTCAAGAACCGCGCCGACGATCAGAAGTTCGACCAGATGTATAAGCTCGACAGCAACATCATGCGCCGCTGGTTCGGGTTCGTTCGCAACCTGTCCGGCAAGGAAACCGACCCGATTTGGGGGCCGTGGGCCATGTATCACAAGCTCAAGGACAACGAGTTCGGGACCAAGGGCAAGGAGATCGCGGCGAAGTTCGTGCCGAGCAACGACGCCAGCAAGAAATTCAACGCGCTTGTCGCCCGCACCTTCTCAACTCCCGCGCCGGACATGAAGGTCGTTGCTGAGCGTTACGCCAAGCTTTTCACTGACGCGGAAAAAGCGTGGTCAACTGCGGTCACTCTCAACGAGAAGAAAAAGGCTTCCGCCAAGGATGGCGAGACAGTGAGTGACCTGAAGGCCCTCGCCGACCCGGCGCAGGAGCAGTTGCGCAAAACGTATCAAGGCTCGCCCGGCACCTTTGATTACAACTTCATCGCCGGCCTCAACAACCAGCGCATCCGCAACGGCGAGCAGCAGTTCGCCGACCGCCTGCAGGCGCTCGATGTGAAGCATCCCGGCGCGCCCAAGCGCGCGATGACTCTCGAGGACCGCGCGAATCCGGTGAACGCCCGCGTGATGATCAAAGGCTCGCCGCAGAACCTCGGCCCCGAAGTGCCGCGCCGCTTCCTTGAAATCCTCTCCGGTCCCGACCGCAAGATGTTTCCGGCCAAGAGCAGCGGCCGCCTTGAGCTGGCCGAGGCAGTGGCCAGCGACAAAAATCCGCTCACCGCGCGCGTGCTTGTGAATCGCATGTGGATGAATCACTTCGGCGCGCCGCTCGTGCGCACGCCAACGGACTTCGGCGTCCGTGCCGAAGACCCGACGCATCCTGAGCTGCTCGATTTCCTCGCCGCGTGGTTCATCGAGAATGGCTGGTCGGTGAAGAAGCTGCACAAGTTCATCATGATGTCGAACATCTACCAGCAGAGCAGCGACGACCGGCCCAAGTGCAACGCGGTTGACCCCGCGAACCTGCTCGTCTGGAAGATGAACCGCCGCCGCCTTGACTTCGAGGCCTTCCGCGATTCGCTCCTCTCCGTCGCGGGCAAGCTCGACGACACGATGGGTGGCGTGCCGGTCAATATCGCCGAGGCGAACGACAGGCTCTACGCCTTCAACCCTTATCGCCGCACCGTGTATGCAAAGGTGGATCGCGGCAACCTTGCCACCGTGTTCCGCACGTTTGACTTCGCGAACCCGGACATCACAACCGGCCAGCGCTTCAACTCCACAGTGCCGCAGCAGGCGCTCTACATGATGAACAGCGACTGGGTCACGGGCCTTGCCCGCGACATGGTCAACCGCACCGACTTCAAAAAGGAGCTGGACGAGGAGCAGCGCATCGCAGCGCTCTACCAGATCGCGTTCCAGCGCCCCCCGACGGAGATCGAGCTGAAGCTCGGAAAGCGTTTCCTCGAGGTGCAGTCCGGCATGAAGTCCGGTCCGGCCAACGTCCCTGTGTGGCGCTACGGCTACGGCCAGTATGACGCTTCGGGCAAGAAGCTCGCCAACTACTTCCCACTCTCCGTCTTCGACGGCAAGGCGTGGAACGCGGAGCCGGCCAAGCAGCTCGGCGGCATTCGTCTCGACGCGACTGGCGGCCGCACCAGCTCGAAGCTCGGCATCGCCGTCGTCCGCCGCTGGACTGCGCCGCGCGACGTGACCGTCAGCATTGACGGCTCGCTGGCTCACGCATCCATGGCCCGCGGCATGAACTCCGAAGGTGTTCACGCTTACATCGTTTCCAGCCGTGGCGGTGAAGTCGGCCGTTACAATGTCGCCAACAAGACTGCCGATACCAAGATCGCGAAACTCGATCTGAAGAAGGGCGACACGGTTGACTTCGTCGTGAACCGTGGTGTGAAGGGCAACGCCAATGGCGAGACATTCACATGGGCGCCCATCGTCAAGGTTGCCGGCGCATCGCCGATGATGATGGGTTCGATGGCGTCCACGAACCCCGCTGAGGCCAACGAGTGGCGCGCTGCCGCTGATTTTGCCAGCGCGGGCAAGGGCGCTCCGCAGAAACCGTTCGGCACATGGGAGAAATACGCGCAGGTGCTCCTGCTCTCGAACGAGATCGCCTTCCTCGACTGAACGAGGCGGCGCACAATTCATGGAACGGCGGCCTTGCGGCCGCCGTTTTCATTTCAATCGCGCGCGCATTCCTTTCTCCTTGCCGCGACCGTGCCGCTGCGCCTTAATCGCCCCCGCAACTTTCGCCAGGGCCCGTGGAATGCGGACTTGTGAACCCCGCCAGGGCCGGAAGGCAGCAACGGCAGCTTGCTCCGCATCTGCCGCGGTCACCCTGGCCTTTTTCAACTCGGAATTTGGAATGCGGAACGCGGAGTGAACGCAAGTGCGCTCGCGCAGGTTTCAGCGTTCCGCGTTCCCAGTTCTGCGTTTGCATGAGTTACCAGGTCATAGCGCGCAAATATCGCCCGCAGCGGTTCGAGGATGTCGTCGGCCAGGAGCACGTCACCACGACGCTCGCCAACGCCATCCGCGCCGGCCGCATCGCGCACGCCTATCTCTTCTGCGGCCCGCGCGGCACGGGCAAGACCACCACCGCGCGCATCTTCGCCAAGGCCCTCAACTGCACCGGCGGCCCGCGCGTGGACTTCGACGTGAATGATGTGAAATGCGTCGAGATCGCCGAGGGCCGCTCGCTCGACGTGATCGAGATTGACGGCGCGAGCAACAACGGCGTGGACCAGGTGCGCGACCTGCGCGACAGCGCGCGCTTCGCGCCGGCATCGTCGAAGTTCAAAATCTACATCATTGACGAAGTCCACATGCTCTCGGCGGCGGCATTCAATGCGCTGCTCAAGACGCTTGAGGAGCCGCCCGCGCATGTAAAATTCTTCTTCGCCACCACCGACCCGGAGAAAGTGCTGCCGACGATCCTTTCGCGCTGCCAGCGCTTCGATCTGCGCCGCATTCCAGCCGCACTGATCGTCAAGCACCTCACCGAAATCGCGAAGCAGGAGGGCGTGAAGGTTGACGACGCGGCGCTCTACGCCATCGCGCGCGGCGCGGACGGCGGGATGCGCGACGCCGAGAGCACGCTCGACCAGCTCATCAGTTTTTGTGGCAGCGAAATTGCCGAGACCGACGTGCTCTCGATGTTCGGCCTCGCCGCGCGCGCGCAACTGCTCACGCTCGCCGGCGCGGTGCTCGCCGCCGATGTCGAGACCGCGCTACGCGAATTGAACGACCTCGCCAAAAGCGGCAAGGACCTCGGCCGTCTGCTCGGCGATCTGCTGAACCATTTCCGCAACCTGCTCATCTTTCAGGTCTCGAAAGGCGATCTGAACCTGCTCGAAGTTTCCGAAGCCGAGGCTGCTGCGCTCAGCGAGCAGGTGAAGTCCGCCGATGCCGCGACGCTCACGCGCATCCTCGAAGTCCTCACCGACGCCGATGGCCGCCTGCGTGATGCCGCGTCAAAAAAAATTCTGCTCGAAGTCGCGGTGTTGAAAGCCATTCAGGCGCGCAATGCCGTGCCGATTGACGCCGTGCTCAAGCAGCTCCAGCAACTGCGCGGTGACCGGGGTTCAGGCTCGACTGCAAGTTCCGGTGTGGCCGGTGTTCCTTCTACGCCATCCGCCACGACCACGGGCAATTCACAACGTCCCGCTGCTTCCACTTCCCCGGCGATGACGCTTTCCGACGCACCTGCGTCCGCGACGGCGGATTTGGCCGATCTCTGGCCGCGCCTGCTCGAAGCCGCCGGCCGCGCCAGTCCGTTCCTGCGCAGCTACCTGCTCGAAGCACATCCCGTCTCGCTCGCCGGCAGCGTGCTCACCATTGGATTTGATCCTGAATTTGCAGACCACATCGGGCTCGTGGACAACGCGAAGAACCACGGCATCCTTCAAACGAAACTTGCCGAACTCGGCGTTCACGGTGCGATGGTGAAATTCATCAAGGCCGAGGCGCCCGCGAAGCGCCCCGCGCCATCTGCAGTTGTGCCCGCTTCACCTGCAGCGCCTTCGCTCGCAAATATGCCGAAACCTTCTGCGCCCGTGACGAAGCCCGCTTCCGCGCCCGCGCAATTGAGCAAGGAGGAATTCATGAACGACCCGCTCATCAAAAAGGCGCTCGAAGTTTTCAAGGGCCAGATCGTGGAAGTGCGAGCGTAACTTGAAACTCGAAACCTCAAACTTGATACTCAACTGATATGTCCAGCATTGGAAAACTCATGAAACAGGCTGCGCGAATGCAGCAGCAGATGGAAAAAGTTCAGACCGAACTGGCTGCGCGCACGGTCGAGGCCACCAGCGGCGGCGGCGTGGTGAAAGTCACCGCGAAGTGCGACGGCTCGCTCGCGGGCATCAAGATTGACCCGCAGGCCGTGAACCCCGCGGACACCGAGTTGCTGCAGGACCTCGTGCTCACCGCCGCGAACAACGCGCTTGCGCAGGCGAAGCAAATTTCCACCGAGGAAATGGGCAAGGTGACACAGGGAATGAGTCTGCCGGGGATGATGTAGCCCAATCGTTTTCGTCCTCCTTGTCCTTGTGAATCGAATCGAGGACGACGAGGACGACGACGAGGATGAACGATGCCCTCCCTTCCCGAACCCATCGCCGCGCTCATCGCCGCACTTGCGAAGCTGCCGGGCATCGGCCCGCGTTCCGCCGAGCGGCTTGCGCTGCACATCGTGCAGTCGGACGCGGCGTTTGCGCGCCAGCTCGCCGATGCGCTTGTGACCGCGCGGGAGCGCATCGCTTTGTGCAAAATCTGTGGCGCGTTGACCGAGAAACAACCCTGTGCGATTTGCGAGGACACGCGCCGCGATGCGTCGCTTGTGTGCCTCGTCGAACGGCCGACGGACATTCTCGTCATTGAAAAAGGAGGCACGTTTCACGGCAAATTTCACGTGCTTGGCGGAAAAATTTCGCCCATCAACGGCGTCGGGCCGGAAGACTTGCGCATCGCCGAACTCGAAGCGCGCATCGCCGCCGAGCCGATCAAGGAAGTCATCCTCGCGCTCGGCTCGGATGTCGAGGGCGACGCCACGAGTCACTATCTCGCGAAGCGTTTCAGCACGCGCGGCGTGAAGGTGAGCCGCATCGCGCACGGATTGCCGGCGGGCAGTGGATTGGAGTTCGCCGACGAACTCACGTTGAGCCGCGCGCTCGAAGGCCGCAGGGAAATGAGTTAGCGCATGGCCGTTCCTCAAGCCGTCATCTTCGACCTCGGCAAGGTGCTGCTCGATTTCGATTACGGCATCACGGCTCACGCGCTGGAGCCGTTGTGCGACGTGGGTGCGGCCGAGTTTCGCCGGCTTGTTGACCAGTCGCAACTGCTGCACCGTTACGAGTCGGGTCTTCTCAGCACGGAGGATTTTTTCGCCGAGTTGAAATCAGCCAGCGGATTTCGCGGCAACTTCGACGAGTTTTGCGCGTTGTTCGGCGACATCTTCGCGCCCATCACGCCGATGATCGAACTGCACGCGGCGCTGCGGGCGCGCGGCGTGCCGACGTTCGCCTTCTCGAACACGAACGCACTCGCCGTGCGTCACATCCGTGAGCGGTTCACGTTTTTCAGCCAGTTTGACGGCCTCGTGCTGTCCTATGAACACGGCGCGATGAAACCCGACACGAAGCTCTACGAAATCGTCGAGCGCATGGCGCGGCGGCGCGGCGCGGAACTGCTCTACTTCGACGACCGGCCGGAAAATATCGAAACTGCGCTGGCCCGCGGATGGCGTGCGGTGCTGCACGAGACGCCGGAAAAATCCATCGCAGCGACGCGTGAGGCGGGTCTGCTTTGAAGAGGTTTATTGAGCGAGCAACAGGCTTGCGGGCGGTTCGGGTTCGCCGAAGCTCAGGAGCCGTTCGCTCAGATCGTTCAGCGCGCGCCGGGTGGTTTGGAAGCGTTCCGCGAGCGTGCCGAGGATTTCCTCCAGTTGATATTGTTTCGCGAGGCGATGGTCGCTTGCGGCGCGGAAACTTGCGCGGCCCATGCCTTCGTAGTAGCTCAAATCGGGGAAACCGCGCGTCTGCGCCCGCACGCGGATGCGGTCGGGAAAAACGCCGGAGAGGAAGAGCGAACTGTTGCCGATGTGGACGCGCAGCATGAAGGCCGTGCGGTCGTCTGCCTGCTGGAGCGCGGCGAGCATCTCGAAGAAATAATCGAGCGTTTCCTTCTGGCCCGGCAGACGGCAGCGCGTGCGCTCGATGCGCGAAAATTCCGCGAGCAGTTCCGCCACGTAGTCCGTCACGGCGCGGTCATCAATGCCCGAGCGCAGGAAGACCTGCCTCACGAGCACGTAGAAATAAAAGTGCGTCGAGACGCGCAGGCAGCCGTGGTGTTCGAGCAGGGCGTGAAGCAGCCTTTCGTCGTCCAGGATTTGGTCGCGCGTCTCCTCGCCGGCAAGCAGCTTCACGAGACACGCGGGGTCGCCCACCTTCCTGCCGAGCGTGGCTGTGATGAAATCCACGTCTTCGGCGGTGAACTGTATCCGGCAATTGGCCCGTATTACGAACATTGCTGCGTCCCGCGCCGTTCTTCTGTTTTGACTACACCAGTGCCAGAGCAAATTCAATTCCAGCAATCCCCTACGGCAAACACTTGATGAAAAACGCGAATGGACACGGAGAAATGCAACTTCTTCGGCAAAATGTGCGTGACTTATTTGTTACAAAGCCGCGGCCTGAGTTGATTTTTTCCCAGCTTGGACAAAAGATGCCTGTGTGAAGAAAGGCTTCGATGTCCGGGTCTTGTTCGGATCGCTTGCGCTTGCGTTGAACGTGCTCGCGGCTGATCCCGCTGACAAACTTCTCGGCACGCGCCCACCGGAATGGCAGCTCACGAACTGGCTTAACTCCGAGCCGCTCAGGCTCGAAGGCCTCCGCGGCAAGGTCGTGCTCGTGCGCTGGTGGACGGCACCGCAGTGCCCGTATTGCCGCGCGACCGCGCCGGCGCTGGATGAATTCCACGAGAGCTTCGGCGCGAAAGGGCTTGCCGTCGTTGGCGTGTATCACCACAAGGCGCCAACGAAGCTTGATCCGAAAAAGGTCGCGCAACAGGCTGCGGACTTTGGCTTCAAGTTCCCCGTGGCGATTGACCCCGAGTGGCGCACACTCCAGCGCTGGTGGCTCGACGGCAACGAGCACGGCTGGACGAGCGTCACGTTCCTGCTCGACCGGCGCGGCGTCATCCGGCACATCCATCCGGGCGGCCAGTATGTGAAGGGCGACGAAGCCTACGCGGCGATGAAGGCGAAGATCGAGGAACTGCTGCGCGAACCCGCGCCAGCGAAGTGAACACTTCACGCCGCGGCTTGAAAGCCGCGCTTCCTTCCGCCAGAGTCCGCGCGTGTTCTTCCCGGCAAAACTTCCCGGCACGATCCACGGAGGTGTGAAGCGGCAAGTTTTCATTTTCGGAGTGATTGCCGGTGCGGCGGTTGCATTTGCGTTGCTGCTCAGTTCCTGCGCCAGCATTGACCGCACGGTTTCCGCGCCGCCGCAGATCGAGGGCGCGCATTTCACCGGCAACAAGGCGTGCTTCGAGTGCCACACGAACTACACGCGCACGTTTGCCGCCAGCGCGCACGGACGCTTTCATTCAGATGAAATGCGCTTCGCGGGCGAGACGGGCTGCGAATCGTGCCACGGCGCGGGCAGCAAACACATCGAGGCCGGCGGCGGACGGCAGTTCATCGTGAATCCGCGCCAGGACGCCGCGGTTTGTTTCAACTGCCATTTGCAAACGCACGCGGAGTTTAATCTGCCGCATCATCATCCGCTGCCTGAAGGCCGCATAAATTGCGTGCAGTGCCACGATCCGCACGGCGGCGACATTCGCAAGCCGGCGGGTGGCGGCCTTGCGCTGACGCGGCTGAACGAATCATGCGCCGAGTGTCATCGTGAGCAGACGCGCCTGCACGTCTTCGAGCATCAGGCGTTGCGCGAGGGCTGCGCGACCTGCCACAACCCGCACGGTTCCTTCAACGCCAAGCTTCTGACTCAGCGCGACGCAAACCTCTGCCTCCGCTGTCACGCGCAGGTGCAAGGCGCGGCCGTGCCGGCGGGCAGCATCTACATCGGCAGCACCGATCACTCGGCGTTCCTGCGACGCGGCTCCTGCTGGGCCGCGGGCTGCCACACCGCCGTGCATGGATCAAACGTGGACGTGAGACTCCGCTACTGAGTGAAGTTCAAAGTCCAAATTTCAAAACTCAACATCGCGTGGCTCGCGCCGTGCGTGATGTATTCCGCTGCGTTGTCGTTGATCGCCGCGGAGCCGGACGTGTCGAAACTTCCGGCACCGTCCACTGCGCCGGTTGAATTCAGCCGCGACATTCAAGCGATTTTCGAAAAGTCCTGCCTGCGTTGTCACGGGCCGGAAAAACCGAAGAGCCGTTTCCGCCTCGACAACCGCGAGTCCGCGCTCAAGGGCGGCGAGCACGGCGTGGACATCCTTCCCGGCGAGAGCGCGAAGAGTCCGCTCATCCATTTCGTCGCCGGCCTCGTTGCGGACATGGAGATGCCGCCGCGCGGCAAAGGTGAACCGCTCACGCCGGAACAGATCGGCAAGCTGCGGGCGTGGATTGACGTCGGTGCTCCGTGGCCGGCGGCGACGAACACGACGAATTATTCGTATGGCATCGCGATGTTTGTGCGCGGCGTCAGCGTGAGCGGGAGCAAGCCGTCGTTCCGCGAGCACTTGGGAATGCGCGAAGGCGCGGCGGACGGTGTGGAGTGGTTTGACCTGTCGCAGCAACTGGATACGGACACCCGCCTTACCGTGTCCGGGCGCGTCGCGCCTGTTGACCGGGATTACCGTGCCAAGTTTGCATGGGAGCGCAACGACGCGGGCTTCGTCCGTGCCGGATTTGAGCAGTTCCGAACGTATTACGACGACACGGGCGGCTACTACGCGCCGTTCGCCGCGCCAAGCTTCGCGCTCGGTCGCGACCTGCATCTCGACACGGGCAAGGCGTGGATCGAACTCGGCCTCACGCGGCCCGATCTGCCGCGCATGGTTCTCGGTTACGAATACCATTATCGCGACGGCGCGAAGTCCATGCTCTTCTGGGGCGACTCGACACAGGGCGGCGTGGATCGCGCGATTTACCCGGCGTTCAAGGAAATCAGCGAGCGCGTTCACGTCGTGCGTTTCGACGTGGAGCACGAACAGGGCGCGACACGGGTCGAGAACAACTTCCGCGCGGAAGTCACAGACCTCGCGACGCGCACGGTGATGGGGAGCGACTTTACCGCGGCAGCGCCGACGCCGACGGCCTTCACGATCGTTCGCGAGACGCACGGCGATTTGCAGGCCATGGACTCGTTGCATGTCACGCACGAGTTAAATGACTGGCTCCACGGCACGGCCGGCTACTACTACGCGCGCGTCTCGGCGGACGCCTCGTTCCAGCAGAGCACGGTGGACACCGCGGGCGCGACGGCGTTTGGCGAGCAGTGGTTCAGCAACCAGATTCTGCTCGAACGCGAGTCGCACCTGATGAGCGTGAGCGCGCTGCTCGGTCCGTGGAGTGAACTGACCTTCTCCGCCGCGGTGCAGGGCGAACTCACGCGCCAGCGGACATTCGGCAACGTGAACTATCAAGTCGGCCTGCCGAATGTGTTCCTCATCCCCGACCCGGCCACGCTCACCGGCAACAGCGACACGCGCGCGGTGGCGGAGAATTTTGCGCTGCGATGGACTGGCCTGCCGCGCACGGTCGTGTTCGTGGAAGGCCGTTTTCAGCAGGAGAATCGCGGCATTTTTGAACAGCAAATCGGCGGTGCCGAGCCGTTCACCCGAAACACGGATGCGACGGGCGACGTGAAGGAATGGCGCGCCGGCTTTCACACCGCGCCGTTTGAGCGCATCACCTTTGCGGCAAACTACAAGAGGCGCGACAACCGCACGGATTACGAAAATCTTCAGCACGACACCACTGGCCATCCGTATCCGGGGTTCCTGCGCTTCCGTGACGCGGAAACCGATGAGGTTGAAGCGCGGCTGACGTGGCGCGCCTCGTCGTGGTGGCGCACGACGCTGGGCTACAAGCTCACCGCGACGGATTACACGACGGCGACGGATGCGCTGATTTTTCCCGGGCCGACGGTGCTTTCCCCCGGCGGCAGCATTTTCGCCGGCAACTACGACGCGCACGTGTGGAGCGTCGGCCAGACGCTCACGCCGTGGCGGCGCTGGCTTTTCAACGCGACGCTCTCGTATGCCGACACGCGCCTCTCGACCGCGCAGAACGGTGCGGACTACGTCGTGCCTTATCGCGGCGGCGTGTGGAGCGTGCTCGGCAATGCGACGTGGGCGGTGAATGAAACCACCGACCTTCACGCGAACTACTCGTGGTCGCTCGCGAATTACGGGCAGAACAACGCCGCCGCCGGCCTGCCCGCGGGGGTGAACTACGAGCAGCACGGTTTGCTTGCGGGCGCGTCGAAACGGTTCAACCGCACGGTGAGCGGTCAACTGCAATACGGTTTCTTCAAGTATCGCGAGCCGACGGGCGGGACGGCTTACGACTACACGGCGCACGGCGTGTTCGCGACGCTGAACTTTCGCTGGCCGTGACGCGACACAGCCAAATTCCCCTTGTCCGCCCTGCATTCAGCCGCGATAACTTCCGCCGCCGATGAACATTTACGAAGAATTGCAGTGGCGTGGATTGATTGCCGATTGCACGGGCGCGGAAGAGTTGCAGAAGAGGTTCGCCGAAAAGCCGGTGGCGCTTTACTGCGGCTTCGACCCGACGGCGGACTCGCTGCACGTTGGGTCGCTCGTGCCGTTGCTGGCGCTGCGGCGCTTCCAGCTCGCGGGGCATCATCCCATAGCCGTCGCGGGCGGCGCGACGGGCAGCATCGGCGATCCGAGCGGGAAGACGGCGGAGCGGCAGTTGCTCACGAAGGAACAAATCACCGCGAACATCGCGTCGGTGAAGCCGCAGCTCGCGCGGTTGCTGGACTTCGATTCAAAGACGAATCCCGCGCGCCTCGTGGACAACGCGGACTGGACGGCGGGCGTGAGCTATCTCGATTTCCTGCGCGACATCGGGAAGCATTTCACCGTCAACATGATGGTCGCCAAGGAGTCCGTGCGCGCGCGCATGGAGGATCGCGAGGCGGGCATCAGCTACACCGAGTTCAGTTACATGCTGCTGCAGGCGTTCGATTTTTACGTGCTGGCGCGCGACTTCGGCTGCGAGCTGCAAATCGGCGGCAGCGACCAGTGGGGCAACATCACGGCGGGCACGGACCTCATCCACAAGAAGCTCGGCCGGCGCGCGTTCGGCCTCACGCTGCCGCTCATCACGAAGGCCGACGGCACGAAGTTCGGCAAGACCGAGGCCGGCACCGT
>CAZPVD010000014.1:0-93282 GCA_964589935.1 uncultured Verrucomicrobiota bacterium | reverse complement strand
ACATCGTGCCCGCCGACAACCTCGCCTACCTGCTGAAATACGACTCCACGCAGGGGCGCTTCAACGGCACCGTCAGCTCGAAGAAATCCGCCGCGGACAAAGTTGAGGACGACGTGCTCATCGTCAACGGCGCGGAGATCAAGGTCGTCAGCGCCAAGACGCCCGCCGAACTGCCGTGGAAGGCGCTCGGCGTGGATGTCGTGATCGAGTCCACCGGCCTCTTCACCGAAGCCGAGAAGGCCAAGGGCCACATCGCCGCCGGCGCGAAGAAGGTCATCATTTCCGCTCCCGCGAAGGGCGAGGACATCACCATCGTGATGGGCGTGAACCACGACAAATACGACGCGGCCAAGCACCACATCATTTCCAACGCAAGCTGCACCACGAACTGCCTCGCGCCACTCGTCCACGTGCTCCTCAAGGAAGGTTTCGGCATCGAGGAAGGCCTGATGACGACCGTTCACTCCTACACTGCCACACAGAAAACCGTGGACGGCCCGTCGAAGAAGGACTGGAAGGGTGGACGCAGCGCGGCGATCAACTTGATTCCCTCGACCACCGGCGCAGCCCGCGCGGTCGGCCTCGTCTGCCCCGAAGTGAAGGGCAAGCTCACCGGCATGGCATTTCGCGTGCCCACGCCAACCGTCTCCGTCGTGGACCTCACGGTTCGCACGGTGAAGGACACAAGCTACGCGGAGATCACCGCCGCGATGAAGAAGGCGAGCGAGACGTATCTCAAGGGCATCCTCGACTTCACCACGGATGAAGTGGTCAGCAGCGACTTCATCCATTACAACGCCTCGTCCATCTACGACGCGGGCAGCGGCATCGAGCTGAACAAGCGCTTCTTCAAGCTCGTGAGCTGGTATGACAACGAGTGGGGCTACTCGAACCGCGTCGGCGACCTGCTCAAATACATGATCGCCAAGGGGCTGTAAGCTCGCGCGAAAATTTCGTAAAAATGGCGGCTTGGAAACAGGCCGCCGTTTTGCTTTTGCGGCTGAACCTGCCACGGACCGGTCTTGCCAGCAGCTCACAGACAGGATAACTTTCCGACATGAGCGCGTTGGATGTCATCAAAGAGTTCAAAGAACTGCCGCCAGCGGAGCGGGCAAAAGTAGCCAAATTCGTGGTGGAAAATGACGATTCTTGGATTCCCGACGAGTTCAAGGATGCCATGAAGGACGCCGAAGCCGGGCGCTTTGTGGAGATGGAGACTGCGCTGCGTGAAACGCCCCCGCCGCATCTGCGATGAGCTGTCGCTACCGGGCGGTGGAGCGGTTTTGGACGAGCTTCTACCGATTGTCTCCGACACAAAAGGAATCCGTCCGCAAGGCGTGGAAGATTTTCAAGGAAGACCCATTTGACCCGCGGTTGCGAACCCACAAAATCCAGCGGCTCTCGGCGCGCTACGGACGCACGATTTACGCCGTCGAAATTGAAGGCGATTTGCGCGCGACCTTTTTATGGATGGCGAAACGGTCGTGTCCCTGGTTGTCGGAACGCACGACATTTACAAGGGTTGAACTCGCAGAAATCTTCACAATGCCACAACTTTCTTCTGCACGTGCGATTCGAGCGCGGCGGCGAAGAGTTCGTGGCTTTGCACCGCTTCATCCGGCGTCACGCAGCCGAAGCGGTGGCCGAGCGTGCCCGCGCGTTCCGCGACGAACGCCGCCCACATTTGCAGGAAACAATCGGGGAAGCCCGCCTCGAAGATGCCGCCGGTGATGGTCGGGAACGCCGTCTGGTAGCCGAGGTCCACGCGCTGCCAGAGCTGCTCCTTGCCTCGCGTGAACGTCCACAGGCTCTTCGGCTCGGCGGTGCTGTAGCGGATGCCGCCGTCGGTGCCGAGCACCTCGACCCACCAGGTGTTCGTCGCGCCGGGCGCGAGGCGTTTCATTTCAAACCGCATCGGCACGTCGCGCTGCTCGCCGATGTCCACGTCCGTGTGTAGGAGCGCGTTGTCCCACGTGTCGCACTTGCCCATCCCGCCCTTGCCGTCGGGACGCTGCGTGTAGATTTTTTGAAGCTGCGCAAAGACCCGCTTGGGTTTCCAGCCGAGCCGCAGCGGAATGTGCGCGACGTGCATGCCGAGGTCGCCCATCACGCCAATCTCGCCGCAGAATTCATTCTGCCGCTTCCAGTTGATGGGCTTGCTCGGATCGAGGTCGCTCGCGTGCCAGAAGCACGAGTGGATTTCCAGAATCTTGCCGAGCTTCGCGATCACGTCCGGCTGACACGCCGCAATGACGCGCTGCGCGCCGGGCATGAAGGGGAATTCCGAACTGCACCGCACGAAGCGGCCGGACTTCGCCGCCGCGTCGCGGATCGCGCGCGCTGATTTCAGGTCAATGCCGAACGGCTTTTCCGCGAGCAAATCCTTTCCCGCCGCCAGCACGGAGGTGTAGAGCGCCTCGTGCAAATTGTGCGGCACCGCGACATACACGACATCCACGTCCGGCGACGCGAGCAATTCGGCATGGTTCTTCGTGAAGAGCTTCACCGTCGGCACGCGGCGGAACCAGTCGAGCAGCTTGTCCTGCAAATCGCAGACCGCAACCAGTTCCGCACGGGCGGGAAAATCCTCCAGCACGAACCAACGGCCGAACGCGCTCGCCGCCTCGCGTCCCATGAGACCGCCGCCGATGATGCCGATGCGAACCGTTGCTTGTGACATAAGTGCGGAAAGCAAACTCAGCCGCGCGCGAAAACGCAAGCCGTGAAGCCGCTGTTGAGTGACTTTGACGCCACGGTGCGTTACAGTTTCGCGTCATGAGATTTGTCCAACTCGCGGTGCTTTCCGTTGCGCTGTCCGCGCTTGCCGCCGCGGCCCAGGACACTAATCACTTCACGGTTCTCCAGCGCGTCGAGCCGGCGCGGTTGAAGGCCGTCCACGAGGCGCGCGAAAAGTATGCCCGCGAGCGGCAGCCGGTTCCCGAATTCGGGCTTTACGATGATTTCCGCGCGGTCATCCACGTTCACGCGGAGGACAGCGATCACACGAAGGGCACGCGCGACGAAGTGCTCGCCGCTGCGAAGAAAACCGGCGTGCGGATCGTGATGCTCACCGATCATCGCGGACCGAAGCCCGACACCTGGCGCGGCTTGCGCGATGGCGTGCTGTTCTTCGCCGGATCGGAAACCGGCGAGGGCGAGTTGTGGTTTCCAGAATTTGGCGGGGATGGCAAGCCTGTCGAGAAAGGCGGGCTGCGTTTTCTCTCGCACATCGAGGAACGCTACGACGCGAGTGCGGACGGTTTCGCCGGCATGGAAATTGTCAACCGCCACACCGACGCGAAGCTCGACAAGGGGCTGCATCTTTATCTGCTTGCCGCGAGCGCGGATGACGCGCGCTGGTCGCAGCTCGTGGAAAATTTTCGCGCTTACCCCGATGAACTTTTCGGCGCGGGCAGCGATTATCGTGCGGAAATCGCGGCGAAGTGGGACCGCGAGATCGCTTCGCGGAAATTCTTCACCGGCATCGGCGCGAACGACGCGCACCAAAACCAGCAGTTCAAGGGCGTCACGTTCGATCCGTATGAAGTGAGCTTCCGCAACCTGAGCACGCACATCCTCGCGCGCGAGCTGACCGACTCGGCGGTGCGCGAGGCGTTGCGAGCGGGCCGCTGCTACGTCGCGCACGACTGGCTGTGCGACCCGACGGGCTTCGGCTTCGCGTGCATCAACAATCTCGGCACGTTTGGCATGGGCGACTCGGTGCCACTGGGCATTGCGAGCGGCCACACGCGTTTCGTCGCGCAGGCGCCGGTGCCGACGCGCTACAAACTTTTCCACGAAGGGAAAATCATTGCCGACCGCGTTGCGACACGCTTCGAGCAGGACGCAAAGGAACACGGCTCTTACAGGCTCGAAGCGTGGCTCAACGTCGGCGGCGAGGATCGTCCGTGGATTTATGCGAACGCGATTTACGTCGGCGCCAGCTCGCTCAACGGCGTCCGCATGACGCCGCTCGAAGCGCCCGGCGTCGAGCAGAAGAAAAACATCCGCTTCGCCGAGGACGGCGGTCCCGTCAACGCGAATAAGCAGATGCTCGACGTGTATTCGCCGAAGGGCGCGAAGAATGCGCCGGTATATGTGTTCCTGCACGGCGGCGCGTGGCGGTATGGCGACAGAAATCTTTATCCGTCGCTCGGCACGTTCTATGCGCAACACGGCGTCGTGTGCGTGGTGCCGAGCTACCGGCTCGCGCCAAAAAATCCGTGGCCCGCGCAGATCGAGGACGCCGCATCCGCATTCGCGTGGACTGCGAAGAACATCGCGGAGTTTGGCGGTGATCCGGCGCGCATCTACGTCGGCGGCCATTCAGCCGGCGGGCATCTTTCTGCGCTGCTCGCGCTCAATTCAAAGCATCTCGAAAAGCACGGCCTCTCGCCGAAAAACATCCGCGGCGTGTTGTGCCTCAGCGGCGTGTATGACTTGAATTTTGACGGTCTCAGCACGGTATTCGGCAAAGACCCCGCTGTGCGCCGCGAGGCGACGCCGCTTACCTTCGTCAAGGCGCCCGCGCCGCCGTTCCTCGTGAGTTACTGCCAGTATGATTATTTCACACTGCCTGCGCAGGCGCGCGTGTTTGACCGCGCACTGCGCAAGGCCGGCATCGCCTCGCAACTCATCTACACGCCCGGCGAAAACCACATCATGGAAGCTTTCGCGTTCATGCAAGAGGACAACGCCACGGCAAAGGCCATCCTGAACTTCATCAAACAGACAGAAATGCCGCGCTGATCAGGCGCGGCTTTTTGAAACTGAGTCCAAGCTCGGTTGGCTGTCTATGCGATGACTTCCTTCGCTACATGCCCATGGACATCCGTGAGGCGGAAATCGCGGCCGGCATACTTGTAGGTGAGCTTCTCGTGGTCGAGGCCGAGGATGTGCAGGAGCGTCGCGTGCAGGTCGTGAACGTGCGTCTTGTTCTCGACCGCCACGCCGCCGTGATCGTCCGTCGCGCCAAAACTGAAGCCCGGCTTCACGCCGCCGCCGGCGAGCCACATCGTGTAGCCCTTGGCGTTGTGGCCGCGGCCGTCGGCGCTGCCGTTGCCCGGCGTGCGCCCGAACTCGCCGCCCCAAATCACCAACGTGTCCTTGAGCAGACCGCGCTCCTTCAAGTCCGTGAGCAGTCCCGCGATGGGTTGGTCCACGCCCGCGCAGCTCGCAATGAGACGGTTCTTCAAACCGTTGTGATGATCCCAGCCCTGATGGCAAACCTCGATGAAGCGCACACCTGCTTCGGCGAAGCGCCGCGCCATGAGGCACTGCTTGCCGAAATTGTCCGTCGCGCCCTGGCCGATGCCATACATCGCGAGCGTTGCGGCGGATTCCCTGCTCATGTCCATCACCTTGGGAATCTCCGTTTGCATGCGGAACGCGAGTTCATACGACTGGATGACACCCTCGACCTCGGGATTGCCGCCGCTGTTGGCGAGCAACTCGCGGTTCATGGACTGCACGAGGTCGAGCTGCTCGCGCTGCGCCTTCTCGGAAAGGTGCGTGTTGCGAATGTTGCCGATGCCCTCGCTCATGCCGTCGGCGCCCTTGTTCTTCTTCGTGATCGGGCTGATGTTCGCCGGCGCATCAAGTCGCGTGCCCTGATACGACGCGGGCAGAAACGCGCTGCCGTAATTTTGCGCGCCGCCGAGCGCGACCGGCGCGGCAATGGTGATGTAGCCGGGCAAATTTTGGTTCTCGGTGCCGAGGCCGTAGAGCGTCCACGCGCCCATCGAGGGCCGCACGAAGCGCGCGCTGCCCGTGTGCATCTGCACGAACGCCTGCGGGTGGTTTGGAATGTCCGTCGTCATGCCGCGCAGCAGGCACAACTCGTCCGCGTGCCCGGCGACCTGTGGGAAGGCGTCGGAAATCCATAGCCCGCTCTGGCCGCGCTGCTTGAAGGGCGCGACCGGCGCGACGAGCTTGCCCTTCTCGCCCGGCTTGCCGGCGTCGGCGATGAGCGCAGGCTTGTAGTCAAACGTATCAAGGTGCGACGGCCCGCCTTGCATCGCGAGGAAGATGACGCGCTTGGCCTTCGGCGTGAAGTGCGGCGCCTTCGGCAGCAGCGGGCTTTGATACGGCGCGGCGGCCTCGGCAGCGAGTCCGGCAAAGGCAAGATAGCCAAAGCCGGCGCTCACGCTCTTGAGCATGTCGCGGCGCGTCAGCACCAGCGGCTGGACTTGGGAGCAATCGTAGGGGCGGTTGGTGTTCATGGTTTCTATTTGATGTAACGGAATTCAGCGCTGGCGAGCAGCGCCTGGCAGAAAGTCGTCCACGCGCTGTCCGGCGAGCAGCCCGGCTCGGAACTGAGCTTCGCGAGGAACTGTTCGGCGCGCGCCCGCTCGTCCGTCGTCGGCGTGCGCGACAGCGCGCGGACGTAGGCGGCGGTGATGCGGTTCGCAACATCGCCCTCCTTTGTCACCCGCCTCGCGAGCGCGGCGGACTGGTCGTAGATGAACGAGCTGTTCAACATGAAGAGCGCCTGCGACGGCACGTTCGTCACGTCGCGGTTTGCAATCACCAAGCTCGGCTCGGCGAAGTCGAAGAGTTCAAGCACGTCCGGCACCATGTCGCGCACGATGGGCAGATAGACGCTGCGCTTGCGCGACTCGGCGCGAAGCGCGCCGGTTTTGCCGCCCTTGCCTCCGATCTGGCCGTCGCCAATCTCGATAAGCACTGAGCCGCGCGCCGGGGCGAGGTCGAGCTGTCCGCTCGCGGCGAGGGCGGCGTCGCGGATGGCCTCGGCGTCGAGCCGGCGCTGGTTCGCGCGCCAGAGCAATGTGTTATCCGGGTCCGCGGCGAAAGCCTTCGCGTCGTTCGCGCTGCTGAGTTGATAGGTGCGGCTCAACACAACCGAGCGGATCAATTTCTTCACCGACCACTGCTCGGCCATGAACTTCTGCGCAAGGTAATCGAGCAGTTCGGGATGGCTCGGCCGCTCGCCCGTCGCGCCAAAGTTATCCGCCGTGGTGACGAGGCCCTTGCCAAAAAGGTGCAGCCAGACGCGGTTGGCCATGACGCGCGCGGTGAGCGGATTGTCCGCGGCGGTGAGCCACTGCGCGAGTTCGAGGCGGCCGCTCTGCGATGGATTGATCTTCGGCGAAACGGAGCCGAGCACAGTGACGAAGCCGCGCGGAATCACCGGACCTTTTTCTTCAAGCTCGCCGCGCACGTAGATCGGGCAGTCGGCGGGCTTGCCATCGAGAACGCCCATCGCCTTTTCACCGCTCGGCTCGACGACGGGCGCGGGCTTCACGTCTGCGGGCTTCTCGTTTTTCGCGGCCTTGCCGGACTTGGGTGTGCCCTGCTTTGCATCAAGGCGTTCAACGAGTGCAGCCTTCTGTTCAGGCGTCATGTTCTTCAGGCGCGCCGCAAGTTTCGGATTGCGCTCGGCGAGTTGTTTGAGCTTCGCCCCCGCCTGCTCCGGCGCGGGCTTCGCGCTGGCGGAAGCATCCGCGGATGGCTCCGCCGTTTTCGGCGCGGCGACAGGCGCGTCCGGCTTCGAGAGCGGGATGAGCGTGGACGCCTGCCGGTTTTTTCCGCCGCGGTCGTCGGTGCCGTAGAAGGTCGCCGTGCTCTTGAAAATGCCGGCGACGGCGTAGTAATCCTTCGTCGGGATCGGATCGAATTTATGGTCGTGGCAGCGGGCGCAACTGACCGTCAGGCCAAGCACAGCGCGCGTGGTGACGTCAATCTGCTCGTCCACCTGCTCCATGATGAACGCCTCGCGGTTGCGCTCGTTGAGGCCCTTCGGTCCGATGGCGAGGAAGCCGCTGGCAACGATGAGTTCATTGCGCTCCGCGCCGTTCTTCGCGGGCAGCAAATCACCCGCGACCTGCTCGCGGATGAAGCGGTCGTAGGGTTTGTCCGCGTTGAAGCTGGCGATCACATAATCGCGATAGCGCCATGCCTCCGGGTAGCCGTAGTTGCGTTCCTTGCCGCTGGACTCGGCGTAGCGCGCCACGTCGAGCCAGTGTCGGCCCCAGCGCTCGCCGAACTGCGGCGACGCGAGCAGGTCATCCACGATCTTCTCGAAGGCCTTCGGCGATTTGTCGGCGAGAAAAGCACTCACCTGCGCCGGCGTCGGCGGCAGTCCGACGAGGTCGAAACAAACGCGGCGAAGCAACGTGAGCCGGTCCGCGTCAGCAACGGGCTTGAGGCTCTTCGCTTCGAGCGCGGCGAGGACGAAGCGGTCAATGTCCGTCGCAGGCCACCTGGCGTCCTTCACCTTCGGCGGCTGAACTTTCTTCACGGGCTGGAAGGACCAGAACGACCGCGCCGCGGCGGAATCGGGCTTCTTCGCCGCGACCTTCAGCTTGCCGTCGCGCGGGTCGGGCGCGCCCATGAGCACCCACTTCTCAAAGTCAGCGATGACTTCAGGGGAAAGTTTTTCCTTCGGCGGCATCTCCATGTCCTTTTTCTCGCCGCGGATGGCTGTGATGAGGAGGCTGTCCTTGAGGCTGCCGGGCACCACGGCGTGGCCGGTCGCGCCGCCGGCGCGGATGCCGTCGCGCGTGTCGAGCAACAGGCCGCCTTTGACTTTTTCCGACTCGGCGGAATGGCACTTGTAACACTTCGCGGCGAGAACGGGGCGAATCTTCTTCTCGAAGAAAGCGAGCTGTTCCGGGGAAATCTTTTCCTCCGCGACCGGCCTGTCCGCGGCGACGGCAAGCAGCGCCAGCGTGACCGAGGAAACAAAGGCGGCTGGGAAAAGTTTGGTAGAGGTCAGCTTGCTGATATGCATGGCAACGTGAAGGGCCAGACGCCTTCGGGAACGACAAGGTTTCACCGGCATGGAGCCTCCCCGGAAATTGTTTCGCAACCAGAATTCTGTTTCCGCTCCGCGCGCCGCCGTTTACGCTTTGCGCGTGGCGTGTGAAATTTCCATCGTCGTGCCCGTGTTCAACGAGGCCGACAATGTCCTGCCGCTCGCGCGCGAAGTCGCCGCCGCGATGGTGAAAATCCCGCGCGACTGGGAACTCGTGCTCGTGGATGACGGCAGCGCGGACGCGACGTGGCAGCGCATCGAGGAAGCGCATCGCGCCGACCCGCACGTGCGCGGCCTGCGCCTCGAACGCAACTCTGGCCAGAGCGCCGCGCTGTGGACCGGCCTTCAAACCACGTCCAGCCCCGTGATCGCCACGCTGGACGGTGATTTGCAGAACGACCCGGCCGACCTGCCGCGCCTGCTCGCGGAACTCGACACTGCCGACTTCGTCATTGGCGTGCGGGTGAACCGTCGCGACTCATTCGTGCGACGGGCATCGTCCAGTGTCGCGCGCCTGGCGCGGCGCGGCGTGCTCGCGGTGAATTTGCGTGACACAGGCTGCTCCCTTCGCGTGTTCCGGCGTGAAGTTCTGAGCGGCCTGTTTGCCTTCAACGGGCTGCACCGTTTCCTGCCGATGCTCGTCCAAGGCGACGGCGCACGCTGCAAGGAAGTGCCGGTGAATCACCGTCCGCGCATCGCAGGTGTGAGCAAGTATGGCGTGTGGAACCGCGCATGGCGCGGATTGGTGGACTTGTTCGCCATCGCGTGGTTTCAACGGCGGCGCCTGAAGCCGTCAACGTTCACCGAGCTGCCGCCGCGGGGCAATAAGTAGGCGTTACTTCGGCGGATTCAACCCCAGCGTGCCTTTCAGGCTGACGAGGTATTCCGAGGATTTCACCTGTTCGAGCATTTTCCTCGCATGAACAAGCCGGGCATCGAGGCCGAGCCGCTTCGATTCCTCCGCGTAGTTTGACTTGCCGAGGAATTTATCCAGCGCGGCGATGCGACGCCGCCAGAGCGACACGTCTGCGCTCTGCTTCGCGGCGAGCCGGTGCGCATACCAACTGCTCGCGAGCAGCGATTCGCGCGTGAACATGCCGCGGATTTCGTAGTGACCGAGGCCGCGGCCCTCGTATTGGCCGTCGCGCATGATGTGCAGCAGCGCGCGCAACGGCGGGCACGCAAGCGCGATGCTGCCGTCCTCGAAATACATCTCCGCGACGCGCTTTTGCGTGGCGAGGATGGTGTCCATGCCCTCGACGAAGACGGCGAGGTCCTGCTTTTCGGGCCGGAGCATCGCCTCGGTGAACACGGCGTCGGGATGGTTGAAGATGCGGCCGAAGAACGCGTTCACGAAACGCCGCGTGATGCGGTAGCCAAGCTGGCTCACGGGAATTTTCCGCCCTTCATGCGTAAAGTCGTCGCACTTTTCTAAGAATCCGTTCGCGATCAGGAACGCCGGGTCGCGCTCGCTCACCTGCATGCGGCACCAAATCTCCGGCACGAGCAGGCTGATGTCGTGGTCCACGCGGAAGCGCGGCCCGACATAGCCCGCCGCGGTGACGAACACGCCGTGGCCGGTGAGCAGGTGCGCGACGAGCGCGTTGTTGAGATCAATGATCGGCGGCAGCGCGTTGAACGGCCCCTTCGTCAGCGCGCCCTCGCTGCCCGCGCCAGTCGTGGACGGTGATTTGCCCGTCATGCTGCAAATAAATTCGAGGAACAGCTCGGGCAGTTCGAGGTAGTGGATTGGGTTGAAAACAGCAAGCGCGGGAACGTTCGCCTCGCGGTCGGGCGGGTTGTTGCGGCGGCCCGGCAAAATTGCGTTCACCGGCATCGGCACGGGCTGGCCCAGCGGGATGCGCCGGTGCAGGCGCACGGCCATCTCGGCGAGATACTTTTCGCGCGGCGCGAGCAGGTCGGGACGCAACTGGAGGTAGCGCGGATTTTTGCTCGGCTTGCCGTTCACGAGACGCGGGTTCGCGGACGAGACGAAGTATCCCGCGGTGCCGTTTTCAGCGACATCGCGGACGAGCGCCTGCATCGGCTCGGTGAACTTCGCGAAGCCCACGGCATCCTCGACCATTTCGACGGCCTGCGCGGGCGCGAGCGGCTCGTAGTTCGAAAAGAAATTCCCGCCGCGCGCGAAGTCGCTCTCCGTCTGCTTGTCGTAGCCGCGGTGGATCGCGTCATCGGGCCGCTGAAACAGGCGCGCCTCGCAGTTAAACACGAACTTCACCGACTCCTGTTTGTAATCCGGGTTCAGCCCCGACAGCGCGCGCGCAGGCACGACGACCGACGCGGTGATGTCATCCTCGACCTGGATTTTCGTCGCGGGCATGAAGTCCTTGCGCACGCCGAACGTGCGCCATGCTCCATCCTCGTCGTAGCCGACGCGCAGGTAGCTGGCGACGAGCTTGCGGTTGTCGAGCTTGAGTTCGTTGCCCGGCTTGCCGTCCACGATGTCCACGCTGAAGTGCTCGCGCCAACGGTCGCCCCATTCGGGCTTGTAGAAGCGCTTCACCGTGAAGATCAACTCCTTGATGTATTGCGGCACGGTGCGCAGCCACGCGTTGTATTCGTCGGTGAAATCCTCATGGCTCGGAATCATCATCTTGATGACGGAGCCGAGCGAGCGTTCGGAACTGAGCACCGCGCGCGTGTCGTGATCTGCGCGTGTGCCGGGTTTGAAGCGACTGCTGTAATCGCGACGGATCAGCTCGGCAACGAAGTCGAAATCCTTGTCGAAGTCCGCCACATACACCGGCGCGAAGACGAACGCGTCCGTGATGGGCTTGGAAATCTCCGACTTGCCGCCGCCGGAAACCGTGCAGGGTTTGTGGCAGAGCGTGCCCTCCGGCCGCACGCCGACGAACCGCCACGAGCGGCCCAGCGGCGGCTTGAACGTCCGCAGCCGGTAGCCCGACGGGCGCACGTAGGTTTTGTCCGCGAGCAATTTGATGCGCCGTTCACCGTCGGGCGCCGTCCACGTCACCGACTGCGCGTGCAAGTCGAAGTGCGCGTCCTCCGGCACATAAAGGATGTCGCGGAAATTTTTGTCCACCGCGTAGCCTTCGGGCCGCAGCTCCATCACGTCGCGGTAAAGCGCAACGACTTCCCCGAAGCTGTGATCCATCGGGCGCACGTGCACATTGCCGAGAAACTCCTCACCCAGATCGTAAGTCGGAAACGCAATCGCCCCGCCTGCGTGCTCCTCCTCGCACAGGCCGTAGAGGTTCGCGGCGAAGCTGATCTGCGTCTTCACCTCCTTCTTGCAATAGCCGAAGTAATTGTCCGCGATGACCGTGACGATCACGCCGCTCTCGTCGCGCGCGGTGAGCTTGAACGCGCCGCCGCCGTTGTAGAGTTCGTCCTCGGTCTTCCAGCACATGCCGTCGCGGCGCTGGCGCGGCGTGGCCTTGTCGAAGTGCGGCAGGCCAGCGGCCCTCTTCGTCAGTTGCGAAAGATGCGGCGCGAGGATCACGCAGCCGGTGTGGCCGGTCCAGTGTTCCGCGTCGAGGCCAGCGTCGTTCTCCGGCAGGAATGGGTCGCCCGCGTTGCCGAAGATGCTCTCGACGAAATCGAGGTTGCCGACGAGGTTGCCCGGCGCGAAAAAACGAATCTCCATCGTCTTCTCGCTGATGAAACCCGGCACATCGGGGCACACAATCGGCCGAAGCAGCAGCGACACGAAGCACTCCGCCTGCTCCGGCTGCGCGGAGGTGAACGGCAGCCGCAGCAGCTCGTGCGGAGGATTCAGCGCGGCGCGGAGGATGTTGGCGAAGACCACCTTCGGCACCGCGGATTTGTCCGCCGGGATTGGCAGCCCGCCTTCCGCAACGTGAAAAATTCCCGCCGTGGTGCGGCGGTCGCTTTTAGGATTGTGCAGCACGCCCTGCTTGACGCGATACGAGCTGACGATGTCCGAGACGAACGAGTCCTTGCCCGGCGGCAGCGACAGCGCGCGCGCCATGCCGGGCCGGTCGAGCACGAGCGTCTTCGCCGGCAGGCGCGGCACCGCGGCGGCTTCCTCGATGTAATCATGCAGGAAATTTTCGATGCGTTGGTCGGCGGGACAGTGATAGTTCGCCAGCAACCGATCCGTCTCGCGATAGTGCGCAAACACCGCCTCCAACATCTCGCCCACCGCGCCCGCGCCGGTCGTGCCGGCGGTCGGCAACCCGAGCATCGCGAGGCGGAGATTGATGTATTGGAGCAGCGTCGGGTCCGCCAACGGATCGGCCGCGCCCGTGACCGCCTGGTTTTGTTCTGGAATGGTGCTGGACTTCACGCTGAATCAACGGACGCATTTGCGTCCGGCGCGAAGTAAATGACAGCAACCCACCCGGCGCAAGCTTCGGCGCGAATCAGGGCGCGTGAAAGGAATTCATGCGGACCCTGAAATAAAAAGCGGATTGCAGTCGCCTGCGGGTCGCGGCATACAATTTCGCCATGCTCGCCAAGGTTTGTTCCGCCGCTGTGCAAGGCATCGAGGCGTTCCCGGTCGAGGTCGAAGTCAACGCCGGCTGGGGCGACACGATCGTCGTCATCGTCGGCCTGCCGGACACCGCGGTGAAGGAATCGCGCGACCGCGTGAGCACAGCGCTCACGAACTCCGGCTTCAAGTTCCCGATGGGCCGCACGACGATCAACCTCGCGCCCGCCGACGTGAAGAAGGAAGGCCCGAGCTTCGACCTGCCCATCGCCGTTGGAATGCTCGCGGCCAGCGAGCAGATCGAAACCGATCAGCTCGAAAACTTCGCGCTGGTTGGCGAACTCGCGCTCACCGGCGCGGTGCGTCGCGTGAAGGGCGTGCTGCCAATCGCGTTGCGTGCGAAGCAGGACGGCAAGACCGGCATCATCGTCGCGAAGGACAACGCCGCGGAGGCCGCCGTCGTGGACGGCCTGCAAGTGATCGGTGTCGAGAATTTGCGCGAGGCCACGGGCTTCCTCGAAGGCGAGGTGCGCATTTCGCCGACGCGCGTGGATGTGGCGAAAGTGTTCGACCAGCCGTGCGAGGACGACGTGGACTTCGCCGAGGTGAAAGGCCAGGAATCCGTGAAGCGCGCGCTCGAAGTCGCCGCCGCCGGCGGGCACAATCTGCTGCTCATCGGCCCGCCGGGCACGGGCAAGTCCATGCTCGCGAAGCGGCTGCCGACGATCCTGCCGCCGCTCACTCTCGCCGAGGCGCTGGAGACGACCAAGATTCACAGCATCGTCGGCGCGCTCGCGCCGGGTCAGGCGCTCGTCACGCGCCGGCCGTTTCGCGCACCGCACCACACCGCGAGCGACGCAGGATTGCTCGGCGGAAACATCAACCCCACGCCGGGCGAAATCTCGCTCGCGCACCACGGCGTTTTATTTCTCGATGAATTGCCGGAGTTCAAGCGCAGCGCACTCGAAACCATGCGCCAGCCGCTGGAGGAAGGCCGCGTCACCATCTCGCGCGCGGCAGGCACGATGACCTTTCCATCGCAGTTCATGCTCGTGGCCGCGATGAATCCGACGCCCGACGGGAAAATGCCCGGCGAGTCGAAGAGTTCACCACGCGAGATTCAAAATTATCTCGGACGCATCAGCGGGCCGCTGCTGGATCGCGTGGATTTGCATGTCGAGGTGCCGGCGGTGAAGTTCCGTGAAATGCAGGCGGCGAAACCGGGCGAGCCTTCATCGGCGATCCGCGAGCGCGTCATCGCATCACGGAAAATTCAACACCAGCGCTTCGCCGACCGTCCGCGCATCACATGCAACGCACGCATGGGCCCGCGCGAGTTGAAGGCGTTCTGCGCGCTCGACGACGCGGCGAACGAGATGCTCAAATTCGCGATGAGCGACATGAACCTGAGCGCGCGCGCCTACGACCGCATCCTGAAGGTGGCGCGCACCATCGCGGACCTCGCCGCCGTGGAGCGCATTGCCGCGGAGCACGTGAGCGAGGCCATCCAGTATCGCTCGCTCGACCGGCAGTTGTGGGGGTAACGGTGGATTCAGCTTTGCACGTCCCGCGTGGCGTGTAGCTTCGCGGCATGTCGTCTCCTTCCGAAGACCGGATTTTACGGCTCGAATCACATGTTGCGCATCTCGAACGGCTGTGCGAGCAGCTCAATCAAGTCGTCACAGAACAATCCCGCCAGCTCACCCGCCTGCAATCACAGCAGCAGAAAATGTCGCGGACCCTCGAAGCCTCCGAACTGGAACGCATCAAATCCACCGACGCAAAGCCGCCGCATTGGGGAAAGTGATCCAAACTTGACGCGCGATTCGCACGTCACAGTTCCTTCGGCTCGCTGAACTTCATCCCGTGCGCTTCGGCAACGGCCTTGCAGGTGAGCTTGCCGTTCATCGCATTGATGCCGCCGAGCAGCGCGGGCTGGCGCTGGCAAGCCTCAGCCAGACCGAGGTCGGCAAGGAGTTCGATGTAGCGGTAGGTGACGTTGGTAAGTGCCTGCGTCGCCGTGCGCGAGTAGGCGGCGGGCATGTTCGCAACGCAGTAGTGCGTGACGCCTTCCTCGACGAACACGGGATCGTGATGCGTCGTCGGGCGCGACGTTTCCGCGCAGCCGCCCTGGTCAATCGCGATGTCCACAACGACGCTGCCCGGCCTCATGCGGCGGAGCATTTCTCGGCGAATCAACTTCGGCGCTTTTGCGCCCGGCACGAGCACCGCGCCAATCAGCAAATCCACGCTGGGCAGCAATTCCATCAAGTGCGCCTCGTTTGAGTAGAGTGTGTGCGCGGTGTGCAGCGTGATGTCGAGGAAGCGCATCCGCTCCACGTCCACTTCGAGGATGGTTACGTCCGCGCCGAGTCCCTGCGCCATGCGCGCGGCGTTGACGCCAGAGGTGCCGCCGCCGAGCACGACGACCTTGCCGGGCAGCACGCCGGGCACGCCGCCGAGCAGCGTGCCGCTGCCGCCGAAGTGTTTCGCGAGGAAATAGCCGCCGACGAGGATGCTCATGCGCCCGGCGATTTCGCTCATGGGTTCGAGCAGCGGCAGGCGACGGTTGACCTCGATGGTTTCGTAGGCGAGCGCGGTGACGCCGGATTTCAGCAGCGCGTCGGTGAGCGCGCGGTTCGCGGCGAGGTGCAGATACGTGAAAAGAATTTGTCCGGGCCGAAGCAGCGCGAATTCGGAAGGCAGCGGTTCCTTCACTTTCACAATCAAATCCCCCGCTGCGAACATGGCGGCGTGGTCATCGAGCAGCTTCGCGCCTGCCTGTTCGTAGTCGCCGTCCGGGTAGCCCGCGCCAAAACCCGCGCCGCGCTCGACGACGACAGAATGCCCGCGCTTGATGAGCTGGTAGGCCGCGGAAGGCAGCAGGGCGACGCGAAATTCCTGATCCTTGATTTCCTTCGGGACGGAGATGGTCATGGGAAAATGAAAAGAAGGTCCGCGTCACGGCACACAACGGGACGATCCGCCTTCAAGCGGCAGAGAGCGCTCACACGATCTCGGCCCAGCGCGGCGCCGGCAGGAGGCGCCGCGGCTGCTCGCGCAATTCGTTGCAGCGGCGCAGGAGCCGGCGGCTGTTGGCGTCGTAAGGCACAAGACGCAGCGAGGCCCGCAGCGCGTGAATCGCCGCCTCGTAATTTCCACGGCGCATCTGGCACACGGCGATTTCCTGCCACGCGGCGAAGTGCGAGGGATTCAGCACCACCGCGCGGCGCGCGTCGGCGAGGGCGTAATCAAAACGGCCGAGGTTCATCTGCAACACGGCGCGGCGGTTCCATGCCTCGGCAAAATCGGGATGAAGCTGTGTGGTAAACGTGAGGAGAAACAACGCGCGGCGGAAATCACGGTGCTCAACGGAATCAAACGCGCTGTCAAGCGTCTGACGCGCCTCCTCGCCAGCGGATGAAACCCACAGGTCGAAGAGCGCGCTTGCGGACGCGATCTGCACATCGCGGGAATGCGACTGCAACCCGCGCATCAACTGCTCCTGTCCGCCGCAGTTGGCGAGATCCCGCGCGGCCTGGACGCGCGCCTTGGAATCGCCGGTCTCGAGCCGCCGGTAGAGCCGCTCGTGATGCCAGCGCGTGGACTGCGCGGCCGGGACGGTGAAAAACACCACAAGCACCACGGCCATCAGCGCGTATAGCCGCGTGAGAACGGGTGTGAGGAACCGCTGCATAACAGTTACAACCCTATCAATTACATCCTGCGACGCAAGCCTGCAAAGGCGTCCGTCACTTCGAGAGCGGCGTGAGGACGAGCTTCTCGCCCTTGAGCCGTCCGGCCTTGGCGAGCAGATCACAGTAGTCGTTCAAAATGTTCAACGTCTCAAACAAGTGCGGGTCCACAAGTGCGACCGCGTCGTTCTCGGATTCGATGTCCACGTCGGACGGGGCATTTGTTGAGGCAAGGGACTCGTTGTCTTTGGGAGTCGTCTTTTTTGCGAGCACGAGCGGCTTGTTGTCCTTGACGGATTCGAGCGTGACTTCAAACACCTTGTCGTCGGGAGTCTTGCGAGCGGCGTGTTCCTTCTTGCGCGCCTCAGCTTGCGCCTCGATTTCTTTTTTCTCCGCGAGGCGTTTCTTTTCGTTGAGCGAGACGGCTTTTTCAGCCTGCTGTTTTTTCAGGCGTTCAATGTCCTCGCGCAGATAGGCGAAATCCTGGCTTTTCGCGACGCGCTCGGCGGAGCGCTTGCGCAGTTCCTCGACGAATGGGCGTGTCAAGTCCATCTGCTCGTGGCTGACGCCGGGGATGGTGTCCGCGGGCAGGCAATTGGGCAGGCTCGCCTCGCCCAGTTCCATGTAATCATAAATCGAGGGCAGCGCGATGGCCGGCGTCACACCTTGCTTCTGCGTGGTGGAGCCTTCAACCCGGTAGAATTTTTGCACGGTGAATTTCAGCTTGCCCGCGTCCGAAATCATGCCGGGCCGCAGGAACTGCCCCACGGGCAGGAGCGTCTGCACCGTGCCCTTGCCGTGGGTGGTCGAGTCGCCGACAACGAGCGCGCGACCGTAGTCCTGCAACGCGGCGGCGACGATCTCGGATGCCGAGGCGCTGAGGTGGCTCACGAGCACGATGAGCGGGCCGTCGTAGGCGATCTTGCCGCCGTCGTCATCCGAGAGCACTTGCGTCTTGTCGCGGTTGTCTTTGACCTGCACGACCGGGCCTTTCCGGATGAACAGGCCGGCAAGGTCAACCGCCTCGGGCAACAAGCCGCCGCCGTTGCGGCGCAAATCAAGGACGAGGCCGGTGATGTTTTCCTTTTGAAGGCGTTGGATGAGTTTTTCCACGTCGGAGGCGCAGTGGTCGTAGAAGGTCGGCAGGTTCACCACGCCGAGGCGCTGCGTTTTGCCGGTTGCATCCAGATGATCAATGATGCGCGCCTTGGCCTGCGATTCCTCGATCGGGATTTCCTTGCGGATGAGCTTGATGACCTTGGTGACGGCCGCGTCGCTGCCGGCGGGCACGATGGTCAGGCGCACTTCGCTGTCCAGCTTGCCACGGATAAGGTTGACGACCTTGTTCAACGGCATCTCGACAACGTCCACAGGCTCGCCCGTGCCCTGCGCGACGGCCACAATGCGGTCACCGGGCTTGAGCTGCTTGCTCTTGTCCGCGGGGCCGCCGTGGACGAGGCTTTTGATCTTGGTGTAGCCGTCCTCGTATTCGAGCAGCGCGCCGATACCGGTGAGCGAGAGCCGGATGTTTTTGATGTCGAACTCCTTTGCCTCTTCCGGCGCCATGTAGTCCGAGTGCGGGTCGTAGGCATGGCCGAGCGACGAGAGATAAACCTGCAAAATCTCGGATGTCTCGAAGTCGCGGAAATTTTTCTGCACGCGCTGATAACGCTTGCGGAGTTTTTCAATCGTGGTGGCTTCGGGATCCTTTTCCTTCGCCAAGCGCGAAGGGAGCAGGTCGTATTTGATGCGCAGACGCCAGAGCTGTTCGGCCTCCTGTTCATCCTTCGGCCACGGCTGCTTGTTGCGTTGGGTGGAAAGAACATCGTCCTTTGTGAAGTCCTGCTTCTCCTTGAGCAGGCGCATCACGAGGTCGGTGCGCTCGTCGAGCCGCTTGAGGAAGCGGCCGAAAATCTCGAACGCTGGCGAGGCGTCGCCCTTGTTCGTGAAATCGTCGAGTGTCTTGGCGTAACGCCGGTTGAACTCATCCACGTCGCTTTGGAGGAAAAAGAGGTGGTTGTAATCGAGCGCGTCGAGGTAGTTCTTGAGGAACATTTCCGAAACGGCGTCGTCGAGCCGGGCGCGCTTGTAGTGCGCGTGGTCGAGCAGCGTGCCGACCGCCTGCGTGATCTTGCCGGCCTGCTCCGGGGTGAACTGGACGGCGTGCGACGCGAGCGGCAGAAGGCACAGCGCAAGCAGCAGCGCGAGGGGACGTTTCATGGATGTCATGGGCTTTGTGGCCTGTCATTTGCCGGACTCAAGCCGGCGTTGGCGAATTTGACACAATTAGCGGGCAAGTTGTTCACCGTCTCACCATCGCAATCTGGACGGGAAAAATTCAGCAATCAGTTCTTCGTAAAATGGACGCAGCGCCGTCACATCCGGGCGCTCGTGACTCTTCGTGTAAAGGTCGTAAGGGTTGAATGTCTGCACCCACTTGAGCATCGCGCGGTCGCGCGCGTTGCAGAGGTGGTCATATTCGCCCTCCTTGTGCCACGGATAAAACGAGTGGTAGCGGATCATGTAAAGCGCCTCCGCGGGCAGGTGGTCCTTCACGACGTGGTAGAGATATTCGTCATGGCCCCACGAGAGCTGCACGCGGTCGAGGCCGCAGCCTTCCTCGTAAACGCCGCAGCGAGTCTGGAAGCGCGGCTCGCGACAGTCTGAATTGTCCGAGAAAAACTGCGGGAACACAATCTTGTCCGACCACGCGCAGCCGGTCGGGAATGTGTCACCCACCACGGCCCATTGCGGCTCGCCCCAAAGGCAGAGAATCTTGCCGAGGTCGTGAATGAGTCCCGTGAGGATGAACCAGCGCGGATGCCCGTCGCGCCGGATGTGCTCGGCGGTCTGGAGCAGATGCTCGATCTGCGGCACGTCGGTGTCCGGGTCGCTGTCGTCCACGAGGTTGTTGAGGAACTCCATCGCCTCCCACACGCTCATCTCGGCGCGGTTGAGTGCAAGGAACTCGCGCCGCTTTGCCTGCGCGAACTCGTAAGTCTGGTGCGTGTGGTTGAGCCGGTAAAATTCCCGCACCGTCGGCCGCGCTTCAGCCTCGTAGTTGCGGAACTCTTTCTTCGCCTTGCTCGCGTCCGTGCCCACGGATGGCTTGTGGCCGGATGCGGCCTGCGGATACCGCTCCTTCAGGAAATCGTCCCAGTGTTCGAGACTTTCCAGCGGCGCATTCGGCGCGATTGGTTTTTCTGCGGCTGGCATTTGGATTGGCTGCTTTGGGACACTCGTTTCAAAAGCGCCCGCAGGCAAGCCAAAAGCCGGCACAGCCGCGCGAAAGCCGTTCTTCCCGCCGAAGTTGTCTTGCCAAATGCAAAGCCTCTGCGAACTTTTCCCCATGCACGAGCCGGGAACGCTCAAGCCCGCCAATCCTCACGCCCACGAGTGGGTTCAACAGCAGGCCGCCCTCTGCAAGCCCGACCGCGTCTTTTGGTGCGACGGCTCGCCCGCCGAACGGCAGGTGTTGCTTGCCCGCGCCGTGGCCGAAGGCGTTCTCATCCAGCTTAACCAGGAAAAACTTCCCGGCTGCCATTACCACCGCTCGAACGCGAACGACGTCGCTCGCGTCGAGCAGTGCACCTACATCTGCTCGCACTATGAAGAGGACGCCGGTCCGACGAACAACTGGGCCGACCCGCGCGCGATGTATGCGAAGCTCCGCGCGCTCTGCGACGGCTCGATGCTCGGTCGCACGATGTTCGTCGTGCCGTATCTCATGGGTCCACCCGGCTCGCCAGTCGCAAAGGTTGGCATCGAGCTGACCGACTCGATTTACGTCGCGTTGAGCATGGGGACGATGACGCGCATGGGCCGCGTCGCGTGGGAGCAGCTCGGCGACGGCAGCGACTTCAACCGCGGCCTCCACTGCATGTTGGATGTCAACCCCGACCGCCGCTTCATCTGCCATTTCCCGGAGGACAACGCGATCATCAGCGTCGGCTCGAACTACGGCGGTAACGTGCTGCTTGGGAAAAAATGCCTCGCGCTGCGCATCGGCTCGTTCCTCGGCCAGCGCGAAGGCTGGCTCGCCGAGCACATGCTTATCCTCGGCGTCGAGTCACCGGCGGGTGAAAAAACTTTCGTCGCGGGTGCCTTCCCCAGCGCGTGCGGCAAGACGAACTTCGCCATGCTCGTGCCGCCCGCGCATTTCAAGGGCTGGAAAGTCTGGACCGTCGGCGACGACATCGCGTGGATGCGGCCCGGCCCGGACGGACGCCTCTGGGCCATCAATCCCGAGGCCGGTTACTTCGGCGTCGTGCCGGGAACGAATTCCAAATCGAATCCCAACGCCATGCGCGCAATGTCGCGCGACACCATCTACACCAACGTCGGACTCAAGCCCGACGGCACTGTCTGGTGGGAAGGCCACGACGACCCGCCGCCCGCCGAGTGCCTCGACTGGCGCGGCAACAAGTGGACGCCCGCATCGAAGGACAAATGCGCGCACCCGAACAGCCGCTTCACCGCACCGATGGCGAACAATCCCATGCTCGCGCCCGAAGCGAACGACCCGCAGGGCGTTCCCATCAGCGCCATCATCTTCGGCGGACGCCGCGCGGACACGATGCCGCTGGTGTATCAGGCGTTTTACTGGATTCACGGCGTCTATATCGGCGCGACGATGGGCAGCGAGACGACCGCCGCCGCCGCAGGCGCGGTCGGGCAGGTGCGCCGCGACCCGATGGCGATGCTGCCCTTCTGCGGCTACAACATGGGCGACTACTTCCGCCACTGGCTCAAGATGCGCAAGCTCGTCAAGCATCCGCCCCGCATTTTCAACGTGAACTGGTTCCGCAAGGACGCGCAGGGCAACTTCCTCTGGCCCGGCTACAGCGAAAACATGCGCGTGCTCCAATGGATCGTCGAGCGCTGCCGCGGCCGCGCCGACGCCGAGGAGACGCCGCTCGGCTGGGTGCCCGGCCCGCGCTGTTTCGACCTCGAGGGCCTGCCCGCCGACGCCGCCGAACGGCTCGAACAGGCGCAGACCATCAACTATGAGGAATGGCGGCGCGAACTGATCCAGCAGGACGAGCTGTTCATGAAACTTTACTCGCACCTGCCCAAGGAACTCATCTTCCAGCGCGAGCTGCTCGTGGCGCGGCTGTAACCCATCTCAACTCAATGTAGCGGCGGTCTGTGACCGCCGGTGAATTTGTCCCATGCCCCGCACGCGCCTCGTTTCCGCCGCCGAGCTTCCGCCCGGCAAGACAAGGAAGTTCGCCTACACCGACGCCGACGGCATCAAACGCGAAGGCTTCGTCGCCAACTTCCACGGCCAGTTCGTCGCCTACGAAAATCTCTGCCGCCACATCCCGCAGCCGCTCGACTACGGCGACAACCGCTTCTTCACGCACGACGGCGGCCACTTCATCTGCTCCTCGCACGGCGCGACCTACGAACCGCTCACCGGCCTTTGCGTGCTCGGCCCGTGCCAGGGTGCCAGGCTCAAGCCGCTGCCCGTCGAGCTGGCCGACGGCGTCGTGTGGCTCAACCTCTGAGGTGTGAATCTTTCTCGCAGTGTCGCGTCTGATTCCTGCCGGAACGACAACCAACAACCATGAACATACGCAACTTCCTCTCCACACTCGCCACCTTCGCCCTTGCGCTGAACCTCTCCGCGCAGGACAAGCCCGCCGCCAAGCCCGCGCCGCAGCCGCCCGATGTCGCCGCGCCTAAATTCGGCAAGGAAGGCAAGGAGGACGCCAACTTCATCAAGGCCCATGACAGCTACGTCGCCATCGCCAAGGCCGGCGACACCGACCTGCTCTTCCTTGGCGATTCCATCACCGCCGGCTGGCGCGGGCAGAAGGCCATCTGGGACGCCGCCTTCGGCAAATACAAACCCGCCAACTTCGGCATCGGCGGCGACCGCACACAGCACGTCCTCTGGCGCATCACCAACGGCGAGCTTGACGGCATCAAGCCCAAGGCCGCCGTCCTCATGATCGGCACGAACAACTCCGGTCAGGACTCCGTCGAAGGCATCGCCAAGGGCATCACCGCCATCGTGAAGACCATCCGCGAGAAGTCGCCGCACACCAAAGTCCTCCTGCTCGCCATCTTCCCGCGCGGGCCGATGCCCGGTGCCCAGCGCGAGAAGCTCAAGGCCGTCAACGACATCGTTGCCAAGCTCGATGACGGCAAGAGCGTCTTCTACCTCGACATCGGCGCGAAATTCCTCGAAGCTGACGGCACGCTGACCAAGGAAATCATGCCCGACTTCCTCCACCTCTCGGCCAAGGGCTATCAGATTTGGGCCGACGCCATCAGCGGCAAGCTCGCGGAACTGATGAAGTAACCAGCAAACGTCTTCCACCCGGCGGCCTGCGTGAGCGGGCCGCCGTTTTCTTTTGATCGGCAGCCAGAAAGCGATCTTCCGTGGCAAAAAAGCCATCTTCGGCAGTCGGGAAGGCGTCTTCGGCAGTCGGGAAGCCATCTTCGGCTGTCGGGAAGGAGTCTTCGGCAGTCGGAAAGCCATCTTCGGCAGTCGGGAAGGCGTCTTCGTGGGCCGAAGACCGCTGTCAGACGGCCGAAATCGGATTTTCTGCTGCCGAAGACGGCTGATGGACTGCCGAAGGTATAACTCCTTCATCCGACGAGGCCTTGTTGACCTCCGAACATTCAAAATCTTCAGCCTCAGACCACTTCTCCCCAGCTTCAGACCGCTTCCGGTGGCTGGACCTTTGCCGCCTGGAGTGCCGCGGCATAGACCTGCCGCACCGGGACGCCCGCCGCCGCCGCCGCGGCCTTGCAGGACTCAAATTCGGGCGCGGCCTGCACCACCCGGCCGTCGAGCCGGCCCAGCTTGACGGTCACTTCGCCAAACGCGGTCTGCACCTTCACCAGTTCGCGCTGCAACTTGCGCCGCTCGGCAAACGTCCGCCGCACGCCAAACGCGCTCGTCTCGCGCAGCATCAGCTCGCTGAACTTGTCGGCGTCGTCCGCCGCGCACAGCACGGTAAGCAGCACGCCGGGGCGGTTCTTTTTCATCTGGATCGCGGTGTGGAAGGCGTCGAGCGCGCCCGCCGCGAGCGCGACCTCGAGGAAGTGGCCGAGCAGCTCGGCGTTGATGTCGTCGAGGTTCGTCTCCAGCACGGCGATGGTGTCGGTTTCCCAATCGTGAGTGCGTTCTGCGGGAGAAGCCACTGCGGCGACCGTCGCGGACTGACCTTGAACTGCGAACTTTGAATTTTGAACTTCCCCCAGCACCGCGCGGACGACGTTGGGCCGCGTCTTGTTGTCGCGCGTGCCGAGTCCGTAACCGACGCGCTCGGCAATGACGCCGGCGAGCGGGCCAAAACTTTCCGCAAACTCCGCGAGCAGCGCCGCACCCGTCGGGGTGAGCAGTTCGGACGGCTCGTCGCATTGCGAAATGGCGACGCCGCGCGCGCCGAGAATCTCCAGTGTGGCCGGCGCGGGCAGCGGGAAGCGCCCGTGCGCGCATTTGATAAAACCTGTGCCCTCAACGACCGGCCCGGCGAGCACGCGCGGACGGCCGAGCAGCTCCAGTGCGACGCACGCGCCCACGATGTCCACGACGGAATCCACCGCGCCGACCTCGTGGAAGTGGACTTCCTCCGGCGGATGCCCGTGAATCTTCCCCTCCGCGACAGCGATGCGCCGAAACGTGGCGATGGACTTCTCCTTCACCCAATCGGAGAGTTTGCTGCGTTGGATGAGCGCGCGGATGCCGGCAAAGGTGCGGCTGTGTTCGTGATCGCATGGCCCGTGCGAATGCGTTGGGCCGTCGGCGTGGGTGTGTTCGTGCTCGTGGGCTTCGCTGAGCAACACGTCGAACTTCACGCCCTCGATGGCGCACTTTTGTTTGCGCGCGGCGCGGAGCTGGTAGCCATCGAGGTCGAGCTTGGCGAGTTCGTATTCGAGCTGGGGCAGCTCGACGCCGAGATCGAGCGCCGCGCCGATGAACATGTCGCCGCTGAGGCCGCTGAAGATGTCCAGATATAGTGTCTTCATTCGAACCACACCTTCATGAAAGCCAATAAACCTTTAGCCATACAGGATGACTCCAACCAAAGAACCAGAAAACCAGTCTTCGTCCACCTATTCCAGCCATCCCTGCCCACTGTGCTCCGGCTTCATCGACAACAACAAATGGTGCGACAGCGAGTCCATTGGAACGACATCGCCACGGGCTCTGTGGAGCAGTTGAGGATTCGTGATACGGATCGCGCAGGTTTACGTTGCGCAGACGCACGATCGGCACCGGCTTGGATTCCATGTCCTCACCAACCGCGTAAGCCTGATCAAACGCTCGATCCACGCTCGATGGCGCAAAGGCCGCAGTAAGAAGCCAGAGCAAGCAGTAGATCAGGGCAATAATTCCGATTCTTTGCTTCTGTTCTGTTCGCATGAGAACAAATTCACTGTCGGTCACAGACCACCACTACAGAGCGCGTTCATCTGGCTCGCGGCGTAGCCGGCGCCGAAGCCGTTGTCAATGTTCACCACGGTCACGCCGCTGCCGCAACTGTTGAGCATGGCGAGCAGCGTCGTGAGGCCGCCGAGGTTCGCGCCGTAGCCGACGCTCGTGGGCACGGCGATGACGGGACGCGAGACGAGGCCGGCGACGACGCTCGGCAGCGCGCCTTCCATGCCCGCGACGGCGATGACGACGTTCGCTGACTGAATCACATCAAGTCGGCGCAGCAGGCGATGCAAGCCCGCGACGCCGACATCGAAGAGGCGCTCGACGCGGTTGCCCATGATGTCGGCGGTGACGGCGGCTTCCTCGGCGACGGGAATGTCGCTGGTGCCGGCGCAGAGCACGGCGATGGCGCCGGGGCGCTTGGGCGTGGGCTTTTTCTCGATGGTGACGCAGCGCGCGAGTTCGTGGTGGACGGCGTGTTTGAACTTCCGGCGCAGCGCGCGGAAATGTTCGACGCCGATTCGCGTGACGAGAACGTGCTGCTCGCGCGCGACGAGCTGGGCGGCGATCTTCACGACTTGCTGCGGCGACTTGCCGGAACCGAAAATGACTTCGGGGAAGCCCTTGCGCAACGCGCGGTGGGTGTCCACCTGCGCGAAGCCGAGGTCCGCGAGCGGCGCACGCTGGAAGGCGCGGAGCACGGCGTCGCGCGATGCGCGTCCAGCGCGGAATTGTTCCAGCAATCGCAGGGCTTCGGCAGTCGTCACGGGGCGAGGATGACAGGCGGGCGCGGCTTTGAAAAACAGTTTTGAGGGCGCGAACGGGGTTCGATGAGAACGCGGGCGGACAAACGTCAGAACACCGACTCAGGCTCCTTCTCCGGCCTGCGGACCTCGAAGACCTCGCGCTTGGTGGCCTCGACCTTGATGTAGTGCAGCACAACGGGGGCGAGGATCATGCCTGGTATGCCCATGAGGCGTTCGCCCACGATGAAGCCGACGAGCGTGAGCCACATCGGGGTCTGGGTGCGTTCTCCGACGATCTTGCTGTTGAGGAAATAACCGAGCTTGTGCATGACGACGAGGAAGACGAGCGAGACGAGGGCGAGCTTCCACGAGACGGTCATGGCAACGCTGACAATGAAGGAATTGCTGATGACGTTGCCGATGATCGGCAGCAGGCCGCAGCAGAACGTGATGATGATAAGAAAGCGCGGATACGGCATCTGCGCCGACATGAGAAAAATCGCGGTGAGCGCGGTGTTGATGGTGGAGATGGCAATCTGCGCGCCCATCACGGTCGCGAAGCTCTGGTAAAACGTGCGGAACCGCAGCGTCATCTCGTCCGTGGTGAGCGAGTAGAGGTTGTTCTTCACGAAATGCGTCTCGCGCGCGAGGTCCACCTTGCTGTTGAGGAACAGGCTCACGGAAACGACGATGCCAAGAAGGAGGAACGCGAGCTGGCGCGTGGCGTTTCTGGCATAGTTGCCGAGATCAAACCAGTCTTCCTGCACCGTCTTGAGCACGACGGCCTTGAGGCTGTCCGTGTCGGTGAACGGAAGGTTGATGTGATATTCCTTGGCCGTCTTGAGGGCGAGCGGCATCAGGTTGTCGAGGATGTCCGGGAACGCGACGACAGCGCGGTTCACAAAAAAAACCAGGCAGTAGAAAAACACCATCACGAGCACCAAGTAGAGCGTGACGGCGATCCATTTCCTGCCGAAGAACTGCATCCTTTGAAGCGCGAAAAAGGAAAACAACACCGTGAGAAACGGCAAGGCCAGGTGCAAGACTCCCACGAGCAGCAACGTCAGCGCCATTAGGCCATAGGAAATCTTGGCGGGCTTGCTCATGTGTCTCCGCAAGCTAGCAGACGATGCGGGATTTGAACAGCGCGGAACTCAATGCGACGCCAAATTCTCCCGCGCTTCCGTCACTGCGCGTGGCGATGGCGGAAATGAATGTGGTGGAACAGGCGGTTCCGATTTTGGAACAAATACACGACGATGAAGATGTTCACCAAGAGAACCAGAAGCACTGGAAGGGAAAAACTGCGGGCCAGCTCGAGCGCCTCCGCCGGGAGAAAAATCGCCGACTCGGCGATGCACAGCCAACCGGCCCAGCCCTGACGGAACGCCAGCCCGATGCCTTCGACGAGCGAATTGAGGCCGTAAACCAATGTGAAAGCGGCCACCCAAAGCACGTCCGTCTCCTTGACGCGTGCGATTTTGGCCGCAAGGTCCATGTAAAATTTCCGCTTCCCGTCAATGTGGAACGTCTGCAACAGGTGATTGTATTCCCACGGCAGGTCGTTGTCCGACAGCGCCCAGAATCCTATTGCCAACAGCGCGAACAGCAGCCCCTTGCCGATCTTGAAGGTGATGATCGCGGTGAGCGCGGGCGCCCTTTTCTCGATGATGTCAACGTCGCCAGCCATCAGCGGATAAGAGGGACAAGCTTGGAAACCAGTTCACTGATCTTCACCCGTTCCTGTTTCTGCGTGTCACGGTCGCGCAAGGTCACGGTGTCCTTCAACTCGTCGCCCTTCTCGCCGAGCGTGTCAAAGTCTATTGTCACCCCGAACGGCGTGCCCGCTTCGTCCTGCCGCGCGTAACGCCGTCCAATCGAGCCGGCCTCATCGTAAAACACCGTCATGTGCGGCCGCAAAAGGTCGCGCACCTCGGCCGCCTTCTTCACCAGCTCGGGCCGGTTCTTGAGCAGCGGGAACACGCCCACCTTGACCGGCGCGATGCGCGGGTGGAACTTCATCACCACGCGCGTCTCGGTCTTGCCCTTCTCGTCCGTCGTCGTCTCCTCGAAATACGCGTTCGCGATCAGCGCGAGGATGAGCCGATCCACGCCTGCGGACGGCTCGATGACGTGCGGGATGTATTGGCCTTTGGAAAGGCGGTCGAAGAAAACCTGCGCCTCTTGCCGCGCCGCTTCAGCCGCGTCGGCGGGGGGCATGTTCTTCTTTTCGATGAACACGCGGGTTTTCGCCTCAACGAAATCATCCAGCATTTCCGTCTTTTTCTCCTCCGCGAGTTTTGCCCAAGCGGCGCGGACTTCGTCCTCAAAGACGCTCATGGGTTTGCCGGAGAACTTTTCGTGCTGGCTTAAATCGAAGTCGCCGCGCGCGGCGATGCCTTCCAACTCCTCGCCTTGAAGCTCGCCGTTCTCGTCACGCTTGCTGAACGGAAACTTGAACAGGATGTCCGTGCAGGCACGGGCGTAGTGCGCGAGTTCAGCCGGCGTCTGGACATGAAAACCGAGCGTTTCTCGCGACAGGCCGATGCCTTCGTAAAACTTCACGCGTTCCTCGACCCAATACCGATGCCAGGCCTGCCAGCCCCAGTTCGGCTGCGGTTCGCCGGGATGCCCCTCAGCGGGAGCGGTCGCCACCGAGCCGTGCAGCACCTCGGTCGCCTCGTCGGGCCGGATGAAATACTCCAACTCCATCTGCTCGAACTCGCGCGAGCGGAACGTGTAGTTGCGCGGCGTGACCTCGTTGCGGAACGCCTTGCCGACCTGCCCGATGCCGAACGGCATTTTCTGCCGTGAGCTGTCGAGCACGTTCTTGAACTGCGCAAAGATGGCTTGCGCGGTTTCCGGGCGGAGGTAAGCGACGCCCTCTTTAGATTTAGGGTTATCGACCGGGCCAACACGAGTTTTGAACATCAAATTGAATGGCTGTGGTTCGGTAAGCTCAGCTCCATTGTCCGGATTATGAGAAACTGCATCCTTAACTTGCCCGACAACAGTCTCACCGAGCAAAAAAGGATCCTTGATTCCCCTTTGTTCGTAAAAGAGGGCGGCGACCTTTCGCGCACTTTCTGGCGGTTTACCAGGCGCTAACAAGACCGTAAAATTAGTTTTCATGGTCTTGTTCCGTGCAGTATTAGTGAGTAAATTAGTCAAAAGGGTCAGAATTTTTTCTCGTCTTTTTGCGTATTGCTCCGCGCTCACAGAAACATCAGAAGCTGGTGGCGCACCGAGAAGATCAGGGACAAGCATATCGTTGGACTTCATCATTCTATTGATGAGATGCACATCAAGATCGCTCTTCTTGCCTTTTTGTGATTTGCGCCTCAGTTCATTTTCCCAATCGAATCCAAGTTGCTTGGCGACTGCTGTTTCGATCACCTCTGGCGAGGCAGGAGGTGGACCGACATATTCCGAAGCGGAGTCGTGCGTTCGCACAGTATCGCGCAGCTTTTCTACGAAAGCTTTCGGAACTGCTCCTGTGAACTTAATCAGGGTGCCGCTCTGTGGTTCGATTTGATCGGCTCGAAAGCGCTTTTTTGTGACTTTGCACTCCACCATGAGATCGGCAAACGTCGCGACGTGACCCGATGCCTCCCAAATTTTCGGGTGCATGATGATGGTGGCTTCGAGGCCGGCAACGTCGTCGCGGTTGTGGACGATGTGCCGCCACCAGCTCTCCTTCACGTTGCGCTTGAGCTCCGCGCCGAGCGGGCCGTAGTCCCAAAAGCCGTTGATGCCGCCGTAAATCTCCGACGACTGGAAAATGAAGCCGCGCCGCTTGCACAGCGACACGATTTTTTCCATCAACACGTTTTCTTTCGGCTCGGCCATAAAAAGTAGAGGGGCAGAGTGAACGCAAACACCGCGGTCGTGTCAAGGCAGCGAGGCGTCCACCGGGAGCCACGGCGGAAATTGATTTGCCGCGCGCCGGCCTTCGCCGCTATTCAACGGGCATGAGTTCCCCGCTGAAGCTGCGCGTGATGACCAAGGCGGACCTCGGTTTCGCCGACCGGCTGCGCGAGCTGGCACAATGGAACCAGACGCTCGACGACTGGCGGCGTTTCCTCGCGATGGAGCCGGAAGGCTGCTTCGTCGCCGAGCGTGACGGCGCAGTCGTGGGCGCGGTCACGACGACGACCTACGGCACCGACCTCGCGTGGATCGGCATGATGCTCGTGCATCCGGACCATCGCGGCAAAGGGATCGGCCGCGCGCTGATGGAGCGCGCGCTCAGCTATCTCAAGACCAAACGCATCGCGTGCATCAAGCTCGACGCCACGCCGATGGGGCAGCCCGTCTATGAGAAGCTCGGCTTCAAGCCCGAGTGGACGCTTCGACGCTGGGAAACGAGGCGAGTGAATCTGCCGCACATACCCATCCGCTACCGCGTGCGCACTGTCCAAGACAAGGACGCCGCGGCGCTCGCACAACTCGACGTGCCTGCATTCGGCGTTGCGCGCGGACACCGGCTGGCGCGGCTGCGCTGGGATGTTTCGCGGATGCTCGTGCATGAATCGCCAAAGGGCCGCGTCATCGGATTCGCTTTCGTTCGAAAAGGGATGCAGGCTGTTTATCTCGGCCCCGTCGTCGCGGAAACCATCCCGGCTGCGGGAGCGCTCATCAAAACCATCGTCAAGCCGGTTGCTGCCCGCAGAATCTTCTGGGACATCCCGGACCCGAATGCCGACGCGGTTGAACTTGCGCAACGGCTCGGCTTCATGCCGCAACGCACGCTCACGCGGATGTTCCTCGGTGAAAATTCCCATCCGGGCCGGCCGGAAATGATCTTCGGCATCGCCGCGCCGGAGGTGGGCTGAGGTTCAATGCTTCGCGGCGAAGCGCTCGTCGAGGCGGCGCAGGCGGCGCGAAAGGTCGCGCGCGATGTTGAGCACGAGCAGGCCGTATTGCGCGGGCAGCCGCTCGTAGAGATGCAGGAACGCGAGCGACGACATCCAGAGCAGGTGCGTCTCGGTCACGGCCTGCACGGTCGCCACGCGCGGAAGGGTTTCGAGGATGCACATTTCACCGAAGAAATCAGCCGCCTCCAGCCGCGCCAGCTCAACCTCGCTCGGCGTGCCGATATTTTTCGCCACGCGCACCGTGCCCGACTCGATGAGGAAGAAACGGTTGCCCGGCTCGCCTTCCTTCACTATGAACGCGCCCGCTTGAACGGTGACGCGCTGCGTCCGCGACACGAGCAATTCCAGCGCCTCCGGCTCCAGCCCGGCGAAGATCGGCACGCGCTCCAGTTGCACGAGCATGACGCAACGTAGCATCGAAGCCTCAACGCCGGGAGAAAATCCTCTGCGGCCGTCCGCGCGCTGCCACTCAGTGCCGCGAATCGAGTTCCGCGTTGAACACGGCGAGACAGCTCACCGCGGCGGTCACGCAGCGCAACACGCGCGGGCCGAGCGTGACGGGCTGCGCGCCAGCGGATTCCAGCGCGGCGAGTTCGTCGGGCGTGAAGTCGCCCTCGGGGCCGATCCAGATCGCGAGTGATTGCGGCAGGCGGCCGCGAGCGTCGTGGAATTTCTGGACGACTTCGCGCGGGCGCTGCGCGCCATCGTGCAGCGAACCGAACACGGAGAGTTCGGATATTTCCTTGAGCGCGAGCGCGTCGCGAATCGGCAGCGGCTCGAAAATTTCCGGCAGCCACGGCGAACCGCATTGCTTGAGTGCCTCGATTGCAGTGTGGCGCCACTTCTCCGTCTTGCGCGCCGCGGACTTCGCGTCGAATCGCGCCTCGGTGCGCGCAGTGAGCACGGGCACGATGCGCGCCGCGCCGAGCTCGGCGGCCTTCTCGACGATGTCATCCATGAGGCTGCCCTTGGGCACGGCCTGGAACAAGGAGACCTTGCACGCCGGTGCGGGATGCGCGCGCCGTTCGAGCACGTCGAGCGAGACTTCGCGCTTGGTCGCTGAACGCACGCGACATCGCATCTCGCAGCCCGCGCCATCCAGCATAATCACCTCTTCTCCGCGTTCGACGCGCAGGACGTTGAAGGCATGATGCGACTCGGCTTCGGAAAGAACGAGCACGTTGCCGCGCGCTTCAGCGGGAGAAATGAAAAAACGGCGCATGGGAAACGCCACGTTCGCGGCCTTACTTGAACAAATTCCGCGCGCGGTCGAAGAAGCTCTTGCTGCGCGGGTTGGTCTTGTCGTCGCAGGTTGAGGCGAATTCGCGCAGCTTGTGTTCCTGATGCGTGTTCAGACTCGTGGGCACCTCGACGGCGACGCGCACGTGCAGGTCGCCGTGATCGCCGGTCTGGATGTTGCGCACGCCCTTGCCGCGCAGGCGGAACATCGTGCCGGGCTGCGTGCCGGCGGGAATCTTGATCGAGGCCTTGCCGGTGAGCGTGGGCACCTCGATGGTCGCGCCGAGCGCGGCCTGCACGAAGCTGATCGGCGCCTCGCATAAAAGATCGTCCCCGTCGCGCTTGAACACGTCGTGCTCCTGCACGTGCAGCACGACGTAAAGATCGCCGTGCCCGCCGCCACGGATGCCGGCCTCGCCGTTGCCGGACGAGCGCAGGCGCGTGCCGGTGTCCACGCCGGCGGGGATTTTTATTTTGACCGTGCTGGTTTTTTCACTGCGTCCAGAGCCGCGGCATTTCTTGCAAGGCTTGTCAATGATGCGCCCGACGCCACCGCAGTGCGGGCATGTCTGCGCAATCTGGAAAATGCCGCGCGAGGTGACGACCTGTCCGCGTCCGCGGCAGGCCTGGCACGTCTTGGTGGTCGCGCCCGGTTCCGCGCCCGAATCGTAGCAGGCATCGCAGCCGTCGAGCTTCGTGATGGTGATTTCCTTTTCGCAGCCGCGCACGGCCTCCTCAAACGAGATTTCGAGATCGTAACGCAGGTCAGAGCCGCGGCGCGGCGCGTTCGGGTCGTGGCCTCCGCCGAAGAATTCGCCAAAAATGTCCCCGCCCATTCCGCCGCCGAAGACTTCGCGGAAAATGTCGAATGGATCGTGAAAGCCCCCACTGAAGTCGGGCCGGCCCCCACCGCCGCTGGCGCTGGCGCGCGCGCGAGCGTCAAAGGCCGCGTGGCCGAACTGGTCGTAGGCGGCGCGCTTCTGATCGTCGCTGAGCGCCTCGTAGGCCTCGCCGAGTTCCTTGAACTTTTCCTCGGCCGCCTTGTCACCCGGGTTTTTGTCCGGGTGATATTTCAGCGCGAGCTGGCGGTAGGCCTTTTTGATTTCGTCGGCGCTGGCACCGCGGGAGACGCCAAGCACCTCGTAGTAATCGCGTTTGCTCATTGAGCGGGCGCGTCGGGTGCGCTGGTCTCTGGAGGGGCGGGCGACGCGGGTTTCTTGGCGACGACGACGGTGGCGGGACGCACGAGCCGGTCGCGGAGCTTGTAGCCCTTGCGAAGCTGCTGAAGCACCTGCCCCTCGGGCACGTCGGCGGACTCCTGATGGGAAACGGCCTCGTGCAAATTGGGATCGAAGGCCGCGCCGGTCGCGTCCACTTCCTCAAGGCCAACTTCAGCGAGGACGTTGCGGAGCTGGCTGAAAATCATGTTGATGCCGACGCGCAACGACTCGCCCGAACCGTTTTGCTGGGCGTTGGCCGCGGCGAGTGCGGCGTCGAAGTTGTCGAGCACTGGCACGAGCTTGGCAACGAGCGACTCATTGGCGTAGCGGATGGCGTCCTGCCGGTCGCGCGCGGCGCGCTTGCGGAGGTTTTCCATCTCGGCGGCGGTGCGCAGTAGGCGTTCCCAATGATCGTCGGCCTTCGCGGCCTTGGCCTTGAGTTCCTCGATCTGCCCGGGCGTCAGCGGGCCAGTTTCCGCGGCAGGAGGCGCGGCTTCGGGTTGCGTGGCTTCGGCTGTTGTCTCGCTCTTGTCACTCATGCCGAACATGTCTTTCAGCGTCTTTTTCAAAAAGGTGCCGGAAGATACACAAACACCCCGGCAAGGGCAACCTCCTTGACTCACGCCAGACACAGGAAGAATCCGAGGTGGCTCGTCGCGAATTCCTTCCCATGGAATCGTCGTCCGACCGTGGCCCCACAGCGGACGACTGGGCCGGCAGGCGCGAACCCGCGCGCCTGCGAGTGCGACGGCCACCTCGTAAGCTCGTTCGCAGACGCGGCGTCATCTGCGCCCTCGGGCGCGTGACGCCGGTTTTCCAGGCGGCCCTCCATTCCGACCGCGGAAGTCTGCGATTACGAGTGGCTCAGTAGCACGCGTCCTCCGCATGCGGTAGCTACATGAAAGTAGTATTCTGCATGGAAATAGTTTCCATCCGAAGGGTGTTTTGGAGACTCCACGCACCGACGAGCGAGGTTTTGGAAACCTTCGGCCAGCGCAAAATAGGAACAGGGTCCGGCGGGTAGCGGCGGGCGGCAATGTTACTTCGACGTCATCTTCCGGACGGCTTGGGCGCGGGAATGGACGTGAAGCTTTCCGTAAATGTTGTGAATGTGTTTGCGCACCGTATCAATGCTGATGCCGCACTGTTCCGCAATCTCCTTGTAAAGGCAGCCCTTCACCAGCGCGTTGAGAATGTCACGCTCGCGATCGGAGAGTTCCGTGGCCGGGTCCAGCGCCGGGCGTTTGTAGTAAGCTTCGACAATGCGGCGCGCTATCTGGCCCGACATCGGCGAGCCGCCCTCGTGCAGTTCTGCGATGGATTCGACCAGTTTTACGGGTGGCGTCTTCTTCAGGAGATAGCCAGACGCACCCGCGTTGAGCGACTCAAAGATGCGGTCGGGATCCTCGAACACCGTAAGCATCATGAACTGCGTGCGCTGCATTTGCGGCTTGAGACGGCGCACGCAATGGATGCCCGACGTGCCGGGAAGCTGGATGTCAACGAGCACCACGTCGGGATTCAGGCGCGGCAATTCGCGCACCGCCTCTTCTCCCGTGCCGAATGTTGCAACACAATCAAAGCCCGGTGAATTGCGGATGAGATACGCGACTCCCTCGCGGATGTCCTGCTTGTCCTCGATGATGGCAACAGTGATTGGCACCTGTAAAACTTGGTATGCTGCCGGCGCGCGTGCCGTGTGTCAATTACATGAAGATGTGATGCCAATTGAGGCTACGCCGGCACGATTAGTGCTTCGGGCTGATTTTTCGATTCACGCCGCCGCGCGGCGCAGCCGGTCGCCAATCGCCTGCCATTCCGATCCATCGGGTGGCGCTTCAACCATGATGAGTTCCGCGCCCGCCTCGTCGCAAACGTGCAGCTCGGCGTAAAGCGCCCGCGCGAACGCCTCCGCGTCGTGCGGGATCACCGACACGCGGCCAAAACCGCTCGCGAGCGGAATGTGCGAGTGTGCGATGACATGGCATTTCGCGATTTCCAAATTCCATTTTCCAACTTGCCCGCGCAAATCCGCGTCGTCGTTCCACGAGGCGACCACAAGTTTCGCTCTGGGCGAGTAATGCCTTGGCAACTGTCCCGGGCTTCGCAGTGCGCCTTTACTTTGAACTTTGAGCTTTGAACTCTGAACTTCCCCGATCGCTGCCGCGAGGGATTCCGCGTGAATCATCCCCGGCCGCAGCACGCGCGGCGGTGTCGCGACAAGATCGAGCACGGTGGATTCAATGCCGACTTGCGACTGGCCGCCGTCCACGATGAGCTGGAGCTTTTTGCCGAGCGATTTGCGAACGTGTTCCGCGTTCGTCGGAGAAAGCTGGTTCGACAAATTTGCGCTCGGTGCCGCGAGTGGAAAACCGCACGCGCGAATCACCGCCTGCATGAACGGATGCGAGGGCCAACGCACGCCCACGGTGTCACCGTCCGCCGTGACGATGCCGGGAATCTCCGCCGACTTCGGCAGCACGAGCGTGAGCGGGCCGGGCCAGAACGCGCCCGCAAGCCGCTCTGCTGCTCGCGGCCATTCGCGCACGCAACGCCGTGCCATCTCAATGTTGGCAACGTGAACGATGATCGGATTGTGCGCGAGCCGGCCCTTGATTTTGTAGATGCGCGCGACGGCGTTTTCATCGAGCGCGTTTGCAGCGAGGCCATAGACGGTTTCGGTCGGCAGCGCGACAACTTCACCGGCGCGGAGGAGTTCCGCCGCGCGACTCACCGCCGCGTCAAACAACGCGGGTGTGTGCGTGGAGAGGATTTCAGCGTGGCGCGACTCGTTCACAACGACGCGCGGAGTGTGCGGAAATTGGGGCGCGCGGGCAACTCCGCGTCACTCGTAACGCAGCGCGTCAATCGGGTCGAGCTGCGACGCCTTTCGCGCGGGGTAGAAGCCAAAAAAAATGCCCACCACGGCGCTGAACGCGAAGGCAAGCACCACCGACTCCGGAGAAATTTCCACCGGCCAGCCCTTCGACGCCTGCAACATGCGCGCGCCGCCGATGCCGACGAAAATGCCCAGCGCGCCGCCGATGGAACTGAGCGTCACGGCCTCGATTAGAAACTGCATGAGGATGTCGCTCGCGTGCGCGCCGACGGCCATGCGGATGCCGATCTCGCGCGTGCGTTCAGTCACGCTCACGAGCATGATGTTCATGATGCCGATGCCTCCAACGAGCAGTGAGATGCTGGCGATGCCGCCAAGCAGTCCCGTCATCACCTTGGAGGTTTCTGTCGCGCGCTCGGCAATCTCCTGCTGCGTGCGCACCATAAAGTCATCGTCGCGGCCCTGCTGGATGCGATGCCGCTGTCGAAGCAGCAAGGTGACCTGGTTCTGCACCTGTTCGATGGCGGCTGGATTCGCGGCCTGCACGTTCATGCCACGCAGCGTCGTCACTCCGGAAATGCGCTTCATCGCGGTCGTGTAGGGCATGATGACCACGTCGTCCTGATCGGAACCCATGACCGAGAAGCCCTTCGGTTCGAGCGTGCCGATGACCTTGAGCGGAACATTTTTGATGCGGAGAATTTTCCCAACCGGGTCTTCGTCCTGAAACAACTGCTTCACGGTCGTCTGGCCGATGAGGCAGACCTTGTTCGCGCCCTTCACATCCTGATCGGTGAACATTGCGCCGTCCTTGATCTTCCACGCTCGGATGTCGAGATACTCCGGCGATTCGCCAAGAACCTGGCTGAACCAGTTTTGGTTTCCGTAGCCGAGCTGGCCGCTCGTGCGAATCTCCGGACTCACAGCAACCGCAGTTGGAACTTCGCGCTCAATCGCCTGCGCGTCCTCGACCGTCAGCGTGCCCGCTCCACCGTAGCCGGTGTAAACGCCGCTGCGCGTGACGCTGCCGGAAAAAATCAGGACGACGTTCTGCCCCATCGCGGCGATCTGCGCCTCGACCATGGACTTCGCGCCGGAACCGATGCCGACCATCGCGATGACCGCCGCGACGCCGATGATGATGCCGAGCATGGTCAGAACCGTCCGCAGCTTGTTCCGCCGCAGCGCGCGCAAGGCGATCCGGATGGTGGCGAAAAAACGCATGTCAACTCGTCAACTGCACAGCGGCCTGCTCCTGCCGCAGGCGCGCAAGCTCGTCATCCGCGAGCAGGCGGTTCTCGACCGGCTTGTCGCTCACAACTTTTCCGTCGCGCATCACAACGGTGCGCCGCGTGTAGCGCGCGATGTCCAATTCGTGAGTGACCATCACGATGGTGATGCCCTGCTCGTTGAGCTTCTGAAAAACGCCCATGATTTCGATGCTCGTCTGGCTGTCGAGGTTGCCGGTCGGCTCGTCGGCAAGCAGGAGCGAAGGCTGGTTCGACAGCGCGCGCGCGATGGCGACACGCTGCTGCTGGCCGCCGGAAAGCTGGTTCGGATGATGATCCGCGCGCTGGGCGAGGCCAACCGCGTCGAGCGCGTGGTTGGCGCGTTCACGCTGCTCACGCGACGAGAGGCCGCGGCGGTTGTAGAGCATCGGCAACTCGACATTCTCGATTGCCGACGTGCGCGAGAGCAGGTTGAAGCCTTGAAATACAAAACCGATTTTCTGGTTGCGAATGTCTGCCAGCGCGTCGCGATCCAGCCCGGAAACATCCACGCCGTCCAGAAAGTAGCGGCCCTGCGTCGGGCGGTCGAGACAGCCGACGATGTTCATCATCGTGGACTTGCCGGAGCCGCTCGCGCCCATGATCGCCACGAACTCGCCGCGCGCGATTTCAAGCGACACGCCGCGCACGGCCTTCACGTCCACTTCGCCCGTGTGATAGGTCTTGTGGATGCCGTCGAGCTTGATGACCAGAGTCGTCGTCATGCCTAGCGGCCAAAGCCGCGCCCGCCGCCGCCAAATGGATTCACCGCCTGTTGAGGCGCGGTGGACTTCGGCAGTGTCACAGCGGTCACGACCGTGGCATTTTCTTCGAGACCGGAAAGCACCTCGGTGTAAATGCCGTCGCTGATGCCCGTGCGAACAGTGACAGGATTCAACTTCGGCGTCTCGCCGGGCGGCGGCGTTTCATTGGAGGCGAACGTCCAGATTGTGCGCGTCGCGGGCTTTGAACTGGGCCGCGGCGGGCCGCCACCACGCCCGCCTTGTCCTCCTCCTCCACCACCGCCGCCGCCGCGCTGTTGGAAAATCTCGCGCACTTTCGCGCGAACGGAATCCGGCACCGCCTCGCCGCTGTCGCGCGCCTCACGAAACTTTTTCATCAACTCATCCGGCGTTTCATTGCCTGTCCATGTCGTTGTCGCGGCGGCGAGCAGATTTGAGGAAGTGACTGCCGCAGGCGCCGCGTTCGTGAATGGCTCGGGTTTTTTCTTCATGCCGGCGGCCATGAGCATTTTCGCTGTGAAAGTAAAGTTCGTCGGCGTTTCCGGCGGACGGAAGCGGAGCGCCGCGTTCGGGATGCGCAGCACGCCGGGCTTGGACGCGACGATGATGCTCACGTTGGCGGTCATGCCGGGCTTGAGTTTGCGGTCGTCGTTGTTCACCTCGATCACAGTGTCATACGTGACGACGTTCTGCACGGTGATGGGCGAGTTGCGCACCTGCACGACCTTGCCGGTGAAGGTGCGGCCGGGAAAGGCGTCCACGGTGAAGGTCACTTCCTGTCCGTCCTCGACGGTGCCCACGTCGGCCTCGGAGACGTTCGCGTCAATCTGCATTTTGGTGAGGTCCTTTGCGATGACGAAGAGCACGGGCGCGCTCATGCTGGCGGCAACAGTCTGGCCCACGTCCACGTTGCGCGAGATGACGATGCCGTCAATCGGCGAATAAATCGTGCAACGCTCGAAGTCCACCTTTGCGCGATCGAGGTTGGCCTCCTTGATTTTCACGGTCGCCTCGGCTTGGTGCAGCGTGGCGACGGCGTTGTCCACGTCCGCCTGCGGGATGAGTTTGTTTTTGATGAGTTCCTCTGCGCGGTGCGAGCTGATGCGCGCCAGTTCAAGCGCGGCCTTCGCGCTGGCGAGATCGCCTTCGCATTGCAGCACGTTGGCGCGATACGTGGCCGCGTCGAGCTGCGCGATGACCTGATTTTCCTTCACCTGCGAGTTGAAGTCAGCGGAGAGCTTCAGGATGTTGCCGGAAATCTGGCTGCCGACCTGCACATTGACCACGGGATTGAGCGTGCCTGTTGCAGTGACCGCCTGCACGACGTCACCGCGCGCGATCTTTGCGCTCGTGAACTGCGGCACCTCGGCCTCGTCCTGTTTTTTCAGATACAGCAGCCCAACCCACGCCAGCCCCACGAGGATGGCAAGCACAACCAGCCATCGCAGCGCACTGAAAACATGTTTCTTCATAATGCCCGCCCGCGGGACAATCGGTGAACACCGGGGTCGCGCAGAAGTTACCCGAACACCACCACGCGGCGCAAAATCAAATCTTGCCTGCGCATCGAATGCTGACAGTTCCGTGCCGCGCGCCTATTCTCGCCCCGTGCTCAGACAACTGACGGAACAACTCGCGCAAGGCTCGGCGCTGTCCGACGCGCAGGTCGCGCCCGCCGTCGGCGAACTTGTGAAGGAAAGCGTGCCAGCCGAACTCAAGGCCGGCTTCCTCGCCGCGCTCGCAAAAAAAGGCGAGACGACGGATGAAATCGCCGCGTTTGCGCGCGAACTGCGCAGCCGCGCCGTCGAGCCGCCACTCGACGCGGAGACTCGCTCATCAGAAATCCTCGATGTGTGTGGCACTGGCGGCGACCGGCTGAACACCTTCAACATTTCCACGACCGTCGCGCTCATCGCCGCCGCCGCGGGTGTGACCGTCGCCAAGCACGGCAACCGCGCCATCACCTCGCAGGCCGGCAGCGCGGACGTGCTTGAAGAGCTCGGCGTGCCCATCGAATTGTCGCCGGAAGACGCCGCGCGTTCGCTGCGCGAGCACGGCTTCGCGTTTTTCTTCGCGCCGAAATTTCATCCGGCCTTCAAGCACATTGCACCTGCACGCAAGCTTTGCGCCGAGCGCGGGCAGCGCACCATTTTCAACTTCCTCGGCCCGCTGCTGAATCCCGCGCGGCCCACCGCACAGCTAGTCGGCGTGCCGCGCCCGGAGCTATGCGAGCCGGTGGCGCGCGTGCTGCAATCGCTCGGCGTGCGGCGCGGCATGGTTGTGTGCGGCGATATCGCGACCTCCTATGTCTTCTCTTGGTCAGACATCCCGCTCGTTGATGTCGGGCAGGAAGTCGAATTTCAAAACGCGGAAGGCGAGCGCCGCACGATGACGCTCCGCGCGGCCATGCGGCACGCGGAGCTGAACGGAAAAATCCTCGTGGAACTCCAGGGCGAAGCGCGCGTGTTCCGCCTTGGCAATCCTGAGAAACTTGTCGCATCGGGAACGCTTGAGAAGCCGCGGCATCTCGACGAACTCTCAACGCTCGGCCCGAACACCATTGCCGAATTTTACCAGGACCGCGGCTTCAGCACGTCGGTGATGTCGGCGGAAAATTTCCCGCTGCAATCAGCCACACTGGCAGACCTCGCAGGCGGCGACAAGCAGGCGAACGCGGAGATCGTGCGGCGGATTTTGCGCGGCGAGGAACAGGGGCCAAAGCGCGACGCCGTGCTGCTCAACGCGGCCGCCGCGCTGTTCGTCGCGGGACGCGTGAAATCACTCGTCGAAGGCTGGGATTGCGCCGTTCAGCTTCTCGACAGCGGCAAGGCGATGGCGAAGTTGAAGGAACTTGCAGGACGCTGACGTGGGTCACTTCTTGTCGAGGTCAAAGCGCAGCGTCGTGCGCGTGTCAGCCTGCTCGTTGCGGATTTCGAGCTCGCGCACTTCCCAGCGGCCGTTGATTTTCTCGAAGGATTTCGGCTCGAAAACCTTCAGCAGCTTGCCGCGTGCGTCGTAGGCGTCTGCGTGGACGATGCCGCCGGTTTCGGTATGCACCCACGACACGACACGCGAATAGGCGCCGGGCGTGGGCTGCGGGTTTGTGCTCTCCAAAACCCAGCACCACTCGCTGCGGCGCATCTCGTGGCGAAGCACGCGCTGCGTCGGCCAGTGGATGAAATCGAGGCCGAGGTCCACGAGCCAGAAATCCGTGCCCGCGAAAGGCGTCGAGCTGTTCGTCTCCGCTGGCGGTGTGAGTTGATAGCTCGCCGGCCCGCTGACGGATCGCCGCACGGTAAGCGACACCGGCTGCCCTGTCTGCATGGTGTTGTAAATTGTCCGCCACTCGTCACCAACGATGGAGGTCGCGATGACGACGGGAAGCTGGCGGCGTTTGCCTTTTGCGGAACGGATTTCGAGCACGCCGGAATTCGTGAAGCCTTCCGCTGGACGCATCTCGCGCAAACGCGCGGCAAGTTCGCGGCCTTCCTGTTCGCCTTTTGGGGGATCAACGATCACCACGCCATTTTTCACCGGCTCGGCTGCATGGACGACGACGCACAACGAGATGAGTGAAACGACAGGGCGGAGCTTCATTTTGTCAGCGCCAGCGGCAGCAGTTCGGAGATATGCCGGACGAAGTGCGCCTTCATCTTCGCGCGGACTTCCTTCGGGACTTCCTGCCAGTCCTTGCGGTTTTGCTCAGGCAAAATGACGTGCTTGATGCCGACGCGCGCGGCGGCGAGGACTTTTTCCTTCACGCCGCCGACGGGCAGCACGCGGCCGCGCAGGCTGATTTCGCCGGTCATCGCGATGTCCGACCGCACGAGCCGGCGCATGAAAAGCGATGCAAGCGCAACGACGATGGTGACGCCAGCGCTGGGGCCATCCTTGGGCGTCGCGCCACTCGGCACGTGAACGTGGATGTCGAACTTGTCGTGGTCGGCGAGGTTAATGCCGAGCGACTTGGCCTGGCTGCGGAGATAACTCAGGCTCGCCTGCGCGCTCTCCTTCATCACGTCACCGAGCGAGCCGGTGAGAATGAGCAGGCCCTTGCCGGCCATGCGCGTGGCCTCGACAAAAAGAATCTCGCCGCCCACGGGCGTCCACGCGAGGCCGGTCGCAATGCCCGGCTCCTTGATGGTCTCGGAAAGTTCGGAAACGAACCGAACCGAGCCGAGCATCGTGCCAAGGTCGCCTGGTTCGATTGTGATGGGCTTGGCGAGCGCGCCGCTCGTGGCGATGCGTCGCGCGGCCTTGCGGATGAGCGCAGCGATCTCGCGTTCGAGCTGGCGGCATCCAGCCTCGCGTGTGTAGTCGCGGATGACCGCAAGCAGCGTGGTCTCTGGAAGCTTCACGAGCTTGGGCTTGAGGCCGTGTTCGTCGAGCTGGCGCGGGACAAGATGGCGTTTGGCGATCTGAAGTTTTTCCTCGGTCGTGTAGCTCGGCAGCTCGATGACTTCGAGCCGGTCCCGCAGCGCGGGATGCACGGGCTCGAGCCAGTTGGCCGTGGTGATGAACAGCACGCGCGAGAGGTCGAACGGCAAATCCAGATAGTTGTCCGTGAACGTGTTGTTCTGCTGTGGATCGAGCACTTCGAGCAACGCGCTGGCGGGGTCGCCGCGAAAATCCGCGCCGATCTTGTCCACTTCATCGAGCAGGACGACAGGGTTGTTGCTCTCTACGCGGCGCAGTCCCTGGATGATGCGGCCGGGCATCGCGCCGACGTAGGTGCGGCGGTGCCCGCGAATCTCCGCCTCGTCGCGCATCCCTCCAAGCGAGATGCGAAGGAACTTGCGGCCCAGCGCGTCCGCAATGCTCTTGCCGAGCGAGGTCTTGCCGACGCCGGGCGGGCCGACGAAGCACAGCAGCGGGCCTTTCAGCTTGTTCTTCAGCTTGATGACGGCGAGGAATTCGATCAGTCGGTCCTTCACCTTTTGCAAGCCGTAGTGCTCCTCGTCGAGCAGACGCGCGGCGGCGAGCAGGTCGAGCTTGTCCTCGGTGGATTTGCTCCACGGCATGCTCACGAGCCAGTCGAGGTAGTTACGCGTGACGGTGTATTCGGCCACGGCCGTCGGCATCGCCTGCAAACGCTCCAGCTCCTTGAGCGCGACTTTTTGAACTTCCGCGGGCAGGCCGTTCTTCTCGATCTGCTCGCGGAAGGAATTGATTTCCGAAGACGCCGGGTCGGATTCGCCCAGCTCGCGTTGAATCGCGCGAATCTGCTCGCGCAGGTAAAAATCGCGCTGGCTCTTCGTCATCGAGGAGCTGACTTCCTTCTGGATTTTCGAGCCGAGCGTGAGGACTTCGAGTTCGCGGGTCAGGAGTGGCAGCAAGCGGTTGAGGCGCTCCTTGACATCGGCGGTTTCGAGCAGGTGCTGCCGCTCCTCCAGATTGATGTTGAGGTTGGCCGCGATGAGGTCGGCGAGCTTGCCCGGCTCGTCGAGATTAAGAGCCGAGATTTTGACCTGATCGGAAAGCGCGGGCGAAAGGTTGATGATGTCCTGAAAAATCTGCTGCGCGTTGCGCGTGAGCGCAGCCAGCTCAACGGAACTGTCCGACCGGTCGGCGAGGAACTCGACCCGCGCCCGCAGGTAAGGCTCCGTCGCCTCGTAGCCCGTGATGCGGAAGCGCCGCAGGCCCTCGACGAGGATGCGCACCGTGTTGTCCGGGAACTTGAGCATCTTCGCCACGCGCCCGGCGCAACCGTGCTCCCAGATGTCCTCCGGCGCGGGGTTTTGCACGTCGGGCTTGCGCTGGAGCACGAGGCCGAGGAAGCGGTCGCCCGTCACCACGTCATCCACGAGCTTGATGCTCTCGCCCGTCTCGACGAGCAACGGCGCGACCATGCCGGGAAAGATGACGATGTCCGACAGCCCGAGCACGGGCAGCACGCCGGGAATGGGCCGGGCCGCGACACGCGCGGGCTGCGCGGCGTCGCCCGGCCCGTGCGGCGCGTTAACTATGTTGATGAACTCGGTGTCCGGTGATGGCATTGGCGTGTCCTCCTTGTTGGATGCTCGGCGGGCTGGAAAAGTTCAGTCCGTCAATGCGCCGGCGTGAGTGTGGATGAGCGGCGTTTGGCCGGCTTCGTTGTCGCAGGCTCGGCCACGGGCACGTCCACGCGCAGGAAGCCGTTCTGATACGCGGCCTTCGCGCGGGACAGGTCGTAGCCTTCGGGCAGTTCAATGACGCTTTCGAATGCGCCGTAATGGATTTCCATGAGCTGGAATTTGCAGCAGTCCTTGCGGCAGCCGTCGGAGCGGTGGCCGGATATTTTCAGCCGGTTGCCCTCGACCATGAGCGCAAGCTCCTCCCGGTTCAATCCGGCCAGCTCGGCCTTGATCACAATGCCGCCGTCCGTAATGAACACATCCGTGTTCGGCACCCAATGCACTTCGCCCGAAGGCCGGCGTCCGGTTTCATGCGTGTTGTGAGAGGAACCCAGCGGCGAGGAAGCTTTGCACATGGCCATAAGCGGGAGGAGTTGCGCGCGCAGCGATCAGGACTTGTAGATGATTTGCGGCGACTCGCCCTTGCGGCAGCGGAGAATGTAGGACGGCTTGGGGCCGGATGCACCGCCGCATCCACAGCCCGTCTCGCGGTGGAAATCAAACTTGCGCGGGCGAAGCCTGCTCCACGCGAAAACGCCGGCGGTGACACCGACAATGGCCAACGCCGCGATTTGCTGCCAGTCCATGCCCAGAACGTAGTGCAAAACGCGCCGGAGGCAAACGAGTATTTTGCGCTTAGTGCAGTGGGATCGCCAAGGAACCACACAGCGCCTTCGCGCTTGTCAGCCTTCGTCCGGCTTCGCACATTAGAAGCATGACACCGACCACCTTCCGTCCATCGCGCCGCTCGTTCATCAAGTCCGCCGCCGCACTCACCGCCGCGACGAGTCTGCCGAAGTGGTTCCTCGACGAATGTTCCGTCGCCGCCACGCCGAAACCGCTTGGGCCAAATGACAAACCCGGCATCGCGCTCATCGGCTGTGGCGGGCGTGGACGCGGCGACGGCGCCGAGGCTGCGAAGCATGGGGAAATGCTCGCCATCTGCGACGTGGACGACGCGAACCTCGCGCAAGCACAGAAGACATGGCCCGGCGCGAAGCCTTACAAAGATTTCCGCAAAGTGATGGAGCGTGACGACATCCACGTCATCGTCACCGGCACGCCGGATCACTGGCACACGTTCGTGAACATCGCCGCGCTCAAGGCGGGCAAGGATGTCTACAGCGAGAAGCCGCTCACACTCACGATTGACGAAGGCAAGCATCTGGTGAAAGTCACGCGCGACACGAAGCGCATCCTCCAGACCGGCAGCCAGCAGCGCAGCGACAAGAACTTCCGCCTCGCGTGCGAACTCGTCCGCAACGGCCGTATCGGGAAACTCAAGCACGTGAGCGTCTGGCTGCCTTCGGGCCGCCGCGAAGGGCCGTTCATGCCGTCGCCCGTTCCCGCCGGGCTTGACTGGGATTTATGGCTCGGCCAGACGCCGAAGCTCGATTACGTGAAAGAGCGCTGCCATGTCACATTCCGTTACTGGTGGGAGTATTCCGGCGGCACGATGACCGACTGGGGTGCGCACCACAACGACATCGCGCTCTGGGGCACGGGCTACGAACGCAGCGGCCCGGTGAGCATCGAGGCCAAGCCGCTCGCCGAAATGATCACCGGCGGCTTCACCGCGTTCAGCGAATACGAAGTCCACTACACTTACGCCAACGGCGTCACGCACTCATGCGCGAGCACTCCGGCAAACGCGTGGAACGGCGCGGTGCTGAACAAGGAAGGCCAGCAGCACGGCGTGAAGTTCGAGGGTAGCGACGGCTGGATTTTCGTCACGCGCGGCAAAATCGAGGCGAGTTCTCCTGACCTTCTCACCACGCCGCTCGGCGCAAGCGCGGCCCGCCTCTACGTGAGCGACAATCACATGGGAAACTTCTTCGACTGCATTCGTTCGCGGAAGCAGCCCGTCGCGGATGTCGAGATCGGGCACCGCTCCGTGAGCGTCTGCCATCTCGGCGTGCTCGCGCTGAGGCTCGGTCGCAAGCTCAACTGGGATCCGGCGAAGGAACACTTTGTCGGCGACAAGGACGCGGACAAATGGCTTGCGCGCGAGCAGAGAAAACCGTGGACATACGACGCCGTTTAGTCTGGCCGGCGTGCAGATCGGCCCCTTCCGCGTCAGCCTGCTGGATGTGTTCGCCTGATCCCGCTATTGCCCCACGCTCCATCGAAGGTTATTTTCTTGCCAGTTGTGGATATTTACAGACCGGTCTGAGAGCGGAAACCGTAAGCCAAACTTTCGTTTCATACTGGTCTTTATGTAAAATGTGGCGCGTTTTTGGTTGTGGCACATGAACCGCTGCCCCAAATGCGCTCGTTTGTTTGTTTTTTGAACTCTGAACTTTGCCTTTGAACCATGAGCACGATCCTCTCACTTCCTTTGCGTTGCCAGGATTCATTTTCTCGTCGCGCACAACCTTTCGCCACGCTGGTTTTTGTTTCCGCTTTACTGCTGATGGCTTCGCCAGCCAGCGCGGTGGATGTCGAACTGTTTGGAGTCCACAAGGGGCAGGCCTTTGTGCAAACGGGCGCGGGCGCGCCGACCCCGGCGGGCAGCTCGAACTATTTCTTCAATGTTTTTGTGCGGGCCAAGCGGTTCAACACGCTCTTTGGCGCGCGCGTGCATCCGCAAGGCGGCGTGGATCGCCCGCTGGTGATCGGTCACGACTTTGACTTCTACAATTTCTGGAGCGCCACCGATTTCTACGCCTCGCAGGCCGCGCTCGATGCCGCGCATCCGGACACCAATTATGTGCTCACGCTCAACACGGTGAACGACGGGCAAGTAACCGTAACCTTCAATCTCACCGGGAGCGCCTATCCGAACGCCCCGCACGTGGCGAACTTTCCCGCCGCGCAGGCCGTCCGCGCGGAGGCTGACTTCACACTTCGGTGGGATGCGTTCACCGGCGGCACGACCAACGATCACATCCGCATTGAAATTGAGGACGCGCCGAACACAAACAATGTGCCCGAAACAAGTTCTCCCCTCGGCCAGCGCATTTTCCGCACGGGCGATCCGCGCGATGTGGCCGCGTTGGACGGCACGGCCACGTTTGTTGTTCTTCCGGCTGGCACGTTGTTTCCGGGGCACAATTACCGGGCGCGCATCACGTTTGCCAAGGTGACCGGCGTGGACACCAACAGCTATCCGCAAGTCGTGGGCGTAGCCGGCTACGTGGCGCGGACTGAATTCACCCTGCACACGGTGGATGTCCGCACGGTCGGCGTGATCAAGGCGCAATTTTTCCAGCAGTCGGACGCCAACGCGCCGGTCAGCCAGAATTTTGGCCTCCAAGCCTTCCTTGACGCACGTGGCACTTCGTTCGTCTCCAGCGCGACGCTTCAACTGCCCAATGGCGGCCAGACGATCCAGTTGCAGGCCACGAATGATTTTAACTTCAAGGACAACAGCGCCACGACTTCGGCACAATTGGACGCCGCATATCCCGACGGCGTTTATCAAGTCAGCGTCACGACCGTGGATGACGGAACGAAAGTGTTCAATCTGCCCGTGACCAACATTCTGGCGTCGCTCGCCACGCCGCACGTCAGCAATTTCGCCGCGGCGCAGGCAGTCAATCCCGGCTTGGACTTCACTCTCACCTGGGACGCGCTGGGCGGCTCAACGAACGACTACGTGCAGGTGCAGGTGAAACAAAATCAAAGCACGAACGGCAATTCCGAAGTGTTCAATTCCCTCCCGCCGGGTGTGCCGGGCGCACTCAACGGCACAAACACGTCTGTCACCATTCCCGCGTTCACCTTGCAACCCGGGACGACGTATTCCGCGAGCCTGATGTTTGCGCGGTTGACCGGTCCGTTTGACACCAACAGCTACCCCGGCGCGGTGGGCATTCCCGGCGATTTCAAGCTGGTGTCATTCACCGTCCGCACGCCGGATGTGCGACGCTATACGCTGAACAAGCGGCAGGACTTTCTCCAGACCAACAACGCCGCCCCAGTCGCGTTCGGGCCGTCAAATTTCGTCGCCAATGCACATGTCAAGACACCCGGCACGAACAATGTCACCAGCGCGACGCTCACCGTGCCCGGCAGCGGCGTGGTGCCACTGCCCGCGTCGAACGACTTTGAGATCGAAACCAACTTCACCTCGCAATCCGCGCTCGACGCCTTTGCGCCGGCAGGCACGTATCAATTCTCCATCACGACGGTCAACGACGGCAACAAGACCCTTAACCTGACCATCCCGGCCACCGTGTTCCCCAACGCGCCGCAGGTCAACGGCTACGATCTGTTGCAACTCGTCAACCCGCACCGCTTCCTGCTGATCACGTGGAACAGCTTCAGCGGTGGCACGACAAACGACTTCATCCGTCTCGAAATCCAAGAGGCGAACAACCCGCAGGGTTTTTCATCAGGAAAAGTTTTCAGCTCGCCCTTTCGAGCTGAATTCGGAGTGCTCAACGGAACAAACACTGCCGTGCTGCTGCCGCCCAACACGCTTCAACCCGGCAAGGACTACACGGCCACGCTTTCCTTTGTGAAAGTCTGCACCATTGACACAAACAGTTATCCCGGCGCCGTTGGCGGAGCCGGCTTTGTCAGCGACACCACGTTCAACATTCACACGCGCGGCTCGCATCCGTCCGCGCCGCTCATGGGCGGCATCATCCGCTCGAACACGCAGACATTCCTGCAATTCTTCGGTGAAACGAACCGCCAGCACCGCATTGATGTCGTCTCCGACCTCCGGCTCAAAAACTGGGCGCCGCTGATGACCAACGCCCCGGCCTTCGACGGCAGCAACAGCATCACCGACGGCCAGGCGGCGGGCAACGTGCGCTTCTACCGCGTCGTGCCGCTCTTCCAGTAGGCGGATACTTTGTCCAGTCCGTGTGGACTGGCGCGCGCTGCCGGGCGCGAAAATTTGTGTGCCGCCCGGCAGCGCGTTTTTTTCGTTTCATCGCTTCCGACCGTCACGCAACTGTCACACGCTCGTCACCAGCCTGTCATTGCCGCCACAAAACCGCCGTGTTATCCACGGGCACCGTATGCCGCGCATTCTTGTGGTGGATGATGAACCGGACGCCGTCGAGCTGATTGAGTTCAATCTCAAGGGCGCGGGCTTCGATGTCGCCGCCGCCGGCGACGGCGCCGAGGCGCTTCGCAAGGCCCGCGCGCACAAGCCCGACGCCATCGTGCTCGACGTGATGCTGCCGGAACTCGACGGCCTTGAAGTGTGCAAGCAGCTCCGCCGCGATCCCGCCACGGCAAACGTGCCCATCCTCATGCTCACTGCGAAGGCCGCGGAAATTGACCGCGTGCTCGGCCTCGAACTCGGCGCGGACGATTACGTGACCAAGCCGTTCAGCCCGCGCGAACTCGTGCTCCGCGTCAAGGGCCTCATCCGCCGCGGTCGCGCGCCCGAGACGACCGCCGAACACATCCGCCACGGCTGCCTCGTCATTGACCTGCCGCGCCATGTCGTCACGGTGAAGGGCAAGCCAGCCGATCTGACGGCGACTGAATTCAAGCTTCTCAACCTGCTCGCCCAGCGTCGCGGCCGCGTGCAGTCGCGCGACTCGCTTTTGCGCGACGTGTGGGAATATGACGCCGCCATTGACACGCGCACCGTGGACACGCACATGAAGCGCCTGCGCGAAAAACTCGGCCCGGCGTCCGATTACCTCGAAACCGTCCGCGGCGTGGGCTACCGCTTCGTCGAGAAATAAGTTCAAAGTTGGAGGTTCAAGGTTCAATGTTCCGCCGCTCAAGGCAACGGACTTTGAACTTTGAACCCGAAACCTTGAACTAACCCATGTGGCCCGTCCTCATCTTCGCCGCGCTCATCGCGCTGGTGCTGCTGGATTTCTGGTGGCATTCGCGCCGGCTGCGCGCCCAGCGCGAGCAGGCGAAGGCGGACTTCACCGCGCAAGCCTTGCGCGAGCACGAGCAGCTCGTGGCCGAGACACGCGCGCAGCAGCAGGCGCTCTTCAACAGCATGGTCGAAGGCGTGCTGCTGCTCGACGCCGACGGACGCGTGCAGTTGGTGAATGATTCCCTCCGCAGCCTGCTCGCGCTGCCCGATGACCCGCGCGGCCGCGCGCTGCTTGAAGCCATCCGCTGGCCCGCACTCCAGGCGCTCGTGAGCCGCACCGCCGCCGAGGGACAGGTGCAGGGCGTCGAACTCGAATCGCCCGGCTCGGAGCCGCGCGCGCTGCACGTCAACGCCACCGCGTGGCTCGACCGCGATCACCAGCCGCAGGGCACGATCCTTGTTTTTCACGACATCACGCGCCTCAAACAACTCGAAAACACGCGGCGCGATTTCGTCGCCAACGTCAGCCACGAGCTGCGCACACCGCTTTCGCTCATCAAGGGCTTCGTCGAAACGCTTCAGGACGGCGCGAAGAACGATCCCGCCACGGCGACGCGATTTCTTGAAAAAATCGAGAAGCACACTGACCGCCTCGCGTTTCTCATCGAGGACTTGCTCACCGTCTCGAATCTCGAATCAGGTCAGGCCGTGCTGAACCTCCACCGCGTCGCGCTGCGCGACGCTGCGCAGCGCGTGCTCGATGATTTGCAGCGCCGCGCCGCGGAAAGGTCCGTCACGCTGCGGAATGAAATTCCCGCTGAATTGGGCGCGAACGCCGACGCCGACCGGCTCGACCAGGTTTTTTCAAACCTCTTGGACAACGCGATTAAATACGGTCGCAACAACGGCGCGGTCATCGTCGGCGCTTCGCCGCCGCGCGACGGGTTCGTAGAGGTTTTTGTGCGCGACGACGGGCCGGGCATTCCGGCCGACGCGAGAGAGCGCGTTTTTGAGCGGTTTTTTCGCGTGGACAAGGCCCGCTCGCGCGAGCAGGGCGGCACGGGCCTCGGCCTTGCGATTGTGAAGCACATCGTGCAGTCGCACGGCGGCACGGTGCGCGTCGAGAGCGAGCTGGACCGCGGCAGCACGTTCTTCTTCACGCTGCCGACGGCCTGAGAGAGCGCGACTCAAGCGTTTCAATTCTTCACGGGACACACGCGCACCCGTCGCACGGAATTCACCTCTTCGCCATTCCTGCGTCACGCAAGGCGCGCAAGTTCACCGCTGCATGAAGAAAACAATTCTGACCGTGGACGACGAGGCCGACATCGTCGAGTTGATCAATTTCAATCTCCGCGAGGCTGGTTATCGCGTGCTCGACGCCTCAACTGGGACCGCTGCGGTGAAGATCGCGCAGCGGTTTTTGCCCGACCTCATCCTGCTGGACCTCATGCTGCCGGAGATGGACGGGCTGACGGTGTGCGAATTCCTGCGCCAGACACCCGCGACCGCGCACATCCCGATCATCATCGTCACAGCCTGGTCCAACGAGCAGTCGCGCATCCTCGGCCTCGAACTCGGCGCGGCGGATTACGTCATCAAGCCCTTCAGCCCGCGCGAACTCGTGCTGCGCGTCAACAACGTGCTCGACCGGAACACCAAGGTAACTTCGAAAAAATCGGCGAAAGTGTCCCCATCCGTCTTGTCTTAGCGCGTTTCGACCGGACATGGGCGCGGCGCGCGAGGCCGGTCCAATTCATTCGGGGAGCAAGTTGTTTTCATCGGGAAATGCTGATGCCGCTCGCGCAGGAAGCAGACGGCGGCGTGAAGGTCGCGGGCAAGCTCTTTGCGATCCGTGTTCCGCAACGGCTCGCCGAACGCGACCACGCCGCGGATGCGGCGCTTCGTGAGCAGGTTCAAAAAGTGCGTCGCGAACGTCATGTCGCGCCAGTAGCAGACTTCATCGGCCACGGAGCCGTCCTCCAGTTCGTAGCCGATCCACCCGGGCGTGACGGGCCAGCCGTGCTCCGCTGCGGGCGCAAGCAGCGAGGAGTGGAACGGCAGCACCCGGTCGCCGCCGGTGCTGGTGCCTTCGGGAAAAATCGCAAGCACCACCCCGGAATGCACCACAGGCGCGAAATGCGGCGCAAGCCGCGCAATGTCAGAACGCCGTTCCCGATCCACAAACAGCGCGCCACCACACCGCGCGAGCCAGCCCAGCAGCGGCCAATGACGCACCTCAGCCTTGGCGACGAACGCCATCGGACACGCGAGAGCGAGCGCCGCGATGTCGAGGTAGCTGAGATGGTTTGCGACAAGCACGCCGCTTTCAGGCAGTGCGCCGCGCAACTCCACCTCGACGTTCAACACCTGAAGAAAACGGCGCGCCCAAGTCTGCTGCCACGCGGCCCGCGCCGAGACACCGCGTCCGCAGCGGCGCAAAATAAAATCCGCAAGCGCAGCAACGGCAACCGCGAGAAAGCCCGCGAGCCGCAGCGCTGCGCGAAGAATGGCAAGGAGGTTCATATTTCAGTTCACGCCGCGCCGAGGACGCGCCGCGCGGCGCTTTCGGGCAGCGCGTCCAGATCGAGCAGCGTCAGGAAATCAATCGTCTTGAACTCGCGATCCACCGCCGGCGGGCCGCAAATCGTCGCGCCAAGCGACAAATACGCGGAGAGCAGTTTCGGCACGTGAACGGGTTGTTCCTGTATTTTGTCCAGCGGACAGCGCAGTTCCGGCAGTGGCAGCGTCCGCCACGGTTCAGGCGCGAGATGCTTGCGCATGAGTTGCGACCAGGCTGCGGCTCCGACGGCCGGGTCGAGCGTGGACAACGAGCTGCATCCCACAAGCCAGCGTCCGCCGCGTTCACGCGCGTAGGCGGCGATGCCTTTCCAAAGAAGGCCGAGCACGGCGAGGTTGCGGTGCTGGCTGTGGACGCACGCGCGGCCGAGTTCGATCAGTTGCGGGCGCATCGGCTCGAAGGGCGCGAAATCAAATTCGCCCGCGCTGTAGTAGCCGCGGTTCGCTGCCGCCATCGCGCCGGTTTGCAGGCGGTAAGTGCCGACAACGTCACCCGTGCGCGTGTCCGTGACGATGAGGTGGTCGCACACGTCGTCGAACGGATCAGCGTCGCGACAGGTGGCGTAGGATTGCTCCAGGCCTTCGTTGAGTTCGACGTTGAAGACCAGAAAGCGCAGCGTCTGCGCGGCGCGCACTTCGTCGCGGCTGCGTGCAAGCCGGGCCTGATACCGGCCCGCGGCGTCCGCACGCGCGAGCACGCGCGCACCGAGGTTTAGTTCATGAGGAGAGCGAGTGGTGGCATTCATGGGAGCGGAAACTGCCAGCGATTTGGCGCAGGGCGTGAATCGGAAGTTTTGAGCGGGCATTGCCAAAAGCGATGCCCAGCCGCGCGAATGAACGGCGAACTGTCACAACGCCCTACCTTTACCTGAGCGATGATTCAGATGGACAGGTGACAATTGCGAAATCGCCGTGACGGGAGTGTTTCGGAACCGGCGTGGCGCGGGATTTGAAAAAATGTTACACAAATGTCGGTTGACAGTTTTGGCTTCTGGGGTAGCACAAATGGGAAACTGCCTTGAAGGTCGCGCATCGTGCGATGGCCGCGGGCGTGTCCAACCAAATGAAAATTGCCAAACTAACCAAGGCCGTCGGTGTCACTCGCAAAGCAGCGCAGGACGCGGAGAAGAAACTTCATGCGGCGGAAGCGAAGGCGGCAGCCGCAGTTGAAAAAGCAGTGCAAGCAAAGATGGTTCTGAAAACCGTCCGCAAGGCGGCCAAGGCCGCCAAGCAATCCGCCCGCGACGCGCGGGCCGAGGCCGCGGCGGCAGGAGAGGCGTTCAACAAGGCCGCCAAGCGCGCCGCCAAGGCTCAAAAGGCGCTTGCCAAAGCGCAAAAGAAGAGCAAGCCCAAAGCGAAGAAGAAGGCCGTCGCAAAGAAACCCGCCAGGCCCGTGAATGCCAAGACGGCTCCAGTGGTGAAGCCGTCCGCCCCTGCCCCGACGCCTGTTTCCACGACGGAACCGCCAGTGTTGGCGGCGGCCAACTGAACATTGCGGCGGCGCGGCACGCTGCGAATTCACGCGATCGTTGCGCCTTTGTCCCGAAGGCGTCACGAACACCGGGGACGTTAAAAAGAAAACGTCCCATGAAAAAGGTGCTCATTCTCACGGCGGGTTTCGGCGAAGGCCACAACGCGGCCGCGCGCAATTTGCGGGACGCCATCGAGTTGATTTCCAACGATGCGCAAGTGGAGGTGCTCGATTTGTTTGAGAGCACTTACGGGAGGTTCAACACGTTCGTGAAACAGGCGCACCTGAGCGTGGTGCGCTACGCGCCCAAACTCTGGAGCGGCATCTACGCGATGCTGGATCACGTGTCGCTCGCGGACACCGGCATCGGCGGCCTCATGCGCCTGCGCCACGCGCTCGGCGACGTGCTGCGCGTCTCGCAGCCGGACTGCGTGGTCTCGACTTACCCGGCTTACGCGCACGTCCTGCGCGAACTCTTCCGCGACCATTCGGAGAAGCCGTTCCGCTTCGTCACCGTCGTGACGGACTCCATCTCGGTGAACGCCGCGTGGCACCGCGCGCCGAGCGATGTGTTTGTTGTCGCCAACCAGCCCACGGCCCTCGTGATGCGCGCCGCGGGCGTCGAGCCGGAGCGCATCCGCCCGCTGGGGTTTCCGGTCAGCCCGCAGTTTGCAAATGCCGCTTTCGCTCCGGCGCTGCTTGACGACGACGGCCCCATCCGCCTGCTTTATGTCATCAATCACGGCAAGACAAAGGCAGGCAAAGTGCTCGACCGTCTCGCCGAAATAGAGAACGTCCACCTCACCGTCACCGTCGGGCGCGATGGCGAGTTGAAGGCCGAGCTGATGGAGCGCTTCGCAAAGCAGGCGCACCGCGTGCAGGTGCTGGGCTGGACGAACGAGATGCCCGCGTTGATGCTCGCGCACCACGCGATCATCGGCAAGGCCGGCGGCGCCATCGTGCAGGAGGCCATCGCGGCGCGCTGCCCGATGATCGTGAACCAGATCATCCCCGGCCAGGAGGAGGGCAACGCGCGGCTTATCCAGCAGCTCGGCCTCGGCGCGGTCGCCGACCGCAACCGCGAGGTGCCCGGCATCATCGAGGACGCCTTCGCGAAAAATGGCCGGCTCTGGCGCGAGTGGCGAGCGAACCTCGTGAAGTTCTCCAAACCCGAGGCCGCGTTGCGGATCGCCGAGCTTGTGCTCGAAGAATGCAACGACTGCGGCGACTGGAAGAAGTTCGCTCCGCCGACCTTGGAAGTAGCCTCGTCACCCGCCCCGCCGGCGGTCGTGGACGGCGCGCAGTCGCGGCGCGCGCTGCTCTGCGATTTTCACATTCACAGCAATTATTCCGACGGCAAGCTCACCGTGCCGGAGATCGTGGACTTCTACGGGCCGCGCGGCTTCGACTGCATTTGCGTGACCGACCATCTTGCCGACCCGCGCCGGCTCATCGGCAAGTTGAGCAAGTTAAGCAACCTCGTGCTCGCGGAGAGCCAGTTGGAGGAATACTTCGCCGTGCTGCAACGCGAACGCCGCCGCGCGTGGCGCAAATACGGGATGCTGCTGCTCGCCGGCATCGAGTTCAACAAGGATGGCCTCACGAAGAAATCCTCCGCGCACCTGCTCGGCATTGATTTGCAGACGCCCATCGCCTCGTCGCTCGACCTGCCGGAAACCATCGCGCACATCCACGCGCAGGGCGGCATGGCCGTGGCGTCGCACCCGCACGTTTTCAAGAGCGAGTGGGGCAAGAACACGCTGTTTTTGTGGGAGAATCAGGACCAGTTCGCGCCGCTGCTCGACGCGTGGGAGATCGCGAACCGCAACGACATCTTCGCGCCTGTGGGGTTGAAGCGCCTGCCGTTCATCGCGAACAGCGACTTCCACAAGCCCAAGCATATTTACTCTTGGAAGACGCTGCTGCACTGCGAGAAGCACCCCGACGCGATCAAGGAATGCATCCGCCGCAACGAGCACGTGTCCATCACGCTCTACCGCGAAGGCGGCCTGCTGCCGATGTCCTCGCGGCCGGAAACGCTGCCTCCTTCCGCTGCCCCGCACGAGCACGGTCGCCGGCACCTGCTCGCAGCAGCGGTGTAGGTCGTCACGATTTCTTTTCAGCTTCGCCATGAAGCCGACAAACGCGCCGTGTGGAGTTCATCGCGAATGCAAAACATTCGGAATTACAAAATCAACCACTATCCGACCATGAAACCTCCGCGTCCGTCCGCCTTCACATTGATTGAACTCCTCGTCGTCATCGCCATCATTGCCATCTTGGCCGGCATGCTGCTGCCCGCCTTGTCGAAAGCAAAGGCAAACGCCCAAAAAACCGTTTGCTTGAGCAATCTGAAGCAGTGGGGACTCGCCCAGAACTTATACTTGGACGATTACTCCAACAGGTTTCCGCGAACAAAACTCCCCAACGGAAGCCCAGGAACGCCTGCCGGGTATAACGAGGATGAACCGCATTGGTCGGACTTGGCGTCAGCCAATGCCGCCGGATCGGGAACCGACGCGTGGTTCAACAACCTGCCGAGATACATGGGGGAACAAGCACTGTATAACTATTCGCCTAATCCTGCCTCTTACGTCAACGCAAAGTCGGCGTTCAAATGTCCGACCACAGCGTCCCAGCCATTCGACCAAAATATGTTGAACTATGCGGACCCAACCACGCCTGGCGGACGGGTTCCATTTACTTATTCGATGAACTCCAAAAGCGGAGCGACCAGCCTTAATAATAATCCGCTGACTCCGGGGATTGTGCTAACCGCCGGCGTTGACCTTCGGTTGGACAACGTGTTGAACCCCTCGGCCTTTGTGTTTCTTCTTGATGTCCGCAGCCAGAGCACCGAGATACCTTACTACGGTGGGAAGTCGAACGCCCTCATGAGCCCGCAAGCCTACACATCCCGCGCGTCGTCACGACACAATCAAGGGTGCAACATCGCTTTCGGTGACGGCCACTCAACCTGGTATAAATATACCTACGCCTGCTCAAATAGCATTCCAGCTAATAAGTCGGTTGACCCTCATGTTACGGACATTCAATGGACATATGATGGGTCCATCGTGAATGGCCCCTGAGCCTGCGCATGCCGGCAAAAGGCAGCGCACGATCCGTCACACAATTGTCACAATACCGACCTTTGTTTGCCACACGAGGACTTCACTGTGCGCACGTCGTTTTCATTCAACTAACGCAACAATAAATAAAATAGAACTCGATGAAGCATACCTCAAAATTCGCCGCTGCCGCCCTGACGACGCTCGCGCTCGGTGCGAGCGCTCATGCGCAATCGGCCGACACACTCATTGACAAGCTCGTGGACAAAGGAATCCTCACCGTGAAGGAGGCGAACGAACTTCGCGGCGAGGCCGACAAGGATTTCACGAAAGCTTATTCCCAAAAGAGCGGCCTGCCCGACTGGGTGACGAGCTTCAAGATCAACGGCGATTTCCGCGGACGCTTCGAGCAGAACAACGCGGAGAACTCCGCCTACAGCGAGCGCAACCGCGCCCGTTATCGTCTGCGCGTGGGCGCGACGGCGACGATGCTGGAGGACTTTGAAACCGGCTTCCGCCTGGCTTCAGGCAAGCTGGCCACGTCGGGCACACCGGCCAACGGCGGCAGCACGGACTCGGCGAATACCGATCTGGCCAACGGCTGGTCGCGCAAGTTCATCTGGGTGGACTCGGCCTACGGCAAGTGGACGCCCGTTCACAACGAAGAGTGGACGGTGAGCGGCACCATCGGCAAGTTCGACAATCCGTTCCAGATTTCGAACATGCTGTTCGACTACGACCTTAATTTTGAAGGCGCGGCGCTGCAACTGGCTTACAAGCCAATGGAACGGCATACGTTCAAAGTGAACAGCGGCTTCTTCATCTACGGCGAAGTGGATCAGGGCGCGGCGGCCAGCCACGACCCGGGCCTCTACGGTTCGCAACTGATCTGGGAAGCCAAGTGGACTCCGAAGATTGACACGGCCTTTGGCATTTCCGTCTTCAACATCTTCAACAAGGACAACCTTGGCACTGCGGCAGCCAGCATCCCCGACGTGAATGCCGGCAATACGCGCACGCCAGGCGGTAACCTTGCCTTTAACATGAACCCCGTCGTGGGCAGCGGCTGGATCACTTACAAGCTCGATGAGTTTCCACTCTACAAGGGTGAGTTCCCCATCAAGTTCGGCGGCGAGTTCATGAAAAATCCTGGCGCGCCCATAAACAACGAGGCATGGAATGCTGCCGTCACGTTCGGCAAGGCGAACCACAAGGGCAACTGGGAGTTCACCTATCGGTATCAGCGCATCGGGGCCGACTCTTGGTATGAGGAGCTGCTTGATGAAGATAACGGCGCCTTCTACGCCACGGGCAATCCCCAGCTCGCCAACACAGGTCTCGGCGCCAACTGGCGCGCCGGCACCAACATCAAGGGCCACTACATGAAGGCCACCTATGCTATCACGGACTTTGCGACGATCTCAGGCGCCTATTACCTGAACAATCTGATCATCGACAATTCCTCGACGGCAGCCATCGACAAACGTGACACCGCAGGCCACTTCTTCATTGACCTGATGTGGAAGTTCTAATTCGCAAAACCAAACTCCAAACATTGACACAGAACATGAAAACTCCCCTACTGAAACTCACCGCGCTCGCCGCGCTGCTGTCCGCCGCGACCGCCGCGCACGCGGGCAACATCACCGCCAAAGGCTCCGACACACTCGTCATCCTCGCCCAGAAATGGGCCGAGGTCTACATGGGCACGCATTCGGGCACGGCCATTCAAGTCACCGGCGGCGGTTCTGGCACCGGCTTCGCCGCGCTGCAAAACAAGACCACCGACCTCGCCAACGCCTCGCGCAAAATCAAGGCCACCGAGACCGAGGCGTGCATCAAGGCCTTCGGCAAGCGGCCCATCGAATACAAGGTCTGCCTCGACGGCCTTTCCGTGTATGTGAACGCTGACAATTCCGTGAAGGAACTCACCCTCGCGCAGCTTGAGGGCATCTTCACCGGCAAGATCATCAACTGGAAGGACGTCGGCGGGCCGGACGCCGCCATCACGCTCTACAGCCGCGAGAACAGCTCGGGCACGTATGAGTTCTTCAAGGAGCACGTGCTTCGCGGCAAGGACTTCGCAGCCACGGCGCAGACCATGCCCGGCACGGCTGCTGTTCTCCAGGCTGTTGCCAAGGACAAGGGCGGCATCGGCTACGGCGGCGCGGCCTACGGCGCGGGTGCCAAGCACGTCCTCGTGAAGAAGGACGAAAGCTCGACGGCCTACGAGCCTTCGGAGGAAAACGTGGTCAAGGGCATTTATCCCATCTGGCGCTACCTCTACATTTATGTGAACCCAGCCGCGGACAAGGGCGAAATCGCCGCATACCTGAACTGGATTCGCAGCGACGACGGCCAGAAAGTCGTCAAGGACGTGGGCTACTTCCCGCTCCCGAAAAATCTGCGTGAGTAACGCCCGGACTGTTTGATCGTGCTTGTTCCTCCGATCAAAGCGGGGCGGGCGGGAGTCGTGCAAACTCTTGTCCCGCCCCAAACCATTTTCCAAGCATGACCCAGCGCCGCGACTCCGAGCGCCGCAGCCACGGCTGGATGGGCCTGCGCCGCGGCCATCACGCGCGGCCCGTCGAGTGGATCGCCGAGAAGCTCATCTTCCTCGTGTCGCTCTCGGCGATTGCGATGATCCTGCTCATCTTCGTGTTCGTCGCCCGCGAAGCGCTGCCCGTCGCGCTCGGCCGCATGGATAGTTCGCTCGTCAAAAAAGTCATCCCCGTCGAGGACATGGACAAGCTCGGCAAGGAGGAATTGCGCGCCTACCTCAGCCTAACCGCGGAGGAGTTCGCGAAAATGGACCGCGACACTTTGAAGGACCTCATGCTCGTCAAGGTCGAGGCCGCGAAGGAGGCGCTGCCCGACAAGGATGCCGCGCTGAACACCATTGCCTGGCGGCAACTGCTTGTGCCGCGCCAGTGGACCGGCTATGACAAGCCCGAATACATCTGGCAGCCCGTCTCGCAGATTCACAAATACAACATCGTCCCGCTCATCATCGGCAGCCTCAAGACCACGCTCGTCGCGCTCGCGTTCAGCGTGCCGCTCGCGCTCGCCGCGGCCATTTACGTCTCGCAGCTCGGCAATCCGAAACTCAAGGAATTCATCAAGCCCGGCATCGAAATGCTCTCCGGCATCCCGTCCGTCGTGCTCGGCTTTTTCGCGCTCATCGTGATGGCGAGCGTGCTGCAAAAACTCTTCGGTTATCAGTCACGCCTCAACGCCTTCGTCGCCGGCATTGCGCTCGGACTCGCCGTGATTCCCGTCGTCTTCTCCATCGCGGAGGACGCATTGACGAGCGTGCCGCGCAGCTACACGCAGGCCGCGCTCGCGCTCGGCTCGTCGCGCTGGCAGGCCGCGTGGCAGATCGTGCTGCCCGCCGCGCTGCCGGGTGTGTTCGCGGCGGTCGTGCTCGGCTTCGGCCGCGCCATCGGCGAGACGATGGTCGTGCTCATGGCCAGCGGCAACGCAAGCATCATGTCCTGGAGCCTGTTCGATTCGACGCGCAGCATCACCGCCACCATCGCGGCGGAACTCGCCGAGACGGTGTTTGGTGGGCCGCACTACCGGCTGCTGTTTCTCATCGGCGCGCTGCTGTTCATCGTGACATTTGTGAGCAACCTCGCCGGTGAACTCGTCATGCACCGCTTGAAACGCAAACTGGAGGGCAAGGCGTGAACGAAGTTCAAGGTTCAAGGTTCAAGGTCCAAGGTTCCAAGTTTCGCGCGCAGAACTTCGACTACGCGTCGTTCCTTTTCACCGGCCTCACGGGCGCGGCGACGTTTCTGATCCTGGCGATCCTCGGGGTGATTTTGGTGAACGTCATCGCCAACGGCGCGCCGCATTTTTCGTGGAAGTTTCTCACCGGCGGCACGGAGAAGGACATGTTCGACGTGGGCAGGGCCGGCATCCTGCCGATGATCTTCGGCACCGCCGCGCGCGTGATCGTGATGACACTTTTTGTCGTGCCCATTGGCGTTATCACCGCGATTTATCTCACGGAATACGCGCACAGCGCCTCGATCTTCACGCGGATGATCCGCGGCGCGGTGAACAACCTGGCCGGTGTGCCCTCGATTGTGTTCGGCCTGTTCGGCCTGGGTTTTTTCATCAGCTTCGTCGGGCATCACATGGACGCGCTGTTCCATCCGAACACCGCCGAGCCGGTCTGGGGCAAGCCCGCGATCATCTGGGCGTCGCTCACGCTCGCAGTGATGACGCTGCCGCTCGTGATCGTCGCGACGGAAGAGGCGCTGAAAGCCATCCCGCAAGGCTTGCGCGAAGCGAGCCTCGCGCTCGGTGCGACAAAACTCGAAACCATTTGCAAGATCGTCCTGCCACAGGCGCTGCCGGGCATTCTGACGGGGGCGATCCTCGCGGTCGGTCGCGCGGGCGGCGAAGTGGCGCCGATCCTCTTCACCGGCGCGGCGTATTACATGGCGTCGCTGCCGCACTCGGTCACGGACCAGTTCATGGACCTCGGCTACCACGTTTTTATTTTGTCCACGCAATCACCGAACATCGAGCAGACGCGGCCGATTCTCTTCGCAACGGTGCTCGCGCTGTTGATTCTGACCTTCACGCTGAACTTCATCGCCATCCTCATCCGCGCCCGGATGCGCAAGGCGATGCGGGCGCTGCATTGAACTTTCCATGACCGACACAATCGTTCCAAAAGTAACCCTCGGCACGACAACGAACGCGACCACGGAAACGACCGTGCCGTTGATCGAGACGCAGCGGCTCTCGCTGTTCTACGGCCAGTCCAAAGCGCTGAAGGAAATTTCCATCCAGATTCCCGAACGGCTCGTGACGGCGTTCATCGGCCCGTCCGGCTGCGGCAAGTCCACGCTGCTGCGCTGCTTCAACCGGATGAACGACCTCATTGACAGCGTGCGCATCGAGGGCACGGTGAAAATCGCCGGCCAGGACATCTTCAGCCCCGACGTGGACGTGATCGAGTTGCGCAAGCGTGTCGGGATGGTGTTCCAGCGCTCGAACCCGTTTCCAAAATCCATCTACGACAACATCGCCTACGGCCTGCGACTGCAAGGCATGAGGGCGAAGTCCGACCTCGACGCCGTCGTCGAGCAAAGCCTGCGCGGCGCGGCGTTGTGGGACGAGGCGAAGGACCGCCTGCACACGAGCGCGATGGGACTCTCCGGCGGCCAGCAGCAGCGCCTGTGCATCGCGCGCGCCATCGCCATCCGGCCCGAAATCATTCTCATGGACGAGCCGGCCAGCGCGCTCGACCCGATTGCGACAGCCAAGATCGAAGAGTTGATTCTTGAATTGAAGAAGGACTTCACCATCGTCATTGTCACTCACAACATGCAGCAGGCCGCGCGCATCTCGGACCGGACCGCGTTTTTTTACATCGGCGAGCTGGTTGAGTTCGACACGACGACGAAAATCTTCACGAACCCGGCGAAGAAGCAGACGGAAGATTACGTGACCGGGCGTTTCGGTTGATGCGCGACCTTGAATTTGATACCAAGAACTTTGAACTGATCCCGCCATGCCCACGCACCACGAACAGGAACTCGCCGCGCTGAAGGAAAAACTCCTCCTCATGGGCGGCCACGCCGAAGCCGCCGTGCGCAACGTCATCAAGGCGCTTGTCGAGCGCGACGACGCGCAGGCGGACTCGGTCAAGAAGGCCGACGACGTGCTCGACCGGCTCGAAATGGAAGTGGACGACCTCGCCGTCGCGCTGCTGGCCAAGGCGCCGCTGGCCACGGACCTGCGGTTCATCACCATCGCGATGAAAATTTCGCGCGACCTCGAGCGCGTCGGCGACGAGGCCACCTCCATTGCCAAGCGCGTGATCGAGTTGAACGCCGAGCCGCAACTCAAGCCTTACATTGACATCCCCCGCATGGCGTCGCTCGCGCTCGAAATGCTCGGCGGGGCACTCGACGCCTTCGTCAACCGAGGCTCCGACCAAGCCCGCGCCATCGTCCCGCGCGACGCGGAGGTCAACGCGCTCAACCGGCAGCTTCACCGCGAGCTGTCAAGCTTCATGGTCGAGAACCCGGCGAACATCTCGCGCTGCCTCGCGCTAATGAACATTTCCAAGCGCCTTGAACGCATCGCCGACCACGCGACCAACATCGCCGAAGAGGTCGTGTTCCTCTACGAAGGCCGTGACATCCGCCACAAGAATCTCGCGCACGCCACCGTGTAGTTCACCAGCGTCATCGGTGCTTCAACGCGGCATACAGCGCGTCAAAGCACTCGAACCCTTTGGACAGAATTTCCGCGTCGCTCAGGCCGATCCTGGCCCAGCCCTTGAAGACACGATCCAGCCCGAAACACTCGTGACGCTGGAATTTTCCGTCTTCAAGGTCGGCGTCGTGAATCATTTCACCAATTTCGCGGGCAGTTTTGTCCTCAACTCCAAAACGGTTTAACAGCGTCTCGAAAGTGCAATCGTCGCCGTGATGCGTAAACTCAACGCCGGACATGTCGTAGGGAATCGCTCCGGGATGCTGGGATGGTTTCACCGCAAAGACAAAGCTGGCCCGCGGATCAATGAACTTGCGAATCAGCCATGCAGAACCGACACGGTCAATCTCGGGCCGAGGCCGGGTAAGCCATGTTTTGCCGGCGAACGTCTCGCGACTCAGCGGCGCGCCCCTTTTCCCGGCGGGCTTCAACCGGCCTGCGGTGCGCGACAACAGCATCTCCGCATCATGCGCCTGCGGACATCCAAAATAATCCACCTCGCGGATTTCCTTGAAACGACCGCCCAATTTCTCCAGATCAGCGGAAAATGAAGCGACCGGCCGCTTTTTGTTGCGCTGGACAAGGTGATTCAACGCCTTCACCAGAACGGCGTAGTCACGCGCCCGGGCGTCGTTGAACAACTGAACAATCTGTTCGTTGGCCAAGCCTTCGATTTCGCTCACACGCATCAGCGTTGCTTCCCCGCCGCCGTCGCGGACACGCTGGGCGAGCCACTGGAATCGTTCGTAATGCGACGCCTCATCCGGCAGGACGTAAGCGGAAGTCTTCAGTTGCAGGGCGCCGAACTTCTTCAGCTTCCGCCAGAGACTGACGCGCTCTGCCGTCTGTTTGGCTGGCAGGCCGTAAAGCAGGAGCAGCCATGCGGCGGATTTCATATTTGTTGACTCTGATACATCGCTGTAATAGTTGTTTCAATCACATTCTGAAAACGGCCCTGTCATCATGAAAACGACGCTCCTTTCCTCGCTGCGAAATCTCCTTGGCGCGGTGGCGATATTGTCACTGGCCGTCTTCGCCGCTCCGCTCCACGGGGCGCAACTCGACACGACGAAGATTGAACAGCTCACCGGCCTGAAGGGCGCGTGGAACGAAGCCGAAGCCGTCTTCAAAGTCTCCTCGCCACGCAATGACCTGCCGGTTTCGGTGGACGGCTGGAAGATGCCGCCTTTCATGGGATTGACCTCGTGGGCCGCATTCACGCAGGGAAAAGCGGCGGAGGCGATGGTGATGGGGGACCTCGTTCTGTTTCAGGACGAGGTGAATCCCGTGATGAGCGCCGCGCTGGACAACGGCCTGAATGTCACCGCGCTGCACAACCACTTTTTCTTCGACGAGCCGAAGGTTTATTTCATGCACATCGGCGGCGAAGGAAGCGTTGAGCAACTGGCCGCTGCCGTCCGCAAGGCGTTCGACAAGTTGAAGGAGATTCGCGCGGCGAATCCGCAGCCGGCAAAGTCCTTCGGTGGAGTCATCCCCGCCCAAAGTTCCATCACCGGCAAAGCGCTGGAGGATATTCTTGGTGTCAAGGGCCAGACGAACAGTGGAATGTTCAAGATCGTGATTGGGCGCAAGGCAAAGATGCCGTGTGGCTGCGAGGTCGGAAAGGAAATGGGCGTGAACACCTGGGCGGCGTTCGCGGGCAGCGACGACACGGCGGTCGTGGACGGCGACTTCGCCGCGCGCGAGGAAGAGTTGCAGGGCGTCTTGAAGGCGCTGCGCCGAGGCGGCATCAACGTCGTGGCCATCCATCATCACATGACCATGGAAAGCCCGCGCTATGTTTTCCTGCACTACTGGGGCAAGGGAAAGGCTACGGAGCTTGCCAAGTCGCTTAAAGCAACACTCAACACTCAAACCAAATAATCCACTCGCATCATGAAAACCCTCATCGTGTTCCTTATGACCACTGGCTTGCTCACGGCCGCCGCCCTCAGCGACACCGAAAACTTCGACGCCACGCAACCCGGCGCTTTGCCAACCGGCTGGGTCGGCGGCGTCACGGGCAAGGGCACGCCGAAGTGGTTGGTTGTGAAGGACGATTCGGCGCCAAGCAAGCCAAACGTGCTCAAACAAGCCGGCGAAGGCACCTATCCGTGGTGCGTGAAGAAAGACGCGTCGGTGAAGGACGGCTCCGTCGAGGTGAAGTTCAAGCCCATCTCCGGCAAGGAAGACCAGGCGGGTGGCCTCATCTGGCGCTGGCAGGATGGTGACAATTATTACGTCGCCCGCGCCAACGCACTCGAAGACAACGTCTGCATTTATCATACGATCAAAGGCAGGCGGACGGAAAAGAAGCGGGTGAACGTGAAGGTGGCGGGCAACCAGTGGCACAGGCTGCGTGTGGATTTTCAAGGCAGCCACTTCAAAGTCACGTTTGACGGCAAGCTCGCGCTTGAATGGGACGACACGACGTTCAAAGATGCGGGCGCAGTCGGCGTCTGGACCAAGGCGGATAGCGTGACGCTGTTCGATGATTTCACCTACGGCGCCAAATGAAACAACGACCGGGCGATTTTTCGATGACGCCGAACATCGCTGATTGTCGAACGGGTTGCATTCACATAGGATTTCCGCACGCATGAACCTCATTCAGCTTGCGCTGCGCCGCCCGCTGACGGTTGTCGTTCTCGTTCTCGGTGTCTGCCTTGGCGCGTGGATTGCGTTGCAGCGCATGACGCGCGACGTGTTTCCCCCGCTCAATGTGCCGACCATTTACGTCGCGCAACCTTACGGCGGCATGGACCCGGCGCAGATGGAGGGCTACCTCACCTACTACTTGGAATACCATTTCCTCTACATCACCGGCATCGAGCACGTTGAGTCCAAGAACATCCAGAGCGCGAGCCTCATCAAACTCCAGTTTCATCCCGGCACAGACATGGCGGCTGCGCTGGCAGAAACGGTGAACTACGCGAACCGCGCGCGCGCCTTCATGCCGCCGGGCACCGTGCCGCCGTTCGTCATGCGCTTCGACGCCGGCAGCGTCGCCGTCGGCAATCTCGTCTTTTCGACGACAAACGAGAACCGCACTGTCGGCCAGATGCAGGACGCGGCGCTCAACATGGTCCGCCCGCTCTTCGCCACGCTGCAAGGCGTCTCCGCCCCGCCACCCTTCGGCGGCGGCGCGCGCACCATCCTCGTCAACGTGAAGCCCGATCGGATGCGCGCCTACAATTTTTCGCCTGACGAAATCGTCAATGCGATGTCGCAGGCCAATCTCGTCAGCCCCTCGGGCAACATGAACCTCGGCGACAAATATCCCATCGTGCCGGTGAACGCCGTGGTGAAGAACATCAAGGACCTCGAAGGCGTGCCTCTCCGGGCAAAGGACGGCAACGCCGTGTTCCTGCGCGACGTCGCGACGGTCGAGGACGCCTCCGACATCGTCACCAGCTACGCGCTCGTCAACGGGCGGCGCACGGTCTATCTGCCCGTCACCAAACGCGCCGACGCCTCGACGCTCTCCGTTGTCGAGCTGGTCAAGAAGAACATCCCTAGATTCCAGAGTGCCGTGCCCGACGACATCAAAGTCAGCTACGAGTTCGACCAGTCGCCCGTCGTGCGCCGCTCCATTGGCGATCTCGTGAAGGAAGGTGCCATTGGTGCAGTGCTCACGGGCCTGATGGTGTTGCTCTTCCTGCGCGACTGGCGCAGCGCGTTCATCGTGGTCATCAACATCCCGCTCTCGCTCCTCGCCGCGACGTTCGCGCTGTGGATTAGCGGGCAGAATATAAACCTGATGACGCTCGGCGGTCTCGCGCTCGCCGTCGGCATCCTCGTGGACGAAGCGACAGTCGCGGTTGAGAACATCCACACGCACCTAGCGCGGGGCAGCACGCTGGCGCGGGCCGCTCTGGATGCCACGCGGGAAACGGCGCTGCCGCGGCTGCTGGCGATGCTGTGCATCCTCGCTGTGTTCATCCCGGCGTTTTTCATGCAAGGCGCGGCGAAAGCGCTGTTCGTTCCGCTCGCACTCGCGGTGGGGTTCTCAATGGTCGCGTCGTTCCTCCTGTCGAGCACGCTCGTGCCGATTCTGAGCGTGTGGTTCTTGCGCGGGCACGCGGGCGAAGTTCACGACGCCTCGTTTTTCGCAAAACTTCAGTCCGCTTACGCCAGCGTGCTTCGCGGTGTTGTTGCTGCGCGGTGGCTGCTTGTGCTCGTTTACCTCGCTGCATCAATCATCGTGATTGGATTCTTCGGCAAAAAACTCGGCACAGAAATCTTTCCGACGGTTGACTCGGGCCAGTTCGCACTGCGCCTGCGCGCCCCGACCGGGACGAAGATTGAGAACTCCGAACAGGTTGCGCTCAAGTCGCTCGACCTCATCAAGCGCGAGGCTGGCCCGGATAGCATCGCCATTTCCGTCGGTCTGGTCGGCGTCCACCCGGCGACGTATCCGATCAATCTGATCCACCTTTTCAACAGCGGACCCGAGGAGGCGTATTTGCAAATCCAGCTCAAACCCACCGTGCGGATGAAAGTGGCCGCCCTGAAAGAACGGCTCCGCGCGGTGTTCGCCGCCGAACTCCCCGATGTGCGTGTCTCGTTCGAGCCGAGCGACATCGTCAGCCGCGTGATGAGTTTCGGCTCGCCCACGCCGGTTGAGATTGCCGTCAGCGGCCCGAGCCTCGCGGCGAACAAGGCCCACGCCGAGAAAATCTATGCGAAGCTCAGGGAGATTCCCTCGCTGCGTGACGTTCACTTCGCGCAGTCGCTCGACTTCCCCACCGTGGACGTGAACGTGAACCGCGAGCGCGCCGGCCTGCTCGGCGTCAAGGTCGGCGACGTGACACGCTCGCTCGTCGCCGCCACCACGTCCAGCCGCTTCACCGTTCCGAATTACTGGGCTGACCCCAACAGCGGCGTAAGCTACCAGTTGCAAGTGCAGATTCCGCAGGCGAAAACAACCTCGCTCGAAGATTTGAAGAACGTCCCGGTCACGGCCAGCGGCGGGAATTCAGTGCTCCTGCGCAACCTCGCGAGCATTACGCCCGGCACCGCGGTCGGCCAATACGAGCGCTACAACATGGCGCGCGTCATCAGCATCACCGCGAACCTCCACGGCGCCGATTTCGGCGGCGTGCTGCGGCAGATCGCCACCATCGAAGAAATCTCGGACAGCAAAACCTGGCCTACAAAGACTCGCGTGGACGTGCGCGGCCAGTCGGTGCCGATGCAGCAACTCTTTGACGGTTTCCGCTCCGGCCTTGTCATCGCTGTTGTCGTCATTTTCCTGATGCTGGCGGCAAATTTCCAATCGCTGCGCCTTTCCTTCGCCGTCATCTCCACCGTGCCCGCCGTCCTCGCCGGCGTGGTGCTCGCGCTGTGGTTCACGGGCACGACGCTGAACATCCAGAGCGCGATGGGCGCCATCATGTCAATCGGCGTCGCCGTCGCGAACGCAATTCTCCTCGTGACCTTCGCCGAGAAGGCACGCGTGAACGGCGCTGCTCCCAAGGACGCCTCCGTCGAAGGCGCGCGCAGCCGCATGAGACCGATCCTGATGACGAGCTTTGCGATGATGGCCGGCATGATGCCGCTCGCGCTCGGCCTCGGTGAAGGCGGCGACCAAACCGCGCCGCTGGGCCGCGCCGTGATCGGCGGACTCGCCGCCGCGACGCTCGCGACGCTCTTCGTGCTGCCAAGCGTGTTCGCAATCATCACCAGCTCGCGCGTGCGCTCGCCCTCGCTCGACCCGGATGACGAAACGAGCGCGCATTTCAAACCCACGGAAACCCGCAGTTAAACATGCAAACGACACGCCTCTTCTCTTCCGTCGCGCGGCAGCTCTGTTTGTTCTGCGTTCTGCTCGCAGGAACACAGGCCGCGAACGCCGCCACCCCCGCCGCGCCGGAGTTGAAGTTCGCCTCACCCGTCCGCGGCGACATCACGCGATTCGTTACGCTGCCCGGCACCGTGCGCCCGCTCCAGCAGGCCACGCTCTACGCAAAGGCCGCCGGTTACATCGCCACCATCCGCGTGGACAAGGGCGACGCGGTGAAGGAAGGCGATCTGCTCGCCGAAATCGAGGCGCCCGAGCTGATCGCCGACCGCGCACGCGCGAAGGCTGACGTGCTCAAGGCAAAGGCCGAGGTCGCCCGCATCGTGGCTGAACGCGCCAAGGCCGGGGCCGAACTCACCCGGGCACGCGCGGAAATTCCAAAGGCGAAGGCTGAACTCGATTTCGCCGCGCTCGACCACCAGCGTCTTCGCGACGCCAATAAAAAAGCGCCCGACCTCGTCGTGCAGCAACAGGTGGATGCCGCGAAGGCGAAACACGATGTCGCGGCCGCAACGCTTGGCATTGCGCAGGCAAACGTGGAGGCAACCCGCGCGGCGATTGAAGCTGTCGAGGCAGCCGGCGGCGCTGCCGAGGCCGCCGTCACCGCGGCCAATGCAAGCCTTGAACGGGTCGAGACGCTGATCGGCTTCACGCGCATCACAGCGCCGTTCTCAGGCGTCATCACCGCGCGGTATGTGGACAAAGGCGCGTTTATTCCCGCCGCGACTTCCGGCAGCGCCGCTCAGAGTGCGACCATCGTGACTGTGATGGATTTCAAATCCGTGCGCGTGCAGGTTGCCGTGCCGGAGCCGGAAGTGCCCCTCGTCGCCGTCGGCCAGCCCGTCCGCGTCGCCGTCGAGGAACTACCTGGCACGATCGAGGGCCGCGTCACGCGCCACGCCTACGCGCTCGACGAGGCGACCAAGACGATGCTGGTCGAGGCGGAGATTCCGAACGCCGATCTCAAGCTGCGCCCAGGCATGTATGCCATCGTGAGCATCGGCGTCGAGCAGCACAAAGGCGCGCTGCTCATGCCCGTCGCGGCGCTCGTGATGGAAAAGGCGAATGCGTTCGTGTTCACCCTCGCTGATGGCAAGGCGAAGAAAACGGCGGTGAAACTCGGCTTCAACGATGGCAAAAATGTGGAAATCACCGCCGGCCTCTCCGGAACTGAAAAAGCCCTGCTCGTCGGGAAAACAACACTCACCGACGGCCAACCGGTTAACGCGGTGGAGGCGAAGTGAAAGTTCAAAACCTAAAGTTCAAAATTGAAAGTTGCCTTGCGGCACTTCTGTTCGCAGCGCTGCCTTCATCCTTCGCGCAGACAAACACACCGGCGACGACCCATCCAATTGATTTGCCGACCGTGCTACAGCTTGCGGGCGCGCAGAACATTGACGTGCAGATCGCGCGCGAACGACTCGCCGAGGCGCGCGCGAACCGCGACATCGCCACCGAGCAGTTCTTCCCGTGGATCGCGCCGGGCGTGGGCTACCGCCGGCACGACGGGCAGTTGCAAGACATCACCGGCACAGTTTTCGACGCGAGCAAGCAGTCTTACACGCTCGGCGGCACGCTCACCGCGCAGGTGGACCTCGGCGATGCCTATTACAAATCGCTCGCCGCGAAGCAGCTCGTGAAGGCCGCCGGCCACGGGCTCGACGCGCAGCGGCAGGACAGTGTCGCCGCCGCCGCACAGGGCTACTTCGATCTCGTGCGCGCGCAGGCTGGCGCGGGCGTCGCGCGCCAAGCGGTGCTCATCGCCGCGGATTACGCGGGCCAGTTGCAGCGTGCCGTCGAAGTCGGCCTTGCCTTCAAAGGCGACGCACTACGGGCGCAGGTCGAAGTCGGCCGAAACCAACTCGCGCTGCGACAGGCCGCGGAACAGCAGCGCAACAGCGCCGCGCGCCTCGCGCAGTTGCTGCGGCTCGACTCGACGGTGGAACTCGCCCCGCGCGAAGGCGACCTCGCGCCTCTCGTGCTCGTCCGCACGAACGCCGCGCTCGACTCGCTCGTCGCACAGGCGCTCGTGAAACGGCCCGAGCTGCTGCAAACCAAGGCGCTCACGCGCGCCGCGAAGGAACAGCACGCGGGCGTCGTGAAAGGCCCGCTCGTCCCCACGCTCGGCGCGCAGGTTTTCCTGGGCGGGCTTGGCGGCGGACGCAACGGCTCGCTCGGGCACTTCGATGATTCCGAGGATTTTTTCATCGGCCTGAGCTGGCGCATCGGGCCGGGCGGTCTGTTCGACGCGCCGCGCCGCAAGGCCGCCGCGTCGCGGGTCAACACCGCGCTGCTTGGCGAGGAGAAAGCGCGCGACGAAGTGATCCGCCAGGTCGTCGAGGCGCATACGCGCGCGCAGTCGCTTGCAGACCAGTTTGCCGTTGCTCGCAGCGCCGTGGCCGCCGCGGAGGAGACGCTGAAACTCACGCACGAACGGAAGGAATTCGCCGTCGGGGCCGTGCTGGAAACCATCCAAGCCGAACAGGATCTGACACGGACGCGCAACGATCTCGTGACCGCCATCGCCGAATTCAACAAGGCCCAATACGCGTTGCAACGCGCCATCGGCGCGTTCGGTTCGGAGGCGGCGGAACCTAAGAAATCGAAGTGAGCGTAATCGCATGAGCAAGTCTGCCCGCCCGCGAAAGAGCGAATTGCGCCCGCGTTTCCGCGTGCTCTGCGGCAAGGACATCGCGCTCGGCCCAGGCAAAGCGGAGCTGCTCGCGCTCGTCGCCAAAACCGGCTCCATCGCAACCGCGGCAAAACAGATGGGCATGTCCTACATGCGAGCGTGGACGCTCATCAAGACGATGGAGCGCTGCTTCCGGCGGCCGCTTGTGCGCGCGATTCGCGGCGGCCACAAGCGTGGCGGAACGGAGCTGACCGAGACAGGGGAGCAAGCGCTGGCACTCTATGCGCAGATGCAGGCGCGAAGCCTGCGCGTGTCGTCCGCACCGTGGGCGAAGTTGCGGAGGCTGCTTCGTTCATGAAATGAACCAGTGTCGTTATATTTGACAAAAGATAACGGCTCGCATTTTATCGCTCCGTGCCGACGCGGACTCTTACAACTTCATCCAAGACGCGAGCCTTCACGCTCATCGAGCTGCTCGTGGTCATCGCCATCATCGGCGTTCTCGCGGCCATGCTGTTGCCCGCGCTGGCAAGCGCGAAAGGGAAGGCCAAGCAGTCGGGTTGCCTGAACAATTTGAAGGAGATCGGGCTGGGCTACCTGCTCTACCGCGACGAGCAGGGCGGCGTGAACTGCCCGCAGCGCCTTTGCCCGGACATGCCCAACGATCCTTACGGCCTGAGCGCACCAGTGCCGAGCGGTGCAGGCCCGAACACGCCGCCGCCAACCGGGCCGAACGAAATTTGGTGGTCTCCGTATGACCCGACTCAGGTGCCGAACGGCGCGCCCGGCGCGGGATACAAGAGCGGGCTGCTGTTTCACTATCTTCCAGCGACGAACGTCTTCAAGTGCCCGACGGACCAGCAATGGCAGTGCGGCTACGGCATGAATTACTGCACCGGCAGCCCGGTTGGCCAAAACGAGATTTTCGTCTCAGTGCCGTCCGCGCGCATGGTCATGTGGGACCACCAGCGGACGCCCGGCTGCGCGGATTCCACGACCGCCATGCCGCCGCGCACGATGTGGTATCCGTTCACGAACATGGCCGCGGCTACGCATTATCCGCTCCGGCACAATCAGGGCTTCAATTCTCTGTTTTACGACGGGCACGTGGAGCGGCTGAAACAGGAGCAACTGCATCCAAGCCTGTTCCGCGAACCCAGCCAAGGTCCCGCGATTGGGGCGTATCCCGGTGAATGACTCGCGCCGCCGGATTGCGCGTGTTTAGTTCACGTGCCAAATTCGCGCGGAAGCAATGAGCAGCGTCCTCGAAGTGAAACCGTCGCCGATTCACGGCGCGGGCGTGTTTGCGAATGAAGCCTTCGCAACGGGCGCGCGTGTGCTCGAATACACGGGCGAGCGAATCACGAAGGCCGAATCGCTGCGGCGTTGCGAGGCGCAGAACGATTTCATCTTCGCGCTCGACGAGGAATGGGACCTCGATGGCAACGTGTCGTGGAATACGGCGCGTTTCGTCAATCACTCGTGCGCGCCAAACTGCGACGCCGAGCGCATCGAAGGGCGCATCTGGATTGTGGCGCGGCGCGATATCGCAGCGGGCGACGAACTCACGTTCAACTACGGCTATGACCTTGTGGATTATCGCGACCATCCGTGCCTCTGCGGCGCGGAAGAATGTGCGGGATTCATCGTTGCTGAGGAATTCCTTTCCACCGTAAGAAGAAATCGCACCTTTGCCGCGCAATAAATTCTATCGCAACGCCAATGCGTCCAAACTTTACTTCGCGGGCTTGGGCGGTTCCGGCTTCGGCAGCTTGATTTCAAACCGCAACTGCTTCACGGGCAGGCGCGCGTTGTTCTGTTGCGGCTGGTAGGCGAGCGTGGCGGGCAGCGAGGCGGGCAGCACGGTGTTCGGACCGAGAACGAGCGGCACCTGGATTGAAAAAGTGTCCTCATACATCTGCGTCGCCACGGGCTGTGCGACGCCGGGCACCTTTACCTGCTTGTCCACGCCGGCCGGGAAGCTCGGCGGGAACACTCGCACACCGGCCGCCGCGCCCACGAAGAGTTGCGTCGCGAGGTCCTGACGGGTGGCCGGACGGCTGGTCGGGATGGAAAAGCCCTTTTCAATCTTGAAGCTCACCACGGCGACGCAGTTGCTGCCGGGCTTCACGTCGCCGACAAACGTCACCGCATCGAACGTCACAGGCTCGCCCTTTTTCGCCTGCGCGAACATGGCGAACGGAGCGAGAAACAGCGCGAGCAAAACGGGTAGTGTCTTCATGGCGGATGTTATTGAAGCGCGTCGAACTCTTCCGGGCAGACGCCGCATCAATCGCCCTTCTTCATCGGCCAGCCGGCGGTGACGAGGCCCTTGTAGCCGCCGATGAGCGACGCGACGTTGCGATAGCCCATTTTCTGCGCGGCATCGCACGTGAGCGCCGAGCGGAAACCGCCGCCGCAATACATGATGATTTCGGCATCCAGATCGGGAAAACGCCTCTCCAAATCACGCTCAAGGATTCCCTTGCCGAGATGTTGCGCCTCAATCGCATGACCCGCAGCCCACTCGTGATCCTCGCGCACGTCGAGCAACGCGGCCTTGGGATTCGCCGCGAGCCGCGCGCGGGCCTGTTCGATGGTGACTTCGCGCACGCGCGATTTCGCGTCGTTCACGAGCTTGAGAAAGCCGGGCGAATGATCCATGCGCGAAACAATAGAACGAACTTTCCCGCGACACAAGTCGCCGTGGAACGAAAGCCGTTCACCGCATAATCGCAAATCGTGAAGCGCGGTTATGAAGCGGGATTTGCCTTCCACGAACCGGCGTTGCACACTCGCGCCGCGATATGGACGTGACGAATCTCGCCGACGCGCCGGCCTTCACCACGAAGGACGGTTCGGAAATCCGCGAACTGCTCGCGCACCGCAACTCGGCCATTCGCAACCAGAGCCTCGCCGAGGCGCGCGTGCCCGTGGGCGGCAGCACGATGGAGCACTACCACGCGCGGACCGAGGAGATTTACTACATCACGCACGGCACGGGCCGGATGCGCATCGAGGGCGAGTTGCGCGACGTGCGTGCCGGCGACGCCATCGTCATCCTGCCCGGCAAGCGGCACAAGATTTGGAACATCGGCGCGGAAACGCTGCGCCTGCTGTGCTGCTGCGCGCCGGGGTATGAGCACAGTGATACGTTCATCACGGAGTAACTCACTAACGGAACGCTTTGCATTCAACATGAAAATCTCTGGACTCGCCTTTGTCGCTGCAAACGTTCTGGCAATTCTAGTTTTGCTTGGCTTGCGGGAGTATGCGCAAGGCTACCATGCCGCCACCGTCGAAGACGCCTGTCGAGATCTCATTGGTAGGGGTGTTGTGGATGAAACCAAACTTCGAATGATCGGTGACGGGTCGTATTTGAAAGAACGATTGCGTTTCGTCGGAAACCCGAATGGTTTCGTGCGGATATTCTTCCTCTTTGGAGTAGCGCTTTGTATTGCAAATTCCGCGGCTATCCTCTTTTTAAGCCGGCATTGTGACACAATGCCCTCGCCAACACGCTCGAATGAGACGGGAACAATTCCCAAATGAAACCCGCGCATATCCGCCTCTTCATCAAACCCTACTGCGGCTGGTGCGGCAAAGCCATGGACTGGCTCGACGAGCGCGGCGTGGACTACGAGGTGCTCGATGTCATCAGCGACAGCAAGGCCTACGACGAGATGGAGCGCCTCTCCGGCCAGTCGCTCGCGCCGGTGATTGACGTGGACGGCAAGATTCTCGCCGACTTCGGCCCGTCCGACCTCGCCGCGTGGTGGAAGAAAAACAATTTTGAGTAGCCACGGATGAAACACGGATCGAACACAGACGCGGAACTTCATAAGGAATGCAGGGGTGCAGGAGGAAAAACTGCGGCCATTGCGCCCCTGTCCCTCCTGCCTTCCTGCCCTCCTTATAAATCGCCTGTCTTCCTGATTCCGTGTTTCGTCCGTGTTCAATCCGTGGCTGAAAAATGACGACCCTTGCTACTCCGCGTCCGCGCCTGCCCGAGTGGCTGCGGCTGCCGCTGCCGACGAGCGACACGTTTGCGCGCACACGCAACCTGCTCGGCGACCTCAAGCTCCACACCGTCTGCGAGAGTGCGAAATGCCCGAACCACTGGGAGTGCTGGAGCCGCGGCACCGCGACGTTCATGATCGCCGGCGACCGCTGCACGCGCGCGTGCGGCTTCTGCGCGGTGACAACGGCGAAGCCCTTCCCGCTCGAACGCGACGAACCGCAGCGCGTCGCCGAGGCGACGCGGCGGATGAAGCTCAAGCACGTCGTCATCACGGCCGTCGCGCGCGACGACCTGGCCGACGGCGGCGCTGAACATTTCCGCCGGACCATCGAGGCCGTGCGCGCGGCGAACCCCGGCATCGTCATTGAGGTGCTCGTGCCGGATTTCAACGAAAAGGATTCCGCCATTGAGGCCGTGCTCGCAGCCGCGCCGGAAATCTTCAATCACAACCTCGAAACCGTCCGCCGCCTCACGCCGTCCGTGCGCTCACGCGCGACCTACGACCGCTCGCTTGCAGTGCTGAAAAAGGCGAAGGAGCGGTTCACGAAAGTTTCGAGTCTGGTGTTTGGAGTTTCGAGTTCAGTGCCGCCAACCCGAAACCTGAAACTTGAAACTCGAAACCTCGTCACGAAATCCGGTTTGATGCTTGGGCTCGGCGAAACCGAGGCGGAGCTGTTCACCGCGATGGAGGATTTGCGCGCCGCGAACTGCGACATGCTCACGCTCGGCCAGTATTTGCAGCCGACCCGCACGCATCTGCCAGTTGTGGAGTTCATCCCGCCTGCGAAGTTTGCCGAATACAAGGAAACCGCCGAGAAAATGGGCTTTTTGCACGTCGCGAGCGGCCCGCTCGTGCGCAGCTCCTATCACGCGGATGACTTCACGCCGCCAATGGTCGCGTCTGATGCGGCGGCCGCAAGCTGACTGTTTTCAACCTGGCGAGTTTGAAGAGGTTCAATTCACCGGCGCGACGGCGGCAGGTAGCTCGGCGCCATGCCGGAATTGCGGCGGCGCATGAGGCGCACCATGTTGAAAGTCACGTAGGCGACCAGCCCGAAGAAAATCGTGCCGATCACGATGGCGATCCATTTCAGCACGCGCGCCTGCTCCAGCATCTTGTCCGTGGACTCCTTGGCTGACGCGCGGAAGAGCGCGAGTTCCTGCTCGGGCGTGAGGTTTGCGAGCATGTCTTCCTTGAGCTTGAGCGTGAACCATTCCGCGTCCGCAGCGCCGAATGCTTCCGGGAACTTCTTCCGCGCATCGTCGTCCACGACATCAAAGCCCGCGCCGCGCCAGAACTGCGTCTTCTCCAGCGTCCACAGGCGCGTGAGGCCGCGATTGCGCGCGACGCTTTGCACGCGATCCCACAGCAGCGGGCGAAGCGTGTCGGTGAGGCCGAAGTCGCTGAACGTCTCGCTGTGCAGGCTGCCTTGCGTGCCCGCGACGCGCAGGCCGATCGCACCAACAACTTTATTCTCCGCATCGAGCGCGATCTGGAATTCCGTGATGCGTTTTTCGAGATCCAGCTCCGGCAAATTCTCGGCGCGCCACAGCACGCGCAGGCCCTCCAGATCATCCACCGTAGCACGGCGGGCGGAAAAGGCAGACGCATTCATCGAGGAAAATTTAACACGGTGCGCGATGGCTTTGAATAAAAACGTGCAAACGGGCGCGTGCCGCGGCTAGAACTTCTGCCGCCATGACCCGCGCGCAAGCCGCCGCCCGCCACGCTGAACTGGTTGCGGAAATCCGCAAACACGACCACGCGTATTACGTGCTCGCGCAGCCCGCCGTCAGCGACCGCGAATACGACCAACTCTACCGCGAGTTGCAGGAGCTGGAGCGGCAGTTCCCCGACCTCGTCGCGCCCGATTCACCCACGCAACGCGTCGGCGGCGCGCCGACGGAGGGCTTCAGGCGCGTCCAGCACCTTCAGCCGATGCTGTCGCTCGAAAAAATCGAGGCGTCGGATGTTCCTACAAAGGACGATGAGCCGGACCGCGACAAGCGCAACCGGCTTCAGGATGAAAACACTCTGGTGGAACTTCGCGCCTTCGATGCCACGATCCGCAAGCACCTCGGTTGCGACCGCGTGGAATACGTCATGGAGCCGAAGGTGGACGGCGTGTCCATCGGCTTGCACTATCGCGACGGGAAGTTCGCGCTCGGCGTCACGCGCGGCGACGGGCAGACCGGTGATGACATCACGGCAAACCTCCGCACGATGCGGGCGATTCCGCTGGAATTGAATTTGAAGAATCCGCCCGCGCTGATCGAAGTGCGCGGCGAGGCTTACATCGCGATGAAGGACTTCGACACGCTGAACGCGAAGCTTGCCGCGGCGGGCGAGAAAACATTTCCCAATGCGCGCAACACCACGGCCGGGATGCTGAAGCAGAAAAACCCTGCCGATGTCGCGAAGCGCCCGATTCGCGCGGTGTTCTACGCGGTCGGCGCGTGCGAGGGCATCGAGTTCGCGACCCATGCGGAGATGCTGGAGGCGCTCGCGAAGCTCGGCCTGCCCACGCAGCGCAAGTGGTGGGTCTGCGACCGCATCGAGGAAGTGTTGGAAGTTTATCGCGAAAAAGTTGTGTGCCACTACGCCGAGGAGCGCGATCTGCGGCGGCAATTGCCCTACGAAATTGACGGCGTGGTCATTAAGGTCAACCGCGTTGCCGATTGGGCGCGCATCCCGGCCAAGACGCGCGCGCCCGGCTACGCCATCGTTCACAAACCCATCCCGTGGATCACGCCCGCCGAGACGGTGCTGAGGGCGATCACGATTCAAGTGGGTCGCACCGGCGTGCTCACGCCCGTGGCGGAACTCGAACCGGTCTTCGTCCAAGGCTCGACCATCGCGCGCGCCACGCTGCACAACGAGGACGAAATCCGCCGCAAGGACATCCGCATCGGCGACACCGTCGTGATTCGCAAAGCGGGCATGGTGATTCCCGAGGTCTTCGAGGTGATGAAGACGAAGCGCCCGCCCAGCGCGAAGGAGTTTGATTTATTCGCCCACGTCGGCGGCAAATGCCCCGCGTGCGGCGGGCCGATTGCGAAGGAAAAAGTTTCAGCAGGCGATGCCGAGGAAGTCGCGTGGCGCTGCCAGAATGTCGCCGGTTGTCCGGCGCAGCTCACGCGGCGCGTCGAGTATTTCGCCGCGCGCAAGGCGCTCGACATCGAATCGCTCGGCGGCATCGTGGCCGAGAAGCTCGTCGAACGCGGCCTTGTCAAGGAGCCGCTCGATCTCTTCGACCTGCAACTGGAGCAACTCGCGAAACTCAACCTTGGCACCGACGACGAGCCGCGCGTGTTCGGCGAGAAGAACGCGGCGAAGGTCATCGAGGCGCTGGAGCGCGCGAAGCAGGCGCCGCTGCACCGGTGGATTCTTGCGCTGGCGATTTCAGAAGTCGGCGAGCAGACGGCCTATGATCTGGCGCAGTTTCACGAGAGCATCGAAGACGTGGCGCACTCGAAGCTCCTGCGCGGTGTGCTGGAACTGCACCGCCTGCGCGACGAGAAGCGCAAGGACGAGGCGGATGCCGCCGGTCAGGCACTCATCACCGCCGGCTTCGCGCAGGCCTCGAAGAAAAAGGATGCTGCGCCGCGCGACGCGGTGGTCGTCGTCGGACCGGTTGCCGCGCAGGCTGTGCTGGACTGGTTCGCGAGTCCGGTGGGACAGCGCGTGCTGGCGCGATTGAGGAAGCTCGGCATCGCGCCGCACGGCTCCGTGAAGGCCGCGTCGCCATCGAATCATCCATTTGCGGGAAAAACCTTCGTGCTCACCGGCACGCTGCCCACGCTGTCACGGGACGAAGCCTCGAAGCTGATTCGCGACGCGGGCGGGAGCGTGAGCAGTTCCGTGAGCAAGAACACCGACTACGTGCTGGCCGGCGAAGAGGCGGGATCGAAGTTGGCGAAAGCTCAAGAACTAGGCGTGAAAGTTCTATCTGAAGAACATTTCAAGGCCCAACTTGAAAAGCCTTCTTTCCAACTGCACGGCTTGAAGCGAGATTATTTTTTGAACCAAGTCGAGGCCTCGATGCCTAACAGCGCATCTAACCGGCAGAGGAAAATACTTCGATTCTTCGGCATACCCGTTGCCGCAAATCTTTCAGTAGGCGCAGCAGGTTTGGAAATTAGCAATTTAATGGCAGATGAAGCCAATCGTGAGAAATGGAACAAATATTTGTTTCTGACGCAGGATTTTGGCTTCGATTCAGACGAACTTAAGCCATTTTCGCCAGCCGATCTTGTTTCGGTTAATGTCCCCGAAGGATGGAGCGGAGAACAGGCGGTCGAAGATTTTCAACGGGAGTTAGCTTCCAGAATTATTCGTGAAGAAACTCCGTATGACAGTCCACGGCCAAAAGTGGTCATCAAAGGAAAATCATTCCTTTTCACGGGGAAGTTTGGATTCGGTTCACGGAAGGAATGTCAAAAAGCAGTCACATTACTTGGCGGTATTTCACCAGATCAGAAACAGGCGAATCAATTCATTGACTACTTAGTTGTTGGCTCGGAAGGGAGCAAAGCTTGGAGTAAGGGTGACTACGGCAATAAGATCGAGGCGGCCATCTTGGCGCGAAAGCAACACGGCAAACCTGCGATCATTTCAGAGGAACATTGGATTGCAGCCTTGAAGGAAGCTGATCCACAAATAGCACTGCTGAAGAAGGAAAACTCCTAATTCTTCACGCCCAATACCGCCAGTTCACGTCGGGGAAGAGATTGTCCACCCATTCGCATTTCGCGAGGTATTCCTCGTCCACGTGGCCGCTGGCGAGCTGCTCGTAGAGGCGCGTGAAGCGGAGGATGTGGTCCTTCACGCGGCGGCGCGCGTAGTCGGGACTCGTGCCGGTGCGGAGGATGAACGGCCAGTCGCTCGACTGCGCGAGGAGCAGTTCGCGCGCGGCCTGCTTGAGCGCGCGCTCGGTCGCACCCGCGGCCTGCGGGAAGCGCCGCGCCAGCTCCGTCATGCGGTCCTGTGCGACGCCGAGGTGCGGGTAAATCCACTCGTTCGTCTCGTTGAGCCAGAGCTTGAAGTAGCCTTCCTCGCCCCAGCTTGACGCACTCGGCGTGGCGATTTGCTGCACGGGATTTTTTTGGAGAAATTCGCCCGGCGTCGTGAGCGCAAAAACTTTCTGGTCGTAATGCGCCTTGCGCACGAAGAAATCGAGGAACTCCGGCCCCTCATACCACCAGTGACCAAACAGCTCGGCGTCGTAGGGCGACACGATGAGCGGCGCGCGGTCCATCAGGCCGTCGAGGTGTTGGAACTGCCCGATGCGCGCGTGGAGGAAGTGGCTCGCGTGCTCGTCCGCCGCGGCGAGCGCGGCCTTGCGGTCGTAAATCTGCTTGTCCGCCGTCGCGCCGGTGATGCTGTGATACTTGATGCCGGTGAAACCGCGCAGTTCCGGCGCGGACAGATGCGGGCGCACGTAGTCGAAGTCCAGATCGTGCCCGATGTCGCGGTAGAAATCGCGGTAGCGTGCGTCGCCGGGATAGCCTTCGTTCCGGCTCCAGACTTGTTTCGCGGAATCGAGATCGCGACCGAATGCCGCGATGCCGTTTGGCGTGTAAATCGGCGCGAACACGCCGTAGCGCGGACGCGGCCTCGCGTGCAGCACGCCGTGCGTGTCCGTGATGAACCAGCGGATGTTCGCCTCCTGCAAGACCATCTCGACGCCCTCGACATAGGCGCATTCCGGCAGCCAGATGCCGCGCGGATCGCAGCCGAAGCACTGGTGATAATGATCGCGCGCGACAAGGATTTGCGCGCGGATGCTTTGCGGATGCTCCGCGAGCAGCGGCAGCAGCGCATGCGTCGCCGCGCAGGTGATGATTTCCAGCTTGCCCGCCTCCTGAAACTTGCGGAACGCGCCGACGAGGTTCCGCCCGTAGGCGAAATACGTGTCGCGAATGCCGCAGAAACGATTGTGATACATCCACGCCAGCTCGCGGAACGGACGGTCCCAGTGCGTGCGGTGGATTTCCTTTTCCGCGAGTTCGATCAGCCCTTCGAGATGCCGCACGTAGCGGTCCTGCAGCAGCGGATCGAGCAGCATCGCGCACAGCGGCGGCGTGAGCGTGAGCGTGAGGCGCGTCTCCATGCCGTCGCGCAGCCAGCCGTCCATCGTCTGGATGAGCGGCACGTAAGTCTCCGTGATGGCCTCGAACAGCCACGCCTCCTCCAGGAACTTGTCGTGTTCCGGGTGGCGCACGAACGGCAAATGCGCGTGCAGCACGAGCGCGAACTGGGCTTGCATGGCGGGGATTGAAACGAAAAGGAGGGCCGTGAGGAAGAATTATTCCACGGCAACGGTCACTGCTTCTCGTATTCGCCCTTGCCCGAACGCTTGAGCACGGTGAAGCCCGCCTTCTTCGCGTCGGTGATGGAGAGCGGCTTCATCAGCTTGGGCGTGTTGAAGCTGGAGATGATTTTGCGCACGGGCTTCTTGCAGGCGGGGCAGTGCGTCAACGGCTTGGCGTCGAGCGGCCGGCGCAGGGTGAACTTGCCGCCGCACATCTTGCACTCGCCGTCGCAGAGTTCGTATTCGTAGAGAGGCATACCAATCGTGCTTCACCCCTCACCCCGCCCTCTCCCCTCCGAGGGGAGAGGGTGCCCGAAGGGCGGGTGAGGGGTGCTTGCCGTGAACTGGGCGTTCATGGAACAGAAGTTTCATTCGGCGAGGCAGTCCTGAAAGCCTTTACGAATGGCAGCTTCATCCAATTCCTTGCCGATGAAGACGAGCTGGTTCAGGCGCTTTTCGTCCGTGTTCCAGAAACGCTCCGGCTGCGCGTCGAACATCATCTGCACGCCCTGAAAGACCACGCGCTTGGGCTGGCCCTTGATGTGCAGGATGCCCTTGCTGCGGTAGATGTCGCCACCCTTGCTCGCGAGCAAATCACTCAGCCACTTCTCCGCCTTCTTCAAATCGAGCGGTCGCTCCTCGGTGATGGCGAAGGAACGCACCTTCTCGTCGTGGAAGTGCTCATGCTCCTCATGCTCCTCATGGTGATGATGCTCGCCGGGGCCGTGGTCGTGATCGCAATGTTCATCACACTCGTGGCCGTGCTCGTGATGCTCGTGCTCGTGTTCGTCGTGAACTTCGACGGGCGTGGACAACTCGCGCGCCTTCACGTTGAAGATGTGCTTCGGGTCAATCTGCGCCCGCGCGGTGCGGTGAATCTTCGCGAGCTTGTTCATGCGCCGGATGCGGTGCTCGACGCGCTCCACGTCCGCCAGTGACACAAGATCAGTCTTGTTCAGCAAAATCACATCGGCGAAGGCGACCTGCGCGGTGGCTTCGGGCGCTTCGTCCAGTTCCTTCTCCAAATGCTTCGCGTCCGCAACGGTGACGATGGCGTCGAGGCGGAGCCGGCCCTCAAGCATCGGCATCATGAACGTGTGCGCGATGGGGCTGGGGTCGGCGAGGCCCGTGGTCTCGATGAGGATGTAGTCGAAGCGTTTGTTCTTCTGGAACAGGTCGGCGATGCTCTTGACGAGGTCGCCGCGCATCCGGCAGCAGAGGCAGCCGTTGTTGAGTTCAAGAATTTCCTCGTCCACGCCGACGACAAGCTGGTTGTCAATGCTGATGGCGCCAAACTCGTTGATGATGATGGCGCACTTGTGCCCGTGCGGCTGCGTGAGCAGGTGGTTGAGCAGCGTGGTCTTGCCGGCGCCGAGGAAGCCGATGAGCACCGTGACCGGGACGGGTTCTGTCTTCTTCATGCGGCAAATTTAGCAGAACCGGCAGCGATTTTGAACCCTTCTCGAAGAGGAATTCTCCGCGCCGCCACTTCAGCGCGTCCACGTGATGGTGTTGAGCTTGGCGTTGACCGCGTCGGGATCGAGCACGAGCGCCTTGAAGCCCCACGTCTTGTGCGGTTCGAGGATTTGAATTTGATCCACCGCGATGGCGCTGAGCGCGGCCCCGCCGCGGTCGAGCAGCGAGAACTCGACCTTCACGCCAAAGAGCTGCACGGGCGCGTGGTTCGTCACGACGCCCCTGACGAAGTAGAGGTTGTTGTCCGCGGCCTTCTGCACGGAAAAGTTCAGCACCTCGGCGGCGTATTTCACCGGCGCGGGGCGGTAGGCGCGCTTGGCAAGAAACGCCGGCCACGCATACGGCCACGTTACGATCAGATACGCGCCAAGACAGACGGCCACGAGCGAACCATAACGGCGCATACGCCGCATACCCTTCGAGAGAATCTCACCGCACTTGGGACAAATCTTGGTGCCCGGCTCCACCTTCGCGCCGCACTCGGTGCAGCGCACCTGGCTTGAGATGCGCTCCAACTCGGCCTCATACGGGTCCTCGAGTTTTTGCTCGGGCCGCTGGTCGCCGGGCTTTTTCTCGCCCGGCTTGACGACGTAACCTTTCGGCTTGGCCTGGGCTTTTGCCTGCGCGCGCGGTCGCGGCTGCGGTTCAGTAGCGGGTGCTGGCTCGGCGACCGGTTCCGCCGCAGGCGCGGCGGGCATGAGTTGCTCCAGTGTCGGAAGCGCGGTGGCCTGATTGCAATGCGGGCAGGTGACGGCCTCGCCCGCGTAGCTCGCGGGAAAGCTGATGTGCCCACCGCACGCACCGCACGCGCATGTAAAATTCTGTTCGTCGCTCATGCCAAAGCCCGTTCAAGGGCGTCCGTCAGACGCTCGGGATAACAGGGCTGAATTTGTCGCGACAGAATGAACCCCAAGCACGCCGGGCTTTTCAAGGCTTAATTCCCGCCGCTCAAGGCGATGCGTCGAAATCCTCCGCCCTAGCACGGACGACCCGCGTCGTCCCGCCGGGATAGAACGGCGGCGGCAGATCTGGATTTTTTGCGCCATGCTTCCGAAGCATCCCGACGATCACCTGCGGCGACGGAGTGTTTGTCACTTCTTGCCGCGCGCGCATCGCGGCAGCGAGGGCTGGATTCATTTGAAGCGGCCTCATTCCGCCGCGCGGCTGCGGGCCGTAAAGCGCCGTCGTGACCGGCGTGATTCCGAAACAGTTTGTCGCCTGGATGTCAGCGCCCCGCGAGAGAAGAAACTCGATCATATTCGTGCGCGCAAACACGACCGCGAGATGCAACGGTGTGTTTCCGGTCGGGACAGCGGCATTCGTGAACCACAGCGTGTTCGTCGGCGCGACCGCGGCGAGGTTCACGTTCGCGCCATTCGTGAGCAGCAACGCGGCAAACTCCGTCTCGCCCAGCGCGGCCGCGTGGTGAAGCGGCGCAAGGCCCGACACATCGAACACATCCGATTTCGCGCCGCGCGCGAGCAGCAGCCCGGCCATCTCGATGTGGTTCGACCATGCGGCCACGTGCAGCGGAGTGACGCCCGTGCCGGCGTGCGGCCACGGATACTTACTCGTCAACGCGGCGACGGCATTCGCGTCGGCCTTCAGCTCCAGCAATGCTTCCACAATTTCGCGTTTGCCGTCGCGCACGGCTTCGTGCAGCGGCGTGAAGCGCGCCGCGTTCGTCGCTTGCAACAACTTTGTGTCGGCCGAAATCAGCGTTCTCAATCGCGTTACATCACCGGCTGCAACAAAGTCGAACACGTTTTCCTTCGCGCCTTTCGATCGGAGCAATTCGGCCACATCAGCGTGCTGCCCGGTCAGCGCGCGGCCGAGCGGCGTCATGCCTCGCGCGTCTGTGGCGTTCACGTCGGCCTTCTCGCGCAGCAGCATTTCGACGCATTCCCTGCTGCCGCTGGTTGCGGCGCGATGCAACAACGTGTCGCCGGCGAAGCGATTGGTTGCAAGTTCCGGCTTCGCCTTGAGCAGTTTGCCGAGAATATCCGTGTCGCCGAGCAGCGAGGCGGCCCATGCGTCGGGCTTCGCGCCGAGGGCCACGAGCTTCTCCACAATCGCACGGTGTCCGCCGGAGGACGCGACACCAATTGCGGTAAGGCCGGCAAAATTCGTCACCATCGCGAGTCTTGGATCGAGCTTGAGATGGACTTCAACAGACTCGGCATCGCCCGTTTCGAGCGCGACGAAGTAGCCCCGCTTCGCTCCGGGCGGAATCAACGGCTGCGCGGCGTTGCTGACGACGCCGAGGTAGAGCGGTGTCTGACCGAGTTTGTTCGTTCGCGAGAAATCCGCCTTGTTGGTCGCGAGCACCGTCGCCCAGTTCCCGAAGGACGACAACATCGCAAGATGGAACGGCGTGTTCCCGTCACGATCCGGCGCGTTCACATTCGCGCCGGCGTCGAACAGCGCCTTGAGACGGTCGTTGTGGTCGGAGTAAATCGTCCGCGCGGCGAGATAGACATGCAGCGGCGTCTGGCCGAGCGCGTTGGTCACATTCGGATCCGCCTTGAACGCGAGCAGCGTGCGCATCGCGCTGCCCTGCTGGGAATTCGTCACGGCCAGATGCAGCGGCGTGTTGCCGTCGCGGTCGCGCACGTTGAGGTTCGCCCCGTTGCGCGCGAGCATCGCCACGACGGCGTTGCTCGGCATTCCCCAGCCGGTTTGGAACTGCTGGTTCGTGAGCATGACGTGCAGCGGCGTCTGGCCCGTGGCGTTCGTCACGCTCGCGTCCGCGCCGAGCGCAACCAGATAACGCCACTGCGCCTCCTCCCACGGTTCCCACGGCGACGGCCATTCGTCGCGACGCGGGTCCACGTGCGCCCAGTCCGCAAAGAATTTCACGCCGGCGTAGACTGAATCAACCCAGTTCGTCGGGCGAGGCGGCGCGTTTCGCGCGGGCTGGGCGTTCACGTTGCGCTGGAAAAAAAGCCTGCCAATCAGAGGAACATCTCCGAGCAATGGCATCGCCGCCTGCGCACGGACGATGCGCTCCTCCGGCTGCATCCGCGTCCGCAGAATCTGGTCGAGACGCGTCTTGAACAGCATCCAGCCCGGCACGCCCGGCGGCTCCGGCTCGTAGCGGTAGTAGTTCCGCGCAAAGGCCAGGTGCAGCGCCGTGTCGCGGTTCGTGCCTGCCCGCGCGTTGATGTCCGCACCGCCAGCCGCGAGCGCGTCCATCCAGGCGAGGTTGTTTGTCTGCGCGGCGAGATGAAATGGAGTGAAACCTGCGAAGTTCGTCTGGTTCACCGGAACGCCGCCGAGCAGCAGCGCGCGCGCCGTCGCCTCGTGCCCGCCGACGAGATGAAGGGCCGTGTCGCCCTTCGCGCCGCGGGCGAGCGGGTTCGCGCCACGGGCAAGCAGAAACGAAACAACCTCCGGCTTCGAGCGCATCGCGGCGAGCAACAGCGCCGTGCGCCCCGCGCGGTTGGTCGAGTTGATCTCCGCCCCGCGATCGAGCAGCCTCGTGAGAAGATTTGTGTCGCCCGCGCCGGCAGCGAAATGCAGCAGCGGGTTGAGCAGTGATTTATCCTGCGGCAGCTCCTGATTGCGGTTGATGAGCAAACGGATGACGCCCTCGTTCTGCGTGCGCGCGGCAAGTTCGAGCGGTGTAAGATTTTCCGCGTCGCGAAGCGTCAGCGGTGGCCTGTGCTTGAGCAGTTCGGCAACGGCGTTCGTGCGTGAATGCGCGATGGCGACGTGCAGCGGCGTGCGCCGCTGTTCATCGGGCGCGTTCACAATTGCACCGGCGTTGACGAGCTGTTCGATGACCTTCGGAAAGCCGCCTTCCGCGGCACGGTGCAGCGGCGTGGCGCGATTGTTCGCGGTGAAGCCGAGGACGGGCTTTTTCTCAAGCAACTGTGCGACGATTTTGTCGTGTCCACCGAACGCGGCGAGCGCGAGCGGCGTGGCGCCGGCCTTGTCCGGTAAATCTGGCGGGGCGTTCGATGCGAGCAACAACCGCGTGATCTCATGATAACCGTGCAACGCTGCGGCGTGCAGCGGCGTGCGGCCCTCGAAGTCCGCCGCGTCGAGCGCGGGTTGTTTCGGCAACAGAAGCTTCACCGTGCCAAGCTGGCCGCATTCGCAGGCCCAGTGCAGGAGCGTGCGTGATTGAGGATCGGCAGTCCGGAGCGCGGCAGGTTGGCGTTCCAGCTCCTGCGCGAGCGCGTCCGCGTCGCCAACGCCCGCGAGGGAAAACGGATCGGCATGCGCGCCAAGGACACGCAGCTTGAAATAGCCCGGCGGCTCCTGCGGTTCGCTCGACACGGCCTCGGCAGGCGCGCGGCGTCCGGTGAGCACGAGCGACTGCAAAGGCGTAAGCCCGGCGGCGTTCGTCGCTTCGAAGCTGACGCCTTTTTCCTTGAGCAGCGCGAGGATTTCAAACTGCCTTCTGCCGACGGCGAAGTGAACCAGCGTGTCGCCATCGGCGTTTCGTGCTGCGGCAAGCTTCGTGTCAGCGGTGAAAAGCGCCTTCAGCCGGTTCGTGTCGCCCTTGTCAATGGCCTCCTCCCATTTGGTCGCGAACGGCGCGGCAGTTGTGCGCGCGGTGCGTGAGGAGGATTTTTTCTTGGACGGCTGCGCCACGGCCAGCGACGTTGCGAGACACAGCACCACCGCGAGAAATCGTGTGGCGGCGCGATGTGCTGGACCGATCATGGCTGGCAATGACGCGCGAAACGTAGCGGCGGCGCGCAGACGCAACAAGTTCAAAGCCGTGAATCCCATTGACTCGCCGAAAGCGTCTCGCGACATTCATGCACAAATCCAATGGCAACCGGCGCAACATTGACTTCGTGGCGACAGACGAGCTCCCGGATCACCGGCGCACAACGCAACGGGGCCGCGCGGTTTTCTCCCGTTTCAACTGTTGACCAAATCATGGTCGAGGAGCGCGCCGCGTCGTTTGGCAAACGCAGTATCAAGACTTCCGCCAAGCTCGCCGGTCTTAAACTCGCCGTGTCCATGTGCGATCTCACCACCCTCGAAGGCAAGGACACACCCGGCAAAGTCGCCTACCTTTGCCGCAAAGCTCTGCAACCTGCCGAGGCAAAATACAATGTGCCGCCCTGTGCTGCCGTGTGTGTGTATCCGAACATGGTGAAATACGCGCGCAGATTTCTCGGCGACGTTTCGCCCGTGAACATCGCCGCCGTCGCCACTGGATTTCCCAGCGGCCAATTTCCTTTACCAACCAAACTCAACGAAGTCCGCCGCGCTGTTGGTGATGGCGCGGATGAAATCGACATGGTCATTGACCGCTGCGCTTTTTTGGCGGGCGATCACGCAAAAGTTTTTGATGAAATCGCCGCCACGAAGGAAGCCTGCGGCGCGGCGCATTTGAAGGTCATTCTCGAAACCGGCGAACTCGTCACCTACGACAACGTCCGGCTCGCCAGCGAAATCGCCATGCAAGCCGGCGGCGATTTCATCAAGACCAGCACCGGCAAAGTTTCGCCCGCCGCCACCATGCCCGTCACGCTGGTGATGCTGGAGGCCATCCGCGATTATTTTTTCGCCACCGGCATCCGCATCGGCATGAAACCCGCCGGCGGCATCCGCACGTCCAAGCAGGCGCTCGCCTACCTCGTGATGGTCAAGGAAACCCTCGGCGACGACTGGCTCAACCCGCAGATGTTCCGCTTCGGCGCGAGCACGCTCGTCAACGACGTGCTCATGCAAATCGTAAAAAACGTCGAGGGCAATTATCAGGGCGCGGATTATTTCTCGTTGTCGTAGTCACTTGCCTGGAAGATACCTCACGACTTCACCGTTGGTTGAGACCTCGACTGCCGCGTGTCCGCCCAACTGCCAAGGGAATCGCTCCAACTCAACCATCCAAATCCCGTTCTTGAACTCGGCACTGTGGACAAGCACGATTACCCAACCTCGGTTTCTCGCCTCCTTCTTCGCCACTGCAATCACTCTGCTCCGGAGTGTCAACGGCGGAACCAACGAGTAGAGGATCAAAACCGCCACTAAGCCGCCGCACACCGTCAACCAGCGGAAACTCCGATTTGCTCTCAACCAACGAGACAGTTCTGACACTCTCATGGCGTGGGGCGATAGACCGGGCCGCGGTTAATCACGGATTGCAGCAGGCCGTCGTCGAGGTAGTCGGGGCGTGGGTCAATGGGCCGGGGCGACTGGCCGCTGTAGCCAAGCGCGGCGCGCACCTGCGCGTTCATGAAGTAAGCGCCCGGCACCGCTTCCGCCAGCACGCCAAAGCCAGCCAGGTCTTTGGCTTGAAGTTCCTTCACCACATCGGCGGGACTGCGCCCTTTCGCCTCCTGCAAAATCCTTTTCAGTCCAGCCACCAGATCGGGACGCACCGCGAGCAACTGGTCCAGTCCTTCGCCCGCCACGCCGGCAGCGCTCGCGGAGGGAAAACCTTCGCCCGCTGGAATCAGCACATCGGCCAGGCCGGCGAGCGTTGCGCGTTCAAACGAGTCGAAGTTCATGCGGGCACCTTCTGGTTTCGCCGTTCCTCGACGAGATGTTCCGCGCAGCGCAGCGCGAGCGCGGCGATGGTTGCGGTCGGGTTCATGCCGCTGGAAGTCGGCCAGATGCTGCCGTCGAAGATGAACAGGTTCGGCACATCGTGGCAGCGGCCCCAGGCGTCCACGACGGAGCGCGCGGGGTCGTTGCCCATCGTGGCCGTGCCGAGCAGATGCCAGCCGGTTTCGCGAATGAGCGGCGCGATGACCGTCTCGTTCGCGCCGGCGGCTTCGAGCGACTCCTTCGCGCGCGCGAGGTGGAATTGCAGCAGCCGCTTCGAGTTTTCCGACATGCGATAGATGAGCTTCGGCGCGGGAATGCCGTCGGCGTCCTTGAGCACGGGGTCGAGCACGACGCGGTTCTCCACCTCCGGCAAATCCTCCGCGATGATGCCCCACATGGCCGAGTGGCCGAGGCGCTTGCGGAGGTCGCGGTGAAAGTTCGCGCCCCAGATGGCGTTCTCCGCGCCCCACGGATAGGCGCGCGTCATCGAGAGCGGGCCGCCGGTCGGCTGCAAGCCCCACTTCGCGCCGCGCACAAAGCCACGAGCCGCGTCGGTCTCGTAAAACTGGAGTGAGTGAATGTGCTGTCCCCACACACCGTGCGTGCTGCCGAGGTCTTCGTCGAACAAACCGACCACCGTGCCGAACGGGTGCATCATCAAGCGCCGCCCGACCAAGCCGGAGGAATTGGCAAGGCCATTTGGGAAGCGTGAGTTCGCCGAGAGCAAAAGAATTCTCGGCGTGCCGATGCCATTCGCGCCGAGCACGGTGACGCCGGCCTTTTGAAAATGTTCCTTGCCGCTTCGATCCACATAGACCGCGCCGGTGACGAGGCCGTTGCCGTTCATCTCCAGCTTGCGGACGCGCGCGCCGGTGATGAGTTGCACGCCCATCTTCTGATTCAGCGGCCAGTGCGTGATGTCCACGGAGCCTTTCGCGCCCTCAACGCAGCCCCACATGCAAGTGGCGCGTTGCGTGCAGGCGCGGAGCGGGCCGTGGTCGCGCGTGGCGATGGCGTTCGGCGCGGGCCACCAATGCCAGCCGAGTTTATTGTGCGCTCTCGCAACGCGACGCCCCATCGGCGCGAGCGGCGCCGGTGGCAACGGCGGGCCTTTGCCGGGAGGAAACGCGGTGTCGCCTTCGAGACCGGAGATACCGAAGTCCTCCTCGACGCGTTCGTAGTAGGGCTGGAGATCCTCGTAAGTCAGCGGCCAGTCGTCGGCCACGCCGTCGAGCGAGCGCACGCGGAAGTCGCTCGGCATGTTGCGCTGCCAGTGCGCGGCGTAGATGACCGTGCCACCGCCGACGGCATTGTAGAGCACCGCGCCGATGTCGGAGTCGGTGTCCGAGATGGGATAATCCGCGGGCGCTTTGCGGCGATTCGGATTCGCGGCCCAGTAGCGGCCCGCGGTGACCTCGAAGTCCGGATGGTTGGCGCGCGCTTTCGAGTAATCGGGCCAGTCGCCTTGTTCCAGCACGACCACGCTCATGCCCGCCTCGGCGAAGCGCTTCGCCGCCACCGCGCCTGTCGGGCCGGCACCGATGATGAGCACGTCGGGAGTTTGTTGCGAGTTGGACATGGCCGCTTCGGCAGTGAGAGTTTGCCCGAACAGTTGGACTTGTGCTTGCGCCGAGATTGTCCATCAGCCCCGTGGTCGTCCAGAGATTTCAAAGCCAGCCAGTTTCACCGTCACGCTTGCGCAAAGCAGGAAAACCAAACAGACTCTCCGCACAAAACTACCAAGCCGTCGTGCCGAAATGAGATGAAGACCAAATCACGTCCACCACGCAAAGCGGCTTTGCTCAAGGCTGCTGGCGGTCGCCAACCCCAACTCATGCGGACCACGGAAGCCACCCGCGTCGTCGTCCCGTTGCGCGAACGCCATCTTTCCTTCGGCAACAAGTGGGACTTCGCACCCGCGCCGGAGGATTCCAAGAATTACGTCATCGCGCCGCAGCACGAGTTGTTCATCAACGGCAAGTTCGTCGCGCCGACGTCGGGAAAATATTTTGAGTCCATCAACCCCGCCACCGAGCAGACACTCACGACGATTGCGGCGGCGAACGAGGTGGACGTTGATTTAGCGGTGAAGGCGGCGCGCAAGGCTTACGACAAGGTCTGGAGCAAGATGCCAGGACGCGAGCGCGGCAAATATCTGTATCGCATCGCGCGCATCATTCAGGAAAAGGCGCGCGAGCTGGCCGTGCTCGAAACGATGGACGGCGGCAAGACCATCAAGGAAAGCCGTGACGTGGATTTGCCGCTCGTGGCCGCGCACTTTTTTTATTACGCAGGCTGGGCGGACAAGCTGAAATATGCGTTCCCCGGCAAAACACCGCAGCCGCTCGGCGTCGCGGGGCAGATCATTCCGTGGAATTTTCCGCTGCTTATGGCCGCGTGGAAGATCGCGCCTGCGCTGGCGTGCGGCAACACCGTCGTGCTCAAGCCCGCCGAGACCACGAGTCTTACGGCGCTGCGGCTGGCGCAGATTTTTCAGGAGGCGGAATTGCCCGAGGGCGTGGTGAACATTGTCACCGGCGCGGGCGAAACCGGCGCGGCGCTCGTCAATCATCCGGGCTTGGACAAAATTGCGTTCACCGGCAGCACCGAGGTCGGCAAGCGCATCGCGCAGACGGTCGCGGGCACGAAGAAGAAGCTCACGCTCGAACTCGGCGGCAAGGCGGCGAACATTTTGTTCGAGGACGCGCCGATTGATCAGGCCATCGAAGGCGTCATCAATGGAATCTATTTCAACCAGGGTCACGTTTGTTGCGCGGGCTCGCGGCTGTTCGTGCAGGAAGGAATTTATTCCAAGGTCATCAAAAAATTGCGCGACCGCATCCAGACCTTGCGCGTCGGCAACCCGCTCGACAAAAACACGGACATCGGCGCGATCAATTCGCGGCCGCAGCTCGAAAAAATCCGCGAGTTGGTGCAAAGCGGCGTGGACGAAGGCGCGGAGTTGACGCAGACGCAGTGCACGCTGCCGGCAAAAGGATATTGGTTTGCGCCGTCGTTTCTCACGGGCGTCACGCACGCGCATCGCGTGGCGTCGGAGGAAATTTTCGG
>CAZPVD010000013.1:0-96426 GCA_964589935.1 uncultured Verrucomicrobiota bacterium | reverse complement strand
GGCGGTTGATCAGCGCCTGGCCCCGACCATTACTGGCAGCATGCAAGCGGCGAACTTCCTGTCAACGCCCTTCACGCGCCCGTCCTCCCTCCGTGAACACATCGCACAACAAGCGGAGCCAACTCGTTGTCAACCGCGGAAATTTTCCCAACACCGACGCCTATTCTGCCTTCTTCGCTGCCTTGATCTTGGCCCATCTCGCTTTCTGGGCCGCCGCAATCTTTGCCCTGCCTGCGGCGCTGATCTTCCGCGTCGGCTTCTTCGGTGCGGTCTTCCCCTTTAACTTTGCCCAGCGAGCTTTTTGGACGGCTGCGATTTTTGCCCTTCCCGCAGCACTCATCGTCCGTTTCTTCGGAGCGGCAGCGGTGGTTGCAGCCCCCGGGGCGGCCCCGGCCAGTGCCTTGTCAATCTCCACCAACCTGCCCGCGATCCGGGCACGTTACTGAAGCAGTAATTGGCGCAGGGCAACAAATTGTTTGAGGCTGTAAGATTTCTTGTCGGCTCAAGTTAGGGATCCATGTAGGGAGTTACAAGCCTGTTTGAATGGTCCAAGACTGAACATCCAGACTCCATGCCCGTCCAAGCCCGCATGAAGCAAGTGAAGCGACCCTCCTTGGAACCGCTCAAGACAGGCCAAGTATGGCAGATGGAGGGCATGCAGGTCCAGATCAGCACGGTGGGCAAGAGCCTGGTCCATTACCGGCAATACAAGCTCAAGGTGGTGGGATCGCGCCTGTCCCTCGCGAAGAAGGTTGCGCTCGAAAAGTATCTGCTGCAAAACAACGCCTCGCTGGTCCGTAGCTGAGCCAATGATGGCCTGCTGGTTCGATACGCTAGGATGGAAAAACTGATGCACTCGCACCGCTCTCTCTCGGCTCGAAGAAAAACCAGCCCCGGCAGGCCAAGGAACGTGCTCCTCGTGCTTGGCTGGTATGACCACCGCCTGCACCAGGGCATCGCACGCTACGCGCAGGAGCACGGCTGGCACCTCTCGGCCAACCTCGCGCGCGAGCGGGTGATTCCGTGGGGGTGGAAGGGCGACGGCATCCTCGCGTGGCTCGGCGCGGGCGACGACCTGGCCGAATTTGTCGAGTCCGTTCACAAGCCGACAGTGGACTTCAGCCTGCGGCGGCCGCATCTGCCCTTTGCGCGCGTGCTGCAGGATCACGCGCACGCGGCGCAGCTCGTGGCGGAGCATTTTCTCGTGCGCGGTTTCAAGAACTTCCGCTTCTACAGCGACGCGGACAACTGGTCCTACGAGGAGCGCGGGCGGGGGTTCATCGCTGCCCTGCGGGCGGCGGGGCACGATTGCGAGTGGATGAAATGGCACGAGTCGAAGGTGTATCACAGCCGCCGCGAGGAATGGGCCAAGCGTCGCGCGTGGCTGGCCGCGCAGGTGAGGCACGCGCCCAAGCCGCTCGCCGTTTTCGCCGCGAACGACCAGCTTGCTGTGGACGTGCTCGAGGCCTGCGAGCAGTCCTCCCTGAGCGTGCCGGAGCAGATCGCGATTGTCGGCGCGGAGAATTACCTGCTTGCCGTGGACGCCATGCGCACGCCGATCTCGAGCGTGGACACGAACTTGGAAGAGCAGGGCTACGAAGGCGCGGCGCTGCTGGATCGGCTCATGCGGGGCGAACGCCCGCCGCGCAAGCACGTCCGCGTGCCCGCGGCGCGCGTCGTCACGCGCAAGAGCAGCGACATCCTCGCCGTGAGCCACCACGGCGTCGCCCGCGCGTTGCGGTTCATCTGGGAGCGGTTCCGCGACCCCATCGGCATCGAGGAGGTGGCGCGCGCCGCCGCGATGTCGCGACGCGGGCTGCACCAAGCCTTCCTCGAACACCTCGACCGGACGCCGGGCGCGGAGCTGCGCGCCGTGCGGATCGAGCACGCCAAAAAACTGCTCGCCGAGACCGATTACAAGGCCGAGGCGATCGCCGGGTTGAGCGGTTACGCGAGCGCGAACAGCTTTTGCATCGCCTTCAAGGGCGGCACCGGCCTTTCGCCGGTCGCCTACCGCAAATCCATCCGGCACGCGCGAATGGATGCGTAATTTTCAAACATTTATGCACTAAACAGTGATTACAGGGCGATCAAGATCGCTATAGTAGGCGCAATCAGTCCGGCTGCGCTTATGAAACATTTGCCTCCATCGTCGCTGTCTGCGTCCCGTCCGGCGTTCACGCTCATCGAACTGCTCGTGGTCATCGCGATCATCGCCATCCTCGCCGCGCTGCTCCTGCCCGCGCTCTCCGGCGCCAAGGCGCGCGCGCTCGGCACGAAGTGCATGAACAACATGAAGCAGTTGCAATTGAGTTGGACGCTTTACCACGGCGACAGCGACGACCGGCTGTGCGGGAATCTCGGCGGCACGTCGGTCATCACGCAGACCAACCAGGGCTGGGTGATCGGCTCGATTGATCCCTCGTCGGGCGCGCCCGGCTATCAGGCGGGATGGGAGGCAAACACGTCGCTGTTCATGAGTGCGCAACTGGGCGGCTACGCGCAGTCGGCGGGGCTTTTCAAATGTCCGGCGGACACGAAATTCATCTTCCCTGGCGCCGTGGGGAACGCGGTCCGCAGCGTGTCCATGAACCGTTGGATGAACGGCGCCGCCAGCCCCGCGGGCGCGCCTTACACGCTTTACAAGCGGATCATTGACCTCGGCAAGCCGTCGAACTTGCACGTCTTCATGCACGAAGACCCGACGACGATTGATGACGGGCTTTACTCAATCAACATGAGCGACCTCAACACGTGGACCGGCTGCAACACGCCCGCCGCCGTGCACGCATCGAGCACCGCCATCGGGTTCGCCGACGGCCATGTCGAAGCGCACAAGTGGGAGAACCTCTCCATCAACAGCGGGGTGGTCGTCGTGAAAAAACTGACCACGCCCAACAACGACGCCATTTGGATGAAGGCGCGCACCACAGAATAGCGCCGCGGCTGCGGTTGTATTGACCAGCATGAGAGTTCGATTTATTCCCTCGACGGCCCTTTTCGCCGCTCTTTGCTGTGCGGCGGTTTCCGTCCGCTCGCAAGGTGTTGCACCCGTTCACTTCGACATCCGCTCATTTGGCGCGGTGGCGGACGGGAGGACAAAATGCACCGAGGCCATCCGCAAAGCCATCACAGCCGCGGCTGCGCAAGGTGGGGGGACGGTTTGCGTTCCCGCGGGAACTTTTCTCACCGGGCCGATTCACTTGCAGAGCAACATCACACTCGACCTCGACGCGGGCGCGGTCGTGAAGTTCAGCACCGACTTCGACGACTACCTGCCGATGGTGCCGTCGCGTTGGGAAGGTGTGGAGGTCACGAATTTCTCGCCGCTCATTTACGCGCACAACGCCAGCAACGTCGCCATCCGCGGACGCGGCAAGCTCGACGGGCAGGGCCAGGCGTGGTGGGCCTTTCTCGGCAAGGTGAGGAAGGCGGGCCCGGACGCGCCGAAGACCAAAGGGCAGGAGGAGTTCCGCCGGTTGAATCCGAACGCGATCAGCTCCACGGTGAACAAGGGCGCGGTGCTGGATTTTCTGCGACCGCCCTTCATCCAGCCGCGCGGTTGCACGAACCTCCTCATCGAGGGCGTCACGATCATCAACTCGCCGTTCTGGACCGTCTCGCCGCTGTATTGCGACAACGTGACGATCCACGCCGCCACGATTCACAATCCGGAAAACGGGCCGAACACCGACGGCATCAATCCCGACTCGTGCCGCAACGTCCACATCTCCGACTGCCACATCAGCGTGGGCGACGATTGCATCACGATCAAATCGGGCCGCGACGAAGACGGCCGCCGCGTCGGGCGTCCGTGCGAGAACATCACGATCCACAATTGCACGATGGCCGACGGTCACGGCGGCGTGGTCATCGGCAGCGAGATGTCCGGCGGCGTGCGCAACATCACCATCGCCAACTGCGTCTTCGACGGCACCGAGCGCGGCATTCGCCTCAAGTCCGCGCGCGGTCGCGGCGGCGTGGTCGAGGACGTGCGGGCGAGCAACCTCGTCATGCGCGGCATCCGGCGCGAGGCGATTTTGGTGACGACCTTCTACGAGAAGAGCGACCCGGAGCCGGTGTCCGAGCGCACGCCGATTTTCCGCAACATCCGCTTCAATGCCATCACCGGCGACGCGAAGGCGGCGGGTGAACTCACCGGCCTCGCGGAAATGCCGCTCGAAGGAATTTCCTTCACCGATGTCCAGCTCGACGCCGAGACCGGCTTCAGGATCACGGACGCGCGGCAGGTGGGCTTTCACCACGTCACCATCAACACAACCAAAGGCCCGGCGATTGTCGCCGACAAGACGGCGGACTTGGAGCTGGACGGCTTCAAATGCCTGAAGCCGCCCCCGAAAACACCCGTGGTGGATTTGCTCGGCGTGAAGCGCGTCTTCATCCACGGCTGCACGGCAGCACCGGGCACGGACGTGTTTCTCCGCGTCCCGGAGCAAATTGCCGGCGAAGTTGCGCTCGAAGGAAACAATTTCAAGGCGGCAAAAGAGGCCGTCAACCACTCCGTCAACGCGAGGTAATCGCCATGCCCTTCATCCACGACGACTTTCTTCTCAGCACGAAGACCGCGCGCCGGCTGTATCACCAGTTCGCGGAGCACGAGCCGATTTTTGACTTCCACTGCCACCTCCCGCCGCGCGACATCGCGGAGAACCGGCAGTTCAACGACCTGTTTGAAATCTGGCTCGAAGGCGACCATTACAAGTGGCGCGCGATGCGTTCCAACGGCGTGGCCGAGCGCTTCTGCACCGGCGACGCCGAGCCATTCGCGAAGTTCCAGGCGTGGGCCGCGACCGTGCCGCACACACTGCGCAACCCGCTCTATCACTGGACGCACCTCGAACTCGCGCGCTATTTCAACATCAGCGAGCTGCTCGATGAATCGAATGCGGCGCGCATCTGGAAGCAGGCGAACGAGCAGCTCGCCACGCCGGAACTCAGCGCGCAGGGCATTCTCAAGAAATTCCGCGTCACGACGCTCTGCACCACGGACGACCCGACGGATGACTTGCGCCATCACGAATCCATCGCGGCGCGAGGCCTCGCGACGCACGTGCTGCCGTGCTTCCGGCCGGACAAGGCCCTCGCCGTCAACCACCCCGGTGACTTCAACGCGTGGGTCGGCCGCCTGGCGGCGGCGAGCGACACCGACATCACGGATTTCCCGGACTTCCTCGCCGCCCTGGCCCAACGCGTCGAGCATTTTCACGCGCACGGCTGCCGGCTCTCGGACCACGGGCTGGAGCGTTGCCACGTCGACTTCTGTTCGACAAAGACCGCCGGGGAAATCTTCGCGAAGACGCGGCGGGAAGAAGCCATTTCCCCCGGGGAGCACTCGCGATTCGCGTCGTTCGTGATGCTCTACCTCGGCCAGCTCTACGCGCGGCATGGCTGGACGATGCAGCTTCACCTGGGAGCGCTGCGAAACGCCAACACGCGGCTGCGGTGTGCGCTCGGCCCGGATACCGGCTTTGATTCCATCGGCGATTTTCCGCAGGCCGCCGCGCTCGGCGCGTTCCTCGACCGGCTCGACCACGACAACGCGCTGCCCAAAACCATCCTCTACAATTTGAACCCCGCGGACAATTACGCCCTTGCCACGATGGCCGGGAATTTTCAGGACGGCACCGTCGCGGGCAAAATCCAGTTCGGCTCGGGCTGGTGGTTTCTCGACCAGAAGGAGGCGATGGAGTGGCAGCTCAACGCGCTCTCGAACCTCGGCCTGCTCTCGCGCTTCGCCGGCATGGTGACGGACTCGCGCTCGTTCATGTCGTATCCGCGCCACGAGTATTTCCGGCGTGTGCTCTGCGATCTCATCGGCCGCGACGTGGAGAACGGCGAAATTCCCGACGACGACGCGCTCGTCGGCTCGCTCGTGCGGAACATCTGCCACGAGAACGCCCGGCAATACCTCGCGTTACCGAGTGACGCGCCGCTGCCGGCTGCGGTAAAGTAACGCAGCCCGAATGAGCGCCAACCCGTCCGCCACGCACGCGAGCCGATTCCGCTGGGTTATCTGCGCGCTGCTCTTCTTCGCGACGACGATCAACTACATGGACCGCCAGGTGCTCGGCATCCTCGCACCGACGCTGCAAAAGGAAATCGGCTGGAACGAGATTGACTACGGCAACATCGTCGTCGCATTTCAGGCGGCCTACGCGCTGGGCCTAGTGCTGGCGGGCGTGTTCATGGACCGTTTCGGCACGCGGCTCGGCTACGCGATTGCGATTTGCGTCTGGAGCCTCGCCGCGATGAGCCACGCGGCGGCGCGCTCGGTCGCGGGATTCGCCACGGCCCGGTTCGCGCTCGGCGCCGGCGAGGCGGGCAATTTCCCCGCCGCGATCAAGACCGTTGCTGAATGGTTTCCGAAGCGCGAACGCGCGCTGGCCACGGGGATTTTCAACGCTGGCTCGAACGTCGGCGCGATTCTTGCGCCGCTGACGGTGCCGTTTATCGCGCTGAACTGGGGCTGGCAGTGGGCCTTCATCGCGCTCGGTGCGGTGGGTTTTCTCTGGCTCATTTTCTGGCTGCCGTTGTATCGCCGGCCGGAGCTGCATCCGCGCGTGTCAGCGGCGGAACTCGCCCACATCAACAGTGACCCGGCGGAGGACACGGCGAAGGCTCCCTGGCTGCAACTGCTCGGCCATCGGCAGACGTGGGCGTTCGCCGCCGGCAAATTCCTCACCGACACGATCTGGTGGTTCTACCTCTACTGGACGCCGAAGTTCCTCGATAAACAATTTCACATCAGCCTCTCGAAACTCGGCGCGCCGCTCGTGGTTGTGTATTGCGTGGCCGACATCGGCAGCATCGGCGGCGGCTGGCTGTCAGGCCGGCTCATCAAGCGCGGCTGGAGCGTGAACGCCGGGCGCAAGACCGCGATGCTCGTCTGCGCGCTCTGCGTCGTGCCGGTCGTCCTCTCGGCGTGGGTGACCGAGATGTGGGCCGCGGTCGCGCTCGTGAGCCTCGCGGCTGCGGCGCACCAAGGCTGGTCGGCGAACCTCTTCACTACCGCGTCGGACATGTTTCCACGCCGCGCGGTTGGCTCCGTCGTGGGCATCGGCGGCATGGCAGGCGCGATGGGCGGCATCATTTTCAGCAGTGCCGCCGGGCACGTGCTCGAATGGACAGGCGGCAATTACGCGCCGATCTTCGCCGTGTGCGGCGTGACCTATCTCGTGGCGCTCGGCGTCATCCACGTCCTTGCGCCGAGGCTCGAACCGGCGAAGTTGTGAAAGAAGAAACCGCATGAAACGGCCCGCAAATCCGCTGAAATTCGCGATGCTCAACGGTTTGATTGCCGTTTCGATCACGGCGGCCGGCGCATTCGCGCAAGCGCCGAAGAGCAACGCCCGCATCGTTGTTGCCGCGGATGGCACTGGCGATTTTCGCAGTGTGCAGGACGCGGTGGACTCCGCGCCGGCGAACCGTGAAACGGTCACGACAATTTTCATCCGCGTCGGCGAGTATGACGGCATCATCCGCGTCGGGACGGGAAAGAACCGCCTTCGCTTTCTCGGCGAGGACCGCAAGCGCACCATCCTCAGCGGCGTGAACAACGAGCGGCTGCATCCCGGCACGGCGCAGCGCGCGCTGCTTACGGTCGCGGCGGATGACTTCACCTTGGAAAATCTCACGGTGCGCAACCGCACGCCCTACAAAGGCTCGCAGGCCGAGGCGCTGAGTTTGCAGGGTGATCGCTGCATCTTGCGCGACGCGGATTTCTACAGCTTCCAGGACACGCTGCAACTGAGTGGCCGCGCCTACGTCACGAACTGCTTCATCGAGGGCGACGTGGATTTCATCTGGGGCTACGGCGCGGCGCTCTTCGAGCGCTGCGAGATTCGCGCCGTTCACGACGGCTACTATTTGCAGTCGCGCAATCCTGCCGGAAAACTTGGTTACGTCTTCGCTGATTGCAAGCTGACCGCCGCGCCCGAGGTGAAGAAAAACTGGCTCGCGCGCATCGAGACGGAGCGCTTCCCGGCGAGCCAAGTCGCGTTCATCCGCTGCGCGATGGGCGCGCACATCCCGGCCGGGGGCTGGCTTGTGACCGGCACGAACACGGCCGCGCTGCGCTTCGAGGAATTTGCCACGACCGACCTCGTCGGAAACAAACTGGATGTGAACCAGCGCCACGCCGCGTCGAAACAACTCAGCGTCACCGAAGCCGCCGCGCTCGCGGATGCGGGCAGGTTCCTCGCGGGCCGCGACGGCTGGAATCCGAAGGTGCCGGCGAAGGAGGCAAAGGTTTTTGATGTCCGCCAGTTCGGCGCGAAGGGTGACGGCAAGACGTTAGACACGGCGGCGATTCAGAAGGCGCTTGATGATTGCGGTAAATCGGGCGGCGGCATCGTGCGGCTCGCGCCGGGGACGTATTTGAGCCAGCCGATTTTTCTGCGGAGCAACACCACGTTGCTACTCGACGCGGGCGCGACGCTGCTCGCAACGGACGAGCCGAAGGATTTCGAGCGCGCGGGCGGCGGCAAGTTCCTTTCGTTCATCAACGCCGAAAAACTGACGAACGTGGCCATCACGGGGCATGGAGTGATTGACGGCGCGGGCGCACGCTGGTGGATTCCAGCGGAGGAGGCGCGGCGCAAGCAGCCAGGTTACACGCTGCCGCGGCCGCGGCTTGTCACCTTCACCGGCTGCAAGGACGTGAAGGTCGTCGGTGTGACGCTGCGAAACTCGCCAAGCTTCCATCTTGTTCCCGCCGACTGCGAGGATGTGACCATCACTGGCGTCACCATCGCCGCGCCGGCGGATTCGCCGAACACGGACGGCATTGACCCGGCTGCGTGCCAGCGCGTGCTCATCTCGCACTGCCGCATTGACGTGGGCGACGACAACATCGCGATCAAATCCGGCCACGCCGACCCGGCGCATCCAGACGCGGCATGCGCGGACATTCGCATTCACGACTGCACTTTCCTGCGCGGGCACGGGCTTTCCATCGGCAGCGAAACCGTCGGCGGCGTGCGCAACGTGGATGTGCAGCGCTGCTCGTTCGACGGCACGCACTACGGCCTCCGCATCAAGTCGCCACGCGGCCGCGGTGGCGTGGTGGAGAACATCCGTTACAGCGACATCGTCATGACAAATGTGGATTCCGCGATCACGATCACGACCTATTATCCCAAAGTGCCGAAGGAAGACGCGGCGCAGCCGGTCACCGCCGGCACGCCACGCTTCCGCGACATCCAAATCCGCAACCTCACCGCGACCTGCCCGCGCGACGCGGGGCTGATTGTCGGCCTGCCCGAGAGCTTGGTGTCGGGAGTGATGTTGGAAAACGTCCACCTCACGGCGAAGTCCGGCCTGACAATCCGCAACGTCACGGCGGCGCAATTTCACAACTCAACTTACAACGGGGAAAAACTGGAGCCTGCTTCCGGCCGGTGAGCCAAACAGGGCTCTCTGGCCGCTGCCCTGAAGGAGGCCATCATCGGCATCCATGCCAGCAGTTGGTATCGGCAATGTTGTAGCCGGTGAACGAATCAATTGCCAACAGAGGCGGTTGGGCTTTGTTTTGTTCCGTTCCCATTTATTGAGCATTTCCAAACTGACACCGAGCTTGATAGCCAAGGCTTCGCGTGTGAAGTCGAACTTGAGCCGGTATTCAGCCAGCACTACGGCTGGTGAATAGTTGTTTCCCCAAGATGGCGAATCCACCCTTACGGACTCGATCACCAGACGGCATAAGGGTTCAGAAGCCACCCCTTCCGCCATCTTTGTGAGTGCGGGATTTCGCTCTGACGCGCGAGGGAGGTAACGGGTTGTGAATTGAAATCCGCTACGATTTTTCACGGGGTTTTGAACTCGATGCGCTGCCGGTAGAATATTGGCGAAAACACGATCTCGAAGATTGAGACGTGATTCCGCTGCGTTTCCGACGTGGAACTGTTTTACCTAACTGTTGATCCTCGACACGTTGTCCGCGGATTTGGGAGTCTTGAGGAAGGAGGCAGGTAATGCAAGGCGGAGTGAGGTCTGTGGGAGTTATAGTCATGGAGGAAGAGCGGGATGGCGGGCGGTTGAGTGTTGAGCCACCACCAGCCTGCCAGACCCGCGCCGTGCGGACAACCTGTTGAAACATGAGGTAGTGGTATAGTTTGAAACAAGCTGAGGCGAGGCATGCGTTGCCAAAGATGGCGGCTGGGACAGGAGTTGAACCTGCAAACGTCGCTAAGCGTCGCGGTTTTAAAGACCGCTGCCACTTACCGATATGGCAACCCGCTGAGATGACAGTTGCCCTCACTAATCTCGCGCGCGAGGCGGATGAGAGGGCCACCCAAAAAGACCGAAAGCGGAAGCCAGCGTGCCCTTGGTGATTCTTGGCCATGATGCCCTCCTGATTTTTTCGGCGGATAGGCTTGAATTGCCAAGGCACGCTGCAATTGTTCCTCATTGTCACATGGCGGTGGAACGGGTGGAGGGAACACAGCTTGCCCTGCCTGCATTCTTGCCCTATTTGCCCGACGCAGGGCTACAGGTTGTGGTCCGGTTTTAAATGTCGGCAGACCAGTCCGGAATTTCTGCGGCAAGCGTTTCACCACGCAGTGCAATTCTTTGAAAGCGGCTTGACATCCAGTGACCAGTTCGGCCAAGCGGAGGTAAAGATTCACGCGCTTGGCATCAATGTCCTGATAGCCAGCCGGCAACATATCTATACACCTGAGATTTCGTGGCAGGTTCGCTTGCAACCAGCGCACAGGGCCGAGAGGCGGCGTGTCTCGTCTTCGACCCGCTTCAGACTTTTCCTTGAAATTTTGGGTTGCTTGGCAAGCAAAGCCACGAGTGATTGGATGATTTGTTGATAAACGCGCAATCCCAAGCCCAAGTTTTCCAACTTGGCCAGATGAGCTTCATTCTCGGCGCGGAGGAACCCGGTGCAGGCGCTTTCCAAGCGATGCACGGGGCATCGAACTCGTCTTTGCCTGTGCTGAAACGAACTTCAATTCCACCATTTCCACTCCGATACGTTGCAATTCCTCCCAGTCGAGAGCCTGAACGGCCACAGTGAAGCTTACGGCAGCCGAATGCACCTTCTGACTCAAGGCAAGCACCCTGCTCGGGGGAACCACCTGTGCTGACAAGTTCATGCTGCCCATGTTGTGCCAAGTCGCAGGGCAATGACAACCCGGAACCCAACTCAACGCCGATCCCCGGGGGTCGCTTCGGCGTATTTGAAGCGTTCAGCCTCAGGTTGATTACGAAAACCTGACGGTCTGCGCCATCGCCTGTGAATGCTGGTCCCGAAGGTGCCCGTAGACTTTCATCGCTAAGGCGCCACCATCCTTGTGACCGAGCCAGCGCGAGACGGTGGGAATGTCCACGCCAGATTCAATGCAGCGCGTGGCAAACAGGTGGCGCAGATCGTGGTGGGTGAACCTGGCAATTCCCAGAATCTTGCAGGCCCGGTTGATGGCTCCCTGACATTCCCGCACGCGCATGACCAAGCCTCCCGGAGGCTCTGTGGGTCTTTCCGAACGCAATCTTTCCAACAAGCGGCGGCAATCCGGAATCATCGGGACTCGACGAAGCTCGCTACTTTTGGTCCCTGTTTGTGGATCGCCTCGGACGATGATCTCTCCACGCTCGAAATCGCAATCCATCCAGATGACAAACGCGGCTTCGCTCTTCACTCGAAGCCCGGTGTAGGCGAGGAATTCGACAAGGTCGGCGCTGGCCAGTCCCGGCCCATAAGGCACGCGGCGGATTTCCTGGATGAGCGCCGGGAACTGTTCGTGCGAAGGCAGTCGCATTTCCTTGGGCTTGACACGAGACCGTTTAAGATTTGCAGCAGGATTGCTGTAACGGATCCCCTTCTCGACGGCGATGGCCAGAATGGCCCGCAAGACGAGGAGCGAGTTGTTGTAATTCGTGGGGCTGGCGTCCGCCGAATAGCCAGCCGCCCACCGCCGGCATTCATCCTCAGACAGCTTGCGGACATCCAAACTGTTCAGTCCGGGCCAGCTCTTCGATATTGCCTCAAGTCGTTCCCGGTAATACTCCTTCGTCCTGGGCTTGAGATTTGGAGCCCCGTCAATCCGCTCAAGATACTCCCGGGCAATATCCCCGAACGCCGCCGCTCCCCCGGTGAGCCGCTGCTGGCCTTCCAAGCGGGTTCGTTCCTGCTTTTCAAGGTCGGCCAGCTTGAGCTTGGCCACAGTGAGCACCTTCGTCTTTTAGCGTCCGGCGAATAAGCTTGCCGGAGACCCTGATTCGCGCGAAGTATTTTTCTGAGGCGTTTGAATCGTCCGCAAGTTGTTACAAACGGCAGGAAGGGTGGTCGAGTGGTTTAAGGCACCTGACTCGAAATCAGGAGTAGGCGTGAGCCTACCGTGGGTTCGAATCCCACCCCTTCCGCCATCTGCAAAAGTTCATCTTCGCCACGGCCAACGAGACGGCACGACCCAGAAGCTCAACACAATGGCGGCCAGAATAATCAGATACGCCATCGTGAAGACGCGCTCCGGCAACTGGAAAAACATCACCTTGTGGATCCAGTGCTGGATGAACGAGCCGGCGTAATGTTCCCCACCGCCCGCGGCGAAACGCAATTGATTCTCCCAAGTCGTCAGGGGACACGTGATACCGAGCACGGCTTCGGCGGCGACAAATCCCATCGCCAGCAAATGCGTGAAACGAAACCAGAAATTGCGCACCCACTCCCATCGCCGCCACCAGCCGAGCCATACCAGGACGAGTCCCATCACGACGAAGGCGACAAAGGTGAAGTGAATCACCAGAACCAAGTCGGCGAGCGCCAGCGCAACACGCGCATTCATGGTTTCAATACACTGGCCGCAAAATCCCCGCCAGTTCCTGCGTGTTCATCCGCATGAGCGCATGCGTTCTTCGTCCGGCTCACTTTGCGGCGTTGCCAATGTCGAGGCACACAAGATCACCCGGCGCGTTACGACAGTAGAGCCGTCCGTTCGCGAGCACCGGCACCGCCCAGCATTTGCCGCCGAGCACTTGCGCGCGGGCCAGCGGCTTGAAGCCCGCCGTGCTCGCCTCCGCGAGAACGAGTTCGCCTTGTTCACTTAGAATGATCAACTTGCCGTCCGCGAACGTGAGCGAGCCGACGCCGAGTCCTTTTTGCGCCCACTTCGTCGCGCCGGTTTTCCAATCGAGACAGCGCAGTTCGCCATCGGGTTTGCCCGCTTGCCCGTGAAACGCAAACAAACTTCCGCCCAGCACCACGCCTGCGTTGAAATGCACGCGCGTGTCCGTCTTCCACGTGGGCAGTGGCTTGCCGTCGCGCAAGTTCAGCATCACGGCCGGCACGTTGTAGGCGGAAATTTCCAGCGCGCCGTCGTGAACGACCGGCATTCCCGCGTTCGTGTCGTAGTTGGACCTGAACGGCGCGCGCCAGAGCACCTTGCCCGTGCGCGTTTCGAGCGCGACGCACTCGCGATACGTGAACAGCGCGACGCACCGTTTGCCGCCGAGTTCAAACGGCCTCGCCGTCGCGTAGGCGCCCGAGCCTTTCCCGTTCGTCCACACGATTTTTCCGGTGGTTTTGTCGAGTGCCGTGCCCGCGTCGCCGGCGTTGACGATGAGCAGGTCGCCTTCCACGAGCGGGGACGACGCGAAGCCCCATTCCGGCTTCGTGAAGCCTTCCTCCTTCACGAGCTGCTTCTGCCACACAATGCTGCCTGTGGTGGCATCGAAGCAAAACAGGTCGCCCTCGCGGCTGAGATGATACAAAAACTTCTCGTCGAACGTCGGCGTGCCCGTGCAGCCGCCCTCGAAGTATTTGTCGCCGAGCGGCGCGGCGAACGAGTGGCTCCACAACACTTTGCCGCTCGCTGCGTCGAAGCACCACACCGTGTCCTTGTCGCCCTTGTGGCCCGTCGCCGCCGTGCGTCCGTCCGACACAACGACCGATGAAAAGCCCAGCCCGACCGATGCGCGCCAGAGCTGCTTCGGGCCGCTCGCGGGCCACTGCGTCGCGAAACCCGTCTCCTTCGACATGCCGTTGTGATCCGGTCCGCGAAAGCACGGCCAGTCCAGCGCCGATGAACTCAATGCGAAGCCAAGCGCAACTCCTGACAGCATCGCGCGGCGGCAAGACAGCGAAATTCTCTTGGTGAACATGCCGCACACGTAACCGCAGCCGCGTGCCGTGTCAATCCGCGCGGCATCAAAAGCAAAAGGACGCGCACCGAAAAAGAATTTTGGCGAATTGTGCATGACACGCTGCTCTGCTTAAATCAGACGCCGAAGTCACCAAAAGCCATCGAATGCCATGCAAATCGTTCCGATTTCACGTTCGACCCGCGCCATCACGCGCACTGAGGTGGCGGTGATCCTTATCGCGGTTCTGTTTGTCGGCGCGTTGTTGATGTCGGTGATCCCCCGTGTCCGCCAATCCCAGCAAGAGGGTGTTTGCGATGGAAATCTATTTCAAATCGGAAATGCCTTCTCGCAGTTTGCCACCGACAACGGTGGCAGTTATCCTTTGTCTGTTCCCGGCGGAATGGCTTACACGAATGAGACTGAGGCGTGGCGGCATTTCCAAGCCGTGGCAGGCTACCTCGCCGGCTCCACGCCGGAATGTCTGGTTTGTCCGCTGGATACTTCGCGTCTCACGAACACGGCTGACAACTTTAGCACCGGCTCGACCGCCTCCGCAACCAGCCTTGTGAACAAAACGAACTCTGCCGTGAGTTACTTTGTAGGTCTCGATGCGGGCAGGCCGGCGGTGCTGTCTGCAAGTCCGACGCGGGCGTGGCCATATGTGGCTGGCGACCGCGCGGCTGTGCGCGGCTCCAATCCAGTCGTTGCATTTTATCCTGGCGTCAAGCTGGATTGGATTTTCCGGCACGGGCGTCAATCAGACCATGTGAATGTTATCAACGCTGCACAAACCTTGGACACAATTCCAATTGCCGGTCTGGCATCCGCTTCCACGTCGTCCGCGCCCGCTGGCACTAACCGCCTGCTCATGCCATCGCCACCGCAGTGAACAAGATTTGTCTCCGCGTGCCCGGCCTGCTTTACTTCGCTCATCGCTTGAAAACATTACTCATTCACCGCTCGCAGACCGGCGGGTTCCCGCGTTCATCTGCGCGCGAAGCTTTTTGCTTCTTCATCGCGGCGCTGCTCGCGTTCGCTTCATCGCGCGCGAGCGACTGGCCGCAGTTCCTCGGCCCGGCGCGCAACGGCGTTTATCCCGGCAACGATCTCGCCGCCGCGTGGCCGAAGGAAGGCCCGCCCGTGTTGTGGCAGGTGCCCGTGGGACAGGGCTTCAGCGGGCCGGTCGTGGCGCAGGGCAAGGTCATCGTGTTCCACCGGCGCGGCAACGAGGAGCTGATCGAGTGCCTCGACGCGCGCGACGGCCGCGAGCTGTGGAGGTTCGCCTACGCGACGCGCTACGTGGATGACTTTGGCTTTGATCCCGGTCCGCGCGGCACGCCGGCGATTGCAGACGGAAAGGTGTTCACGTTCGGCGCGGAGGGCGCGCTGCACTGCCTCGATATCGCGACCGGCAAAAAAATCTGGAGCGTGGACTGCGCGCGCGAGTTCGGTGCGCGGAAAGGGTTCTTCGGCCTCGCGTGCTCGCCGCTCGTCGAGAACGGCGCGGTGCTCGTGAATGTCGGCGGCACGGACGGCGCAGGCGTCGTCGCGTTCGACACGGCGACGGGCAAGGTGCGCTGGCGCGCGACCGACGATGAGGCGAGTTATTCGTCGCCCGTCGCGGCGACGTTCGGCGCGAGGCGGCTTGCGGTATTTCTCACGCGCGCGCACCTCTACGGACTCGATGCGAAGAGCGGGCAGGTGGCGTTTGAGTTTCCGTTCATGCCGCCGATCCACGCGTCAGTCACCGCGGCGGCGCCCCTCGTGGCAGGCGACACTGTTTTCATCAGCGCGAGTTACAATCTTGGCGCCGCCGCGCTGCGCATCACAGCGAATGGTGTCGAAAAAATCTGGGCGAATGACGACGCAATCTCGTCGCAATACGCGAGCTGTGTTGAGCGCGGCGGGTTCGTGTATGGCTTCGACGGGCGAGTGGACACGGGGCGTCCCTCGCTGCGCTGTATCGAATTGCGCACGGGCAAAGTGCGTTGGAGCGAGGCGAACGCGAACTACGGCACGCTCATTCTCGCGGGTGAAACGCTGTTGATTCTCACGGAGAAGGGCGAGTTGCTGCGCGTCGCGGCGTCGTCGGAAAAGTTCACGTTGCTCTCTCTCGCGCAAGTGTTGCCGTTTTTCGCCCGTGCTCATCCGGCGCTGGCGGATGGACTATTTTACGCGCGCGGCAAGGACAAGTTGTTCTGCGTGGATTTGCGGAAGGCCACAAACGAAAAGAAACCATGAACCCAACTCCGTCCGCTGCTCCAAGCCCGCAGTCCGCCGATGCGTCGTCGCAGCGGCTCATGTCGCTCGACGCACTGCGCGGCTTCGACATGTTCTGGATTCTCGGCGGTGACCTCGCCATCCGCACGGTCGGCAACATGTCGAAGCCGCCTGGCGAAGACACGATTTCGCTGCCGGGCTGGCTCGCGAGCCAGTTCTCGCACAAGGACTGGGCGGGTTTTGCGTTTTACGATCTGATTTTTCCGCTGTTCGTTTTTATCGCGGGCGTGTCGCTCGTGTGGTCGCTCACGAAGGAGATTGCACAGCACGGCCGCGCCGGTGCGGTGCGGCGCGTGTTGCGGCGCGGCGCGCTGCTGTTCGTCGTCGGCATCATTTATTCCGGAGGTCTCACGCGCGAATGGCCGGACATCCGGCTACTCGGCGTGCTGCAGCGCATCGCGCTGGCCTACACGGCGGCGGGGTTGATTTTCTGTTACTTCAAGCCGCGCGCGATTCTCGGCATCGTGGTTTCAATTTTGCTCGGCTATTGGGCGTTGATGGCGCTCGCGCCGATCCGCGACATCCGTCTCGACAAGGCGAACCTCGTGAAGCTCTGCGCGGAGCGGGGTAACGACAAAGGGATATTGTTTCTCAAGGACAACGCCAACCCCTCCGCGGTGAAGGACAGCGCGACGTGGCGGGAAGCGCGCGAACTTTACCTCGCTACGACGAACCAAGTGACGGGCAAGTTCGAGCCGGGCTACAACGTCTCGAACCACTTCGACTTCGAGCACCTGCCGGGCCGAAAATACGACACGTTCTGGGATCCGGAGGGAATTCTCAGCACGTTCTCCGCGGTTGCGTCGTGCCTGCTGGGCGTGCTCGCGGGGCTGTTCCTGCGCAGCGCAAACTACTGCGACAAGTGGAAGGTGATTTATCTCGTGAGCCTCGGCGCGCTCGGTGTGCTCGCGGGCTTCGCGTGGGGCGCGTGGTTTCCCGTTGTCAAAAAAATCTGGACCTCGTCCTACGTGCTCGTTGCGGCGGGCTACAGCGCGCTGCTGCTCGGCGCGTTTTATCACGTCGTGGACGTTCTCAAATGGCGCGCGTGGTGCCAGCCGTTCGTGTGGGTCGGCACCAACTCGATCACGATCTACGTCGCGAACAACCTGATCAACTTCCGCGCCGTCGCGACGCGGCTCGGGGGCGGCGACGTGAAGAAGTTCCTCGACACGCGCATCGCCGACGGCGCGGGGAGTTTGTTCATCACGGCGGTCGCGTTCGCGCTCATCTTCTGGTTTGTGAACTTCCTGTATCGGCGGAAAATTTTCCTGCGGCTGTAAAACGTCGCACTCTCCGCTCGACAAGCGCGCGCGCCGCGCTTACTTCTCATCGGCTGAGACGAGCAACGACACACCGTGAAACCCACTGACCTCCGCGGCATCCTCCAATACATCCCGCGCTTCCGCGAAAAGACGTTCATCGTCAGCGTGGACGGCGCGATTGTGACGGACGACAACTTCGCGAACATCCTGCTCGACATCGCGGTGCTGCGCTCGTTGAGCATCCGCGTCGTGCTCGTGCACGGCGCCGCCGCGCAGATCAAGGCGCTCGCCGAGGAGTGCGGGCTCACGGCGTCGAACCTCGACGGCACCGGCGTCACCGACGCCGAGACGCTCAAGCTCGCGCTCACCGCCGCGAACCGCCTCACGCACGAAATCCTCGAGGGACTTTCCGCGAACGACCTCCGCGCCGCGTGCTCGAACGCCGTCATCGCGCACCCGATGGGGATCCTTCATGGCGTGGACAATCTTTTTACCGGCAAGGTCGAGCGCGTGGACACGGAGCTGCTTCAGACGCTGCTCACGCAGGGCATCATTCCCGTCGTGCCGCCGCTCGGCTTCGACGGCGACGGCAAGACGTATCGCGTGAACTCCGACGGCGTCGCGCTCGCCGTGGCCGAGGCGCTCAAGGCCAGCAAGCTCATCTTCATCACCACGACTGACGGGCTTGTCTGCAACGGTCAGCTCATTCCCCAGATGCTCGTCGCCGACTTGGAGAGCCTTCTCGCGCAGCGCAAGTGCGATTTCTCGCCGGAAGCGCTCTCCAAGGCTCAACACGCCGCGGGCGCGTGCCGCGCCGGCGTGCCGCGCGTCCACATCATCAACGGCCGCGTGGACGAGGGATTGCTCGCCGAGGTTTTTTCCAACGAAGGCATCGGCACACTCATCTACGCCAACGAATACCAGCAAATCCGCCGCGCGCAGAAGAAGGACATCCGCAACCTTCTGCGCATGACCAAGGACTCCGTCGTGACCGAGGAACTGGTCAAGCGCACGCGCGCCAGCGTCGAGAAAAGCATCGGCGATTATTATCTCTTCGAGATTGATCGCAACCCGGTCGCGTGCGTCGCACTGCACGTGTATCCCGAGGCGAACAAGGGCGAGCTGGCGTTCCTCTATGTGCGGCCCTCGCATGAAAACCAGGGCATAGGCCGCAAGCTCATCCAGTATGTCGAGAGCAAGGCGCGCGAGCTGGGCCTGAGCGAACTGCTCACCCTCTCGACGCAGGCCTTCACGTATTTTCAGAGCAAAGGCGGTTTCGCCGAAGGCACGCCCGATGACCTGCCGCCCGGCCGCCGCGAGAAATACGACCAAAGCGGACGCAACTCGAAGGTGCTGGTGAAGAAGCTGGTGAAGGCGAGTTAGACGAAGGAGAAATCTCATGCTCATCATCGCGTTAATCGCTCTGATGGGAGGTTTCGTTTTTTGGACCACATGCCGGCGACTCGTGAAGCTCCGAGTCAATTGGCGTTGGTGGTTGACCGGGGCTGTGTTGTCATCCGTCGGGTTGATTCTAGGCATTCAATACGGCTTGTCGGAATACCAAGCATCCCCAACTTTTGGATTCGTCGGAATACCAATCCCATTGGTTATTTTTCATCTTGAGGATGGCCAGTGGATTGATTTTGTTCACGCTGCGCCGGTGACTTTGTTGGGAATGAGTGCCAATGTTTTAAGCTGGATCGTTGTGACCATCTCGCCGCTGACATTTGCCGTGCTCTTGAAAGGCCACCGCGCCACCAAACAGGATTCGCAATGACGAGGTTCCTTCCCGATTTTCTTCTCGCCTGCCGGCAAAGATATATTCAGCCAACTCGGTTTTCTTTGCTCGTCAACATTGCGGAACAGGGGACTTCGCTCTTCGAGAAATCCTCCGCGTCTCCGCGCCTCTGTGGCTTCAACTTCGTAAAACGATTTCGCTGCTCCACATCCAAGTTCGGCATCGGCCAGGTCAGCGGCTCGAACTGCACGCCGCTCGGCCTGCATCGCATCGCGCGCAAGATCGGCGGCGGCTGGCCCGTCGGCACCGTGTTCAAGTCGCGCAAGCCCGTCGGCTTCACGTGGCAGGGCATGCCCGGCGCGCCCATCACCACGCGCATCCTGTGGCTGGAGGGACTCGAACCCGGCTTCAACCGCGGCGGTGACGTGGACTCGTTCGCGCGCTACATCTACATCCACGGCACCGGCGACGAGCCCAGCCTCGGCCGCCCCGCGTCGCACGGCTGCATCCACCTCGCGGCAGATGATTTGATTCCGCTCTACGACAAGCTTCCCGTAGGCACGCTCGTGTGGATTTCGGAGCGGTGACCTCACGGCGCTAGCGGGGCGGTCACATGCAGACGGCAGCCATCCCTTCCGTGACGCGACGATTTAACGATTCAACGATTCGGCGGAATTGGGCTATTCTCTGGCCGTGACTTTGCTAGACCGAATGACGCAGCTCGCGAAGCAGGCGAAAGCCGCTTCGCGCGAACTCGCCCGCCTGACCACGGCGGAAAAGAACGAGTGCCTGCTCGCCATGGCCGACGCGCTGGAGCAGGAGCACGACGTCATCCTTGCCGCCAACGCGAAGGATATGCAGACCGGCGCGGAAATGCGCCTCTCCGCCGCGATGCTCGACCGCCTCAAGCTCGACGAAAAGCGCATCGCCGCGATGGCGAAGGGTTTGCGCGAGGTCGCCGCGTTGCCCGACCCTGTTGGTCGCGTGCTTGATGAGCGCGTGCGGCCGAACGGACTCAAGCTTCAGAAAATTTCCACGCCCATCGGCGTCGTCGTCATCATCTACGAATCGCGCCCGAACGTGACCGCGGACGCCGCGAGCCTTTGCCTGAAATCCAGCAACGCCACGATTTTGCGCGGTGGCAAAGAGGCGTTGAATTCCAACCTCGCCATCGCCGCGATCATGGTCGAGGCGGCGCAACAGGCCGTGGGCAACTTCCCTGCGGACGCCATTCAAGTCGTGCCGACGACCGAGCGTGAAGCAATCAAGGAGCTGCTTTCACTCACGCAATACATTGACCTCTGCATGCCGCGCGGCGGCGAGGGCCTCATCCGCGCCGTGGCCGAATGCTCCAAGGTGCCCGTCATCAAACATTACAAAGGCGTCTGCCACGTCTTCGTGGACGCCGACGCCGATCTCGACATGGCCGAGAACATCGTGATGAACGCGAAGTGCCAGCGCCCCGCCGTGTGCAACGCGATGGAGACGCTGCTCGTGGACAAAAAAATCGCGGCGGAATTTCTCCCGCAGATGGCACGGATGCTCGCGGATAAGAAAGTGGAGCTTCGTTGCGACTCCGCGAGCTTGGCCGCGCTTTCTCAACTGAAAACTGAAGACTTGAGACTGAAAACTGCATCCGAGCAGGACTGGTTCACCGAATACAACGACTTCATCCTGAACGTCCGCGTCGTGGACGGCGTGACACAGGCCATCGAGCACATCGCGCACTACGGCTCGGCGCACTCGGACAGCATCGTGACGCGCAACGAGGCGACCGCGCGGCGATTCCTCGCCGAGGTGGATTCGGCGGTGGTGTATTGGAACGCGAGCACGCGCTTCACCGACGGCGGCGAGTTTGGCATGGGCGCGGAAATCGGCATCAGCACGGACAAGGTCGGCGCGCGCGGCCCGATGGGGCTGGACGAACTCTGCACCTACAAATGGATAGGCTTCGGGAAAGGGCAGATCAGAACCTGAGCCACGGATGAAACACGGATTGAACACAGACATGCCTGCCCCGTGTTTCATCCGTGTTCAATCAGTGGCTAATAACTCGTGAATCCCGCCGACTCCGCCAAATTCATCCGCGACGCGCTTCCGCCCGGCGGCTTGTTCGCCGACCAGCACTGGCGCATTTCACCGACGCCGTTTGCGCTCGGCGCGGAGCTGGCGAAGGAAATCGAATCGCTCGGCCGCGTGCTGCTGCAATTTTATCGCGCGGTCAATTTGCTCTACCGCAAGAGCGTCGAGGGCAAGCAACCGGAGTGGGTCGCGCGCTGGCTTGATCTCGGCAAGCCGCAGTGGCTCGTGGAACTTCAGCGACATCCCGCGCTCAGAAACGAAATCCCCCGCGTCATCCGGCCGGATATTCTTCTCAATGAAAGCGGCTTTGCCATCACCGAACTGGACAGCGTGCCTGGCGGCATCGGTCTGACGGCGTGGCTCAGCCGCACTTACAGCGAGGCAAGTTCAAAGTTCAAAGTTCAAGGTTCAAAGGCTGGTGAAAATGAGGCAGTCATGGGAGGCGCGGACGGAATGATGCGCGGCTTCGCGGGCATTTTCGGCGACGCGGCGCAGGTTCGCGTCGTCGTGTCCGATGAATCAGCGACTTACCGGCCGGAGATGGAATGGCTCGCAGGCCAGCTTGGCTCACGATTTACAATTCACGATTCACGATTCGCTGATTTTACCGAAGGAGACGCAGTGTATCGTTTTTTCGAATTGTTCGACGTGGCGAACGTGCCGTGCGCGAAGCAGCTCTTTGAGATGGCTGAGTTGAAGAAGATTCGCCTAACGCCGCCGCCCAAGCCGTTGTTCGAGGAGAAGATGCTCTTCGCGCTGCTGTGGAACCGCAACCTGCGCGGCTTCTGGCGGCAGGAACTCGGCGAAAGTTTTTTCCAGCGGCTGCTCAAATTGATTCCCTACACGTGGCTCGTGGACCCGTCGCCGCTGCCGTCGCACGCGGCGATTCCTGAACTGGACCTCACCGACTGGCGCCAGCTCAAGTCGCTCTCGCAGCGCGAGCGCGAACTGATCCTGAAAGTTTCCGGCCACTCGGAGCTGGCGTGGGGGGCGCGCGGCGTGCATCTCGGCAGCGATTTGTCCGCAGAGGACTGGAGCGTGGCGGTGGACACGGCGCTCGCGGGCTTCGAGCGTTCGCCGTATGTTTTGCAGCGCTATCACAAGCCGCGTTTGGTTGAGGCGAGTTACTTTGACTTCGACCGCAATGAACTCATGCCGATGCAAGGTCGTGTGCGGCTCTGCCCTTATTATTTCGTCTCAGGTGAAAATGATTCCGCGCGCACCACGCTCGGCGGCGTGCTCGCGACGATCTGCCCGGCGGACAAAAAAATCATTCACGGCATGAAGGACGCGATCCTTGCGCCGGGCACAGTATGACCCTATTCGCCTACACGCTGCTGGCGCTCAGCTCGCTGTTCGTGATCGTGGACCCGATTGCGAGCATCCCGGCGTTCCTCGCGATGACGCCTCGCGATACGCCGGAGCAGCGCGCGAAAATGGCGCGGCTGGCGTGCTTCGTCGCCGCGGTGGTGCTGCTGGTCTTCGCCGTTGTCGGCAAGTGGATTTTCAAATATCTCGGCATCACGGTGCCGGCGTTCCAGATGGCGGCGAGCGTGGTGCTCCTGCTCGTGGCGCTCGACATGTTGCGCGCGCGGCGCTCGACGGTGCAGGAAACCTCGGAGGAAACGCACGCGGGCACGGAGAAGGAAGACATCGCCATCACGCCGCTCGCGATGCCGATGCTCGCGGGGCCAGGCGCGATCTCGACGGCCATCCTGCTGCACAACCAGGCCGACAGCGTGGATAAAAAAATCGCGCTCTACGCGTGCATCGTCGCGGTGTGTTTTGCGAGCTTTGTCGTCTTCAAGCTCGCCGCGCGCGGCGCAAACTGGATCAGCCCGATTGCGATGCGGATTTTCGCGCGAGTGATGGGCCTGCTGCTCGCGGCGGTGGCGTTTCAATTCATGATCAACGCCGTCATCGAGCTGTTGAAGGAACACAAGACGCCTCTGTGACACGCCGGAAAATCAGGCAGGAAGAAACGCCGCGAAGGTCGCGCCTATTTGGGCACTGCCGGCGGAGCCGGCGCCTCGGGCGTGAGTGGAGTGGGCGGCAACGGAGGCAAAAGGCCACGGGCCACATCGTCTTGTGTGGCGACACGATTGACCTCGATCTGCACAACTTGTGCGTCACGGTCAATGACGGGCGCCGGCGGCAGGACGGCATTCGCCTGCGGCGTCGTCGGCACGCGCATCTGGCGCGTCGGATTCGGATACAGGCCGTCCGTGCCGGGCGCAACGCCTCCGGCCGGAGCGGCCGGGGAACTCGGAGTCAGCGTCGGCACAGCGCCGGCGGGGATCGTGCCCTTCGTGGCTGGTGACCAAGCGGGCGCTCCGCCCGGCTGTGGCGGTGCAAATCCGCCTGTGGAATTTTGCTGGCCACCCGGCCCGCCTCCCGGAATTGCCGCAGCCATCGCCGGGTTGGCCGCAGGCGTGGCTGGCTTGAGGCCGTCGTTTTTGAAATCGAGTATTTTTTTGATGCCGCCGTTGGTGATTTCCACTTCGCCCGCGTCCACGTCAATGCGCACGACCTCGACCGCGCCGTCCTTCTCGCCTTCGCGCAGGCTCAGGTAGTCGGGCTTCTGCTGCCCGGCCTCCTGCCGCACCAGCAACGCGCGCGGCGGGCCGATGATCGAGACGATGCCACTGAGCTTCACGGTCTCAGGTCCCTTGGGCGGCTCATTCGTCTGCACAACCGGCGGAGGCGGCGGCTTCAGGGCAAACGGATTGCGATCAAGGATGACCTTCACGTCAATCTTGTCATCCGCCGTCGCCGTGCCGGCACAGAACACCAGCGCGAGGGCCGCGCCCAGCATCCATGCCGTATTACCGCTGAACTTCATGATCCTAATTTAACTGCTTCTGGATGAAACACCATCCGATTTTTTCAGTTGCGCCGAATCGCGCTCTGAATTCGTTGCGCAACCGGCGCGGGCGTGGCTAAATCATCGCACTCATGAAAATTCTTCTCGCGCTCGCCGCCTTCACGTTGCTCGTCGCGGACACCGCTTCCGCCGCGCCACTGAAGGCCCTCGTCATTGACGGTCAGAACAATCACGACTGGAAAAACACCACGCCCGTCATCAAGCGCATCCTCGAAGACTCCGGCAAGTTCAGCGTGGATGTCGCGACCGCGCCGGCAAAGGGCGGCGACATGGGCGCGTTCAAGCCGAAGTTCTCCGGCTACGCCGTGCTTATCTCGAACTACAACGGCGAACCGTGGAGCGAGGAAACCAAGCGCGACTTTGTCGAGTTCGTCCGCAACGGCGGCGGACTCGTCGTCGTCCACGCGGCAGACAACTCGTTCCCCGAATGGCCCGAATACAACGAGATGATCGGCGTCGGTGGCTGGGGTGGCCGCAGCGAGAAGAGCGGCCCCTACATCCGGTTGCGCGACGGCAAGTTCGTGAATGATACCACGCCGGGCCGCGGTGGCAGCCACGGCAAGCAGCACGATTTCCTTGTCGAGATCCGCGAGCCGAATCATCCCATCACGAAGGGCCTGCCCGCGAAATGGCTTCATGTGAAGGACGAACTTTACGACCGCCTGCGCGGCCCCGCGCAAAACGTCACCGTGCTCGCAACGGCCTTCGCCGCGCCGGACCAGGGTGGCTCCGGCGAGAACGAGCCGATGCTGATGGTCATTCAGTTCGGCAAGGGCCGCTGTTTTCACACCACACTCGGCCACAGCGTGGACGCTCTCAAGTGCGTCGGCGCGGCGACCGTGCTCACGCGCGGCGCGGAATGGGCCGCGACGGGAAAAGTCACGCAGAAGATTCCTGAAAACTTTCCCACCGCGGAGAAGACCTCCAAGCTCGACTGAAGTTCCTGCGCCCTGCAATCGTAGCATCACGCCACGACGCCCATGACCGGCTTGCCGGAAGAAATCATCAACGGGCGGTTTGACTGGTCATAGACTTCCGTTGCCGGATCAATACCGAGCAGGTAATAAATCGTCGCGGCGAGGTCATCGGGCTGCACCGGGTCGCGCGCCGGGAACGAAGCGGTCTTGTCCGACTCGCCATAAACGAAGCCGCGCTTGACGCCGCCGCCCGCGAGCAGCGCCGTGTAGCATTGCGGCCAGTGGTCGCGGCTGGCGTTGCCGTTGATCTTCGGCGTGCGGCCAAACTCGCCCATCCACACCACGAGCGTCGTGTCGAGCAGGCCGCGTTCATCGAGTTCCGTCAACAGCGCCGAGAGCGACTGGTCGGTGATCGGCAGGTGATACTTCTCCAAAATGGGATGCATCTTCGTGCCGTTGTTGCCGTGCGTGTCCCAGCCGCCGGAGGTCGTGCTCGCGCCGCCGATGGAGTTGGAGAAATAGACATTCACGAACTTCGTGCCCGCCTCGACGAGCCGGCGCGCGAGCAGCACGCTCTGCCCGTAGGTCGTGCGCCCATAGCGGTCGCGCACCTTGTCCGGTTCGCTCGCGAGGTCGAACGCCTTGCGCAGCTTCGGCGACGTGAGCATCACGAGCGCCTTCTCGTAATAGTCGTTGATGCCGCGCGCGGTGGCCGAGTAGTCGAGCAACCGCGTTTGCGCGTCAATGAGCTTCTGGATTTCGCGCCGCTGTTGCAGCCGTTCGAAGCTGATGTCCGCGGGCAGGCTCAGTTCGGGCAGCGCGAAGTTCGGGTCGTTGGGATTCTGCGTGACGAGCAACGGATCGTGCGCGCGTCCGAGGAAGCTCGCCGCCTGCCCCGGCGTCACCACGCCGTCGCGGATAATGTGCGGATACGCAACGAACGTCGGCATGTCGGCATTGAGCGGCGCGAGCCTGTCCACCACCGAGCCGTAAGCAGGATAAAGGTCCGGCGAATCGCGCAGCGTGATGTCGTCCACGGGCGGCGCGTGCCCGCTGATGGCGTAGTAGCTGGCAGGATTGTGATTGTTGACCTTGTGATGCATCGAGCGCACCAGCGTCACCTTGTCCATCACTTTCGAGACACGCGGCAGATGCTCGCTGACCTGGATGCCGTCGGCGCTGCTCGACACGGGCTTGTGCAGTCCGCGCACGCCCTCGGGCGCGTCGGGCTTCATGTCGAACGTCTCCAGATGCGACGGCCCGCCGAACTGAAAGAGAAAGATGACCGACTTCGCGCGCGCCAGCGGTCCCTTCTTCTGCGTCTCGGCCGCCTGAAGAAGTTTCGGCATCGTGAGGCCGAGCAAGCCCAGCCCGCCGACCTGCAACGCATGACGCCGCGTGAAGCGCGCGGCATGAAAGCCGGCGCAGGCGTGCGAATGACGGGGCGCGTTCACGATGGGTTCGAGTCAGTGTGTCAATCAAACCTGACGGGACAGCGAAGGAAATGATTCACGCCGCTCCTACTGTCGCAGCACGAATTCCTTCGCGTTGAGTAGTCCCCACAGCACGTCTTCGAGTGCTTGGCGGCGGTTCGTCGCGCGTTCGACGAGCGCGAGCGTTTGTTCCAGTTCGGCGGGCTTCGGCGCGCGGGCGAGCGCGGCCCAGTAGAGTTCCACGAGGATGTCGCGGTTCGATTTGCCCGTGTCGAGCAGGAGGCCGAGGCGGTTGTCCTTGCGTGCGACGAGGTCGTTGACCGTCGGGCCGGAGATCATCTGGAAGGCCTGTCCCATCGTCGGCTCGCTGCACCGCTCGCTCTCGGTCGTGAGCAGGCGCGCGGGCTTGCCGAAGACTTCGAGGAACACGTCCGACGCGCTGGGCTTCTGGTCGCGGCGCTTCTCGGCGTGCGCCCGCGGCAGTTGCGCGGCGCGCGTGCCTTCGGGAAAACCGAAGAACTTGAGCGGCGCGCCCGCGGCGGCGGACTGGCTGTCAATCAACTGCTCGGCGGTCAACTGCCGCACCGCGGCGTGCGAGAAGTTCATCTCGTCGTCCGCGTTGGTGTCGTTCGGCTCTGAGGAAAGCTGATACGCGCGCGACGCCATGATGAAGTGCACGAGCCAGCGCAGGTCGAACTTGTGCTTCACGAAATCCCTGGTCAGCGCGTCGAGCAGCGCGGGATGCGACGCCGGGTTCGTCGCGCGGAAGTCATCAATCGGCTCGACGAGGCCGCGGCCCATGAGGTGGAACCACACGCGGTTGACCTGCGTGCGCGCGAAGAACGGGTTGTCCGCGCTCGTGAGCCACGCGGCGAGTGCTTCGAGATAGTCGGCATCGGACTGCGCGGTGTTTGACCCGCCGAGGAATCGCGGCTGCGCTTCCTTCACCACGGGCGCGCGCCTTGATGGCGCCGGCGCCTCGCGCGTCATCACGACGATTTGCTCGCCCTTCCACTCGTGAACGTCGGAGCCGATCTTGCGGACGTTTTCGAGCACGCGATAATCCACGCGGGTGAAGAGCGCCGTCCAGCCCTGGTAATCGCCCTGCGTCCAGCGGTCGAAGGGATGGTTGTGGCATTGCGCGCACTGGAGCCGCGTGCCGAGGAAGACCTGCGCGGTGGCCTCGGCGCGCTTCACGGGGTCGCGGTTCGCGCGGTAATAGTTCGCCGCCGGGCTGCTGTAGCTGCTGCCGCGCGCGGCGATGAGTTCGCGCACGAACTGGTCGAGCGGCTTGTTCTCCGCGAGGCTCTGGCGGATCCAGTGGTGAAAATCCTGCACGCCCTTGCGGTCAATCGTCAGCTCCTCGTTGCGCAGCAAATCGGCCCACTTGATGGCCCAGAAATCGGCGAACTCCGGCCGTTCTAGTAACGCATCCACCAGCCGCGCGCGTTTGTCGCGGCGGTTGTCGGCGAGAATGGCCCGCGCCTCGTCCGCGCTGGGAATGACACCGAGCAGATCGAGAAACGCGCGGCGGAGGAAGACTTCATCGCTGCACAACTCCGAGGGATTAACTCGCAGTGAACGCAGTTTCGCGAAGATGTTTTCATCAACGTAATTGTTCGCCGGCGGCTTCTTCCACACGAAGCCCCGTCGCGCGGGCACGAACGCCAGCCGCACCGGCACCTGCTCGCCGAGGAAGCGCACGAGCACGGTGCTCTCGCCGAACTTCACGCGCTGCACGAGTCCGTCGGCGCTTGCCTTCACGAGCTGGTTCGCAGGATCAAAGACGGCGAGGCGCGTCACGTCACGGCGCGTGCTGTCGGAGAAAATGGCCTCCACGTGAAGCTGCACCGAGTCGGCGGGTTCGATTGCGATGTGTTCCATCGGCGTGACGACGAGCCGGTCCAGCCGCGGCGTGTTGGTGGAATCGGCGCGTGCTCCAGCAGCAATCCATTCGTGCAGGATCGCAAACTCCAGCGAGTCCTTTGCGAAGCGGCGTCCGCCTTCGTGCGCGATTTCGGTCGTGGCCTTGAGCAGGACGAGGCTCGCGTCCGGCTGCTGCGGGTCCACGCGGCGCGCGAACTGGTCGCGCGTGAGCGCCGCGAAATCGAGGTCCGGGTCCTGTCCGCGGAGCGAGAGCTTGAAGCCGCCCTTGCCGTTCGCGTTGCCGTGGCACGTGCCCGCGTTGCAGCCGGCCTTCGACAGCACAGCCATCACGTCGTTGCGGAACGTGACATCAGCCGCGGCTGCGCCGGGCGCGGAGGCGCCGAGCAGGACAACAAGCGAAACCAGGCTGGTTCTGCGAGCAAGGATCACGGGCATTTCGACGGCGCGAGGCCGTGGTTTATGCGACGATTCAAGCGCAAACGGACGGAGACGCAAGAGCCGCCCGCCTCCCGATCTTCCTCCATGACTATAACTTCCACCGACCCCATTCCGCCTTGAATGCTCTCCCGCCTGCCTCCAGACTCCCCAAAACTGCGGACAACCTGTCGAGGATCAACAGTTAGGCCACGTCATCATGTCGTCTGTAGCTTGGGTAACTGCTCAAATGGTGTAATCGGGTTCAATGACAACCAGCAACGCTCGCTAATCCACATGTCAACATCTAGCTTGTGAAAGCAAGCGTGACACACGGTCACGACCCGCCAGTCTGGAACAACACCTGGACCTCCCTGACAGTCTATAGACATCAATGGCTCAATCGGCTTGTCATCAATGATGCCGTCATCAGGGTAAGGGTAAACCTCTTTGGTCAAAGTGTCCTTCTCTACACCGCAAGCTAGACATCTCTGTTTCATGACGCGCGAAGTGACCTAACTATTGATATACGAACAGCGGTTCGCATATCAAAATCACCTTCATGCCACGACGCCCATGACCGGGTTGCCGGAGGAAATGGGCAGCGGACGGTTTGTCGCGTCATAAACTTCCGCGTGCGGGTCAATGCCGAGCAGATGGTAAATCGTCGCGGAGAGGTCGTCGGGCTTCACGGGGTCCTTCGCCGGATAGGACGCGGTCTTGTCCGACTCGCCATAGACGAAGCCGCGTTTCACGCCGCCGCCCGCGAGCAGCGTGGTGTAGCATTGCGGCCAGTGGTCGCGGCTGATGTTGGCGTTGATCTTCGGCGTGCGGCCGAACTCGCCCATCCACACGACGAGCGTGTCGTCGAGCAAGCCGCGCTCCTCGAGGTCGTTGAGCAGCGTCGGCAGCGTCTGTTCGGTGATGGGCAGGTGGCGCTTCTCGATGATGGGGAACATGCGCGTGTTGTCGAAGCCGTGCGTGTCCCAGCCGCCGGACTCGGTGCTGCGTCCGCCGATGGTCGAGTCGAAGTAAACGGTGACGAACTTCACGCCCGCCTCGACGAGCCGGCGCGCGAGCAGGCAGCCCTGCCCGTAGGTCGTGCGGCCGTAGGATTCACGAACTTTTTGCGGCTCGGCAGAGAGGTTGAACGCGTCGCGCAGCCGCGTGGAATGCAGCATCGCCAGCGCGCGGTCGTAATAACTGTCCAGTCCCTGCGCGGCGGTCGAGTGGTCGAGCAGGCGCGCCTGCTGGTCAATTAACTTTTGGATTTCGCGGCGCGCTTCGAGGCGTTCGAGCGGGAGATTCGCGGGCAGTGAAAGTTCCGGCAGCGCGAAATCGGCGGCATTCGGGTCCTGCAAAATCAGCAGCGGATCGTGCGCCTTGCCGAGGAAGCTCGCGTGCTGGCCCGGCGTGATCGAGCCGTCCGAGATGACGTGCGGATACGCGACGAACGTCGGCACGTCGCGCGGGCCGGGCGCGAGGCGGTCCACCACCGAGCCGTAAGCCGGCATCAGCGCGAGTGAATCGCGCAGGCGCTGGTCATCCGACGGCGGGGGCTTGCCCGTGAGCGCGATGTAGCCCGCGGAGTTGTGGTTCTTCATCGTGTGGTGCATGGACCGGATCAGCGTGACCTTGTCCATGACCTTCGCCGTGCGGGGAAGTTTTTCGGAGACCTGGATGCCGTCCGCGCTCGACGCGATGGGCCGGTGCGGCCCGCGGTAGCCCTCGGGCGCGTCGGGCTTCATGTCGAACATGTCAATGTGCGACGGCCCGCCCCACTGGAAGAGAAAGATGACCGACTTGGCGCGCGCCTTGAGTCCGGACCTGCGCTCGGCGGCCTGGAGAATCTTCGGCAGCGTCAGCCCGAGCAGGCCCATGCCGCCGACCTTGACGAGGGTGCGGCGCGATAACACCGACCGGCGCAAACCGGGGCAGGCAAATGTATCGCGCGGCGTCATCATGGCGAACAGGGCCAATGTATCAGAAATGGCCGACGCGACAACGAAGGAATTGATTCACACCGTCGGACTCCTACCCGAATCGGATTGCCATTCGGCCCACCTAAAGCGCCATGCTAACCGCGTTGTCACGGTGGTGGGTGCAGTGCGGACGATTCGCGCGAGAAAGGATTATTTCAGCCGCCAGGTGATGCGCGCCTTGTCGAGATCGTAGGGCGACATCTCCATCTTGACGCGGTCGCCGACGGTCAGGCGCACCCAGCGCTTGCGCATCTTGCCGCAAATGGTGGCGAGCACGAGATGCTTGTTGTTCAATTCCACCCGGAACATCGTCCCAGGCAAGACGACCGTGACGCGCCCTTCGACTTCAATGTGTTCTTCTTTCATCGGCAGACTTTTTGAAACTCATCATGACGGAATTCACAACTCCGCCGCCGGCGAACCGGTATCACGAAACGAAAAGGCGGAGTTCGGGCCAGCCGAACCCCGCCCTGAAATCCCAAACCGCCTAGTAGCGGCTGCGTCCGCCGCCGCCGCCGCCGCCGCCGCCGTATTCACGACGTCCGCCGCCGCCGCCGCCAGAGCGCTCTTCGCGCGGCCGGGCCACGTTGACGGTGAGCGCGCGGCCATCCATTTCCTTGCCGTTCAAGGCGGCGATGGCTTTCTGCGCTTCCTCGGCCGTGCTCATGGTCACGAAACCAAAGCCACGGGGGCGGTTGGTCATGCGATCCATCATCAGGTTTGCCTCGGTGACCGTGCCATGCGCGGCAAACGCGTCTTGGAGGTCGTTTTCAGTGGTGTTGAAGGATAGGTTTCCAACAAACAGTTTATTGCTCATGTGATGTTTTACTGTCCGACAAACCGCCACTTTTCACAGACTGTTCCCGAACGCCGGGTCTAAAATCATCACTGAAACAAGTTCACTTGAAGATTTACCATGCCTTGAAAGAGACAAGCCATCTAACAGAACGCCGCCAGTATCGCTGGTTCTGGCGCAATGGCAACAACTATCGGCAAGAATTTTTTGAGCCAGGCCAGAAGCTGTTTGTCTCGACCCCGGCGCTGATTGTTTCTAACGTTCAGCCAACCATGCAACATTCTTCCAACATGATTCCGCCGGGCGTCACCCGCCGCGCGTTTTTGAAAACTTCCTCTTCACTGGCTGCGGGTTCATCGCTGCTGACGGGCCTGTTCCAAGCGCAATCGGCCGAAGCCAAGGGGCCGCTCATGGCTTATGTGGGCACGTTCAGTTCGCCGCTGCGCGACACGCTGCCGACGCAGGTGGATTTGCCGCCCGGCAACGGCCGCGGCATCCACTTGTTTCGGGTGAACCGCGCCACCGGGGCCATGACACCAAGCGGCGTCTATGAGTTGGGGACGAGCCCGAGCTGTCTGGCTGTGAATGCCACGGGGACTTGCCTGTTTTCCGCCAACGAAACAGACCACGTCGGTGACGGCAAAGAAGGAACGGTCAGCGCGTTCACGGTCAATCGAACCGATGGGCAGTTGAAACTGATCAACACCATTCGTTCCGGCGGCGCCGGTCCCACCTACATCTCGGCGCATCCATCCGGGAAGTTTCTGCTGGTGGCAAATTATTTCGGCGGCTCTGTGGCGGTGCTGCCGATCCTGCCCGATGGCAGTCTTGGGGCTGCCACCGACGTGAAGAATGATTCGGGAAAAATTGGCCCCACTCGCGCCACCAATGCTCCGTCGGGCAGCTTCGCGTTCAGTGGCCATGATCGGACGCACGCACACATGATCCAGGCGGATCCCTCGGGGCGCTTCGTCCTGCACGCCGATCTGGGCTTGGACCAAATCTTCGTCTGGAAGTTCGACGACCAGAAAGGCGTGCTCACTCCGAACGATCCTCCCGCCGTTTCACTGCCGCCTGGCGATGGCCCGCGGCATTTCCATTTTCATCCGAATGGGCACTGGTTCTATTCCATTCAGGAGGAAGGCTCGAACATCGTCCTGTTCAATTACGATGCCGCCAACGGACGACTGACCTCACGCCAGACCATCTCGACGCTGCCGTCCGGATTCGCCGGCAGTAATTTCTGCTCCGAGATTCTGGTTTCCGCCGATGGCCGCTTCGTGTATGCGGGCAACCGCCTGCACGACAGCATCGGGATCTTCTCCGTGGGCAAGAACGGCGAGTTGAGCTACGTGGGCGAGGAGTGGACGCGCGGCAATTACCCGCGCAGCTTCAACTTCGATCCTACCGGCAACTTTCTCTACTGCTGCAACCAGCGCGACGACAACGTCACCGTCTTCCGCTGGGACAAATCAAAAGGCAGTTTGAAGTTCACTGGCCACTACGCCCCCGTTGGCAATCCTTCGATCATCGTTTTCGCTGATCTCGCGAAGGCGGGTTAACCGGAAATCTCAACGAGCCGGGTTTGTGACCTCGACAAATGTCCTGACGCGACTACTTCGTTCGTCGTAATGATGAGAGACCAGAACGCAAAACGAATATGACAGCAAACACGAACGCTGTTCGACTTCATCGGGTGCTCCGCGCCAAACCGGAGCGGGTTTATCGCGCGTTCTTGGACGCGGATGCCATGGCCAAATGGCTTCCACCAAATGGATTCACCGGCAAGGTGCATCACCTGGATGCGAAAGTCGGCGGCACTTTCAAGATGTCGTTCACCAATTTCAGCAGCGGCAAGAGTCATTCGTTCGGCGGAACGTATCTGGAACTCAAGCCCAGTGAGCAACTCCGCTACACGGATAAGTTCGACGATCCAAATCTGCCGGGCGAAATGGTAACAACGGTCACTCTAAAGGAAGTCTTCTGCGGCACTGATTTGAACATCGCGCAGGAAGGAATCCCCGCGATCATTCCCGCGGAGGCGTGCTATCTTGGCTGGCAGGAATCGCTGGCGCTCTTGGCCAAACTTGTCGAAGCCGAAATCCCCGATCAATCGTGATGCCCCTGTGCTTGGGCGAGCGGGTTTCATGGACTTCCGAGCGGTTGCGAAGACGCAGCCTCTGTAAAATTCAGACCCTGAACGAACCGCGGAAGCCCCGGCCGCTATAATAAGACTCCGCGCCGTTGTGGCCGATGAAGACGCGACCGTAACGGCGATCCCCGTAAATCGCGCCGCCGAGCTTGCGGATCTCCGCCGGCGTCTGCAGCCAGCTCGACGACTTCGTGTCGAACTCGCCCAGTTTCTGAAGCTCCAGATATTGCTCCTCCGTTAAGACCTCGACGCCCATGGCTGCGGCCATGTCCATGACGCTGCTCTCGGGCTTGTGCTCCTTGCGCGAATCCAGCGCCTCACGGTCGTAGCAAAGACTGGTGCGGCCTTCAGGAGTTTGCTCGGAGCAATCGAAGAAAATGAATTCGCCCGACTTTTTATCATGACCGACAACATCCGGTTCACCGCCGGTGTGTTCCATTTCCGCGAGCGACCACAGCTTGTCCGGCTTGGCCTCCAACCGCGCCTGCACCTTGGCCCACACCAAACCTGGGTGGCGGCCCAGGTTCGTTTCAAACCGGGCTTTCAATACCGTAAGAAGTTCTTCGCGTTGTTTTTGGGACAATTCCTTTTTATTGCTCTTCATGTTGTTCATAACTGGCTGTTGTCAGGCGCGGCTCGCACTCAACTTGGGCAAAACTTTTCAAAGTCAACTAGTGTGAAAATTCTAACTTTCCCTTTGAAAATCAGAAAAGCCCGCATATTCGAGAACCAACTCTTCCTAAACGGAAAACAGTGCCAAGCGCGTCAGATGCTGCCCGCCAAGCAATGGCGGCATCGTCGTCCCAGGGGGCAATATCAATCTCGAAGCCGCCAGCATGACGGCGAAATAGCACAGCACAATTCGCGTATTCAAAACCGCCTTGTCCTCTTGTTGGCAAATTGAATCTTTCCATTTTGTTATTCGCGTGCCAGCGAAGCGGCTTGTCGGTCCAAATTTTCCCTTTCAAAGTTAGTTTGGGGCGACCGATATCGACTACGTGCGCCGCATCACCATAGTCGGCGTGCGTGTATCCGAAGAACCGATTCGCACCACGAGGTAGTTCCAATTGGTTGCGAGAGCCACCGGAAGACATTGACCCTGCCTCGACCCAGAAATGATTGAAAGCCATTGGCGCAATTTTCCCGCTTTCAATCGCTTCCCAGAAAACATTCTTGCCGGAGGGCGTGATTACAACGCGCTTCGGCTTGGGATCGGGTTCGACTGCGCGCAGCTTCGGACGACTCCAAGTTTTCTTGTAGTCCCGAAGGAGGCTTTGGGTAAGCGGTTGTGTGTTGTAAAACAACTCAGCCCAAGCGTCGTTCCAAGAACTGTTGCCGGGAATTTCGACACCGGCGGAGACAACCTCTGTATTGCTGATTAAAGCGCTCGCGGTCAGGTTGGCAGAGCCAACGACGTAACCGGTCGCTTTTGGATCATCAAACAAATAGAGCTTCGGATGATATGCCTGTGCCGGTCTAAATCCTGGCCGTGAGTGAACTTCGGCATTTGCAACGTGAACTTCGCTGTGCTTCTGGCTTGCCAGAAATTCCAACGCCGCAGGGTCGGTCAACCCGAAGTCGAGCGACGTCACAAATGTTTTCTTTGTGTCATCCCATTTCGATTGGCCAATTCGATCTGCAACGCGCTTGATCAGGCGCTCGCAACCCTGACGTGTAGAATAGGCAACTGCCCAGCGAACTTGCTCCATCAGCGGGTTTACAACCTCGTCGAAAGCAAACAGCACTTGGCTGGGGCGATTTTTATGTTGAACGAATATTTTCAACTTCGTTATGCGGTTGCGACTGCTTTGTTATTCTGCGCTTGCGCCGCAACAATCCAGACAACTCAGACAGCATCCGCGATACGTCCGCACTCCGGTCGCCTTTGATATTCCCACCAATTAAAGCAGAAATGACGATTTTGTCGATTCTTTGTAGCACAGCAGATGCATTTCGCGGAGGACTCTGGATCAGCTCGCTGGCGGATGATACAAGTTGGGATTTCTGCGCACTTGTCAGCACCGGTAATGGAATGCGGCGAATCTGCGTCGCCTCAAGTTTTAGAGCACCACCACCCAATGGCGTGCCGAGCGCTTCCATGCACAACTCCGTCCATGTGCTGTTAAACAAAGCGAAAATCAATTCTCCAGAAGTGGATTTGTCCGCAGGCCAAAGCGTTGAAAAGTTGGCGTCAATCAACGCTGATGGATTCGTGTTAAGAACCGGAAGTGGCGATTCATGCACGATGCGCGGGATGAAGACGGGAGCGAAATGACGTTGAGTGAATGACGGAAGCATATACCAACAACGCGCAAATTTTTCGGCGCTCCCGTTTAGGTGAACACTCCGATCATTCGGGCCTGACCCATTAGGCTTGACGGCTGAAAGTTCAGGAATGAGCGTTCGCCGATGGCCGCGTTCGAGATATGTGCCGGATGCCAATCGCACATATTCCGCAAGCGCCTCCGGCATGGGATAGAATCGATATGAATTTGGCTTCCGATTCTTGCCAGCGTCGGCATATCGCTTGAAATCTTCAGGAAGCAAATAGGACTGCAAATCGAGCGCTCGTCCCATAATTGCGCGAAGCGATACTTGCTGCGAATCGAATTCAGCTTGTCGGCGGACGACAGGCTTCAAGACGGATCGAGGAACACGAAACTCCTGATGCCCAAACAAGGCGCTGGTTCGTATCAAAATGTCACGACCTTGCGCTGAATCTTCGACGATCTCCACGTAAAAGAAATCGTTGCAGCCTGTTCGCAGTCCTTGACCAACGCAAATTGCAGATTCGTCAAGATGTTGAAACTTGCTTACCAAGCCCGCTGGTAATGCGCTGCGAATAACCGGTGGGATTGATGATGGTGGCGAAACGGATTGAATCAGGGAATGCTGGTCTTTTCCTTCCAAGCAATGAAACCATCTGGCTTTGCGACACAGTGAGGCAACATCGTCGCGTTGTTCAACCCACGAAACAGTTTTTGCTTCTATGCCGGCTTTCTTGCTGGCACACGCGTGTTGAATCCAGTTTGCAAATTGTCCTTCTGGATCGCGCCCCGGAAATGCGCCCCCAACATGACTCAAATCTGAAGCTGCGTTCGAGGCGATCTCAATGAAATGAGTGAGCCTGCCTGTATCGCAACGCTCACTCAACGGCACAATAGCTTCATCCGTTTTAAGACGACGTCCTATCACCAACGAAACGGGCACTAAGGCATGTTCAAACCAACGCTGCCCCGATTCTTGGACAACAACGAGGGGTTCAAAAAAACGTAGAAAGAAATATCTGATTAGACGGGCGTAGTCGCGGTTCAACCAAGCTTGTGGGGCAACAACTGCAAGTGTGCCGCCGGGCTTTGTCAGCAACCCGCATAACAGCCAGCTCGGGAGCGACAAATCCGCAAGGCCGGAATAAGATTGAACCATCATGTCCCAAACTGGGCGCTCATTAACGGGAGAAAGCGCTTTGACGAGTAGCGCCAGCGCATTTCTAATTTTTTCCGCTTTCGGTGTGGTCGGCTTGCTTTCAACACCGCCATTCGATTGGGTTTGATAACGGACGTAAGGTGGGTTTGTGATAACGAGGTCAAATTGAGGTTGCGGAGTAACCGTTTGCCACGTTTTCAGACTGAAAGTGTTTCCGCAAAAAAAAGACCCGCGAATGTTTTTATACCGTTCGGCGACGAGCGACAAGCGTCGTTCCCCCAACATTGCGGTTGCCCGGTCGATCTCAACGCCAAGAAGTTCAAGATTTGCCTTCGTCTTGGCGGCTCTCTCTGCTGCGGCTTCCAACAAATCACCGTGACCTGCCATCGGATCAACAACACTTCCAACCTTGGGCACATCCGAAAGTGCCGCAAGAAGTCGTCCCGTTCGCAAACCTGTAAAACACTGGCCCAAGGTTTTCAGCTTTAATTCACTCACCCGGCTGGAAAGTGCTGGCCGCAATAGTTCAAGCGAATCGGGCTGGATTTGAACGCCTCTCATCTGAGCGATTGGACAAGCGCAAGTTCGCTATAAAACTGTGAAGCATCAATTGGTGGCGCGTGGTGGCGCTTGAGGTAATGCTCTACAAAACGTGAATACAATCGCTGTGATGTCCCCTCATCTGGTTCATTGGCACGACACTCATCCGCAACAGAAAGCAAATCGCGGATAACGTTACGCGGCTCTATGGTTGCAATCGGTGTCTTGCGCAAACCCGGACGAAGAAGAATGAGCGGATCGCCTTTAACCGAGTTTGAAGCGGTAACTTGTTTGAAGCTTCCCTGCTTTTTGTCAAGAATGCTTGAGAATTCTAGCGAAAAGCCCGCATTGGTGTAAGCCGACACCAAAGCCTTCCAAACGTCCGATTGCGTAGAATGAAAAGCGAGTGTCGCTTTGCCCTCTGGCTTCAGGATTCGGCGAAGCTCGGAAAACGCTTTTGTCAAAAGGCTCTCGTAGTCGCCGACGGCTTTCTTTTGTGCCGAACTTACAATGGCTTCCTCTTTGGTGTTTGTCGTCCGATCGAGCCATGCTTCGGCAATGAAATTAACTTCACTGTAAGGAATATTTCCGCCAAACGGTGGGTCGGTGAAAACATAGTCAACTGAGGCATCATCAAGGTGTGTGTCAGTTGACGAGCCCTGAACTATTTTGACTTCACCTTGTGATTCGCGAAGGAGGGCGAATGCCTGTGCGATGGTTTTCTCCTTCCGCTTCAAACCGAGCAATACGTTCTTTTCCACCGGCAGTCCGCTGATATAAAGCACACCGGGTTGTGCGCTGGTCAAAGCTAAATCATCTTGGCCGCTTTTTGCCACGACCCTTGTCATCAAAGTTGAATGGCTGGAGTTATAGCTGGACACCCAAAACTTCAGTGCATCCCGGATGTCCGCTGGCTCGTTTTCGACCAAATCATGCAACACTGCTAACGCGATAAAATTACGGCGCGTATAAAAATGGTGAACATGGGTCATGCCTTCATGATAACCGGATCGCCAGAGGTCGCCCCACGACCCGTGATCTTTTCCCATCATTGGAACAAGCGGGAAACGGCCTGACACCGCCTCGTTTTGAACCCGCTCGAACAAATCAAAATCTTCTGCAACCGGTTCGCGACTCCATTGTTTCTTTCCGCTAACTCCATCCACCCGCACCAACGTCCGAGATCTTACGGCAACTTGGCGACCGAGCAGTTCATCAAACCTAGACTCATAATTCCTTGGCAATTCATCCAAAGGACATTTTTTCCCACATTCTGGACAAAGAAACTCATCCGAGATGCGCGCGGGATTCAAGGAAACACAACCGGCCCACATTGAGATAATCGCTTCGCAAGCCGGGCATTTTACCCTGTCAGACCAAATAAAATATCTTGCCACTCCACCGCCCCCATCCAAGTCCATTGCCGAATACATCCAACCTATCCGACGCTCCGCTTCGGCAAGAACTCGCTGTGTAGCCAACATGAATCTCGCCGGACTTGGCCTTGAGCAAAGAGTGCTCGCAATAAAAGACCCCAATCCACTTAGCTCGTAAACAACGGCCCTCCGCGCCCCCCAAATCGGCTGAAGCCCACGCTTGTTCGCCTCATCCTTCAGTTCCTCAGATGGTTTGGAACAAAGAAGCGATCCAAGTGCTGTCGTTCCGCTTCCTCCAAACCCATCGAAGACTAAATCGCCGGGTTTAGTGTGGCAGGCTATCAACAGCGCAACACTCTCGGGTGAGATTTTTGTCGGATAAGCATGAGCGTTGAACAATGCACCGCTACGAGTCGCCCCGAGAGGTATCTCATAAAGTGTTTTTAGCTTTTGAAAATGCATTGATTCCAATTTGCGCTTCAACCGTCGAAACCGAACTAGGCTTTTGCGTAAACTTCTGCACCTTTTTCGACAAATTCGCGAGATTTTTCTTCCATCCCCTTCTTCAGCGCCTCTTCCTCGGCGATGCCCTGCTCCGCGGCGTATTTGCGGACGTCTTCGGTGATCTTCATCGAGCAGAAGTGCGGGCCGCACATGGAGCAGAAGTGCGCGGTCTTTGCGCCTTCCTGCGGAAGGGTTTCGTCGTGGAATTCGCGCGCGGTGACGGGGTCGAGGGCGAGGTTGAATTGATCTTCCCAGCGGAATTCAAAGCGCGCCTTGGAGATGGCGTTATCGCGGTATTGCGCGCCGGGATGGCCTTTGGCGAGGTCGGCGGCGTGCGCGGCGATCTTGTATGTGATGACGCCGTCTTTCACGTCTTTCTTGTTCGGCAGGCCGAGATGTTCCTCGGGCGTGACGTAGCAGAGCATCGCGCAGCCATACCAGCCGATCATCGCCGCGCCGATGCCGCTGGTGATGTGGTCGTAGCTCAATTTAACTTGGGCAAAGCTTTTCAAATTCAACGCGCGTAAAAATTCTCGGCGAACTCGGTCACACCCATATTAAACCAAACTTACATTGCAAGCGCGAAACCTGACGCGGCACTTTGCAGCACGTCAAGAGTATCCCTGCGAGAGGCGTTGGCGCATTCTACGACAGCATGCAGGCGGTCTGGCTGGTCAAAATCTTCGACAGACTGAATTCCAGCAGGGCGAAACCAGCGGGACTGCATAAATGTGCCGAGCATTTCTGCGCCACTTTCCAATTCCAACTCACCTTTGTCGTTTCGTCGGACGTTAGCAGCTAACTCGGCAGCTTTTGGATAAAGCGTCTTAAGAAGTTTTTGAACTTCGGCTTCTTGCTGTTCTTGAGACAATGATTCAATAGCTCTTGCGACGTTGAGTGCGAAGCGAGCGCTGTGAGAACTTGGTGGCTCGATGGTTTCGTTTGCGCCTTTTGGCGAGCCCAAAACAATGCGTGCCCGCTGATCGCCGAGTTGAATACCAATCCAACCGCCCCGCCCATAATGATGGATTTGCTCCTCGAAATAGGCCAGCGCACGACGCGCATCTCCGCTCGCTAGAAGCAAAAGACCGCGCGTCTCCACAAAAGCAGAAAGTAAGTCATCATCAATCTGTTCCTCGGGCATATCAAGCAGGCTGGCTGCGTGTTTACAAAGTGAATCACGCGATTCTGCGGCCTGCGTTCGTTCGGCTTGCCATAAGGCAATCATTGCGCGCCCAAGTCTTTCCGCACAGTTCATTTCTCTTATCTGCCTGCTAACATTCGACACAAGTTTCCCAGAGTCCGCATTTGGGAAAAACTCTAGCAGCGTTGTTTGACAAACTTGTTCTGTTGGAAAAAGCGTTCGCGCTTCACGCAGAACAGCTTCGGCAGTCATTTTGTCGCCCGTTCGATATAATAGTCGTCCCAAGTCGGTATGCGCGAAGGCGTGCCAAGGAAAGCGTTGCCGAGCTTCCCATAGAACATGAAGGGCTTCTTCTGTTCTTTTGTTTTGTTGGAGAACTTTTGCATAGCTTGTCCAATTACGCGGATTGGAAGGCTCGTTTCTCATTGCCTCTTTCATCAACTCCAACGCAAACGGAGCTAATCGTGGCCGACGGCGAACGATAGTCACGGCAATGTTGTTGAAAGTTCTAACCAGGTAATGAGTTTGTCCCGTAGCAAGCGCGTGCGAACGGTAACGGTTTAAGTATGCTGCGAATTCATCCGACTGTGATTGGTCTGGATTATCTTCAATTCGCGCCTGCCAATCCTTCATCTCCGAATACCCCGGCAACGCGGTGGCATTCCCTGCCATTGCGACAACATCATTTACATTTTCCGGCCAATTAGGGAGGAGCTGGCGAATCCAATCCGCAAAATTATCGCCGACGTTTTGGGAAGTGACTGATATTTCTGCGAACTTGCGTATCCAAAACGTTTCGCTGCGCCGGTAGGTTGCAAACATGCTTTGCATCGTTTGTTTCCATTTTGCTTGCCCAGTTCCAGACTTATCGGCGAGTTCCATTAGGGCTTGAAGCAATCCGTCGGGAACACCTGAAGATTCGTGCCCGTTTTGCATTGGCATCTTGCGGAAGCCAAGAATACCGATGGCAAGATACGAGCGCCCACTGAATTCTTCGCCAAGGATAATTCGCCGCCAGAGTGAAGAAAACCTCTGGCTGTCCTGCAAGCGGGCGAGAGCGATCAGATATGTGCCTTCGGGATCGCGATCCAAGCCTTCATAAAACCCATGCAGCCAAAGACGGATGCGCTGATGTTGGCGGCGGAGAATTTCAGCAGTCTTATGGAGTTCCATGGCGGCAATGCCTCGGAAATATTCCTCAAGGATAAACGCCCAACGATGGAGCGAGGTATTCTCCGGCACTGGGCCGAGGATGTGCTTTTGCAACCATGAAGCAGCAGCTCCATCAAGTGCGGCGTCACATGGCTCAAAGAGGGCATCAAGAATCTCGCCTAACGAAAGCTGGCTAGCTCCGCCTAAAGGCACGATTCCGCGCACAAGCCTGTCGAAAGCCGTGTTGGGCTCATGGGCAAACTCATCGCGCCAGTGTTGGAGTGCTTCGTTCATGGCTATGGCACATCGGGGCGATACTTCAATTCCTGTTCGAGTAAATCAAAGTGTCGTTTACGATATATGGCAAGCTGGGCGTCAGTGACCTGATCAGTGATTTCGCCGACCATAACGAAGTCGTCCAAAGTGTAGTCGAGACGAAAGTGAAGGAGTTCCGCTTTGAAGTCCAAGCCGCCAGTGGGCGCGAGACTGACAGTGACACCAAAGCCAAACGGGTTGATGCTCGCCGCAGCCTTTGGGAATGGAAAGAATGCTGCTCCCGGACCGGACGCACCGCCTGCTTCAAGCACGGTGGGAATAGTTGCCCATGCCGCAATTCGGGCTTTCCGCGCCGCGCGCTCGACGCGAGACAGGTTATAGCGGCATAGAACAACTGGAAGCGGCTTCGCAGGCGACCCGGCCAAATGGGAAAGGCCAAGGACATTTCGGATTTGTGTAGCCCAATCCGATGCTGTCAGCAAAGACTCTACTTCGTCAGATGGCGCAGCAAAAGCCGGTCGTGCGTCTCGTCGCTCGTTGACTCCATTAAGCCATTCGGACAACCGACTACGCTGATCGTCGCTGATTGCACCAGATTGGCCGGGCTGTCTTGAACGAATAAGATTACGAAGCTCCGCAATGAGGTCTGTCGCGGAATCGAATCCACCGGGGAAACGTTTGTGCAAAGCTGACAGTGACTCAAGCCGCACGGCATCTTGATGAGATTCAATGGCGAGGTGATTGTCGCTGTTCTCTGCGGCAAAGGTTGAAATACCACTTGCCCGGCGAAGCGGCAAGGCGACCTTTTCGCTATAGTGATTGCCAAAGGTTGTCCACCATGCAGGAACATCCCAACCTGCCAGTGCAGATCCGCGAGACTCCGCAAGGAACGATTGCTCACGCGGAGAAGGCAACCGTTCTTCGAGCAGGAAATTCACGGCAGGTGCGGATTCCGCCACATTCGCCGAACGGGCGATGCTGCGAAGAAACCCAGCGAACGGTGTGTCACTTTGAAATGCCATGAACTAGATGAGGGTAAGAAAACGACCCTAGATAAACAAGGGTGATAAACGCAACTGAGTGCTTACGCCTTCGCGTAAAGCTCGTTGCCTTTTTCGGCAAACTCTTTGGACTTTTCTTCCATCCCCTTTTTCAACGCTTCTTCCTCGGCGATGCCTTGCTCCGCTGCGTATTTCCGAACGTCTTCCGTTATCTTCATGCTGCAAAAGTGCGGCCCGCACATGGAACAGAAATGAGCCGTCTTCGCTCCTTCTTGCGGAAGCGTCTCGTCGTGAAATTCTCTGGCCGTTACCGGGTCGAGAGACAGGTTGAACTGGTCTTCCCAGCGGAACTCGAATCGGGCTTTGGAAAGCGCGTTGTCACGATACTGTGCTCCCGGATGGCCTTTCGCCAGGTCGGCGGCGTGCGCGGCGATCTTGTAGGCAATCACGCCGTCTTTCACGTCCTTCTTGTTCGGCAGGCCGAGGTGTTCCTTGGGCGTGACGTAGCAGAGCATCGCGCAGCCATACCAACCGATCATCGCCGCGCCGATGCCGCTGGTGATGTGGTCGTAGCCGGGCGCGATGTCGGTGGTGAGCGGCCCGAGCGTGTAGAACGGCGCTTCGCTGCACCATTCGAGTTGCTTGGCCATGTTTTCCTCGATCATGTGCATGGGCACGTGGCCCGGGCCTTCGTTCATCACTTGCACGCCTTTGGCCCACGCGCGTTTGGTGAGTTCGCCCTGCACTTCGAGTTCGCCGAATTGCGCCTGGTCGTTGGCGTCGGCAATCGAGCCGGGACGCAGGCCGTCGCGACGATGGCAATGATTCAATTCAACTTGGCTTAAACTTTTCAAATTCAACTCGCGTTAAAATTCTCGGTGAACTGCGTGAAATGTTTTAACCGAAATTGTCCTCGCGCTCAATCGAAACCGGACGCGCCCTCGACAACGAAAGTTTCCCTCGCCACGCGCAACCGCGAAATCGAAATTCACATCCAATCAATCGCCAGCCGCAATCGCGCATTCGCCGCCGACAGCCGCGCAACTCGCATCTACATTCGAGCGACCGCCACGCGCAGCCGGGAAATCGGGATTTACAGTCAAGAAATCGCCACTGACATCCGGGAAATCGCCGCCGACAGTCAGGAAATGGCCGTGAACATTGAGGAAATCGCGGGCTACGCCCGCCGCAACGCCGCCGCAGCCGTGGGACGGCTGCAAGCAGCCGGTTTCCCATCATTTCCGGCCAAAACCACTCACTTTTACCCTTTGCACCCTATCGCCGATTGAATACCCTTCCGCCATGAACAGCCGCCTTCAAGTCCAACTGAACATGGTGGGCGCGTGCATCAACGTCGCCCAGAGTGCCGACTACAAACCCGTCTGGAACGGCAAACCGCCCGCCGACTTCGGCACGGACATCGCGCAGCTTGCGACCGACTACGGCGCAGTCACCGCCAAAGCCGCGCAAGCCGACGGCGCGACCGGCGGCGCAGCCGACGCCAAAGCCGTGGCCGAAACCGCGCTTGAAGACGCCGCGTTCGTTCTCGCCCGCGCGCTCGCCATCCACTTCAAGAAAACCGGCGACTTGGACCGTCACGGCAAGGTGGACGTGACCAAGAGCGAGATTATGAAATTGCGCACGCAAGAATTGGTGAACAAGACCACCGCCATCCGCGACCTCGGCACAGCCGCCGCCAGCGAGGCGGGAGCAGCCGGACGCGGCGTGACCGCCGCCCGCGTTGCCGCGCTCACCGCCGCCATCACCGGATTCAGCAACGTGATGAGCGCACCGCGCGGCCAGATTGTGAACCGCAGCGCGCTTTTGAAAGAAGTGGAAACCGACGTGGCCGCCCTGCTCGAAAAAGTCAGCGACCTCGACGACCTCGTGGTGCAATTCGACAGCGGCGAACCCGGCAACCGATTCAAAGAAGCGTGGAAACGCGCCCGCATCATCGTGGATTCCGGCGGTGGTGGTGGAACAACACCAACGCCCCCGACTCCGCCGACGCCGCCAGCGTAAAATCATTCCGTGAGTTTGAACCTCACCGGCACTTCGATTTCGGATTCCATTGCCGTTGATCCGGCACGGGCAGGCTGAAACTCCCAACCGCGCACGGCGTTCAAAGCAGCTTCATCCAGCAACGGATACCCGGAGCTTTTCTTGAGTTCCACTTTTGCGGCGCGGCCTTGCGCCGTGACTTTCACAGTGAGCATCACCAATCCTTGTTCGCGGCGGCGGCGCGCGGCCAGCGGATAGGGCGGTTCTGGATTCTTCTTGTAATTTGGCTCGGCGCGAACGCCGACTTCCGCCTTCTGTGTTGTCACGTCGCGTCCCGGCTCTGGCGCACTGCCATCGCCATGAATTTCAACGGGCGTTTGCGATGGCGGAGTTGCCTTTGTAATTTCAACGGTTGGTTGCGGGATGGGTTTTGTTTCAGCGGGAATTGGAATTTCCGACGGTTTGATTTCTTCGCGCGCGATTGGTTTGGGCGGAGGTGGTTCGACTGGCGCGGGCACGACCGTTTCAATCTTCGGTGTGTCGGGCTGGACAGCAGGTTCAGCAGGCGCGGCGATCAGCGTGATGGTGACGACGGAATCTTCGCGCGGCAGCACCGGCGGATGCGGACGCAATGCGTTCAGACCCACCGCGCCAAAAATCATGGCGTGGATGAGCAGCGACGCACCGAGACTGATTTGAAACTGCGACAGCTTCACATTGCCAAGTATTGCTCATCAGAAGCGGGCTGTCAGCGCGAAGCGGACTTGAATCGGCTCGACCGGATGGAAATGAATTTCCGTGTTAGACGCGCTGGCCGGCGTGATGCGCGATTCGTAGGCGTAGTCAATGTCATGGTCGCGCCGGTCAAGCAGGTTCAGGACTTCCGCCGACACCGTCCATGTTTTGTTGATTTGGTAGCCGACTTGCGCGTTGAGCAGAATCGTTTCTTTGGAGCGAAAGCTGTTGTCCTCAATCAGCGGGCGCGGGCCGAAATATCGCAGGCGCAGGCTGGAGAAAAACCCACAGTCCGCATGATAGGTGATTCCGGCGGCGATGACGGTTTCGATTGAGCCGGGAATGTGATTGCCCGCCGGGTCGTTGTCGCGGAACTCGGCGTGTGAAAATGAAAAGTCCGCGTCCAGTGTGAGGTGCTTGGTGAGGTTGTAGTAGTTCGCCCATTCGATTCCGTAACGACGGCTGGGGCGGCTGGCTTCCGTTGTGCCCGCGTCGCCCGCAAACACGAGTTCCGAATCCACGTCGAGCCACCAAAACGAAAGCGAGCTTTGCAGGCCGGGAATGTAGGTCGTGCGTGCGCCGATTTCCGCGCCGTATGTTCGCACCAGTGGGTCGGCGGGTTTGATGGGATTGCCGTCGGCGTCCACGGTCAGACCGCTCACGGGATCAACATGCGTCGTCACGCCGCGTCCGTCGTTGCTGTGAAAACCGAGTCCGCCTTGCACATAAATCTCCGTCTTGGCCCACGGCCCGAAAATCAAACTCAACTTCGGGCTGCCGATGGCGGCGAATTCGCTGCCGGAATTCTGCGGGCGGATGCTGTCCACGTCGAAGTTGTAGAAGTCGCCGCGCACACCCGCGACAGTGCGAAATTTTTCTGCCCACTGGATTTTGTTTTCATAGTAAATGCCCGCACTCGTTTCCGTGATGTCATCTTGCCGTGTCGTGGCGGGAATCACGCTGCCGTCAGCAGAATTGATTTTGTCCACGCGCTGACGGTTCTGCGTCTGGAAAAGTCCGTTCTCAATCCAGTCGTTGCGGACTTGCAGGCCGAAGGTGTTTTCCACGTCACGCTTTCCCCACTGACTGAAAATCGTGTGGCTGGCGTTTAGTCCGGCCACGTAACGCTTGTCCGTTTGCTCAAACTGGTCGCCGCGATTCGTGTCCGTGAGGAAATAGGTGAAGTCGGAAAACAAATCGAGGTCGTAATAGAAACCGTAGGCCATGACTTTCGTTTCGGAATTTTCGTCGTGACGATGCCACTCGCCTTGCAAACTGTAACGCTGCGAGTTGCCTCCGGTCGTGTTGTCGAGCGAGCCAAAAAACGGAACGAGGCCGCTGCTCACCGCGCTGGACGCCACTTGGTCGCTCGAATTCCATTCGCCGTGATAACCGCGAAACGTGACGCTGAATCCGTTCGCGTCATCGCCCTGACTGTAAGTGAGCAGGCCGTTGAATTTCTTGTAGTCGTCTGGTTTCTCCCACGGCCCGTCGTCGTGATACGCTTCGAGCGCGTAGAGCAAATGGCCGTCGCCAAGTTTCGGCGAGGATGCGAACACACCGCGAGCGTAGCCGAACATCCCACCTTCGAGAATCGCGAGACTTTGCGGCAACGTCTTGAAAAATTCCAAGTGCGCCGCGCCCGCCGAAGCGAAGTCGCCGTTCTCGGTGTAATAAACTCCTTTCTCGTAATTCACGCGCTGGACGAGTTCGGGAATCACGATGTTCATGTCCGAGTAGCCCTGCCCGTGGCCGTGTGTGGGCAGATTGAGCGGCATCCCGTCGAGAAACGTGGCGAAGTCCGTGCCGTGATCCAAATTGAAGCCGCGCAGAAAATACTGGTTCGCTTTCCCGCCGCCCGCGTGCTGCGTGATGATAACGCCGGGAACGGTTTCCAAAATTTCCCCGCTGCGAAGCACCGGCCTGTCCTCAAGTTGTTTCGCGCCGACCGTGCCTTGATTCGCGGAATTGGCTATTCCGATGAGACTGTCCGCGCGTCCTTCAACGATGACTTCCGGAAGGCGAGTTGGCTGGTTGGTTTCGCTTTGGGCGAGCGCGAATCTTTCCGCGCACAACAAAACGAGGAATGAGACTGACAGGCGAATGAACAAGCTGCTTTCTTTTTTCATAACTTTCACGCCCGTCATTAACTCGGACGGACAACGATTGTTATTACGACGCGAACATCATTTCGGATGCTCGCTGAAAGCAGCTACGGGTTGAGTCCCGCCATCGCTGCACCGGGTGGCTGACTCGCTTGTAAAAGATTTACGCTTTCGAGTAAAGCTCGTTTCCCTTCTCTGCGAACTCACGGCTCTTTTCCTCCATCCCTTTTTGCAACGCGGCTTCGTCAGAGATTCCCTGTTCCGCCGCATATTTCCGAACGTCCTCTGTAATTTTCATGGAACAGAAATGCGGCCCGCACATGCTGCAAAAGTGAGCCGTCTTTGCTCCCTCTTGCGGAAGCGTTTCATCGTGAAATTCTCTGGCCGTCACCGGGTCAAGGGACAGATTGAACTGGTCTTCCCATCTAAACTCGAATCGGGCTTTGGAAAGGGCATTGTCGCGATACTGTGCTCCCGGATGTCCCTTCGCCAAGTCCGCCGCATGGGCTGCAATTTTGTAAGCAATCACTCCATCCTTCACATCTTTTTTGTTGGGCAATCCCAAATGTTCTTTGGGGGTCACGTAACACAACATCGCGCAGCCATACCAACCGATCATCGCCGCGCCGATGCCGCTGGTGATGTGGTCGTAGCCGGGCGCGATGTCGGTGGTGAGTGGCCCGAGCGTGTAGAACGGCGCTTCGCCGCACCACTCAAGTTGCTTGGCCATGTTCTCTTCGATCATGTGCATGGGCACGTGGCCGGGGCCTTCGTTCATGACCTGCACGCCTTTGGCCCACGCGCGGCGGGTGAGTTCGCCCTGCACCTGGAGTTCGCCGAATTGCGCTTCGTCGTTGGCGTCGGCAATCGAGCCGGGACGCAGGCCGTCGCCGATGGAGAATGAAACGTCATACGCGGCCATGATGTCGCAGATGTCGTCCCAGTGCGTGTAGAGGAAATTTTCTTTGTGATGCGCGAGGCACCACTTGGCCATGATGCTGCCGCCGCGCGAAACAATGCCCGTCATGCGGCTGGCGGTCATCGGCACGAAGCGCAGCAGCACGCCGGCGTGGATGGTGAAATAATCCACACCTTGCTCCGCCTGTTCAATTAGCGTGTCGCGGAAAAGCTCCCACGTCAGATCTTCGGCGCGGCCGTTGACTTTTTCGAGCGCCTGATAAATCGGCACGGTGCCGATGGGCACGGGCGAATTGCGCAAAATCCATTCGCGCGTGGCGTGGATGTTTTTGCCAGTGGACAAATCCATGACGGTGTCCGCGCCCCACTTGGTGGCCCAGCGCATTTTCTCGACTTCCTCCTCGATGCTGGACGCGACGGCGCTGTTGCCGATGTTGGCGTTGATCTTTACGAGGAAATTGCGCCCGATGATCATCGGCTCATTCTCCGGATGATTGATGTTCACCGGAATGATGGCGCGGCCGGCGGCGACTTCGCTGCGGACGAATTCAGGCGTGATCTCGGCTGGAATGCGCTGCGGAAATTTGCGGAAGACCGACGGCGTGAATTCGCTGTTCACCAACTGGCTGGAACCGGCGTGCTGTTTGTTCAGGTCGGTGCGAATGATGTCATTCGCCATGTCCGAGATTTTCGCGCGCCCCATGTTTTCGCGGATGGCGATGAATTCCATCTCCGGCGTGACGATGCCGGCGCGGGCGTAAGCGAGCTGCGTGACGACTTTGCCGGCTTTGGCGCGCAACGGACGGCGGCGACTGCCTTTGAGTCCGGGAAATTCCACGAGGCGATTCTTCTCCGCCACGCTCGCGAACTCGGCGTGTTTGCCGGAGAGATAGCCGTTGTCCTGCGGCTTCACCTCGCGGCCGTCGTATTCTTCCACATCGCCGCGTTTCAAAATCCAGTCGCGGCGCAACGCAGGCAGGCCTTCATCAGACGTGCCGGTGAACGCGGGATCGCCCCACGGCCCGGAGCAATCATAGACGCGCACGGGCGCATTCTTCTCGATCGCACCGGTGTAAGACTTGGTGTCGCCCACGGTGATCTCGCGCATGGGGACGCGGAGGTCGGGATGCAATTCGCCCGCAACGTAAACGCGTTTGGAATTGGGCAGTTGCTCGCTGCTGTGCGGTTCGAAGGAGGTATTGGGGTCGGCGATCATGGCGGGAGTTGGTTCAAAATTTAAGGTTCAAAGTTCAGAGTCATCGGCAGATTCAACCTGATGGGAAATAGGGAAGGACCGTTGCGAGCGGCATCCCTTCGCCGGCATTACCCGTGTCAGGTTCGATGGGTCGGCGGCGCTCCCGCATCGCCCTCTCAGCCTTTGTCCGTCGCGTCGGTGCGGCGGGCCGGTTGGCTCCCCGAATGGCCGCACGTTATGCCCGGCCCCCGGCAGCGTCAAGAGCGCCCTCGCGCAGAATCCTCTTGCCGCCTTTCCGACTTCGCGGCGATATATCACCCGCTCAAACGTCGCCTGAACAATCGAACTCATCGCACATGAAACACGTCCGTCTCGGCATCGTCGGCCTCGGCAACATCGGCAAATTCCACACCGGCTACCTGCTCGACAAAAAAATCTCCCGCTGCGAACTCGTCGCCGTCAGCGACGCCTTCGCGCCCAGCCTGGAGTCGTTCAAGGGCAAGCCCGGCCTCAAGACTTTCGCCAGCGCGGAGGAGATGATTCGCTCGAAGGAGATTGACGCCATCATCATTGCCACGCCGCACTTTCTGCACACCACGCTGGGCATTGACGCGTTGGAAAACGGCCTGCACGTCATGGTCGAGAAACCCATCTCTGCGCACAAGGCCGACGCCGAACGGCTCATCGCCTGCGCGCAGAAGCACTCGAAGCAAGTTTTCGCCGGCATGTTCCAGATGCGGGTCGAGCCGCGTTATTTGAAGATCAAGCAGCTTCTCGCGAGCGCCGACTTTGGCCAGCTCGTGCGGGTGAACTGGGTCATCACGGACTGGTTCCGCAGCGAGGCCTACTATGCGAGCGGCGGCTGGCGCGCGACGTGGAAGGGCGAGGGTGGCGGCGTGCTGCTCAACCAGTGCCTCCACCAGCTCGACATGCTCCAGTGGCTTTGCGGGATGCCCAAGACCGTGCGCGGCTTCTGCCAGATCGGGCGCTATCACAACATCGAGGTCGAGGACGACGTGACCTGCTACATGCAATGGGCCAGCGGCGCGACCGGCGTGTTCATTTCGTCCACCGGCGAAGCGCCCGGCACGAACCGCCTCGAACTCTGCGGCACGCGCGGCAAGCTCGTCGTTGAGAACGACAAGATGAAGTTCACGCGCAACGACGCCGACATGATCGAGTTCAGCCGCACCTCGAAGAGCGGTTTCGCCAAGCCCGACGTGTGGAACTGCGAAATTCCCTTCGAGCCGGCGGTCAACCCGCACGGCATCCTCATCCAGAACTTTGTGGACTCGATCCTCGATGGCACGCCGCTCATCGCGCCCGGCGCAGAAGGCATGGGTTCCGTCGAGCTGGCGAACGTGCTGCTCTATTCCTCGCTCATCGGCCAGAGCATCGAGCTGCCGATGGACAGCAAGGCGTGGGAAAAGAAGCTCAACGAACTCATCGCCAACTCGAAGCACGAGAAGAAGGTTGTGCAAAGCACGGCGGAAGACTTCACCAAGTCGTTCAATCGGTAACACGTCCGGACTTCAAAGGATACGCGCTCATGAGCACCGTGAAGCCGATTCCCGACAATTCCTCCGTGGTAATCCCCATGCTGGTGTGCCGCGACGTTGCGGCGGAAATTGACTTCTGCAAGACGGCAATCGGCGCGGTGGAGTTAGGGCGGCGACCGGGGCCAGATGGAAAGGTCGCGCACGCATTGCTGACGATCAGCGGAGCGATGGTCATCATCGAAGCCGAGTGGCCCACGCTGGCGAGTCGTCCTCCACAGCCGGACGGCAGCTCGCCGGTGGTGATCTTCGTCTATGTCGAAGACGTGGACAAAGTGGTGGAGCGGGCCGTGGCCGCCGGGGCGAAGGTCCTGCTGCCGGTGAAGAACCAGTTCTGGGGCGATCGCACCGCGCGGATTTGCGATCCTGCCGGGCACGTGTGGACCATCGCCACTCGCGTCGAAGAGACTTCGGCCCCGGAGCGTGAGCAGCGGTGGTCGAAAATCTCCAAGGGTTGATCATGCCGAAGGCCAACATCATTCTTCGCCGGGAATGACGCAGGGGACAAGTTGCGATCTAACCGCAGGTGTTGGGCATCTCAATGAACAGAGGTGATGACAAATCAAAACCTGATGATCCACGTTGGACCATCCTCGGTGCAGTATTCCTGCTGGCGCTGGCTGTTCTGATTTTTTGGCACGCAATCGCTGGCATCAAGAGAGGAGAGATTTGGGGTTATTACATTAGCGAGCATGCAGTCTTCTATTTCCGCCACTACAGACTACAAGATGACGCGGTCAGTTTTTGGATGGAAGTGGGATTTGAATCTATTGTCGGCCTTATTCTCTGCCGCTATTCGGTCGGTCCACTTATAGGCGCGTTGCGTCGCCTGCGCCGATGACGCTGAACAAATCCAGCAACAACCGCGTGTAGGCATGCTCAATTCATCCAAGATCATCAGCTTTGTTGCGACGAAAAATCCGGCGCGGGCGCGGAAATTCTACGGGCGGACCTTGGGCCTCAAGCTCATCAGCGACGACCCGTTCGCGCTCGTGTTCGACGCCGCGGGCACGATGCTCCGCGTCCAGAAGGTCGGCGACCTCACGCCCGCCACGCACACTGTTCTCGGCTGGAAAGTGCGTAGCATCCGCGCCGTCATTGCGAAGCTGGCGAAACAAGGTGTCCGCTTCGAGCGTTACGAGGGTCTCTTGCAAGATGAGCAGGGCGTCTGGACGACTCCATCCGGCGCGAAGGTGGCGTGGTTCAAAGACCCGGATGGGAACACGCTTTCGCTGACACAATTCAAATGAGGAACGACGGGACACGTTGCGCTTCATGTTAATAAATCCGTGTTCCCTCCGTGTTTCATTTGACTCGCTCGCGCCCGCTCGCTCGGTCCTGCGAACCTTCGCCTTCGGCGAATTCCTTTCGCCGCTTCCCAAGCGGCTCAAGTGTGGCTAAATTCTCCGCACCATGATTCTCACAGGCATCGGCGACGAGGGCGCGAACTCGATTGACGGACAGATTCGCGCGACGCAGGAACTCGGCTGGCGGCACATCGAGATGCGCGGTGTCGAAGTGCCCGGCTTCAAGAAGGACAACCTCCACAACATCCCGGACGACGCGTTCGCCATCGTCGAGCGCAAGCTCAAGGACAGCGGCGTCGGCATCTACGCCTTCGGCTCCACCATCATGAATTGGGCGAAGACGGTCGAGACGCCGTTCGACGTGACGCTCGCGGAAGTGAAGCGCTGCATCCCGCGCATGACGCGTCTCGGCACGAAGTTCGTCCGCGTGATGAGCTTCAAGCCCGGCGACGCCGACGCGGTCACGCCGTCCGTCGTCTTCGAGCGCGTGCGCGAAGTGACGAAGATGTTCCTCGACGCGGGTCTGCAACCCGTCCACGAGAATTGCATGAACTACGGCGGCATGAGCTGGCAGCACGCGCTGGAGCTGCTCGACAAATGCCCCGGCCTAAAGTGGGTCTTTGACACGGCGAACCCCATCTTCAACGCCGACCGCCGCGGCCCGCAGCCGTGGAAGAAGCAGGACCCGTGGGAATTCTGGACGCACGTCCGCGACCACACCGCGCACATCCACGTGAAGGACGCGACATGGAACGCGGCGAAGAACGACGCCGATTACAATTGGCCCGGCGAAGGCCAGGGCCGCGTGCGTGACATTTTGAAGGATGCCTTCGCGCGCGGTTACGACGCCGGCATCAGCATCGAGCCGCACATGGTCGTGGTCTTCCACGACACGCACGCGCAGGCAAGCAACGACGACGCGATGCGCGCCAACTACGTCGAGTATGGCCGGCGATTGGAAAAGTTGATTGCCGAGGTAAAGGCAGAGCTGGCGAAGAAGCCGCAAGCCGTTCTGGCTTGAAACCCAACCATGAAAACTCCTACGCAGACTTTTTGCATGGGGACGGTCCTCTTTGCCTCGGCGTTGCTTTCCTGCGCCGCGGCGGACGCTGACTTCAAGAAACTCGAAGGCACGTGGGAAGGCTGGGTCGTGGAGGGGGACGGGAGCCAGGCCTCGCAGCGTCGGCAGCGAATCAACGAACTCGTCATCGCCGCTGATAGAATCACCGCGAAGGACGGCCGCAACATCAGCATGGGGCAGGGAACTTACAAGCTGGGCAGCGCGGGTGGCGTGAAGACGATTGATGCGACGGGCACGATGGGGCCGGTGCAGGGCAAGCTGTATCAGGGCATTTACCGCGTGGATGGCGACACGCTCCGCTGGTGTTCCGGCAACGACCGCGCCCGGTCGCGTCCGACGGAGTTCAGGACCAACCCCGGCAACGGGCACTTCCTGATGATCCTCACGCGCAAGAAGGAGTGAGCGGCGCGGCTAATCCTTGGACACCGCCTCGTCGAGGTTCAGAAGCAGACTGCACAGGCTCGTCCACGCCGCGTGCTCGGCGGCATCGAGTTTTTCGTTGCGCGACGATTCACCGACCTTGAGCAACTTTACCGCGCCATCCTTGTTCGCGGCGAACTGCGCACGAAACCGCGCAAGGCTGCCAGACAAAATCTTCTTCTCCGCCGGCGAAGGCTTGCGCGCGAGGACAAGGCGCGCGGCGAATTCGATGCGCGCGTCGTCGCCCTCGCCGCCGTTCAACAGGACGCGTTCAGCCAGCGCGCGCGCGGCCTCGACGAAGGTGGTTTCATTCAGCGTCACGAGCGCGTGCAGCGGCGTGTTGGTGCGCGGGGATTTCACGGTGCAGTTCTGCCGGTTGGCCACGTCGAAGAACATCGTCGGCCCGACGATGCGCCGCCAGAACACGTAGAGGCTGCGCCGGTAGAGCGCGTCGCCGTGGTCCTGTTTGTAGGTCTTCTTGCCGAACGTCGCCTCTTCCCAGATGCCTTCCGGTTGATACGGCTTCACAGGCGTGCCGCCGAGCCTGTCCGTGAGCAGGCCGCTGGCGGCGAGCGCCTGGTCGCGCAGCATCCACGACGGCATGCGGAAGCGCGGGCCGCGCGCGAGCAGGCGGTTCTCCGGGTCGTGGTCGAGCAGCGCGGGCGTGACGCGCGACGACTGGCGGTATGTGGCGCTCGTGACGATGAGCTTGTGCAGGCGCTTCACGTCCCAGCCGGTGCGGACGAATTCCGTCGCGAGCCAGTCGAGCAGTTCGGGATGCGAAGGTTTCTCGCCCTGCACGCCGAAGTCCTCCGCGGTCTTCACGAGGCCGGTGCCGAAGAACATCTGCCACGCGCGGTTGACGGCCACGCGCGCGGTGAGCGGATTGTCCGGCGAAACCAGCCAGCGCGCGAGGTCGAGGCGGCTGAGTTTTTCTTCCGCGTTCCTCGCTGCGTGTTCCGTGTTTACCACTAGGCTTACGGGGAACGCGGCCGTGACTTTCTGGTCCGTCGGCTTGTCGTAGGCGCCGCGAACCAGCACGAACGTGTCGCGCGGCTTCGCCATTTCCTCCATCACCATGACGCGGGTGATGGTGTTCGCGGCGGAAATTTTGGCGCGCAGCGCGGCGAGCAGTTTTTCCATCAGCCGCGCGTAATCCTTCTCGTCGAGCTTCTTCAACTGCTCGACGCATTCGAGCAGGTTGTCCACGGAACGCTTCTCCGGCGCGGTCTGGCCGAGAAAAACAGGAAGCTTGCCGGGCCACTTGGAAATCTCCGTCTGCGACGCGCGCTCCTTGCCGGGCGGCAGCGAGAAGCGCTTGCGTTCGTAGTTGTCCGCCTCGGCGGAGACATCGGCGTGTTTTTTATCCGCGTCCGCCATGCGGGCGAGTTCCTGAGACGTGGTCATGTCGAGCACCGGCGCAGCCTGGCCGGAGCCGCCGCCGCCGTTGACGGGCGTGTTGTTGAAGAAGGCGAGCAGGCCGTAGTAATCGCGCATCGTGAACGGGTCGAACTTGTGGTCGTGGCAGCGCGTGCAGCCGATGGTCACGCCGAGCCACACGGTGCCGAGCGTCTCGGTCTGGTCGAAGAGATACTCGATGCGGTTCTCCTCGGCGATGCGGCCACCCTCGCCGTTGATCATGTGGTTGCGGTTGAACGCAGTCGCGAGGATCGGGTCGCGGTTCTCCGGCTTGGATTCCTTCGCGAGCAAATCCCCCGCGAGTTGCCACGTCGTGAACCGGTCGAACGGCATGTTGTCGTTCAACGCGCGCACCACCCAGTCGCGCCACGGCCACATCGTGCGCTCGCCGTCGCCCTGGTAGCCGTTCGAGTCCGCGTAACGCGCCGCGTCGAGCCACTCCCACGCCATGCGCTCGCCGTAATGTGGCGACTTGAGCAGGCGGTCCACAAGCCGTTCGTAGGCGTCCGCCGATTTGTCGGCGAGGAACGCGTCCACTTCTTCAGGCGTCGGCGGCAGGCCGGTCAGGTCGAGCGTGACGCGGCGGATGAGCGTTTCGCGCGGCGCTTCCGGCGACGGCTTCAGGCTCTCCTTCTCCAAGCGGGCGAGGATGAAGTTATCAATGGAATTTCGAATTGCGAATTTCGAGTTGTGAATGTTTGGCACCTCAGGCCGTTGCGGCGGCGCGTAGGCCCAGTGCGTCGCCCACTTCGCGCCTTGGTCAATCCAGCGCCGCAGCGTCTCGATCTGCGGCGCGGTGGGCTTGCGCTTCGAGTCGGGCGGCGGCATCACGTCATCGGGGACTTTCGTCGTGAGGCGCTTGATGAGTTCGCTCTGGCTGGCCTTGCCGGGGACGATGACGGGATCCTTCGAGCGCAGCGCGCCCTCGCGCGTGTCGAGGCGCAATTTGGCTTTGCGCGTCTTCTCGTCCGGGCCGTGGCAGGCGAAGCAGTTGTCCGAGAGAACGGGCAGCACGTCGCGGTTGAAGTCCACGCGGCGGTCGGCGGCGCGCGCGGCGAGGATGCCGCCGCCGAGAACGGCGACAGCGAACGCACGGCGGGCTTGATGCGTGAAGGTCATGGAAACCGCGTTGATCGAATCACAAAACCCGACGCTGGCACAGCCCGATCCATTCGCGCGGGAGATTTTGCATTTGACCGGCGGGCGGCGCTGCGACAAAGGTAGCACGATAGCGAATTAAAAAGCCGCACCCATGCAAACCACAGGCACGCGACACAGCCGCAGTCGGGCGTTCACCTTGATTGAACTTCTCGTGGTCATCGCCATCATCGCGATCCTTGCCGGGCTGCTGCTGCCCGCGCTGGCATCGGCGAAGGCGAAGAGCAAGGCATCGGCCTGTGTGAACAACACACATCAAATCGGCATCGGGACCGCCCTTTACTCGGATAGCAACGACGACAAAATCGTCAAGATGATTGACACAGGCATGGTGGCAGGAGCGTCTGCACTGATGCCACCGGGAATCGTGATATTTACCAACACTATTGGTGGGAACATTGCCGCTTGGTGGGTGGACTTGCTGCGGCCCTACTCCGGTGCCACTTTCAAGGGTTCGCAATGTCCCGCGTTCCAGTTTGCGGGGCGGGGAGCCGGCTCGTTTGGCATCGGCTTGGGTTACCCGGAGGTGGGGATCTCGTATCAGTCTGGTGCCTTCAACGGATCGTATTCGGCTCCTTTTCGCACGACTCAGCTCGGAAGCCCGGTCGTCACCATCTTCGCAGCTGATTGCGCCACGGCTGATGCACCGAGTCTGACCAATCCAAATGCGGACCAGTGGCAGGAGAGCACCACGGCTCCGACCGCCAACGCGGCATTTTTCCTGACGCCGCAGACAACCGTTTCGCCCTATTTCACCTTCCCCGACCAGACGCGGCTCATCAGCCGCCACAACCGGCGCGCCAACCTCGCCAAGTTCGACGGCCACACGGAAACCGTGAATGGGACAAACGTCGGATGGGGTCTTCCCAAAGGCGACCCGAACGCGCTCTGGTCGAAGTGACCGCCTGACTACTGGTTCACCAGCACCACGGCTGTCTTGTTCGCGTTGAGCGCGAACTTCTTGCCCGGCGGAGGCGAGGGCATTTTCTTGACGTAGCCGGCCTTCACCAAATCATCCAAAGTCTGCGGCTCCTTGAGCATCCCCATCGTGTAGGCGTTCACCGCCTTGTTGAGCGTGGCGAGGCCGATGTCCGACTCTGTGGGCACGAGCACGTCGGCTGTCGGCGCGGTGGGCGCGGGTAACGCAGCAGGCGCAGGAGTCGTTTGCGGCGGCGCTGCGATGGATGCCGGGGGCGTCTCGGAAGGTTTTGGTTTGTTGCAGCCCATCAACAAACCCGCGGCGGCGAGCAGGAGCAGAGTCGGCTTCATAATCACGATCGGTTCACTGTCTGGGTGTGCTTTTATAGCAGTCTTCGCCTGAGACACGAGAACTTATTCCATTCGCGCGAACATGAAGCGCGGGAAACTTGTGCCGAGCGTGCGCGCGCCTTCGAGCGGCCAGCGCCAATAGTTGAACAGGCAGCCCACCGCGAGCGGCGCGAGCACGAGCGCGCCGAGGCCGAGTGCGCTGGAGTTGACGAGTGCGAGCATGAGCGTGAGGCTCGCCGCCGTGGAGACAAGCATCGGCCAGAGCATCGGCACGCGGTTATCCGTTGCGATGAGCGTGCCCCAAGTCGAGAGGTGCATGTCGAGCAGCGCGTTGAGCGCGAGCAACGCAAGCCATCCCGCGGGAAGAACCTCCTTGCTCGCCGCAATGAACTTCACCAAAGGCGGTGCGAGCGGAACTGCCACGGCTGCCATGCCGATGAAGGTCGCCAGTTGCAGCCACAAGCGTGGCCGGAACAACCGCCGCATCGCCGCGAGGTCGCCGCGCGCGCGCGCCTGCGAGAGAAGCGGCCACTTCACCTGCGTCCACACGGCGGCCATGCCCTGCATGAGCGCCATGATTTGCAGCGAGAGACCGTAGCGTCCGTTGCCGGCGAGGCCGAAGACTTCCATGCAGATGAACGCCGTCGCGACGTTGCCACCGTAAGTGCCGAGGCCCATGAGTCCCTGCCGCCAGCTCGTGGGCCAGAGCCGCGCCAGCAACGCGCGCGGGTTTTCTTCCGTCGGCGAATCTTCCGGCGGCATGAAGCGCAGACACGCGCGGCGCATCAGCGCTCGTTGCACAATGCTGGCGATCAGTCCGGCCAGCGGCACGCTCAACAAACCCGCGCCCGCGACGAGCAACGACGCGGCGAGGACGAGCTTGATCGCATAGGCGAGCACGTTCAGCCGCGCGGCGAGCACGACTTGGTTCATCGCGATCAACACCACGCCCCACCAGCTCGCGAGCAGTTCCCACGCGACGCCGAGCAGCGTGACCGTCCACGCCATCCACGTGAGCGACGGCGAGGAAGTTTCCGCAAACCGTGGCGCGATGAGCATTGTCCCCGCCGCGCCGAGCAGCACGATGGAACCGAGCGCAAGCCAGCGATAGAGCAAACGCGTGGCGCGAATGATCTGCCAGAGCAGCGCGCGGTTGGGGCCGGATTGGTTCGACTCCGCCGCCGGCAGGCCAAGAGATTGCCACTCAGTGCCGCCGGCCAGGGCGAAGCACGTCGCGCGGAACACCGCGCCACTAAATCCAAAATCGAGCATCATCGCCAGCGCGGCGACGCTCTGGAACACGAAGTGCATCCCGAAGTCCGGCGTGGGGAGAAGCCGCAGCAGCAACGGCAGCAGGAGGAAGCCGGCCGCGAGCCGCAGCGCGTTGTAGGCCCACGACCAGACGACGGCAGTGCGCCAGAGGCGCGCGAGGAGGCCGAGGGATTCGTCCATGCCGGTTTCTCTGAGCGACACTGTTGTCGTGCAATTCGCGCGGCAAGTCCAACTCTTCCTGTGGCGCCGTTGACTTTCGCCGTTGCGGCCCGCTGAATAACCGCGTCGCCCGACATGTCCGCCAACCGCACCATCCTCACCGCCACGCCGATGTTGTATGGCGAGAGCCAAGGCTTCTTCGCCCGCGACGCCGGCTTGCTCTGCCTTGCCCTGCGCGAACTCGGCGTGAACTCCCGTTTCGTGGCGCTCGGCGAACCGCATGTGCCGGATGAGCCGCCGCTGATTCTTGGACGGCCCGATCAATTCACCGATGCATCGTGGTGGCGGCAGTGGAACGCCGACGCCGTCGTGCTCAACTCGTGGGCCGCGCCGCGTTACGAGCCGGTCGCGCGTGCCATCAAGTCTAGCGGCGCAAAGCTCATGGTGCGCCTCGACTCCGACGGGTGCAAAAGCCCGCGCGCCGGCTTTGGCCACTTTCTCGGTTTCACGTATTCGCTGGCGCGCGACGGGCACACGCCGTTGCCCGGCCTGTATGCGCTGGCCAAGACGCTTGCATTTCGTTTCGCGCCCGCGCTGCACGATTCCGGGATGCTCGCGCATCTTGCCCACGCGGACGTGATCGGAATCGAATCGCCCCGCGCCGCGGAACGCCTCAGCGACTTCCTTGCACAATTGGGCCGCACCGAGCTGGCCGCGCGCGTGCGTGTGGTGCCGCATCCCGTGCGCGAGGAATTCAAGCTCAACACCGCCGCGGCGAAGCAGCGGAAAATCATCGCCGTCGGACGCTGGGACTCGCATTTCAAGAATGCGCCGCTGCTGGTCGAATCGCTTACGCTTGCGCTCGAAGCGGAACCCGACGCAAGCGCCGTCATCGTCGGCCCCGGCGAGCAAGAGGTTCAATGCCGAACGAACAAACTTTCCCAAGATGTGCGCGAACGCATCCGTGTCGCCGGGCGTTTGGGTTCAGATGCGTTGCGTGGCGAGCTTGAGACATCGCAGATTTTGCTGGTCACGTCGCGCTATGAGAGCTTTCACATCGCGGCTGCGGAGGCGCTGTGCTGCGGTTGCTCGGTCGTCGGTCCCGCGCACATTTCTTCGATGCACTTCTTCACCGGACATGCTTCGGGCACGCTCGCACCGTCGTTGGATGCAAACGTGTTTGCCGATGCGCTTAGCCGCGAGCTGGCTGCGTGGCGGGATGGCGCGCGTGATCCTGCGGCGATCAGCCGTCACTGGCGCGGAACGGTAAGCGCGCGCGCGGTTGCGGAGCGCGTGATGGAATTGCTCGCCTGAAGTTCAGCGCATGTTGCGCGGTAACAGATGTGATTTTTCCCTCGGCAGAAAAATCGCGTCATGGCCTTGCATTCGCAGCGCGAAATCTTCCGTGAGCCGCCCGTCATCGAGGATGAACAGAAGCTCGCAGTCCGGCGGACGCAGTTGCCGCAGTTGTTCGTCCGAGAGCATGATGTGCTCGAAGAAAATCACGGGCCGGCAGGCCGCGAGCGTTTCGCGCAGGCCCGCGAATACCTGCGGCTCGAAGCCCTCGACATCCACCTTCAGCACGTCGGGCGCGGGCAGCGACAGTTCGCGGCGCACATCGTCCCCGCGCCGGATGGCGATCGGCACGTCCACGGCGTCCTTCAATTCCCGGTGAAGCGAACTATTCGATGAACTCGCCGGCGTTGCGCGAAGGACGAGCTGTTCGTTCCGTTCGCCGAGGCCGAATGGATGCACGCGCGCGGGTGGATGATTTTGAAACAGCGTTTCCAGCACGCGCAACGGGCCGGGCGACGGTTCGAAGGCATGGACCGCGCCGAGCCGGTGACTCGGATGCGCGAAGTGGCCCGACACGAAACCGACGTTTGCGCCCACGTCCCACAGCACCGCGCCGGGAGGCAGACACCGTTCCATGAGCGCGAGCAGATGGCCGTGGTTGCCGAAATCGCCGAGGCGCAGATTGACGAGGGCAAACATCGCCTCGTCGCGAAAGTCGAGCACCGCGGTGCCGACGCCGGGCAGTTCCATCGGGCACGCGCGCAGTCCGGGCACGAACCGCACCATGCGTCGGATGAGCCAGCCCGCGCCCGGCAGGCCGAGCGTGCCGTGAACGAGAAAATACAGCCGGAGGAAAAACTGCGCGATCATCGGTGCGTTGCGGCCGAAGTATGACCATTGCCGCCGCGCCGCCAAGCCGGGAGATTCGTGTTGCCGCAATGCACCGCGTTGCATCTACTTTGCGTGATGTCGCATTGGATCCGCTTGACTTGGTTTGGCCTTTGATCGGGCCGTTTTTTTGAATGGGCATAAAGCATCTGCCTTACGAGATTGATCCCGCGTCGAACCGCGCGCACTTCTACGAAACGCACTGGAAGCACGTGGGCCTCGATCTGTTGATCCGGCACTGTCCGCCGACGGGGCTGTCACTGCTTGACTACGGCTGCGGCCGCGGGGAAACGCTTGCGCTGGCGAGCGAGGCTGGCTTCGCCGCCACTGGGACCGACGTGGACCCCGAATGCGCGCGTCTGGCGGGGCGTTTTGGGCGCGCCATCCTTTTGAACGCCGCCGATCCGGTTGCGCAGTTTGGCGCAAAATCGTTTGATGTCGTCGCGTGCTTTCACGTGCTCGAACACGTGGAAAATCCCAAGAAAACACTCAGCGAGCTGGCTCGCATCGCGCGGCGGTTTGTGGTGCTGGCCGTGCCGAACCTGCGCCAGCTCCAGCGCGCGTGCGAGCGCCGCTTCGATTTGGCCGAGGTCAACGAGGGCCATCTCCAGTCGTGGGACCACTGGCACCTGCGCAACCTGGCCGAGCGGCACTGCGGCCTGCATCTGGTGGAATGGGAGGCGGACGCGACACTGCTGCCGGTTTTGAGCAATGCGACGCAAAGGGTGTTCGGCAACCGCGCCGCCATCGCGCTGGAGACCGGCTTGTTCCGCCGGCTCTTTCCGTTTCACTGCATTTCGGTAATCGGTTTGTTTGCGCCGGTGGAAGCAGCGCGCTGACGGCCGCGAGCGCGAAACGAAATTTCCCTGCAATCTGAGCGGTTTTTTGAGACAAACAGTTTTGTGCCTCAACATACGCCTGCAACTTTTCTGGGAGCGCTCGCGGCCAGATTGCGCTGCGTGGCATCATGGCTGTGGCGGTTCGAGGCACGGTTCAAGGGTGTGGAGTTTCAAGGCGCGGCGGAATTTCAGGGGCGTCCAATGGTGAGCGTGGCCAAAGGCGGGCGCATCGTTCTCGGAAATGGCATCAAAATCAACAGTTCGCCACGGTCAAACCCGCTTGGCAACGCGCAGCCATGCGTGTTGCGGGCACTGGCGCCGGAGGCGAAGCTGATCCTGGGCAACGACGTGGGTTTGAGCGGGACGGTGCTGTGTGCCGGTCTGAGCATCGAAGTCGGTGAAGGGACGATTTTCGGTTCAGGCGCGCTGGTGATGGACAATGATTTTCACACTCCCGGAGAGGGTTGGGCTTGGCGCGGTGACTGTCGGGCAGGGGCGCGTCCGGTGAAAATCGGTCGGGGCGTGTTTGTGGGTGCGCGGGCAATCATTCTCAAGGGCGTGACGATTGGTGACCGCGCGGTCATCGGCGCAGGCGCCGTGGTGACCAGGGACGTGCCCGCCGGACACACCGCAGTTGGCAATCCGGCGCGGGTGTTTGAACGAAAACGGAATTGATCCGGCCACAATGGCAACTCCCCAATTGACCGTCGCGTGGTTTTCATTTTTTCCGGTCGAGTGGCTGTCCGACGCCCCGGACGAGGTGCATTCCTTGCCGCGGATGCATCCGGCATCGTGGCAGCGTGTGCTGCTGGGTGAACTGGAAAACCGGCCCGGGCTGAAGCTGCACATTCTGGTTGTTCGCAAGCAGTTCAAACGGGACCTCACGTTCGAGAGGAATGGCGTGACGTTTCATCTCATCAAGGTTCCGGGCGGATGCCGCGCGCCAAGTTTCTACTGGCTGGACACGATATTTATCAAACGCCGGCTGGCGCAAATAAGACCGGACGTGGTTCACGCCTGGGGCACCGAACAAGGAGCGGCACTGGTCGCATCCCGTTTGAAGTATCCCTATGTCGCCACCGTGCAGGGGTTGTTCGCGTGGTGCAACGAGCGCGTGCGCCTTAACCGCCACGAGAGGTTTGCGATGTGTTTGGAAAAATGGAGCCTGCCGCGCGCGCCGCTGGTGACGACGGAGGCCGCCTTCGCGGTGCAGTATCTGAAACAGCGCTGGCCGAAATTGAACGTGTTGCAAATCGAGCACGCGCCAGACTGGATTTTTCACCGGCTCGAACGCCGGCCCCAAACGGAACCGCGGCGCTTCATCTTCGTCGGCCCGTTCTCACGGCACAAGGGCGCGGACTTGCTGGCCGGGGCGCTGGACCGCCTCAAGGACGAATTGTTGTTTGAATTGGTTGTCATCGGCTCGCCAAACCCGGAATTGCTCGGGGAAATCAAACGGCACACTTCGGCCGGTTTTTGGGACCGGGTTCAATTCAGACAAAACCTGTCCCCCGCCGAAGTCGCAGGTGAGATGGCCCGTGCAACAATGATGATTTTCCCGACCCGCGCGGACACCAGCCCGAACTCGGTCAAAGAGGCGGTGGTGGCTGGATTGCCGGTGGTGGCGAGCGCGGTGGGCGGCATCGTGGATTATGTTTTTCCCGGACGGAATGGGATTTTATTTACGTCGGGCAACGAAGAGGCATTGGTGCGGGCGGTGCGTGAAGCGTGCCGGCATCCGCAATTCGGCCGTGGCGAAGTTGAGCCGGCGGCGCGGGCGCAAGTCCAAGATTACCTCTCCCCAAAACGCATGGGCCAGCGGTTTTTTGAGACGTATCAGCTCGCGAAGGAGCAATTGCGGGATTGAACAGGCTGCCGCGCGCGGAAATTCGAGCCGATTGTTCGCGCATGGCTTGAAGCCCGCCCCGGCGCGTGCTATTGAGCACGCAACACGCCACCGTGCGCTTTTCCATCATCACACCCAGCTTTCGTCATAGCGAATGGCTCAAGCTTTGTGTCGCCTCGGTCGCCGACCAGGGCGTCGAGCACGAGCACATCGTGCAGGACGCCGGCTCCGACGATGGCACGCTCGACTGGCTGCGTGCGGACCGGCGCGTTCGTGCGTTCGTCGAGCCGGACGAGGGCATGTATGACGGCATCAACCGTGGCTTGCGCCGTTCGACTGGCGAGATCCTCGCGTATCTGAATTGCGATGAGCAATACCTGCCCGGCGCGCTGCTCGAAGTCGGCTCCTTTTTCGACGAGCATCCCGAAGTGGACGTTCTCTTCGCCAACGCCATCGTCGTGGATGCGGAGGGCGGCTACCTCTTTCATCGCAAAGTGCTCACGCCGATGAAGTGGCACACGCGCGTGTGGCCGCTCTCGACGCTGACGTGCGCGACGTTCTTTCGCCGAAGCGTGCTGGACGTTCACAAATGTTTTTTTGACGTGCGCTATCGCTGCATGGGCGACGGTGAATGGGTCTGGCGCCTGCACGAACGCGGCGTCCGCATGGCGTCGCTCGGTCATTTCACGAGCGTCTTCGCGCACACAGGCGGCAATCTCGGCTACGGCGACCCCGCGAAGGCCGAGTTTCGCGCGTGGGCCGCGACCGCGCCGGCGTGGCTGCGCGGCACGAGCTGGCTCTGGCTCCTGAATCACCGGCTGCGCCGGTTCGCAGAGGGGATTTATTTTCAGAAGCCGTTCGATTACGCCATCTTCACGCGCGGCAGCCCGGAACTTCGTAAAACCTTCCACGTCGCGAAGCCGGAGTTTCGCTGGCGGCTGTGAAGATTGCCGTTGAACCGCGCCTTGCCAGCAGTGCGGCGGATTCGGCAAGCTGCGCGCGGTGAAGCTGCCCGTCCTCACGCCCGAAGCCCGCGTCCGTTACGCGCTCGCGCTCGTCGCCGGGCTGATGCTTGCGGCGGCGTTTCCAAAATTGAACATCGCGGGCTTCGCGTGGGCCGCGCCGGGGCTGCTGCTCTTCACCGCGCTCGGTCAGGATGCGCGCACCGCATTCCGGCTCGGATTCATCGGCGGACTTTCCTTCAATCTCGCCGCGCTTTACTGGCTGCTGCACATGCCCGTGGCGGTCGCGCCGATCTTCGCATGGCTCGCGCTCAGCGCCTACTGCGCTCTCTATCCCGCGCTGTGGCTGTGGCTGTGCTGGAAACTTCTCGCACCGCTGCAAACGCTCGAACAATTCACCGAGACGCCGTGGCTTCGGCGTTTCATCTGGACGCTCGCCTGCGCCGCGCTCTGGACGGCGCTGGAATTCATCCTCTGCCGTTTTCTCACCGGCTTTCCGTGGCTGCCGCTCGGAGTGACGCAGCACCAGATGCTACCGCTGATTCAAGTCGCGTCGCTCACCAGCGTGCATGGCGTGTCATTCCTCGTCGTCTGGTTCTCGGTCGCGCTGTGCTGCACGCTGCTCGCGCTAGCACGCTGGCCCGCGCAACGTTGGCGTTGGATGCGCGAGCTGATTGCACCCGCCCTCGCCGTCGTGCTGGTGTTGTGGTTCGGATTCGCGCGGCTTGCGGAACCGCTGCCGTCGCGCGGCGAACTCAAGGTCGCGCTCGTGCAGCCGAGCATTCCGCAGGTGATGATCTGGGATCCGAAAGAAAAGGCGGCGCGCTTCGCCAAGCTCATGGAACTTTCCGAGAACGCGCTCGCGACGAAGCCCGACCTGCTCGTGTGGCCCGAAGCCGCGCTGCCTGCGCTCGATGACGCGATGACGCAGTCCATCTTTGAGATGGTGCGCAAGCATCGCGTTTGGCTGCTGCTCGGCGCGGACGACGCGGAGCCCAAACCGGGCAGTGACGATCCGAAGGACGCAAAGTTCTACAACTCGGCCTTTCTCCTCTCGCCCGACGGGCAGGTGGCCGGTCGTTATCGCAAGAAAAGGCTCGTCATCTTTGGCGAATATGTGCCGCTCATGAAATGGCTGCCGTTCCTCAAATACCTTTCACCCGTCGGCGACGGCTTCACGCCGGGCGACCGCGCGGTGCAATTTGAGATGAAAGAGCCGCGCGCGCGGTTCGCGCCGCTGATTTGCTTCGAGGACGTGTTCGCCGCCGCCGGACGCGAAGGCGCGGCGCTGGACGTGGACTTCCTTGTGAACATCACCAACGACGGCTGGTTTGGCGAAAGCGCGGAGCAGTGGCAGCACGCGGCGAACTCGGTGTTCCGCGCCGTCGAGACGGGACTGCCACTCGTGCGCTGCGCGAACAACGGCGTGTCGTGCTGGGTGGATGCGCGAGGCGTGATGCGCTCGACGCACTTCGAGGGCAGCGACAACGTGTATCAGGCGGGCTTCAAGCTGGTGAAGATTCCGCTGCCTTTGAACACAGCCCGTCAGCCGACGTTTTACAATCGTTGTGGCGACTGGTTCGGATGGGCTTGTGTCTTCGCAAGCGTGTTATTGCTCGCGACGAACCGGCGGGGCTCACGGGCGCTGTGATTGTGTCACAGACCGAGGAACGTGCGCTTCGAGAACTTCGAGATGATCTTCTGGTCTTCCCACACCGCGATGCCGCTCGTGTCCGTGAGCGAGAGTTGGAAGACGTAGGAGATGGTCTTCTCGTTGCCCTTCGCCTGACGCTCCTCGATGATCTTGCCAGAGAGCGTGTAGTTCGGGTCGGGCAGCTTGGCCGGTGCGCCGCCGGCGCGCTGCTGGGCGAGTTCCTTGGCAAGCGGGTCCTCGGCGGTGCCGCCGAGTCCGACCGTGGTGGTGGTGACGACCTTGCCGCTTTTGTTGAGCGCGATGCGGATGTTTTTCACGAGCAGGTCGGTGTCAATTTGCTGCGCGGTGTTGTTTGAGATGCGGCTGATGGCCATGACTGCGGGCGCGTTCGGCGGCGTCTGGATGCGGCCGGAGCCGAGCAGCGAGTTGATCATCGCCTCGGACGCGGTGAGCCAGTCCTTGATGTCAATGCCGCCGGCGGTCGTTGTGGCGCGGTCGCCCGTGCCCTCGATGCGGCTGACTTTGCCGGTGGTGCAGCCGGCGAGCAGCGCGGCGGTGAGTGTGGCGGTGAGGAGGAGTTTGGGGTTCATGTCGTTTAAGTTTTGGGTTGCGGTTGAACGGAGCGGTCACGGAAGTTCCATGAACTTGAAACGGAAATCTTTCACGGTCGCGGTTGGCGCGACGGCGGTGATGAAGAGCGATTCCTTGCCCTCGATCTGGCGCGTGATCGAGGCGGTCGCGGGCGTGTCCACAAGGACGCCGTTGGCGTCGAACCACTCGACCTTGTAGCTGAAGCTCTTCATCGAGCGCGTCGCGTTGGAGACCTCGACCTGGACCTTGATGGCACCCTCGGGCGTCTGCGCTTCGCTCAAGCCGACGATGCGCACGGCGCGGTCGAGGCTGCGGTCGGTGATGATGCGTTTGTCGGAGATCATCGCGCGCTCGCCCACGGGCTGGGCGCGTTCGACGGTGTTGACGGTGGTGGAGCAGCCCGCAAGCGCGGCAGCGCCCGCGAGCACGAGGAGAAGTTGAGTTGGTTTCATCGGAGTTTGGCCTGCGACACCATCATGGGCGCGCTGGGTGAGACAGATTTCACGAACACAATGTTCACGAGTCCGTCGCCAACTGCAACCTCCGCGCGCTGCCCCGAGGACGGCGCGGAGAAGACGAGCTTGCGGTCGGGCGGCGTGGGCACGCGGCAGATGTGGATTTGCTTGGGCAGCGTCGTCCACGTGCGCGTGTCGGCGATGTTGATGGCTATCTGTGTGAGCGCGGAACCGATCTTGACGAGCAGGCCTGTGATGTCGCCGCGCCGCTCGGCCTCGGTGTTGAGCGTGTAGGTGGCTGTGGCCTTCGCCGCGGCGGAGATGAGCGTCTTTGTCACGATGACCGGCAGCTCGTCGTTGAAGTCACGCGCCACGATGGCATCGAAGTCCGCCACCATCGAACCGGTCTCCGTCGCGGAACCGGCGGTGACGTTGAGGGAGCTGATGTAGTTTCCGTTGAAGACCAGCTTCGGGAACGCCATGCCGATGTAGGAAAGCCGCGTCACCAGCAGCGGCAGTTCGATCTTCACCTGCTCGCGCGCCGGCGCGCGCCCGGTCTCGAACACGACGTAAGTGAGCGCGGGCAGCGGCTTGCCGGCCATGCGCTGCTCGACGAGTTCGAGGTCGGCCCTGATGAACTTGTTCTGCGGCGCGGCGGCAAGCGCCTGTTCGAAGGCCTTGTGCGCGCGCTCAAGGTCGCTCGCGTCGCCGGCGGTTGCGAGATGGAACACGCCGAACGCCCACGTCGCGAAGGGATTCACGTAGGCCGCCTCGGCCTTGAAGCGGTCGAGGAACGCAAACTCGCCGCCAAGCGCCGACTTGAACTGCGGGCTGTCGCGCGTTTGCTGCACCGCGTTGCGCACGAGCGGCCGCTGTGATTTCAAATCGGACTCGGCGCGCTCGATGCGGCGCTCGTTCGCGGCGCGCGTTTCCTCCTGCCGCTTCAACACGCGGTTGAACTCCACGCGCGCCCGCTCAACGTCACCGAGTTGGAGGAAGTTCAGCGCCTTGTAGGCGTTGAGCATCACGCGGTCGTAGCCGCGCCCCTCGTAGGGCAGGTTCGCGAGGTTGCTTATGATCGCCGCGGCCTCCTGCCCGACGTGGACGCGCGCGCCGGCGTCGTAGTGCTCGATGCGCGCCTCGGCCGCGTCGAACGCAGCGTTGCTCTCCTGATAACGCCACGCGGCCCGCAACGCCGCGCCTTGTTCGAGCCGCCAGATGATGGTGTCCTTGTTGTCGCGCTGCTTTTCCGCAATCCGACCGAAGTCCTGCGCCGCGCCCTGATAATTGCCAGCCTGCCATTGCCACGTCGCACTCTGCGCGCGGTTGCTGTAGGTGCGGCAACCCGCGCCGGACACGGCGGCGAAGGCCAGCAATGCCAGCAGCGGAAGAAGTTGAAGGGGGCGTATGGTCACGTTGTCGCGTCAGTCAGTCACCCGTTTTGGACGGGGCGGGTGAAGTTTTGGTTCATACGAACACGTATGTCCATCGGGAAGAGACCTGATGGCGCGGAGTCGGGTTATTTCACCTTGATGACGATGGCCGTGAAGTCGTCCTGTTGCGCCATGTCGCCGGAAAACGCGCACATCGCCTTGAAGAGTGCGTCCACGATTTCCGCGGCGGAGCGGTGGCGGTTCTCCTTCACGACCGCGAGCGTGCGCTCGGCGCCGAAGAGTTCGTTCTGAGGAGACATGGCTTCGTCCACGCCGTCGGTGAGGAACAGCACGATTTCGCCCGGTTCCAGATGCACGGGCGGCGCGGTCTGGTAATGCGTCTCGGCCTTGATGCCGAGCGGGATGCCCGTGCGCTTGAGCTGGACGCGCACCGAGCCGTCGGGCGCGAGCACGTAGCCGGGCGGATGCCCCGCGCTCGAGTGCGCGAGGAGGCGTTGCGGCGCGTCGAGGCGCGCGAGCAGCAGCGTCACGTAGCGCTCGAAGCTCAGGTCCTGCGACAACGCGACGTTGGCGCGCGTGAGGATTTCGCCGGGATCGGCGCGGTTCAACCCGAGGATGCGCAGGTAGGCGCGCGTCTCGGCCATGAGCAGCGAGGGGCCGATGCCGTGCCCGGTCACATCGCCGACGACGATGCCGAGGCCGTTCTCCAGAAGCGGAATGTAGTCAAAGTAATCGCCGCCCGTGGCCTCGGCGGGATGCGACACGCCGGCGATGTCGAAGCCTTCAAGAGTTGGTGCGGTTTTTGGGAACAGCCGCTCCTGGATTTCGCGCGCGACGCGGAACTGCTCCTCGTTGGCGCGCAACTCGGCCTCGGCGCGCTTGCGTTCCGTGATGTCGCGCACGAACGCGACGAAGAGCCGGTTGCCGTGCATCTCGAGGTCGTTGAAGACGACTTCAATGGGCTGCTCGCGGCCGTCGCAGCGCAGGCCGACGGACTCGAAGATGCGGCGCTTGGACTCGCTGGCCGTGGCGACATCAAGCAGGCGGCTGAAGCGCTGGTGATGTTCCGCGTGCAGACGTTCGGGTAGAAGGAGGGTGAAGTTTTTTCCGATGAGTTCCTCGGGCGTGTAGCCGAACAATGCTTCGCCGGCAGGATTCGTGAAGTGTATGACGCCGTCCTTGTCCATGAGGAACACGGCGTCGGTGGCGGTTTCCCACAACAGACGGTAGCGCAGTTCGCTCTCGCGGACGGTTTGCTCGGCGTGCCGGCGCGCGGCTCGGCTGTGGGCCTCGCGCAGCTCGCGCTCGACCGCGGGCACAAGCCGCGTGAGGTTGCCCTTCATCAGATAATCATGCGCGCCGGACTTCATCGCGGACACTGCGATGTCCTCGCCGATGCCGCCGCTGATGATGATGAACGGCATGTCCGTTCCCCTTTCTTGAAGCAGCTTGAGCGCCTCGGGCGCGCTGAAGGACGGCATGTTGTAGTCCGCGAGGATGACATCCCACGGCTTGGACGCGAGCGCCTGCGTCAGCTCCTCCGCCGTCTCGACGCGTTCGTAGGTCGTCTCGTAGCCGCCGCGGCGCAGCACGCTGATGAGCATCCGAGCGTCGAACTCGGAGTCCTCGACAACCAGCACTCGCAGTGGCGTTTTCATGCCCGGAATCGTCAGACGCCGAGAAGCTCCCGCGCCTTCGCGGCAATGTCCTTCCCGCGCATCAGCGATTCGCCGACAAGAATGGCCTGCGCGCCGCAACGCTGCAAGCGCTCGACATCCGCCCGGATGTGGATGCCGCTCTCGGCGACAAGCAACGCGCGAGACGTGGACCGCGAAAGTCGCGCCGCGAGCCGCTCTGTCGTCGCAAGGTCCACCTTGAAGGTTTTCAAATCTCGGTTGTTCACGCCGATGAGTGTCGCGCCGGCGGCAAGCGCGCGGTCGAGTTCAACTTCGTCGTGGACTTCCACGAGCGCGGCGAGTCCGGCCTGCGCGGCCAGCGAGTGAAAGCGGTTCAAATCCGCGTCGTCCAAAATGGCGGCGATGAGCAGCACCGCGTCCGCGCCAAACTCGGTGGATTCGGCGATCTGTCGCTCGTCAATGATGAAGTCCTTGCGCAGCAGCGGGAGCTTCACCGCCGCGCGAATCTGCCGCAGGTAATCGAGCGAGCCTTGGAAAAACTTTTCGTCCGTAAGCACGGAGAGGCAGCTCGCGCCCGCAGCCTCGTATTCCTTTGCGATGCGGACAGGATCGAAGTCCTCGCAGATGACGCCCGCGGAGGGCGACGCTTTTTTCACTTCGGCGATAAGTGCGACACCGCTGCGGCGTGGCGAGCGCAGCGCGGCCATAAAATCGCGCCGGTCCGCGCGAGGCGTGAACGCGCCTGCTTTCAGGCGCGCCACTTCGAGCCGCTTCTGCGCGACGATGGTGTCGAGAATGTTCATGGAGCCGGAGGAGTCCGGATTCGGGATTCAGGATTCAGCATGTGGCATTCGCGCGCGCCACGCTGATTCTGAATTCTGAATCCTGACTCCTGAATTCTCATTCCTCGTCGTCTTTCACGCCCTGCATCCGTTTCATCGGGCAGCCGGCGCGGAGCCATGCGTTGACGAACGGATCGAGGTCGCCGTCCATCACGGCCTGCACGTCGCTGGTCTGACAGCCGGTGCGCAAATCCTTCACCATGCGATACGGCTGGAACACGTAGCTGCGAATCTGGTTGCCGAAGGAGACGCTGCCCTTCTCGCCGTAGAAGCGTTCCATGTCGGCCTTCTTCTGGTCTTCGCGCAGCGCGTAGAGTTTGGCGAGCAGCATCTTCATCGCGGTGGCGCGGTTCTGGTGCTGCGAGCGCTGGCTTTGCGACGCGGCGACGACGCCGGTCGGGATGTGCGTGATGCGCACGGCGGTCTCGACCTTGTTCACGTTCTGGCCGCCTTTGCCGCCGGAGCGGTAAGTGTCCACCTGCAACTCGGCGGGCGGAAGGGCGATGTCGCCCTCGTCGGCAAGCTCGGCAATGACATCCACGCTCGCGAAGCTCGTGTGACGCCGCTGGTTGGCGTCGAAGGGCGAAAGGCGCACGAGCCGGTGAACGCCGCGCTCGGCCTTCGAGTAACCGTAGGCGTTCTCGCCCTCGATGCGGACGGTGACGCTCTTGAGGCCGGCGACTTCGCCGGGCAGCGCGTCCTCGACCTCGACTTTCCAGCCGCGGCCTTCTGCCCAGCGCTGATACATGCGGAACATCATGTTCGCCCAATCGCAGGACTCGGTGCCGCCGGCGCCCGCGCTGATGGTGAGGATGCAGTTGTTCGCGTCGTGCGGGCCGCTGAGGAGCACGCGCAGTTCGAGCGCGTCAATATCCCTGGCTTGCTGCGCGAAGTCGCGGTCGAGTTCCCGCTCGAGTTTGGCCTGCGCGTCCGCCGGCTCGGTCTCGCCCAGCTCGATCATCTCGCGGACGTGCAGGAGATTTTTCTCGGCCTCGAAGAGCGGCTCGATTTTCCTGCGGAGGGCGTTGGCCTCCTCGATGGATTTCTGCGCCTGTTCGCGGTTGTTCCAGAAGGAATCGCGCGCCATCAACGCGTCCAGTTCCGCGAGGCGCTTTTGCGCCGCGGGCACGTCAAAGAAACCTCCGCAGGCTGGCGAGCTTGTCGGCGGCGGCGGTGAGCTGGGGTTTGAGCGCGTCAAACATGACGCCGTGAATTTACGGGGAAACGGCGCAAAGCCGAGAAAAATTTCGACGGCGAACACGCGCAGATTGCGGCTTGCGCGGCGGAAGCGGAACGCTATTCTCGCCGCCCATGAAATTGTTCAAAGTTATTCTCGCTTACGTTGTCATTGGCGCCGTGCTCGGCTGGGGCATCTACCAGGTCACTCAGCCCAAGGGCAGTTGGGGCATCCTCGGCCTGGTTTTCGCCGGCTACGTCATCTGGTTCGGCAAGGTCGGCTGCCTGCCCAAGTCGGGTCACTGAGCGCCGCCACTGCTCCTGTTTTTGCCACTTGAATTCACCCTTCCAGCGCGGCGTCGAGTCCTGAGCCGCTGACCGGAACTTGCCGCAGTCCATTATGAAACGAATCCTCGCCGTCACCTTTGCCGTCGCGCTCGCCGCCTCCGCCGCAGACCAACCGAACGTCAACATCAAGATTCCGAAGAACCAGCCCGCGCCCGACCACTCATTCGGTCCCGACGCCGCGCTGGCCTCGATGAAAACGTTCACCGTGCCGGAAGGGCTGGAGGCCACGCTCTTCGCCAGCGAACCGATGGTCGTCAACCCGACGGACATGGACATTGACGCGCGCGGCCGTGTGTGGATTTGCGAAGGCGCCAATTATCGCAAGTGGGCCAACCCGCCGCTGCGCGAGGGCGGCGACCGTCTCGTCATTCTCGAAGACGCCACCGGCTCCGGCGTCGCCAACAAGGCCACGACGTTTTATCAGGGACTCGACATCAACGCCGCGCTCGGCGTCTGCGTGCTCGGCAACAAGGTCATCGTCTCCTGCGCGCCGAATGTTTTTGTCTTCACCGACAATGGCGACGGCAAACCGCCGACGAAGGAGTTGCTCTTTACCGGCATCAAAGGCGTCCAGCACGATCATGCCGTTCATGCGTTTGTGTTCGGCCCGGACGGCAAACTTTATTTCAACTTCGGCAATGCGGGAACCGAGTTGAAGGACAAGAACGGAAACGCCATCGTTGACCTTGACGGCAACACGGTGAACGCGGCCGGCAAGCCGTATCGGCAGGGCATGGTCTTCCGCTGCAACCTCGACGGCAGCGAGTTTGAGACGCTCGCGTGGAACTTCCGCAACAACTATGAGGTCGCGGTGGATTCCTTCGGCACGCTCTGGCAGTCCGACAACGACGACGACGGCAACAAGGGCGTGCGCATTAACTACGTGATGGAGTTTGGCAACTTCGGCTACACCGACGAAGTCACCGGTGCGGGCTGGCCGCAGGCGTGGGCCAAGGCCAAGGCGAAGGGCGAGGCCGAGGACAACAAGGTTTTCTACGAATGGCACCAATACGACCCCGGCGTCGTGCCGAACTTGCTGCATACGGGTCAGGGATCGCCCACGGGTATCATCGTGTATGAAGGCAAGCTGCTGCCGGAAATTTTCCGCAATCAAGTCATCCACTGCGACGCCGGCCCGCGCGTCGTGCGCGCCTACCCGGCGAAGAAGGACGGCGCCGGCTACAAGGCCGAGATCGTGAACGTCCTCACCAGCACCGAGACGTGGTATCGCCCCTCGGACGTGTGCGTCGCGCCCGACGGCTCGCTCTACATCGCGGACTGGAACGACGCGGGCGTCGGCGGCCACAACATGGCCGACCGCAATTTGGAAACCATGACCGGCCGCGTTTATCGCGTCGCACCCAAGGGCAACAAACCCAGCGTGCCGAAGCTCGACGTGAGCACTGCCGCCAGCGCGGCCGCTGCGCTGCAATCGCCGAACCAGGCCACGCGTTATCTCGCGTGGACGACGCTGAACGCGATGCAGGGCAAGGCCGAGAAGGAGTTGCTCAAAGTTTGGAACGGCAGTGATTCGCGGATGCGTGCCCGTGCGCTGCAACTGCTCGCCCGCATCAAGGGCAGCGAGAAGAAATACGTCGAGGCCGCGCTCAAGGACAAGGATGACGACATCCGCTTGACCGGCCTGCGCATCGCACGCGCGCTCAAGCTCGACGTGATTTCCTACGCCAAGCAGCTCGCGAAGGATTCCTCCGCGTCCGTTCGCCGCGAGTGCGCCATCGCGCTGCGCCACAACACCTCGCCCGAAGCCGCCAAAGTCTGGGCGCAGCTCGCCCAGCAGCACGACGGCAAGGATCGCTGGTATCTCGAAGCGCTCGGCATCGGCGCGGACAAGCAGGACGACGCATTCTTCGGCGCTTGGCTCGCCGCCGTCGGCGACAAATGGAACACGCCCGCCGGCCGCGACATCATCTGGCGCTCGCGCTCGCCGAAGGCCGCCGCGCTCCTCGCGAAGATCGTCACCGACAAGGCCACGCAGGCGAACGACCGCGACCATTTCATGCGCGCGCTGGACTTCATCCCGAAGTGCAAGGAGAAGGACGACGCGCTCGCGTCCATCGCGCTTGGCGGACTGTGACTTGCATTTCCCATCGCTGGCCAGCGTTTGCGCGCTGGCCAGTTTTGTTTAATCGTATGAAATTTCGCGCCACTTTCTGCCTGCTTGCCTGCGCGCTTACCGCTGTAGGGCAGCCGCTCGATCCCGCGCGTGTGGACACGATGATCGAAGCGTTGAGCCGGCTCGAACCGGATCAGGTGAAGTCCAACGAACGTCTGCGCGAGGCGCTCGGCAAAGTGCTCGCCGCCACGCGTGGCACGCCGCGTTTTGTGAAGCTCGTCGAGCAGTTCAAGCTTGCTGACCAGAACGCCGGCTTGCTCGAAGTCGCCGCGAAAAATCCCGATGACGAGGCCGGCGTCACCGCCGCGCGGCTCGTGCTCAACAGCAAGGACGCCGCCGCGCTCGCCGCCGCGCTCGCCAGCACGAATGCTGCCGGCATCGTGCAGGCGCTCGGCAACACCGCCGACCGTCAGACCGTGCCGCTGCTGCTGCCACTCATCAGCGATGCGAAGCGCGACGCCGTCACGCGAAAGGCTGCGGTGCGCGCGCTCGCTCGCACGCAGGATGGCGCAGGCGAAGTGCTCAAGCTCGCGCGTGAGTCGAAGCTCGCCGACGATTTGAAGTTCACCGCCAGCGCGGAGTTGAACGCCGTGCGCTGGCCGCAACTCAAGGCCGAGGCCGCGAAACTTCTCCCGCTGCCGCCCGCGCAGAACGCGCAGCCGCTGCCGCCGGTCGGCGAGCTGTTGAAGATGGCCGGCGACGCGAAGCGCGGTGAGGCGGTGTTCTTCCGGGAGATTTCGCAATGTTCAAAATGCCACGTCGTCAACGGCAAGGGCACGGACTTCGGCCCGCAGCTTTCCGAGATCGGCGCGAAGCTTGGCAAGGACGCGCTTTACGAGGCGATCCTCGACCCGAGCGCGGGCATCTCAATGGGCTTCGAGGCGTGGAACGTGGAGTTGAAGAATGGCGACGAAACCTTTGGCCTGATCGTCAGCGACGCGGCGGAAGAACTCGCGGTGAAAATCGTCGGCGGCCTCGTCACGCGCTACAAAAAGGCCGATATCGCGAAGCGCACGCAGTCGAAATTGTCCATCATGCCCGCCGGTTTGCAACAGACAATGACGACGCAGGAATTGGTGGACCTAGTCGAATTTCTCTCCTCGCTCAAAAAGGCGAAGTAGCCTGTCTTACAGCGCGACGATGGCGGTCCACGCGGAGTCGCCGAACTTGCCGCGAAACTTCTCCTGCAGTTGCTCCGCGTTTGTTTTCCCGCGAATCAACGCGAACGTCGTCGAGCCGCTGCCGCTCATCAACGCGGTGTCCGCGCCGTTCGACTTGAGGAATTCCTGATACAGCACAAGCAGCGGAAACTTGTGGAGCGCGGGCGCTTCGAGCGAGTTGTAAAATTCCGTGCCGGCCGCGGCGAGATCGTCGCCGCGAAGAAGTCCGATGAGTTTTCTCGCTCGGCCGGGCCGGCCGTTCACGGCGTCGGAAAATTTCGCGAGCTGCTTGTAGGCCCACGGCGTGGAGATGCCGAAGCCCGGATGGATGAGCAGGATGAACGCGCCGCGCAACGCCGCGAACGGCTCCAGCGGTTCGATGCGCTCGCCGCGTCCCGTGCCGAGCGCGGGTTTGTCCTGAAGAAAAAACGGCACGTCGGAGCCGAGTGTCGCGGCGATTTCGTTCAGCTTTGCGGGCGCAAGCGGATGGCCGAACAGTTCGTTCAAACCGAGCAGCGTTGTGGCCGCGTCGCCGCTGCCGCCGCCGAGGCCGGCGGCCTTGGGGATGTGCTTGTGCAGATGGATTCGTGCGCCGTCATGCACGCCTGCCGCGCGGAGGAATGCCTGCGCCGCGCGATGCACGAGGTTGTTGCCGTCGGTGGGCAGCGTCGTGTCGCTGCACGTGAGTTGGATGCCGCGCGGGGCCTTCTCGAACTCAAGTTCATCGCACAGCGGCACGGGATGCATGATGGTTTCCAGCTCGTGAAACCCGTCGGGCCGTCGCGCGAGGATATTGAGGAGCAGGTTGACCTTGCAGGGCGATGTCTTGGCGAGGGGCATCAAGCAAAAAGGCGCCAACACCGGGTGCTGGCGCCGTGAAAGCCTTGCGGCTCAGTGATCGAACACGCGGAAACGGCTGCCCGGGATGAACGGCGCCACTTCGCCGCCGCTGAAGCCAATGTGCGTGTCGGTGAAGAATATCGAGTCGGCGATCAAGCCGGGGCGGAAATTTTCCGGATACGCCGCGACAGTCGCAAATGGTTCGACCGGCAGGCGCGTGTAGGGATCGCGCATCCAGCCTGTGGGGAACGGAATCGGATCATACGTCGGCGTTGGAATCGGGAATGTGATGACCTCGGTGAAGCCGAGCATCGTGCGGATGAACGTGCGGTCGAATCCGCGCACGAAGCCCACCGTGTAGCCCATCTCCGGCCCGTCATACAGCGCCGTCTGTTCGATCGAGCGCATCATTTCGCCGCCGCGGAAAATCTCAGTCGCGTTCATCATGCCGCGGCCCAGCTTGCGTTCCATGCCTTCACAGCCGGCCGAGAACAGCGCCACGGCCGCGAGCGCGCCGAGGAGGGAGGATTTCGTCAACATAATTGCGCCGATTGGTTGTCTGCTGCGAGCCTACGCGACATCGCCGCGATGTAAAGCGCGATTTGAACCCCCGCCCGCCGGAAACGCATTGCCAAACCCGCGCGGAATGGCGAGCGTGTCCTGCCGCGATTCCGCGAAATGCCGCTGCCCGAACTCATCGAGATCGTCCCGCTCGCCGCGCCTGTCCGCGCGGAAATCACCGTGCCCGGCTCCAAGAGCATCACCAACCGCGCGCTCATCCTCGCCGCGCTCGCCGACGGCGAGACCGTGCTGCGCGGCGCGCTCTGGAGCGAGGACACGCAGGTGATGGCCGAGTGTTTGCAGGAACTCGGCTTCATGGTCAACGTCGCGCCGGACCCGGACGAGGCGTGCAACCGCACCATCACCGTCTATGGCAAAGGCGGCGAAGTCCCGCGCGGCGGCACAGCGGAGCAGCCGCTCGAACTGTTCGTCGGCAACGCGGGGACGGCGGCGCGCTTTCTCGCGGCGTTCGTCTGCCTCGGCAGCGGCGTGTATCGCTTGGACGGCGTGCCGCGGATGCGCGAGCGCCCGCAGGCCGCGCTTTTCGCCGCGCTGCGCCAGCTTGGCCACCGCGTCGAGTCGGAAAAGGGAAATGACAAGCTGCCGGTGCGAATTTATGGCGGTAAGGCCGACCTGCCGGTCGGCCAGGACGCGCGGCAGCGCGTCCCTACCAAATCTTGTTCGGTGAGCGTCGAGGAAAGCTCGCAGTTTGCCAGTGCGCTGTTGCTGTGCGCTGACGTTGGTGGCTGGGAAATCGAAGTCACCGGCGCGAACGACGACGAGATGCCCTACGTGACTATGACGCGCGAACTCGTGAAGGCGTTCCCGATGCGCGGCGGCGAGTTTCAAATCGAGCCGGATGCGAGCAGCGGGAGTTATTTCTTTGCGGCAGCGAATCTGATACGATGTCCAGAGTTCATGGAGTATTCGAAACAGTTCGGAGTTGAGGTTCGCACGACACATCTTGATCCCGTAAAGGTGGCTCACTGGCCCCAATCAGGTTGGCAGGTTGACGAACGTTTTGTGGCTGCTTTGCTGCTGAACTCGTCATTGCGGCTTGGTCTCTGGTCGGCTCGCGAGAACGAGCAGCCAGATGAGGGGCTCAAGGAATTCGTTGCTATTCAGGACGAGAAACCAGTCTCGCGCGCCACGGATTTAGGCGACAGCATAATGACAGCGATCGTTCTCTCGCCCTTCGCTGTGTTGTCAATGCGTTTCACCGACCTCGGCCGTTTGCGCGTGCAGGAGTGCGAGCGCGTGGTCGCGTTGCGCACGGAGTTGACCAAGTGCGGCGCGAAGGTCGTCGAGGAGGGCGACACGCTCACGGTGTTTCCGTCGCAGCTCCACGGCGCGGAGATCGAGACTTACAACGACCACCGCATGGCGATGTGCTTCGCGGTTCTCGGCTTGAAAGTGCCGGGCATCAAAATCAAGAATCCCGCGTGCGTGAAGAAGACGTTCCCGAATTTTTTCCAGAAGCTCGCCACGCCGCCGCCGCGCGGCCTCGGCGCAACCATCCTCGACGGCCGCACCGGCCGGAAGCTGGCGATGGAGGAGTTGTTTGCGGAATGAAACCGTCGTCCTCGTGAGTCAAATCGAACCGAGGAGGAGGATGACGACGAGGGCGGATCGAATGAACTTTGAACTTGAAACTTGAAACATTGAACTCACCGATTGTCATCGCGGTTGACGGCACGAGCGCCAGCGGCAAGAGCAGCACGTCGCGCCACCTCGCGAGGCTGCTCGGCTTCGTCTATGTGGACACCGGCGCGATGTATCGCACGCTGGCGTGGCACTGCCTCCAGCAGCGCGCGGACGTGAACGACGCCAAGGCCGTCGCCGCGCTCTGCCGAAAGTGGAAAACCTCGCTCGTGTGCGTGGAGGGCCGCGTGCGCCTGCTGGTGGATGGCTATTTTCCAGAGAAAGAAATCCGCACCGCCGAAACCAGCGCCGCCGTGCCACACGTCGCCGCCGTGCCGAAGGTGCGCGAGTGGATGAAAGAAAAGCAGCGCGAGTGTGTGAAGTTCGGCAGCCTCGTCATGGAGGGCCGCGACATCGGCTCGAATGTTTTTCCCGAGACGGACTTCAAGTTTTATTTCGACGCCTCGCTTGCCGTGCGCAACCGCCGCCGCGCCGCTGAGGGCGTTTCCGAGAATCTCGCCGCGCGCGACCATCGCGACAGCCAGCGCGCCGCCGCGCCGCTCATGGTGCCGCTCGGCGCGATGGTGATAGATAATTCGCAGCAGACGATCCCGCAGACGTGCGAGGTCATCGTCACTGAGTTGGAGCGCAAGCTGGGCCGCAAGGTGGAGTTGCAGCCGGTGACGGCTTGATTCGCCATGGCCGCCGGCATGAATCCGAGTTACTACCTGACCTGGAGCCTTTGCCGGCTCGTCTTCGCGACGTATTTCCGCTGGCGCGTGTTTCATCCCGAACGCGTGCCGCTCACCGGGCCGGTCATCCTCGCGGCGAACCACGCCAGCTACCTCGACCCGCCGCTCATCGGGTCGGGACTCAAGCGTGGCATCAACTACCTCGCGCGCGACACGCTCTTCCGCTGGCCGCTCTTCGGCGCGTATTTGCGTTCTTTGAATGTCGTGCCCGTGGACCGCGAAGGCGGCGGCGCGGCGGGACTCAAGGGCATCCTCGACCGGCTTCTCAACGGCGGCGGCATCATCCTTTTTCCTGAAGGCACTCGCACGCGCGACGGCAAACTCCAGCCCGCGCGACCGGGCGTCGGGCTGACCATCATCAAGTCCGCCGCGCCCGTCGTGCCGGTGCGCGTGTGGGGCACGTTCGACGCGTGGCCGCGGCACGGGAAGTTTCCGCGTCCACACGCAGTGACCGTGAAATACGGCCACCCGATGATGTTCGAAAAGGAACGTGCCGAGGCGAAGACGTGCTCGAAGCCGCGCCTCAAGCAAATTTACCAGGAGATCGCCGAGGAACTCATGCGCCAGATTGCGAAACTGGAACCGTGCGAGGACAAGACGACGTTTCCTTGAACCGCCAAGACGAAAAGTCAGCAATCGCGGCAGTTTTTCTTGGTGCGTTTGCGGTTAATCCCGCGCAGTAATTCCAATGGCCTGTTTGAGTTCGCTCAGGCCGGCTTGTTCAAGCCGCTCGCGCAGACCGCTCACGATGTCGCGTGCGATGCCCGGCCCCTCGTAAACCAGCCCCGTGTAGACCTGCACGAGTGACGCGCCAGCGGTGATTTTTTCCCACGCGTCGTCCGCGCTAAAAATGCCACCGACGCCGATGACGGGCAGCGCACCGCGCGTTTGCCGGAAGAGATGCCGCACCACTTCCGTCGAGCGCGCGCGCAGTGGACGGCCGCTCAACCCGCCAGTCTGCGAGTAGGTGCGCTGGCACGACTCGTCCGTCGTCGCGGGCCGCGTGATGGTGGTGTTCGTCGCGACGATGCCGGCGAGGCGGCGCGGGCCGGCGAGTTCGAGGATTTCATCGAGTGCCTCGAACGAAAGATCGGGCGCGACTTTGACGAGAATGGGCGATGGGCGATGGGCGATGGGCGGAGAGGCGGAGGCACCGGATGCTTGTTGCCTCTCGCCTCTCGCCTCTCGCCTCTCGCCTGCGCAGTTGATTTCTTGAAGTGCGGCGAGAATTTCGTCGAGCGCCGCCTTGTCCTGAAGCTGCCGCAGGTTCGGCGTGTTCGGAGAACTCACGTTGACGACGAAGAAGTCCGCGTGTTCGCGCAGTGCGCGGAAGGAGTTCGCGTAATCCTCGGCTGCTTTTTCAAGCGGGGCGATTTTGGATTTGCCGAGATTGATGCCGACGGGATGCGCGGGCCAGCGACCGAGCGCGCGCCACTCCGCGAGCGTCGCGGCCATCGCTTCCGCGCCGCCGTTGTTGAAGCCCATGCGGTTCACGAGCGCCTCGTCGGCGACCGCGCGAAACATGCGCGGCGGTTCGTTGCCGGGCTGCGCGTGCCACGTCACGCCGCCGAGTTCGCTGAAGCCAAAGCCGAGCGCGTGCCACGCGGGCGCGGCGGCGGCGCGTTTGTCCATGCCCGCGGCCAGGCCGACAGGATTTGGAAATTTCAAACCGAACACCTCGACCGGCAATTGCGGCGCGGCAAAAAACGATGCGAGCGCGTCGCACATCAATTCGCTCCGTCCGACGCGGCCGAGCGTGTCGAGGGTGAGGTTGTGGATTGCCTCTGAGTCGAACGAGAAGAGAAGCGGCCGGGCGCAGGCGCGGTAGAGCCAGCTCATGACGGGATCAGTTCGCCGCGGGCGGCACAGCAAGTTCGCCGGGCGCCTTGTAGTTGAAGAGGCGGCGTTCCCTGATCATCTGCGCGACGATGGGCGGCACGGCGGCTTCCCACGACGGATCGCCGGCGCGGAGCTTGGAGAGCACGTCTCGCGAGAAAATCGGCAGGTAGGCCTCGTTGTAATCGCGCAGGCTCTCGATGAAGCGGTTCTCGACAAGGTAGGCGTAGAGATGGCGGAGATTCGGCGCGACGCGGAGATTGCCGGCGGTGATGAGCGCGCCGGTCTTCGGCTCCTGGAGCGGATAGACGTAGAGCTTGAGGTCGTTTTTGAAAAGGCGGCCGAAGGATTCGAGAATGCCGCCCTCGAGGTGCGTGTAGTATTTCTCATCGAAAACCTCGCGCAAACTCGGCACGCCCATCGCGAGGCCGATCATTTTTTTTGTGTAGAGGAAGAGGTAGCCCGCGAGCCGGTAGTATTCGAGATAGTTGGAGATAAGCACGTTTTTGCCGAGCGCGCTGAGGATGTCCACGCGCGCGAGGAAATCCTGGTGATCCACGGGCTTGTCGCCGTCGGTGAGATTTTTCAGTGTCATCTCCATGAGCACCATCACGTCCTCGCCCTGCACCTTCGGCTCCTGCACAAACATGCCGGTGGCGCAGTTGAGCATATCGAGCGTGATGTGCGTGATGGGCCTGAAACTTCCGCGCTCGACGATGATGCACTTCTTGTAAAGTTCGTCGGCGGGGCGGACGACCTCGCCCTTGGCGGTGAACATGGCGGCCTTCGTCAGGCCCTTCTGCACGAGCTGCAGGGCCATGATGCGGTTGTCCACGCCGGTGAACTTCGGCCCGCTGAACTTGATCATGTCCACCTCGATGCGTTCGGAGGTGAGGTTGTCCAGCAGCGAGTCCACGAGCGCGAACGGGTCTGCGTGAAGATACATCGCGCTGTGGATGAGGTTCACGCCGAGCGCGCCAAGCGCCTCCTGCTCCTGCACGGTTTCGGGATCGAGCAGGCGGGTGTGCAGCAGGATTTGCGACGGCTCGCCGCGAGGCTCGGTCTGGAAACGAACGCCCAGCCAGCCGTGGCCCTCGGCGCCGGACTTGAAGCCGCGCGTCGCGACCGTGTCGGCAAAAATAAAAAACTTCGTCTTGTCCCCGCGCTTGGATTCGAGCCGTTCGAGCAACAGCTCGTATTCGCGCTCGAGCATGGCTTCGAGCCGCTGCCGGCTGACGTAGCGTTCGCACGGCCCGTAGATCGCGTCGCTGATCGTCATGTCGTAGGCCGACATCGTTTTCGCAATCGTGCCGCTTGCGCCGCCGACGCGGAAAAACCACCGCGCCACCTCCTGCCCGGCGCCGATCTCGACGAACGTGCCGTATTGCGCGGCGTCGAGGTTGATTTGAAGCGCCTTCTGGTGGATGCCGAGAACTTCTCTGCTCATGCGCCGGGAACTTTAACGGGCCTGCACCGCCCAAGCCAGCCGAAAGGCGTGAAGAAATTTTCCGCGACGCGCGGGCTTCCATTCGCGACACCTCCGCGTTAAGATGGCTGGATGCCCATTTGGGAAAATTGACGCATGGCACAGGGCTTAATACGAATCGGCGGCGCGAGGCAGCACAACCTCAAGAACCTCACGCTGTCCATCCCGCGCGACCGGCTCGTGGTCCTCACCGGCCTGAGCGGCAGCGGCAAGTCGTCGCTCGCCTTCGACACGATCTACGCCGAGGGACAGCGCAAATACGTCGAGTCGCTCTCGGCCTACGCGCGGCAATTTCTCGACCAGCTTGAAAAGCCCGACGTGGATTACATCGAAGGTCTCTCGCCGACCATCGCCATCGAGCAGCGCAGTTCTGGCTCGAACCCGCGCTCGATCATCGCGACGACGACGGAGATTTACGATTATTTGCGCCTGCTTTTCGCGCACCTCGGCCAGCCGCACTGCCCCGAAACCGGCGTGCCCATCCGCGCGCAAAGCACGAGCGAGATCGTGGACAAAATCCTCGCGCTGCCGATGAAGTCCCGTGTGATGCTGCTCGCGCCCGTCATTCGCGATGGACGCGGCGAGTTCCGCGACGTGATCGAGCGGCTCGCCCGCGAAGGCTTCGTGCGCGCGCGCGTGGACGGTGAATTTGTCGAGCTCGCCGCGAACGTCCGCGTGAAGCTCGATCCCAAGTTGAAGCACGACATTGACGTGGTGGTGGATCGCCTGGTCATTGATGACAAAATCCGCGTGCGCCTCGCCGACTCCGTGGAAACCGCGCTGAAATGGGGCGAAGGCCGCGTGCTCGTGCTGCACCAAGACCCGCAGGTCGAGAGCCGAGAGCCGAGAGTCGAGGCCCAGAAAATACGTCCGGCACTCGACTCTCGACCCTCGACCCTCGACGCAAGCATTTGGACTGAAACTCTCCACTCGAATCGGATGTATTCGCCCGCGACGGGCAAAAGTTTCGACACGCTCACGCCGAAGCATTTCTCCTTCAACTCTCCGTTCGGCGCGTGCCCGGTTTGTCACGGGCTTGGGCAGAAACTCGTGTTCGATCCCGGCCTCGTCGTGCCGGATCTGGAAAAGTCATTGGAGAGCGGCGCGGTTCTCCCGTGGCGGCGCGGCGGCAAGCGGATGGTGGTGTATTACAAGGCGCTGCTGCGCGGCCTCGCGGCACATTACGGTGTGAGTCTCGAAGTGCCGTTCAAGACGCTGCCCGCCGAGTTCCGCAACGTGCTCCTGCACGGCACGGGCGAGACGGAAATCAGCTTCAACTTCATGCGCGCCGGCAAGATGAGCAAGATCACGCGGCCCTTCGAGGGTGTGATGCCAAACCTCGCACGCCTCTACGCCGAGAGCGAAAGCGAGTTCACGAAGAACCGGCTCAAGGCGTTCATGGCCCCGCAGCACTGCGACGCCTGCGGCGGCAAACGGCTGAAGCCCGAAGTGCTCGCGGTGACGCTTGGCGACGAGAGTTTCAAGTTTCAGGTTTCAAGTGTTCAGGAACTCAAAACTGAAAACTTGAACCATACAACTTCCCGAATTCCCGGCCTCTCCATCATGGACGTATGCACGTTGTCCGTCGAGAAGGCGGATGAATTCTTCGCCTCGCTCGCACTCACCGAGTTCCAGCAGAAAATCGCCGGTGATCTTATCAAAGAAATCCGCGCGCGGCTCGGCTTTCTCAAAAACGTTGGCCTCGGCTACCTCACGCTCAACCGCGAGAGCGGCACACTTTCCGGCGGCGAGGCGCAGCGCATCCGGCTCGCGACGCAGATTGGCGCGGGACTCGTCGGCGTCATCTACATCCTCGACGAGCCGAGCATCGGGCTGCACCAGCGCGACAACGAGCGCCTGCTGGCCACGCTCGAAGGCCTCCGCGACCTCGGCAACACCGTGCTCGTTGTCGAGCATGACGAGGACACGATCCGCCGCGCCGACCACATCATTGACCTCGGCCCCGGCGCGGGCGTGCGCGGCGGCGAACTCGTCGCACAGGGCGCGCTCGCGGACATTCTTGCGAGTCCGCGCTCGTTCACCGGCCGTTATCTCAACGGAGAACTCAGCATTCCCATTCCAAAAAAACGCGTTGCCCCGTCGCGAGATCGCGGCTGGATCGAAGTGCTCGGCGCGACGGAGAACAATTTGAAAAACGTGGACGCGCGCATCCCGCTCGGCACGCTCACATGCGTCACCGGCGTGAGCGGCAGCGGCAAGAGCACGCTCGTTGTGGACATTTTGCAGCGCGCGCTGTTCCGGCAATGGTTCGGCTCGAAGGAGCGGCCCGGCGCGCACCGCGAGCTTCGCGGCGTCGCGAACCTCGACAAGGTCATTGTGATTGACCAGTCGCCGATTGGCCGCACGCCGCGCAGCAACCCGGCAACCTACACGGGCATGTTCAATGCGATCCGCGATTTGTTCAGCAAGCTGCCCGCGGCAAAGGTGCGCGGCTACGACGCGGGCCGGTTCAGCTTCAATGTGAAAGGCGGCCGCTGCGAAAAGTGCGAAGGCGACGGGTTGATCAAAATTGAAATGCACTTCCTGCCGCCGGTGTATGTCACGTGCGAGGCGTGCGCCGGCAAACGCTACAACCGCGAGACGCTCGAAATCGCCTACAAGGGCATGAACATCGCCGACGTGCTCGACATGACGGTGGACGAGGCGGTGACGTTTTTCCGCGCCGTGCCGCAGATTTACGATCCGTGCCTCACGCTCGCCGAGGTCGGCCTCGGCTACGTGCGGCTCGGCCAGCAGGCCACAACGCTCTCCGGCGGCGAGGCGCAGCGCGTAAAGCTCGCCTCGGAACTCTCGCGCAAACAAACGGGCCGCACGCTTTACATCCTCGACGAACCGACGACCGGCCTGCACTTCCATGACGTGAGCAAGCTGCTGGAAGTTTTGTTCAAACTCCGCGCGCCGGGCAACACGCTGCTCGTCATCGAGCACAACCTCGACGTGATCAAGTGTGCGGACTGGGTGATTGACCTCGGCCCCGAAGGCGGCGACGGCGGCGGGCGAATCGTGGCGGAAGGCCCGCCGGAAGTCATCGCGCGCGTCATTGCAAGTCACACGGGCCAATTTTTGAGTCGAATCCTCGCGCCGCGTGTCGGATAAATGCGTGACGTGAACGAACAGCACTCCATTTCAAGGCGCGCGCTTGGCGTTGCCGTGCTGCTTTGCCTGTTCGCGCAATATCTCTTTGCGGCGGCGTCGCCCGAGGAGCGGCGCGCGTTCGATGCGGCGTCGAAAGCGTTTCAAGACGGCGTGCTCGGCTACGAGCGGGCGGAGCGCGAGTTCGGCGAGTTCGCAAAAAATTTCCCGATGTCGGAACGGCGCAGCGAGGCGATCCTGTTTCAGGCGCGATCACGATACTACATGACGAACTCGGCCGGTGCGGTTGAACTGCTCGCGGCAAACCTCCCGCAGAACGGCAAGCTCGCGGACGAATATCAGTTCTGGCTCGGCGAGGCGCTGTTCCTCGGCGGAAAATTCGCGTCCGCAGCGGAGGCTTACGCAAAACTTGTCAACACGTTCATGAATTCGCCGCGCGTGCTTGCGGCGAGTTACAGCGAGGCGCTGTGCCGCTCAAAACTTGGCGAATTGAAACGAGTGGTCGAGTTGCTGCAGCCGCCGGCGGGCGCGTTCCAGCGCGCGGCGAGGGCAAAGCCGCGCGACGAGTGGGTTGCGCGCGGCGGCCTGCTGCTCGCGGAAACGCTGCTGGAACTCAGGGATTACAAGGCGGGCGAGACGGCTCTGAATCTTCTCGATCCGGCCCGGCTCGCGCCGGACCTCGCGTGGCGGCGACAGTATGTGTTGTGCCGGCTGCAACAGGCCGACGGCCGCGACAACGACGCGCTTGCGAACACGACGCAGCTTCTTGCTCTCGCAAAGTCCGCGAAGGATTCGCGTTATCAAGCCGAGTCGGCCGTGCTGCGCGGGAGCATCCTGAGCAAGCTCGGTCGTTACGACGACGCCATCGCGGCCTATTCGGCGAACCTCACGACGAACGTGCCGCCGGAGTTCCGCCGCCAGGCGCTGCTCAAGAACATCGAGCTGACGTTCGCGCAGAACAAGGTCGCCGACACCATCCACATGCTGGAGGATTTCTCCGCGCAAAGCCCGGCGGACCCCGCGCTCGACCTCGCGCAGGCCACGCTTGGCGAGTTGCGGTTGAAAGAGTTTTTCGCGCTCACCGATACGGCGACAAATGCGCTACCACCCGCAGCGACGAATCTTCTCGCGATGGCGCTCACGAATGCGACGAGGGTCATCACCGGATTCACGAACAGTCCGTATCTCGGCCGCGCGCATTACACTCGCGGCTGGGTGCTGTGGAACGAGGGTCGCGAGGGCGAGAGCTTGATGGATTTCCACGTGGCGGCGGAGCGGCTGCCGAAGTCCGAGGAGCAGGCCGTCGCGCGCTACAAGCTCGCCGAGGCGCAGATGCTCCAGAAGGATTACACGAACGCGATCACCAATTTTTCGCGCATTCTTGCCGACTTCGCGGACTTCGAGCGCGTGAAGAGCACGTTGTTTGACCAGGTGCTCTACAAGATTGTCCGCGCCGCGATTGCGGCGGGCGACTTGAAGAGCGCCGAGGATGCCGCGAGAAAAATCCTGCTTTGGTATCCCGACAGTTTCTTCAGCGACCGCGGCCTGCTGCTGCTCGGCCAGGCGTTCAACCATCGCGGCGAGCCTGCCGAGGCGCGCGTGCTGTTCCAGGATTTGATCACGCATTTTCCCAACAGCGCGCTGGCGCCCGAGGCGAACCTTGCAATCGCCCGGACTTACAAGCAGGAGCACGACTGGGCCAGCGCCGCCGCGAAACTCAACGAGTGGGTCGCGCTCTACAAGACGAACGCCGCGTTGCCGAGCGTGGAATTCGAGCGCGCGTCGCTGATCTATCAGGCCGGCGATGTGACGAACGCGGTGAGGCAGTTCACGAATTTTGTGGCACGCTTCCCGGCGGACACGAATGCGCCGCTCGCGCAGATGTGGCTGGGCAATTTCTTTTTCAACCAGGGCGCCTACGACGTGGCGGAGGCGAATTACCAGCGCGTGTTCCAGAACACGAACTGGCAGTCCGGTCTGCTGCCGTTCGAGGCGCGGCTCGCGGCGGGGCGCGCAGCGTTCTTCCGGCAGGGCTACAAGGACGCGACGAACTATTTCCTCACGCTCATCAACGACCCGAAGTGTCCGCAGGAAGTGTTGCCCGCGGCTTACTTCGCGCTGGGGGACACCTACTTTGAAGGGAGCCTCGAAGGCGTTGAGCGGTTTGGCGACGCCATCAAGGCGTGGGCCGTGATCACCAACAACTTGATATTCCCCTCGAACGCTCTGGCGCCGCGCGCGATGGGCAAGATCGGCGACGCCCACTTCGCCCGTGCAAACACGGTTTCAGACTCGGCGCTGCAGCCGGTCCATTATCAAAACGCGACGAACGCATATCTCAAGGCGATGGCTTGGCCCGGCGCAGACCTGCACACGCGCAGCATGGCGGAGATTGGTCTCGGGCTTGCGTTGGAGAAGCTCAAGAAACCGAAGGAGTCCATGGATCATTTGCTCAACGTCATCTACGAGACGAACAAAAAGGATGACGAGCCGACTGATTTGTTTGCGATCAAGGCCGCCGGTCTGGAGGCACTGCGCACGCTTGAGGAACGACAGGACTGGAGCGGAGTCATCCGTCTTTGTGAGCGGCTGCGCGAGATGTTGCCGATGATGCGCGAAATCTTTGACAAAAAAATCCGCAACGCGCGTAAGATGCTCGAATCTTCCCCAAAGATTTAGCCCGGTGCGCGGCTGAACGGATGCGCCGGGTTTCGCCTTCCCCGTTGCAAGGCAAGTTGAACTCGACAGGAACGAGTCGAACCCCGACACTCCGCGCGCATCTATGGCCCCGAAGAAACGCGCCTCCAAGCCCACGCAGCCCATCTCCGTCGTGACCGGCGGCGCCGGTTTTCTCGGTTCGCACTTGTCCGACCTGCTGCTCAAGCGCGGGCACCGCGTCATCGCGATGGACAACCTCGTCACCGGCTCGGTGGACAACATTGTTCATCTTGCGGGCAATGCGAACTTCCGATTCATCCAGCAGGACGTGACGGAATTTATATTCCTCAACGAGCCGGTGGATTTTGTGTGGCACTTCGCGTCGCCGGCCAGCCCGGTGGATTACTTGCACCTGCCGATCCAGACGCTGAAAGTTGGCTCGCTCGGCACTCACAAGGCGCTCGGTCTGGCGCGCGAGAAGGGCGCGAGGTTTTTGCTCGCGTCAACCTCCGAGATTTACGGCGATCCCATCGTGCATCCGCAGCCGGAGGAGTATTGGGGCAATGTGAACACGGTCGGGCCGAGAGGCTGCTACGACGAGGCCAAGCGTTTCGCCGAGGCGATGACGATGGCGTATCACAACTATCATCGGATCGAGACGCGCATCGTCCGCATCTTCAACACCTACGGGCCACGCATGAGGACGAACGACGGCCGCGTGGTGCCGGCGTTCATCAGCCAGGCGTTGAAGAACCGGCCTGTCACCGTCTTTGGCAACGGCACGCAGACGCGGAGCTTTTGTTACTGCTCGGATTTGATCGAGGGCATCTACCGGCTGATGATGGGCGATTATCATTTGCCGGTGAACATCGGGAACCCGACGGAGCTGACGATGCTGCAATTCGCCGAGGAAATCATCCGCGCCACTGGTTCGAGGAGTAAAATTGTTTTCCGGCCGCTGCCGCAGGACGACCCGAAGCAGCGCAAGCCCGACATCGCGAAAGCGCGCAAACTTCTCCGGTGGGAGCCGAAGGTGCCGCTCGCGCAAGGGCTGGTGGAGACGATCGCGTATTTCCGCCGCAAAGTGTGATGGCCGCCGCGCGCTTTACGTTTATGTGTTTGACCCCCCGTCGGATTTCCGATACCCAAGCGCTCGACTTGCTTTCTTCGGGACTTGGTGCGCGGGTGAATCGCGTGTATGTTAATCTGAGACAAGTCGTGGTCGGATGGCAAAATCTTTTCTTTGCATAGATTTCGGCGCGGGCACCCTCAAGATCGGCGAATTTGAGCTGGGCGAAGGGGGCGGCTTGAAGCTGATCCGCTGGGGCGTCAAGCCGCTGGGCGTTGAAGGCATGCAGGACGCGACCCGCGAAGGTATCATCCTCCAGAGGCTTCAGGAGTTGATTGCCGAGAAGGGCTTCAAGGCAAAGGCCGCCAACATCTGCGCGCCCGGTTCACAGGTTTTTTCCAAGTTCGTCAAGCTTCCCGGCGAATCCGCGGCCAAGCTCGCTGAAATCATCCAATACGAGGCGCAGCAGAACGTGCCCTTCCCGCTCGAGGAAGTGGTGTGGAACTACCAGTTGCTCGGGCAGACGGCAGCCGGCGAGCTTGAAGTGCTCCTCGTCGCCATCAAGAACGAGGTCGTGGAGTCCTACCTGCGCCTGTGCGAGGCCGGCAAGCTGGACCTCAAGCTGGTGGACGTCTCGCACGCGGCGCTGATGAACTCGTTCCGCTTCAACTACAGCGATCTCGAGGGCGCGAGCATGGTGCTGGACATCGGGGCCAAGACGAGCAACCTGCTGTTCTTCGAGAAGGGCAAGACCTATTCGCGCGCCATCAACATCGGCGCGAACTCGATCACAAACGATTTCGCGAACGAATCGCGGCTGCCGTTCCCCGATGCCGAGAAGATGAAGATTGAGGAAGGCTTCGTCAGCCTGGGCGGCGCCTACGAGGACCCGAACAGCCCGCATCAGGCGCTCATTTCCAAGATTGCGCGGCAGGTGATGACCCGCCTGCACATCCAGATGAACCAGACGATCCAGTTCTACCGCGGGCAGCAGGGTGGCACGGCCCCCCAGCGGTTGTTCCTGGCGGGCGGCGCTTCGTTGATGCCCTACACGGCGCAGTTTTTCGCGGAGAAGATCAGCGTTGGCGTGGAGTATTTCAACCCGTTCCGGGGCATCCAGATTGCTGAAGAACTTTCGCTCGAGGAGCTGGCCAAGCACGCGCACACCTTTGGCGAAGTCGTCGGCCTGGCGATCCGCAATCTGGCGCAGTGCCCGGTGGAGTTGAACCTGATGCCGGACACGCACCGCAAGCGGCAGGAGTTCGGCGCGAAGCGGATTTATTTTATCGCAAGCATTTTCAGTGTTGTGCTCGTGGTGTTCGCTTTTGGTTATTTTTACAGTTGGGCCGCGGGCAAAAAGACGGAGAAGCGCACCAAGCTCGATCAGGAGTTCACGCCCTTGAATGAGCGCGCGGGGAGGTTGAATTCAGCCGTGGAAGAGATGAACCAGGCGAAATCGCAGGCGCAGGTTTCCATTGACGTGCTCGAATCGCGCCTCTACTGGGCGAACATTGTCGGGGGAATACAGAAGATATTTGTCAGCATGGAAACCAATCCGCCGCGGCCCGAAGGCGTCCCCACCAACGAGACAATCAACGCGAGCGTTTGGATCGAGAGACTCACACCGGTGTCAGATCTCAATTCCGCCGCGCCGGCGGTGCGTCAGCCAATTGATCCGACGATGATGACGGCTGCGCCGCCGCCCGTCGCACCGTCAGGGGGCATCAGTTTCCTGAACCTCGATTGCCGCGCGATCAACATGTCCCGTTATTCGCCCAGCGCCAACAGCGAGTTTGTCCTCGCGCTGCAAAACCAGTTCAAGACCAACGAGCTGTTCGCCGCCGAGGGGACCACGCTGACCAACCGCATCGAAACGGTCGAAGCCACGTCGGTGACGTTTGGCTTTGCCGTGACCCTGCAGCTGAGAAAGCCGATCAGATTCCAATAGACGCCATGCTCTGGCTCAAGCGCAATATTGTTTTGCTCATCGGCATTTTTAGTGCCGTGGCCTTCCTGACCCTCGCTGTCATCTTCATGATTTATGAATACAACGACTACGTCGCGCAGGATATAGCCGTCACTCAGCGGCTCGAAGGCATCAAGACGCTCAAAAGTTACAATCCCCAGCCGTCCGAGGAAAACATCCTTGTCATCAAAAACAACACGTCGCTGATCAAAAAGTTCATGGTGGATGCCGATGGGTTGTTTCTCTCGGTGACGAATCAGAAACTCGACAGCCAGCGGTTCCTTGTCCTGATTGACAACACGATCGCCGAATTGACGAAGGAAGCCACCAACTCGTCGGTTACCCTCCCGCCCCGTTACATGTTCACCTTCGGCGGACTGAAGGGCAATCCCAACGTCGCGATCACCATGATCGAGCCGCTGACCGTCCAGATCGAGGAAATCAAGGCCATCTGTGGCGTCCTGTTCCGCGCGAAGATCGCGGCCTTGCAATCGCTCCAGCGCACGCCCGTGCATGGCGAGCAGCAGGCCAGCAGTTCGGCGGAGTATCTGATCGGCCGGAGCGTGGTGACAAACAACTATGGGATCGTTGTGCCTTACCGGGTGAGCTTCCGCTGCTTTTCACCCGAACTGGCGGGTGTGCTCAACGGATTTGCCGGGGCGGCGCACTTCATGGTCGTTCGCACACTAACCATCCAGCCTGCCGACGGCAGCGGCGGTGACGCGACACCGGGAAATATGCCAGGCATGAACACCGGAATGACGCCGGGAACGCCGATGCCGGCGAATCCGGCGCCGACTTCCATAGTAATCCCCGGTGTAGGTGTTCCTCAGTCTCGCCCTGGGCTCCCGCCCAATCCAAAGCCGGGCACCACTCCCGGTGCGAACACGGTGGCCAAATCGAACAAAGTCAAAGTCCTCGATGAAAAACCGTTGTTGGTGACAATGGACGTGGACATCATCAAGCCCTACAAAGGTCCCAAGCTGAGTCAGATGCCAGCCGCCGCCGTTCCGGGTGCCTCGGCTGAACCAAGCGCGACACCGCCGAAAAAGAAGCGCACCATGACGCCGCCCGCCACGACGCCCTAGAACCGATTCCCATGCAGTTCCTCAAAAAACATTACGAGAAAATCATCCTTATGGTCGTGCTGTCCGGATTGCTCGGCGCGGCGGGCTGGCTGGTTTGGCAGGTGAAGAGCGTTCAGGAGCAGGTCGAGGGCGGCGGGAACGAGACGCCCACGCTCCCTGCGGAAAAGGAGCCGCTGGAGCGATACACAAACCTGATCTACCGGATCAAAAACCCGTCCGGGCTGAACCTTGCGACCATACACCCTGTCTTCAACCCGTGGACATGGTATCAGAAGACGAACGCCAACGGCGCGCCTGAAATCATCCGAAGCACGAACATCGGGCCGGCTCGGCTGCAAATAATAAAACTGACACCGTTGTATTGGATTTTGGACGCCAAGGCGACGGTTACTCCGGATCGAACGGATCTTGCACTCTATTTTACACGGGACGACCATCCGGTTGCCAGCACGCGCGGCAAGGCGCTGCGAAAAACTCCCACCGTGAACCAGCCGCTCAAATGGGATGATTTCACGGCGGTTTTAAAGGAGGTGCGCGGTCTCGATGGGAACATGCCGCAGTTCGTCGTGGACATTATGGTGACCAACGAGCCGCCGGTCACGGGTTTTGTCATCACGTCGGGAAATCCTTGGAAAAAGGTGATGAATTACGCTGTGGACATGATCTATCCGCCCGAGCCGGTGCCGCCCATTCCAAAAAATCTCCGAGTGGGCGACAAGATTACGCTCGAAGGCGAAACATACAAAATCATTGCAATTAAGGAAACCGAGCTTACCCTCGAATCTCAGTCTCAAAAACGCACGACAATCCCAATCAGCTTGCCGCGCCCATAACCAACCTATGAGTCCCGTGACTGACCGCCCCCGCCGGGGCATGAATGTTTGCGCTCTTCTGCTGGCGGTTTCAGCATTGCTGTTGCCCGCCTCGGCGCGCGCGCAAGTGGATCCGTTCAAAATGGCCGAGGAAGAGGCGCACCGCCGCGACTCCATCCGGCAGCAGTTGGATCTCAACCTGAAGTATGCCCAGCGCGTCCAAAAGGACGGCAATCTCACCAACGCCGCGACGCTTTACGAGGGGTGCATCCTTCTTTCCCGGCAGCTTGGCGGCATCAATGTCGAATCGCAGATAAAACTGTCGCAGGCCGGCTTGACGGCGGTGCGCATCGAGATGGCCTATCAATATCAGTCACGCGGTGACTTCAAGAAAGCCGACGATGAAGCCAGCAAGCTCCTCGTGTTCGATCCAGAAAACAGCGAGGCGAAAAAGTTCAAGGAATTCAACAAACAAGTGGAGGAGACCCAAAGGGGACGCACTCCCAGTGAAGCGGCTCGGAAGAAGCTGCCGGAATTTGCGAAAACCAAGGCCGAAGTCGCAAGCCTGATCCGTGACGCCCAAGTTTACTACCAAGTCCGCGAATATGAAGCGGCGGACGAAAAACTCAAGGAGGCCATCAAAAAAGACCCCTACAGCGACATCGCCTACTACTACTTGCGCCTGGTTCAGGAGGCCCGCTACGACGATGAACTGCGCAAACGCGAGCACACCTACCAGGAGCGCGTCCTTCAAGTTGAACAAAAATGGAATGAGGTCGTTCGCACAGGCGTCCCCCAGCCCAACCAATATTACCGCACCAACGCGGAAGTTCCGTGGCAGGTTTACACTTCCAAGGGCCGCCAGCGCATTCTTGCGAAGCTCGACAACATCCTCTTCCCTGAAGTCGTCTTTGACGGCCTGCCCCTGCCTGAAGTCGTCAAAATCATCAGCGACGACACAAAAAAATACGACCCCGAGAAAAAGGGCATCAACTTCATTGTCAATTCCACAATCGTGGACAACCCGCCTCCCACGCCAGCCGGCGGCCAACCCGGCGCGGCGCCCGCGGCGCCGCTTCTTGATGCCGCTGGAAATCCAATCGCGGCCGCGCCGGCAGGGCCGGCCCGCATAGACATGGATTCCGTCCTCATCAAGATCACACCTGCCATCAAGGACCTGACTCTGGCGCAAGTCCTTGATGCCGTTGTGAAGGCCGCCGACAAGCCGATCAAATACTCCATTGAAGATTACGCGATCTATTTCACCCAGCGACTTCCCGAGATGGCCCCGCTCTACACGCGCACGTTCAAAGTGGATCCGAACACATTCATGCAGGGGTTGCAATCCGTTGTTGGCATCGCAGTCACGCCGGTTGGCACAACTGCGGGCGGCGCGGGTGGCGGCGCGGGCGGCGGCGCGGGCGGCGGCGC
>CAZPVD010000012.1:0-116487 GCA_964589935.1 uncultured Verrucomicrobiota bacterium | reverse complement strand
CGCCAGGAGTTGAACCTGGAACCTTCTGATCCGTAGTCAGATGCTCTATCCAATTGAGCTACGCGTGCTCCAAAAGGCCGGGCAATCTAGCGGCGTCAATTTGGGCAGGCAAGTTGATTATTCGGTGAAAGGCCCCGCTCGCTCACGGGTTTGGCGCAGCCGAACGGCCCGTTTCTTCGCTGGAATTTCAAACTCCCCGCAAACTGAAACTGCCTCAGCCTTTCAACACGTCGTCAATCTGCTCCAGCAACTCGGCCATGAAAAACGGCTTCTTCAAAATCGCATCGGGCTTGTGATCAAACCGCTCGCACGCCTCGCGCGTGATGATGCCGCTCGCGACGATGCACTTCAACCCCGGCTCGATTTTCTTGCAGACTTGGAGCAGCTCCAGCCCGTGCTTTCCGGGCAGATCGTAGTCGGTGACGAGCAACGCGGGCCGCGGCTGGGCAAGCGTGAACGCCCCGATCGCGGCCTCCGCATTCTTGAACGCCTGCGCCTGAAACCCGCGCTCCTTGAGCGCGGCGCAAACCATGCTTCCGATGGCTCCGTCATCCTCGACGATAAAAATCAATGGCCCGGAACCCTGTCCGGTCTCTGCTGACGTTTGTTTGACGCTGGTCTCCATTGCGCGTGAATTCTGTTCCTCGTCGCCTGTAACGTCAAGCGAAAGGCCGGATTTTTTTCTTCCGGCTTGAACCAATTTATTTCGCGCCGGCCACCTTCGCCTCGGAGGGCGCATTTGCCGACGCCGTTGCGCCGATGAAGTCCACCTTCGCGCTGAGTTCGGGCGTGAGGTAGCGGTCGGGGTTCAAGATTTGCACCTTCACCTGCAAGGTGCCCTTCGCCCGCGATGCCTCGGGCGCAATCTCAGCCACGTAGCCATCGTAGCCCTTGTCGGGATACGCCTCGGGGCTGATGCGGCAGCGCTGCTTGAGAAACACCTTCGCGATGTCGGCCTCGTTGAGGTCAATCTCCACCTGGAGGTCGTTCGGGTCGGCAAGGGCCACGAGCGCGGTGCTCGGCGCGCGCGGCCCGCCAAAACTCTGCGGCACGACGAGTTCATCGGCATGGACGAGCTTCTCAAGGACAACGCCGTCAATCGGCGAGCGGATGGTGGTCCAGTCGAGGTAAAGCTGCGCGAGCGCATGGGACGCCTCGGCTTCAAGCAACGCGGCCGCGGCGGAGTCCAGCCGCGAACGGGCCTCGTTGGGCGCGAGCTTGGCGGCGGTGAGCAAGGCGTCGGCCTCGCGCAATCCCTCGCGCGCGCCGTCGAGGCGCAGGCGGGTGTCGTCCTCAAGCTGCTTGGCCTCGGCCTTCTGGCGGACGAGCGTCTCGGCACGCTGGAAGTCGAGTTCGGCCTTGGAAAGGCTCGCGCGCGCGGCCGCCAGATGCGCCGCGGCCTGCGCGAGCCGCGCCTCGCTGTCGGGCACGGCAATCTCGGCGGTGATGCGCGCGGCCTTTGCGTTGGCGATGCGCGCCGCGGTTTCGGCGAGGCGGGCCTTGTATTCGGCGTCGTCGAGCTGGACGAGGACTTGGCCCTTCTTCACGGCGTCGCCCTTCTTCACGCCGATCCATTTGACGACACCCATGAAGCGCGGCGAAAGCTCGATACGTTCGCGCGTGATGATGTAGCCGCTGACGGTGAGGACGGAGCCTTCCACGCGTGCCTGCACGGCGGGTTTGGGCGAATTTGTCGAGGCAGCCGCAACGGGCAGCGCGTCCTTGACTTGATCCTTTGGTTTGCCGCCCGCGACGCGCTGCTTGTCCGATTCGCGCGGCCAGGCGAAGAACGCCGTGACAGCGACGACCGCCACCACGCCGAGGAAAATCATCCACGGGCCGGCGGCGGGGCGGCGCTTGGCGGCGGCCTCGATCTGCAAGGCTCTGAGCTGGTCCGGGTTCATTGCGGCGGCGGAAAGATGCGTCGAAACGCAGCGCGTGAAAAGCAGGAAAGCGCGGCGCTCAGACGGCCTTGAGCGCGGAGATGACCGGCAGACGCGACGCGCGCAACGCGGGGAGGAAACTTCCGACGACACCGACGCACACCGCGAAGACGAGTCCCTTCACCACGAGCGCGGGCGTGATGCGAAACTGGAAGACGGTTTCGCTGAAGCTCTCCAGACTGATCGTGCCGGTCGAATAGCCGTGCATCGGAAACGCGAGCGCGCAGCCGAGCACGCCGCCGATGAGCGCGAGGAACGCGCCCTCGATGATGAAGCTGAAAAGGATCGTCCGCCGCCGGTAACCGAGCACGCGCAACGTGCCGATCTCGCGCGTGCGCGCGCCGACGGCCGCATACATTGTGTTCATCGCGGCGAACACCGCGCCGATGGACATCGCGGTGGCGAGAAAGCTGCCGAGGATTTTGATCGGCATCGCGGTCATCGTCTGCGTCGCGTAATAGGCCGTCTCCTGCATCGCACGCAGTGGCAGGCGCTTCTCGGTTTCGACGCGGTTGGTCAGTGAATGGAGGGCTTCTTCGTTCGCGGCGCGCACAAGCACGCTCGAATAAAATTCGCGGTCATAAATGCTGCGGACTTCGTCGGCATCCATCCAGACTTCGGAATCGAACGCGCTGTTCGCGCCGTCCATGTGGCCGGCCACGGTGAGCGTGCGCCCGGCGGAGACAAAACTGTCGCCGATCTCCATGCCCGCGAAGCGCGCGGCGATCCGGCGGCTCACGACCACTTCGCGTTTGCCCGGCGTGAACCAGCGACCCTCCACGAGCGTGACCTGCGGGCGCAGTTGCATTCCCACAGGCGAAATGCCGCGCACGAGCACATGCGATTCATTGGTGCTGTCGCGTTTCGGCAGGCTCACGAGCACGAGCACGTCGGCGGAGACAAGCGGGCGGCCGTCGCTGGCCTTTGCGATTTCAGGCCAGTATTGCATCAGTCGCAACTGCTCGCGCGTGACGATGCTGCTGGACTCGGCGGTGGAGCCTTTGCGCACGATCATGATGTTGCGCGGGTCGCCGGTGTTGCGGCTGGACTTCTCCAAGCCCACTGCGAGCGCCTGCACGAGCACATACACCGCGACGACGAGCGCCACGCCGAGCACGGTCGCAAGCGTCGCGCGCCAGCGGACGAAGACGTTGCGGACGTTGTATTTCAGCGGCAGGGCCACGGCGCGAGAATGCTACGGCACGAGGAATGAAGGAAGTTTTTCCTCGATCTTGATGACGGCGCATGACTTGACGAACCTCCCGGCGAGACGGATAGTGTGCGCGCTGACCGGGGGCGCACTGGTTTCGACTTGGGCGATGCGCCAGAGGCGGCATGCCGAGGATGTCACGTTGGCCTCGCTAAACATCGTGGCAAAACATAAAAGCTAACGAAGAGTTCGCTCTCGCGGCCTAAGGCTGCGACGTTCGCCGGTTGACACCTGCTAGGCTGGACGAACGCAACAGCAGGCATGGCGTGACGCGGGGACCGCGCGCGGCGCGCCGAGAAATTACATGCGGACTACGCAGCGGGATTCGAGTCCGGCCGTCATCCCGCAGCCGACAAAAATGCCGGACTAAGCATGTAGTCGCGGCTGGCAATTTGGCCAAGGACGCGGGTTCAACTCCCGCCGCCTCCACCAGTTTGAAGATTGGGTGGAAAGGAGCATGGATGCACTGCTTGAAAGCGGGCCGGGCTGAGTTCTCGAAAATTCACTCAGACCTCAATTGTCCGACCCTCGCTGGCAAACTGCGCCCATGAAACTACGAATGAAATGGTTTGAAGCCCGCCAACGTGTCGTCGCGAAGTTCGGCAAAGCCCGGCTTGTGGAACTCAGCGATGGCTGTCTCGAACTCCGCAGCGGCTCGCGCGCAGACCACTCCGCCGCGTGTGAGTGGCTGTCGTTCTTCCACAACGAAGCCGTGCTGCGCCGGGCGTTCACGGACGAAACGAGAGGGAATTGATCCGCAGACCGCACTCACAGCGCGTCCGTGATGTTGCCTGCCGCGCCGTTGGCCAGCGTCGAGCCGGCCTCGCTCGCCTTCATCGCCTCAGCGTGGCCGTCCACATGCGCGGTGACGGTCCGGCCAGCATGGCGGTTGATGATGCGCGTGGCGTTGCCGGTGGTGTCGGTGAAGAGGGTGTTCGCGCCGCCGCCATTGTTGAAGGCCGTCCGGAAATGCACCCAGCCGGAGAAGTTCGGATCCGCCACCCAAAGGTCAGCGTTCGTGACATTGGGGATGCTGTTCGGTGACACCAGCGAGGCGTCCGCAAAATAAATCGTGGCGTCGGGATGGATGATTTGCGCGACGCGCGCGATGCCGCTGGGAACGGCGGGCGAGCTTTGCCCCGGCGCGATGTTGAGGTTGATGCCGATGTTCCAGCGGACGTTCTGCGGATTGGCCGGGCAGCTGAACACGTTCGTCGCCAGCATGTATCGGTTGGTGAACAGCGTGTCGAGCCAGCTCTGGCGGTCGGGATTGCCGGCGTTGTTCACTCCGCCGCTCACGATGGGGAACGGCCCGACACCCGGCGGCAGAGAATACGGCACGAGTTGGTCGTTGAAATCGTCGGAATAAATCTTTGCGGCCAGCCCGAGCTGTTTCATCTGGTTCAGGCATTTGACGGCCTTCGACTTCTCCTTCGCCTTGGCCAGCGCGGGCAGCAGCAGGCCCGCAAGGATCGCGATGATCGCGATCACGACCAGCAATTCAATCAATGTGAACGCGCGCCGCAGCGGTCCGGCAAATTCTTGCAAGTTCATGACGATGGTGTTCGAAGTCTGCAACTCCCTACCACAAACCGCGCAGTGCGACAACTCACTTCCGCCGCGCGGGCGCGGGCGCGCCGCTCTGGATGAAGGCGATGATGTCGGCGATGGCCTGCGGGTTCAGCGCTGCTTCGAGGCCTTCGGGCATGAGCGAGAGGCCGCTCGTGCGCAGCTCCTTCAAGTCCGCGCGCAGCACCGTCTCCTCCAGCCCGCCGGCATTGCGAAACGTGACACTGTTCGGCGTCTCCGTCACGATGATGCCGCTCACGTCGCGGTTGTCCTTCGTCACGCCGATGTAATAGACGTAGGCGGGGTCCACGGCCTGGTTCGGGTCGAGGATGGCTACGAGCAACGACGCCGCGGGCTTGTCCGCGACCGTGCCGAGGTCGGGGCCGACGCTGCTGCCCGCGCCGCGCAGCTTGTGGCATGTCGCGCAAGTCCCGCCGAACAACTGCGCGCCGCGCGCCGGGTTGCCCTGCAATTCCAGCGCCGACTGATACTGCTTCACGACCTTCTGCCGGTCTGGATTGCCGACGGCAAAGAGCTTCGCCGCGCGCTCACGGACGGCTGCGGACGGGTTCGTGAGAAGCTGCTGCTGCTGCGTGGTGCCGAGCGCGCTCGTCGTCAGCTTGCCGCCCTCGATGGCGGCGAGCAGCGCCTGCGTCCACTCCGCGCGTCCCATCAACGCGGCGAGCGCCTCGCTGCGCACGGTGGGCGTCAACTCATTCCATTTTCCGAGAAGCAGCGACGCGACGCGCGGCGACGCCAGTTTCTTGAGACTAGCCAGCGCAGCCTGCTGCACCTCCGGCGGAACTTGCGGATTTAGCAACGCGCCGAGCCGCGCGAAGTCCTGTTCCTGTTCGGTCGGCCCGCGGCCAAGCAGGCGGATGGAGGGAATTGAAAATTGAGAATTGGAAATTGCAAATTGCGGAGACGTGTTCGCGCGGGCCTCAGCGAACAACGCGTCGAGCTTTTGCAGCGACTGCTTCAATTCAGGGCCGGCAGTGGCTTGGAATTTTGACAGCGGCGTGCCGCGCCGGTCGAGCGCGTCGAGGAAGCTGGCAATCGCGGAGATTTGCCACGAACTGAATTTACCAGAGCTGCTAGCAGTAATCCGCTCCAATGGTTTGACTAAAGCGGCATCCCGTCCCAAAGCAGCCGCAAGACCGATGAACTGCTCGATCAAAGCTTGAGATGGCTGTTTATTGCCTTCTTCAAAAAGTCCCGCAAGAATCCTATCCAAATGGGGAATTGCTGAACTCAGAACAGCCACCTGAATGTGTGGGTTTTCATCAACATGAAATCGTGACAAATCCAATAACGGGTTGCCGCCGTTTTTCCATTCACCGAGACTTAATGCCAGTTGATACGCTACACGAGGGCCATCCTCGAAATCAACGGACTGCAAAGAATTTATCGCTCTCATTAAACTCGCCGTTTCATCCTTTTTATTTAGGTCGTATTTCTCCGGAAGAAGTTTACCGAATGGTTCGCAGATGCGCCTTATGTGTTCGCGCAAGGCCTGGTGTCCATCCATTCGCGCTTGGATAATAACGTCTGGCGTTACTGCCTTTAGACCATCCAGTGTGCATAGAGCTTGTAGTCGTGCTTTCGGATTATTGCTATTTATCATCAGTTCGCTCAACAGCTTGGCCGCTGCCTTGTCTCCAAGGTCGACAAGTATTCGTTGTGCAACATCCCGCTGCCATCCATTCGGCGAATCCATCGCGGCAACGAGTTTAGTTGTGTTGAGCTTCGCCAGGTTCGGCACCTTTCGCAGCGTCTTGCCTTCGGGATACACGCGCCAGATGCGGCCCTTGTCGTCGCCGTCGCGCATGTCGGGACGGTTCTTCAGCTCCTCCGGGAAATACTCCGGGTGCTCGATGATGAGCCGATACATGTCCGCGATGTAGAGCGCGCCGTCGGGGCCGGTCTTGAGCATCGTCGGGCGGAACCAGTTGTCGGCCGAGGCGAGGAACTCGCGGTCCTGCTCGTCGGGCTCGCGGTGGCTCTTGAAGGTCACGCCGTCTGGCTCCAGCACTTCGCGGTGGACGACGTTGTTCGCCGGCTCGCTCATGAAGACGCTCGTGGCGAAGCCCGGCCCGAAGAGGTCGTCGCGATACGGCGTGGCGCTGTTGGCGCTGGTGACCTCGTTGATGCGGTCGGGCCAGTTGAAGCGCTGCTGCGGCTTGCCGATGGTGAAGACCTGGTTCGGCGGCGTGTAGTTCGCGAGCATCGTGCGTGTGGACTTCACGACGAGCTGCGGGTTGCGCTTCAGATAGTGGATCGGGATGTGATAATGCCAGAGCCAGTTCGGGTTGTTGTTGCCGAACCAGTTTCCCCAGTCGTCACGATGCCGGCCAAACTGCGTCTGCCCCGCCACGAGATCAATCTCGCCCGTGTCCGGCTTGAAGCGGATGTCGTAGCCGCGAATGTCAATCGGCGGCGAATTGCTCGTGACCGGGCCGGAAAGCACGCCGCCGACGCGCACGATCTGTCCGCCGCTGTCGCCGTTTGCGGCATAGACCCAGCCGTCGAGGCCATATTCGAAGCCGTTGATGCGATGCTGCTGGTTGCCCTCGCGGAAGCCGGTGAACAACACTTTCTTCACGTCGGCCTTGCCGTCGCCGTCGGTGTCCTCAGCGTAGAAAATCTCCGGCGCGGCGCTGACGAGCACGCCTTTGCGCCAGCACATGATGCCGTTCGGGAAATTCACGCCGTCGAGGAAGACGGTGCGCTTGTCGTATTTGCCATCGCCGTCGGTGTCTTCGAGGAAGACGATGCGACCGCCGGGCTTGCCGTGGTCATCAATGCCGCGCGGGTAGTCGGCCATCTCGACGACCCAGAGCTTGCCGTCCGCGCCCCAGTCGAACGCGACCGGGTCCATCACGAGCGGCTCGCTCGCGACCAGCTCGACCTTGAAGCCGGGGCGAACTTGGAACGCCTTCAAGGATTCCTCCGGTGATTTCGGCGGCTGTTCACCGCCGACGAGCAATTCCTTGAACGGGCGGCGGTCCACATTGTCCGGCAGATGCGCGGTGTCCTCGTTCTGCACGAAGAGCTGGCCGAGATGAAACCACGCGCCATTGTTGCGATGCTCGCCGGCACGGACGAATGGAGGGATGTCGCGGTCGGTTTCGGAGGGACGAGTTACACGAGTCCCTGGCTGGTTGATCGAAGGAGGAGATTGGGGACTCGCGGAGCTCGTCCCTCCGATGCGCGTTCCTTCGCGCTGTTTGAACGTCCAGCCTTTCGGGATGCCGAGGTTGAGCTTGGGCGTGTTGATGTAAAGATACAGCGAGAAGCCCCTTTCGTTCGACACGAGGAGATCCTCGAAGCCGTCGCCGTTCACGTCGGCGAAGCGCACGCCGTTGTCCTGACCGCGCTCCACGAGCAAGACGCCTTTGGGCCACGCGCCGTCGAGCTTCTTCCACGCGCGCTCCGACTCCGACCATTTGAAAACGGCCTGCTGCGATTCGTTGGCGACGATCAACTCGCAGATGCCGTCGTGATCCATGTCGCGGAAGCGGACGCCGCGGTCGGGGCCAAAACTTCGGGTTGCTTTAAGAACGCTAAGATCATGAAACCCATTCGTCGGCAAAAGCATCGCGAGCCAAACATCCCTTGGAATTGCGTTCGAAAATGTTGTATCAGCAATCCATTTGTTTTCCTTAAATTCCCACGACTTCATCGGGGACATTTGAGGGTGCCCAGTTAAATCGGGACCAACAAACATTGCACTGCCGTCTTGGCGAATCACCCCAAATCGAACTCGCTCATCGGCCACGTAAGGAGCACCACCATCGTCAAGCATGTGGAATGACAGGCTCAGTCGTGTTGGAAAACCCGTCTCCATCCACGTAAAGCTGTGCGTATTCCATGTTCGCGTGAGAAATGTTGTCGAATTTCCAACAACAACGTCTATGAATCCGTCATTGTTTAGATCGAGAACCCTCACGCCATTGTCCCCGCCTTGCCCATCTCGCAATAACTGCCCCTTCAGCAAATTCTTATCGAGCCTTTCCTGCGCCTCGCGGAACGTGAGGAACTTCACCTTCTTGCCGTGCGTGCGCTCCGCGTGGTCAATGAACTCGATGATCTGCGCCGGGCTGCTCCAGCCGTGCGGATGAAAAATCCACGTGAACACTCCCTGCTTGCGCACGACGGCGTCGAGCGCGGCCTTCCAATCGGCGAGCGTGGTGGCGTTGGTCGCGCCGTGCGTGTTGAAGGCCTCCCAGTCGCTCGGCACCATCGCGGGGAATTCCCAGCAGACCTTGTTGACGACGTAGGGATACGGGTAGTCCTCGATGTAGGTGCCGAAGTTCGCGAGGGATTTCTTGGTGATGGCGTTGGTCTGCGCGGGGAAGTATTTGCGGAAACGCTCGCGGCCCAGTGCGTCGAGGACGAGTTCGCGCGGGAGCGACGTGTCGTTCGTCGTGAGCACGCACATAACCGACGAATCAATCGTGAGGAAGTTTCCGTTCGGTGAGGCGCGGTTGAAAATCTCGGCGTAGAAGCGCGGGCTGGGCGAGTTCATCGAATCGCAGCACGGCATGCGGAACGCGACGGGCTTGTTGCCCGGAATGCGGTTCAGCAGGTCCACGCAGTCGTGATACGTGTTCCACGCGTTGGTGAAGCTGCCCTTCTGCAACAGCGGGCACGGATGCGCGATGGTGTGCGCGTCAATGTTCAGCCCCTCCTTGAGCCAAGACTGGATTTGCGGCAGGTCGTTCGTGCCGTAGGAACACGTCATGATGCTCACGGGCGCGCGCCCATCCATCTTCTTCAACCGCTCAAGAATGGGCCGCAGGAACAGCTCATACTTCGCCGTCTGGTTCGTGCGCATGTCATCAATCGCGAGGATGACGACAGCCTCGACCCCCGGCTCGCCGACCCACTGCGGCGTGATGAGTTTCGGAAAATCCTTGTGCGGATAAAACGGGTCGTCGCTGTCGAGATACGTGAGGCGGTTGCCGGCATCCGTGGGCGTGGCGGCGAAGACAGGCGAAGCAGACGCAACCACTGCGCCGGCGAGCGCGAGCGCAAAAAATCGAAGCGGGAACATAGTGCGAAAAGGCTAGCCTCGCGGGAAAGGTTGGCGAGAAGAAAAGTCCGCGGGAGAAACTACTGCTTTGGCTTTTCCGCAGTGGGCGGCTCCGGTGCGGGAGTCGCCTTTGGCGCGGGCTTCACCAAATCCTCCGGCATTACGACGAGTTCGATGCGGCGATTCTTCGCACGGCCGTCGGGAGTGGCGTTGTCCGCAATGGGATGAAACTCGCCGTAGCCGACCGAGGCGAGGCGTTTCGGCTCCACGCCGGCTTTCTCGCTGAGGAAGCGCACGGCGGAATTCGCCCGCGCGGTCGAGAGTTCCCAGTTCGTTGCGAAGCGCGCGCCGGGCTTGAGCGGCACGTTGTCCGTGTGGCCCGCGACGTGGATGAGCCGGCTCGGGAACTGCGTGAGCACGCCCGCAACCTGTCGCAGCACGTGCTCGCCGTCGGGCTTGAGCACGGCCTCGCCGGAATCGAAGAGCACGCGGTCGAGGATGTTGACGGTGAGCCGGCCTTGCAGCTCAGAGATGGTGACATCCTTCGATTCGAGCGCGGCGCGCATCTCCGCTTCGAGGGACTTCTGCGAAGCGGCGGCGAACTCCTTTTCCTTGCGAAGTTGTTCCGCGGTGGCGCGGGCTTCGTCGAGCTGTTCCTTCAGCGCTGCGGCTTCCTGCTTTGCCTTTTCAGTTTCAGTGGCGGCCTTTGCGATTTGCTCCTGCGCGGCGGCGGCCTCGGCGTGAGCTTTTTCGATTTCGATGCGATTCTGCCGCGAAGACACCGCCACAATGCCAAGCAGCACCAGCACCGAGAGCACGCCCGCAATGATCCACGCCCGTTTGTCCACGCGGCGAAACTAGCGCGGCGCGCGGCGCGCGCAAGCGCGAAGGCTGGCAGAAACCGATTGCGCATAATCGCCCGCCGGCTACTGTGCCGGAAACCTGATCGGCACTATGCGACGAACATCTTCGATCCGGGCTGGCACGCGCCCGGAAGCCTTTACCTTAATTGAACTCCTCGTCGTCATCGCGATCATCGCGATTCTGGCCGGGTTGCTGCTGCCGGCGCTGGCGAAAGCAAAAGCCAAAGGCAAACAGACTTTTTGCCTGAACAACGTCAAGCAGGTCGGGCTGGCCCTGACGCTCTACGTGGACGACTGGGATGGAAAGACGCCGCCAAACACGGATAACGTCAACAACTTTGCCACAACCGCGACGCCGAACTATTTCGGGGTGCTCATTCCGTATCTTGGCGTGACCAACAGCATCGCCAAGCTGGTAACCTGTCCTTCTACGAAGGGCACTCCAGGACTCGAAATCACCGACACAAACGTGACAAGCATGGTGGGCAACGCAAACGCAATGAGCCGCCGGGTCATCGAGATACCCAAGCCTGCGGAGATTGTGTTCTTACAAGAACTCTTCGACCGGCGCAACATCGCTTTCATGCGCCCGTTTCAAGTGACCCCGGTTACAGTCCCGCCCACTTACCGCTGGTGGCATTACAACCTCGCGCCGGCGTTGAATTCCATCGGCCAGATCGAGAACTACACCACCATTCACGATGCCGGTGGGAACCTGCCGTTTATTGACGGACACGCCGAATACCGCAAAGTCATTACCATGAACAGCGGTGTCTTCGGCCTCTGGTTCAACGGGCAGGTTTACCCGGCCGCAAACGAGCCGAATCCGGCCACAAGCCCGGTCAACTACCAATCCATGTATTGACGCAGGATGCGCCGTCTATCGTATTTGATGCTCTTCGCCTTGATGGCCGGCGCACTCGCATGTCGACGTCAGCCGGTTTCCTCCACGCCGTCAGCCATGCCTGAGCCGGCGTCTCCTCCGCCGGTCGCAATGACTCCGCAACCCTCTGCGTCTGGCGCAACCTTGACGCCAGCACCATCAAGTGCAGGCTTGGAGCAAGCCGCACCGGGTTCGTCGGAAGCAAAACCGCTCAACGGCGAACTGACTGACGCCGTGGCACGCTTCCGCGACAAGTTCAAACGTCTTCCCTCAAGCTGGCAGGAACTGGTTCAAACCGGCTTCCTCAAGGCAATGCCCGCGCCGCCGCCGGGAGTTCGCTACGCGATTGACCCCATCTCGGCGATGGTTGTGGAAATCCGCAATAAATGATCAGGGAACTTTCCTGATTATAGCATGAGAGAGCGGGCTTGTGGTGGCAGCAACGCTTTGGGCGTGGGAGAACTTATCCGTGCGAATGCCCGCGCTCATTGGAGTTGCAGCCCTGTCGAGTGCATTTTCGTTGCGCGCTGATCGAGACGATTCTTGCAGCGCGGTTGCGATTCGTTATCCTGCGCAGACAAATTCCATGAAACTTGGCATCATCAACAGCGCTTTCGTGCAGGCGGGCGTGGACACCGCGACCGGACTGCGTCACATCGCCCGCATCGGCTTCGACTGCGTGGACATCCACACCGAGGCCGTCGGCATTTCGCAAAAGGAAGTGAAGCTTGTCGCGCGCACGTGCGAGAAACTTAATCTGCCGATTATTTCGCTGCCGTTCTGCTCGCTCGGCTTGATTGATTTCGCCGAGCCGGTGCGCGAGTTCCACATCGCACGCACGAAGAAGTTCATTGACCTCGCCAAGACCTGGCGCGCGAAAAACATCCTGCTTGTCCTCGGCGAATACATCTGGCAACGCGAAATCATCCCACCCGAGACGCAGTGGCAGTGGGGCATCGAGACCTGCCGCCGCCTCGGCGATTGCGCGGACAAGCGCGGCGTGGACATCGCGCTCGAACTGGAGCCGTTCCGCCTGAGCCTGCTCAACAGCGTGGACGCGATGGCGCGCTTCGTGGACGAGTGCGGGCATCCTCGCGTGCGCGCGAACATTGACATCAGCCATCTTGTGTTGAGCGACACGTCACCGGCGGATTTGAAGAAGCTGAAGGGCCGGGCGATTCATGTGCATCTGAGCGATTGCGACGGGAAAGTTCACGGCGACTTGCCGCCGGGCCGCGGCGTGGTCAAGTTCGCGCCGTATTTGCAGGCGATCAAGGAACTCAACATCAACGGCGTCGTCTCCATCGAGCTCGAATACTCGCCCGACCCGAAGCGCATCGTCGAATGGGTCGAGGAGGCGTATCACGGCACCGCGCGGCTGATGGACCAGGCGGGCCTGCGCTCGTAACGCTTGGACTGACCCGCCGCCTCTGCTCTAATCCGCCCGTGCCGACCCATCGCCTCCAGCGCGGGCTGCGCGCCACCTTCTTCGGGATGGCGGTGAACATTTTTCTCGCCGGCGTCAAATTCGTCGCGGGCGTGCTCGGCAACTCCCACGCGCTCGTTGCCGATGCCGTCGAGTCCTTCGCCGATATTTTCAGCTCACTCATCGTGTGGCGCGGCCTCGTCATCGCGGAGACGCCGCCCGACGAAGACCATCCCTACGGCCACGGCAAGGCCGAGCCCATCGCGGCTGCGATTGTCGCCACATTTCTCCTTCTCGCAGCGGCGGGCATCGCGATGACTTCGCTGCGCGCCTTTTTTCAACCGCACGAAGCGCCGAAGCCCTTCACGTTGCTCGTGCTCGTCGTGGTCGTCGTCATCAAGGAATGCCTCTACCGCTTCGTCTCGAACGAGGCGCGCGTAATGGAGAGTTCCGCCGTGCACTCGGACGCGTGGCATCATCGCAGCGACGCAATCACCTCGCTCGCGGCGGCACTCGGCATCAGCGCGGCACTCATTGGCGGCAAGGGCTGGGAAAGCGCTGACGACGCGGCGGCCTTCGTCGCCGCCGGCATCATCGCGTGGAACGGCTGGTCGCTGCTCAAGCCCGCACTCGGCGAACTCATGGACACCGTGCCCGACCCCACGCTTGCCAGCCGCATCCGTCAGGTTGCCGCCAAAGTCGAGGGCGTGGCCGGCGTTGAAAAATGCCTCATCCGCAAGGTGGGCTGGCAGCTCTTTGTGGATTTGCACGTCGAGGTGGACCCGCAGATGACAGTCGCGCACGGCCACGCCATCGCCCACGCCGTGAAGGACCGCATCCGCGCCGAACTGCCTGCCGTCCGCGACGTGCTCATCCACATCGAGCCGCGGCGCGACGCATAAAATCCTTTTCTCGCCAGCCCCTTTCGCGTTTATTCGCGCCCTGATTTTGAATTTATGAAAATTGTTCTCGCATACTCAGGCGGCCTGGATACCTCGGTGCTGCTCTCGTGGATCAAGGAAAAATACGCCGCGGAGATGATCGCGTTCTGCGCGGACATCGGGCAGGAAGACGAACTCACCGGCCTTAAGGCGAAGGCCATGAAGACGGGTGCATCGAAGATTTTTATTGATGACCTACAGGAGGAATTTGCGCGCGACTTCATTTATCCCATGCTTCGCGCCGGCGCGATTTACGAGGGGCAATACTTCCTTGGCACGAGCATCGCCCGACCGCTCATCGCCAAGCGCATGGTCGAGATCGCGCGCAAGGAAAAGGCCGACGCCATCGCCCACGGCGCGACGGGCAAGGGCAACGACCAGGTGCGCTTCGAACTCACCGCCGCCGCGCTCGCGCCGGATTTGCAGGTCATCGCCCCGTGGCGCGACGCGCGGTATCGCAACGAATTTCCCGGTCGCGCCGAGATGATCGCGTATTGCGCGAAGAAAAAAATCCCCGTGCAGGCCAGCGCGAAGAAACCGTTTTCGTCCGACCGCAACCTGCTGCACATCTCCTACGAGGCGGGCATTCTCGAAGACCCGTGGCTCGACGCGGGCGCGCCGAAATATCGCGGCTCGTTCAACACGCTCTCCGTGTTCCCCGAAGACGCGCCGGACAAGCCGGAGTTTGTCACGCTGGATTTCGCGAAGGGCAATTGCGTGGCCGTGAACGGCAAAAAGCTTTCGCCACTTGGCGTGATGAAGGCCTTGAACAAACTCGGCGGCAAACACGGCGTCGGGCGCGTGGACATGGTGGAGAACCGTTACGTCGGCATGAAATCGCGCGGCGTGTATGAGACGCCCGGCGGCGCGATTTTGCATTTCGCGCATCGGCAGATGGAATCGCTCACGATGGACCGCGAGGTTATGCACCTGCGCGACTCGCTCATCCCGCGCTACGCGGAGTTGGTGTATTACGGCTACTGGTTCGCGCCAGAGCGGCAGGCGTTGCAAACGCTCGTCGAAGAGTCGCAGAAAAATGTCCGTGGCACGGTGCGCGTGAAACTCTACAAGGGCAACATCATGGTCGCGGGCCGCAAATCCCCGGTGAGCCTCTACAACCCGCACATCGCCACGATGGAAGCCGACCCGACCAAAGCCTACAACCAGGACGACGCAACGGGTTTCATCCGGCTCAACGCGCTGCGCTTGAAAGTCGCGGCGAAAGTGCATGGGAAGAAAAAATAGAGCATTAACGAACACACCATGGCTTTCCCGAAACAATTCGATATTGAAATCCCTCTCTTGCAAACCATTCAAGAGTTGGGTGGTTCGGGAAAGCCAAAGGAAATTTATCCGCGCGTTTCAAAACTCTTCCCACAACTTACCGAAGAAGATTTGATTGCGAAATTGCCGAGCAGCCCATCGACATTCAAGTGGCACAACCTTGTCCAGTGGTGCAGACAGGGTCTAATCGACAAAGGTGAGTTGGATGGGTCAACGCGTGGCGTTTGGAAACTCACACCGAAGGGAAAAGATCGGCTTAAGCCAACCTCCGTTTCGAAGCCCGCTTCCGAATTGTTTGCCGCTACATCACAGAATGTCACCCTGAAGGATTTGATCTACCAGAACGAAGCGGAAGTTAAGAACCGAATTATCGCGGAACTTAAGACTCTCAAACCAAAGGAATTTGAGCAGTTCTGTTCTTCGCTATTGCAACTCCTCGGCTATCAAGAGCTCAAGGTCACTACCGGTGGGCCGGATGGCGGCATTGATGGCCATGGTCAGTTTCGGCAGGGCGTTGTAACGATTCGCTCAGCGTTCCAAGCGAAGCGCTGGACTCAAAATCCTGTTGGTCGGCCGGAGATAGATAAATTCCGGGGAGCAATCCAAGGTGATTTTGATCACGGTGTATTTCTAACGACTGGGCGATTCACCAAGGATGCGGAGGCGGCTTCAATCAAGAAGGGTGCAATCACGTTGCTCCTTCTGGACGGTGATGCCATCGCTGAAACGATGGTTAAGTTCGGCATTGGCGTAACAAAACGACCAGTTCAACTCTTGGATATCGACCCAGAGTTCTTCCGCTTTGAAGTCTCGCAAGAGCTTCTTTGAACAAATTATGCCACCTCGTTCATCCATCGCATCGGCATCGCTGCGCCGACGGAACGGTTGTTTGGAAATAGCCCACGGCTTTAGCCGTGGGTTTTCGTCCGCCACAATTTCCAAGTCCCGGAGGGACGAAAGATCCATCCTGCCGTCCCTCCGGGACTTTTGAATTTTGTGTGACGCTTAACCCAGCCATAAATGGCTGGGCTATTTTCGGAAGCGCCGTAGGCGCGACATCTTTGTAGAAACCCATCGCCAAGGATTTCAAGCCCGTCCCGCCTTCATTCCATTTCGGCGCAGCAAGCAGGAGCAACATCTTCCCCCTCTTGTAGCGGCGGTCTGTGACCGTCGCCCTCGGCGCTCACAGAGCGCCGCTACAAAATGTGCCGCCCCTGCCGGGGCTTCATCATTTCGCGGATAACGTTCTACAAACATCCCGCGCCTACGGCGCAGGGCGGCGCTGATTTGATTTCCGCAGTTCGCCTCCGGCTGTTTGCCCCTTGCACCGCGCGCACCGCTCCCCTTAAATCGCCGCGTGCCGGCCAAAGTCATCGTCGTGGCGAACCAAAAAGGCGGGGTGGGCAAGACCACCACCACCGTCAATCTCGCCGCCTGCCTCGCGTGGGCCGGACGCCGCGTGCTGCTTGTGGACGTTGACCCGCAGGCCAACGCGACCAGCGGCGTCGGCCTCGAAAAAATCCAGGGCGCGAGCGCCTACGATTCGCTGCTCGGCCAGAGCGCGCTCGCGGACAAAATCCAGACCACGGCGTTTGAGCGGCTGCACGTCGTGCCGAGCGAAGTGGATTTGTGCAGCATCGAACTCGAACTCGCGCGCATGGAAAACCATCTCCAGCGCCTCCGCCTCGCGTTGCAGCCGGTTCACGACGACGACCGCTTCGAGGTCGTGTTCGTGGACTGCCCGCCTTCGCTCGGGATGCTCACGCTGAACGCCTTCGCCGCGGCGGATTTTCTCATCGTTCCGTTGCAGTGCGAATACTACGCGCTCGAAGGCATCTCGATGATCAACCGCGTGCTCGGCCAGCTCCGCGACAGCGGCGTGAACCCCAACCTCTCGCTGCTCGGCGTCGTGATGACGATGTTCGACGGCCGCACGAAGCTCGCGCAGCAGGTCGTCGGCGAGGTGCGCCAGCACTTCGGCGAACTCGTCTTCGACACCGTCATCCCGCGCACGACGCGGCTCGCCGAGGCGCCCAGCTTCGGCAAGCCCATCATCCACTACGACAAGTATTCCGCCGGCGCTGCCGCGTATGAACTGCTCGCGCAGGAAGTCGCCGCGCGCCTCAAGCTCGGCTGAGATTTTCGCCGCCCTCAATCCGCTCCGCGCGCGGCGTTGACATCCGCGCCAAACTCCTTCAATAACCCGCCTCCGTTTCGAGTCCAAAAACGCGACATGAACATTTCTGCATCTGTTTCCTTCGCCACTGGAACCATTTTCCTCGCGGCCACGGCGGGCTTCGCCGCGGACTGGCCGCAGTTTCGCGGGCCGAACCTCGACAGCACCACGACCGAGAAGATTTCCTCGCACTGGTCCGCCGCCGGGCCGAAGCAGCTCTGGAAAGTCCCCACGACCGACGGCTTCAGCTCGTTCGTCGTCAGCGGCGGCAAGGCCTTCACCGTCGTCCGCCGCACCGTCGAGACCGTGCCGTGGGAAGTCTGCGTCGCGCTTGACGCCAACACCGGCAAGGGCCTCTGGGCCACGCCCGTCGGCCTCTCCAAATACGACACCGAGGAGGGCAACTCCGGCGCGCCCGACAACAAGGGCGGCGACGGCCCCCGCACCACCCCCAGCGTGGATGGCAACCGCGTCTACGTGATGAGCGGCCACCTCGCGCTGCACTGCCTCGACGCGGCGACCGGCAAGGAAGTCTGGAAGCACGACCTCAAGGAAGAATTCGCCGGCCGCGAAGTCCGCTGGCAGAACGCCGCCTCGCCGCTCATCGAGGGCGGCCTCGTCCTCGTCAACGGCGGCGGCGCGGGCCAGTCCATCATCGCGTTCGACAAGGCCACGGGCAAGGTCGCGTGGAAGGCGCACGACGAGAAGCTCACCCACTCGACCCCCACGGCGGCGACCATTCACGGCACGCGGCAGGTGATTTTCTTCACCGGCGCCGGACTCGTTTCCATTGCCCCGCAGACCGGCGCGCTGCTGTGGAAGTTCCCCTTCCCGATGAAGGTTTCCACCGCCATGACGCCCGTCGTGAGTGGCGACATTGTTTTCTGTTCGGCCGGTTACGGCGCGGGTTCCGCCGCGGCAAAGGTCAGCAAGAACGGCGACGCGTGGAGCGCGGAGGAACTCTGGCGTCAGCCCGCCAACGTCCTCAACAACCACTGGTCCACGCCCGTCCTCAAGGACGGCCATCTCTACGGCCTCTTCGGCTTCAAGGAATACGGCAAGTGCCCGCTCAAGTGCGTCGAGATTGCGACCGGCAAGATCATCTGGTCGCAGGAAGGCTTCGGCCCCGGCGGATGCGTCCTCGCCGGCGGACAGCTCGTGGTGCTCGGCGATTCCGGGCAGGTCGTCCTCGTGGACCCGAATCCCAAGGGCTACTCCGAGCTGGCCCGCGCGAGCGTCATCACCGGCAAATGCTGGTCCACGCCCGTCGTCGCCAACGGCCGCATCTACGCCCGCAGCACCAAGGAAGGCGTCTGCCTCGACGTGAGCACCAAGAGTGCGGGGGCGAACTAAACTCCGCCCCGCCTCAGCCCGCCGGTGGAAAAGCGCGGCGCCACTTCGCGCAATGGCCCCCTTTCATTCCGCGCGAGTGTCGTTGATTCCGGGCATGCCGGGCCGTTGGAGGATCGGGTAGCGCTGGTTGCGGACGTAGTGCTTTTGGAACTGCTGCGTGCGGATCATGATGCGCGCGTTGTTGGCATGCACGAGGGGTTCGAGACGCCGCACCAGCGCGTGGATGGCGGGCGCGGGGTTCCAGTGGCTCTCCAAAACAATATAAACCTTGTCCCCCGGCGGATGATGAAACTCCGCGCCAAAGGCGACGGTGTTGCGCTGCTGGAGATACTTTTTGATTTTGATCTCCAGCATGTCCTGCGTCTGCTGCGAACCGTCCAGGTGGCTGTTGGCGCGGATGATGAGGTCCACGCCGCCGTCCTCGCGCAACGCCACCACGTCAATGGACTCCCCGTTGTGGATGGGGATGTGCGGGTTGCCGTCGTCGGGCGCGAACTCCAGCAGGTTCCTCAAATAGTTCAGCATGGCATCCCCCGCAGTTGCGTTGTCCGCGCGTTTTTCACTCGTGAATTTTCCCTAACCCTGCACGGCGATGCTCACGGGGTCGCTCCACTGGCCAAAGGTCGCGTCGCCTTGCAGGTAGATGGCCCGGTATTTCCACACCGCGGCGGTGCCGGGCGCCAGCGCGAAGGTGTCCGTGAAATGCGGCTCCAGATCGGTGATGAGGTCGGCCCACGCGCCGCTGCCGCGATCAACTTGTATCTTGAGTGCGGTGAAAGCGAGCTTCTTCCACTGCACCTGCGGGTGCCCGCCGGCGGCGAGCACGGCCTTGATGACGGGCTTGGTCGTGGCCGGGTCAGCCGCCTGGGCCTGCGCGCCCTCGATGCCGAGGTCGTTGCCGTCGGCGGTGGTGTAGGCGGCGTGGCTCTTGATGCGGTTGACGAGGCTGGAGGCGAACTTCCACCCGTCCGCCACGGGCGTGATGACGACGGGCGGCGTGCCCGTGCTGGGCATGTCGGGCAGGGCGAAATCCTGCGGCGGAACGAGGTCGCCGCTGGCGATGCTCGTGCCGTAACACAAGTCGTCGCGGAAGCCGGTGTAAGCCTGCGCCTTCTGGCGGATGTTTTCGAGGCAGTCGAACGCCCAGTTGTTCCAGAGGCGGAAGTTCTCCAGCGTGGTCAACTCGCCGCTGGTGATGGCGTATTTGGTGGCGTAAGCGCCGGGCAGCTTGTCAGCCAGATTATTGAGCAGCGTGCGCCGGTCGGCTTCTTTGCGGGGGAACCAGAACTGTTTGGCCATATTGATAACAGTGAGTTGGGGGTTGATGTGTTACCGGGTGGACTGCAGGACTGACAGGGGGAACTCCACGCGTGCCGGGAGGAGGCCCTCGCGCGAAAAGTGGGCGTCCACGTGCGGCGCGTGGATGTCCACGCATGAGGCGTGGATGCCCACGGACGGCGCGTGGACACCGACGCGAGAGGGGAGGATGTCCTCGCGCGGGATGTGGACGCCCACGGGCGACGCGGGGATGCCTACGGATGAGGCGTGGATGTCCACGGATGCCGGGTGGACGCCCGCGAATGAAGCGTGGGCATCAACGAATGGCGCGGCAGCCTTCATCCGCCCCTTGTCACGCCTCACGGATGCGGCGTGCAGGCCCGCGCATCGAATCGGAGTCCCCTCCTGCGGCGCAGGGTTGATGCCTCCGGGAAGGAAAGAGGCGCCGCACGCCGGGGAGAGGACAATGCAGCGCCGGTGGTCGTGAGTGGGGCACTTGTTCACGCTCGGATGTTGCATCGCCTCACTTATCCCTCATGCGATGAGGGTCTGTCTATTACATGAAGATGTGATGCCCGAAATGGCACCCTTGGCACGGGGCTTGCCAACAAAAACGGCTTTTTGAGGAACGGCCGCAAACGCCTCAAAAATCATTTTCCACGGTTTTTCAGGGCTTTCCGGCCATTTGGCATTTTTGGCCCTGCTTCCCGCCGCACCCAAAAGCCTCATCGCGCGGTGTGGATCATACTTTTGGGGTGTTTGTCAATTACACGAAGATGTGATGCCTGAACGGACGCCCTTGGCACGGCGCTTGCCAGCAAGCGCGGCCTTTTCAACTTGGGCTTCCATCATTCCGGCGGCGCATTTACGCTCGACCGCACTGCCATGAAACCGCGCATCACGCCCACGTTGTCCGCCCTTCTCCTTGCCTTCAACTTTTCGCTCCGCGCCGCCGCGCCGCCCACGCCGCTGGAGACGCTGCTCACGCGCGACATCATCGGCGCGAACCTCGCGCAGGCCGAGGTGGAGAATTACTGCGAGTCGCACGTGCCGCTCGTGCCCGCGTTCAAGTCCGCCGCCGAGTGGGACCGCTACGCGAACAGGATGCGCGCCGACACGCTGAACTTCGCCGTGTTCCGCGGCGAGGCCGCAAAGTGGCGCGATTACAAGGGCAAGGTCGAGTGGCTCGACAGCATCGAGGGCGGGCCGGGTTATCGCCTCAAGAAAGTTCGTTATGAAGTCCTGCCCGGCCTGTGGACGTGCGCCATTCTTTACGAGCCTGAGAATATGAGCGGCAGGGTGCCCGTGCATCTCGCCGTCAACGGCCACGACGGCAATGGCAAGCAGGCGCCCTATAAACAGATGCGCTGCATTCATCTCGCGAAGAACGGCGTCATCTCGCTCAACGTCGAGTGGTTCAACATGGGGCAGCTCCGCACACCCGGCTTCGCGCACTACGCGATGAACCAGCTCGACTTGTGCGACAGCAGCGGCATCGCGCCCTTCTTCCTCGCCATGTCGCGCGGGCTGGATATCCTCCTCGCCCTGCCGAACGCCGACGCGCAACGGTGCGCCGTGAGCGGACTCAGCGGCGGCGGCTGGCAGACCATCTTCATCAGCTCGCTCGACCCGCGCGTGACGCTCTGCAACCCCGTCGCGGGTTATTCGAGCTACCGCACGCGCGTGCGGTTCCATTCCGACCTCGGCGACTCGGAGCAGACGCCCAACGACCTCGGCCTGTGGACGGATTACGCGCACCTCACCGCCATGCTCGCGCCGCGCGCCGCGCTGCTGACGTTCAACGCGAAGGACAACTGCTGCTTCGCCAGCGACCACGCGCTCCAGCCGCTCCTCGACGCCGCGCTGCCGGTTTACAAACTGCACGGCAAGGAAACTCTTCTGCGCTCGCATGTGAACTACGACCCCGGCACGCATAACTTCGAGCAGGACAACCGCGAGGCGTTCTACCGCATGATGAAGGACGCGTTCTTCGCGAACACGGCGGGCTTCGCCGTGAAGGAAAATGTCAGCACGAACGAGATCAAAACCAAGGCGCAGCTCGACGTGCCGCTGCCGGCGGACAACCTGGACTTCAACAAGCTCGCGCTGGCCTTAAGCGGGAAACTGCCGCGCGACGCGATGATTCCCACCGGCGACGCGCTCAAGAAATGGCAGCAGGCGAGGCGCGCGAAGTTGCGCGAGATCGTCCGCGCGAAAGATTACACCGTCGCCGCCGAGCGCGCCGGCACGGAGGAAAAGGACGGCGTGAAGGCGGTCTTCTGGCGGCTCAGGCTCGCGGATGAATGGACCGTGCCCGCGGTCGAACTGACACGCGGCGCGGCAAAGGGAACGGTCATCGTCATCGCCGACGGCGGCCGCAAGAGCGCGGGCGCGGAGATCGAACGGCATCTCGCCGCCGGCAAGCGCGTGCTCGCGGTGGACCCGTTTTACTTTGGCGAGTCGAAGATAGCCACGAAGGATTTCCTCTTTGCATTGCTCATTGCCTCGGTCGGCGACAGGCCGCTCGGTTTGCAGGCGAGCCAGCTTGGGGCGGTCGCGCGCTGGGCGCAGAAGGACTTCCAGGCTCCCGTGAGCCTCGCGAGCGTCGGCCCGCGCACGGGCGTCATCGCGCTCGTCACCGCCGCGCTGGAGCCGAACGCCATCGCCAGTATCGAGACGGCGAACCCGCTCGACAGCCTTCATGAAGTCATCGAGAAGAACTGGGGCGTGAACCAGTTTCCTGAACTGTTCTGCTTCGGTTTGCTGGAGCAGTTCGACATGCCGCAACTGCGCGCGCTCGCGGAACGGCATTGATCCCAGCAACCTGATTGGGCTGCCATTCTATCTGGCAAAATTGCGGCTGCAACTGGTGTCGCCTCTCCGGGCGGACAGGCACGGCTTCAGTTTCCATTCTTGAACTTCGGTTCAAAGCGGTCATTATCCGCCATGCCTCTTTTCATGGGGAACCCGGCCAAACGATTAAGGCACTGGCTCAGGGAGAAGTTCCCCCAGACGTATGGGCGGGTGCGCAAACTGGGTTATCCAATCCGCAGGATAAACATCATCGAGCGTAATTTCGGGCGGAAATACCGGACGAACGGATGGGCATCTCCCGAATCCCGTTCGGGACCCGGCTCCACGCTGGCCAACACGCGCATCGTCCGTCAGGCATTGCCGGAGATCATCAAGGAGTTCTCGGTCAGGCGAATGCTGGACATCCCATGCGGGGACTTCAACTGGATGAAATCACTCGCTCTCGATCTGGACGAATACATCGGGGCGGACGTTGTCAGCGAGATCATTGCGGCAAACCAGCGTCTCTATTCAAGCGAGAGCCGCCGCTTCGTCCGGCTGGACCTGACCCACGACGCCCTGCCACAAGTTGACTTGATCCTCTGCCGCGACTGCCTCGTGCATCTGGACTTTCACCACATACAAAACGCCTTCCGGCAGATCAAGGCCAGCGGCAGCACTTACCTGCTCGCCACCACTTACTCCGACTGCGCGACAAACGCAGACATAATGACCGGCGAATGGCGTCGCTTGAATCTTACCCGGCCACCCTTCAATCTGCCTCCGCCGTTGAAGCTGATTAACGAGCAATGCACGGACACTGGCGAGGCCGACAAATGCCTGGGCCTATGGCGGGTGAAGGAGATTCCCGGTTGCTGAAAGGATCGTTCAACGCCGCACGTGTCACCCAACTGCAGCGAGCGCGGCGGCGGTGTCGGTCTTGCGGCCGGCGCCGTTGAGGATTTTTCCAAAGGCAGAAAGGCAGGTGCGGACGTTCTCCTTGCTGCTCGTTTCGCCCATGAGGCCGATGCGCCAGATTTTGCCCTTGAGCGGGCCGAGTCCCGCGCCGACCTCGATGTTGAAATCGGTGAGCAGGCGTTTGCGCACCGCGGCTTCATCCACGCCTTCGGGCACGCGGACGGCGTTGAGCTGCCAGAGCTGATGGCCTTCCTGCGATGCGATGCCGAGGCCCATCGCGGCAAGGCCGCGCTTGAGTGCGAGGTGGTTTTGTTCATGGCGCTTCCAGCGGTTCTCCAAGCCTTCGATGAGCGCGAGGCGAAGAGCCTCGTGCAGCGCGTAGTTCATCGAGATGGGGGCGGTGTGGTGATAGGCGCGCTGCTCGCCCCAGTAGCTGGCGAGGAGGTTGACATCAAGATACCAGCTCTGCACCTTGGTCTTGCGCTTCATCGCCATGTCGAGTGCGCGCGGGCTGAGGGAGACAGGTGAAAGTCCGGGCGGGCAACTGAGACATTTCTGCGTGCCGCTGTAGAGGGCGTCCACGCCCCAGGCATCCACGCGCACGGGGCATCCGCCAAGGGAGGTCACGGTGTCCAGCAGGAAGAGCGCCCCGGCATCGTGCGTGAGCCTGCTGATTTCCTCGACGGGTGTAAGTGCGCCAGTGGAAGTCTCGGCATGAACGATGGCGACGAGTTTCGGGTGGGGGACTTTCTTGAGGGCTTCCGCAATCTGGGAAGGTTCAATGATGCGGCCCCATTCGGCCTCAACCTTGGTGACTTTCGCGCCGCAGCGCGACGCGACATCGCACATGCGCGTGCCGAAGACGCCATTGACGCCGATGATGACTTCGTCGCCCGGCTCAACGAGGTTGACGAAGCAGAACTCCATTCCCGCGCTGCCGGTGCCGCTGATGGGGAAGGTCATGGGGCTGGCGGTGAGCATGACGGCGCGCAGCATGGACTTGATCTCGTCCATCATGCCGACGAAGAGCGGGTCGAGGTGGCCGAGCACGGGCAGCGACATGGCACGCAGGACGGAGGGCGCGCAGTTGCTCGGGCCTGGGCCCATGAGGAGGCGCTGGGGCGGATTGAAGGCAGCAGGAACTTGCATGGCGCGTGAGTTTAGGCGGCGCGCGAAGGGCGGGCAATGAATTTGAAGGGTATGGGCGCGAAAGACCGGAAACGTCCACCACCAAGACACAAAGGCGCGGAGGGTTTGTTTCTAATCAGCGCCTTGGTGGTTAATCCTTGCGGCTGATTCCTGTTCATTCGAGCGCCGCATCGCAACGGATGGTTCAGCCCAGGCCGAGGACTTTTCGCCCTTCCTCCGAGATCATGCTCTGGTGCCACGGCGGGTCCCAGACGACTTCCACGCTGGCATCCTCGACGCCGGGCAGCGAGAGGATTTTCTGCTGCGCATCGCCGGCAATGACCGTGCCCATGCCACAGCCCGGCGCGGTGAGCGTCATCTTTACGAAGACTTTGCTGCCGCCCGTCGGCAACGGCTCGATGCCGAGGTCATAAACGAGGCCGAGGTCCACGATGTTGACCGGAATCTCCGGGTCATAGCACGAGCGCAGGACATTCCAGATGAGTTTCTCATCGAGCTTCTCTGGAACCGGCGCGGCGGCAGGCATGGAACCTTCGCCGGGCTTCAGGCCGAGCGCGTCGGCGTCCTTGCCGTCAATGCGGAAGAGGCCGCCCATCGTGTAAACGGTGTAGCTGCCGCCGAGTTGCTGCGCGATGTCCACGGGCGTGCCCTTGTGGAGCGTGACGGGGTTGCCGACGGGAATCTGGATGGCCGCGCAATCGCGGGTGAGTTCAACGCTGCTCGTCTCTTGCATGGCGTCAAGCTAGCCGACACCGCGCATTTGGCAACGCGGAACAAATTCCGTGCGGCGCTTTGCCTTGCGCCGCGCGCGGGCCTTCGTCCAAATTCGGGCGTGCAGAATCCCGCCTGGAAAACCGCGCTCGCACAATGCGCCGACCCGCCGCGGGCCGCCGCGTGCGTCGAGAAGCTGCGCGCCGCCGGTGCAGTCGGGCCCCTGAAGAAAGCCAGTGCCGAATTCGCGCGGGTGATCGCGGCGCTGTTCAGCGGCTCACAGGCACTGGGCGAACTGCTCATCGCGAACCCCGGCTGGCTCCCGGCACTCGAACCCGAATCGCTTCATCATCCGCGCCAGGAGCAGGGCCTGCGGCGCGACGTGGAGAAATTTCTCCGGCCCGCGCTGGAGGCACGCGATTTCGCCGGCGCGCTCGCGCAACTGCGGCAGTTCAAGCAGTGCGAACATCTGCGCATCGGGGCGCGCGACCTCGCGCGGATTGGCGACGCACCGCAAATCACGCGCGAGCTTTCCGACGTGGCGGATGTGTGCCTCGACGCGGTGCTCCGCACCTGCATGGCGCAAATCACCGAGCGCTTCGGCGCGCCGTATCACCTTGACGCCGACGAGCGATGGCGTCCGACGAAGTTCTGCGTGCTCGGCATGGGCAAGCTCGGCGGGCAGGAGCTCAATTACAGCTCGGACGTGGATTTGCTGTTCCTTTACACCGAGGAGGGCCACGTCTTCCGCGAGCCGCCACCCCGTGGCGAGTCCACAGGCAAGGGCCTGACGAACCATCAGTTCTTCAAGCGCCTCGCGGAAAGCTTCATCACCGAGGTCACGCATCCCGCAACGGAAGGGATGCTGTTCCGCGTGGACATGCGGCTGCGGCCCGAAGGTGACGCCGGGCCGCTTGTGCGCTCGCTGCCGAGCTACGAAAATTTTTACGCGCAGTGGGGCCAGACGTGGGAGCGCATGATGCTCATCAAGGCGCGGGGCGCAGCCGGTGATGGAGCGCTCGCCGCTGAGTTCCTCGAAACCGTGCAGCCGTTCCGCTATCCACGCGCGCTCAACCCGCGCGCGCTCGACGAAGTCGCCGCGATGAAACGCCGCATGGAAAGCGAAGTCGTCAAGCCCGGCGAACTCAACCGCAACGTGAAGCTCGGACGCGGCGGCATCCGCGAGATCGAGTTCATCGCGCAATCGCTCCAGCTCCTGCACGCGGGGCGCATCCCGTTCTTGCAGGGCGCGCAGACGCTCCCCGCGCTCCAGAGCCTTGTGCGCTACAAGTTCCTTGCGCGCGACGAAGCCGACACGCTGACCGAGGCGTATTGTTTTTTGCGCGACGTCGAGCATCGCCTGCAAATGGAGAACAACCTGCAGACGCACACCATCCCGACAGAACGCAAGGCGCGCGAACGCCTCGCCCGGCTGATGGGATTCAGCGCGCTCGCGGAGTTCGAAGCCGCGCTGAAACAACACACGGCGAGCGTGCGCGCGATTTACGACAAGCTGCTGCACAGCGATGAACCCGCACCGGCGATCGGCCTGCCTGCGGATTTCACAGCGAACGAGGCCGCGTGGAAATCACTGCTCACGCAACGCCGCTTTCGCGACCCGGAAAAGGCGCTTCGCCTCTTGCGCGAATTCGTTGAAGGCCCCGGCTACGTTCATGTCTCCGCGCGCACGAGCGAACTGGCGATGCAACTCGTGCCGAAACTGCTGGAGAAGTGCGAAGTGCGAAGTGCGAAGTGCGAAGTTCCGCTCGCACCTCTTTCGGATCCCGACCGCGTGCTGGCGCGGCTCGATTCTTATGTGAGCGCCTACGGGTCGCGCGCGATGCTTTACGAGGCGTGGGCGAACAATCCCGCGCTGTTCGATCTGCTGCTGCTCCTCTTCGACCGCTCGGAATTTCTCGCCGAAATGGCCATCCGCACGCCCGACCTCGTGGATGAGCTGGAGCAGAGCGGACGCCTTCGTCGCAGCAAGAGCACCGCGCAGATTCTCGCCGACCTGCGTCACGGCCGCGACGACGCTGACCAGCGCGCGTGGATTCGCCGATATCACCAGGCCGAATTCATGCGGCTCGGCCTGCGTGACATTCTCGGCCTTGCGGACTTCGAGCAAAACCTCGCCGAACTTTCCGCGCTCGCGGATGCGTGCCTGCAATACGCGCTCGAAGTCGTTCTGCGCCGGAACAAGTTCAAGTCCGCGCCGCTTTCCATCATCGGTCTCGGAAAACTCGGCGGCGGTGAACTCACCTACGGCTCCGACCTCGACATTCTGTTTGTCGCAGACGACAGGACGCGCGACCTCCCGAGGCTGCAAAAACTCGCGACGGAGTTGATGGAATTGCTGACCGCGCAGACGGAGCACGGCTCGGTCTTCGCGCTCGACGCACGGCTGCGGCCCGACGGCGAGAAGGGCCTGCTCGTCAACACGCTCGCCGCGCATGAGGACTATTACCGGCAGCGCGCGATGCTGTGGGAGATTCAGGCGCTGGGCCGCGCGCGCTTCATCGCCGGCAACGCGGACGCCGGCACGGGCTTCCAGCGGCTCGCGGCGGCGCTGACCGACTTCAGCATCGAATCCATCTCGCGCGGCTTTGACTTGAACGGGCGCAAGGGACTCGCGTGTTACACGCCGGACTGGAAGCAGGAAATCGCGGGGATGCGCCTGCGCATCGAGCGCGAACGCACGCGCACCGGCAAGGAGGCGCTCGCATTCAAGACCGGCGCGGGCGGGCTGGTGGATGCCGAGTTCATCGCGCAGACGCTCGCGATGGAAAACGGCCGGGCCGAGCCGAACTCGCTGCGCGCCCTGCTCCGCGCAAAGGAAGCCGGTGCGCTGCCCGACGCGGATGCGTTGATCGAAAACTACCGCAAGCTGCGCCGCGTCGAAGGCATCCTGCGCCGGTGGAGTTACGAAGGCGAAGCGGAACTGCCCGACGAACCCGCGCCACTCTACCGCGTCGCGGTGCGCTGTGACTTTTTGAACGCGGAGGAGTTCATGAAGTCCGTAACGGAATGGCGTGCCGCCATCCGACGCGCGTATCAGAAAGTTTTCGCAGAACCGGAGCGGAAGGCCGGGCTGTAACGGCTATGCGATCAATTCCTTCACGACGCTTCCATACACGTCCGTGAGCCGGTAGTCGCGGCCCGCGCTGCGGAAAGTGAGCCGCTCGTGATCGAAGCCGAGCAGCGCGAGGATCGTCGCCTGCAAATCGTGGACGTGAACGGGATTTTCCGCGGCCTTGAAGCCGAACTCGTCCGTCGCGCCATAAACCTGTCCACCCTTCACGCCGCCACCGGCGAGCCATGTCGTGTAGCCCCAATGGTTGTGATCGCGGCCGTTGATCTTGCCGGCGTTCGAGCCAGGCTTGGGAAGTTCCACCGTCGGCGTGCGGCCAAATTCGCCGCCCCAGATGACGAGCGTTTCGTCGAGCAGCCCGCGCTGTTTCAAATCTTTCAACAACGCGCCAATGGCCTGGTCGCATTGCTTGGCGAGCCGACGGTGCTGCACTTCCAAATCATCGTGGCTGTCCCACGGCTGGCCGTCGCCGTGCCACACCTGCACGAAGCGCACACCGCGCTCGACGAGCCGCCGCGCGATGAGAATCTGCCGCGCCTGCGTGCCTTCGCCATACATCTTGCGGATGTGCTCCGGCTCGCGGCTCACGTCAAAGGCATCCGCCGCGTCGCTCTGCATGCGATACGCCAGCTCGAAGCTCTGGATGCGCGCCTCGAGTTGCGCCTCGCGCGCGCGCTGCTGCGAATGGCGTTCGTTGAGCCGCTGCAACAGGTCGAGCTGCTCGCGCTGTTCCGCCGTGGACTGATAGTGGTTCTTGATGTGCGCGATGAGCTTTTCGAGCTGCGTGTTCTTGGTGTCAATGTAAGTGCCCTGAAACACGCCAGGCAAAAAACCGCACTGCCAGTTTTGCGATTCCTGAATCGGATAGCCGGGGCACATCGCGATGAAGCCGGGCATGTTTTGGTTGTCCGTGCCGAGTCCGTAGGTGACCCACGAACCCATGCTTGGGCGAATCTGTCGCGCGTCGCCGCAGTTGAGCAGCAGCAATGAAGGCTCGTGGTTCGGCACGTCCGCGTGCATCGAACGGATCACTGCGATGTCGTCAATGCTCTCGGCGGTGTGCGCGAACAACTCGCTGACTTCGATGCCGCTCTTGCCGTATTTCTGGAACTTGAACGGAGACGCGAGCGCCACGCCCGTCTTGCGCTCGGTGCGCAGCTCGAACGGCAGCGGCTTGCCCGCGTTCGCGGTGAGCGCGGGCTTGGGATCGAACGTGTCCACGTGCGACGGCCCGCCGTTCATGAAGAGGTGGATGACGTGCTTGGCCTTCGCAGGAAAATGCGGCGACTTCGGCGCGAGCGGGCTGGCGAACGTGGAGGCGCTTGCGGCCGTGGCCAGCAGTCCGTTCTCGGCGAACACCGACGCGAGACCGAGCGCGCCCATGCCCATGCCGCAGCGGTTGAGGAACTCGCGCCGCGTAAGCGCGAGGTGTTCCGGGTTCGGAGCGTGATGATTCATTCGCAACAAAACTGACGCGACGCCGTTGAACTCATTCAACGCCGCGCGTCGTTGATGAAAAACTACCACAGGCATTCTGCCGGGCAACACTTTGCCGATGCGCATGACAGAAAAGTAATTCGCTTGTCAGCCGCGCCTGTCATGGCAACTCTTCGCGCCGTCGTGAAGACCCCGCAGATCATTTCCGCCGCGCTGCTGCTTGGCGTCGCGGGCTGCGCGCACTTCGAACCAAAGCCGCTCGCGCCCGCGGAAACCGCGGCGGCCTTCGAGAAACGCTCGCTCGACTCGCCGGAGCTGCGCGCGTTTTTCGAGAAGGCAACTGGAAATACGGTGAAATGGGGCCCGGCCAGTTTCGGGCGGTGGTCTCTCGAAATGTATACCCTTGCGGCGTTTTATTATCATCCGAGCCTCGATGTGGCGCGCGCGCAGTGGCAACTTGCGCAAGCGGCTGAGATTTCCGCCGGTGGCCGCCCCAACCCGACGGCGAGCATTTCGCCGGGCTACAACTTCAGCACCGTCAACGCCGCGCCCGGCCTCTCACACTGGTTTCCCGGCGCGGACTTTGATCTTCCCATCGAGACGGCGGGCAAGCGCGGTCTGCGGCTCACCCACGCACGACACCAAACGGAAGTCGCGCGACTGAACCTCTACTCCGCCGCGTGGAAAGTGCGCGCAAACGTCCGCGACAGCATCACACAATACAAGTATTACGGGAACATCGAGATTGTTCTTGGACAAAAACTGGCTGCGCAGAAGCAATTGCTGGATTCGCTCGAGGAACGCTACAAAGCTGGGGCGCTCTCGCAAGCGGAACTCTCATCCGTCCGGCTTGCCTTCGAGAAAACAAAGCTCGAAGCAAGCCTCGCGCAGGAGAGTCATCTCGATGCGCGGAATCGCCTGGCCCAGGCGATCGGAGTGCCGCCGCGTGGCCAGGACTATTTGTCGCTGATTACCCTCGCGCCCGGTTGGGCCGAAATTCCATCCGAACCATGGCAGGTGATGAAGCAGGCGGCGTTGAAGAACCGCGCCGACCTGCGCGCCTCTCTCGCCGAATACGCCGTCGCAGAGGACGCGCTACAGCTTGAAATCGCGCGGCAATATCCCGACATCCATCTCGGCTCCGGCTACCAGTGGGATCAAGGCGACAACAAGTGGACGATTCTGAAACTCTCGCTCGACCTGCCGCTCTTCAATCGCAACCAAGGCCCCATCGCCGAGGCGCGCACCAAACGCGAGGAAGCCGCCGCGCGGTTCATCGAGCTTCAGGCGGAAGCCATTGCGGAGTTTGAACGCGCCAGGGGAGCGTTTATGGTCACCGGCGCACAGATCAAGACCACCGAGGCGACGTATGAAGCGCTGAAACAACAGGACAATTTCCTAACGGCACAACTGAAAGCCGGAGCCGCTGACGCCGTTGACCTCGCGCAACTGCGCCTCGAACGAACCGCCACGGCGCTCCTCCTTACGGAGGTCAAATACCGTGCCGAACTCGCCATCAACCGGCTCGAAGACGCCCTCCAGATTCCGCTCCAAACTCGTAAAACGCTTGGTGTAGACGGAAGCGCACCGCCACCCGGCGGTTTCATCGAAACCAATCCTCGTGTGACCAAGGAAAAACCGTGAAACCAAATCATCTCGCCGCCTTCGCCGCGTGCCTCGCGCTCGTCGCGTGCAAACCAAACGAAGCCGACAAGTCCACCGAGAAGAAAGAGCCGGAGAAAACCTCGCCCGTTTCTCACAATGACGCCGGGGAAACCGTGCTCAAGCTCGACGCCGGCGCGGTGAAACGCATCGGTTTGAAAGTGGAGCCGCTCGCCGCCGCCACGCACAGCCCGGAGGTGAAGGCCTTCGGCCGCGTGCTCGATCCCGCGCCGCTCACCGCGCTCGTGAGCGAACTCGCCGCGTCGCACATCGCCGTCGAGAATTCCCGCCGTGAACTGGAACTCGCGAACAAGCGGCGAGAGAGCGACATCGCCATCGCGCGAGCCACGTTGAGACTTTCCGAGGACAACGTGCGGCTCACGAAGGCCCAGAGCGAAGCCGAGCTTGCCGCCGCGCAAGCCACGACGAAGGCGTCCACTCTCGAACTCGGACGCACGAAGACACTCGCCAAGCAAAACAATGCTTCCGAGCGCGCGCTTCAAGCCGCCGAGGCCGCCGCAGCAAAGGACAAGGCCGCGTTCGAAACCACGAAATCTTCCGCCGCGCGTGCAACGCAAACCGCGGATGTCGCGGCGCAGCGCGACAGGCTTCAACTTGAACTGACAGACGCCGCCACGGCGCGCGCCGTGCAGACCGCCGAGGCCGCCGTTCACCGGGATGAAGTTGCAGCCGCCGCCGTGCAAGCCAAGTTGATGACGGCTTACGGCCGCGCGCTACTCGACAACCAAAACCTGCCGGAATTTGGCATCTCGCTTGCCACCGGCCAGGCCGCGTTGGTGCGGCTCGACGTGCCCGCAGGCGAGCCGCTCAAGTCCGCGCCCGTTGGCGCGCTGCTCATGTCGCCTTCGGTTGCCGACGTTGGCATCACTGCGGAATTGCTCGGTCCCGCTGGCGCGACGGACGCGCAAACGCAAGGTCAGGGCTTTCTCGTGCTCACGAAGGCCGGCAGCACGCGCCTCGTGCCAGGCACGCTTCTCACGGGCACGCTTCAACTTTCCGGCGAAAAGGAATCCGGCGTCATCGTCCCGCGCGCGGCCATCGTGCGACATGAAGGCGAGGCGTTCATCTACATTGCGACGAAGGATGGCGAGTTCACCAAGAAGGAAATCGAGTTGGAACACGCGACAGAGAGCGGCTGGTTCATCCACGAAGGTTTGAAGCCCGGCGACAAAATCGTGGTCACAGGCGCACAGCAGTTGTTGAGCGAGGAATCGAAGGGTAAAGACTGATTCATGCTGAACCGCATCGTCTCCTTTTCCCTTCGGCATCGCGGCGTTGTGGTGGCGCTTGCGTGCCTCGTGCTGTTTTATGGCCTTTACATCGCGCGGCACGCGAAGCTCGACGTGTTCCCCGACTTCGTGCCGCCGCAGGTCACGGTGCAGGCCGAAGCGCCGGGCATGACGCCGGAGCAGGTCGAGGCGCTCGTCACGCGGCCCATCGAGACGGCCATCAACGGACTCGGCTACCTCGAATCACTGCGCAGCGAATCCATCCAAGGCCTCTCGGTCGTCACGGTCGTCTTCAAGGAAGGCACGGACATCCTCGCCGCGCGGCAGTTGCTTGCTGAAAAACTCTCGGCCGTCGCGACGCAACTGCCCCTCGGTGTCGGCGCGCCACGAATGTCGCCGCTCGTGTCGTCCACGATGGACCTGCTCAAGGTCGGCCTCGTCTCGGAAAAACTTTCGCCGATGGAGCTGCGCACGTTCGCGGACTGGACCCTCAAGCCGCGCCTGCTCTCCGCGCCGGGCGTCACACGTTGCATCGTGTTCGGCGGCGAAGTGCGGCAGTTGCAAATTCAAATCAAGCCCGACCGGCTCGTCGCGCACGACCTCGCGTTGAGTGATGTGCTTTCCGCCGCGCGGCTCGCGACCGGCGTGCGCGGCGCGGGCTTCGTCGAGACGCAGAACCAGCGCATCCTCATCCAGACCGACGGCCAGTCGCTCACGCCGGCGGTGCTGGGCGAAGTCGTCGTCGCGCACAAGGACGGCGTGCCCGTGCGACTGAAGGATGTGGCGAACGTCGTCGAGGGCGCGGAGCCGAAGTTCGGCGATTGCATCATTCAAGGAAAACCTGGCGTGCTGCTCGCGATGGCGAGCCAGTTCGGCGCGAACACGCTCGACGCCACGCATGAACTCGAAACGGCGCTGAAGGAAATGAAGCCCGTCTTCGACCGCGAAGGCATCACTGTTTTTCCCGCGCTGCACCGGCCCGCGACGTTCATTGAGGAATCGCTCAAGAGCATCAAGTCCTCGCTGCTCCTCGGCGGCGTGCTTGTCGCGGTGGTGCTGTTCATCTTCCTCGGCCATTTCCGCACCGCGTTCATTTCAGTGACGGCGATTCCGCTCTCGCTGCTCGCGGCGATCATCGTGCTCGACAAGCTCGGCGTGACGCTCAACACCATCACCCTCGGCGGCCTCGCCATCGCCATCGGCGAGGTCGTGGATGACGCCATCATTGACGTGGAAAACATCTTTCGCCGGTTGCGCGAAAACCAGCTCGCCGCGTCGCCGCGCCCGATGTTCCGCGTCATCCTCGACGCCTCGCTCGAAGTCCGCACCGCCGTCGTTTATGCCACGTTTGTCGTCGCTCTCGTCTTCGTGCCCGTGCTGACGTTGACGGGATTGCAGGGAAAATTTTTCGCGCCGCTCGCGCTGAGTTACATCATCGCCATCATGGCATCGCTTGTCGTGGCGCTCACGCTCACGCCAGCGCTGGCGTTCCTCATGTTCGGCCGGGGCGTGCGCGAAGCGGCGGAGCCGAAATTACAGGTGTGGCTCAAGCGAATTTATCTCAGCGTGCTCGGACGCATCGCGAAATCGCCGAACCTCGTCATCGTGGTGGTCGTGCTCGTGTGCGCGGCGGCGGCACTGAAGCTTCCCGGGTTCGGGAAGGAATTTCTCCCCGAGTTCCGCGAAGGCCACCTCGTGCTGCAAGTTTCCGCCGCGCCCGGCACGTCGCTCGCCGAGACGTTGCGCATTGGCAAACAGATTTCCGAAGAGCTGCGCAAGAACGAACACATCGCGACAGTCGAGCAACAGGTCGGGCGCGCCGAGCAGGGCGAGGACACCTTCAGCCCGCATCGCAGCGAATTTCACGTGGACATGAAACCCGGCACGTCCGGCGAGGAGCAGGAGCAATTGATGAAGGAAATCCGCGAGCTGCTCGGCAAGTTCCCCGGCATCCAGTCCGAGGTGCTGACATTTCTCGGCGACCGCATCGGCGAAAGCATCTCCGGCGAGACCGCCGCCGTGGTCGTGAATGTTTTCGGCGACGAACTCGAATCCATTGATGCGAAGGCCGCCGAAATCGCCAAACTGCTCGAAAAAATCCCCGGCGCGAAAGATGTGCAAATGAAATCGCCGCCCGGCGGTCCGCGCGTCGCTGTAAAGCTGCGGCCCGACCGGCTCACGCAATACGGCTTCCGTCCGGTTGAGGTGCTCGAAGCCGTGCAGACGGCGTTTCAAGGAACCATCGTCGCGCAGAGCTTTCGTGGCAACCAGTTCACGGATGTCGCGGTGATCCTTGAACACGCCGCGCAGCGTGAGCCGGAGACGATTGGCAGCCTGCTGCTCCGCAACTCCGCCGGCCTGCGGATGCCGCTGCACGAACTGGCCGATGTGTTTCCCACGAGCGGACGCGCGCTCATCTCGCACGAGGGCGCGCGCCGCCGCCAGACCGTGACGTGCAATCCCGAAGGCCGCGACGTCGCCAGCTTCGTCGAGGACGCGAAGAAACAAATCACGGAGAAGGTGAAATTCCCGCGCGGCGTGTATGTCGAGTATGGCGGCGCGGCGGAGGCGCAGGAGGCGGCGCAGCGGCAGATTCTGTTGCACTCCGGTATCGCGGGCGTGGGCATTCTGCTGCTGCTCTCGGTCGTGTTCAAAAACGGGCGCAACCTCCTGCTTGTGCTCGCCAACGTGCCCTTTGCGCTCGTGGGCGGCGCGATGTTCGTCGTCATTTCCGGCCTGTTCGACGCCGACGCCGGCGCGCTGAACATCGGTTCGCTCGTCGGATTCGTCACGCTCTTCGGCATCACGATGCGCAACTCCATCATGATGATCTCGCACTACGAACATCTCGTCGCGGAGGAAGGCATGACGTGGGGACTCGACGCCGCGCTGCGCGGTGCAAGCGAACGCCTCGTGCCAATCCTCATGACCGCGCTCGTCACCGGCCTCGGCCTGCTGCCGCTCGCGATCCACAGCGGCGAGGCCGGCGCGGAAATCGAAGGCCCGATGGCCATCGTGATTCTCGGCGGGCTTATCACCTCCACCGTGCTGAATTTGCTTGTGCTGCCAACGCTGGCGCTGAACTTCGGCAGGTTCGAGAAACCGTCCGGCGGAATCACCGCGTAATCGAGTGAACCAAGTCGGGGAAGCGGCAGCCGGCGCACGTCGCATCGGATTGCTCGCAGAAATCGCGGACGATTTGGAGAAGCCCCTGTTGCATCACGGCAGTGCGGAATGCCCGCGCACTTGCGCCGCCGAGCAATCGCTGCCGCGCAAGCTTCAACACGGCGTTGTCCTCCGCGGCGGGCCACGCATGATAGCGGCGCTCGGCTTCGCGGCGCAGCGCGTCATTCTTGCCCGCGACGGCGCGGGTCCAAAACCACGGCAGCAGCACGTTCACCGCGAGGTCCGTCACGCGCGCCGCGCCGAGCAGCGGCTGCGGCTTCGCCATGCGGGCGGAGCGGAACGTCCAATGCGACGACCAGAATTCATCATGCTCAACTTGCATCACACGCAGCAGCGAGTCCGCGAGAACTTTGTCAGCAAGAGTTGCTGTGAACCACTTCTCCAGTTTTGCGAAAAAGTTCATGTCCACGAGCCAGTGCGCGGCGAGCGCGAGGCGGCGCTGCGGATGGTTCGCCGGACGCAGACCGTTGAAGCGCCAGACCGCGCGCGGCAGCGTCACTTCGGCAAACTCGTCACGCTCGCGCCACCACGCGTCCCAGAGCCAACGCAGGTGCGAGTCCGTCGCGGATTGCTTGCGCGTCAATTCGTCCGGCAGCAAACCGCCGACGCCGAGCAGACGCGCTTGCAGTTCCAAGAGGGACGTTTTCTCCGGTGAATCGAGCGGCGCAAGCTGCGGCAACAGTTCCGCGACGCGGCGCATGGGCCAGACATTTTGTTTGTAGCCGAGCGCGGCAAAAAGCCCTTCCCAGAGCGCGCGCTCCCATCCGGCTTCGCGGGCGCGGGCGGCGAGTTGAGCGGCTTTGCTTTGCAATCGGATTTGCGCAGCTTGACGCAAAAGTTCCATGCGCTTGTCATCGGTCAAATCACGAAGCGGCGCGCTGCACTGGCCCGCGAGCGCGGCAGGCATGTTACGGCCGGACTCACCGCCGAGCCATTGCGCGAGTTCTTCGAGAGGCGAGTCCAGAAAGTCCTTGAGCGCGACCGTCGGCAGCGCGGCCGTTTCGCGTCCGCTCCAGACGACATGCAAGACGACACTCGAATAGGCGGGGTTCGTCGCATGGGCGTGGCCGTGCCAGCCGGAGGATTCGATGTCCACCTCGATGTCACCGGTGCGCGGCGAAGCAGAACCGAGTTGCACGACGGCACCGCGGAAGTCCGGTCCTGCCTCGTGATTCCAGAAACCGGGATGCAGCACGCGCACGATCTGGCCGTCCAATGCCTTCAAACGGTCGCGCTGCAAGCGCTGGTGAAACCAGATTCCCTGTAGCAGCCGTTCGGACGGCGCGTCGTGCGTCGCATCACGCAGCAAGACCGCGCGCCGGGTTGCGCGCCAGTCGGAATAGAAGTTTTCGCGCAGTGCGGTCACTAGCGATTGCTTTTCCGGGAGTGGTTTTGCACACTGGCGTCCTCGTCACGCCGGTGAAGAGCCTGCGTCAGGCGCGGCCAAAAGTAAACTCTCTCGAAACGGCGCGGAAACTGAACGGTGCCGCGCGCCGTCTGTCAGTGTTGGCATGAATGAACGACGCGGAGCAAACAGCATTGTCCTTGTGACTCAACGCAAAGATTTTCGGCCGGGTCAGGGTGAAAAAGTAAGCGGGAGAATTCTTCCCCGTCCACTTTCGTTGATGCTTGCTATTGGAGGCGCCGCGGTGCCGCTGATGTTCCTGTTGGCGCAGCCGTTGCCATCGCCGTGCGCCGAGCCGGACACCCGCCGCGATGCGACGGTTATCGCCGTCGAGCGCGTGATGCCGAGCGTGGTCAACATCGGCACAAAAACGAAACGCGAACGGCGCGGGTATGTGTTCGACTGGTTCCGCGAAAACTGGGCGCCCTACACGCAGGAGCTGCCGCCGCAGGAGAGCGCTGGGTCAGGCGTCATCATTGACGAAGAGGGCTACGTGCTGACGAACGCGCATGTGATTGATGGCGCGGATGAGATTTGGGTGAAGCTGCACGATGGCCGCATCCTTCAGGCAAAACTTGTGACCGGCACACGCAAAAGCGACGTGGCGCTGCTTCAACTTATTTCGAAGGGCTCGGAAAAATTTCCGGCGGCGAAGTTTGCCGCTGACGATGATTTGTTGCTCGGCGAGACGGTTGTCGCGCTCGGCAACCCGTTTGGGCTTGGCGGCTCGGTGAGCCGCGGCATTCTCAGCGCCGGCCCGCGCCGCGCGGCCACGGATGAACCCCTCAAGCTTGCAGACTGGCTCCAGACCGACGCGGCCATCAATCCCGGCAACAGCGGCGGTCCCCTCATCAACCTGCACGGCGAGATCGTGGGCATCAACGTCGCGGTCTTTCGCGGCGGGCAGGGCATCGGGTTTGCGATTCCGGTCAAGCGCGTCATCGAGGCGATAAGTGAACTCATCACGCCGGAAACGACGAACAAGCGGTTGTGGTTTGGTGCGCGTTTCCGGCCCGGCTCGCTGCCGCTGCGCGTGATGGATGTGCAGCCGGGCAGCCCCGCGGATAAAGCGGGTCTGCGCGCCGGCGACGAGCTGGTGACTTACAACGAGCATTCACCGAAGAGCTTCTTTCGCACGACCATTGAGTTGACCGAAGCGGGCGAGACGGGCGATGTCGCGCTCGCGCTTCGCCGCGGCGTGGAACTGAAAAACCTCACAGTCCACATGGTGCCGGAGAAGTCGTTCTTCAACGCGGAACTCATCAAGAAAAAGCTCGGCGTCTCGTTGCAGGAGCTGACGCCCGCGCTCGCGGACAATCTCGGCTTCAATCCGAAGGCCGGCCTGCTTGTCGGCGGCGTTGAGGCCGACAGCCCGGCCGCGAGCGCCGGCCTCGAAGCGCGAATGCTCGTGCGCGGCGTGGACGGCCTCGCGACAACGGACATCGTGGACGCTGCAAAGTTGCTGTTTTCAAAAAAACGCGGCGACCGCGTGAAGCTCGACCTGCTGGTGCAGCGGCAGCGGAACGGATTTATCTACACAACGCAACACGCGGTGGAATTGGCGGTGCGGTGATTTCCGACGAATGAACACCGCCCCGATGATCGCCGTAGAAAACCTCACCAAGCGTTACGCGGGCGTGACGGCGGTGCAGGAGCTGACCTTCACGGTCGGACGCGGCGAGGTCGTCGGATTCCTCGGCCCGAATGGCGCGGGCAAGACGACGACGATGCGGATGCTCGCGTGCTACATGGCGGCCACGCACGGCAGCGCGCGCGTGGCGGGCTTTGATATTTTCACGGAGGCGGACGAAGTTCGCCGGCGCATCGGCTACATGCCGGAGAACAATCCGCTCTACCTCGAAATGCGCGTGCGCGAATATCTCAAGTTCCGCGCGCGCCTCAAGGGGCTTCCCGCCGCGCGCAGCCGCGAACGCGTGGATACTGTTCTCGATCAATGCGGCCTCGGCGACGTGAGCCGCAAGGTCATCGGTCATCTCTCGAAAGGCTACCGCCAGCGCGTGGGCATCGCGGACGCGCTCGTTCACGAGCCGGAGCTGGTCATCCTCGACGAGCCGACCATCGGGCTTGACCCGCACCAGATTCGGTCGGTGCGCCAGCTCATCAAGGACCTTGGCAAGGAACGCACGGTCCTGCTCTCGACGCACGTGCTGACGGAAGTTGAGATGACGTGCAACCGCGTCATCATCATCCACCAGGGTCGCATTCTCGCCGCGGACACAGTCGAGAATCTCCAAAAACTCATGACCAGCAGCAATCAAGTCATCGCCGAGATTGCCGCGCCGGAAGCTGACCTGCGGCTCGCGTGGGAAACGATGGCGGAGGTGGAACACTTCAATGTCGCGCCTGCCGCGGGCGAGTTTCTGCGCTGTTCGCTGACGCCGCGGGCGGGTGTGGACATCCGCGCAAACGTGTTCATGCTGGTTCAGCAGCGCGGCTGGACGTTGCGCGAGCTGACGCATACCCGGCATTCGCTGGAGGACATCTTCGTCCATCTCACTCGCGCCGGGCAGGAGGAGGAAGGGTTTTGATGCGTGTGTTCGTCACACTGGTGCGGCGCGAACTGGCCGCGTGCTTCGTGTCACCCACCGGCTACGTCATCATCGCCGGCGTGCAGATGCTGCTTGGGCTGAGCCTCGTCATCGTGCTCAAGGCGCTCAACGGCCAGCCATTCGACATCCCCGTCACGGAGGCGTTTTACAACAACGGCCTCTGCTGGCTCGTGCTGCTGCTCGCGCCGCCGGTCATCACGATGCGCACGTTTGCGCTGGAGAAACTCACCGGCACTTATGAAACGCTCATGACCGCACCGGTGGGCGACGCGCAGGTGGTGCTGGCGAAGTTTACCGGCTCGCTGCTTTTTTACCTCGCCACGTGGCTTCCGTTGCTCGCGTATCCGTGGCTGTTAAATCATTACTCGGCGAATCTTGCGCAGACGGACGGCGGCGCCGTGGCCGGGACGTTCCTCGGCGTTTTCCTCTTCGGCTGCGTTTACATTTCGCTCGGCTGTCTCGCCTCGTCACTGACGCGCAGCCAGATCATCGCTGCGATGAACACGTTTGCATTCGGGCTGGGGTTGTTCCTCTTGAGTTACATCGGCGTGATCGTGCCGCCAAAACCCGGCTGGCAGAGCGCGTTTTTCGAGCACATCTCGATGATTGACCACATGCGCGATTTCACGCGCGGCATCGTGGACACGAGGCACGTGGCTTATTACGTGAGCCTGACCGCGCTGTTCCTGTTTTTCACGCTGAAGTCCGTCGAGAGCCGGCGATGGAAATGATGCAACACGATTCCACATCGCCGCCCAGCTTTTCGCTCGCCCGCCGCTTCGGCGCGGGCTTCAACGTCCTCGTTGGCATCGCCGCGATGCTCGCCATCGTGGTGATGCTGAACCACGTCGCAGCGCGTCATTACAAGCGTTTCGCGTGGTCGGGCGAACGCGATTACAATCTGTCGTCCATCACGCTTCAGGTGCTGCGCGGGCTGACAAATCAAGTCAAGGTCACCATCTATTTCGATCCCGACAGCGCGCTCTACAGTCACGTCACGGGATTGCTCAAGGAATACAGCCTCCGCAACCCGCGCATCATCTTGGATACCGTCAACTACGTGCTCGAACCGGGCAAGGCCGAGCTGACCAAGGCCACCTACAAGCTCCCGCCCGCCACAAAGGATGTCATCATCTTCGACGGCGGCGGCGCGCCCAAGGTCGTCAACTCCTCGGACCTGTCGAACTACGACTTCAACGAACTGCTGGAAGGCAAGAGCCAGAATGTGAGACGCAAGTCGTTCAACGGCGAGCAGCACTTTACCTCCGCGCTCATCGCCGTCACCGACCGCACGCCGCAGCGGGCTTACTTTGTCGTGGGTCACGGCGAACATAATCCGGAAGACAAGACGGGCAAAATTGGCTACGGACGCTTTTCCGGTTTGTTACAAGAGAACAATCTCGAACTCGCCTACCTCTCGCTGCTGGGCACAAACGACATTCCATTCGACTGCCAGTTGCTCATCCTGGCCGGCGCGACGCATCGCATCGAGCAGCCGGAGCAGGACAAGATCGAGCGCTATCTCGGCCAGGGCGGCCGGCTTATCGTTCTGCTGCGCTTCATGGGCGAGCCGGGCATCGAACCACTGCTCGCCAAGTGGGGCGTGGGCACGGCGGACAACCTTGTCACGGATGTTGACAGTTCCAAGATGGACAGCTTCGTCGTGGTCGGCAATTACGGCTCGCACGAAATCGTCAGGCCGCTCGCGCAAGCCGGGCTGCTTCTGCAAATCCCCACGCCCCGCTCCGTCGGCCGGCTCGCGAATTTCCCGCAAAGCGCGGATGCACCGCAGGTGAGCGTGCTCGCCAGCACCACCGAAAAGGGCGAGGCCATTCCCGACTACCGCAACGGCATCAACCACAAATCGCCACAAAACTTCCACGGGATCGTTCCGCTCGTCGTCGCCGTTGAAAAAGGCGGCGTGAGAGGCGAAGCCCGCGGACGCGGCGCGACGCGATTGGTTGTCGCCGGCGACTCGTTCTTCCTCAATAATGAGATGATCGAGGCGGCCGCAAACCGCGACTTCGCCTGGAACGCGGTGAACTGGCTGCTGGACCGCTCCGCGCGGCTTGGCATTCCGCCACGGCCCGTGCGCGAGTTCAAGTTCACGATGACCGAGTTGCAGATGAGGCGCGTGCGATGGATCGTGCTGGGCGCCTTTCCCGGCGCGGTGCTCTTCTTGGGCTGGCTCGTGTATGTCCGGCGGCAGCGTTGATGCACGCGGATGAATTCGTCCCAATCAAAATATCTCGTGCTGTTCGCGCTCGCGCTGGCCGTGTTCGTTTACTTTCACGAGACCGGTGACAATGGCACGCAGGGGAAAAGCAGTTTGCAGCAAAAGGTTCTTCCGCTGTTCAGGCCCGCTGACATCACCCGAATCGAGTTCACGCGCACGAACCTGACTCTGCGCGCGGACCGCACGAACGGCGCGTGGGCGCTCACCGCCCCGCTCCCCTACCCGGCCCAGACCACGCCGATCGAGGGACTGCTCGACGCGTGCGCGCGCCTCAAGCCGCTGCAGCACATTGAACCAAAGCAGATCAGCAACCTGAATGACTTCGGTTTGGCGCCGCCCCAGGCCGTCGTGCGCGCACAGTTCGGCACCAACACGGTTGAGCTGCGTGTCGGCAGCCGGGCACCCGTCGGCAACCAGCTTTACGTGCAGGCCGACGGCGAGCCTGGCATCGCCATTGTGGATGCCTCACTGCTTGGCCTGCTTCCCGCAGACGCGAATGACTGGCGCGACCGCACTTTGCTGAACGTCGCCGGAATCAACTACGACCGCCTTCGCGCCCGCTTTGGCACACGCGAGATCGTATTCCAACATGATCCGACCAATAAAATCTGGCGCATCACCAGTCCGGCGCCGCCCAAGCGGGCCGATGGCCCGCGCGTGGCAAAATTGTTGCAGGACCTTCAAAAATGGGAGGTGCAGCAGTTCGTCACCGACGACGCGCGTGCCGACCTTGATGCCTTCGGCTTGACAACGCCCGAAGCGGAAATCGCCTTTGCTAGCGGCACGAACGACGTCGTCGTGGTGCAGTTCGGCAAGAATCCGACGAACGACATGAACACCGTCTTTGCCCGCCGCACCACGCACACTAACGTCGTGCTCGTGCCGCGCCTGCTTCTCGATGAGTTGCGCGCGCCTTACTGGGACTGGTCGGACCATCATTTGATGGACAGTGTCTCTGCGGCGGGCTTCGACCAGATCGAGACGCGCGGGCCGGACAGCTTCATTGCGCGCCGCGGAAGCAATGACACGTGGCGTCTCGTCTCGCCCGTGAACCTGCCTGCCGACCCCGACGCCATCCGGACGCTGCTCATCCGCTTCAGCGAACTGGAGTCCGTCGAACTGGCCAAAGAAGTGGTCACTGACTTCAAGACCTTCGGCCTCGATCCGCCGGCGCGGCGCTTCACGCTTTCACTCAACACAACCAACGCGGCCGGAGCGCCAACGAACGCGGTCGTCGCTCAGGTGGATTTGAGCGCACCCGATGTTGACGACGCCACAAAGCAGCGCGACGGGCTTTATGCTCGCCGCGCCGACGAAAACTTCGCCTATATCGTGACCCGGTTCGATGTCGCGCGTATTCCCGCCGCCTTCTGGCAGGTGCGCGACCGGCAAGTGTGGAACTTCGCTTCGAATCAGGTGCAGGGCGTCAAGATCACGTTCCAAGGCCGCGAACGGAAGCTGGCGCGCATTGCAGCCAAGCAGTGGACCGCGGACGGCAAACCGGTCGAGGCCGCCACTGGTGCCGCGCTCGATGAAGCCATGCAACGGCTGGGCAGTTTGCAGACGGAGCGGTGGATCGCGCGCGGCGAACTCGAACTGGTGCGCTACAATTTTGTGCCCGGAGCACACAAAATTAATGTGGAATTGAACGTGGACGGCAAGCCACAGACCAATTCGCTTGCGTTCGGTCCGACGACTCCGCGCGGGCCGCTTGCCACAGTGTATCTCGACGGCCGGCCCGTGGTGTTTCTCTTCCCTGCGCAGCTTTACGTGGAGTTCGTTCAGCATTACTTCACGGTGCCGGAGCCGTGATTTCGCGGAGCATTGCCATGCGCGCCCATCACTGGAAACGCCTGTGGCGCGCGGGCCGGCGCGTGTTCCGCTGGTGCCGCATCGCCGCGCTGCTGCTCGTGCTGGGGCTGCTCTGCGCGTTCCTGTGGCTCAACCAAGTCGGCCTGCCCGGCTTCCTCAAGCACCGCATCCAAGTCGAACTGCGCGCGCGCGGACTCGATCTTGAATTTGCCCGTGTCCGGCTCCGCTGGTATCGCGGCATCGTTGCGGAAAAAGTCTCGCTTGCCCGCGCCGGACAGAGTGCCGGCCCGCAACTCACCGTCGCTGAAACAGAAATCCGTCTTGATCCTGCGGCGTTGCGGCGCTTTGAAGTGAAGGTGCCGTCCGTGTTTGTGCGCGATGGCAAGCTCGTGTGGCCCGTCTCCGTGTCGAACGAGTCGCCACGCGAAGTCGTCGCGGAAAATCTCACCACCGAACTGAGCTTCCATCCTGACGGGACGTGGGAGCTGGAGAAGTTCACCGCGCGGGTGAATGGTTCCAGAGTCACCCTCAGCGGCAGCATCGCGCACGCAAGCGAATATCGCTCCTCCAGACCGGGTGAGCCGACTTCACCGCCGCTCCGATCCACAGAAGCCCAGTTGAGGCACGGGCTTGACTGGATGGACCGCATCCGATTCAAGTCGCCGCCGGTGGTCGCGCTCGACGTCCGGGCCGATGCCCGCGAAGACGGCGGCTTCGACGTGCGGGCAAAGGCGACCGTGGACGACCTCGCCACACCGTGGGGCCGCGCATGGCCCGTCGCGGCTGAAGCGAAAGTCCGGCGCGCCAGCGGAACCAATTCCCCCATCCGTGGCGACGTGACACTGCGCGCGGCCTCGGTCGAGTCGGAATTATTTCAAGCCCGCTCGGCGGACTTGAGTCTGAACTTCACACAATCCATCAGCGGAACCAACTCGCCCCGGCAGTTTTTCACTTGGGGTGCATCCGGCGACCTGACCGCCAAGGAGGTTGGCTCCAAGCAAGCGTCAGCAGGCGCTCTGCATCTGAACTTCTCTGCGCGAAGCGACACCAATGCCAACATCTGCATGGAACTTGATCTCTCGACGACCGGATTGAAGTCCGACTGGGTTAACTGGCGGCAGGCGCGCGCCGGAATCCTTCTCGGACTGGCGCCAAACGCAAAGTCGGTGACGCTCGTCACATGCGCCTTGAACGCCGAGGCACCGGCCACGCAATGGGCTTCCGCTGACAGCGCCAAGCTCGACTTCGAACTGCTGCCGAACGTCGGCGCACAGACCAACGCCGCATGGGGTCTGTGGGCCAAGGCCGCGCCGTGGCGCGTCACTTGGGACATGACTGCCACGAACGTGACGGCAACAAACCTCGCATTGAAGGGCCTCGACGTCTCAGGCAGTTGGACCGCGCCGCTGTTAAAAATCAGCCACCTCACAACTCAACTTTACGGGGGACAACTGGATGGCTCGGCCTCGCTCGATGTCCCGTCGCGCCGCACCGAGGCAAAGGGCAAAGGCAACTTCGACGCCTGGCAGGTCGCGCCGTTGTTCGGCACGAACTTCGTGAAATTCCTCAGCCAGTTTCACTTTGACACACCGCCCAAATTCGGCGGCGAAGTTGCCGTCACTTTGCCGGCGTGGACGAACAGCGCGCCGGATTGGAAAGGCGAGGTGCTCTCGTCGCTCACGCTTGCCGGCCACGTCGAAGGCGGCGCGGGTTCGTTCCGCGGCGCAAGTTTCACCGCGACGCAGGTGGACGCGACCTTCTCAAATCGTGTTTGGTTCCTGCCGCAAATCCGCGCCTTCCGCCCGGAAGGCCGCGCCGAGTTTGCCTACACCGAGGACACGCGCACGCGCGACTACGCCTTCCGCGGGCGCGCGAACATTGATCCGCAGGCGATTCGTCCGCTGCTCGAAGACGAACCTCAGCGGCGCGTGCTGGATTTCTTCCAGTTCACCACGCCGCCCGCGCTGGAAGGCGAAGTGCGCGGACGCTGGCTGGCACCCGACCGCATCGGCGTGAACGCGAACGTGGCGGCAACGAACTTCACATTCCGTGGCGAGAGCGCCGGCGAGTTTGCCGCGCAAGTGAACTACACGAACGAGTTCTTCCGCATCACGGACGCGCGCTTGGTCCGTGGCGCTGAGATCGGGACAATGCCCTTTGCGACTGTGGATCTGCGCGCGCAACGGTTGTTCGTGACGAACATTCAGAGCACCATTGACCCGATGGCATTCACGCGCGCCATCGGGCCGCAGGCCGCCGAGGCCGTCGCGCCGTATCGCTTCAGCCGGCCTCCGTCCGCGCGCGTGCACGGCTCGATCTCCTTTCACGAGATTGAAACCACCGATCTGCACTTCGACATCTCAGGAGGACCGTTCGCATGGGAGAAGTTCAACGTGCCGGAAATCCGCGGGCAGATTCACTGGGTCACAAATTCGCTCGTGCTCACGAACGTCAGCGGCGACTTCTACGGCGGCGAAATGCAGGGCGACGCGGCGTTTGATTTCTCGGCCAGGGACGGAGCGGACTTCCACTTCTCGCTCATCGTTGCGGACGCGGACTTGCACAGGCTCATCGGTGATCTCGTGACGCCGACGAACAAGCTCGAAGGCTCGTTCAACGGCGTGTTCAGCGTCGCCTCCGGCAACACGCTTGACTGGCGAACCTGGCAGGGCTTCGGCAGCGCGCGGCTCACGAACGGCGCGTTGTGGGACGTGCCCATCATCGGCCTCTTCTCGCCCGTCCTCAACACCATCGTGCCCGGCCTCGGCAACACACGCGCGAAAGAGGCGAAGGCGAACTTCACCATCACCAACAGTGTCATCCGCACCGGCGATCTCATCATCCACTCACCGCCCGCGCGGCTGCACTATGATGGCACCGTGGACTTCGATGGCCGCGTCGCCGCGCGTGTCGAGGCGGAACTGTTCCGTGACACGATTCTCATCGGGCCGCTGCTGAGTTTTCTGACGACGCCGCTGACGAAGGTTTTTGAATACAAGGTCGCCGGCACGCTGACGCATCCCGTGGGCGAGCCGATTTACGTGCCGAAATTCCTGCTGTTCCCACTGCATCCGTTCCGCACGCTCAAGCGCATCATCCCCGGTCTCGACGAAACACCGAAACCGCCGGAAAAAAAATGACGTGAGTTTTCGGTTTCCTCGCCGGGAACGGCGCGCTAGAACTTCTCCATGCTCCGCCGATTTTTCCTCGCTGCGCTCGTCGCGTTCAGCCTTCAGCCCTCGGCTTTCAACCCGGCTGCCTTCTCCGCTGAGGCGGATTTGGTTCTTCACCACGGCAAAATCGTCACCGTGGATGACAAGTTTTCCATTCAGGAAGCCATCGCGGTAAAGGACGGCAAGGTGCTCGCTGTGGGCCGGAACGCCGATATGCTCAAGCTCAAGGGCGCGCAGACGGAAATGCTCGACCTCAAGGGCAAGCTCGTCGTCCCCGGTTTGATGGATTCGCACACGCACCCGACCGGCGCGAGCCTGTATGAGTTCGATCATCCCGTGCCGGAAATGGAGTCCATCGCGGACGTGCTCGCCTACCTCAAGTCGCGCGCGGCGGTCGTGCCCGAGGGCCAGTGGATCGTGCTGCAACAAGTCTTCATCACGCGGCTCAAGGAGCAGCGTTATCCGACGCGCGCCGAACTCGACGCCGCCGCGCCGAAGCATCCCGTCGTTTTCCGCACCGGCCCCGATGCCTCGGTGAACTCGCTCGCGCTCCGGCTCAACAAGATTGACCGCGACTACCAGATTCCCAACGGCGTGCCTGGCAAGATCGAGAAGGACGCGAACGGCGAGCCGACCGGCATCCTCCGCACGCAGGGGAACTACTTCAAAACCGGCAACACCGGCGCGCGCAACGCGACCGAGGCCGAGCGCGATGAACGTCTGCTGACGCTCTTCAAGGACTACAATTCCGTCGGCATCACGAGCATCTGCGACCGCGACGCGAGCGTGGCGGCGATTGAGCGTTATCGCAAAATGCGGGAGCAGGGCGCGCTGACCGTGCGCGTGAGTTGTTCGCAGAGCATCGGCTCGCTCGGCAAAATCGAGTCTATTCAGGAGAGCATCCGCGCCGTCGCGAAGAATCCGCTGCACACCGCGCACGACGACTGGCTGCGCATCATCGGCATCAAGACCTACCTCGATGGCGGCATGCTCACGGGCAGCGCCTACATGCGGCAGCCGTGGGGCGTGAGCGAGATTTACTCCATCACCGATCCGCAGTATCGCGGCGTGCTGTTCATCCCCAAGGAGCGGCTGCTGCCGATGGTGCGCACGGCGGTCGAGAGCGGCCTGCAATTTACCGCGCACTCGGTTGGCGACGGCGCGGTCCACACGCTCCTCGAATGTTACGACGAACTCGCGAAGGAAGGCCTGCCCGTGCGCCAAACGCGCGGCTCGATCACGCACTGCAACTTCATGAGCAAGGAAGCCGTCGAGACCGCCGCGCGCCTCGGCGTCGTGGTGGACATCCAGCCCGCGTGGCTCTACCTCGACACACGCACGCTCACGAAGCAGTTCGGCTACGACCGGCTGCGTTACTTCCAGCCGTTGCGCAGCATCTTCGCCGCGGGCGGCATTGCCGGCGGCGGCTCGGACCACATGCAGAAAATCGGCTCGTTGCGCAGCATCAATCCCTACAACCCGTTTCTCGGCATGCAGACCGCCATCACGCGCCGCGCGAAATGGCACGAGGGCCAGTTGCATCCCGAAGAGGCGCTCACGCGCGAGCAGGCGCTGCGCTTCTACACGATCAACAACGCGAAGATTCTCTTCAAGGAGGACACCACCGGCTCGCTCGAACCCGGCAAACTCGCCGACCTCGCCGTGCTCAACACGGACATCCTCACCTGTCCCGAGGACAAAATCGTCGCGACGCAGGTGCTGCGCACTTATGTCGGCGGGAAGCTGGTGTATTCTGCTGGTGAATAATGAAAGCAAACGCATCTGCTGAAACAGATTTGAACTCGACAGAACAATGGCGATTCCGACTAGCAAAAGCGGCGTGTTGTCTGTTTAGCGCAATCGCTGTTATTGCATTGTGGTTGTGCATCGAGACTTACTCCGGGAGTTGGCGAGCTGGCGAAGGTGCTGGCCTGATTATTACCATTCTCATCGCTATCCCGCTGGGCATTGGTGTTGTAGTCGGAGCGCCAATTTTATACGCGATTCGTAAAATTCGCCTTAAGGCACCGAGCTGGTTTCGGTTAGCGTGGGTTGCATGGATTGTATGCGCAGTGTTCACAACTTGGGTTCTAGTTTTATTGGTTCGACTGTTATGGCCCAGTTAAGCCGCCGCCATTTCCTCGCGCTCGCCGCGCTCTCGTTCGCGAAAGGCTCCTTCGCCGCCGAACAGATTCCCCTCGGCGCGAATGTTTCGCTCAAGGGCCTCCGCCCGTTCCCCGATGACAACCCGTGGAACGCCGACGTTTCGCAAGAGCCGGTGGATCCAAACTCCGACACGCTCATCGCGAGCATCGGCGTCGAGCGCGGGCTGCATCCCGACTTCGGCACCGTGTGGCAGGGCGCGCCCGCGGGCATTCCCTACATCGTCGTGGACGGCAAGCAGCCGCGCGTGCCGGTGATGTTTCAGTATCCCGACGAGAGCGACCCCGGTCCGTATCCTGTGCCGCCAGACGCACCCATCGAAGGCGGCCCGAGCGCGAAAGGCGACCGCCACGTGCTTGTGCTCGACCGCGACAATTGGAAACTCTACGAACTCTTCTCCGCGTATCCGCAGGATGGCGGCAAATCGTGGAAGGCCGGCTCCGGTGCGGTCTTCGACTTGAACTCGAACAAGCTGCGTCCAGCCGGCTGGACTTCCTCCGACGCCGCGGGACTTCCCATCTTCCCCGGACTCGTGCGTTACGATGAAGTCATCGAGCAGCGGGCCGTCCACCACGCGCTGCGCTTCACCGTGCGCCGGACGCGCCGCGCCTACGTGAAGCCGGCGACGCACTTCGCAAGCCGCAGCAACGACCCGAACCTCCCGCCGATGGGCATGCGCGTGCGGCTCAAGGCCGGTTTCGACGTGTCGAAGTTCCCGCCCGCCGTGCAGGTCATCCTCAACGCGCTCAAGAAGCACGGCATGCTGCTCGCGGACAACGGGGGCGACTGGTTCATCAGCGGCGCGCCCGACCCGCGCTGGGATGTCGAGGCGCTCTCCACCATCAAGCGCGTCAAAGGCCACGACCTCGAAGTGGTGAAGATGGACGAGCTGGTGACACGTTGAAAGAACGGCGCTAACCCTCACTCACGCTTGCGGAAAACGAACCACCAAAACCACACCGTCCCCAGCGCGCCGCACACGGCCGCGCCGATGAAGTTCGCCTGCGGACTCACGCTCCACAGCGCCGCGCCGAGGAACGAGCCAGCCGTCACCACGCAGTCGCGGATGAGGTAATAGGCGCCGTAGGTGCGCGCGCGCAGTTCGGGCGCGGCCTCGCCGATGATGAGCGCCTTGCGCGCCGGCTCGCCGAACTCCTTCAACCCGCGCACGACGAAGGCAAACGCGAGCCACGCGAAATTGTGCGCGAACAGTAGCGACAGCGGGAACAGCGTGAAGAACACAAACGTCGCGAGCACGAACGGACGCCGCCCGTGCTTGTCCGCGAGATGCGCGACCGGGATATAGCAGAGCATCGCCGTCACCATCTCGAACGCGACCAGCCATCCGAACTGCTGCGCCGTCACCCCGCCGTGATCCATCGCCCACAGAATGACGAATGCGTAGGGAATGCGTTCGCAAAAGCGGATGAGAATGTCGCTCACCAGCAGCTCGCGCAGCGCGGGCGTGAAGGACTTCACAACGCCGGTGAAGCTCGTCGTCACACCGAAACCCCTCATCCCATCCCTTTCCCCTTCTGAATGAGAGAGGGTGGCCGGAGGCTGAGTGAGGGGTGCTCTCTCCATGAACCACTGGAACACGGCCGTCGCTGCGCTCAACGCAATGCAGCCGAGCAACGCGAACTTCACCCCATCGCGCCAGCCCCACTTCGTCACCAGCCAGCCGCCGATGAGCGGGCCGACCATCATCGGCACGCGGCGAACGAGCGATTGCACGCCAATGCCCATCGTGTGCTGATGCTGTTCCAGCGAGGTCGCGACGACAGCGAACGTGGCCGGCAGCGACATCGCGCTCCACGCGAGGAAAAGGAACGCGCCCACGAGCAGCGCAAGCCAGTGCGTCCACAACGCCACAAGCGCGTAACCGGCAAGTGAAAGCGCGTTGAAGAACAGCAGCGCGCGGCGTTCGCCCCAGCGGTCCGTCAGCCAGCCGCCGGGATAATTGTAGAGCGCGCCGAGCAGCGTTTGCAGCGCGTCGAACAGGCCGATGACGAACACGCCCGCGCCAAGCGTTTGCAGATACTTCGGCGCGAAGCCGAGCCACAGCCGCTCGCCCGTGCCCGCCAGCACGAGCGCGACCAGCAACAGCGCCGTGTTTCGCCCCAGCGCGAGGAACGCCGCCGCCCGCGCCGGCGCGGATGTTCCTTTTATTGTCTTCCCGCTCACAATGTGTAAAGTCTTGCCCTAGTTGGCCGCGGAAGAAAACTTTTTGCCTGCCATGAAATTCTCACCCTGCTGTCTGCTGCTCGCCGGCTTGATCGCGCTTTCATCTCGTGCCGCCGAACCGTCCACACTGCTGCCCGTCAAAACCATCCCGCTCGCCGGCGTGAAGGGCCGCATGGACCATCTCGCGCTCGACGCGCCCGGCAAACGGCTCTTCATCGCCGCGCTCGGAAACAACACGGTGGAAGTTCTCGACCTCGCCGAAGGCAAACGGCTCCGCACGCTCACCGGCTGCGCCAAACCGCAAGGCGTGCTGTTTGTCCCGCAATCGAACCGCCTCTTCATCGCCAACGGTGGCAGCGGCGAACTGCACGTCTATGACACCGCGACGTTCAAGTTGCTTGGCAAGATTCCCTCGCTCGATGACGCGGACAACCTCCGCTTCGACGCCAAGACCGGGCGCATCTACGTCGGTTTCGGTGACGGCGCCCTGAGCATCGTGGACTCGGGCAGTTCGATGCTGAACGGCAAAATCCCGCTGAGCGGGCACCCTGAAAGCTTCCACCTCGAAGCCTCAACCGGCCGCATCTACGTCAACGTGCCCGATGCGAAGCACGTCGCCGTCGTTGATCGGGCAAAGAATGCCGCCGTCGCGACATGGCCGGTCACAAACTTCACCGCCAACTTCCCGCTCGCGCTCGACGAGGCGGGCCACCGGCTCTTCCTCGGCTGCCGCAAGCCCGCCCGGCTCGTGGTGCTCGACACTCAAACTGGAAAATCTGTCGCCGACCTCGCCATCAGCGGCGACACGGATGATTTGTTTTACGATGCGAGGCACCACCGGCTCTACGCCGCGTGCGGCGAGGGCTTCATTGACGTCATCGAGCAGCGCGACGCGGACACGTATGCGATGAAGGAAAAGATTCCGACGCGGGCCGGTGCGCGCACGGGGCTTTTTTCGCCGGAGTTGAACGAATTCTACCTCTCCGTGCCTGAACGCAACGGACAACCCGCCGAACTGCGCGTGTTCAAGGTGCAGTAAAAGCAACGCGCCCGCTGCACAAAGCCGCCACGGAGTCACATGCGCGCCAGCGCCTTATCCAGCCGCGCGAGCACGCGCTCCTTGCCGAGCACTTCCATCAGGTGATACAGGCTCGGGCCCGAAGACTTGCCGGTGCAGGCTAGGCGCACGGGATGCACCAGCACGCCGGCCTTCACGCCGAGCGTCTTCGCATTCTCCTTTAGCGCGGCTTCGAGCGATGCGGCATCGAAGGTCGCGAGCGTGGCAAAGGTGTCGCGCAGCTTCTGCACGCGCGGCTTGTTCTCCGCCGTGAACTGCGCCTTCGCCGCCTCCGCGTCGTAGTCAAACTGCTCGACGAAGTAAAACCCGCCATAACCCGACAGCTCGGTGAAGAGCCGCAGTTTGCCCACGCAGGTGTCGAGCGCGGCCTTCACGTAGGCGGTGGGGAACTGGTTCGTGTCCACGCCGGCCTTGGCCAGCGTGTGGACGCACATCTCGTAAAAGCGGTCCGGCTTCATCGCGCGCAGATACTCGCCGTTCATCCACTTGAGCTTCTCGTGGTCGAAGCGCGCGTTGTGCCGCAGCACGTTCGGCAGGTCAAACATCGCGACGAGTTCCGCAAGCGGGATCACTTCGCGGCCGTCCTTCGGCGACCAGCCAAGCAGCGCGAGGAAGTTCACCACCGCCTCGGGCGCGTAGCCGTTTTCCATGTAATACGTCAGCGCGGCGCCGGTGTCGCGCTTGCTCATCTTCGAGCCGTCGGCGTTCAGGATGAGCGGGATGTGCGCATACTTGGGCGGCTCCACGCCGAACGCGCGGAAGAGCGCGATGTGCTTGGCCGTGTTGCTCAAGTGATCCTCGCCGCGGATGACGTGCGTGATCCCCATCTCCAAATCATCCACCACGTTGACGAAGTGGAACACCGGCGAACCATCCGAGCGCAGGATGACGAAGTCCGGCTCCTGCTCCTCGCGATCCGTCAGCTCGCGCCGCACCTCGCCCACGATCAAATCGGGAATCACCACCGCCTCGCGCGGCATCTTGAACCGCACCGCGCCGTCCTTCTCGTAGGCCAGCCCGCGCGACAGCAGCGCCTCGGTGCGCCGCTGGTAATTCTCCTTCCGCTGCGACTGGAAGTAAGGCCCGCGCTCGCCCTTGCTTGGGCCCGTCGCGTCGCCGTTCACCGGCCCCTCGTCCCAGTCGAGGCCGAGCCAGCGCAAGCCGTCGAGGATGACGTTCACGGCCTCCTGCGAATTGCGCGCGGCATCCGTGTCCTCGATGCGGAGGATGAACTTGCCGCCCGTGTGGCGCGCGTAAAGCCAGTTGAACAGCGCGGTGCGCGCGCCGCCGATGTGGAGATAGCCGGTGGGCGAGGGGGCAAATCGGACGCGGACGTGCATGGCGTTTGATGTTTCGAGAGTGGCGTTCAAAACTGCGCCCAACCTTAAACAGGGTAAATCAACCCGGCAAGGGCCGCGCCGAACCAAAACTCCGAGCTGGACGCGGCATGGTTTGGGATTAAACTTTCGTTCACGGCGCAATCACCGCCCCCGTGCTGGGCGGGGCGCCACAACCTAACCCCGATGAGCGCGCTGGATCAAAGCCCCCTTCTGAATGGCTTGCTCTCACAGGAGATGCAGGCGCTGGAGCAGACGGCGCAGTTGCGCCATTACACGGCGGGGCAGACGATTTTCCGCGAGATGGATCCGGGCGACGGCTTTTACGTGGTGCAGTCGGGGCTGGTGTCCATTTCCGCGTGCGTGCATGACTCGGAGCGGCGCGTGTTTGCGCGCATCGGGCCGGGGGATTACTTCGGCGAGATGGCGCTGCTGGACAACGAGACGCGCTCGGCCACGGCCACGGCCGAGAAGGACACGGAGGCGTTCTTCATCTCGCGCACCGACCTGCTGAGGCTGCTCGAACGCTCGCCCAAGCTCGGCCTGACGCTGCTGCGCGAGTTCAGCCGGCGCATCCGCGAGGTCAACAAGCAATACATCCGCGAAGTCATCCAGGCCGAACGGCTCACGCTCGTCGGTCGCTTCGCGCGCACCATCGTCCACGACTTCAAGAACCCGCTCAACGTCATCAGCCTCGCGTCCGAGTTCGCCGCGATGGAAACGACCTCGACCGCGGACCGCCATGCCGCACAGAAGCGCATCTACCGGCAGGTCGTCCGCCTCACGAGCATGATGCACGAGCTGCTGGAGTTCACCCGAGGCACGCCCAGCAGGATGGTCCTCGCGCCGATGGACTACGCGCATTACATCCGCACCGTGGCAGACGAGCTGCGGCAGGATTTGGAGGAGCGCAAGATCGCGTTCGAAATGGAGAATGAGCCGCCCGCAGTGAAGGTGCAGCTCGCGCCGCAGCGCGTGAACCATCTCTTCTTCAACCTGGTCGGCAACGCCGTGGACGCGATGAGCGCGAAAGGCCATGGAGGCAAAATCATCTTCCGCTTCAAGGCCGACGACAACGACGTGCACACCGAGGTGGAGGACAGCGGCCCCGGCATCGCGCCCGAGATCGCGAGCCGGCTCTTCGAGCCGTTCGCCACGTTCGGCAAGTCACAGGGCACGGGCCTCGGCCTTTCCATCTGCCGCAAGATCGTCGAGGACCACAACGGCAGCATCCGCGCCCGCGCCGAGCCGGGCCGCGGCGCGATCTTCGCCATCACGCTCCCCATCGCGAAATGAAGCGACGCCGTTCCGAGGCCGGCCAGACCGCCGCGCTGAAAGCAATCGTGTTCCACCAGCCAGCGTCAACGCTCGCCGCGTTCGCGTTCGCATCTTCACTTTTCATTCATTCAACGAGCGGGGCTGAACTTGCCGCGACGCGGAGCGAACTCACCTACGTCAAGGCCGCGACGCGCGACGCGACGGTCAAGGCCACGCTCGACGCGAGCGTGCAGCAGCTCGTGCAGTTCCGGGCCGGCGCGTGGCAGACGCTCGGCAACGCGGAGGTGAAATTCGCCACGAACGGCTCGACGGATCTCAACGCCACTTACACCGCGAACGGCAAGGAATTGAAGTGGGCCGCCGCGCCGCAATTCGAGAACGCGCAGTGGCGCAAGTTCGAGACCGCGAACGGCTGGCTCTACCGCGTCATCGAAGCGGAGCGCGAGCAGGAGGTGACGTTCACGATCGGCGCGAGGCGGCCGCTCACCGTGCGCTTCAACGGCGCCGTGCTGCCCGGCGAACTCGGCCCGCCCGGCTGGCTCGCCACGCAGATCGCAAACATCAACGAGCCAGTGTCCTTCAACATTCCACTCAAGCGCGGGGCAAACTTCCTCTCGATCCGCGTGAGCGAGCCGACGGATTTTTACTTCGAGCTGAGTCCGTTGAGCACTGCGCTGCGAAAGGAACTCAACGAGCGGCTCGCGAAGGACTTCCCGGCGGCGGGCGAGGACTTCTACTACCGCCTCGAAACCATCACGCCACCTCCGAGCGTCGTGCTCGAAGTCGGCGGGATGACGTTCACGAAGGACGGCACGCTCGCGGTCTGCACGCGGCGCGGGGAGATTTGGATGGCTTCGGGCGCGGGCGGTCCGAGCGCGGCCACGGAGCTTCGCTCACCGGAGCGCTGGAAACTGTTCGCCTCCGGCCTGCAGGAGCCGCTGGGCATCTGGCCGGGCAGGCCGGGCGAGTTCTTCATTGTTCAGCGCAGCGAACTGACGCGCGTCGCGGACACGGACGGCGACGGGCGCGCGGATGTGTTTGACACGATCACCGCCGAGTGCGGCGTGTCCGCGAGCCAGCACGCCTACATTTACGGGCCGGTGCGTGACCGCGAGGGAAACTTCTGGGGCGCGATCTCCGGCATCGGCGTGAGCGGCGGCGGAAAGTATTTCGGCTGGAGCTTCAAGGTCACGCCGCGCGGCGAGTTCATCCCGTGGTCGGCGGGCCTGCGTTCGCCCAACGGCATCTGCATGACGCCCGATGGCGAACTCTTCATCACCGACAACCAGGGCGAATACACGGGCACGTGCCCGCTGCACCACATCAGCAAGGGCGCGTTCCACGGGCATCCCGCCGCGTTGAAGTGGGATGCGAGCTTTCCCGCTGGCGACAAGACGCCGATTGAGGAGCTTGCGAAGCGGCGGAAACTTCCCGCGATCCAGTTCCCTTACGGCACGATGGGCCAGTCCCTCAGCGAACCCATCGTGGACACGACCGGCGGGAAGTTCGGGCCGTTCGCCGGGCAGATGCTCGTCGGCGACGTGACGAAGTGCAACGTGGTGCGCGTCGCGCTGGAAAAAGTGGACGGGGAATTTCAAGGCGCGTGTTTTCCATTTCGCAGCGGCTTTCAGGCGGGAAACAACCGACTCGCGTTCGCACCGGATGGGAGTTTGTTGGTTGGCCAGACCGACCGCGGCTGGGGCAGCATCGGCGGGCACGAGCGCGGCCTGCAGCGCCTCGTGTGGACGGGCCGGACGCCGCTCGAAGCGCAGACCGTAAAGCTGACGCGCGACGGATTTGAAGTCACATTCACTCAACCGCTCGACGCCGCGGCGGCGCAAAACCCGGCGAGCTGGTCGGCGCAGCATTTCCATTATCTCTACCGCGCCGCTTACGGCTCACCACAGATGGACAACACGCCGGTCGCGGTGAAGTCCGCCGCGTTGGCCGCTGACCACAAGATCGTTCGCCTCGCGCTCACCGAGATGCGCGCGGAGAAAATCTACGAGCTGCGCTTCGACAAGGTGCGCGGCGTGGACGGCGCGGAGCCGCTGCACGCGGTCGCGTATTACACGCTGAACCGGCTCGCGCAGTGAGCGGCGCGAAGTTGCTTTCCAAACCTCCTCTTCGCCGGGATAATTCGCCATCATGACGAAGGGCACGAGCGACGCCCAATCCGCTTTGTTCCTCGGCATCGAAGGCGGCGGCACACGCACCGTCGCGCTGCTGGCCGATGCGCGAGGCCGTCTGTTGCAACGGCGCGAGTTCGGCCCGGCGAACTTCAAACTGCTCACGGACACGCAACTGCGCCGTCACTTGCGCGCGATCGCCGCGGCATTTCCAAAGCCATCCGCTGTCGCCATCGGCCTCGCCGGCGCGCGCGGCGAACCCGAGTGGGCGCGCATCCGTGCTGCGTCGGCGCATGTGTGGCGCAACGTGCCGTGTCACGCCACGCATGATTTGGAAACGGCGCTCGCCGCCGCTGACTTAAAACTCAAGACTCAAGACTCAAGTCTTCCCCAGGTTTTGATTTTAAGCGGCACCGGCTCGTGCTGCTACGGTCGAACTCCCAACGGACGCACCGCGCGCTTCGGCGGCTGGGGACATTTGCTCGGCGACAAAGGCAGCGGTTACGAGATCGGCCTGCGCGCGCTCAAGGCCGTGGTTTTTTACTTCGACCGCGACGACGAATGGTCGCGCCTTGGACAACAGATTCTCTCGGCTCTCATGCTCAATGAGCCGGGTGACCTCATCGCGTGGGCGCAAAACGCGTCGAAGAAAGACATCGCCGCGCTCGCCGTCGAAGTCTTCGACGCTGCGATGAAGCGCGACGCTATCGCACGCGACATCCTCAAGGGCGCGGCAGCGAGCCTCGCGAAGGACGGCGTCGCCTGTGCGCGCAAACTCGCGAAGGACGGCGCGCGGGTGCAGTTCGTTCTCGCAGGCAGCGTGTTGCTCAAACAGCCGCGATTCGCGAAACAAGTTGCCGCCGAACTTTGCAGCCTCTGGCCTGATGCAATCGTCACGCCGCTCAAACGCGAGAGTGCGTGGGGCGCGGTCGCGCTCGCGGCGCAAAAGTTCAAAGTTCAAAGTTCAAAGTTCAATGTTGCCGAGTTTGTCGCGACATCCACGGGGCTTCCCGGCTCCCTGCCTCTCGCCCCTCGTCCTTTGCCTGAATTTCGCCTCTCGCCTACTGAAGAACGCAATCCACGCTCGATGAATCTCGATCAGCTCGCGCTTGGCGACGCCATTGAGCTGATGTTGACCGAGGACGCGCACATTCCCACGGCTTTGCTTGCGGAAAAGGCAAACATCGAAGCCGTCGTGCGCCGCGTCGTGCGCGCCTTCAAGCATGACGGGCATCTCTTCTACGTCGGCGCCGGCACGAGCGGACGGCTCGGAGTGCTCGATGCGAGCGAGTGCCCGCCCACCTTCCGCACACCTCCCGATCTCGTGCAAGGCATCATCGCCGGCGGCGAAGAAGCACTGTGGCGCGCGGTTGAGGGCGCCGAAGACGACGGCGACGCGGGCGCCGCTTCGATGAAGTTCCGCAGCGTCGGCGCGAAAGATGTCGTCGTCGGCATCGCCGCGAGCGGGCGCACGCCATTCGTGTGGGGCGCGTTGCGCGAGGCGCGGCGGCGCGGCGCGTTCACCGTGCTGTTGTGCTTCAACCCGACGATGAAGGAACTCAAGCCACGCGGGCCGCATGTCGTGATCGCTCCTTCACTCAGCCCGGAAATCCTCACCGGCTCGACGCGGCTCAAGGCGGGCACCGCGACGAAGCTCGTGCTGAACATCTTCACAACGCTCGCGATGGTGCGCCTCGGCAAGGTCGTAAGCAACCTGATGGTGGACGTGAACCCGTCGAACGTGAAGCTGCGCGACCGCGCCGTGCGCATCGTGAGCGAGCTGACGGGTGCGGATTACGAGACGGCGCGGCGTGCGCTCGAAAAATCCGGCTGGGTCATCAAGAAGGCTTGGCGGCGGCTGGGTGGGGAAAAGCTCCACGCGGAACCGTCGTGAACACAATCGCGCGTCACTTCGACTTCATCGCGTCGCGGCGGCCATCCGCGTAGGCGCGAAAGGCCGCGACGATTTCATCGCGCACGCGGCGGAAGACTTTCAACAGCTCCTCCTCGCTCCCGGTCGCGTGCGCCGGGTCGTCGAACGGCCAGTGATGCCGGTTCACCTGCCCCGGAAACATTGGGCACGCCTGATCCGCGTTGCCGCAGACGGTGATGACGGTTTCAACCTGCCGACCGAGGAAATCGTTCATGTGCTTCGAATGGTGACTGGAGATGTTGAGGCCGATTTCTTGCATCACACGAATTGCGAGCGGATGCACGTAGCCCGCAGGCTTCGAGCCGGCGCTGGCGACTTCGAGGAAGTCGCCCGCGTAATGGCGCAACACGCCTTCCGCGAGATGGCTGCGGCACGAGTTGCCGGTGCACAAAATCAGGACGAGTGGCTTGTCGTTCATCGAAAGAGGATTTTACATGGCCTTTGCCGGCGCGGCGCAGCAGCCTTCAGCCTGAACGCAACGGCACGCGGGCACCGCGAGCAGTGCGCCCGCGACCGGCGCGGCGAGATACACCCACAGATGCTCGACGTGACCCGACACGAGCGCGGGCGCGAGCGAGCGGGCGGGGTTCATCGAGGCGCCACAAATCGGGCCGGCGAAGAGCGCTTCGAGCGCGATGACCGCGCCGACCGCGATGCCGGCAGTGATGCCTTTTTCCTTCGCGCCGGTTGAGACGTTGAGGATGACGAACATCAGCACGGCGGTGAGAACCACTTCGAGCACGAAGGATTGGAATTCAGCGCCGGCGGGCAGCGTCGTGCCAAGAAATTCATCCTTCGGAAACAGCGCTCGCAACAATCCGCTGGCGGCAAACGCGCCCGCGCACTGGCTCGCGATGTAAGGCGCGGCCTGCGACCACGGCATCCGGCCCGCCGCGCAAAAGCCGAGCGTGACGGCGGGGTTGAAGTGCGCGCCGGACACTTCGCCGAGCGCGTAAATCATGGCGAGCACAACGAGGCCAAACGTCAGTGCGATGCCCACGTGCGTGACCGCGCCGCCACTGGCCTGATTGATGACGATCGCCCCGGTGCCGGCAAACACGAGCGCAAACGTGCCGAATACTTCGGCGGCAAACTTCTTCATGCGGGGGATGATGCAAGCGCGGCGGCGGATGCCAAGTGACTTTTCGATGACTCGCGAGGCACGGCTACCGTTTCGACATCCGCTCGCGCGCGGCGGCGAGGATTTTGCGTTCGCGCTCAGTGAGGCTGTGGATGCCGTGCGCGGAAATTTTGTCGAGAATGGGATCCACCTCCCGGCTGATGAAATCAGGGGTGAGTTCCTCGATAGGCATGTCCGCGATGAGGTCGCTGCGCGACTGAGCCCGCGGCGAGGCCCGCCTCGGCGGCCGCTGATGGAAGGCACCGCGGAAGCGATCCCACAATCCTACCCACGGGAGAGGACGAAAGTCCTGATGCCAGCGCAACCGCACAAACGTGATGCCCGCGAGCAGTCCGCCAAGATGCGCCGCGTGCGCCACGCTTTCGCGCGGCGTCGGCACAATCGTGAAGAACGCCGAAACCGCCAGCGCAATGCCGAGTAGTGTCTTCGCACGAATCGGCAGGATGAAGTTCAAGCGGACCTCGCTCTCCGATTCGAGCATCGCAAAAATGGCAAACACCCCGGACACTCCCGCCGACGCGCCAAAAACAATGGCCCCAAAATGTCCCGGAAATAGCAGCATCAGGATGCCTTGCAGCAAGCCACCGATGACGCCGCTGCCGAGATATGCGAGCAGAAACCGCTTTATTCCTAGGACGTTTTCCACGAATCGGCCAAAAAACCAGAGGCCGATAAGATTCCCCACCAAGTGCCACAGATTGAAGTGCAGGAACTGAAATGTGAGCAACTGCCATGCGAAGATGAACCACGCGGGTGTCAATCCCAGCCACATCTCCACACGCGTCTTGAAATACACGTCATCCATGCATTGCAAGGCAAACGTGGCCACCAGAACAACCATCAAAATCGTGGACACCGACCAAGCATTGTGTCCGCGGGATTCCTTCATGTAATGGCGGTCAGCGAGCATCGGGCGCAACCTAGCCGCGGGTCACGGAGTTTTCAACGGGCATTTTGCCGGCAATCGGCGCTTGCTTTTCGTTCGCCGCGCGCTTGCATGGACGCATGTTTCCTTACACTGCGCTGGCAAAGGACAAGCCGTGGATGCCCGGCCCGTATGCGGGCGTCGAGCTGTGCGTGCTGCACAAAAACGAAGCGACCGGCGGCGTGACGGTGCTGCGCAAGTTCCACGCGGGAGTCACCATCCCGGCGCACACGCATCCGCAGGCGAACGAGTGGGCCTACGTGTTGAGCGGCGAATGGGAGGAGTCGGGAACGGTTTTCATGCCCGGCACTCTGTTCTTCGCGCCGAAGGGCGTGAAGCACGGCCCTCACGTGGCGCGCACGGAAGTGGTGAGCCTGACGACGTTCGACGGGCCGCTGACAATCGAGTGACTCAGTTCAGCGCCATCCCGCGCCGCACGTAGGTCGGGATGTCGAGGTCCTCGCCGTTGCGCAGCGTCGGCTCGCTTTTCTCGAAGCGGCCTTTGGAGATGATTTCCAGCGGCAGCACGCCTTGTGTGGCCTTCGCGGACTTGCGCCGCTTGGGCTGATGCTTGAGCACTTGCTCGACTTTTTCAGGCGTTGATTCGGGCGCGGGCACAACGACACGCGATGCGGGCCGCGCCGTCTGCACCTGATCGAGGAACTGCATGTTCGCCTCGGTTGAAGTCGTCTTCGTCGCAGGCACGGCGTCAAGCGGGAGCGAACCCTCGCCGTCCCGGATGCGGCGCGAGGCCACGATGGTCACGGAGAGTTTGTCGCCGAAACTTTCATCCACCGACGCGCCGAGGACGAGATGGATGCCGTCGCACTGGCGGTTGATGGTTTCCATGACGCGGTTGATCTCGGCCATCGCGAGTCCGGGGCCGCCGACGAGGCTCACGAGCAGCGCGTCGGCCTCGGTGAGCAACTGGCCACCGTTGAGCAGCGGGTTGGCGAAAAGTTTTTCAAGCGCCTCGCGCGCACGATCCTTGCCCGCGCCGACCGCGGCGGCAAAACGGCATTCCGCGTGGCGGCGGCGCATCACGGAGCAGAGGTCGCTGAAATCAATGTTGATGAGTCCGGGCAACGCGAGCATCCGCCAGATGCCGCTCACGCCCTCAGCGAGCAGGCCGTTCGTGGTTTGGAACATTTCCTGCGCGCTTGTGTTCTCGTCAAACAACTTTTGCGCCGCCTCGTTGGGAAGGCAGATCACACCGTCCGCGCCGAGCGTCAACTGCTCGAAGCCGTGCCGCGCGTGGTGCTGGCGGCGCGAGCCTTCGCAGTGGAAAGGCAGCGTGACGACGGCGAGCACAAGAGCGCCGGCCTCCTTTGCAACGCGCGCAACCACGGGACTCGCGCCCGTGCCGGTGCCGCCGCCGAGGCCCGCCATGATGAACACGAGATCAGCACCCTTGACGAGTTCGCGCAGTTTCGGGAGCGATTCCTCCGCTGCGGCACGACCGCGGTCGGGATCGCCGCCCGCGCCGAGGCCGCGCGTGAGTTTCGCGCCGAGTTGAAGCTTGTATGGAGCCGCGGAACGGGCGAGCGCCTGCGTATCGGTGTTCAGCGCGGCAAATTCAACGCCAGTCATTCCGCCCTGCAACAGCGCGTCGAGCGCGTTGCCGCCCGCGCCGCCGACGCCGAATACCTTCACGGCGATGTGTTTTCTTGCGGGCGGCGTTTCAGTTGAGTTTTGCATAACGCTCGGTTGGGTTGGCGGTTCAAAACTTTTTCAGCGACGGAGCAGCGAGCCGAGCCGGTTGCCAACACGGTTGAACCAGCCGCCGCTGTCCGTGCGGCGTGACTGCATCGCGCCGAACTTCACAAGGCCGATGGCGGCTGCGAACTCGGGCGAGTCGAGCGCGCTCTTCACGCCGCTGACCGTGTTGCTGTGGCCGGGCGAGACGGACATCTGGAACACGCGCTCGGCCAGCTCGGCGACGCGCGGGACGCACGCGCCACCGCCAACGAGCACCACGCCCGCACCGAGATGATCGCGCAAACCCTCTTCGTCGAGTTCGTCGGCGATGAGCTGGAACGTCTCCTCGATGCGCGCGTGCATGATGCGCTGGAGATGCTCGACGTTGACACTCTTGTTCGGCAGGCCGGATTCGTTCGCCAGGCTCACGCTGCGTCCGCGCGATGTCGCTTCAACGACTGCACAGCCATGTTCGATTTTCAACGCCTCGGCGCGCGCCTGCGGCACCTTCAGCCCGTAGGCGATGTCGTTCGTCACGTGGTCGCCGCCCACGGCGAGCACGCCGGTGTGCTTCACGATGCCGCGCGAATAGACGACGTATTCTGTCGTGCCCGCGCCGAGGTCCACCACGAGCGCGCCGGTTTCCTTCTGGTCGGCGTCGAGCGACGCGAGCGCGGCGGCAAGGCCGTTGAAGATGGGCGGGCCTTCGACTTCGAGCTGCAAGCCGCGCACGACGCGGATGGGATTTTGCAGGCGGTTGTAGTGCGCGTGAACGACGTGGACATCCACTTCGAGCTTCGCGCCGACCATGTCCACCGGCGAGACAATGCCGGGCTGGCCGTCCACGGTGAAATGCTGCCGGATGGTGTGAATGACACAGTGATCGGCGGGCAGGCTCGTGGCCTTGGCGTTCTTGATGACATCCTGCACGTCGTCTTCGCAAACCTGCCGGTCGGAGCTAACGATGGGATGCGTGCCGTGGTTGTTGAAGCCCCGGATGTGCCCGCCGGTAATGCCCAGAAACACCGAGCGAATCTCAACGTCGGCCTGCTCCTCCGCCTCGGCGAGCGCGTCGCGAACGTCCTCGGCGGCAAGTTCCGGCGAAATGATCTCGCCCTTGCGCACGCCACGCGAGCGCGCCTGGCCAACGCCGATGATGTTCACCTGCTGCTCGTCGTTCACTTCGCCGACGACGGCGCAGACTTTTGACGTGCCGATTTCCAAGCCGACGAGGACGGGAGGGCCGGGGTCAAACATTTTTCTTTTTGGTTCGCGGAGGTTTCACGGCCTTCGAGCTGCCGGCAGGCACATGGCCCGCCTCAACCCAGAGGGCCGGGAGGTTGTTCGTGATGGAAAGATCAAGCGAGGCGATGGCCTTGCTGTTGCGCTGGCCAAGCTCAAAAATCGTCCGCCATCGGCGAAGCTGCATGTCCGGCGGCAGCGACGTCGCGAATGTCACGCGGCTCCCCTGCCCCGTGACGACGCGCAAAATCTCCGGCGCGCTCAAGTCCACCTGCCGGATGTCCGTGACGGCCGCCATGTCGGAGTTGTCGAACAGCGCGAGCAGCCGCAACGCGCACTGAACGTGCGGCGCGAAGACCGGCCGGCCCGGACTCAACTGAAGGCCAACCGCGCCCGTGATCACCGGCAACGCGCCCACAAGCTGCGCCTGCGGTTCAATCGTCAGAAAACGCGGCGCCACCGGGAAGACAAAGCCCATCGCGTCGAGAAACAACGGCACCGGCTCGAATCCCTGCCCGGCCTGCTTCGCACGCATCTCGTAAATGACCGCGACCGGCTCGCGCTCGGTCACGCGCAGCCGCAGCGTGTGCGGCAGCACGCGTTCGACGGCGACGCTCTGCACGAACGGCTGGAGTTCAAGGTCGCGCTTCACGCGGCGCAGATCGAGCGCCATGAGGTTGTCGCCGGGCTTCACGCCGGTCCACCGGCGGATGGCGTCGGGCGCAAGCGCACCGTCAGTCGTCACGTCAATCGCCTGCACGGCGAAGGACGGATTCGAGAAGATTAGCTTGTTGAGGACATACTCGCCGCCGCGCCAGATGACGAGCAGCACCACGGCGACGACCACGACAAACGTGAGCGCCTTGCTGGCGAACCGGAAAAAGTTCGCGCGCGCCTGGTCCTGATGCAGCTTTACGTCGAGCACGTATTCCTGCCGGTGGCGCGAATTGGTCGTTTTGCGGTTCCAGAACATGATTTTGTTTCAGGCGTTCACGGTGGCGCGGCGCATCGCAAGTTCGATCATGCGCTGGCAAAGCTGCTCGTAGTTCAGCCCGGCCGCGGCGGCGGCCTTCGGCAACAGGCTCGTCTCGGTCATGCCGGGCAGCGTGTTGACTTCCAGCACAACGGGGCTGCCGTCGTCGCGGACCATCACATCCACGCGCGCGTAGTCGCGGCCGCCGATGGCATGGAACGCGCCGACTCCCGCGCGTTGGATGCGCGCCGTGGTCACGCTGTCGAACGGCGCGGGGCAGAGATACTCGCTCGCGCCGGCGGTGTATTTCGTCGCGTAATCGTAGCGGCCGGTCTTGGGGCGGACTTCGACAATCGGAAGCGCCTTTCCGTCAAGGATGCCCACGGTCGTTTCGCGTCCAGTGATGCGCTCCTCCATCAGCACTTCGCTGTCGAACTTGAGGGCGGCGGCGAGCGCTGCGGGAAAATCTTCCACGCGATCCACAAATTGCAGACCGACGCTCGAACCTTGCCGGACGGGCTTGAGCACAACCGGCGGCTGCCAGCCGGAAGGCCATGCAGAATCCGGTGAATTGAAAATCATGAAGCGCGCGGTCGGCACGCCGCACTCGACGCAGCGTTTCTTTGTGAGCACCTTGTCGAATCCAACGCGGCTCGCCTCGACGCCGCAGCCGGTGTAGGGCACGCCGAGTTCTTCGAGCTGCGACTGCACCGTGCCGTCCTCGCCGTAGGTGCCGTGCAGCGCGAGGAAGACGACATCCGTGCCCGGCGGAAGCGCCCACTGCGGCTCGCGCGGATCGAGTTCGTGAACGGTGTGCCCGACCGCGCGCAACGCCGCCGCGACGGCGTCGCCGGTCTTGAGCGAAACCTCGCGTTCCGCGCTCGGCCCGCCCAGCATCACGGTGATGTTCAGCATCTTTGCCACGTCCGCGCCTTCCGCCTGATCGTCCTCCGACCGCGAGGACAAAGTTTGTTCAGCCATCCACGCCGACTATTTCCACTTCCGTTTCCAGTTCAATGCCACGCGCCTCGCGGGCACGCTGCTTGACGACTTCGATGAGCTGGAGAACGTCCCACGCCTTCGCGCCAGGCTCGGTGACGATGAAATTCGCGTGAACATCGCTCACCATCGCGCCGCCGACACGCCGGCCCTTGAGTCCCAGCTCGTCAATGAGCTTGCCCGCGGGAATGAGTTTTGGATTTTTGAAAATGCAGCCCGCGCTCGGATTCTGCGGCTGCGAGGTCCAGCGCTTTGACTGGCATTCGCCCATTTTCTTGCGGATGTCCTCGCGCGCAGCCATGCGGCCCTTGAGCACCGCGCCGAGCGCGATGTGCGTCTTGAAAATCGGGCAGGAGCGATAGTTCACCTCGATCTGACTCGCCGGCTTGATGTGTATCTGACCGTCGTGATCCATGAAGCGCACGCTCTCGACGATGTCGAACGTCCACGAGCCCATCGCGCCGGCATTCATGCGCAGCGCGCCGCCCATCGTGCCGGGGATGCCTTCGAGGAATTCCACGCCGGAGATGCCGTGCTTGCGCGCCTCGTTGGCCACGGCCTTCAACTTCGCGCCCGCGCCGCAGCGCATCCGCTCGCCCTGCACCTGCACTTCGCTGAAGCTCGCATGGCTGAGGCAAATCACCACGCCGCGGATGCCGCCGTCGCGCACGAGCAGGTTCGAGCCACGGCCGAGCAGCATGAAGGGCAGCCCGCGTTCGCGGCAGAACTTGAGCACCTCGGACAACTCGGCCTCGCTCGCCGGCTCGACGTAAAAGTCCGCCTTGCCGCCGACTCGCAGCGTCGTGCGTTTGGCGAGGCTTTCGTTTGCACGAACCACAGTGTCAGGCGAGAGCCGCGCAGCAAGATCAGCAAGCGTCTGCTTCTGCGACGGAGGCATTTCCTCGCGGAGCCGGACCGCGAGCGCGTGCGCGGCACGCGTGATGTCGCCCGCGCCGAGGAACAGAACAAGGTCACCCGGTTGCATCGCCCTGCGAATGAGTGCGGGCAGGTCGGCGAGCATCGGCACAAATTCAACTGCCTGGCCCGTGCCACGCACGGCGTCCGCGAGCGCACCGCCGTTGATGCCGGGGATTTCCGGCTCGTTCGCGGAGTAAACTTCCGTCATCCACAACCGGTCCGCCATGCCGAAGCTCGTCGCAAACTGCCGCAACATGTGCTGCGTGCGCGTGTAGCGGTGCGGCTGGAACACAGCCAGCAGTCGGCCCGTGGTAAGCGACTTCATCGCGCGCAGCGTCGCCTGCACCTCCCGCGGATGATGGCCGTAATCGTCGAACACACGGAAGTTTTCGTCGCTGAACACCTCCTGCTGCCGGCGTGACGCGCCCTTGAATGCGGCAAGGGCATCCGAGATTTCTTCGGCCTTGAAACCAAGCTGCGCGAGAAGCGCGATGACACACGCGGCGTTTGACACGTTCTTCTCGCCTGCAAGGTGCAGCGTGAATTCACCGAGCCGCTCGCCCTCGTGCCAGAGTTCAAAGCACGTCAGCACGCCGGTCGTCTTGCTGCGCGGCGCGGCGGGCGCCTTCGGCTCGATGCGATACATCGCAAGCGGATTGTAGCCGACGGAAATCGCGCGCGGACGGCGGGCGAACAGCGCGACGAGCTGCGGGTCGTCCGCGCAAAATACGAGCGAGCCGCGCGTCTGCTCGGCGAACTGCATGAACTCGCTGCAAATCGCCTCGAAGTTCGCGAAGTAATCGAGGTGCTCCTCATCCACGTTCAGCACGATGGCGTGCTCGGGATGAAACTCGCGCAGCGTGCCGTCGCTTTCATCCGCCTCGATCACAAACCAGCGCTCGGGCCGCACTTCAAAGCCGTGATGATTTCCCGCCGCGAGCTCGCGCTCAATGACCGCCGCCTCGACGGGCAACTGGTCCGCGCCGCCGAAGCGCGCGGGCCGGCCGAGCTGCGGCACGGGCGCGCCGATCGCGTAGCTGGGCTGCGCCTTCAACTGTTCCAGCGCGAACGCGAGCATCGCCGCCGTCGTCGTCTTGCCGTGCATTCCCGCGACGCCGATGCCGCGCTGCCGGTGGAACAGCGCCGCGAGCAGCACCGCCCGGCGCGTGATGGGAAGCTGCATCTGCAACGCGGCCTCCAGCTCGACGTTGTCCTTCGGAATCGCGCTCGAATACACAACGAGCGCGGGCCGCGCGGCGTGGAGTTGCGCGGCGGCGTGACCGATGTGCAGCTTCGCGCCGCGGGCGCGTAGCGCTCGCATCTCGTCGTTGTCCGCGAGGTCGGAGCCGACGACGTTGTGGCCAAGATCAAGAAGAAGGTGGGCCAGCCCCGTCATGCCGCAGCCGCCCGCGCCGACGAGATAAATCGTGGCCGGCGCCTCGGCCCGGTGCAGCAGCGCGTCCACTTCCTGGGCGGTGAGGCGAATCATGGCGTGTAAGCGGCGATGGTTTCGCGGAGGTCCACGTTGGTTTCCGATGAAGATGCTTCCCCGGCGCGGCGTTCGCTTGTGTCCGGTTCGCCGTGGCCGATGACGGCGAGAATTCTTCCCGCGATGCGCGCGGCAGCATCCGGGTGATGCCACCGGGCAAGCGCGGCGGACATTTCATCGCGCGCGGCGGGCTGCGTGAGCAATTCGAGGACGAGACGCGCGAGGCCCCTCGGCTGGTCGTGATGTGTCCACAACATGCGCGCCGCGCCGCTGCGCTCGACCGCGCGGCCGTTGAACCACTGGTGGTTGTCCGTCGCGTGCGGATACGGCACGAGCACGGCGGGCAGTCGCATCGCGGCGATTTCCGCGATGGTCGAGGCGCCCGCGCGCGACACGGCGACGGTCGCGGCGCTCATCGCGAGTTCCATCTCGCTGAGGAACGGCTTCACGACGGCGCGCAAGTTCATTTTCGCATAAGCATCTCGCACTTTCGCATCCTCGCCCGGGCCGGCAAGGTGAAGGAATTGCAGGTCCGGCACGCGCGCGGTGAGTTCGGGCAGCGCGGCAAGCGCGAGATCGTTCACACCGCGCGCCCCCTGGCTGCCGCCCATGACGAGCAGCACGGGCCGCTTGGAATCAAGGCCGAGCGCGATGCGGCACGATGCGGCATCCTGACGTTGAAACTGCTCGCGCACGGGCGTGCCGGTGAGCGTAACGCGCCGCAGCGGCAGCGAAAGCGTGGCGGATTCGTAGCCGACAAACGCCTCATCGGCGATGTGCGCAAGCCAGCGGTTCGCACGGCCGGGAATGGCATTCGATTCGTGCAGGAAAATTTTTGCGCCGAACTTTTTCCCCCCGAACACCGCGGGCACGCTCGTGAAGCCGCCCATCGCGAGCACGGCCTGCGGCGGGCACTTTGCGAAAAATTCCTTAGCGGCACGGTAACTTCGGTTCGCACTCCCAAGAAAACGAAACGGATGACGCCAGTTGAATCCGACCGCCGGCAGTGGAACCGCTTCGAGTTCCGGCGCGGTGCCCGCGGCCTGCCGGTCCACTTCCTTTTGCGAGATGAGGAGCGCGCTGTCCGCGCCGCGCGCGCGCAGCTCGGCCGCGACGGCGATGCCGGGGAACAGATGCCCGCCCGTGCCACCGCAGGCGATGGCGACAAACGATTTGGCGGGCGTGGTGGGCATCATGAGATGACGGCGGGAGCGATGGGTTTGAATGGCGAGGTCTCGGCCGCGGGCGAGTATTCCTCGGCCTGCCGCGCAACGCTGATGAGCAGGCCCACGGCGGTGAGCATCATCAACAAATTCGATCCGCCGTAGCTGATGAACGGCAGCGGAAGTCCCTTGTTCGGCAGCACGCTGGTCACGACGCCGATGTTGATGAACGCCTGGAAGCCGATGAGGAATGTCACGCCGCTCGCGAGCAGTTGGCCGAACGTGTCACGCGCGCGCCACGCGATGTAAATGCCACAGCAAATCAGCACGATGAACGTGATCACCACCGCGAGCGTGGCGAACACACCAAGTTCCTCGCCGACGACTGGCAGAATGAAATCCGTGTGGTGCTCCGGCAGGTAGCCGAGTTTCATGCGGCCTTCGCCGAGGCCCACACCGGCCGTGCCGCCGGAGACGAACGCGAGGATGCCCTGCCACACCTGCCAGTCCGCGTCAGTGATAGCCACGTCGGGATCGAGCCGGATGAGTTTGACCCAGCTCACGACGCGCTTCATGCGCACGGGATCGTGAAAAATGGAGAACGCAATGCCCGCCATCGCGAGCAGCGCGGGCGGAATGACAAAACGCAGTTTGACACCGGCCACGATGAGCATCGCGCAGGTGACCGCGCCCATGAGGATCGTCGTGCCACGGTCCGGTTCGACGAAGATGAGGAGCAATACGCCGCCGATGAGCACGCCGGGCCACACCATGCCGCGCACAAAAGTATCCATGTGCCGCCGTTGCCAGTCGCAGTAGGCCGCGACCGCGATGATGAGCGCGAGCTTGGCGAATTCAGACGGCTGGAAATTCGCCGCGCCGAGGCTGAACCACCTTCGCGCGCCGCCGATTTTTCTCCCGATTTGTGGGATGAGCACAAGCACGAGCATCACGACGGCGATGCCGAGCAGAACCCAGCTCCACCGGCGCAGACGCTGGTAATCCGTCGCGGCGGCGACGATGCAGCCGATGAAGCCGAGGCCGCACCACGCGAGCTGCATGAGCAGCAGCTTCGCGCCCTTGTCCGCCATGCTCGAGCTGTAGAGCATCACCATGCCAAGCGCAAGCAGACCGCCGACGGAGAACACAAGCAACGTGACGGCTTTTTTCATGGCGATGATTTCAGTTGTTTTTCGACGCACGCAAGGCCGGGGCGCGGAACCGCAGGGACACACCCTGCCCGGCGGCAGCCGCGCAAACCCGGTTGCTTTGCATGTGTTTCATGTCGTTGGTCCCGTGCCGGGCTGCTCAACAACAAAGGTTCATTACGGATTTTTCGGCGCAGGCGTTGTGCCCGGAGGCGCGGAGGCGTCCGGAGTCGGCGTCGTGCCGTTGCTCTTCTTGGCGCCGGTGCCTTCAGGAATCTTGAGCTTCTGGCCGACCTTGATGCGCGTGTCGGGAAGATTGTTGGCTTCCTGAATCGCCTTCACGGTCGTGCCGTGCGACTTCGCGATTTTTTCCAGCGCGTCGCCGGACTTCACAACGTAGATGCCCGGCTCGGATGTCTTGCCGTTGTCGGTCTTGCCCGTGGACGTGGATTTCGCCGAGGCGGCGGGAATGTTCACCTTATCGCCGACCTTGAGCTTCTTCGGATCAAGATTGGGATTCGCCTTCTCGATTTCCTTCATCGAGACGCCGTATTTCTTGCTCATGCTGTAGAACGAATCGCCCTTGGCCACGATGTGCGTGGTCGGGCCGGTGCCGGTTGGAGCCTCGGAAGGTGGCGTCACAACAGCCGGCGGGTTCGTCCCGGGTGCGGGCGGCGTGACGAGCGGCGCGGGATTGGTCGGCAGCGGCGCGGGCGGCGTCACAATGGCCGTGTTCGTCGGCGGCTGCGTGATCCAGTCGTTCGTGTTGATGGGCGGCAGACCTGTGTTGTCGGTCTTTTTGCCGGTGCCGCCAACACCGGTTTCGTCTTTTTTGCACCCGCTCATCAGGATGCCGCCGAGGACGACGGCGTGGATGGCGAGGAAGATGAAGACCACGACGGGCAGGTTGGGTTTCTTCTTGGCTTTCTGCTCCAGCAGGGAGCCTTGGTTCAACGGATTGGGTGTGCTCATGTTTGGGTGTGTTTTGTGTTTTTGATTTCGCGGCAGGCTGCGCACCTGCCGCAAATTGTTCAAATCATTATCAGTTCGGACATCAGTTGCCTGTTCTTCGGTGCGGCGGCTCCACCAGAAATGGGGTTCGCGCCGGATGCGCCCCCATCCCTTGTGCGGGCCAAGTCTTCGACCGTTTGTCGAAACACTTCACCCCGGTGCTGGTAGTTCTGAAACTGGTCAAAACTCGAACAGGCGGGAGAAAGCAAAACCACATCGCCCGCCACCGCTTTTTGCGCCGCGCCGTGAATTGCTTCTATCAGCGAGTCCACCACCACGCAAGGGGTAAAGAGACTCCACGCGGCGCGCAATTTCTCGCGCGTCTCGCCGAGGAGAAACGCCTGCTTCACGCGCTGCGCGAGCAACGGCCCGATGTCGTGAAAATCGAAGCCCTTGTCCTTGCCTCCGGCGATGAGCCACACGTTCGCCTCGCCGGGCTGCGCGGCGGGAAGAGACTGCAACGCTTTCGCGACGGCGTCGAGATTCGTGGCCTTTGAATCGTTGATGAATTTCACGCCGTTGATCTCCGCAACCAGTTCGCAGCGGTGCGGCGCGGGCGAGAAACCGCACAGCGCCTCGACGACCTGATCGAGCGGCAATCGCAGCACGCGGCCGACGGCCAGGGCGGCCATCAAATTTTCCGCGTTGTGCGGGCCGCGCAGTTTTGTCTTTTCCAAGTCGAGCAGCGGGCCTTCCCAGCCTTCGACGCGGCTGATGAGCAGGCCGCGGTCGAGCCAGATGTCGGCACGGCGGTTGTTCGCGCTGAACGTGATTGTCTTCGAAGGCACCTTGCAGCCGAGAGAGCGCAGTTGCGCGAGCGCCTCGCTCTGCACGATGGACCAGTCGAACGGCTGCTGGTTTTCAAAAATGCGCGCCTTTGCGCGAGCGTAGTCGGCCATGCTCGCGTAACGGTCGAGGTGATCGGGCGTGATGTTGAGCAGCACCGCGACGGATGGGCGGAAAAATTGAATCGCTTCCAACTGAAACGAGCTCACTTCAAGCGTGAGGAAGTCCAGCTCGCGCGTGCGTTCCACAACGTCGCAAACGGGCGTGCCGATGTTGCCCGCAGCAAGCGTGCGGCGATGGCAGTGCGTGAGCATCCGCTCGATCAGTTCCGTTGTGGTGGTTTTCCCGTTCGTGCCGGTGACGCCGATGTTGAGGCAGACGGTGTGCTGGCAGCCGAGTTCGAGTTCGCTGATGACGGGCACGCCGCGTGCGCGGATTTCCGCCACGAGCCGCAGCGACGGCGGCACGCCGGGACTGAGCACGGCAAGGTCAAAGTGTCCGGGGGGAGGCGCTTTCGCGCCGAGTTCCACCCGGACACCTTGTGCGGTGAGTTGATCGGTTTCCTTCCGCAAAGCCGGAGTCTCGGCGCTGTCCACAGCCGTCACACGCGCGCCGTGCGCGAGCGCGAGGCGGCACGCGGCGCGACCGCTTGCGCCGAGGCCGAAGACCAGCACTGATTTGTCTTTCAACGAATGCATCTCAACAGCCGCACATGAACACGAAGGGACACGAAAGGCGGGTATTCCAATTTGTGTTCAGGCGAACACGACACAGTTCCTCCCTGTGGGAAACGACCGTGCCGCTGTCGGTGCGGTCGCGAACGAATTCGTGCCCTTTCGTGTGCATGTGTGGTTTCAATTTCTACCGCAACTTCAGCGTGCTCAGCGCGACCACCGCAAAGAGCAGGCTCAAAATGTAAAATCGTGTGACGACCTGCGACTCATACCAGCCGAGCTTCTCGAAGTGATGGTGCAGCGGCGCCATCAGGAACACGCGGCGGCCTTCGCCGTATTTTTTGCGAGTGTATTTGAACCAGCCGCGCTGGATCATCACCGAGCCGGCCTCGGCCACAAAAACGCCGCCCGCGATCACAAGCACGAACGGCTGGTGAATCAGCACCGCGATGATGCCCAGCACGCCGCCCAGCGCGAGCGATCCCGTGTCGCCCATGAACACTTGCGCGGGATGGCAGTTGAACCACAGGAAGCCAAGCCCTGCGCCGAACATCGCGGAGCAGAACACCGTCAGTTCGCCCGCGCCCGGCACATGTGGCACCTGAAGGTAGCGCGCGATGATCGCGTTGCCAGCGATATAGGTGAACACGACGAATACAAGCGTCACGATCAATGTGCAACCGATGGCGAGGCCGTCGAGACCGTCGGTCACATTCACCGCGTTCGAGCTGCCGACGATGGCGAGCATTGTGATGACGATTCCAACAAGTGCGCTCGACAGCACCGGAAACTTCACAAACGGCACCATCACGTCCGTCACGAGCGCCTTCGTGTCCGGCATTTGCCACAAGTAGAACGCGATGAAAAACGCCAGGCCAAACTGCACGATGAGCTTCACATTCTCCGCTGCGCCCGCCGCGTTCTGCTTTGTGATCTTCGCGTAATCGTCGTAGAATCCAAGCGCGCCAAGCACGAGCATCGAGACGAGTGTCAACACGACGAGCGAGTTCATCTGCGCCCAAAGAATCGCCGTTAAATCCACGACCAGCACGATCATCAGCCCACCCATCGTGGGCACGCCGCGCTTGCTCAAAACGCGCGCCTTCAAGTCGCCCTGTTCGGCGGCGCGGTCCTCGTAGTTCTGCCCGAATTTCAATTCTTTCAGCCATTGAATCACCTTTGGCCCGAGCCACCAACACAGCGCTAGCGCCGTGATGGCCGCGCCCGCGCTGCGGAACGTGATGTAACGAAACACGCGCAGGGGCGACAACCAGTCGGCCCATACCGTTCCGCTTACTGCGTCGAGCAGCCATTGGCTCAGGTAATAAAACATCCGTCAGCTTTCCCGCTGCAAAATCACTTTGCCTTTAGCACCGCCGTCACGCGCTCCAGCGCGGTGGCGCGCGACGCTTTCAACAACACCCAGTCTCCCGCGCGCGCTTCCGCCTGCACCGCTTCCGCCGCGGCGGGAACTTCGCCGAACGCGCGCACATCGCCCAGACCGGCGGACTTCGCCGCGCTTGCCATCGTGTTCGCCCACCGGCCGACGGCGAACAGGATTTGCACGCCCAGTTCCGCCGCGCTCCGGCCAACCTCGGCGTGCGCCGCGGCACTGTGTTCACCGAGTTCAGCCATGTCGCCGAGCACCGCGATGCGCCGGCCGCTGCACGGCAGATCGCCAAGCGTCCGCAAGGCCGCGAGCATCGAGTCCGTATTCGCGTTGTAAGCGTCATCCAGCACATGCACACCATCACGTTCCCAAACTTGCAGCCGCATCTTCGGCGGCGTGCATCCCGCCACCCCGCGCCGCAACTCGTCACCGGTCAAACCAAGTTCCGCGCCCACTGCCATCGCCAGCATCGCGTTCACGACCTGATGTCTGCCGAGCAACGCGAGCCGATACTCACCGCTGAACTCAGCGCGTGGCACCGCGACATCAAATGTCGTTCCGCGCTCGTCAAGCCGCGCGCCAGTCGCGCGCCAGTCGTTGTGCGGGCCGAAGCCCGCGCGAACGACGCGGCATTTTGCACGGCGCGTCACCACTTCCATCGCCGGGTTGTCCCCGTTGACAAAGAGCGTTCCATCCGCCGGCAACAACTCGGCGAGCCAACCTTCTTCCTGCGCCACACCGTTCAAGTCGCCAAAAAATTCCAAGTGCTCGCGGCCCAGGCTCGTCACCACGCCGAGGCGCGGCTGGATCATCCGCACGAGCGGCGCAAGCTCGCCGGGATGGTTCGTGCCGGCCTCGAACACCGCCGCGCCGTGCTTGCTTTCGAGCCTGAGCAGCGTCAGCGGCACGCCGATGTCGTTGTTGAAGCTGGCCTCGCTCCAGAGTGCGCTGAACTTTTCGCGCAGCACGGCGGCGATGAGTTCCTTCGTCGTCGTCTTGCCATTCGATCCCGCAACGGCAATGACGGGCAATGCAAAATCCTGCCGATAACGAGCGGCCATTTCACCGAGCGCGCGCCGCGTGTTTTCCACTGCAATCACCGCGCAATTGACCGTGGCCGGCGGAACCTTTGCCCGCTCGACCATCACGGCGCTGACGCCTTTTTGGGCCACTTCGGCGAGGAAGTTATGACCATCGAACTTGTCGCCTGCGAGTGCGACGAACAGATCGCCCGGCTGAACCTGCCGCGAGTCCGTGCAAACGCGCTTCACGAGCGCGGCCGCGTCGCCGCGAAGGACTTCGCCGTCGCAGGGGTCGGCAAAAAATTTCAAAGAGCGGGCTTCCATGAGTCTCTCACGGAGCGCGGAACACAGAACGCGCAGCGCGCACCGTGTTCCGAGTTTCGTGGTCAAGTGGAGCGATGTTTCAATTCTTCAAGCGCCTCGCGCGCATACACGCGGTCGTCGAAGGGCACCACGGTGTCGTCAAATTCCTGATACGTCTCGTGGCCCTTGCCGGCGATGAGCACGGTGTCACCCGGCTGCGCCATGGCGATGAGCTGCTCGATGGCGCGGCGGCGATCCAGTTCGACGTGGTAGCCGGTCGCGCGCACGGAATGCCAGCCTTCCTGGATGGCGACGGTGATGGCGGCGGGCGGTTCCTTGCGCGGGTTGTCGCTGGTGAGGATGCAGTAGTCGCAGAGTTTGGCGGCGACCTTGCCCATCTTGGCGCGCTTGCCGGCGTCGCGGTTGCCGCCACAGCCGAAGGCAAGCAGCACGCGGCCGGAGGTCAGTTCCTGGAGCGTGACGAGCACGTTGCGGAGCGCGTCGTCCGTGTGCGCGTAGTCCACATACACGCCGAAGCGCTGGCCGCACTGCACCGCTTCGAGGCGGCCGGGCGCGGGCTGCATCGAGCGCAGGGCCTTCAAAATCGCGGGCATCGGAACCTTGAGCGCGAGCGCGGCACCAACGGCGGCGAGCGCGTTGTAAATGTTGTGCCGGCCGATGAGCGGCATCGTCACGGCGTGTGATTTGCCATCGGCGTGGAGGCGGAAGTGTGTGTCCTCGCGGCCGAGGCGGATTTCCGTGGCACGCAGGACGGCATTTTCGCCGAAGCCGTAGGTGAGTTTCACCTCGGCATTCGTCATCGTGGCGAGACGCGCGCCGAAATTGTCGTCAATGTTCACGACCGATGCGCCGGGCTTCGCGCCATGCGGCCACGCGTTGAAGAGCTTCTGCTTCGCGGCGAAGTAGTTCTCCATCGTGCCGTGATAATCGAGATGGTCCTGCGTGAGGTTCGTGAACACGCCGACGTCGAACTCGACGCCGTCCACGCGATGCTGGTCGAGCGCGTGCGAGCTGACCTCCATCACGCACGCGGCGCAGCCGGCGCGGACCATCTGGGCCATCATGTCCTGCACTTCGAGCGCCTCGGGCGTGGTGCGACTGGCGGGAATGACGCGCTCGCCAATCTCATAACGCACCGTGCCCATGAGGCCGGTCTTGATGCCGGCGGCTTCAAGCATCTGTTTCACCATGAACGCGACGGTGGTTTTGCCGTTCGTGCCGGTGACACCGATGACCTTGAGCTTCGTGCTCGGATGACCAAACCAAACGACCGACGCCTGCGCGAGCGCGGCGCGCGAATCGGCAACTTTTATTTTTGCGGTGCGCGTGGTGGAGAAGCCGTTCTTCTCGCAGATGACCGCAGCAGCGCCGCGAGCGATGGCCGTGGCGATGAAGTCATGGCCGTCCACGTTGTGACCCTTCATCGCAACGAACACCATACCAGGCATCACGCGGCGCGAGTCGTAGGTAATGCCGGAGATTTCCAAATCGAGCGGCCCCTCGGCCTTCATGGCCGGAATTTGCGCGATAAGTTGTCTGACTTGCATGATTATTAGTTGGCGCGTTCGGCGCGCGTTGAAATTTGTTCGGCGACGACGAGCGGCGAACCCGCTGTTATATCCGGCTTGATGTTGAGATAATTCGCCGCGCGTTCCGCAATGGCCTTGAACACGGGCGCCGACACTGCGCCGCCGTAGTAACCGCCCGTGTGCGGCTCGTCGAAGATGACCGCGATGCACAGCTCCGGGTTGTCCGCCGGGAAGAATCCGATGAAGCTGGCAAAATACTTCCCCGGCATGTAGCCACCGGGGCCGGGTTTCTGCGCGGTGCCGGTCTTGCCCGCGACGGTGTAATACTGGAGCTTCGCCTTGAGCGCGGTGCCGTTCGTGGAGACGACGGTCTTCATCGCCTCGGTCATGAGCTTCGCCGTTTGTGGCGTGATGACCTGCCGCACGGGCTGCGGGCCAAACTTCGTCACGATCTGCCCGCGGTCGTCTTCAAGGTGGTCCACAAGCATCGGGCGCATGAGCTTCCCGTTGTTTGCAATGGCGGCGAAGGCCATGCACATCTGCAACGGCGTCACCGCAATTCCCTGCCCGATGGACACGCGGGAAATTGAAATGGGAGTCCATTCCTTGAGCGGATGCAACATGCCGCGCACTTCGCCGCGCAGCGGAACACCCGTTGGATCGCCAAACCCGAAGCCCTTGATGTAACTGTAGAGGCTCGCTTCGCCGAGCTTGATGCCGATTTTGGCCGCGCCGATGTTCGACGACTTTGCGATAATCTGCTCGACGCTGATGACGCCGTAGCCGCGCGACTCATGTTCATGCAGCGGCTTCCCCGCGTAGGAGAACTTCCCGTATTCGCAGTCGAACGGGTCGTTGAGCGTGACAAGGTGCTCGTTCAACGCGCCGGAAATCGTCACCGCCTTGAACGTGCTGCCCGGCTCCATGATGTCCGCGATGATGCGGTTCTTGCGGTTTTCCTCCGCGCCTTCACCTGGACGGTTCGGGTCGTAGTCCGGCAGTGTGGCCATCGCGAGGATTTCGCCCGTGCGCGGCCGCACCATGATCGCGTGCGCGGCCAGAGGATTGTGATGCTTGACACCCTCGGACAGCTCGGCCTGCAAAATGTTCTGGAGGCCCGCGTCAATCGTGAGCACGACGTTGTAGCCGTTGCTCGGCTCGACATCCTGCGCGCGCAGGTTCACAAGCTCCTGGCCGCTGCGCGTCTTCTCGGTCTGAATCCAACCGCGCACACCATTGAGTTTGGAATTCAACGAAAGCTCGATGCCGTCCATGCCGACGTAATCCGTAAAAACGCGGCCGTTTTCCTTGTGTTCGGCCTGACCGATGTAGCCCAGAACGTGCGCGGCAAGATTGCCGTTCGGATACACGCGCACCTGCTGGTCCGGCGACTCGGTAAAGACGGCCTTGTGCCGGAGATTCCGATAAACCGCCCTCTCCGCGCGCGAAAGCTTCCGATCATCCAAGCCAAAATCGAGCTTCGCCATCGTCGCGCTGATCTGCTGCCACATCTCGACGGGAACTTTTTTCTTCAGCGACACCCATCGGTTTGTCGTGACGATGCCGTTGGTGTCGGTGCGCGTTTGCGGCATAAGCCGGCGCGCGATTTCCCCTTCGGGCATTTGCAGCAGCGGCGCAAGTGCGCGCGCGACTTCGGCCTGGCGGTTGCCGATGAGCGACGGATCGGCGACGACGTGCTTCACGATCCGGCTGGCGGCGAGTAGATTGCCCTTGATGTCGCGGATGTCGCCGCGGCGCGGCTCGATGGAAAACACGCGGCGCGTGTTGTCCTGCGCCAGGTCGCGCAACTCCTCGTGCCGGAGCACCTGTAAGTCAACGAGCCGGAAGCCGAGGCCGGCAAAGCCCAGCACCAGCAGCACGGCCAGAATCATCAGGCGGCCGGACGGTGAAACAAATTTCTTCATGCGGCGAAAGCCATTTCAAACCGCTCGCTGTCCCGTCGCGAAAATCCCATCTTCGAGAGCGCCGCGCCCACGGTGAGGTGCGGCGTTGCGGGATATGTCCCGCCCACATTGCCCGCTTCATCGGCGGATTGCGCCAGCTCGCACGGCGCATTCGTTGTTGCGGAGACATCGTCAAAATTGCGTTCCGATTCGTTCATGACGCACCTCAATTGTTGCGCTGCCCGCGCACGGCAAAGGCAACGTAGTGTTTCTCCGTCGAAACCACGGCGGGCGTGGCGGGCGACGCTTCCATCAAAGTCACGATCTGCCCCGGCTGCGGCGGCACAAGCCCGAGCTTGAGCTCCTTCACGCGCTGTTCGAGCACCGCGGGCGAGCGCTGGTAATCAAGCTGGTCGCGGCGGATTTTGTTCTGCCGGCGCAGTTCGGCGAGGTGCGTCTCGTTCGTTTTGATCTGGCGGCCCAGCTCCATGATTTGCGCCTTTTGCCAGACGTAACCCACGCCCGCGCCGCAGAAGAATGTGCAAAGCAAAATGGCCTTCACCGCCGGGGCGAACCGGATGGCTGCCGACTGGTTTCTTCGATTTTTCGCCATGATCGTCTTTGTGTTTGCCGACCGTTGCCTGACTGCCGATTCAAATTTTCTCGAACACCCGCAATTGCGCGCTGCGCGCTCGCGGATTCTCCGCGACTTCTTCCGCGCCCGGCTGGACAGGCTTTCGAGTCACCAGCCGCAGCAGCGGATCGCGCGGCTGGCGCAACTCCGGCACGTCCACGTCGCCGGGCACGGTGTAATCCTGCGCCGCATCGCGACCGAACCATTTCACCACGCGATCTTCGAGCGAGTGAAACGTGATGACCGCCATCCGCCCGCCGGGCTTGAGCGCGTCGAACGCGCCTGACAAACCGCGCCGCAGCGAGCCGATCTCGTCGTTCACCGCGATGCGCAGCGCCTGGAACACGCGCGTGGCCGGATGCGTCTTGCTTCCACGCCGCGGATTCAGCCGTTCGATCAAATCCGCGAGCTGTCGCGTCGTCGCAAACGGCAACATCCGCCGGTCGCGTTCAATGGCGCGCGCGATTCGCCGCGCGTGCGGTTCGTCACCGAATTCTTCAAAGAGCTTCGCCAGTTCTTCCGCACTGGCCGTGTTGCAAATCGTCGCGGCGGTCATCGGTGCCCGGTCGTCCATGCGCATGTCCAGCGGGCCGTCCTGCTGGAAGCTGAAACCGCGCGCCGCAGTGTCGAGCTGCACCGAGCTGACCCCTAGATCGAGCAAAACTCCGTCGCACGTTCCCGCTCCGACCCAGCCGGCCAAATCGGCGAAGTTCATCCGCCGCAATTCAAATCTTCCCGCAAACGGCGCCAACTTCCGCGCCGCAGCCTCAAGGGCGACGCCATCGCGATCGCAACCAGACAGAAATCCATCCGGCGCACTCGCCGTCAGGATGGCTGAGGCGTGTCCAGCCAAACCGACCGTGCCGTCGGCGTATCTGCCGCCCGGCTTCGGCTGGAGGGCTGCCAGCACCTCCGCCACCATCACTGGCTTGTGGATGAGGTCGGTCACGTTGCATGGCACTTGTCAAAACCACGCGAAACACGTGGACACAAGGCGCGCGAGCTTGCGGCTCTTCACAAATCGCGCCACCGCGCCACGCGACGCCTGCGGTTTGGCCGCGGCCGGTTGCCGCACCACTCCCGCCTTGGCAGTTTTCGCGGGAACCACTTCGAGGTCGGCGTCGCTCAAATCGTTTCGCACCACTCTCAGTTTTTTCAGCCAGAATTCGCCGGATTTTGACGATGTTTTGCGGCGCGGGCCTTTCGCCAGCGCGGCAAGCCTTGCGAGCATGGCCGGCTTGGGCTTGGGCTTGCGCTCGACCACTGTCACTTGCGGCTCGCGCTTGCGTGCTGCTGCACCGCGCACCGCGCCGGAGGACTTGGGCTGGCGGGCGGGCTTGGCAACCGGTTCAACCGGCATTTCACCCGCCGTTTCTACGGCGGGGGTCTCAGCCGCGGCGGGTGCATCCGCCGCGGCCGGCCCTTCCCTATCCACCACTGTTTCCACCGAGAACATGGGTTCTCCCGGTTTGTCCGTCGTCGTTTCCTCTGCGCGCTCTGGCGCTTCCAACAAAAGTTGCCGGTGCTTCTCTTCGGCGGACTTGAACGGATTCTTTCCCGCTTCCGCTTTTCGTCCCGCGCTCGTGTGGCCGTGTTTTGCAAGCTTTGCCGGCTGGCTCGACTCGCTAAAGTGCGGCACCAAGTTTGCCTTGGTCACCTTATACTTTGTGCGCCCCTCCCGGATGCCGACCATGCTCTTGCCGGCCGAGAGGAGTTTCATCAGGCCCATACATCATCCGAGCAGTTCCGCCGCGCGTGGCGCGACCGCCTCGTCGGCAGTCTTCACCGCGCGATGCCGTTCAGGACTCCAGATTTCAAATTCATCAATGCATCCCACCAGCTTCGCGAGCTTCTTGATTCCGGCGAAGGAAGCCAGTTCCGCCGGAAGCGATACGCGCCCGACCTTGTCGAGCGTCGCCGCGACGCCCTGGCTGCCGATCCAGCGCTTGAGCGAAGCCTTCTGCACGCGATCCGTCATCGCGTCCACCGTCTGTAACAACGTGCCCATCTTCGCCGGTGTCAACACGCGCAGGCAGTCGCCGGTCGGATGCTTCCACGGCAGCAAAATGAACTGCGCGCTCGCGTCCGCAGGCCGCCACGCTGAAGGCACTTGCACGCGGCGCTGGTCATCCACGCCGTGCTCGTAGCTCCAAAAGAAGCTCAACGCTCCGTTGGACTGGGCTTCAGGCATACACTCGTGACTTACTCTCGAACAACTATCTTTCCCGGAACGCCACTATTTGACCCTTTATGCAACTTCTCGTCAAGCGGTCATTTCAAAAATTTTTATCCCTTGAATTGGTGTGCCGCTGTTTGCGTTTGTGGCGAAGAGCAGCTATTCAACCGCCGTGCGAACGGCTGACTTTGATTTTTTCCTGCCGCCCGAACTCATCGCGCAGACTCCGGCACCGGAGCGTGATGCCTCGCGTCTGCTCGTGCTCGAACGCGCGACCGGAAAAATCACGCACCGTCAGTTCCGCGACCTGCTCGATTTTTTCCGTGAAGGCGATGTGCTTGTGCTGAACGACTCGCGCGTCATGCCCGCGCGGCTTCGCGGCATGAAGCCCGCGAGCGGCGGACAAATTGAAATTCTCCTGCTCGAAGAAAATTCCGTGAACGACTGGTGGGTGATGCTGCGGCCGGGCAAGCGCGTCCGCGCAGGCACGCGAATTCAGTTCTCCGACACGCGCGGAAACGCGACGGACGTGGACGCCGTCGTGCTCGAAAAAAACTCCGAGGGACATTGCCGCGTGAAATTCAGCGGCGTCTCGAACATCACGGAAACGCTGGATTCACTGGGTGAAACACCGCTCCCACCTTACATCACACGTGCCCCCCGTTCGCACGACGTTGCTGATCACGAGCGCTATCAAACCGTGTTCGCACGGCCGCCCGGCTCTGTCGCAGCGCCGACGGCGGGACTTCACTTCACGCCGCAACTGCTCGATGAAATCCGTGCGCGCGGCGTGCGCGTGTGCTTCGTCACGCTGCACGTCGGCCTCGGCACGTTTGCGCAGGTAAAAACAGAGCGCCTCGACGAACACGTGATGCACGAAGAACGGTTTTTCATCTGCGCGGAAACCGCGCGCGAAGTGAACGCCGCCAAACGCGCAGGCCGCCGCATTGTTGCCGTCGGCACTACGAGCGTCCGTGTGCTGGAAAGTGTCGCCGCACAGAATAACGGCGCGCTCATCGAAACAAGCGGGCGCACGCGCATCTTCATTCATCCGCCGTTTCGCTTTCGCATCGTGGACGCGCTCGTCACAAACTTTCACCTGCCGCAATCCACGCTGCTGATGCTCGTGAGCGCGTTCGCCGCACCGGGCGAACTGCGCGGACGCGAAATGACGCTTGCCGCCTACGCGGAAGCCATGCGCGAGCGGTATCGCTTTTTCAGCTACGGCGATGCGATGTTCATCGCATGAAGGATTCAGGATTCAGGATTCAGGATTCAGCGGGGCGGAATGATTCCGTCTCTCGCCCATCGCCCGCCGCCCCACGCCCCTTCATCTTCATCAACATGGCGATGACGGCGGATGGAAAAATCGCCACGGCGAATCGCGCCGTATCGTCGTTCAGCAGCAAACGCGATCATGGACATCTGCTGGAACTGCGCACCACCGCCGATGCCGTGATGTGCGGCGCGCGCACGGCAGACTTGAATGAAATCAATCTTGGCCCCGGCGGCGAAAAATTTCGCAAACGACGTGCGCGCAGCGGACTGGGCGAATATAATCTGCGCATTCTCGTGACCGGCTCCGGATCGCTGAATCCGCACGCGCACGTGTTCACGAAACAGTTTTCGCCGATCATCGTCCTCACAACCGAGCGGGCGACAAAATCAAAACTGAAACGGCTCGGTGCCGCTGCGGACGAAGTGAAGATATGCGGAAAGCGCGAAATTAACTGGCCGATTGCACTGCGGTGGTTGCGAGAGAAATGGAACGTGAGGCGTCTTTTGTGCGAAGGAGGTGGCGAGCTGAATGCCGCGCTCTTTAACGCAGAACTCGTGGATGAACTTCACCTCACGCTGTGCCCGAAAGTTTTTGGCGGGCGAAAAGCGCCGACGATTGCCGATGGCCGCGGGGCGTTGCGGCTCGTGGACGCCGCACAGCTCAAGTTGAAATCGGCGAAGCGCGTCGCAGACGAGTTGTTCCTCATCTATCGCGCGGTTCGCGCGCGCCGCTAGGCAAGCTGCCCTTTTGTATCGTCTTCCTCCGGTTCTTCGGCGGCGGACTCGACCCAGCGGGCCATAAGCCAGAGCGCGTCTGCAAGGCGGTTTAGATAGATGATGATCTCCGGATTGCGCAGTTCGTTTGCCTCGTGAAGCGCGCAGACGCGGCGTTCGGCGCGGCGGCACACGGTGCGGGCGACGTCGAGCGCGGCGGAGTTCAGCGTGTCGCCCGGCGTGGCCCAACCGCGATACGTGATCTTCTGCGCCTCGATTTGCGCGACGACTTTGTCGAGCTTCGCGGTCATCTCCGGCTTCACGAGCGCAAAGCCGTCCTTCTCGTAGCGCTGCAAATCGCCGGCGGCTGTGGCGAGTTCGCCCATGAGCGTGACGAGATCTTTTTGTGTGGCGAGTAGGTCGTTGCGGATGATTTCAAACTTCGCCGTGGCGCGCGCCATGCCGAGGGCGGCATTGAGTTCGTCCACGCAGCCGTAGGCCTCGACGCGAGGATGCGACTTGGGCACGCGGCGGTTATACATGAGGCCAGTGGTGCCGTTGTCGCCGGTCTTGGTCGCAATGCTCATGGGCCGAAGGTAAGAAGCAGGCAGGAATCTTCAAACCGAAATGCGTGGCTATTCCATCGTTGCGCATTCCGCGACGGGGCCTTGGTTGAAACGAAACCAGTAGATGTCGAGCGCGCGCACAATGTCCACGAGATTGTCGAAGTGAACAGGCTTCACGACATACGAATTTGCGCCGAGGTCGTAGGCGAGGTTGATGTCGGCGGGCTGCTGCGATGTGCTCAGGACGATTACAGGCAGGCGCTTGAGCGCGGGTTGAGCGCGAAGCCATTCAAGAACCTCGTGGCCGGATTTCTTGGGCAGCTTGAGGTCGAGCAACATCACGGTCGGCAATGGATACTGCGCGCGATCCGCGAAAGCGCCCGTGCCGCTCAAATACGCGACCGCTTCCTCGCCGTCGGACGCGACGTGAAGCGTAGTGGCGAGGCCGACTTTCGTCAAGGCGCGTTGCAGCAGCATCACGTCGTTGGAATTGTCCTCGACGAGAAGGATCACGTCATTGCCTTCGGGGTTCATTGGGTGGATTCTTTTTCTGCGGCGGGAAGTTCGATCCAGAAACGGCTGCCCTTGCCCGGTTCCGATTCAAGGCCGAAGCGCCCGCCCATCCGGTCCATCGCACGTCGGACGATGGCAAGGCCGATGCCCGTGCCTGGATAATCGTCCGCCGTGTGCAGACGCTCGAAGACGTGAAAGAGGCGGCCGTGATACTGGCTCGGAATGCCGATGCCGTTGTCCTCAACCCAAAGTCGAATCCAATCATCGCGTGTTTCGGTCCAGATGCGCACGCGCGGGGTGACGCCCTTGGGAACGAACTTAATCGCGTTGCCGAGCAGATTGGTGATGACCTGCGGCAGCACGGCGTGATGCGCGCGGACGGCGGGAAGATTTTCAGCAGTCTGCAATTCCACACGGGCGGCACGGATCGCCTCGCTGTTCTGGTGCCGCGCCTCGGCGACGGCGATGTCCAACGGCACCGGTGTGAGAACCATTTCGGTGCGACCAAGCCGGCTGTAGGCGAAAAGATCGCCGATGAGCGCGTCCATGTGCACGGCCGCGCGTGAGATGCTGCGCGCGTATTGGCGCGCAGTCGCGTCCAACTTTGGCGCATAATCCTCAAGCAATGCCTGCGCAAAGCCCTGCATGGCGCGCAGCGGTGAGCGCAGGTCGTGCGAGACGGAATAGGAAAACGCCTCCAGTTCGTCGTTGATCTCGCGCAACTCGCGCGTGCGAGCCGCAATGCGGCGCTCAAGCTCCGCGTTGAGTTTCTGGATTTGCTCCTCGGCCAGCTTGCGCTCGGTTACGTCCACCATCACACCCATGATCGCGGTGCGACCTTGATATACGGTCACAGTGCCATGCACTTCCGTATGAAGCACCTGGCCGTCGGGCCGAACCATGCGCAGGTTGTAATGCGCGCTTTTGATCTCGCCGCTCAACCGGCGGCGGACCTTTTCACGGGCCATCTCGCGGTCTTCCGGCACGATGAAATCCAGAACAGGCCGGCCAAGCAATTCGGCCGCGCTGCACGCCAATATTTCCTCGAGCCGTGGGTTCACATACACGAAACGATCGCCTTGAATCACATAGATGCCGACGAGCGACTGCTCGACGAGCGACCGAAAGTTCGCCTCGGCGGCGCGCAACGCCTCCTCCGCGCTCCGGCGCTCCGTGATGTCCACAAACGTCACCACCGCGCCGGTCAACCCGTTGGTCATGGGATCCGTCAGCGGAACGGCGCTGAAGATCATCCAGAACACCCGGCCGTCCGGGCGGCGCACACCGATGGTCGCCGGTGGTTGCGGCTCACCTGTGCGCAGGCACTTCACGATGGGATATTCCTCGACGGGAAATGGCGTCCCATCTTCGCGCAACGTATGGTCGCGCCAGTCCGAGACAACCATGCGGCGCAGTTTGTCGTAGCTCAGACCGAGGAGCCGCTGCGCGATCGTGTTTGCCTGTAGGATGGAGCCGTCCGTGCCCACGTGAACGATGCCGCCGGGCACGCTTTCGAGAATGCGCCGGTTCAACTCCTCGCTGTGGCGCAGGCGCTGATCAGCCTCGCGCCGGTCGGTGATGTCCTTTGCAACGCTGACGAATCCAGCCACCTCGCCTGACGGCCCACGAAACGCGTTCACGGAAAGGAAAACTGGAAACAGCGTGCCGTCCTTGCGGTAATTCGTCAGTTCGCCCTGCCAGCCGCCGACAAGCGCGCGTTCGGCGATTTCCTCGATGGACGGCTTGGTTTCCGAGCGTCGCAGCATTTCAACAGGCCGCCCGACCGCCTCGGCCGCCGAGAAGCCATACATCTCGACGAACCCCTGGTTCACATACGTGATGTGATGATTCAGGTCCGCGAGCACGACGCTCTGCTGCGTGAACCGGATCGCCTCCGTCAGCTCGGCCGCTCGTAGCTCCGCGTGAAAGCGGCCCGTCACGTCGCGGAAGCTCCACACGCGCCCGACGACTTGGTTCCCGATGCGCTGCGGCTGCGAGAAACGCTCGAACACACGACCGTCCTTGAACTCCAGCATGTCGAAGCTCTCAGCTTCAGGCCTGTGGTAAAGCTCGTCAATCTTGCGTAAAAAAACATCGGGACTCTTGAGCTGATCCAGCACGAATGTCACCGCGCGTTGATCCTCGCGCGTCGCAAGCAAGTCCGCGGGCAGCCGCCACATCTGGGCAAACTTCTGGTTGAACAACACGATCCGTCCCTCGCGATCCACGACCAGCACGCCGTCGGAGATGGCCTCGATGGTTGCGCTGAGGAGCGACACGTTTTGCGCCAGCGCCTGCCTGGCCTGTTTGTGGGCCGTCATGTCGCGCGTGATGCCAAGCATCGCGGTGACTTCGCCACGCTCATTTCGCAACGGCACCGCATGCGTCTCCAGCCATCGGCGCGTGCCCTTCAAACCTGTGATCTCGAATTCAACCGTGCCCGGTTCGCCACGAAAAACCTGCTCGTTAAGCCCGATCAGCGCCGGCCGAGATTCCGGCGTGACCAGCGAAACAATGTTTTCCCCGCGCACCTGCTCGAAAGAGTCCGCCTCGATCATCGCCAGTCCGGCTGCATTCATCTCCAGCACCGTGCCGTCGCGCGACGTAATCTTCACGCACTCCGGCTCGGCGCTCAGGATCGCGTCGAGCCGGGACGCCTTTTCCCGCAGAGCCGCCTCGGCGCGACGATGCGCGGTGGTTTCCGCACGCAACGCCTTGCTTGCTTTTGCCAGCGCCGCGGAGTTTCCCAGCGCACGTCGCGGAGAACGTGCGGATTTTTTTTGCTTCGGATTCTTCATGCCGCCGCCCGTTTCCGCGGCGTGAAATCGGCGCAGCGCTTCGAGCCGGGAAACATCTTGTGCGGGTTGCAGCGCGATTCGGGATCGAACACCCGCCGCAATGCGCGCATCGCGTCCAAATCGTCCGCCGTGAATTGCCGCGCCATCATGTCCATCTTCTCCACGCCGATGCCGTGCTCGCCTGTCACGCTGCCGCCCAGCTCGATGCACTTCTCCAAAATTTCCTCGCCCGCATGGACCGCGCGCCGCACCTGGCCGGGATCGCGCTCGTCGAACAGCACCAGCGGATGAATGTTCCCGTCGCCCGCGTGGAACACATTCGGGATGCGCAGCCCGCAACGTTCGCTCGTCGCGCGGATGAACCGCATGATCTCCGGCAGCTTCGAGCGCGGCACCACGCCGTCCTGCGTGAGGAAGCTCGGGCTCAGCCGGCCGATCGCGCCGAACGCGCGCTTGCGGCACTTCCATAACTCCGCGCGTTCGTCGGCGGTTTTCGCGAGGCGCACTTCGCGGGCCTTGTTTTTCCGGCAAATTTCCATTACGCGCTCTGCCTGCCGCGCGAGGCCTGCGCTCAGGCCGTCGAGTTCCACGATCAACACCGCGCCCGCGTCGGTCGGGAAGCCGAAGTGATACGCCGCCTCGACCGCCTGTGTGATGAGCTGGTCCATCATCTCCAGCGCGCCCGGCACGATGCCCGCGCCGATGATGTCGCTCACCGTCTGGCTCGCGTCATCCACGCTCTCAAAAATGCCGAGCATCGTCTTGAACTCCTGCGGCGCGCGCACGAGCCGCACCAGCACGCGCGTCACAATGCCGAACATGCCCTCGCTGCCAATTGCCGCGCCGCGCAAATCATAACCCTCGACATCCTCGCCGCCATCGGGCCGCGCGCCGAGCCACACGACTTCGCCACCCGGCAGAACCATTTCAAACCCGAGCACGTGGTTTGTCGTCACGCCGTATTTCAACGTGTGCGGCCCGCCGGAGTTCGTGCCGACATTGCCGCCAATCGTGCACGCGGACTGCGACGACGGATCGGGCGCGTAAAAAAGCCCGTGTGATTTCACCGCGTTCGTGACGTGCGCGTTGACCACGCCGGCCTCGACGAGCGCGCGGCGGTTGCGAATGTCCACGTCGAGGATTTTGTTCATCCGCGTCAGCGCGATCATCACTCCGCCCGTGACGGCGAGCACCGCGCCGCTGAGGCTCGTGCCCGCGCCGCGCGGGATGATTGGAAGATTGTTCGCCGCGCAAAGTTTCACGATGGCCGCGACTTCCTGGGTGCTTGTCGGCAGCGCGACGACGTGCGGCAGGTGCTTCTCCAGCGTGTAGGCGTCGCACTCGTAAACGACCAGCTCGTCCTCCGCCGTCACGAGATTCTGTGGCCCGACGATTCCGGCAAATTGTCGGAGAAGCTGTGGTGAAATGGCCGTGTTGGGTGGCGCGGGCACGGCGCGCACCGTGCCAGAAACGGCAATGTGTGTCGAGAACGCGCGCGGCCAATCGCATTGCAGCCCGCGCTCCGCATCCGTATCGTCCGCGCGTGTTCGCCGGCCTTTTCGCTGACATGCGCGCCCTGCCGCGTCCGCTCTGGATGCTGTTCGCGGGCACGTTTGTGAACCGGTTCGGCAGCTTCGTGATGCCGTTTCTCGTGCTGCATCTCACGAGGCAGGGACACTCGGTAGCGCAGGCGGGCCTCGCGGTGGGCGCTTATGGCGTCGGACATCTTGTCGCGTCGGCCGTCGGCGGCTGGCTCGCGGACCGCATCGGACGGCGCAACACCATCGCGCTCTCGATGTTCGCCGGCGCGGCGACGATGCTCGCGCTGTCGCAGGCGCAGAATGTCTCCGTCATCTTCACGCTCACCACGCTGCTCGGCCTCGCGAGCGAACTTTACCGTCCCGCAAGCTCCGCGCTCATCACCGACCTCGCGCCGCCGGAGAAGCGCGTGATTTCCTTCGGCGTGTATCGGCTGGCGATCAACGCGGGCTTCGCATTCGGCCCTGCGACGGCGGGTTTTCTCGCGGAGAAATCCTTCTTCTGGCTCTTCGTCGGTGACGCCGTGACATCTGCGATTTTCGGCATCATCGCGCTCATCGCATTGCCGCACGGCGAACGGCAGCGCGCCGAGGAAGCTGACTGGCGCGCGGATGTGAAGCAGGTTCTCCGCGACCGTGAATTCCTCTGTTACTTGTTCGCTGTGGCGCCGATCACGTTTGTTTTTTTCCAGATGAACACGTCACTGCCGCTGCACGTGCGTGCGGTCGGGCTGTCGAGCGCGGCTTACGGCGTGCTCATCTCTCTCAACGGCCTCATCGTCGTCTGCTGCGAATTGCCGCTCACGCGCTGGACGCAGCGCCTGCCCGCACGGCCCGTGATGGCCGCAGGCTACCTGCTCCTCGGCCTCGGCTACGCGCTCACCGCGTTCGCGCGCAACGCGTGGACGCTCGCCGGGACGGTGGTCGTGTGGACACTCGGCGAAATGCTCGCCTCGCCCGTTTCCGCCGCTTACATCGCGGGACTCGCGCCGCGGCATTTGCGCGGACGTTACATGGGCATGCTGAGCGCGGCGTGGTCGTTCGGCCTCGTCACCGGGCCGTCGTGGGGCACGGCGCTTTACGCAAAAAATCCAAATCAACTGTGGGCGCTGTGCGGCGCGCTCGGAGCGGTATCAGCGCTGTTCCTGTGGATCGGGCCGAGGAATCGGCAAACAGCAAACGCGAACGCGGCATGAGCACGCCTCGCGAAACGGTTCCGAGCATCGTTGACCTTTGGCCGCAAACTTCCTTAACTGACGCCGCATGGTTTCTGCCGCCAACTTCACCGGCCTCGTCGAATTCACGCCTGGCTTCGCGCCGCGGCCGGGCATCACGCATGTTTTGTTCGACTTCGACGGCACGCTCTCGCTCGTGCGCGAGGGCTGGCCGGAAGTGATGGTGCCGATGTTCGTCGAGATGCTGCCGCGCCGCAGCGACGACACGGAGGAATCGCTGCGCCGGCTCGTGACCGATGACATCATGCGGCTCAACGGCAAGCAGACGATCTACCAGATGATGCAACTCGCCGAGCGCGTGCGCGAACGCGGCGGTGCCCCGCGCGAACCACTCTGGTATAAGCACGAATACCTCCGCCGGCTCGACGCGCGCATCCTAAGCCGCACCGACAGCCTGCGGTGCGGAACGATTTCTCCCGACTCGCTGCTGGTGTCCGGCTCGCGCGCGCTGTTGGAAAACCTTCAGCGCCGCGGCGTGGCACTTTACCTCGCGAGCGGCACGGACGAGCCGTTCGTGCTCGAAGAGGCGCGGCTGCTCGACGTGGCGAAGTATTTTGGCCGCCACATCTACGGCGCGCAGGATGATTACAAGCAGTTCTCCAAGAAAATGGTCATCGAACGCATCCTGCGCGAGAACCGCATCGCCGGCGAACACCTGCTCTCCTTCGGCGACGGCTACGTGGAGATCGAGAACACGAAGGAAGTCGGCGGCCTCGCCGTGGCCGTCGCGAGCGACGAGGCGAACAACGGCTCGGGCCGAATGGACGAGTGGAAGCGCCGCCGTCTGCTCGGTGTTGGCGCGGACGCGGTGATTCCTGATTACCGCGACGGCGCGGCGCTGCTGGAGTGCATCTTCGGACGTTGACGCGCTGAACTTATTTTCCTTCTCATGTTGAATCCGCACACGCCCATTGACCTCGACAAGTTGAAGGTCTTCCCGCTCGACCAGCGCAAGAGCCTCACGACGGTTGAGGAAATTCTCGTCGAGCCTTCGCACGAGCCGCCGCCATGCGAGCCGCACATTGCCGACATCGTTCACGACTGCGCGCGCCGCATCAAGGATGCCCTCGCCCGCGAGCGCACTGTGATGCTCATCTACGGCGCGCACCTCATCAAAAACGGCGCGCAGCTTGTCATCAGCCAGATGCTCGATCGCGGCTGGCTCACGCACCTTGCGACAAACGGCGCCGGCATCATCCACGACTGGGAATTTTCCTACATGGGCCGCTCGACCGAGAGCGTGCGCGACAACGTCGCCACCGGCAGCTTCGGCACGTGGGAGGAGACGGGCCGCATGATCCACCTCGCGCTGCTCGTCGGCGCGACGCGCGGCCTCGGCTTCGGCGGTTCGCTTGGAAAGTTCATCTACGAGGACGGCACGTGGCTGCCAAAGGAGGAGGAACTTCTCGCCGACGTTCAGAAAAACCCCTTCGATTCGCTCGCGCCGGCGAAGCTCGAACTCGCCCGCGTGATGCGCAAGTTCGGCCTCAAGCCCGGCCCGCAGATGTTCGTGCATCGCTGGCGCAACTGCTCGGCCATCGCGCAGGCGACGCGTCACCGCGTGCCGTTCACGGTGCATCCCGGCATCGGCTATGACATCATCTCGAATCATCCGTGGTTCAACGGCGCGGTGCTCGGCCGCGCGGCGGAGATGGATTTCAAATTGTTCGGCGGCGCGGTCGAGCGGCTCGATGGCGGCGTGGTTTTGTCGGTCGGTTCCGCCATCATGGGTCCGCAGGTTTTTGAGAAGAGCCTGAGTTGCGTGAACAACCTGCGCCTGCAGGCCGGCCGGCCCGTCGTGAAGGATCACACCTTCTACGTCGTGGACTTGCAGGACGGCGGCAAGTGGGACTGGACGAAGGGAGAGCCGCCGCGCGACAACGCCGCCTACTACCTGCGCTTCTGCAAGAGCTACTCGCGCATGGGCGGCACGATGCACTACGCGCAGTGCGACAACGTCGCGTTCCTGCACAATCTTTTTCACGGGATGACGAAGCTGTGAACGCCGCGCGTTTTCAAGCCATCACCGGCCGCTACGCCGCGCTGCGCATCGCGGTCGTCGGCGACTTCTGCCTCGACCGCTATCTCGAAATTGACCCGTCGAAGCAGGAAACCTCCATCGAGACCGGCCTGCCCGTGCACAACGTCGTTAACGTGCGTTCGCAGCCCGGCGGCGCAGGGACAATCCTCAACAATCTCGTCGCGCTGGGCGTGGGCGAGATTTGGCCGGTGGGTTTTTGCGGGGATGATGCCGAAGGTTTCTCGCTCCGTCGTGCACTCCAAGCGAGGGATGGTGTGTGCCTCGACCATTTTCACTCAACCGGGTTGCGCTCCACGTTTACCTACTGCAAACCATTGCTTGTCGAATCGAAAAAATCTCCAATCGAACTGAATCGGTTGGATACAAAAAACTGGACTCCGACGCCAGCTCTCGTCGAGGGCTTGATGTTGAGCGGACTACTTAGCGTCGCGGAGGAGGCCGATGCAGTGACCGTTCTCGACCAGGTTGATGTTGCCGGCACAGGTGTGGTCACCACTCGCTTCCTTGAAGGCTTGCGCGCCCTTGTGGATCACATGCCAAACCTTCCCATCGTCGGCGACAGCCGGCGCGGGTTGCGCGGCTGGCCGCGCGTGATGCTCAAGATGAATGCCGCCGAACTTGCCGCACTCACTGGCACTCCGCCAACTTCAAGCATCACGGAGATCTCGCGCACCGCCGCCGAACTCGCGCGGCTCCATCAACACAATGTTTTTGTCTCGCTGTCCGAGCGCGGCATCCTCGGCGCGTCACCCACGGGCCAGGTCGAGCACGTCCCGTGTCATCCCGTGCGCGGCGAGATTGACGTGGTGGGCGCGGGTGATTCCGTCACGGCGAACCTCACCGCCGCGCTCGCGGCGGGCGCGAACTTGCGCGAGGCGCTGGAGCTGGCGAACGCCGCGGCGTCCATCGTCGTGCATCAACTTGGAACGACGGGGACGGCGAGCGTGCCGCAGATTCGCGAACTGCTCGCGGTGTAGCAACGTTTTACGTCGCCGCCATCTCATCACGCGACGCGGCCTGTGAAGTCGCCGCCACTGAGCACGCGAACTTCGCGTTGCGGGAAAGGAATCTCGATGCGCTTCTCGCGGAAGGCTTCGACGATGGCCTGGTTCAACTCCGCCGCGGCCGCGCCGTAGTCGTCCACTTTCACCCACGGTTTGATGGCGATGAGGATTGAGGAGTCGGCGAGCATCGAGACGCCGACGACTGGTTCGGGATTCTTGAGCACGCGCGGGTTCGCGGCGAGCAGGTTGCGCACAATGGCGAGAGCATCGTTGAGGTTTGTCGAGTAGCCGACGCCGACGACGAGGTCGAGCTGCCGCATCCTGCCACAGTTGTGGAGGATTTCGCCGATGATCTTGCGGTTCGGGATGACGAGGCGCGAGAGGTCGGCCTGTATCAGATGGGTGGAAAACAATTCGATGCCCTGCACTTGTCCGCGCACGCCAAGCAGCTCGATGTATTCGCCGACGCGGAAGGGCTTGGTGAAAATGATGAGCAGCCCTGCCATGAGGTTCGACAGCACGCCTTGCATGGCCAAGCCCACGCCGACTCCCGCCACGCCGATGCCGGCGATGACCGGCTCGAGCTTCAAGCCCAACTGCGTCAACGCCACCACCAGCGTGAGAACCATCACCGCGAGCCAGGCGATGCGCACGATGAGTTTGCGCACGGGCGGCTCCATCTCGATTTTTTCGAGCCACTTGCTAATACGGGCGCAGACCCAGCGGGCGATGATGAAGCCCGCGATGAGCATGAGCAGCGCGGCGATGACCTTCGGTCCGTGCTCGAGCGAGAGATCAATCAGCTTGGCCTTGAGATGCAGGATAAGGTCTTCCGAGGATTTCAGTGTGTCGTTCATAAAAAATCCGGGCGGAGCGTAACAACTCGCGCCCGTTCAGCAACGCGGAAAATATATCCACCTCAATCGAAGTTCGCGCTCGACTTCGCTTGTTTCAGCGCGCACTCACGCGTTATCTTTGCCGCATGAATCAACCAGCATCCTCCCGGCGCAACTTCATCGCGCGCACAGGCACCGTTGCCGCGGCCGCGGTTGCGTCCGTTGCCCAGGCCGCCGAGCCGGCGCCCGCGAACAAGACGTGGCGCATCGGCGTCATCTCCGCGAGCATCCGCGGCAAATCGCAAAAGACCAACGGCCACACGTGGCACTTCGCGCAGGGCTTCCATCCCACCGTGGACTTCAAGGCCATCGAGAAGCACCTCAGCAAAGGCCCGGTGGATTTGTTCAAGTCGCACTTCCGTAATCCCAAGGAAGACTTCGCGCAGCTCCCCTTCCCCGACACGCGCATCTCCGGCTATTACGACGCTGATCCCACGAGCGCTGCGATGTTTTGCGAAGCGTTCCCCGGCGTGCAACCGGCGCGCTCGCTCGATGAACTCGTGCGCGAGTCGGACGCCATCTGGCTCGGCGACGCGTCGGGCTTCGGCGACGACCACTTCGACCTCGTCGCACCCGGACTCGCGAAAGGTCTGCCGACCTTTTGCGACAAGCCCATCGGCGAAACCGTCGCGGGCACGCGGAAGATTCTCGAATTCGCCAGGAAGCACAACACACCCATCATGTCGTCGAGTTTGTATCGGCATCAGTGGGGCACCGAGGAGGCGCTGCGCATGAAACGCTCCGGCGACTTCGGCCCGCTCCAATACGTCATCGCCAGCCAGGGCGGCGGCTGGTCGCTGCCGGGATGGTTCGTCTATGGACAGCATCCGACGTGGATGTGCATGACGCTCTGCGGGCCGGGCGTCGAGGCGGTGAGCATGTATGCTCGCGAAGCCGCGTGCCACGCGCTGCTCACGTGGCCCGACCGCATGCCCGCCGAGGTCTGGTATGGCCGGCCGGACGTCACCCCGACCTACTGCCAAACCAGCGCGCACTTCACGAAGCAGACGCACGAATGGACGCCCGCGATTGATGGCAACTACTGGTTCGGCCACCACTACCAAATCTTCCGCATGGCGCAGGTCTTCCTGCAAATGGTGAAGACGCGCGTCGAACCGGTGCCGCACCAGGAAATCCTCGAAGTCACCGCCATCATCCACGCCGGCGCGAAATCGCTACAGGAAAAAGGCCGCCTCGTCGCGCTCGCGGAAGTGATGGGGTGAACGGCCACAAGCCTAATGACCCAAGCCCAGTGGCGACGGCCACGAAGCGCGCCGATTGCAACTACGACGGCCCGCCGCCTGCTTCCGGACTCCCAAAAACTGCGGACAACCTATCGAGAATCAACAGTTAGGTATTATTCGTAATCTCTCCTCCAAGGTCGGTTCTAAGTCTCTCCAAAAGCGAAATGACCTTGGCATCGCAATCGTAATGACGACCGCTGATGTCGGCTGAAATGGTCAAGACACCCGGAACGTCAATGTCGTCCAACTCAAAGTAAGCCATGACATCTCCACTCGAATCTTTCAGCAGCCACGGTTTCGACTGGCCGGGCATCAATGCGCTCAACCTCGCGGCTGCTGCATCTCGTGACTGAATCGGACTGAGGCAGTAAGTCTTCACGTGATGCCTAACAACCCAAGCCCAGCGACGACGGCCGCGCCGCCTGGTAAGTGGAACAACAGTGCATGGCTAGGCGGTTTTTCGCGATATGTTGACTCCCTTTGGCTGGTCCACGCCCTTATGTTTGGCGACTATCAAACCGTCATGCGAAAACGTTTCGTTCAAGTCGGCCTGTGCCAGAACAACATACCCCGCGGATTCCAAACTCTTGATGCAATCGGCATGAAGCGAGTTTGAATGGGTCGAAATAAACACATAATCCACCTTACCGCCCGACAGCATACGACTGGCGCCCTCAAGCATCAGCAGCTCATGCCCCTGAATGTCCGAATGCAGAATATCCAGACGGTCAATTCCATGATCGCTGCAAAACGAATCTACGGAAATTGTGCGCGGCTCGGTTTGCGGAGCCCGGTCCACGCTGGCCTGGGTAAAAAATCCAGTTCGTCCATTTAGGCGGAAGTTCAACTCGCCACTCAAGAGGTTCACCTTCTCCGGTTCAACCAGGAAGCATCTCGCCTTGGGGCGCTGCTGCAAAAGGGACAGCGAATAAAACCCCCAGTAAGCTCCCAATTCCAGCATGGTGCAGTCATCCCGCAAATGCCCGATGATCGTTTCAAACGCGCGCTCCTCCTGAGGCTCATGCACCCCCCGGTTTTCAATCAGCATGTTCAGGATGCCTCTTCCGTAATATCCGTTGGCGCACACGCGCACACCATTGTGCATGGTGATGACGTGGCCCTGCAATTTCCCCGCCTCAGGCACTCTCGGAATTTCGGCGTTGTCCGGGGACGAGATGACATCATCAATTCTCTTTCGCCATTCGGCATCAACCTTGCCCACGGCTTTCCTTGCTGCCCTTGCTGAAGTCAGCCTCCTCTCCAGACGAATGAGCCTGAGCTTCTGGCGTAACCCGGGCAGCGTCATTTTTTCAATCAGCGCTTTCATCTTAGTTTGCCTCACAACCCAGAGCCACAGCGACGGTGGCCACCCGGCCTCCAGACTCCCAAAAACTGTGGACAACCTGTGGAGAATCAACAGTCAGGCCACGTCTGTTCTGAATGCCATCCTCTCACTGAATACCTCGAAACCGTGCTTCGCATAAAAACGCTTGGCGTCAGAGTTAAATGACCATACGTGCAACTCAACTCGCTTGATACCTTCCTGCCGCGCAATCTCAATGGCCCTCGCCAGCAACAAAGTGCCAACGCCTCTCCGCCTATACTGTGGCGCGACCACCATGTGCTGAATCTGTAATAGCCGCTGCGCAAATAGTGTCCAGCCGTCTGGCCGATTCTGAAACTGCGCCCACAGATGGCCAACGGGCTGTGTCTCCTCTGCCACAAGCATGAGACTCGTGGAGTCCGCCAGAAAATCTCGAAACGCATCTCTGGTCTGCTGTGATTCGGTAGGAGCCTTGAAAAAATCGGGCAATGCATCGGCGTGCTGTTGCTGCACAAAGGCACTTAACGCGATAATCGCTTCGAGGTCAGTAGCTGATGCGTTTCTGATAAGCATGTGTCAAGCGGCCTAACGGATAAAGCTAAGCTGCAAGCGACTGAGTGAACAATCGGATTTTAATTTGGCGTTCATGGAGCTTGTCAGCTTCAGCGCATGGTTAGGCGTTGCGGTCATTTTGGCTTCGCGTCGCCTGTCTTTTCCTTCGTCGCGCGTTTCGCGTTCCAATCAAGCTTCAGCGCTTCGCCACCGTCGCGGCCGGGTGCTTCGATGGTCCCCTTGATCGTGTCGCCTTCAATTTTGCCGCGATACTTCACCACATACTTCTGGCCGCCGAGATCACGCACCACGTCGAACCTGATCACGTCGTCTTGTAGTGAGGCGTTGCTGATCGCTGTCTCGCCAAATTGATTCGAGTAAGCGCCGGCGATTTTGCCGTTCTTCAATTCGAGTTTGAGCGTGGTTGGGATTTCGCCATTCGGCGACTTGGTGCTCCATTTCCAAGTTCCAGTAGGATCAGCAGGGTCAGCAGCGAACGCCGCGGCAACCGCGGCGACTGCGAACAACGAACAAATGATGCGAATAGTTTTCATGGGGGATTTAGTTTGGAGAATGCGCGTAGCAGCGCCTAACGACCCAAGCTTAGCGACCCGGCGCACGGGACGCAACGACTGCAACCGCGACGCTCCCGCCGGGGCCGCTGCAGCGCATGGTTAGGCGACTGGTATCTCATCTGACCAAATCTCAAGTGCCTGAAATAAATCATCGGTGCTGCAATGCTCGTCTGCGAGTGTAGCTCTCGTCTCAACCAAGTGCTGTAAAAACTGAAATACGGCTCGCCGCTGCTCTGGCGTGCAAGCCAAGAACCGGCGGTTCTTGCGGCCGTCACCGACGAGATGGAAAAGCAACTGCGTGCCATACCAGCCGTGCGCGTAGTCTGGCTCGGCAAGAGCAAGACGTGCGAGGGCTGGAAAATAGTAAGTGAAGCCCTCCGATGTGGTAAAGCAAATGGGATCCCATCCTGGATTGCCAACATCCTCGATTTGGAGTGTGTCAACGTTGCGTGAACGGAAGACCTCGTCATGCTCGGCACACTCTTCGCAGTGCTTGTAGTCTGTGAAATGCTCCGGGCGAAGGCATCCCGCGAACGCCTGCTTGATTGTCTGGAGAATGTTGGCATCAGATGGCATGGGTGCGAAGCCGCCTAACGGTCAGCTCACCGATGCGGCGGAGCCGCATTCGGTGCAGTGCCGGGTTGGGCGCTGCCTTTGCGGTATTCCTCGGGAGTGTATTGGAGACCTGACTTCGTGCATATTGTCCCCCATACCTCAAAAAATGAGTCAGCCGCAGGAGTGATAATTCTGTCCTCCTCTGGTGCGAATACTCTTACGTTTGTGCCGTTCCTCGTCGAGGCTCGACGATCCTCCATATCCAGCCTTTTAAGCTGCCGCGCTCTGAGCGAAGGCGACAATGGGCCTAGTCGAGCAAATTCTCCGGAGATCGCATTTAATCGATTAGCACATCCACGGATTTTTTCGGCAGCGATTCTTGCGGTCTCCAAATCGCGAACCGAATCGACTGCGGCAATGAAGTCTTTCTCCGCGATGATCATTTGGTTCACAAGTTTATCGCATTGGCGGTCATTGGCCTGCACAGACGAGGTAGACTGGTGCTTGCAGGCAAGGCTACAAATCAGGAATACGAAGCACAGTAGTCTCGTCGCATTCATTTTGTGGCCCAACTCTTAATATACGAACAGCGGTTAATGTATCAGGATGCTGCCCATGAAATCGGAAGAAGCAATTCAAGAATTGCGCGATGTCCTTCGTCGCAGGCATTTTTCATGGTCCACCGAGGATTCCTACTGCGGTTGGTTCAAGCGGTTCTGTTCGTATATCAAACCGCTCCCGCCTCACGGATTGGGCGGCGGCGGCGGGGTGGGCGGGGTGGCACCGCCCTGACCCCCGGTGCTGTCCACGATGATGCGGGCATTGGTGTAGGCGGTGAAGAATTGCGGGTTTGAATCCTCGAATTGCAGCGCGAGCTTGTCGAGCCGGTCGTTGAGGATGGTGTCGGCGAGGGCAAACGCCTCGTCCAGTTGCGTGGTGGCGGCCTTGTCGGGCACTTCGCCAGCCGGTATCCTCGCCGTGTGACGAATTTTGAATGGCCCGACCAGTTCCGCAAACTTTACGCGAAGGGCGTGCAGCAGTATCGCGCGGGCAACCCGCGCGCCGCGTCGTGGTTCGACGCGAGGGAGACGGGCTTCCTCGCGGGCATCGGCTGCTCGGCGCAGGAGCTGTTCGATTTCGTGGAGGACTTCTGCCAGATGGGCGAGCCGGCGTTTGAGACGGTGCTGCTCATCACCGCGCTGCGGCGGGATTATTTCCTGAACGAGCTGCATGGCAAACCCGCGGGCCGCGTCGTGAACATGGACACGCTGCCGGCGAAGGACGCGAAGCTCGGCGGCATCGCGTGGCTGCCGCGGATCATCGTCAAGGCGCAGGCGAAGTTGCGCGGGGAGATGCCGGCGGAGCTGATGTATTGTTGCGGCGGCGACCGGCAGTTCCTCAAGGGCATCGGGATGCACCCGGCGGATTTTCTCCGGCTCGTCTGGCGCACGGGCGGGGATGAAGAAAAGGTGCTTGCGGCAGTCAAACAACACACCGGCCGCTGATGGGCGCGCGGAATTGCGCCTTGCGCCGCCGGAGTCCGCCACTAACCTTTCCTTGTGTCCTTGACTGACCGGCACTTCTTCCTGCTCGCGGTGGCGCTGTATGGCGTGAGCACGGTGTATTCGGTGTTCCTGTGGCGGCACGGGTTCCGGCAGGCGAATCGCGTGAACCACGCGCTGCTGGCGTGCGCGTTCGTGCTGCATTCGATCGCGATGGTCAAGCGGGGCTTCTCGCTGGAACGCTGCCCGGTCAACAATCTCTACGAGGCCACGATATTCATTCTCTGGACCATCGTGGCCGCGTATCTCGTGCTTGGCGCGTGGCAACGGCTGAGGTTCCTCAGCGCGTTCGCCTCGCCGGTGCTGTTCGCCGTGGGAGTGTTTGCGCTCTTCCCCGGACTCGATCCGCCGCACGAGACGGGGCCAAACTTCAGCGGCGGCTGGATCAGCCTGCACGCGTCGCTGGTGCTGCTCGCCTACGGGGCGTTCGGGCTCGGTTCCGCCGCAGCCGCGATGTATCTCACGCAGGAGCATGACTTGAAGTTCCACAAGATGCGCGCGGTCTTCTCGCTCATGCCGCCGATTGACCGCATGGAAACCATCATGAGCCGGCTGCTCTTCGCCGGCTTCGTGCTGCTCACGGTCGGCCTCGCCGCGTCGGTGAAGTTGCCCAAGGGCGTCCCGGTCTTCACCGATGCGAAGGTGCTCTGGTCCGTGCTCGTGTGGGCCATCTATCTCGCGCTCGTGGTGTGGCGCATCCGTTACACGCAGGGCGGACGCCGCTTCGCGTGGTGCCTCGTGGCGAGCTTCATTTTCGTCCTGCTCACGTTCTGGGGAACCAACCTGATGTCGGAACTGCACAAGTGAAGTTCAAAGTTCAAAGTTCAAAGTTCAAAGTTTGCGCACGGGCATTCCGCATTCCGCATTCTGCATTCCGCGTTTAATCATGCCCATCCTCTGCCTTGGCCTGTCGCATCACACCTCGCCCGTCGAGGTGCGGGAGCGGTTTGCCTTTGCGGAGTCGGCGGTGCCGGAGGCACTCAAGGCGCTGCGCGAGTCGGGCGTGGCGGACGAGGCGGTGATCCTCTCGACGTGCAACCGCGTGGAGATTTACGCGTCGAGCGGCGGCGACACGCGGCAGGCGCTCGCGGCGTTGCGCGAGTTCTTCCTCAAGCACCACAACTTCGCGGGCGCGCTCGACAAGGAACTTTACGCCCTCGCCGAACCGCAGAGCATCGAGCATCTCTTCAAGGTCGCCAGCGGCCTCGACTCGATGGTGCTCGGCGAAACGGAAATCCTCGGCCAACTCAAGAAGGCCTACGATCTCGCGCTCCAGCACAAGCACACCGGCAGCCGGTTGAACAAAACGTTCCAGCGCGCCTTCAACGTCGCCAAGCAAATCCGCACCGAGACGAACATCCAGCGAGGCAGCGTCTCCGTTGCGAATGTCGCCGTCGAGCTGGCGGAGAAAATTTTCAGCGCGCTTCATGACCGGCAGGTGATGGTGCTCGGCGCGGGCGACACAAGCGAGAAGACCGCGCGCGCCCTGCTCAGCCGCGGCGCGCACAGCATCCTCGTCTCGAACCGCTCCTACGACCGCGCCGAGGCGCTCGCAAAGGAACTCGACGGCCGCGCGATTCATTTCGACGACTGGGCGCGGGAGTTCGAGCGCATTGACATCGTCATCAGCAGCACCGCCGCGCCGCATTACGTGCTCGACCGCAAGAAACTGGAGCCGCTGATGAAAGCGCGACGCAACCGGCCGCTGCTGCTCATTGACATCGCCGTGCCGCGCGACATCGAGCCGGAATGCAACTTCCTCGACGACGTGTATCTCTACAACATTGATGACTTGCAGGCCATCGCCGACGACTACTTGAAGCAGCGCCAGAACGAAATCGCCGTGTGCGAGCGGATCATTCGAGACAAGGCCGCCGGATTGCTTGCTCCGCCGCCGCGGCCCGACGCGCCCGGCAGCGCCGGTCTTGCTTTCGGCCACAAATAAATGTCCGCTGAACGCCCCGTTATTATCGCCACGCGCGGCAGCGCGCTCGCGCTCGCGCAGGTGACCGCCGTGCTCGCGCAATGCCGCGCCGCGTTCCCTCGGCTGCGCTTCGAGCAGAAAATCATCAAGACCACGGGCGACAAGCTGCAATCCGCCTCGCTCGCGAATCCCGATGCGTCGCTGCCAAAGGGTTTGTTCACGAAGGAACTCGAAGTCGCGCTGCTCAAGCATCAGGCCGACATCGCGGTGCACAGCTTGAAGGATTTGCCCGTGGACCTTCCCGCCGGCCTCACGCTCGGCGCGGTGTGCAAGCGCGCCGACGTGCGCGACGTGCTCATCTATCGCGACGCGGCATTTCTCGCGCAGCAGGCCGCGGCGGAAACGCTCGTCGAGTGGACGCCCGGCCAGGCCGAGCGGCGTGGCTTCAAGCCGCACACGAAGCTCAAGGACTTCCCGCCGGCGGCGACCGTCGCGACGAGCAGCACGCGGCGGCGCGCGCAACTGCTCGAAGCGCGGCCTGATTTGAAAATCGTCGAGCTGCGCGGAAATGTTCCCACGCGGCTGCAAAAGCTTTCCGACCTTGCGGAACTCGACGCCATCGTGCTCGCGGCGGCGGGACTGGAGCGGCTGGATTTCACGATTCATCCGAGTGGATCGCTGCGCGGCGACGCCGTGCCGGATGGTTTGCTTGCGATTCGGTTGGATCCTGAGGAGATGCTGCCTGCCGTGGGACAGGGCGCGGTGGGCATCGAGGTGCGCGAGGGCGACGGGCGCATCGCGGAGATTTGCGCGCGGCTGAATCACTTCAACACGCAGCAGTGCGTGCTCGCGGAACGCGCGTTCCTGCGCGCGATGGGTGGCGGCTGCTCCAGCCCGGTGGCGGCCTACGCGCAAATCGTGGGCCATCAAGTCGTGCTCAAGGTGGTTTCCTTTATTGGCGGAACCGCGCGGCGCGCGGAAGGCCGCAGACCCGTCAAGGAAGCTGTCGAGCTTGGTGAATTTCTCGCCGCGGAAGTCAGCGGAAAGTGAGTTCCGACCAAGTGGTTGACTCCGATGCTTTGAGAAGTATCCTCCTCGCATCTCCAATATGAAGACCTCGCACAGGCCATTCAGCGCACTCATCTCCTTGTTCTTGCTCATCACTACGCTCACGAGCTTGGGTGATGACGGGGCGCTGCGCCAAAAGGTTGAACGAGCAATTGAAAAGCTACAGGCGCAAACCAACTGCACAATACGCTCCGAACAAATTTCCAAATTTGAAGATAAGCAAAGAGGCTACGATCAATTCGTGACCACGGAGTCGAAGATTTCCCGAGACACGGGATATGTTCGCGTTTCTTGGCAAGAAACAGTTGTTATTGATCCAAAATTTCACCCTGAAGGCCCTCTAACACAGAAATATCAAGCAGTGACCAAGGATGGCAGGTCGGTGGAAAAAACCGGACGAGGTGAATGGAAAATCGTTAAAACAGCCGCCATCAATTCGCCTATGGGCATGACGCGGCAGGAAATGCAAATGGCGAAGGGATTTTCCGAAACCAACGGAGTGATCTCTTACGAATGGGATAAAGCCTCCGTCGCGCGTTTGGCGATCAGGAAATTCATCGGCGGCCCTGGCCCCAAACTTGTCGAATCAAAAGGCTCCACTTCATACTGGTTCAAAGACGGGATGGTTGAAAAAACGGAAACGGTGCTTTTCTTCAAGTGGACATTCGGCGGCAGCGAAAATACCGAACTAAGAACCATAACCACCACTTACAAGGACATAGGCACGACGAAAGTTGTGGTGCCTCAGGAAGCTTTGGACTTACTCCAGCAGCAGCCGGCAAAGTCATCGAATAAGTAGTTAGCCATTCGCGCTTACTTCACCGGCACGGGCGCGAGGATGCGCGACGCGAACTTCTTGTCGTGATGCACCGTGTTCGTCGCGACGACGGCGTCTTTGGGGAACTCGATGGTCTGCGGGCCGCCGGTCTGCGGGTTCGGTTCGTAGAGCGGCGCGCCGGTGCTCGCCACGGTCACGCGGATGCGGTGGCCCTGGTTGAAGATGATGCTCGTCCAGCCGATGTCGAACGCGAGCTTCGCCACTTCGCCGGGTTGCAAAAGTTTTTCGTGATCGAAGCCTTCGCGGTAACGCGCGCGGCGCGGGTAATCCATGAGCAGCATCGAGCGGCCGTCGGGATACACGTCGCTCACGCGCACGAGGAAGTCCGTGTCGCGCGCGGTGGAGCTGGCGAACAGCTCGACCTTCACAAGGCCCGTCCACTCGACCGGCTCGGCGAGCGGCTCGGTGGTGAAGGTGCGCACCTCGGCCTGTTTCTCGAAGGGTCGCGCGTCCTTCGCGCCGGGGAATGACGCGCCGGGAATTTCCATCGGATGAAACGGATCGCTCACGTAGCTCGTGGAGGATTTCGCGGCGGTCGGCGCTTTCGTGGAGAGCGCGCCGCCTTCTTGGAGAAAGTAGGACGCGGGTTTCGACGCGACAGGCCAGTCCTTCACGGTGCGCCAGACGTTGCCGGGCGCGCCGTCTTCGCCGGCGGCTCCGATCACGTAGTAGCGGACGGTGTCGTCCTTCTCGACGCCGTTGGCTTCGCCCTTGAGATAGTGGTTGAACCACTTCGTCATGTGCGCATACACGTCGAAGAAGGCGTTCGTCGGGAAGGTCATTTCCGCGATCTTGTTCGGCTTGGGGTAGCCGCCGTGCAGCCACGGGCCGATGATGAGTTGCTGCTGGCCGCGCGAGTTCTTGCCGGCGTGATGCTGGCGGCCGATGAAGCTCATCACCGAACCCTGGCACATGAAGTCATACCAGCTCCCGATGGTGAAGCACGGCACGTTCATCTTGTCGAAGTGCAGCGAGCAATCCTCGTCGCGCCAGTAGCTGTCGTAGTTCGGGTGGTGGAATGTTTCCGCGATCCACGCATCGTTGTCCGCCGGGTCGCGTGCCACCGCGCCCATCCCCTTGAAGCGGTTCGGCCGCGTGACGCCGCCGATGCGGTAGCCTTCCTGATACAAACTCAGGCCGGTGTCGGTCATGTATTGCGCGACGAGGTGCGGCGGCTGCGTGATGGCGAGGAAGTTCTGCGCGTAGCCGGCCTGCGACCCGCCGTAGGTGCCGATCTTGCCGGTGCACCACGGCTGCGCGGCGAGCCATTCGCAGGTGTCGTAGCCGTCCTTGAGTTCACCCCACGCGAGCGCGCGGTAGCCCTGCCACTTGCCCTCGGAGAGATGCGTGCCGCGATAATTCACGAGCGCGATGACGAAGCCACTCTCGGCGAACTTCGCCGCAGCCTTGCGCGAGCCGACGCCGTGGATGTCCGCGTAACGCTGCTCGAAGATGGCGGGAAACTTTCCTGCCCCCGGCGGGAAGTAGAGATAGGCGGAGAGGTGTTTCCCGTCGCGCATCGGAATCATCACGTGCTCCTCGCGCACGGGGCCGAGGTCAACGGGAGTTTCCGCGGCGCGCGACGCGAGCGCGGCAAACAATGCGGCGGCAAAAAAAAGACAACGGGAATTCATACGGAGCATCAGACGCGAAGATTGTGCGGGCGCATCAATCGAAGTTGGCGGTGCGAGCGGCTTCGTGTAGGCAAGCTGCCTAGATGTTCTAGTCCGCGAGCCGGAACTTTTTTAGGGCGGCTACGAATTGCGGTTCCCTTTGGACGATTTAAGGTGCCCACCATGAAAGCCAGTTCATCGAGGCCGATCCTGTTCCGAGATGACGATGCCATTTGAAAATGCGGACGGGCCGCTGTTTCTGAACGCGGCGCGTCACCGGGTGCGCGGCTGCGCGGGCACGCGCAAAGGCAACACTGCCGCGTCTCAACTGTTCAAATCCAACCCATTCATTGACCCGCCGCAAACCGTGTGACGGGCGCAGCTTCCCTCAACTTATGAAAAAAGCCCGGATACTCGTGGCGGAAGACGAGCGGATCATCGCCAAGGACATTCAAACGACGCTCGAAGCGCTTGGGTATGAGATTCCCGAGGTGGTTTCGGTCGCCGAGGAAGTTGTCGAAAAGGCGGACGAACTGCGTCCCGACCTCGTGCTCATGGACATCCAGCTTTCGGGCGACCTCGACGGCGTGGAAGCAGCCGCGCGCATCCGCGGGCATCTGCAAATCCCGGTCGTCTTTCTCACGGCGCATTCCGAGGATGCGACACTTGACCGGGCCAAGCTGACGGAGCCGTATGGCTATCTCGTCAAGCCCGTCAACGAGCGCGAACTGCGCATCACCATAGACATGGCGCTTCACAAGCACCGGGCCGAACGCCAGCTTGCGGAACGCGAACGCTGGTTTGTCAACACGCTGTCGAGCCTTGGCGAAGCTGTCGTCGCCACGGACCCACAAGGCCAGATCCGCTTCATGAACACGCTTGCCGAATCCATCACCGGCTGGCACCGGCACGAGGCGCTCGGACAGCATCTGGACCGGGTGTTGATTCTGTCGGGTTCGGAACAGGCCGCGCCGCGCGACACCAACAGCCTGTTTCGGCAGACGCTCCACAAGGGCTTCGTCGTGGACTGGAGCAGCGAGACGTGGCTTTGTCCGCGCAAAGGGCCGCGCACACCGATTGATTACATCGCCTCACGCATCGGACATGACAGCACCGACATTGAAGGCATCGTCGTCGTCTTTCGCGACATCACTCCCCGCAAGCAAATTGAACAGGACCGCGAAGGGCTGATCCGCGAACTGCGCAGCGCCGTCAACAACGTCAGAACACTCCGGGGCATGCTGCCCATCTGCGCGTCGTGCAAAAAAATCCGCGACGACAAGGGTTACTGGGAGGCGGTCGAGACGTATATCAACAAACATTCGGACGCGACGTTTTCGCATGGCGTCTGTCCGGATTGCCTCCACAAGCTTTGTCCCGATTTTGCCGAGGAAATCCTTGCGGGCATTCCGCCAAACGAGGGCGGCGCCATCAGCAAGGATGTGTCAATCGAGTGACCGCGGCCAAACCGGCCGGCATTTCTCGGAGGAAGGCAGCCTTATGCTCGCTACACACGGGCTGGAGCACAGCAACTGGTTCTTCCAAAAAGTCAGGCGTGCTCACGATGCTGGAAATTTCCCGGATGAGGACGATGTTCAAACGTGAGATGGCACTGAAGTTGCCCCACGCAAAGTTATGAACGTATTTTGCGCCTCGTTATCGCAAAAATGAGCAATCCAGCGACCATCATGGTGGTGGAAGACGAAAGCGTCATCGCCAAAGACTTGGAAGGAAGCCTGCGGCGCCTCGGCTACGACGTGCCCGTGATGGTCAGGTCCGGCGAAACCGCTCTGGAACTAGTCGAGTCGGTCCATCCCGACCTGGTTTTGATGGACGTGCGGTTGCACGGCGAACTGGACGGCGTGGAAACGGCACGCGAAATCCAGTTCCGCCATGAGCTTCCGGTTGTTTATCTGACCGCTTATGCGGACGACACCACGTTGAGCCGGTCGCTGGCGACCAATCCCGCGGGCTTCCTAGTGAAACCGTTTCAGGAACGGGAACTGCACGCGGCGATTGAAACCGCGCTGCACAAGCACCAGTTGGAACAGGACCTTCGCCACAGCGAGGAGCATTACCGGACGCTCGGCGAAGCCATTCCGCAACTGGTCTGGCGGGCGGGCGATGACGGCCGGATGGAATACCTCAACCAGCAATGGCTTGATTACACGGGGATGAACGAGTCGGAATGTCTTGGCGACGGCTGGCAACGGGCCGTTCATCCGGCTGACCTGCCCGATCTCATCCAGCGTTGGCGCGAGACGAGGGAAGGAGGCATCGAATTTGAAATCGAGTGCCGCCTGCGGCGCGGGCTGGATCAGAGTTACCGCTGGCATTTGATGCGCGCCCAGATGCTGCGCAACATGAAGGGAAACCCGAGATGGTTCGGCACGTTCACCTACATCGGCCTTGAAATGGAAGGCAAGGAAGCCCTGCGCAAAAACGAGGCGCAAATGCGCGCGCTCATCGAGGCCGCGCCGTATCCCACCCTCACGCTGGATCGGGAAGGAGAAATAATGGAAGTGAATCCGGCGGTCGAGAAAGCTTTTGGCTGGCCGGAAATAAAACTAACCGGTCGGTCAATATTCGACACGCTCCTGACGCCGGAATGGCGCGAGCAGTTCCGCCGGCTCATCGCCGATCTCGTCAACGCGACCGAACCGCAAGTGCCGACCCGGCAGGCTGAGTTCACGTTGCAACGCGCAAATGGGACTCAAACGGCGGCGGAAATTATTCTCGCCCGGATTCAATCCTTTGGCCCGACGATGTTCGCCGCATATCTGCGGGAGTTGAAAAAGCCCCAAGCCGACGGCGGCAAGCGGGAAGGATCCACAAACAAAACCGGCCTGGATCAGACGTTGTCGCGGGACAAGACACTCCTGTCGTTTATGAAAATGTGCGCCGCGTGCAAGCGAGTCGTCGCTGAGGATGGCCAATGGCAGTCGGTGGATTTGTTCCTGAAAGAAATCGCCGGTGTGCGGGTCAGCCACGGAGTATGTCCTGACTGTGCGGCGAAGCTTTATCCCAAGCCGCCAGCACCGTGATTCAACCCATTCAACCCCCCTGCCTATGAGCACCCCAGCCAAGATCATGGTCGTGGACGATGAAGGCATCGTCGCCAAGGACCTCGCCTCCAGCCTCACCCGCATGGGCTACGAGGTCCCCGTCACCGCCTCCAGCGGCGAGGCCGCCGTGAGCCTCACCACCAACCTCAAGCCCGACCTCATCCTCATGGACATCCGCCTCAAGGGCAACATTGACGGCATCGAGGCCGCACGCCAGATCCGCTCCCGCCACGACCTGCCCGTGGTCTATCTCACGGCCTATGCCGACGACGCGGCGCTGACCCGCGCGCAGCAGACCGACGCCTACGGCTACATGGTCAAGCCCTTTCAGGAGAAGGAACTCCATTCCACCATCGAGATCGCCCTCCACAAACACCGCATGGAACGCAAACTGCGCGAAAGCGAGGAGTGCTACCGCACTTTGATCGAGGCCATTCCGCAAATGGTCTGGACGGCGCGACAGGATGGCGCGCCCGACTATTTCAACCAGCGCTGGTATGATTACACGGGACTCACGATGCAACAAAGCATGGGTTCCCCGTGGCCGGTCGTCCTGCATCCTTACGACCTTCAACGGTTCCTTCAAAGTTGGAAGACTGCGTTGAGCAAAGGCGAAGCCTTCGAGACCGAGTGCTGTCTCAAGCGCGCGTCGGACCAAAATTACCGGTGGCATCTTGTGCGCGCGGTTCCGCTGAAGGACAAGCAGGCCGTCATCAAATGGTTTGGCACCTGCACAGACATTGAGGACGAAAAGCAGTCGCAGGAATTCCTGCGCCAGAACTACACGCACAAGCGGGCCATACTCGAATCTGCGCTCGACTGCATCATCAGCGTGGATCACGACGGACACATCACGGAGTTTAATCCTGCCGCGGAGAAGACCTTTGGCTACCGCCGCGCCGAAGTGCTCGGCAAGCCAATGGCCGACGTCATCATTCCGCCGCACCTGCGCGACGAACATCGCGAGGGCATGGAACGCTATTTCGCGACGCGCGGATTCGGGCCGGTCGGCAAGCGCCTGGAAACACTCGGCATGCGCGCCGACGGCAGCGCCTTTCCGATGGAGATGACCCTCACGCGTGTCTCCGTCCTCGGCCCGCCGGCCTTCACGTGCTTCATCCGCGACATCACCGACCGTAAAAAGACGGAGGAAGAACGCGAGCGGCTGATTGAGAGCCTGAAAGTGACCGTGATCGAAATGAATGACAAGGACAGCGCGCGTGCGCTTGTCACGCGATGCGCGGCGTGTTCAAAAGTGCTGACGGATGACGGCGAGTGGGTCCAATCGGACGCGTATCTCAAAAGCCACCCGCGCGTGACCTTCACACACGGTTACTGCCACGAGTGCGCCCGCTCGCTTTACCCGGAAGTCTTTGAATCCGGCACGTGCTGCGCGGTTCGGAAATCCCCGCTTCAAAACATTCCTGATTTCTTCGACGCGTCGCGTTGGCTGGCGGATCGCGTGCATGATGTGAATGACGTTCGCTCTTGAGAGCGACACGGGCGAAAGAGGAATTGTCTAAGCCACTGCTTTGAACTACAACTCTCCACAGACTCCTTTACCAGAGCCGGACGCAGATGAAACAACGCGAGAAAATGAGCCGGACGGAATCGTCCGAACCCTCAAAGGCCTCAGACCGCGAGGCTTCCGCGAGCAAGCCGTCCACCGGCAAGGAAGTTGATCTTCAGGAAAAACTCAGCGAGTGCCTCGACAAGCTGGAGGTGCAGGGCCGCGAATTGCTCGAAGCCCGGCGCGAGTTGCAGGAAAGCCGGGACCGCTTCGCCAGCCTTCATGACTGCGCGCCGGTCGCCTTCGTCACGTTCAATGGCCGCGGCGTCATCGAGGACATCAACCCCGCCGGCGCTCGGCTGCTTGGCGGAGAGCGGCTTGCTTTGATTGGAGCGCCGTTCAGCTCGTTTGTTGCCCGCGGCACGCTCAAGTTTTTTTTGCACCACTTGGCGCTTTGCCAGAAGACTCAGGAACCGGTCACAAGCGAATTCCTCATCACAGGCAAAGGCCCGCAGGCCCAGCGCCATGTGCAATTCATCAGCTCTCCTCTGGCCGAAGGCGGAGCGAAGCGCGCGCTGCATCGGGCAACGATCCTCGACATCACCGAGCACAAGGAGGCTGAAACGCTCATGGCCGAGACGCAAAGCCGCTTCCGCCAGTTTGCGGAAAACGTCCGCGAAGTCTTCTGGATCACGGACCTCAAGACCAAGCGGATGATTTACATCAGTCCCGGTTACCAGGAGATATGGGGCAGGACGAGTTACTACGAGTCACCGAACAGTTGGCTCGCGGCCATCGTGCCGGAGGATCGCGAAAGCGTTCTCGAGGCGGCCCAGACCAGGCACCTCACCGGCGAATACAACGAAATCTATCGCATCCGCCGGGCTGACGGAAGTATCCGGTGGATTCACGAGCGCGCGTTCCCCGTGCGGGACGAATCCGGCCAGATTTACCGCGTCGCCGGAATCGCCGAGGACATCACCGAGCGCAAGTCGCTCGAAAAGGAACTCATCGAGATCAGCGACCGCGAGCAGTGTCGTTTCGGGCAGGATTTGCACGACGGCCTCTGCCAGCATCTGGCAGGCATTGAATATCTCACGCAGATGCTCAAGGCCAACCTCGCGGACAAGGGGCAGGCCGAGGCGGATCAGGCCGCGCAAATCTCGATGTTGATCGGCCAGGCAAGCGCGCACGCGCATGACTTGGCGCGCGGACTTTCGCCGGTTCCGCTTGAAGCCGGCGGACTGATGTCAGCGCTTCAGGAACTGGCGGCCACCGTGGAACGACTGTTCCGAGTCAAATGTGACTTCATCACGGATGGCCCGGTGCCAATCCACGACAATACCGTGGCGACGCACTTGTATCGCATCGCCCAAGAAGCCGTCAGCAACGCCATCAAACACGGCAAGGCGTGGCACATCACCATCAGCCTTGCGCGGGACAAGAAGCGAACCGTTCTCTCCATAAAAAACGACGGAGTCGAGATGACAGAGGACGCGACTTCCGGCACCGGCTTGGGCGGACGCATCATGCATTATCGCGCCGGCATGATCGGCGGCATGATCGAGATGCGGCACGGACTGGATGGATTTCTCACCGTCGTCTGTTCCGTCCACAACACTTCCACGCAGGCGGACCGGCAGCGTCAGGCAAAAAGTCTGATGGCGAAACAAAAGCCATGACGGCACAGTGGCTATGACCGTGAAAAAAGACTCGCCCTCCCGGGTTGCAAAACGACGCATCGTGATTGTGGACGATCACCCGCTCCTGCGGCGCGGCGTGGCCGGATTGATCAACCGCGAGCACGACCTGCACGTCTGCGGCGAGGCGCAGAGCGCTGCGGAAGCCATTCAAGTCATCCGGTCGCTTCGCCCCGATCTGGCGCTCGTGGATATTTCGCTCGGCGGCAGAAACGGCCTTGAGTTGATCAAGGACCTCCAGATTCAGCATGAGGGACTGCCCGTCCTGGTTTTGTCCATGCACGATGAATCGCTCTATGCCGAGCGCGTGCTCCGCGCCGGCGCGCGCGGCTACATCACCAAGCAGGCCGGTGGCAAGGCGCTGCTCAAGGCCATCCGCGAAGTCCTCAACGGCCGCGTCTTCCTCAGCGACTCCATGTCCACGAAGCTCCTGCAAAACCTCGCGGGCCGGCGGCCCGGCAAGGCGGCTTCCCCGTTGGAGACATTGACCGACCGGGAGTTTGAAGTCTTCCAATTGATCGGCGATGGCCGCAGCAGCCGGCGCATCGCCGACACGCTGCACGTCAGCATCAAGACCGTCGAGGCCCACCGCGCCAACATCAAGGCCAAGCTTAAGCTCAAGGAAGGCACCGACCTCGTCCACTACGCCGTCCGCTGGGTCGAAACGCGTCCGTGAGGGGCCTTGACACGCCCAGGCGTATTTCCATTCCATGCTGGAACGAGCGTTCCACATCGTTTAGGCAATTTGCCTAGAAGCTCTAGTCCCCCTGCCGAAAGTTTTTTAGTGCGGCTACGAATTGCGGTTAATGCCCGGCGATTTATCGTGGCGAGGCATGAGAGCCGTGCCTTCTTCAATGCCGACCCGGGAGAACCGCGACGTGGATTCAAAGCTCCCGCTGAACGTCGTGATCGCCTGCGAAGACTCCATCACCTTCCGCCGCGCCGGCATCGTGCGGAACTGGCTCATGCAACATTTCTCGCAGAAGGTGGAGATGAACATTGTCTGCTGGAAGCTCGAACCGTTTGTCGGGCGCAACCTGCTTGAGATGGCGGCGGCGGACGCGAACGCGGCGCACCTCATCATCCTCTCGCTGCACGGCGACACCGCCCTGCCCTACGGCGTCATGGAGTGGATCGAACTGTGGCGGATACGCGGGCCGGGCGCGGTCGGCGCGTTGATGGCGCTGCTCGATGGCGTGACCGAAAGCACAAAGGAAGACTCCCCCATCCACGCCTACCTTCGCATGGTGGCGCGCGCCGCAAACATGGATTTCCTCTCGGAAACCGCCGAGTCGTGCGACAGCCTCGGCAGCATTTCAATCGAGGACGTGGAGCACATCGCTGGCAATCACCTGCCTGCGAATGAAGATTTTCAAGACATTCAAGAAAACCCCGTGGCCGGCAATGGCCGGTCCGCGAGAAAACCCGGCCCGGCGCGCGCCTACTCGGTGGCACGCGAGGCTGACGGAAACATGGCTTGATGCTGTCCACGACGGCGCTTTGAAAGCGATTGGCAATATGAACGAACTGAGCTTGCGCAGGCGAATCTGGACGGGGCGCGCGTCGCTCTTGAATGTCGCGACCTCGGATATGGAACGGGTCATTGACCGTCTCGAATGGCACGAGGCTGATTCTGCGGTGTGCATGGAAAAGAGAGGCGCCGCGGTCCTGCGCCAGTTTGCGACCAAGCATAACCTGCCGGTGACGCACTACGGTTGGTGCGATGACTTCGCGCCGCCGCGGCTCTACGGCATCCGCTCGGATTTTCCGGACGGCGTGGCGCAGGCCTATTTCCTTCAAACCGGAGCCGAGACCATGCTCGTCGCCTGGGATTATTTCCCGAAGGCCGACACGGTTCCCTTCGCCACCGCCGCCCGGCAGCCAGTGGCCACAACCGCCTGAAGAAATACCACATGATCCTTTGCACCACATCGGCGGGCATTTTGAAAGCATCAAAGCCGATCAACAGAACTTATCTTGAGAAACGGGCGAATTAAACGCGCGGCAACGGCGCGCCGTGATTTGCCGGAAAGAGCAAAAGTCTTTCCGGGTGGAGGGGTTTCGTCATCCGCTTCCGGCCGCAGCACAGTTTCCACGCGCCCCAACGAAAACGGATTTCACAAAACCGCCGGAAACGGCTCCAAGCAATCAGCCTTGTTCATCGCAGTAAAAATTCGCCGGGAGGACAGTTCATTTCGTCCCCAAGTTATTCCCCAATGTCCAGCCGCAGTAGTTCCTTTGCACAAGTCCGCAGCCATTCAGGAGATCAAACTATGAAGAAACATTCCACTGCAACCATCTCGGAAGAAAAGGAGCCGACGACGCTGCGCCGGTCGAATCACGGAGCGAACGGTGGGCGGGCCCACCGTGCCAACGGCCAGAGACCGGCCAACGTCAACGGCGGCCGCGAGCACGCGGCAAACGGCGCGGGCGAGAGCAACAGCGAGATTGACACCACAATGCTGTTGAGCGCGCTCACGGCCTTGAAAAAGGGAGATTTCTCGTTCCGCCTGCCGCTCGAATGGTCCGGCACCGCCGGGAAAATTGCCGACGCGTTCAACGAGGTCGTTGACCGCAACGACCGCATGGCAAAAGAACTGGAGCGCATCAGCCACGTCGTCGGCAAGGAGGGACGCATCGGCCAGCGCGCCTCAATCGGCGATGTCAGCGGCGCATGGGCCGACTCGGTGACTTCCGTGAACACGCTGATCAGCGACCTCGTGCATCCGACCAGCGAAACCGCGCGCGTGATCGGTGCCGTCGCCAAAGGCGACCTCTCGCAGACCATGGCGCTCGAAATCGAAGGTCGCCCGCTTGAAGGCGAATTCCTCCGCACGGCCAAAACGGTCAACACGATGGTGAACCAGCTCAGCTCCTTCGCCTCGGAAGTGACGCGCGTGGCCCGCGAAGTCGGCACCGAAGGCAAGCTCGGCGGCCAGGCCAAGGTCAAAGGCGTCGCCGGCACGTGGAAGGACTTGACGGACTCGGTGAACTCCATGGCCGGTAACCTCACTGCGCAAGTCCGCAACATCGCCGCTGTGACCACAGCCGTCGCCAACGGCGACTTGTCCAAGAAGATCACCGTGGACGTGAAAGGCGAAATCCTCGAACTCAAGAACACCATCAACACGATGGTGGACCAGTTGAACTCGTTCGCCTCCGAGGTGACGCGCGTGGCCCGCGAAGTCGGCACCGAAGGCAAACTCGGCGGCCAGGCCGAAGTCAAAGGCGTCGCCGGCACGTGGAAGGACTTGACCGACAACGTGAACTTCATGGCCGGTAACTTGACCTCGCAAGTCCGCAACATCGCCGCCGTGACGACGGCTGTCGCCAACGGCGACCTTTCCAAGAAGATCACCGTGGACGTGAAAGGTGAAATCCTCGAACTCAAGAACACCATTAACACGATGGTGGACCAGCTCTCGTCCTTCGCCTCGGAAGTGACGCGCGTGGCGCGCGAAGTCGGCACCGAAGGCAAGCTCGGCGGCCAGGCTGAAGTCAAAGGCGTCGCCGGCACGTGGAAGGACTTGACCGACTCCGTCAACTCCATGGCAGGTAACTTGACGTCGCAAGTGCGCAACATCGCCGCCGTGACGACGGCCGTCGCCAACGGCGACTTGTCCAAGAAGATCACCGTGGACGTGCGCGGTGAAATCCTCGAACTCAAGGACACGATTAACACGATGGTGGACCAGCTTCGCTCGTTTGCTTCCGAAGTGACGCGCGTGGCGCGTGAAGTCGGCACCGAAGGCAAACTCGGCGGCCAGGCCGA
>CAZPVD010000011.1:0-136126 GCA_964589935.1 uncultured Verrucomicrobiota bacterium | reverse complement strand
GTCGAGTTCAGCGAGACCGACATGGCCGGCATCGTCCACTACTCGAACTTCTTCAAATACATGGAGACGGCCGAGCACGCGTTCTTCCGCTCGCTGGGCTTCAGCATCGTGACCAGGGACGCCAATACCCCGGTGGGTTGGCCGCGCGTCCATGCGTCGTGCGATTTCCGGCATCCACTGCGGTTCGAGGACGAGGTGGAAATCCACATGCTCGTCGTCGAGAAAAAGGCCAAGGCGCTCACCTATGAATTCCGTTTCCGCAAGCTCAACGCCACACCGCAGATCGAAGTCGCGCGCGGACGCCTCACCGCCGTCTGCGTCACGCGCGACAAGCAGGGTAAAATGACCGCGACCCAGATACCCGAGGCCATCGCCACGCAGATCGAGGTCGCTCCGGCGGAATTGCTTGCCTGACCCGGCGCGTTCTTTGACGGTTGCCTGAATTCACCCGTCTCGCCCATCATTTCGCGCGCATGAAACTCGTTGTCCTCGACAGCTTCACTCTCAATCCCGGCGATTTGAGCTGGGACGAACTCCGCTCCTTTGGCGAATGCGACATCCACGACCGCACGCCAGCGGCGGAGGTCGTGAAACGCGCGGCGGGCGCGGAAATCGTTCTCACCAACAAGACCGTCCTTACCCGCGAGCAAATCTTCGCGCTGCCGGCGCTGCGTTACATCGGCGTGCTCGCCACCGGCCATAACATCGTGGACTCCGCCGCGGCGCGCGAGCGCGGCGTGCCCGTCTGCAACGTGCCCGCCTACGGCACGCGCTCCGTCGCACAGATGACCTTCGCGCTGCTGCTCGAGCTGTGCCACCGCGCCGGCCACAACGCGCGCACCGTCAGCGAGGGCCGCTGGAGCGCCAGCCCCGACTGGTGTTACTGGGATTTCCCGCTCGTCGAACTCGAGGGTCTCACGCTCGGCATCGTCGGTTTCGGCCGCATCGGTCTGGCCGTGGCGGAACTCGGCCGCGTCTTTGGCATGAACGTTGTCGCGCACACGCGCACGCCGGCGACGAACGCGCCCGCCTGGGTGAAGTTCACCGGGCTGGAAAAACTTTTCCGCGAGAGCGATGTCATCAGCCTGCACTGCCCGCTCACGCCGCAGACGCAGAAGCTCGTCAACGCCGAGCGTCTCGCGTGGATGAAGCCCTCCGCGTTCCTGCTCAACACGAGCCGCGGCCCGCTCATTGACGAGCCGGCGCTCGCCGACGCGCTCAATGCCGGCCGCATCGCGGGCGCGGGCCTCGACGTGCTCACGACCGAGCCGCCGCCTGCGGGCAACCCGCTCTTCACCGCGAAGAACTGTATCATCACGCCGCACATCGCGTGGGCTTCGCGCTCCGCGCGCGGTCGCCTGATGAAAATGGCGATGGCGAACATCCGCGCCTTTCTTGCCGGCAAACCGCAGAACGTGGTGAACTGAATCGCGCGTGCCGCCGTCTGGTCTTCCACGTTTAATGAACAATTCAATTCGCTGACATGAAACGCTCCATCGCCTCCATCGTGCTGCTCGGTCTGGCCCTGGTCGGCTGCAAAAAACAGACCCCGCCAGCCGAGGCTCCGGTCGTCCCACCACCGCCACCTCAAGCGGTCAACGCCGCAACGACCTCAGACGGCACTGCACCTGCGCCCATGCCTGCCGTGTCGCCACGAGCGGCAGCCTTGAGTGCCATTGAGCGTGACATGATGAGCCCGAACCCGGAGGTATACCTCAAGACCCTCACCGACCTGCTTAACGGCTGGGTGATGTCCAAAAACTCCGTTCCAACGAACGTGGAAGAATTTGTGAAGGCAAAGATGATCTCACGGCTGCCTGTGCCACCATCAGGGAAGCGGCTTGCCATTGACCGCAAGGCGATGCGGGTTGTGCTGGTGGATCAATAACCGCCGCGCTACTTGGTGTCCCAAAGAGCGCGCGGGTCGCCACGCAGGATGGTCGCGCCGGTGACCGGGTCTTGAAATCCGAACTTGCTCGCGGGCTTCGCCTCGGCACGACCGCTCACAAACAAGGCCTCCGCCATGCCGCCATGGCGGTTATAGACGCGCTCCGCGAAGCTTCCGCCAGACGAACCATACCCGCTATACCACGGCTCATTAGTCGGCGTGCGCCACAGCAGCGTGCCGGAAAACGGAACGTCGGGTTTCCAGTTGTCCGGACTGAGGGTCGGCGAAGGTGTGGATGCCTGCGACATGCCGGCAGCATCCGCCAGAACGATGGTGTTCTCCGGATCCATCAATTGATGCTCCTTGAGGGAGTTGTTGCCTGTGGGAATCCAGAAGCCGAGGTCGGGATGGTTCATTCCGATGCCGATGCCATTGCCGACCTTTACAAGCGGGCATTTGAAGACATCGCGGTTGCCACCCATGATCGGCGACAGCAAATCCGGCCACCAAACATAAGTGCCCCCGTTCGGAGCGATGGGATTCGGCACCGTCACGTTCGCACGCGCCAGCTCCACCAACTTGCTGTCCGCGTCGTCCGCATAAAATTTATAGGCTAACGCAATCTGCCGCGAATTGCTCATGCAACGGGTGCCCGCGGCCTTCTCCTTCGCCTTGGCCAGCGCGGGCAGCAACATCCCCGCGAGTATTGCGATGATGGCAATTACAACCAAAAGCTCGATGAGTGTGAAGGCCACTTGCCTCAAGAATCTCTCGGAAATACGCATGGTTCTAAGACGCACCATAACGCAAGGATAGTCAACCTGCTTTTCAGCCCGGCGCCAACATCTCGATCTGGAAGCGAAAAGGCCGGATTGTGCATCCGGCCTTTCGGTGATGAATTTATTTGTGGCGCGGGCTACTTGATCGCCGCGAGTTCCACCGCGAGCAGTTCACCGGTCTTGGCCTTCGCGTCGGCGAGCGGGAGTTCGCCCTTGTCCAGTTTCGCGAGCAGCGCCTTCTGCGCGAGGTAGTCCTTGTTCACCACGCCAGCCTTGCTCTGCAACATGCGCCATGCTTTGCGGCGCTCGACGGCGAAGAGCACCATCTGCCGTGACACGGCGAAATACTTCAGCTTGCCGTTCACGTCGGCCTTGATGTAGCAGCCGAAGTTCGGCACGAAGCTGCGGTGGTTCGGGTCGAACACGCGGCGGTGGATCACGTCGTCCTGCGAGATGAGCGCGAGCATGTCGTCGAGCAGCACGAGGTTTTTCGCCTCCTCGTCCTTGACGGCCTTGACGTGCTTGCGGAAGCGGCCCTCGGTGATGGCCCAGTGCGCAACGGTGAAGTTGTATTCCTCGCCGGTGGCCTTGAACTTGGTGCGCCACCAGTCGCGCTCCGGCGTCGGGTTGCCCTTGATGTCGAAGGCCTCCTGCTGCGTCTCGCCGCGACGCGGGTTGAAGATGAACTCCGGCATCCCGCGGCCGTCGCGCACCATCTTGGCCTGGTCGGCACTCATGTTGTCACCGACGGCGTGCTCGGGCTGGCAGGTCGTGTAGCATTGGAAGAAAGCGGTGCCGCGATACTCCAAACCGTCGAGCATGGCCTTGTAAAGTTTCGCCGCGTTCGCGATGGATACCTGCGCGACGAACGGCGAGCCGTGGCCGCTGGTGAAGGCTTCCGCGACGTTTTTCTTCTCAATCAGCTTGCCCTGCGACGCGACGCCGAACTGGTTCATGTCGTAGCCGCCGAGCATCGTGGACGAGTCGGAGTTCTGCCCGCCGGTGTTGGAGTAAACCTGCGTGTCGAGCATGAGCATCTTCACGTTCGGGCGGTTTTGCAGGATCACCTTCGAGACGTTCTGGAAGCCGATGTCGCCGAGCGCGCCGTCGCCGCCGATGACCCACATCTTCGGCAGCTCGCGGATTTCCTGCTCGGTCATCAGCGCGTCGTCGAGGTGCGTGTAGGTAAAATAATCCGCCTCGGTCACGGTGTTTTCCGTGCGTTCGATGAGCGCGGTGGCGAGGCGCTCCGGCACGACCGAGCGGCGCGCGTGCGCGAGGATGAGCGATTCCGCGAGCAGCCACGAAATCGTCGCGCCGTCCTGGAAGAGCGAGTTCATCCACGGATACGGATGCGGGTTCGACGGCGGCGTTGAGCCATAGACGGTGTTACAGCCCGTGCTCGCGCCCATCATCATCACGGACATGCCGTTGGCGCGGCGTCCGTCAATGGACTGGAGTTCTTTGTGATTGAAGGCGTCCTGCTTCATCACGGCCACGATGCCGCCGATGAGCTGTTCGTCGGTGATTGCGCCGTGCTTGGCCTCGTAATCGGCGATGCGTTTCGCGGTGTCCGCGTCATTCTCACCGCCGAGTCCCATGATGACGTGCGACACGGTCTTGCGGAACAGCGCGTATTCGTCCGCGCTGCGGGCCTTGATTGCCTGCAATTTCTGCAAGCCCTCGGCCTCAAGCTTCGCGGCCTTCGCGCGCAGACGGTCGGCCTTCGCATGATAGAGCGGCCGCATGTAAGCCTCGGTTGTGCTAGCGCAGGCGCGCAGGATGGATTTCTCACCGCAGCCGGCGCACGCGCCGTCGCCGGAGACGAGCGCCTCGTAATTGCGGCGCACCATCAGGTGGTTGCGCAGCGCGGCCTCGCGCGAACCGGCGGCATTGAGGTCGTTGTAAAGGCCGAGGAACTTCTGCGGCGTGTCGGGCAGCAGTCGCGAGAAAATCTGCGCGGTCGTAAGGTCGGCATTCAACGCCTCTGTCTCGGTCGCCATGCGCAGCGCGTCGTGGTCGCCGCAAACCTGCACGCATTCGCCGCAGCCCTTGCAAAGATCGCTGACAAAGATGGAGAACAAACCGCCCGCGCCCGGAGTCTTCTGCTCGAGTGAACGATAGATCGCCGGGACATTGCTGTAAGCGAGCGGAAGTTTTTCGATGATGCCGATGAACTGCGCCTTGGCCTCGTCGTTGACCGTCGTCAGCGCACCGACTTCGGCGCGGACGATGTCCTTGAACGGCACGTTGGTCTTGGCCTTGATGGACTCGTTCATCTTCGCGCGGGCGCGGTCCTCGACGCCTTTCAATTCTTGCAGGAGCTTCGTGCGCTCGGCGTGGTTGGTGACGTAGTTGCCCGCGGCGGTGCGGAGAACGATAGCGATGTCCTGCGACGTGTTCGGCAGCGCGGTGTCGGGGCACGCGGTGATGCACTCCATGCACTGCGTGCAGTTTTCAGCGATATAAACGGGCGTCTCGCGGCGCGCGACATATTTGGACTGCGTCGCGCCGGTGCCCGGCCCCATCACGCCGAGCGACGCGAGCGCGCCGGCGGGCTGGTGGTAGCCGAGGTGGTTGCGGAATTCAGAATCAAACTTCGCGAGCGTCTGGAACGGCGCGCGCGCGGCCTGCGCGACCGGCGTGGCGATGGGCGCGCACGAGCCGCCGGTGTTGCAGCCTGCGGTTGGAATCATCTGGTGGTCGCCGAGCGGCCAGAGCGGCGGGTTGCGCATCGAGGAGCGGTCGGGGTCGGCGAGCTGGCCGTATTTGATTTCCTGCACGCGCGCGAAGCCCTCGGTCATGACCGTCATGTTCGAGGTCACGACAGCGTCGCCGAAGCGGCCGAACTTCTTCACGTATTGCTTGCGGACGGTGTCCGAGAAAAGTTCCTCGCTGATGTTGTTGTCCTTGAGGAACGGCGAGACACGGAAGAACGCGCCGAGAAACGAGTTGCCCTGCATGCGCAGTTGCAGCTCCGGCTTGTCGGTCGCCTTGCGCGCGATGTCGAAGCCCGGCAGGATATAAACTCGGATGTTGTTTTCCTGAACGAACTGCCGGTGTTTCGCGGGAATGCGCGTCCACGCGGTCTCCGGCGTGTCGCTCGACTCCCAGACGATGCAGCCGCCCTTCTTGATGCCTTCGAGCGGGTTCGTGTGCGTGAAGGCCTTCGGGTCGCAGCACAGCACGACGTCCACGTGGTTCAACTCGCAGTTCACCTTGATCTGCTCGCGAGCGACGGTGAGGTAATAATTCGTCGGCGCGCCTTTTTTCTCCGAACCGTATTTCGGGTTCGCCATGATGAAGAGCTTTTCCTTGAGGCGTCCGTCCGGCTCGACTTCGTTCGCGCGGTGCTTCAACAACTCGCCGAATTCGCCAACGATCTCGCCGAGGTTCTTGCCCGTCGTGATCATGCCCCAGCCGCCGATGGAATGGAACCGCACCGCGATCGCCTTGTCCGGCAGCAGCGACGGCGTGTCCTTGCTGATGACGGCGTAGGGATGATCCACGCCGAGCACGAAGAACGTCTCACCGTCCGCAGCGCTCTTGCCGTCCTTGCGCTTGGATACGCCTGTCGCAAACTCATACGCGCCGAGCGTGTGCTCCGGGCGGAAATCACGCGAGCCGATGCCATAAGCGCCGCGGAACAAGCGCGGCGTCTCTTCCGGCTTCAACGCGGGAAGTTCGCCGCCGAACTTCACGACTTCGTTCGCCTTGCCGAGCGCCACACGGATGTCGCGCGCAAGCGGGTTGTCGCCGGCCAGGCCCTCGTCCGTGCGTTCGAGGATGATGACGTTCTTCTTGCCGCGCAGCGCGTTGATGACCGCGGCCTCGGGGAACGGGCGGATGACGTTGATGTGGATGCTGCCGACCTTCGCGTTGCGCTGGCCGCGGAGGTAATCGCAGGCCGCCTCGATGTTGTCCGCCGCGCAGCCGAGCGAGACGAACACGGTGTCCGCATCCTCGGTCTTGTATTCCGTGATAAGGCCGTAGAAACGGCCCGTGAGCCGGCCGTATTCCGCGTAACCTTGCTCGAGGAACTTGAGGATCGGCTCGTTGAAATTGTTCCGGCGCGCGACCACGCCGTTCATGTGGTGCTCCTGGTTCTGCACCGGGCCGAGCAGGACGGGATTCTTCAAGTCCATCATTTCCGGCACGCGACGGCGCTTCGCGCCAAACAGCTCGCGCTGCGCGGGCGTGGGGCAGTCAATCATCTCATCCGGCGCGCCGAGGAACTCGCGCAGCAACTCCGCCTCGGGCGCGAGATACGTGCGCTCCGAATGCGTCGTGAGCATGCCGTCCTGGATGTTCATGCCGGGGTTCAGCGCCGTTTCGCAAACCTTGCGGAGAATGATCGCTTGGTCGGCCGCGTGCTGTGCGTCCTTCGACATGACCATGATCCAGCCCGTGTCCAGCGCGGCATAAAAATCATCGTGGCCGCAATGGACGTTGAGCGCGTGCTTCGTGAGCGCGCGCGCGCCGACTTCGAGGACCATCGTCGAGAGCTTGCCGGGCGCGTGGTAATACTGCTCCATCGCATAAACGATGCCCTGCCCAGACGTGAAGTTGACCGTGCGCCTTCCCGCGACGGAGAACGCCGTCGCCCCGCCCTGCGCCGCGTGCTCGCCCTCGGTCTCGACGGCGATTTTCTGCGCGCCCCAGACGTTGAGCTCGCCCATCGCGTAGGAGCCCTGGTAAATTTCGCCGCCCTCGGTCGAGGGGGTGATGGGGTAGAACACGCCGCCCTCGGTGATGCGGGTTTCGACCCATTGTGTGACGAGCTGGTTGCCGTTACACGTGACGCGGATGCCGGGATACTTCGGCTTCTGACGCGAGGTGAGACCGGCGCTGCCGCCTGTGACAATGGCAACGCCTTCCGCTACGGTTTCGTGAGTGACCATACGCAAATTTCAGAAAGGAACCGACCGTGCCGGCCGCGTGCAAACAGTTGCCCGCCACGCCAACGCACCAAACAACTTTAACCATCCGGTGCCGTCCGACAAGCAACAAAGAGAAAGATTTTCGCCCGGCGAGCGAAATTAGAAAACGGAAAAACTCCCGGCCCGCCGATTCACCGCGCTTATGCGTAACCGCGACGGGGTGTTTCCAAGAGACTCCGTGAAAAACCAAGGATTTCAACAGATTGGACTGCGGCATTTGTGGAACAGCAAAGGAGGAGGATTGGCAAATCCACTGGCCTGTCCTCATAAAACTGATCGGAATGCTCACACCGTTGATCCTTTGGGCGTAACGGACAGCCTGTTCCGGGAAGGCATTGCTCCAAAGCATCGCCGCTTGAACCTCGTTTTGATTCGGAACTTCCGGCATCGCATGGGGCTCTCCGGCGGCGGCCACGGATGCCGCAGCGAATAGAGCCAAGGCAGTGCAATGCATTGAAACAGGATTATTTAGGCGGACCGGGTTTGGGCAGTGGCGCGATGATTCGCTTGGCAGGATCATACTCCAAGTTTCGCGAGCCGGATGGATTGAGATAGACAACCCAATCAAATGGGGTTTGCGCACCTCTGTAATCGGCCCTTGCTTTTGCCTCCATGCGCCCATATTCGCCTTTGGCGGTGACGAAATAAAACTGCCTCTGCTCTGCGTGCCTCCAGTCTGGATCGTCCGCTTTGAAGCCAAAGGTGGCTTTCGTCTGGTAGCCAGTCGCTGGAGCCATGTATGGCATATTGGTCTCGGTCATCAGGATGCCGCCGCCGGGTATTTCCAGCGTGAACGCCCAGTCATAGCGATCTTTATTGCCGGGTTGTTTTGTGAACACGGGCGGATTGCGCAGAAGGGAGAATAAGACTTCCGGGGTTTCCTTTGTCCTTGCGCCTGTGTGGATATTGAAACCCTCAGGAGTGCCGTCGCAGGCAATCTTTGGATCTTGCCCAAACGTCGAATTAAAATGATACATCGGCTCCGCCCCTTGCTTCTTCCAGAAGTAAAGAACTGCTGCTGAATCACGGCTCGTCGGACGCGGACGCGAGCTATCAACATACTTGTATGTATAGTTGGTGCTTTTTAGCAGTTCATATCCCGTTTTAACTGCCGAATCTATTCCGATAGAGTCGCCTTTCACGCCTTCGACCTTAAAACGGCCTTCGCGGTCGCTGACGCACGTGTAATCTTCAAATGCGCCGTTCACGTCTGCAGGACTGATACCCCGCCACTGGCGCACACTCAGGCTGAGTTTCACGCCCTCTAATGGAGTCCCGTTTTGATCCAAGCACAAGCCATGAAACTTAATCGAGGCGTTATACATATCAAGAACCGCGGCAAAGCGAACGGCTTCCTCGGGAAAGGCGTTGCTCCAGAGCATTGCCGCTTGAGTGACGTTCTGGACAGGCGTCTCCAGCAAGGCGAAGCGCTCTTCCCGGGTTAGTGCCGGGCGTGCTGCGGCCCCCCGCTTGGGCAGTGGTGTGGTAACGGCCTGAGGCTGCAGCGCGCGTTCCGGTTCTGGCTTAGTGAGACGCACGTTCCACATCCATAGAAGCGCAACGAAACCGGCGATAATTGCGACGAGGCTCTTTTTCATAAGCGGTTAGGTTAGCGGAGTTGGAAGTCTGCTTTTACACGGCTCCAAAATTGCCATTGCATTCCAATCGTGGAACGAAACTGCTTGCTGTGGAAGTTATGTGTCCGGGCGTAATTTAGCCATGATTGCAAGTCGTATTCACTAGGTTGATCAAAAGCACCTGTAACCCCTAGCGTCGCGCCCAAGGCCGTGCAGCGTGCTTCAGCTGCAAACGCGAAGATCGAATACGTATCTTCTGGAAATGTCAATTCCAAGACTGGCGAGGAACCGGCCCCATAGGGAACCTTGTAGAAACCGGTTGGCGAATGGCTGGCTGAATAAAAATAGCCCCAGGACCAGTCCGGCTTCGTGTTCTGACCAATTTTCCATTTGTCCAAAGCGAAATCGTCTTGGTTGAAATAATTGAGATATTCGCCTGAACCAGCGCTGTCGGTCAGATAGGGGACGCCGGTTGTGGCATAAGAGGCATAGACATTCGGAGTGCCATCATCCAGTGACGCTGGGATGACTCGGGAACCAGCGGTGGCATCGTAACAATGGGCCGGGATGGCTCCCTGCATGGCGATGTAGCTGGACACAAATTTCGCCTGCTGGATCGGGGTGGCGTTCGTTCCGAGCAGGTTCAACGCCTCACCGGCCACCACGTTGCCCATGCTGTGGGCCATCAGGCGCACATTGCCTTCGCACAGGCTTGGGTCATTCAGTTGATAGAGCAAATTAGTCAAGGCGATTGCGGAACGCCATGCGTTCCATTCACTCGCGTCGTAGTTGTTAAGGAACGACCACGCCGTGCCCGCATTTAGACAATACGTTGGCCAGCGAAAAGCTCCGAAGCGTCCACGGTAGCCTTGCCACCAAAGGCGTTTGAACGCTGTTTCTGCAAAGGCTTCCTTTTCCCATTTTTCCATGTTCCAGCCGTGGACAAACAGGACATAATTTGTTCCTGACGTAAGTTGAGGGAGAACATTGGCTGCAATGGCGCTATCGCGTGTCGCCACAGTTGGGGGAACGTATGATTGCGATGGCGACGTGGTCCTGTCCATGTTTTCCACGGTCCAGCGTTCATACATGCTTTTCACATCCACAATGTCCATCCAGAGTTTGTAATCCGCCATCACTTGTCCGCGGTAAAGAACTTCAACCGTCACCTGGAATTTGCCCGTGGAGCCCGCTTCAAAGAGGAAGGTGCCGATATATGTGCCATTCGTAAAGTATCTTGCTGGAATATAGACTCCGGCGCTTGAATCTCCAAGACAAGGCGCATTCGCTGACTGTGTCAGCCACGTCGCCAAATTGGTGTCAGTAACATGGCTGCGCGTGTCGCTGGCAGCCGAGTCTGGAAGCGGAAAAAACTTCAAGGCGCCTCCAGTGACGCGAACAAACCAATTTCCATCGTTTATAAATACGTAAGGAACTTGAATTTTCACCTGCGCAAAATCTTCCACATCACGCTCGTTGTGAATGTTGGCATAAAAATAGTCAATCGGGCCTGTCTCCATGTCGTCGAACTCATAGTATTGTCCCGTGATCACGCTATCGTTGTAATGATAGAGGTCCCTGTCGTTATTAGCCCAGAAAAGGAACGGCCGGTCAACTGTCGCCAGGTCATTGGTTCCGTAGGTTTCAATCGTGTTATCCCAATTTGCATCAACAAAGGCTTGAGGCTTGTGCCTCGCTGGTGTGATGTAGATTGAGTAGTCATAATTTGAGCCGCTATAAGGAATATGTGGCAGACCAATCAGGTCGAATGTGTATTGCGTGTTGTCCTGGCAACCAAGATACGCCACGCCATTCGTGTCCAGTGAATAATACATGCCGCAACAGGTGATCCAGTATGTCGTCGGGTCCACCAACACGCCGTTGCAGTTGTCCCACACCTGCACGTCCAGTTCGATCAGCACCTTGTCGTTTGAGTTCGTCGGCCCGCCGGTCAGCAGCCGGAACGAGCAGTCCGTGAGGTAAAAGGTCCATGTGCGTGTCGTCCCGTCGTCAGAGCTGTCCTCGTAATGGCGCTTCTCAAACCATAGACTGGGATAATCTCCGGAATATTGACCCGACCATACAATCTCGTTTCCATTTGCGTCGTGGTTGGTGAACGTGTGGTAGATTTCGACGCCGGGACACAAATTGGTCGGGTCCCAGGCCCACACGACCATGCCGCTGTCGCAATCCCATCCGGTCAGCCAGTTGGTCATGTTCTGACCAAAAATATAGATTAACGTCCCATTGATATGACTCGGATTGGGACCCGTGCTACCCCAGTCGTTGATGATTTTGAACATCTCGGGCAGGACGCGCACGGGATCTTCAACCTGCTGCGCACTTGTCGGACGGCTTGCGCTCAGGAAAATTACAAGCATGAGCAGGAACGTGCCCGTGCGCACAAGACCTCGCAAGCGAAGGGCGCGCAATGGCGTGATAGGAGTTGCAGTGTTAAGGTTGGTTAGTGGTTCATTCTGCGTCTTCATTGTCACTTCCTTTGTGTTGGATTGCCTTTTCGAGTCTTAGGATGATTCCTTCCTACCCCGTCACGGCCTGGCTCACGACATCGCTCCACAGGCCGGCCTGCTCGTCGTTGAGGCGGTAGATGGCCTTGTGTTTCCACAACGCCGTTTGCCCGGCGACGGTTGAACGGCGCGCCCCAAAACCGGCCCGCGCATTCGCGCGCATTCGCGCGCCCTCGCGGCGCGGCTGCGCCGGGCGGGGCAGGCGCGGGAATGGAGGCCATGGGTCTCACGGGATTTTTCTTGGAACGCGCGCAGCGTCGCAAATCCCGCGCACCGGCGTCTATGGTAGAACTCTACCAGTAGAAATCTACCAAGCCGCAAGTCGTGGCGGATTCTCGCGCGGCTGCGCCGGGATGGTGGAGTTCACAAGCTGCAACGCGCGCAGCACGCCGATGCTGTCATTCACCCCGAGCTTGAGATGAAGCTGGTGGAGCTGGTTATAGACCGTCTGCGGCTTGGAGCCGAGCTCCGCGGCGATCTCCTTGGGCGCCTTCCCCTCCACGATCAGCCGGACGATCTCCCACTCGCGCGGCGTGAGGCGCGCGGCGGGCTGCGGCTGCGATGAGAGGGACGCCTTGGAGGACGACTTGCGGACAGCACGAACGGAAGCTGAAGGGTTCCCCGATTTCATGCCGCCGGTTGAACCAAAAGCGCGCGTTGAAGGCAAGCGGAAAAATACTTGAGGGCAAAAAAATCAAAACCGCACTGGAATCCACCATTTGGACGGATACTGCCAGAGAAAATTATTTGTCCACCACCTGCAAACTGGCTCCGCGCTGGTTGAGAAGATATTTCTTGCCGGGCGGCAGAGGCGGCAATGGGGCGAGGTAATTCTTTTGCACAAGCTCCTCGATGTCCTTTGCAGGACGGCGCTGTTCCATCGCGAACTTGCGCGTGGCCACGTAAATTTCGTCCCTTGATGGCAGTTCGTTTTCGGCGCGCTTTGGCATCGCAGCCGGATCACTGAAAGACGGGAGTGTCTGTGCTGATTGAGCTGCGGAGGAAGCCACTGCTGTTTTGGGATTCGACTGGCCTGGCTCTTTTGGAGGCGGTGGTGTCAAGGGCGGTGGCGGTGTGAGTGCTGATGAGGATGGAGACTTCGCATTCTCGCGGTCGCAGCCGGCCAATGCCACACCTGTGATGGCCAATAAAAGCCAAAGTTTGAACATTGGTCTGATTTGCTCCCGCATCGCGCTACTTGAAAACGATTTCAAGCCAAGATCGTTCCTCACATTCAAACATCAATCACCAGTGGGTCGCATGCTGTTGAAGCCATGCGACATCAGCATTCCCTGACGAATTCTGAAACAGCGGGAGCAGAGTGCCAGTTTTGTTCACAGGCGTGGTTCGGCCGTCCGTCCAGCGGTGAATTTCAGCGTGGCCATCGGCGAAGGAGAAGCATGTCGCCAAGTTGTGATAATAGCCCGGGTAATCAACAATCGTATAATTCGCCGGCGTCGGGTTTGCAGCGTAGCCATTATTAGACACCCAATACCAGCCGTCGTTACGGCTGTCTTCCCGCTCATCCAAAAATACGAACGTCTGCGAAGGAGAATTCAGGATGAAGTCCGTGTCTCGACGATATGTCTCATAGCCAGCACTGAAGTCAGGATTGCTATTTCCTCGACCCGGATTGACCCAACTGTTCATGGATGCGCTGCGAACAAGCGGCCCCAAACCTCCTGCATCCTTGCTTTTGTCACTCGGACATTTGTAAATCATGTAACTCACAGCGTATCCGTTACCGATTGACCCATTTGTAATCTGCGACAGGCCCACCAGATAATCGGTATTGGTGTTGTCGGTCGTGGAGTTCTGACAATCCAGCCATCCCCTGACCCATCCTGGGTTGCCATTTTGACCCGCAGCTCCACCGTCCGGATTTCTTGGCAGTTTACCGCCGTTGTCCTCGTTGTAAATATGCCATGCCAATTGCAACTGCTTCATGTTGTTGACGCACTTGCCCGCCATCCCCTTTGCCTTGGCATTCGCCAGCGCCGGCAAGAGCATCCCGGCCAGAATCGCGATGATGGCGATGACGACGAGCAGTTCGATGAGGGTGAACGCCGACTGGGAACGGTGGCTGTTTTGGACATCAGCCGCAGATGAAGAAGGAGTTTTCATGGATGCACGCGGTTTGCCATCGAGGTCGTGTGCAAGCTAGCATTCCGCCTGCCGCTGTCAAGTGCGGCGCAATCGCAGCACGGGAACAGGTGCAAGGCCCCGGTTGGCGTGATTTTCATCACTTTTGTGTGAAATCTTCCAGGGGCAGTTCTTCCGGGAAGCGGCGTGTCACGCCGTCACGGCGCCGACGGCAATGCCGTGTTTGAGGTAGTATTCGGCGTTCCAGACGTATTTGTCGGCCCACCAGCGCAGGCCGGCGCGTTCATTGGGCTTGAGTTCGCGCACGACTTTCGCCGGCGAACCGAGCACGAGCGAGCCGGGCGGAATCTTCGCGCGCTGTGTGACGAGGGCGTTCGCACCAATGATGGATTGCGCGCCGATTTCCGCGCCGTCCAGAATCGTCGCGCCCATGCCGATGAGGCAGTCGTCGCCCACGGTGCAGGCGTGAACTATCGCGGAATGGCCCACAGTCACCCAGTTTCCGATGAGGCACGGGAAATCGTCGGCGAGATGGACGACGGCGTTGTCCTGGATGTTGGAGTGGTGGCCGAGGACGATGCGGTTGATGTCGCCACGCAGCACCGCGCCGAACCAGACGCTGGAGTGGTCGCCGATTTCCACGTCGCCAAACACGACCGCCGTGCGCGCGAGATACACGCCGCGGCCGATGCGCGGCACGCGGCGCAGAAAGGTGTCCAGCCGGCGGAAGTGGGCGTCAGGCGTGTCGTCCATGCGCGAGGTTAAACCGGAAAGCCGCGTCGGACGCAAGTTGGAAAGGGGTTCCGCGCGCCCGGCACGATTCTTGCAAAAGAAAAACCCGCCGGACGAGCGCCCGGCGGGATTTTAACCCAATCAGTCCTCCTTAAAAACGGCTACCAGCACGCGCCAACGAACACGCGGGAGCGGTGATGATAATACGGCCGGGGATACCCGTAGGCATAGACCGGCGCGGGAACGTAAACAGGCGCCTGCTGGACGTAATAGACTGTTCCCGCCGGCGCCGTCTGGACATACACGGGGGCTGGCTGCGCATAGACCACCTGCGGCTGCTGAACCACGACCTGCTGCGGGGCAGGCTGAACAACCTGCGGCTGGGGCTGATACTGTGGTTGGGGTTGTGTCACTACAACTGGTGCGGGCTGCACGTAAACGGGCTGTTGCACATAGACCGGCTGCTGAATCACGACGGGGCGCGGTTCAACGATGTCGGAGATCACCTTCGCTGCAAAGATACCGGTTAAAACTTTCCCGGCCACGGACCATTCTCTGTCACCCGCCGGGGCGCTTTGAACCCCGGCACTAAGCAATGCGGCTCCAATCAGGACGGATACGGTGGTTTTCATTGTTTCCTCGCTTTCAGTTTTGGTAACTGCGGTTTCGATTCAACGATTCAAACTACTTGCGGGATTTGACCGATTGGGATGGCGTTTATTCAAAACCCGGTTTAGCTTCCTTTCGAGCCGCCACCCGCAAAGTATGACATCCGAGCCTGGCCATGCTCATCACGCCGCCGCGAGACCGCGCCGCCTGCCGAGGTCGTTCAAGGACCTCACGCCGAGCAAACATTTCAATCCCCGGACCTTCTTCCGCGAGATGGTCTGGAAGGCGTGGCTCACCCGGCGCACCGGCGCGCACCAGCCGCCGGCCTTCCCGAAACTGCATCACGGGCAGGTCGCCATCACGTGGATCGGTCACGCGTCGTTCCTCGTGCAGTTCACCGACCTGAACGTGCTCATTGATCCGAATTTTGCGAACTGGCTCTTCCTCATCAAACGCATCAAGCACGCCGGGCTGAAGCTCTCCGACCTGCCGCCGATTGACCTCGTGCTGCTCACGCACGCGCACTTCGATCATTTCCACAAACCGACGCTGCGCCGGCTGCCGCACACCAAAATCGGCGTGATGCCGTGGGGCATGGGCGACCTCGCGCGCGGGCTGGGCTTTGCGCGCACCATCGAGCTGCAATGGTGGGAGAGCTTCGAGCACGCCGACTGGAAGGTGACGCTCACGCCGTGCAAGCACTGGGGCGCGCGCATGATCCACGACGAGCACCGCGGATACGGCGGCTTCGTGCTCGAACACCAGGGCCGCAGCATCTACCACGCGGGCGACAGCGCCTACTACGACGGTTTCAAGGAAATCGGCAAACGCCTCGCGCCGCAAATCGCGCTGCTGCCCATCGGCGCGTATTACCCGGACACCTTCCGCAACGTCCACATGGGCCCCGACGAGGCCTTGAAGGTCTTCCGTGATTTGCGCGCCGAATGGTTCGTGCCGATGCACTACGGGACGTTCAAGCTCTCCTTCGAGGAACTCGACGAGCCGCCGCGCTGGCTGCGCGAACTCGCGCACGAAAACGGCCTCAGCCAGCACATCAAGTTCCTCGACGAAGGCGTGCCCGCCGTGTTTTGAGGCGGCACTTTGCCCCTTGAACTTTCCGCGATGCGCCGCAATCTTCCGGCGATGAGTTTTGAGACTGATTCGCCGCTCGACGAGCTGTGGCAGGAATACGCGCAGGCCTTCAAGGACTTCGACGACCTCACGCTCGCGCGCTGGCTCGCGCAGACGCTCGGCCAGCTCAACGGCAAGGTCTGGCGCTATTCGCACCCGCTGCTTGGCTCCTACCGCCTCGCCGCGCAGCACGCGCACGACCGCCAGATCTGGCTCAAGCGCCTCGCCACCGCGCCGCACGAATACGCCGAATCGCCCTGCTGCCGTGCGCCGCTCCTGCCCATGCTCACGCGCGACGTGCATGAGAACGGACTCATCTGCATCCATTGCAACGGCACCGCTGTCGCGCTTGAAGACATTCCCGCCGACGCGCGCACGCCCATCCTCCGCTGGGCCGAGAAATACGCGAAGGTCCACGCCGTCGCGCACTGGGAGGATCGCCAGCGCAAAAAAGTCGCCAACTACGACGACGCCTTTGAACAGGCCGCGCAGGACGCCGAGAAGCTTCTTTCCTATGCCGGCCGCGACCTCGCCACGAAGCTCATCGAGTTTTATCCCGCCGTGGTTTGGGAAGATCAGGATGAATGTCTCGAAGTCCGGCCCGAGGACATCTCGTTTTAGCCCGGACGTGATGACGGCTATCGCCGTTGGGTCTGCATCTTTTCGTAAAGCTTCACCGCTTGGATTGCGCGGGCATCCCCTTTGGCAGCTTGCGCGTAGATGTCGGTCATGACGGCGGCCATGGCGTCGTTCAGAGCCATGCGTTGCTGGGGCGACATGGAGGAAGTGGCGCGAAGGTTTTGCAGGCGCGTGACGGCGTCGTCAAGTTTACCGCCTTTATACGCTTCCACCGCCTGCTTCATCTCAACGGCAGGGATGGCCGCGGGCGCGGCATCCGAAGAAGGAGGCGGCGCGGTGTCCGCACTTTTCATGACACTGGCAGCAGTTTCGAGTTTGGTGCCAGCGTCTTTCTTGAGGTCGGCGGATGCCGATGCCTGCTGGCGGCAGCCAAAAGCCGCGGCGGCCAGACTGGCGCAAAGCAACATGGTTGGTGGATAATTGCCTTTCATCCTCGGTTTTTCTAGGTCTGCCTCGTATCAGTGGCCCGTTGTTGAAGCGGGGCTACAGAAAAGGCGTGTCCGCGTCGGAATCGCCGCCTCGGTAACAAAGTCCACGGTCTTCACATATTCGACATGGCCATCCACTACACCGATGGACGTGCCTTGGTTATGCGTATTGGCGATGCCTTCGGCGGGACTGCTTGATCCGTCGTTCCAGTCGCCGGGATTGGGTTCGGCGGCCTGCCAATAGATGATGTCAGTAGGCTGGAATCTCTCAACCAAGTAGGACTTGCCACCGATCGCACCATAACCGCACACGGCCCCGTTCATTAGGAAGCTGGTCATCTTGTTTGCGCGGGAGGAGTAGCTCGCGATCATGTTGGTCTTCTCCGCAGGACATCTGTAAACGGTCATGGTTTGGACGTATGTGTAAAGCAGCCCGCCTTGGTAGGCCAGTTCGGGGTTGGCACTATAGGGTGCGTTTGCAAAGTTGGGCACGCTGCCAGGTGTCGCATCGTAAAGCCAGCCCTTCGCCACCCAAGGCGAATTCCAATTGGGCTCGGGCAGATAATTCTCGTTATCGTAACCAAAAAGTTGGACGGCCAGCATCATCTGCTTGATGTTGTTCTGGCATTTTGTGGCTAGCGAGGCAGCCTTGGCCTTGCTCAAGGCGGGCAAGAGCAGCCCGGCCAAAATCGCGATGATGGCGATGACGACCAGAAGTTCGATGAGGGTAAAGCCAACGCCGCAGGACTTCTTAAGGCGGTCAAGAAAACCATAGCTCGCGCGTGTGTTCATGGTGTCATTCAGATTGGGCAGCCGCCTGTAAGCTAATGTCCACGCTCTACGTGTCAAACACGAACTGGCAGGCTTAAAAGCCTTGGATTGAGGTAAGAATCCGTCCGCTGGTTGTTCGCCACCGCGCCACAAAAGCAGATCGGGCGCGGAGAAGTTTTTCTCCTCCGCGCCCTGAGCGTTTTATTCGCGGCTGAAATCAGTTCACGCGGCTCAACTCATACTTGCGCGCCGGCGGCTGGGCGGCTTCGTAAATCTTGCCCTCGAATTCAGCCACCTGGGCCTTGAGTTTCTCGGCGTTCGGCTTGAATTCGTCGTTGAACCACTTGTCAAACGCGGTCTTGGCGGCGGCTTTTTCGTCGTCGGTGCCCGGTTTGTTGAGGGCGTTGCGCTTGCCCTTGAGCGCGCCGAACAAGTTGCGCAGCGGACGCATGGCTTTGTCGTTCTTGTCCTTGTTCAAGTTCGCCACGGCGAGCGCCTGCTGATACTCGGGAGTCTTCTCGTTCTCCTCCAACTCCACACCGAAGGCGAGCTGGCCCTCCGTCCATGCACCGACAGCCGTGCCGTCAATCTTCAACTCATACTTGCCCGGCTTGAGATTGCGCACGGTGATCTTCTCGTTGCTGTCGCGATGGCCCGCGTGCGTGAGTTTGTAACCCTGCGCAGCCTCGGCGGGCAAAACCCAGGGCAGCGCGTTGGCCTTGAAGGTGAAACTGATTTTGTCACCGTCAGCCTGGAAATCGGAAACCTTTCCATTCGCCGCGGTCGCAGCCAGCTTGCCTTTTGTTTCCTGAACCGTGATCGCCGACACCGGTCCTTTCGGGCAAATGTCGTCAATGACCGCAATCGCCATCACGACCTGGCCGGGCGCGCCCGGATGCACCGCATCGGCGATGAGTGTGAAGTTCGCATCCTTCTTTCGCTCGGCGAGCGTGAGGTTGTTCAGCGGCGAATACATGTCCACGAAGCCCAGCCCGCGCACCTGCGCCTGCTCGCGCAGCCACGCGCCGTAGAGCGCGAGCACGCCGTTGTAATACGTGTCGCGCGGCTCGGCGGTTTTGCTGCGGATGCGCGCCGCCCGCGCGTCGTGCATCGTCGGCGTCATCGGGATGGCCGTCGCGCCTCCCTCGGCGATCTTGTCGAGGATTTCCGTCATGCCCTTTTGATACGTGTCGAAGACGCCCTTGTCGAAGTCGCGGTAGCTCCCGTCATTCATGCCGAGCAGGATGGTCACATACTTGGGCTTGTAGGCCGCCACGTCGTCGTCGAAGCGCCGCAGCGCGTCGCTCGCGCGATCGCCGCCCACGCCCGAGTTGTGGAAGCGGATGTGCAGATTTGGAAAGCGCGTGTAAAAATAATCCTCCACATACTGCGTGTAGAGGCACTGGTGCGTGATGCTGTCGCCGAGGAAGACGACCGTGTCGCCGTCCTTGAGGTCCATCTTGGACACCATCGGCTTGAACACCGGCGGCGCGGGCGCGTCGGCCTTTTTTTCCTGGGCGAACGCCGCGCCGGCCACGGCGAGCACGACGACAAATGAGAAGACGAATTTTTTCATGGTTGTTGTGTGAATTGCGGATTATTGGACGAAAGTGCCGCGCATTTCATCAGGAGAATCGCAGGGATTCAACAACTTCCTTTGCGCCAGAAAGCAATACTTGACATACGCCAATGGAGTCGTTTCATTCAAAGGCATGAAACGATTCGTTCCAAGGGCGTTGAGTATCCTCGTTGTTTTTCTCTCATTGGGCGGAGGCACACTTCGGGCTAATGCCGCAGAGCCAAAAAATCTCGAAGAGGCCCTGCTTAACTATACTTGGGAGTGGACACATGCCCCGAAGCCTCCCGACAAGCTTACTTTTTTAGGGGACGGAACCGCATCATGCCCTCGATTCACTTGGAATTGGAAGATCACGGGGCCGCGCACAGTTATCGCATCCAATGGGAAAGGCTGGACAGCCGAGCTCAAGTTCGACGAGACATTCAGTAGCCTGGTAGGCGACTCCACTGACGGTAAATTCCACTACACGGCGATTCGCTTGAAAAAATAATCGTGGCCATCTCGGACACGACTTCGACGCTCCTCGTTCAGGTCACACAACGGCTGCAAAAGAACAGTGGCACAGTGTATTTTGGCCGGACGCCAAAAAACAACATGCCAGAGGCGGGCGCTCCCCATTTCCAATTGCATCATTCCGGCTTCAACTCAGTCGAACTTCACCAGTGCCAGCCCGCCGCAGTCCGCGCACGCGCCTTCCGCCGTAACGAACTGCGCCCGGCAGCGCGGACAGAAGCCGAGGTTCTCCGGCTTGCCGCACGCGCTTTCTGCGACGCTGCGCCGCCGTTATGAAACCACTCGCGCTCGCCGCCGCCGTGCTTGTCCTGTTTGTTTTCATTCCGCCGCGCGCCGCCGCGCAGGACGACGCGCTCGATGCGCTGACCGGCGTGCTCAAGACCGCCGACGATCCGCAGCTCCAGCTCGACATCCTCAAGGGCATGAGCGCGGGCTTGCAGGGCCGCCGCGGCGTGAAGATGCCCGCCGGCTGGGACGAAGTCGCCGCGAAGCTGGCGAAAAGCGCGAACCCGCAGGTGCGCGAGCTGACGCAGGCACTCTCGCTCACCTTCGGCAGCGCGAACGCCCTCACGGCGTTGCGCGCGCAGTTGATGAATCCGCAAGCGCCGCTCGCACAACGGCAGAACGCGCTCGAATCCCTGCTCACCGCGAAAGACCCCGCGCTCGCCGCAACGCTGCAACAATTGCTGAAGGAGCCGGGCCTGCGGGCCGCCGCGTTGCGCGGACTCGCCGCCTACGACGATGCGAAAACACCCGGCGCAATTCTCGCCATTTACCAGATGCTCACGGCCGCGGAGAAGCGCGACGCGCTCGGCACGCTCGTTTCGCGCACGGCATTTGCCCGTGCATTGCTCGCGTCGGTTGCGGGCGGCGCGGTGCCGGTGAAGGATTTGTCCGCGGACTTCGTGCGGCAGCTTCGCAACCTCAAGCAGACGGACATCACGGAACAGGTTGCCAAACTCTGGGGCGTCACGCGCGAGTCGCCGGAAGAAAAATTGAAGGAGCAAGCGCGCTATCGCGTGATGATCGAAGCGAAGTCCGCGCGGCCCGACGACCCGTCGCGCGGCCGGCTGCTCTTCACGCGGACGTGCGGCCAGTGCCACACGCTTTACGGCGTCGGCGGCAAGGTCGGCCCCGACATCACCGGCTCGAACCGCGCCGACCTCGACTACCTGCTGCACAACATCATTGACCCGAACGCCGAGATTCCGAACGACTACCGCTCGTCGAACATCGAGACGCGCGACGACCGCAGCATCACCGGCATCGTCACGCGGCAGGACGCGCAGTCCGTCACCGTCGTGCTGCCGAACGAGACGCTCGTGCTGCCGCGCAGCGACATCAAATCGCTCACGACGAGCGAGCTTTCGATGATGCCGGAAGGATTGCTGACCCAGTTCAAGGACGACGAAGTGCGCGATCTCGTCGCGTATTTGCGCGGCAAGGAACAGGTGCCGCTGCTCGCCACGCCCGACACGGCGGCGCTATTCTTCAACGGAAAAGATTTGTCCTACTGGGACGCCGATCCTGAATTGTGGCGCGTCGAGAAGGGCGAACTCATCGGCAAGAGCACCGGCCTCAAGCGCAACGAGTTCATCAAGAGCCAGCTCCTGCTCGCGGATTTTCGATTCGTTGTGAAAGTGAAATTGGTCCCCAACGCGGGGAACAGCGGCATCCAGTTCCGCAGCGTCGCGCTGCCGGACGGCGAGATGCGCGGCCCGCAGGCGGACATCGGCGTGGGCTGGTGGGGCAAGCTCTACGAGGAACGCGGGCGCGGCCTGCTCGTCAAGGAAGGCGGCGAGGCGCACGTGAAGGTGGACGACTGGAACACCTATGAAGTGCTCGCCGTCGGCTCGAAAATCCGCACTGCGATCAACGGCCACGTGTGCGTGGACATTGACGATCCGCAGATCGCGCGGAGCGGCATCATCGGCCTGCAACTGCACAGCGGGGGCGCGTTTGAAGTGCGCTACCGGGACTTTGAACTAGAACTGAACCCGAAGTTCGAGTTGAAGACGGTGAAGTGAGCCACGAACACGTTACTCGTTCGTCAACTTCGCGGGAGCGGGAGCGGGCATGAGCTGGATGAACGGGCCTTCGCCGGTCGCGTTCGTTGCCGTGATGCTGTTCGTGGATTTTTTGTTCCCACCCTTGTTCGGCTTGCCGGTTTCCGTGCCGTCGCCCTTGAGCGCTTTGCGGACCTTCGGGTTTTCGTGCTCGAACTTCTTGAGCTGCTCGGGCGTCAGCTCGGCGCGGATGCGCTCGCGCATTTTCTTCATCTCCTCATGCATCTTCGGCGCGATGGGCTCCCACACGGTGCGGATGCGCTCATTGCCCTGCAGGAGGATTTCCTCGATGGCCGAGTATTGCTCCTGCGTGAGTTCGAGCTGGCGGTCGAGCCTGCCGAGGTAGTCGCGTTTCTGGACGGTGTTGAAGGGGAACGGCGGCAGCGGGCCGCGCGGGGACGCGGTGGGCTTGGGGCGCTCCTTCTGATGGATGTTGACCACCGCCGCGCCGGTCAGCACGCCGGCGCAGAAGATGACGAGGGTCGCCAGGATGACACGCCACTGGTTCACTGCAGCTCAGTCGGAGAATCGTTCGCGGAATCCACCACGAGGGCCAGCGTGTGCTCGCTGTCGGCGGTGAAGTCCTGCGGCTCCGTCTGCGGCAGCGCAATGGAGAGAACGCCCACCACAACGGTGACGGCCACGCACGCGGCGGCGGCACGCCAGAGACCGCGGCTCCAGCACGCCCATGCGTCCACGGCGGGCAGCGCGCGCAGCCGGGCCATGACGCGCTGCTCGAACGCGTAGGGCACGCGGTCGTCGGGGGCCGTCGCCCTGGCGGCGGCGATCAATTTCTTATGGAGCTGGTTCACTCGCATGTTTGCATTCTGGCAGACGGCTGCCACGTTGTCGGAGTTACAAATACTTTTCTTTGGCCAGCTTCTCCAAGATTTTTTTCATCTGGGCGCGGGCGCGGAAGGCGCGGACCTTCACGAGCGGCACGGACCAGCCGGTGAGCTTGGAGATTTCCTTCACGGAACGGTCCTCGATTTCAAGAAGCTGGATGACCAACCGCGCGTCGGGTGAAAGCTGCTCCAACATGCGCTGAACGAGCTGCTTCGCGGCCGCGGCGTCGTCGCGCGCCGTGTCGGGGTCGGCGCGGAACTTGTCGAGCCAGTCGCTCTCCTCGTCCGAGATGTCGGTGAAGTTCATCTCGCGGTTGCGCTGGTGCGAGCGCAGGAAATCGTAGCATGTGCGCAGCGCCAGCCGCATGAGCCAGTGCTCGAAGGGCGCCTCGTTGCGGAAGCCCGGCAGCTTCTGATACGCCTTGATGAACACCTCCTGCACGATGTCCGCCACCTCGTCCTCGCGCCGCGCGTAGCGCCGCGCCGTGGCGAACACGCGCGACTGGTAACGCTGGATCAGCGGCTCGAAGCTCGCCTCGTCGCCCTTCAGGACGGCGGCGATCAGCTCACCATCGGTGCGTTCCATCGGCGCGAGAATGGCAGAATGAACCGCGCTGAAAAAGCCGAAAGCCACCGCGCATGGCAGTGGCTTTCAGACTGCAAAACCAAACTTAAACTCACGGGTTCGGCGGCGCGGGACGGCGCGGCTGATCGCCGGGCTGCTGCGGATTGTCCTGCGGGTTGCGGCGCTGGTTGAATCGGTCGCCGCCCTGCGGCTGCGGCTGATTCGGATCGCCACGGCCGGGGCCGCGGAAGTCGCCGCCCTGCGGCGGCTGGCCGGGCTGGCCTTGGAATCCACCGGGCCGCTGCCCCATCATGCCGCCACCCATGCCCATGCCACCGGCAAACATCATTTTCAGACGCTCGGACACATCGGGGCCGACGCGCTCGCGCAGCTTCCCGAACGCGCGGGCGCGCATCACCGTCGCGTCCGCCTCCAGCTTTGCCACCGTCATGTAACGATCGCGAATGAGCTTCTCGTCAATTTTGCCGGCAAACATCGCATCGTTCAATTCGCGGCGCGCGGTCATCATGCGCTCGCCGAAATCGCCCATGTCCTCGCGCATCTGCTGCATCACGTCGCGCACGGCCTGCTGCTGTTCCTCGGTCAGGCCCGCCATTGGATTGGGAAAGTTCCCGCGCTGTCCATCCTGCGCCTGTCCGCCGGGACGGAAATTATTGCCCGGCTGCCCCTGGCCGTCGCCGCGCTGCTGGAATCGCTGTTGCGGCTGGCCGTCTCGTGGAGGCTGGCCGGGCTGGAAATCGCCGCGCGGCGGGCGCGGCGCGGTGTCGTTGGGTTGCTGTGGCCTGTCCTGCGCGGACACAGTCCCGACGAGTGTGAGACACGCGGCCGCGAGCAGGCTCAACGGACACGCCGGAGTGGAGATGGTTTTCATAGGATTCAATGCAGTGTAGCAGCAAGTGAAACGCCCGCAAGGACAGTTTGGTTCGATCTTTTTTCGGGACTGGCTGGCACTGGAACAGGAGACGCCGCCGGGCGCACGTGGTTACACGCGTTGTGAACTTGCGGCGCGGCGCGGGCGCGGTAGCTTTCCCTCCGTGCCGATTTTTCATGAATGCCAGCGCTGCACCGCGTGCTGCCGCTGGCCCGGACAAGTCCGCCTGAGCGACGAGGAGATCGCGCGCCTCGCGGCGTTCAAAGGTGTGGGTGAGGCGGAGTTCATCGAGCACTTCACGCGACTCGCGCGGGACCGGCGCGGGCTGGCGCTCATGGACAAGCTGGATGGCTCGTGCATTTTTCTCGAAGGAAACAACTGCGCCGTCCAATCGGCCAAGCCGCAGCAATGCCGCGATTTTCCGAACCTGTGGAATTTTCCCGGCTTTGAAAAAATCTGCCGCGCCGTGCCGGTGGAAGTGAGCGCGGAGGAGTGGCGCCGGCGCGTCACTGCGGCGACGGGCCGCTCTCCGCTTCCCCCACCATCGGCTCCTCATCACGCGTGATGCCGAAGGACTTTTCAAAGTCCGTCGTGAACGCGCGCATCTCGGCCATGATGCGGTCGGGCTGTTTTTCGAGCGAGTCGAGCATGCGGCCAATGGCGTCGGGTTTGCGGCGGCTCAACTCGATGGCGGCGATGATGAGCGAGAGGTTGTTGTTGATGTTGTGCCGCATGTCGCCGAGTTTTGAATTCAACTCCGCGACCTGTTCCGGCGTCAAGGTGACCGGCGACTGTGGCATTCCCATGCCCCTTAATTGCCTGCGGCGTGCAAGGAAGGCAAGCGCGATTCTGGCCAAATCACGCGAGTTTTGCGCGCAACGCCTCCGCAACCTTCACGAAGGCCTGCCCCGCCAAACCCTTGGGCGCGCTCACCACCACCGGCACGCCGCGGTCGCCGCCTTCGCGGATTTCGACGAAGATGGGGACTTCGCCGAGGAACGTAAAATCCCTCCGTGCTGCTTCTGATTTGCCTCCGCCGTGGCCGAAAATTTCGATGCGCGAGCCGTCCGGCGCGGTAAAGTAACTCATGTTCTCCACGATGCCGAGGATCGGCACGTTGACTTTCTCGAACATCGCGATGCCCTTGCGCACGACGCCGAGCGAGGCCTCCTGGGGCGTCGTCACGATCACGCCGCCGTCGAGCGGCACGGTCTGGCAGAGCGAGAGTTGCGCGTCGCCCGTGCCGGGCGGCAAATCCACCAGCAGCATGTCAAGCGCGCCCCAGTCCACCTGCGAAATGAATTGCTGGATCGTTTTCTGGATCATCGGCCCGCGCCAGATGACCGGCTGGTCGCCGTCGAGCAGAAAACCCATGCTCATCAATTTCACGCCGTGATTCATCGGCGGCACGAGCTTTTCCTCGGGGCTGACAAGCGGCCGCTGGTTGATGCCCATCATGAGCGGCACGCTCGGCCCGTAGATGTCGCAGTCGAGCAGGCCGACTTCGAGGCCGAGCTGCGCGAGAGCGCAGGCGAGATTCACCGAGCACGTGGACTTGCCGACGCCGCCCTTGCCGCTGGCGACGGCGACGACGCGCTTGATGCCGGGCACGCCAGAGCGCACCGGAGGCACGGCGGCAGCTTGCGCGATCTGCGGCTGCTTGACCTCGATCAAGACGTGCTTCACCTCATCCAGCGACTTCAACGCTTGCTCGCACGCGGCCTTGAGTTGCTTCGCGACCTCGGGATTTGGAGAAGTCAATTCGAGCCGCACGCTCACGGCACCGGCGTTGGCGGCGACCTCCTTCACAAGACCGAACGACACGATGTCGCGCGAGTAGCCGGGATACTTTACGGCCTTCAACGCGTCGAGGACAGCTTCCTGATTCAACATGGAGGGAGAATTTCGTGCGATGCGCGCGGCTTGTCGAATCAAATCCTCGCTGCGCCGGCCGTGCGCGAAAATATTTCCCCGCTTCGGGAAAGAATCGTTGCCCGCCGGCCCGCATCGGCGTAAAAAGAGGCATGGTTCAGTCTTTCGCGACGGCCATGCCTTCCGTTTCCGCAAGCGCCGCGGCCACGAGCGCATCGGACGCCTTCCGTGAACTCTACCTGCGCACATACCGGTGGATGCTCCTGGCGCGTCTGCTTGACGACAAGCTCGTGAGCCTCTATCGCGGCGGAAAAATTTACGGCGGCCTCTTCCTCGGACGCGGGCAGGAGGCGTTGAGCGCGGCACTGGGCGCGCATCTGCGGCCCGGCGACGTGTTCGCGCCGCTCATCCGCGACTGCGCGGGACGGCTCGCGTTTGGCGAGAGCGTGCTCGACGCGGTGCGCACGCACCTCGGCTCCGCGCTCGGCCCGATGCGCGGACGCGACGGCAACATCCATCGCGGCCGCCCGAAGGCCGGCCTGCTGCCGATGATTTCACACCTCGGCGCGATGATTTCCGTCGTGAACGGAATCCTTCTTGCACGCCGCATGAAAGGTGTGAGCGGCTCCATCGGCGCCACGAGCATCGGCGACGGCGGCACTTCCACCGGGGCGTTCCACGAAGCGTTGAACCAAGCCGCCGTGGAAAAACTTCCGCTGGTGCTCGTCGTCGCGGATAACCAATACGCCTACTCCACGCCCACTGAGCGCCAGTTCGCCTGCCGCGACCTCGTGGACAAGGCCGCCGGCTACGGCGTCGCCGGCCAAAACGTGGACGGCACCGACCTCGCCTCGTGCCTCGACGCAATCGCCCGCGCGACCGGCGCGGCGCGCGAAGGCCGCGGCCCGCAGATGGTCGTCGCCAAGCTGCTCCGCCTCTGCGGCCACGGCGAGCACGACGACGCGAGTTACGTGGACTCAAAACTCAAGCTCGCCCCAAGCGGGCGAGACTGTCTCAAGGTCGCCGAATCCCACGCGCTCAAGCAAGGCTGGGTCGAGACGAAGGCCATCGAAATGTGGCGCGCGGATGCCATTCATCAGATTGAGGAAGCCGTTGCCACCGCGCAGCGCGATCCGCAGCCCGATCCCGCCAAGGAAGACTGGCACGCGCTCTCAGAGAAACGGCTGGGCGAAACGCACGACGCCGCGTGACGCGATGGGCCACTTCACGAGACATGGAATTTAATCTGAAATTATCAGTCCGCGGCTTTTCATCGAATCGAATGGCATATCTCCTCGACGGGATCAGTTTATTATTGCTGCCGCTTTATCCCGATAGAGTTCACGTTTTTGGCAATCACGAGATTATGGTTGTTGCATTAGTTCTCTTATTCTGTGTTTTGATTCTTTGTTTAATTTCGCCTCGCACCGCGCGTCACAGATGGATGCCCTTCTTGGCCGGTTTCGTTTTGTTCATGGTTCACGGCGTTTTCAATAACCGTTTATGATGGGCGTTGAGATTCCTCGATGAGCATCACCTACCTCGAAGCCATTCGCGCGGCGCAGGCGCGGGCGCTGGCCGATGATCCGCGCGTGTTCATCTACGGGCAGGATGTCGGCAGCTTCGGCGGCGCGTTCAAGGCCACAAAAAATCTCGCGAAGGAATTTCCCGGTCGCGTCCTGGACTCGCCCATCAGCGAGGATGCCATGATTGGCTCCGCCATCGGCGCGGCAATCGAGGGCATGAGGCCCATCATCGAGATGCAGTTCGCCGATTTCTCAACGGTCGCGTTCAACCAGATCGTGAACCAGGCCGCGACGCTTTTCTGGCGCACGCAGGTGCCGTGTCCCATCACGATCCGGCTGCCGAGCGGCGGCACGGCGGGCAGCGGGCCGTTCCACAGCCAAAGCCTCGAGGTGCTCTACGCGCATTTCCCCGGCCTCGTCGTGATGACGCCCGCGACGGTCGAGGACGCCTACTCGATGCTGCTCGAAGCCGTGGCGATTGATGACCCGGTGATTTTTTGCGAGCACAAATACCTTTACTATCATCTCAAGGCCGAGCGCCTTCCCGCCGAGGCGCTCCCCGCCGGCAAGGCCCGCATCGCGCGGCCCGGCCGCGACCTCACCATCGTCGCCTACAGCGCGATGCTGCACGAGGCGCTCGCTGTCGCGGAGGAGTTCGCCACCGAAGGCATGGAAATTGAAGTCGTGGACCTCCGCACCGTGAAGCCGCTCGACACCGACACCGTGATGGCTTCGGTCGCGCGCACGGGCCGCCTGCTCTGCGTCGGCGAATCGTGGCCGTGGGGCGGCGTAACCGCGGAAGTCATCGCGCGCGTCGCGACCGACGGCTTCGGCCTGCTCGACGCGCCGCCGCAGCGCCTCAACGCAAAGGACACACCCGTGCCGTATCACCCGAATCTCTGGAGCGCGCACCGGCCCACGGCGCAAAGCATCGCCTCCGCCGCGCGAAATCTTCTCCGACTCTGAACATGCCGAAAATTCCCATCATCATGCCGCAGCTCGGCGAGTCCATCGCCGAGGCCACGGTCGTGAACTGCTTCATCAGCGCGGGCGATCCCGTCCACGCGGATCAGGACGTTCTCGAAGTCGAGACGAGCAAGGCCACGATGACCGTCACCGCGCCGGGCACGGGCCGCGTCGCGCAGGTGCTCGCGAAGCCGCACGAGAGTTACGCGGTCGGCGACGTGCTCGGCTACGTCGAAGTCACCGCTGAGGAAGCCGCGCGCCTCGGTCTTGACACGCCTTCACCGGCAACTCCGGTTGCTGCGGAAGAATCCGGCGCGAACGGCGCGAAGCCTTCGCCCGCGTCGCCGAAATCCATCGTCGAGCCGACCGTGCGCGGCCTGCCCGTTCCTGCGAACGCCGTCGGTGCGAGCTACATCTCGCCGCGCATGAAGGCCCGCATGAACGAGCTGGGCCTGCACGCCAGCGACCTCGCGGGCATCGCCGGCAGCGGCGCGGGCGGACGCGTGACCATCGAGGACTTCGAGAAGTTCATCGCGAATCTCGAAACCAAAAAACTCACGCCCGCCTCGACGATGCGCGTCGCCGTGGCGGACGCGATGCGCCGGAGCTGGACACGCCCGCTCGCCACCGTCGGCCTGCCGGTGCCGCTCGACGCGCTGCTGGCGCATCGCAACAAGTCGCAGCCCAAACCCGGCATCACGCTCTACGCCGTGCGCGCGCTCGGCATTGCGCTCGGCGAGAACAGCGCCCCGAGCGGACGCCTCGTTGGAAATCGTATCGTGCATCCGGCCTCGGTGGACGTGGGCTTCGCCGTCGAGGCCGAGGACGGCGTGCTCGTGCCGGTGATACGCCGCGTCGAACGGCAGAGTTTGTCCGAACTTCTTCCGCGCTACAACGAACTGCTCGACCTCGCGCGCCAGCGACGCCTGCCGGCGGAGGCCACGGGTGGTTCCATCGCGACGGTGACGAATTTCGGCACGTTCGGTCTGACATGGGCCACGCCGATTCCGCTGCCCGAACAGACGCTCGTGCTCGGCCTCGGTGCCGCGCGCAAGGTGCCTTCGTGGGATGACGCGAAGGGCCAGTTCGTGCCCGTGACCGAGGCGGAGATCACGCTGAGCTTCGACCACCGCGTGCTCGACGGCGGCGCGGCGGGCCGGCTGCTTGCGCGCATTCGCGAACTCCTCACGCAGCCCGCGCAGCTTTAGCGGCGCAGACCGGAGCTTCCGGCGGCGACGGTCTTCCCCCCGACTGGGTATTAGACCCCATGCCGTAAGCAGGTGAGACGGCAGCGCTCATGCTATTTTCAAAGGTAGGAAGGAGAATATGTATGAAAACGAAACTGAGTCTGTATGCGGTCAGTCTTCTGGCGGTCACGCTGCTCACGGGTTGCGAGGTGCTTTTGATCGGCGCGGGCGCGGCGGCGGGCGTCGGCGGAGTGGCCTATGTGAAGGGCGAACTCGTGGTCGCGGAAAGCGTCACCCTGGACAAGGCATGGAAGGCCACCGAGAACGCGATGAAAGACCTGCAGTTCACGGTCGTGAAACAAAATGAGACCGGCGTTGATGGGATGTTCGAGGCCCAAGGTGCCGGCGACAAGAAAGTGGTCATCAAACTTAAGAAAACCTCCGACACGGTGACGGAATTCCGCATCCGCGTGGGCACGTTCGGCGACGAGACTGTCTCGCGCCAAGTCCACGCCAAGATCAAGGCCGGGTTCTGAACCAGCGGGCTGCCCGGCCTGACCGGCCGGTGTTCGGACCCAGCACCGCAGTTCCCAGCCGCGAGAAACGCGGCTGGCGGACTGCGCGTTGTGGACAAGAAGATTTGGCGCAACTACACTGCGCTCGTTCAGTCGAAACCCAACCCGCATTTCCAACCTAACTCATGAAAAAAACTTTGTGCCTCTCGTTCGCGTTCATCGCCGCGGTGCTGATTCAAGGCTGCGCCGCAGTCCTTCTCACAGGTGCGGCTGTCGGCGCGGGCGCGGCCGGCGTCGCCTACACAAATGGCGAACTCAAGAGTAATGAGCCTGTCTCAATGGAAAAAGCCTGGGCCGCGACAGAGAAGGCGGTCGAGGCGCTGGAGTTCAAGCCGGTCAGCAAAAAGAAGGACGCGCTCGTCGCGAAATACGAAGTCGTCGGCGCCGCGGACAAACGCGTGATGATCACCCTCAAGAACGCCGGCGAAAAAGTCACCGAGGTGCGCATCCGGATCGGGACGTTCGGCGACGAGAGCTTCTCGCGGACGATCCTCGCCAAGATTCAGGCGAACTACTGACGCGTGACAGGCGAGAGCTTCAAGGAGTTCGTGCTCGACCAGCTTCGGACGCTTGGAAGTATCGAGGCCCGCCCGATGTTTGGCGGGCACGGTCTTTACTGCGGCAATGTTTTCTTCGGTATCATCTTCAAAGGCCGCCTTTACTTCAGCACGAATGCCACGACGCGACGGCGTTACGTAAAGCAAGGCATGAAGCCCTTCCAGCCAAACGCCCGGCAAACCCTCGGCAAATATTACGAGGTCCCCGCCGATGTCATGGAGAATGCCGACGAACTCGTCGCTTGGGCGCAGTCGGCCACGGCAGCGCGGCAGTCTTGAAGCTGCTCGGAGGCGTTTTATTGAAACCAGCCTCACGTCCTAGTGCGTCTGAGTTTGCCACACCATGAGAACCTCGCTCCTCCTGTGCATCGTGTTCGCGGCGCAAATCGCCTGTGCCGCCGCGCGCCCGCCGAACATCATTTTCATCCTCGCCGACGACCTCGGCTGGACGGACGTCGCGTGCTACGGCAGCAAGTATTATGAGACGCCGAACATTGACCGGCTCGCGGCGCAGGGCACAAAGTTCACCCGCTACCACAACTGCCAGAACTGCCAGCCCACGCGCGCCGCGCTCATGACCGGCCAGTATGCGCCGCGCACAGGCATCTACACCGTCGGCGGCATTGACCGTTTCGAGTGGCAGACGCGCCCGTTGCGGCCCGTGGACAACGTCGAGCAACTGCCGTTGGAGAAATCCACCATCGCGCAGCAGCTCAAGACCGCCGGCTACGCGACCGGGATGTTCGGCAAATGGCACCTCGGTCAGCAGGGCAAATTTCATCCCAGCCAGCGCGGCTTCGACGATGCCATCACGAGCATGGGACTGCATTTCGATTTCAAGACGCAGCCGCCGGTCGAGTATCCCAAGGGCATTTATCTCGCCGACTGGCTCACGGACAAGGCGGTGGACTTCATCACGCGGCACAAGGACGGGCCGTTCTTCCTTTACCTGCCGCACTTCGGCGTGCACGCGCCGCACCAGGCGAAGGCCGACCTCATCGAGAAGTTCAAACCCAAGCCAGCCGTTGGTGGCCACAACAACCCGACTTACGCCGCGATGATTTACAGCGTGGATGAAAGCGTCGGCCGCGTGATGACGACGCTTGAGGAACTCAAGCTTACGGAAAACACGGTGCTGATTTTTTCCAGCGACAACGGCGGCGTCGGCGGCTACGTGCGCGAGGGCATCAAACAGGGCAGCGACGTGACGGACAATTTCCCGCTGCGCAGCGGAAAAGGCAGCCTCTACGAAGGCGGCACGCGCGACCCGTTCATCGTGCGCTGGCCCGGTGTGACGAAGCCCGGCTCCGTGTGTGACGTGCCGGCGATTCACGTGGACATCTTCCCGACCTTCCTCGACATCGCCGGCGCAAAGCGACCCGAGAAGCAAATCCTCGACGGTGAGAGCCTCGTGCCGCTGTTCCGCAATGCGAGCGCTTCGCTCAAACGCGACGCCATCTACCAGCACTTCCCCGGTTATCTCGGCGCGGGGGCGAACTCGTGGCGCACCACGCCGGTCGGCACCATCGAGGTCGGCGATTGGAAGCTGATGGAGTTCTTCGAGGACGGCCGGCTGGAGCTTTACAACCTCAAGGACGACATCGGCGAATCGAAAAACCTCGCGAAGGAACTGCCCGACAAGACTCGCGAACTGCGCTCCAAAATGCTCGCGTGGCGCGAAGAAATCAAAGCCCCGATGCCGGCGGCGAACAAGCCCGCAGCCGCCAACGACGGCGACAAGGCCGCGCCAAAGAAAAAGGGCAAAAAGAAGCAAAGCGACTGAAAACCGCCGAGTTTACGAACGCTGACGAATCAGTAACACTCAGCCCATGCGTTACCTCTTTTGCCTCTTGTTGCTCGCCTCCGCCGCGCGCGCCGAACTCAGGACCGACATCGAGTTCGCCAAGGCCGGCGGCACGAACCTCACGCTCGACGCGAACATCCCGGACGGCGCGGGGCCGTTCCCGACCGTCATCCTCGTCCACGGCGGCGGCTTCATGCGCGGCGACAAGACGACTTACATCAAACCTCTGTTCGAGCCGCTCACGAGGGCGGACTTCACCTGGTTCACCATTAACTACCGGCTCGCGCCGCAGCACCGCTGGCCCGCGGGCGCCGACGATGTCATGACCGCCATCCGCTGGGTCAAGACGCACGCGAAGGAATACAAGGCCGACCCGAAACGCATCGCGCTCGTCGGCGAGTCGGCGGGCGGACATCTCGTGTCCTACGTCGGTGTGCGTGGCGAGGGCGAGACGCGCGTCGCCGCTGTCGTGCCGTTCTACGCGCCGCATGATTTGGAATTCCAAGTCAAGAGCCGCAACGCGCTCGGGCCTTCGATGACGGCGCTGTTCGGCCTGACCGACTTGAATGACGATGCGTGGAAGACGCTGCGCGCCGCGTCCGCGACGACGTATCTGCGCAAAGGCCTGCCGCCCTTCCTCCAAATCCACGGTGACACCGACGCGCAGGTGCCTTACGAGCAGTCGGTAAAGTTTCAGGAGCGGATGAAGGCGCTCGGCAACGCCTGCGAACTCATCACCATCCCCGGCGGCGGCCACGGCATGGGCGGCTGGGACAAGGCGCATCCCGAATACAAGGAACAGCTCGTCGAGTGGCTGAAGAAAACGCTCGGCGCGGTGAAGTAGCGGCCGGCGAATTTCAATTCGCCTGTGACCGCTTTGCTTCGCTCCGGGTAAAGAACATCGCGACCGTGAGCAGCAGCAGGTTGAAGCAGCCGAGCAGTTGCGTGATGCGGATGAATGCCGTCATGCGCTCCAGTTCCACCGCGAACTTCGGCACGAGCATCGCGAGTCCCGCCGCGTAAGCCCCCGCCACCACCGCCAGCGGCACCGTCGCCCGGAACACGCCGCGCGCCATCAGGTTGTTCACCAGCACCGTCGCCAGCGCCAGCGGCACCATCGCCCACGCGAACCACGGCACCAGCGGCGCGATGCTGACGAACTTCGGATTGAACCCCAGCTTGATCACGAACGGCGCGAGCACCGTCAGCGCGAACGCGCCGCCGCCGCCGAGCACGAGCACGCCCAGCAGCGTGAGCCGCAGCACGTCCGTGCCCTCGGCTTTCGCGACGCTGCGCACAACCTTTGGGAACATCACCGCCGCCAGCGGCCCTGTGAAAGTGACCAGCGCCCGCGCCAGCGTGCCCGCCGCGACGTAAGGCCCCGTCGCCTCCGCCGGAAAACTGCTTTGCACAAACACCTGATCCGCGCTGAACATGAACTGTCCCGCGCCGAAACCGAGCGTCAGTGGCAGGACGCGACGCAGCCATTCGCGCCACGCCAGCGGCGGCGCCACGCCGCAAAACACATCGCGGCACTGCCATGCGGCGACCGCGATCGCCGCGAGCAATCCCAACAGAATTCCCGCGCAAATGCCCGCCGCCCAGCCGCCAAACACAAACACGATGAAACCTGCCGAAAAAAATCTTCCCGCGCCGTGGCAAATTCCCGTAGCGCCATACCACGTGAAGTTCTGCCGCCCTTGCATCACACCTTGGAGGACCGGCAGCGCGAGCATCACCAGCCCGGAAAACAACGTCAGCCACAACGCGGCGGGGTTGGCAATTTTCAGTGTCGAGCAGATTTCCTTTTGCCGCCACGCGACGAAGAGCGCGACAGTGGCCCACAGCACGAACACGCCCTTGAGCACCGCGCGCACTGCGCCGGCCAACTCGCGGTGCTGCGTGTCTGTCAGCGCCGCGCTCGCCTGCTGCGCAAAGACCATCTGCAAGCCGACCGCGGGAATCGTCACCCAGTTGAGCAGTTGCAGCATCGTGCCGAGCACGCCGTATTCCGTTTCGGGAATTTTTTTGCTGAAGAGATGCACTGCCCACATGAACACGCCCGCCGTAACCGTGGCGATCACCAGCCAGCCGCTCTGGCGGAAGAAACTCTGCTTGGACTCGTGCTCGCTCATGCGTTGCGTTGGACTTCTTCGACGAATTCCGCCGCGCGCCGGCTCAACGCGCGCCAGTCGAGCGACGTCTTCACACGCTCGCTCGCGGCGAGCCCGAGCGCGGCACGCTTTTCCGTCGGTTCGTTGATCCACGTGAGGATCGCATCACCAAAACTCGCGCCATCGAAACTGCTGAACTTGATCGCCGGTTCGCTAGCGAAGTAGCGCTTAACGTTGTTCAGCGGCGTGCAGACGGCGGGAATTCCAGTGCCGAGATACTCGACCACTTTCGCCACGAACGCGCAGTGCGTGCCGCGCGACTCCTCGTAAGGGATGATGCCGGCCGTCGCGCTGGCAAGATGCTGCGCGACTTCGGCGTAGGGCACGAAGCCGGTCGTCGTGAGTTTTGCATTCGGTGTTTCGGCGCGAACGCGCGAGAGGAAATTGTTCAACGTCGGCGTCTCGCGTCCGATGAATTTGAATTGCACTTCCGGCCGCGCCGCGATCACGCGCAGCACGGCAACGCGCGCGATTTCCTGCAAGTGATGTTGGTCGAACGAGCCGTGCATGACGACGACCGGATGCGACGGGCGCGGCGCGCCCGCTTCAAGCGGACGAAACAACTCCGCATCGTAGCCATAGTAAATCGGCTGGATGCGTTCGCGTGCAAAACCCGCATCGGCGAAGTAATCCGCGAGCGTGTCGCTCACGGTCATGATCCCGTCGGCGTTGAAGCGGCGCGGCAGCGAGAGTTCGTAATTCATCAGCGCGCGGACGAACGGCCTCGGCGCGACCCACGGCGGCCACGTCTCCATGAAGCCGGTGAGGTAATCGAGAAAGTTCATCACCACGGGCACGCGAAGCTTCCGCTTCAGCCGACCGGCGGCAACCGCTGAGATGGTGTGCTGCGAGAGGAACAGGTCGAACTTCACCTCGCGGGCGGCGCGCTCGACCATTCGCGTGAGCGCGAACGGATACAGGAGATATTTGAAATTGCGGAAGCGCGCGTAGCGGCCCATCTGCCAGCCCGTGAACTGGTGCAGGTGAATGTTCAGCCGCTTCGCCACCGCGTCCGCGTCGGCAATCGCGGGGCAGAACACATGGACTTCATGCCCGCGCCCGACGAGTTCCTCGACGAGATACACGGCCTCGGCGGAGCCACCGCCGCTGGGCGGAAAAAAAGGTTCGTGCGTGAGAAAGGCGAGTCTCACGGCAGCGACTGGAGGAACCGCGTGAAAATGGCCGTGCCACGTTCGAGTGATTCGACAGCGATCCACTCGTCCGCCGTGTGCGCCTGCGCCAGGTCGCCGGGTCCGAACACGATGCTCGGCGTGCCCGCAGCCGAGAGCGGCGCGGCGTCGCAGAAAAAAGCGACTCCGAGCGTGCGGCGTTTGCCCGCGGTGCGGAGGAATTGCTGAACGAGCGGCTGTTTCGGATCCGTTTCCGTCGGGTGGCAGGGTGCGTCCTTCGTGTCGTGAATGGTGACGCCGAGTTTGTGTTTGCGGAAAAGTGCGCCGAGTTCTCGGCGGACACTTGCCTCCATTTCACCCGGCAACGTGCGGCGGTCCACGATGATGCTGCACTCGCCGGGCACGATGTTCGCCTGCACGCCGCCGCGGATCGCGCCGACGTTGATCGTGCCGTGACCGAGGAGCGGGTGCGCGCGGCGGCGGGCGAGTTCGCGGGCGTAAGTCGTTTCGAGGAGTTCGACCACACGGGCCATTTCGAGCACGGCGTTGCGACCGAGATGGGGCGTGGAACCGTGCGCGGAGCGGCCGCGTGTTTCGAGGCGCAGCCACAGGTCGCCCTTGTGCGCGCTGACGACTTCAAGCCGTGTCGGTTCGCCGACGATGGCGAGGTCGGCCTTGAAACCGCTCGCCGCCAGCGCGCGCGAGCCGCTCTGTCCGTTCTCCTCGTCCACTAGGCCGGCGAAAATAATTTCCGTTTCCTTTGGACGTTCCTTGCCCGCGGCGACAACGAGCAACGCGGTGAACATCGCGGCGACGCTGCCCTTCGTATCACACGCGCCGCGTCCGAAAATGCGGTCATTTTTTGCCACGGGCTTGAACTGTTCCGCCGTGCCACCCACGGTGTCGAGATGCGGCGCGAGCAGGATGCGGTGCGAGATTTTGCCGGCGGGCGTGAGGCGCGCGAGCAAGTTCGGCCGACCGGGGAAAACTTCCTGAAACTCAATCTCCAGCCCGACGCGGTCCGCCTGAAACGCGAGGAAATCCGCCACGCGACGCTCACCGGTGAGATCAGGCGCGTCCGGCAGAAACGCCGGATTCACGCTCGGCAGCGCGATGAGGTCGCAGAGGAGTTTGGCGGCGGCGCTCATGGTTTGCTCGTTTGGACACCGGCGCGGCGAAACCACTCAACAAAAAGCGGGATGCCTTCCTCGATTTTCACACGCGGGTTGTAGCCGAGCTTCGCGCGGGCCTTCGCGATGTCGGCAAACGTGATCGGCACGTCGCCGGGCTGTGGCGGCTGGCGGTCGAGCACGGCTTTTTTGCCGAGCGAATGTTCCAGCAGTTCGATGAGGCGGCTCAATTTTACCGTCTGCGATTCGCCGAGGTTGAAAATCTCGAAGCCGAACTCGCGTCGTGTGCAAGCAAGAATGCCGTCGAGCGTGTCGGTGATGTAGGTGTAGTCACGCGCGGTCGAGCCGTCGCCGAAAACCGGAATCGGCCGGCCCGCGCGGATGAGCGCAGCGAACTTGTGGATCGCCAGATCGGGCCGCTGGCGCGGGCCGTAGACCGTAAAGAAGCGCAGCATCGCAATGTCGAAACCGTAGACGTGATGATACACGTGGCCGAGCGCTTCGCACGCGAGCTTACTCGCGGCATACGGCGAAATCGCGCTGAAAATCGGGTCGCTCTCGGAGAACGGCACCTTCGCATTCACACCGTAAACCGAGGACGAGCTGGCGATGGTGAATTTCTTCACGCCGCGAGTGCGCGCGGCTTCGAGCAGGTTCACGGTGCCTTCGACATTCACGCGCTGGTAAAGGGCGGGTTCCGCGAGGCTCGGGCGAACACCGGCACGAGCGGCGAGATGGATGACTTGATCGAAGTTTTCGCTGGCGAACAATTCCTCGACCGCCGCGCGGTCCGTGATGTCGCCGTGGACGAACGTGAAGGGCTTCGCGAGGGACTGGAGTTCGCGGATGGCCTGCTGCTTGATGGCTGGCGAATAGAAGTTATTCAGATCGTCAAAGGCGCAGACGGTATGGCCGTCCCGCAGCAAACGCTCGCACACGTGCGAGCCGATAAAGCCCGCGCCGCCGGTGACGAGAAAATGCATGCAGAGAGGATGAAGTTCGAGGTTCAAAGTTCAAGGTTCAAAGTGCCGTTCCGCTTTGCCGTTTGTCGGCCTTGAACTTTGAAACTTGAACTTTGAACTCCGCTTCGCATCATCCCGCGCGATGAACAACGAGACACTGCTTCAGATTGATTTGCCCGGTGTCACCAAGGTCAAGAGCGGCAAGGTCCGCGAAGTCTTCGACCTCGGCGACAGCTTCCTCTTCGTCGCGAGCGACCGCATCTCGGCCTTCGACGTGGTCATGCCCAACGGCATCCCGCGCAAGGGCGAGGTGCTCACGCAGATTTCGCACTTCTGGTTCGACCAGACCGAGCGGCTCGTGCCGAACCACCGCCTTGCGAAAGCCAACGACCCGTTGCCGAATCAGCTCCGGCCCTTCGCGGACAAAATCGCCCGCCGCAGCATGATCGTGAAAAAGGCGCAACCGCTCACCATCGAGTGCGTCGTGCGCGGCTACCTCGCCGGCTCCGGCTGGAAGGAATACAAGGCGAACCAGACCGTCTGCGGCATCAAGCTGCCGGCGGGCCTGAAGGAATCGAGCGAGCTGCCGGAGCCGATCTTCACGCCGGCGACCAAGGCCGAGACCGGCCACGACGAAAACATCTCCTTCGATGTCGCGGCCAAGATGGTCGGCGCGGAAATCGCCGAACGCGCGCGCGACTTGAGCCTGACGATTTACAAGAGCGCCCGCGAATACGCTCGGCAGCGCGGCATCATCATCGCGGACACGAAGTTCGAGTTCGGCCTGCTCGACGGGAAACTCATCCTGATTGACGAAGTGCTCACGCCCGACTCGTCGCGCTTCTGGCCTGCGGATCAGTATGCGCCCGGCAAGGGCCAGCCGAGCTTCGACAAGCAGTTCGTGCGCGACTACCTCGAGACGCTCGACTGGAACAAGCAGCCGCCCGGCCCCGTGCTCCCCGCCGACATCGTGTCCAAGACGACCGCGAAGTATCTGGAGGCCTATGAGCGGTTGACGGGACGGAAGCTGTAGCGTCAATTAAGACGCGTGAACCAGAATCCGGGAGAAGAAGAAACCAAGCCACTGTTGGTTCGAGCTGGCTCGCTGTTGACGGCTGTGAGCGCCTCGGAGACGAGCTTGTGCGTCGTCGAATTTAAGGATTCGCTTGGCCTGTTTCTCTCCGAAGGATTCGAGCAGGATAGTTACTCCAACAAGCTTGTTTTCGAGTCTGTTCAGTCAGCACGCAATCGTGGCCGCGAGTGGGAGACGGTTGAGTATCATCGAGTCATTCTTGACGGCACAGTCTGCTCGGCGGCGGGGCGATCCAAGCTGTCGGAACGCGTGATTGGCGCCGTCTCAGCACAGTTCTCGCCCCTTGTCCTCTTCATCTCTAGGGCAGAGTTTGTGCGCGTTGAAAACATGTTACAGCGGGGAAGTCCTGAAAAGGTGGTTGATTTCGCACGCGAACAAGTGGCTAGGATCCCCAAGCTGAATCCCAAGTTTGACAGCCTCCTTGCGCGTCATCGTTCGCGCAGGCTGCGCCCGCTGAAGGAAACAATTCGGATCGCTCTGCCGCCCCGGCCTGCAAGCCGGGTGACAGTCCGCTTGGAACTGCCTCCCTCTCCTGAGCCGCCACCTGAATGATGCACGCCCTCGTTGAAGACTTCCTCACCTACCTGCGGCACGAGCGTGGGCAGGCGGAGAATACGGCGGCGACTTATGCCGGGTTGATCGGGCGGTTTGTCGCTTGGGCAGAGGCGCATGGGCTGCGCGACTGGCGCGCGGTGGAACTGCGGCACCTGATGGATTTCCTCCAGCACGAGCGCGAGCGGGGCTTGGCCGGCCCTGCCAAAGAAAGCAAACGCCGCCTGAGCGGCGAAAGCGTCTATCTGCAAATCGCCGCGCTGCGCGCCTTCTACCGCTTCGCCGAGCAGGAGAAATTCCTGCCGGTGAACGTCGCGGAAAATCTGTCGCTTCCGCGCCGCTGGAAGCGCCTGCCCAAGTCGCTGACGAACGATGAGATCGCGAAACTTCTCGCACCGCCAAGCGAGGGCACGCCGGAGGCGCTGTGCGACCAGGCCATCCTCGAGCTCGCCTACGCGAGCGGGCTGCGGCTGGCGGAGTTGCGCGGCGTGCGACTCGAACAACTCCATCTCGAAGCAGGCTTCATCAATGTCATCGGCAAGGGGAACAAGGAACGCGTCGTGCCGGTCGGGCGCACGGCGGTGGCGGCGATTCAGCGTTATCTCGAAGCGGGACGGCCCAAGCTCGTCACCTCGCGTTCGCCGGCGGCTGTGTTCCTCACGCGGCGCGGCACGCCGTTCGCGCGCACAACGATGTGGCTGCGCATAAAGCGCCGCGTGCGGTTCGCGGGCATTGAACGCAACATCACGCCGCACATGCTGCGGCACAGTTTCGCGACGCATTTGCTCGAGCATGGCGCGGATTTGCGGGTGATTCAGGAGCTGCTTGGCCACGCGAGCCTACAGACGACGGAGGTCTATACGCATGTCGCGGGCAGCCGGCTGCGCGAGGTTCACCGCAAGTTCCATCCGCGCTCCTGAAGCGCGAGCGAACTTGTCGCGCGACGCGGTTCACGGCTAAAATCCGAACGCGCATGAACCTTCTCGTCACCGGCGGCGCCGGCTTCATCGGCTGTAACGTGATCCGTCACGTGATTGACCGGCCCGAGGTCACGCGCCTTGTCAACCTCGACTGCCTCACTTACGCGGGAAATTTGGAGAACATTGCCGACGTCGCGAAGCATCCCAAGCATATCTTCGAGCGCGTGGATTTGCGCGACAAGGCGGAGGTGCTCCGTGTCGTGCGCGCGCACCGCATCTCGCACGTGCTGCATCTCGCGGCGGAATCGCACGTGGACCGCTCGATCGCCGGGCCGGACGCGTTCATCCACACGAACGTCGTCGGCACGTTTCACCTGCTCGAAGCCTGCCGCGCGTTTTGGAAGGAGTCAGCGGGCGGCGCGCGGTTCGTTCATGTTTCCACGGATGAAGTTTATGGCAGCCTTGGCGAACTGGGCGCGTTCACGGAGGCGTCGCCCTACGCGCCGAGCTCGCCTTACTCGGCCAGCAAGGCCGCGGCAGATATGCTTGTTCAGGCATACCATCGCACCTACGAAATGCCCGCGATCATCACAAACTGCGCGAACAATTACGGGCCGTTTCAATTTCCAGAGAAACTCATCCCCGTTGCGATTCATTGCATCCTGTCGCGCCGCGCAGTGCCGCTCTACGGTGACGGCTTGCAGGTGCGCGACTGGCTGCACGTGCGCGACCATGCGGAGGCGCTGTGGCTGGCGCTGACGCGCGGGCGCATCGGCGAGACTTACAACATCGGCGCGCGCAACGAGTGGACGAACCTCCGCATTGTCGAGTGCCTTTGCGGCCTCGTGGACGAACTCGCACCGCAACTCGGCGGCAATTCGCGCCGGCTCATCGCGCACGTCGCAGACCGGCCCGGGCATGACCGGCGTTATGCGATTGATCCATCAAAGATCGAACGCGAACTTGGCTGGAAACCGGCGCGCGATTTCGATGCCGGCCTGCGTGAAACGGTGCGCTGGTATCTCGACCACGAGGACTGGCTGCGCGTTGCGAGCGCGCGTCATTGAAGCGGAGCGGCTCTCACTAATTCAAACACACACCATTTTTGCAAAACCCTTGCCGGTGCGAAGTTCATCCGTATTATCCGGTTAATCTCTATGAAACGCCCATCCATTCACATGACACTTCGCCTTGCACTGGCCGGTTTGCTGTGCGGCCCCGTTGTCCCAAGCCGCGCCGCCACGCCTGATTTGCGTTACCAGTTCAAAGCCGGCTCGAACTATGTTTATTCCGTGCGACTCGAAGCCACCGAGCCGGACTACACCGAGACCGTCACGGGCACGGCCACTTACGCGGTCAAGTCCGCCACGACCGATGCCATCACTTTCACCACGCGCAGCTCGCTCCACACACAGCGAAAATCCAAGCAAGGCTCGATTCTCCCCGGCGCGATTGGCGGCCCGCCGATGTTCCGGCCCGGCGGTTTCCGGCTTGGCGAGTTTGGCCTGCCGGGCGGGCGCTTCGCCCGGCCGAATGAAGTGCAGATGGACTCCAAGGGTCAGGTGCTACAGGAGACCGGCCGCTCGGCGTTGCCGCAGGCGCTCGGCGACCTCTCGCATGTGGTCACTGAATCGCTGCCAACGGCGGGCAAATCTTCGTGGGAAGTCACCGGCGATTGCGTCATCATTCTGGAGGAAAAAGAATTCACGTCGCCTGTTTCGCGCCTGTATCGCATCAAGGAAATCCGTCTGCCTGCGAAGGAAAAAACTTCATTCACGCTCGGCAAGGGCGACGGCAGCACGGTTCCCATCATTCGCAAATACGAGCTGAAGACGGCGCAGACCGTCGCCGGCCAGCCGCGCATGTCGCTCACGGGCGAGGGCACGAACAGCTTCGACCTTCGCCGCGGCCTGATCCGCGCCGTGGAGTTCAAGGGAACGCTCACCGATAATACCGAAAACACGACCGTCCGTGTTCCGCTCACGCTCACGTGCAAGCTCCTCGAAGGCGAGGAACTGGTCGCCGCGCAAAAGGCCGCGGAACTTCCGCCGAAGCCGGAACTCAAGGCCGTGAACGCCGATGAGCGCACTTCATTGATTGCCGACCTCAAGGGCGACAACAAGACCAAGCGCAGCATTGCCCTCGGCCGGCTGGCGACGGTTCAGCCCGACGACAACAGCAAGGCCGAGGTCACTGGGCTGTTGCTGGAGCTGTTGAAGGATTCGGATCAGTTCACGAGGCAGAATGCCGCCAAAGCCCTCGGCGTTTGGGGCACTTCTGACGCCGCTGAACCGCTAGTCAAGGCGCTTGACGACGCACAATTCGCCGTCCGATGGGCCGCCATTGATGCGCTTGGCCGTCTCAAGGATTCGCGCGGCATCGAGCCTCTCGCGCAGATGGTCGCCAAGCGCAAGGAGCAGTTTCAGGCGGGCACCGCGCTCAAGTCCATCGGCGATGCAGCCGAGCCGGCCGTGTTGAAACTGCTCGAGGATAAATCCGCTGAAGTCCGTCGCGACGCCTGCCAGATTCTAAAAGTCATCGGGACGAAGAAAAGTGCCGCCGCGCTCGAAGCCGCATCGAGGGACTCCGACGGCCTTGTGGCTCTTCTCGCCAAGCAGGCACTCGAAGAAGCCTCGAAGCGATGAGGCGCACTTTTGATCGAGTTGGTTTCCGGTAGCATCGTCGGCACAATCTGCGTGCTTGCCGCTGCCGCATATCGGCGTTACAGGAAGGCAGTATGAAAGCCATCCGCCCGCTTGCGTTGCTCGTCCTCATTGGTGCAATCGCCGTGTTCGCCACCGCGCAGCAACAGGAAAACAAACCCTCCCCCGCAAAGCAGGCTGAGGAGCGCATTGACTGGAACAAGGCGCGCGAACTGCATCAAAAGGCCCAGCGCGGCGAGAAACTCACGCCGGACGAACAGGCCTACTACGACCGGGCTCGCAAGGCCCGCGAGCGCGGCGCACAACCGCAGCAAAACAACCAGCAGCCACCTCCGCCCGCGCCGCACTTCACGCCGCTGACGGAACTCGGCGCTGGAAAATACCAAAACCAGGACGGCGGCCTTTACAGCAGCGGACGCAACGAGCCGCCAAAGGAACATGCCGAACTCGCGCGCCGCGCCACGGCGCAGATTCGCCCGCTCGACGCAGAAGGCAATTCGTCCGACGACGGCAAAACTGTCCTGCTCTCGCTCGGCATGTCGAACACGACGATGGAGTTCTCGCGCTTCAAGCAGATTGCCGACGCCTTGCCCGACAAATCGCCGCGCCTCGTCATTGTGGACGGCGCGCAAGGCGGACAGGACGCGCAAAAGACTTCCGACCCGGAACATCCGTTCTGGGCCGAGGTCGAGCGGCGCGTGCGCGCGGCGGGCGTAACGCCGCGGCAGGTGCAGGCCGTGTGGCTCAAACAGGCGGTCATCGCGCCGACGGGCGACTTCTCGACGGAAACGAAGCGCCTGCAAAGCTACATGGCGCGCATTGTGCAGACCGCAAAGCAGCGTTATCCCAACCTGCGCGTCGCGTATCTTTCCAGTCGCATTTACGCGGGCTACGCCGTGACGCGGCTCAATCCCGAGCCTTACTCCTACGACAGCGCGTTCGCCGTGCGAGGCCTGATTTTGGATCAAGCAGCCGGGAACGCCGCGCTCAACGCCGATCCCGTGCGCGGCGAGGTCAAGGCGCCGGTGCTTCTCTGGGGGCCGTATCTTTGGGCCGACGGCGAGACGCCGCGCAAGGCCGACGGCCTTTTCTGGACGCGCGAAGATTTGGGCGGCGACGGCACTCATCCGAGCAACAGCGGCCGGCAAAAGGTCGCAGACCTGCTGCTGAAGTTCTTCACGACGGACGCGAACACGCGCACATGGTTCCTGAAATCCGCGGCGAAGTGAGTGCGCGCGTCCGCGTTAAAAATGGATTGATGCCGTCGCGCGGAACGCCAACTATCCTGCGCGCATGACCACCAAGAAATTGCTGCGCCGGTTTTCTGCTTTCGCCGCGCCACTTTCATTCGTCCTTGCCGCGCTGCTCGCCGGCGGCTGCGCGTGCTGCCCGTTCGGCACGAAGAGCACGACGAGTTCCAAGTCAGCCGACGGCTGGCGCAGTTTGTTCGACGGCAAATCGCTCGCGGGCTGGAAGATCACCGAGTTCGGCGGCGTTGGCGACGTGAGTGTGGATCCCAAATTCCGCGGCGGCGCGCCGGCCATCGTCATCGGCGCGGGCGCGACTCTCAGCGGCATCACGCTCACGAACACACCGCCCGGCGGCGATTACGAAGTGCAGGTCGAGGCCATGAAGATCGAGGGCAGCGACTTTTTCTGCGGCATCACGTTCCCCGTCGGCACCAACCACGCAACGCTCGTGCTCGGCGGCTGGGGCGGCGCGACCGTCGGCGTGTCGAGCATTGACGGCATGGACGCCTCGGAAAACGAGACGACGAAGTTCCTCACGTTTCAGAAGGACAAATGGTTTCGCATCCGTCTGCGCGTGACGAAGGCGAAGATCGAGGCGTGGCTCGACGACGAGCAGATCATCAACCAAGTCATCACCGACCGCAAAATCTCGATGCGCTACGGCGATATCGAGATGAGCATCCCGTTCGGCATCGCGACGTATCAGACCAGCTCCGCCGTGCGCGAAATCAAGTGGCGGCCCGTGCCGTCCGCAGCAAAGTGAGCGCGAACGACATTTCTGCCGCGCGCCGGCAATGGCTCGCGCGCCTTTTCCCCGCCGGCGTTCCAGCGCTCTGGTGCCCCGTCATCACGCATTATCGCGCTGACGGCGGACTCGACCGCGCGCGCCAGGCCGCGCACCTGCGGCACCTCGCGCCGTTTGTGAAGGGCTTCCTCATTCCCGGCTCGACCGGCGACGGCTGGGAAATGGATGACGCGGAAATCCGCGACTTGCTCGACTTCGCGCTCGGCGAAGCCGCGCGGCGCGATCTCCACGTGCTCATCGGTGTGCTCAAGACGGACGCAGCTCAAGCTCGCGCAAGTATTCTCGACGCGGTGAACTGGCTGAAAGCCCGTGCCGGCACGACTGACTCGAATGCCGCGCTCGCGAGGTCGCGCGTGTGCGGCTTCACCGTTTGTCCGCCAGAGGGAAGCGAACTCAATCAAACACAAATCCACGCTGCGCTCGCAGCCGTTCTCGAACTCGGCCTGCCCACCGCGCTCTACCAGTTGCCGCAGGTCACGCAGAATGAGATGTCGCCCGAAACCGTCGCGACGCTCGCCGCGCGTTTCGCGAACTTCGTGCTGTTCAAGGACACGAGCGGTGCGGATCGCGTCGCGCTGAACGGCTGCGATTTGGGCGGCGTGTTCCTAGTGCGCGGCGCGGAAGGCGATTACGCTCGCTGGCCGCGCGGCGCGGGCGGGCCTTACGACGGATTTCTCCTCAGCACGGCGAACTGTTTTGCACGCGAGCTGCACGGCATTCTTGAAGGCGTTCGCGCTGGAAACATGGCGCAGGCTCGCGCGGCAGCGGCGAACCTTTCCAGCGCGGTAGGCGAAATTTTCAAACTTGTTGCCGGCCTGCCGCACGGAAACGCCTTTGCGAATGCGAACAAAGCGGCGGACCACTTCTTCGCGCACGGCTCGAAAGCGTTGAGCGTGCCGCCGCCGCGGCTGCACGCGGGCAGTTCGTTGCCGATGGAAACTCTGCGCGCGACGGGCGAAGTGTTGTCTCGCCACGGCTTGCTGCCGGAGCGAGGCTATCTGGACTGAGCGTGCGCATCACCAATCTCAACCCGGACGAGAACATCGGCGCGAGCGCGTGGTGCGTCGAGATGGACGGGCACCGCCTGCTGCTCGACGCGGGCACGCATCCGAAGCTCAACGGTCACGCCAGCCTGCCGCTCTACGATTTGATTCGCGGCCAGGAGATGGATTCCATTGCCATTTCGCACTGCCATCACGATCACGTCGGTTCGCTCCCGGTCGCAATGCGCGATCACCCGCGCGCGCATGTGCTGATGACGGAGTTGAGCTACTTCCTCATTGAGCGCGTGCTGCACAATTCGGTCAATGTGATGATCCGCGAGCGCGAGGAGCGGGGCATCCGCGAATACCCGCTTTTCACCCACGACGAGGTGGACGACATCGCGTCGCTGTTTCAGGGCTTCCGCTGCAACCGTGAAGTCGAATGGGGCGCGTTCCACAAGACACGGCACGGCGCGCGGTCGCCGACGCTGGAATTTTTCGACGCGGGTCACGCGCTGGGTTCTGCCGGCGTGCTGGTGCGCGGGAAAAAGCAGAAACTGTTTTACACCGGCGACGTGTGCTTCCACGACCAGACGATCCTGCAAAAGGCGCGCTTTGACGGCGTGAAGGCCGACGTGCTCATCATGGAGACGACGCGCGGCAACCGCGCCACGCCGGCGGGCTTCACTCGTGAAGCCGAGATCGAGCGCCTCACCGAAGCGATCCAGCGCGTGCTCAAACGCAAGGGCAGCGTGCTCATCCCGGCGTTTGCGCTCGGGCGCACTCAGGAGATTCTCGCGCAGCTCGCGCTGCTCATGCGCGCGGGGCGTCTCCGCCGGCAGCCCATCTACATCGGCGGACTGGGACGGGTGTTCACCGAGATTTACGACCTGCAATCGCAGCGCACGCACCGCAATCATCCGGCGCTGCAACTGCACGACGCGCTTGAACTCACCGTGCTCGACAAGAATACCGCGGATCAGATGCGGCTTTCCGGCGGACGCATCTTCGTCGTGACCGCGGGAATGATGAGCGAGCACACGGCCGCGCACCAGCTCGCGTTGCGCATGATGGGCGACGAGCGTCACGCGATCTGTTTCGTCGGCTATGCTGATCCCGACACGCCCGGCGGACGTCTCAAGGCGAGCGAGCCGGGCAAGCCGTTCATTTTCAGCGCCAGCTCTGGCGAGGTCACACGCGAATGCGAGGTGCTCGACTTCGACCTCACCGCGCACGCGAACCGCGAGGAACTGCTCGACTTCGCCGGCTCGGTCGAGCCGCGCGCCGTCCTGCTCGGCCACGGCGACACGGACGCGCGGCAGTGGTTCGAGGAGCAAATCCACGCGCGCTGGCCAAAGGTGAAAGTTTATCAGCCCGCGCCGGGAAAATGCGTTGAAGTTTAGGCGCCCCAATCGCACGCGACTGCTTGCGGCTCGACTTGGCGGTGGTTTTCGGCAATGGTGCGCCTGAGCGCACATGACAGGCACCGGGAAAAAAATCCGTTCTTCGGCACCGGCGTCGCGCGGCTTCCGCGTGTTCGTGCTGTTCGTTTTCACGATGGCGTTCATCGTCCCGCTCGTTGTCGTGGCGCTGCTCATCGCCAAGGGCACGCCAAAATGGAAGAAGCCCAAGCCGGCAGCGCCGCAGACAACGAACGCCGCGCCCGCGCCGAAATGAGCGCTCCCGCCCCGCACGAGCCGCATTTGCAGCGGCGCTTTGGCCTGCTCCAGGCCACGGCGCTGAACATGACGAACATGATCGGGATGGGGCCGTTCATCACCATCCCACTGCTCATGAGCGCGCTCGGCGGGCCGCAGGCGATGCTCGGCTGGCTGCTCGCGATGCTCATCGTGATCCCCGACGGCATGGTGTGGGCCGAACTCGGCGCGGCCATGCCCGGCTCCGGCGGGTCGTATCATTATTTGCGCGAAGCATACGGGCACCAGACGTGGGGACGCTTCATGGCGTTCCTGTTCATCTGGCAGTTTGTGTTGAGCGGGCCGATGGAAATCGCGACGGCCTACATCGGCTTCGCGCAATACGCCGGTTACGTGCTGCCGGGAATGAGCGACTTCGACCGTTACGCAATGAGCATCGCCATCGGCGCGCTCGCAATCCTGCTGCTCTACCGGCAGATCACGTCCGTTGCGAAAATCACCGTGAGCCTGTGGATCGGCGTGCTCGTCACCGTCGGCGCGGTCATCGTCACGGGCGCGCTGCACTTCAATCCGAAGGTCGCCTTCGATTTTCCGCCCGGCGCATTCAATCTCTCGCTCGGTTTTTTCATCGGCCTCGGAGCGGCGGCGCGCATCGGGATTTACGATTATCTCGGCTACTACGACGTTTGTTACATCGGCGACGAGGTGAAGGAGCCGGGCAAAACCATCCCGCGCTCGGTGCTCGTCAGCGTGATCGGCGTGGCGATCATTTACGTCGCGATGAACCTCTCGATCATCGGCGTGGTGCCATGGCGCGAGTTTGTGCCGGTGGAACAGCACAAGGAAGTCGCTGACAATATCGTGAGCATCTTCATGGAACGCCTGCACGGGCGCGGCGTGGCCGTGGTGTTCACGTTCCTCGTGCTGTGGACGACGCTTGGCTCGGTGTTCGCGCTGCTGCTCGGCTACTCGCGCATCCCGTATGCGGCGGCGCGCGAAGGCTACTTTTTCAGCGTGTTCGGCAGGCTGCATCCGACGCGGAACTTCCCTCACGTGTCTCTGCTCGTCGTGGGTGTGCTGTCCGTCGCGGCGAGCTTCTTCCCGCTGGATGCGGTGATTGACGCGCTGCTGGCGACGCGGCTGCTCGTGCAGTTCGTCGGGCAGGTGTGCGGCGTGATGCTGCTGCGCCGTCGCGCGCCGAAAATGGAGCGGCCCTATCGCATCTGGCTGTATCCGCTGCCGTGCCTCGTGGCGCTGGCGGGATGGTTATTCCTCTTCGTAACTTCGGGCGGAAAAATCATCGCGTTCGGACTCGCAACGCTCGTGGTCGGCGTGGTGGTGTTCCTCGCGTGGTCGAAGCACACGAAGTCCTGGCCGTTTGCGCGGTGAACGGCGCGGCGCGTTCGCGTCAGCTCTTCGCGGGACGGCGCGGCTTGAGGAGAATGGCCTTCCTGTCGGTGCCCTCGACCTCGATGCTCTGCGTCTCGATGTCGGGATCGTCCTTGAGCGATTGGTGCACAAGGCGGCGGTCGTATGCGTTGAGCGGCTCCAGTTCGATGACGTCACCCCACTTGCGGACTTTCTCGGCGGCTTCCTTCGCCTTTTTGATGAGCGCCTCGCGCGCCTGCTGGCGGTAGCCGCCGACATCCACGGTGACCTTCGGCGCGGCGGGGTCCAGCTTGAAGAGAAGCCGGTTGAGCAGATACTGAAGGTCGCCAAGCGTCTGGCCGTGGCGGCCGATGAGCCGGCCGGATTCCTCGATCTGCACGCTCAACGTCAGGCCGCCGTCGTCCTCGTGCTCCTCGATTTTCGGATCAAAGCCGAGGTGCTTCAACAACTGCTCCAGCGTCTCTTTGGGTTGGGCGGACATTTGAAGTGCGAGGGTTGAGGTTCGTGTGTGAAGTTTTGGCGGCGTTTATTTTTTCTTTTTCGGAGTCGGGTCGGGCTTCGGCGCGGCGGCGGCGGCCTTTTCCTTCTCCTGCTTCGCGTAGGTGTATTTGGTCTGCGCAATGGTTAGCAGGTTTTGCACGGTCCAGTAAAGCGTCAACCCGGCGGAATAGTTGTAGAGCATGACGACGAACATGAGCGGCATGTATTTCATCATCTTCTGCTGCATGGGGTCCATGCCGGGCGACGGCGGCGAGAGGCGCGCCTGCCAGAGCATGGTGACAGCCATGACGACGGGCAGCGGGTTGACGGGAAGGCCGGCGACATGCGCGATGGTGTCCGGCTGCGAAAGGTCGGCGGCCCACAGGAAACGCTCGCCGCGCAGCTCGATGGCGGTCCGAATCATGGAGAAGAAGCCGATGAACACGGGGATTTGCACCAGCATCGGCAGGCAGCCGCTCATCGGGTTGACCTTGTTCTCCTTCCACAGCTCCATCATCTTCACATTCATCTTCTGCGGGTCTTCCTTGTAACGATCCTGCAGCGCCTTGATCTGTGGCTGGAGTTCCTGCATGCGCTTCATCGAGCGCGTGCTCGCCGTCGTGAGCGGCCAGAATAGGAGCTTGATGATGACCGTGATGCTGATGATGCAGAGCCAGTAGGGCAGGCCGACGGAGTTCAGCCCGTTCATCGCGAGCAGCAGGCACTTGGCGAAAAAGCTCCCGAAGCCAAAACCCATTTCCAAGTCCAGCTCGTTGCCATACTGCTTCGCCAGCCGCGCGAGCGTGTGATACTCTTTCGGCCCGGTGAACAGGAGGAATTCGCGCTGCATCACGCCGCTGGGCGCGAGCGTCACGCCGTTGAACAACAGCGCGGTCTGGAAGCCGAACGGCTGCGCAACCACCTTGCTGTCGTCCTTCGACAGCTCTGCGGGTGGCGGCGGCAGCGGCACGCGGCGCGAGACGATTTCCGCCGCAGGACCGTTCGTCGGCACCGCGATGATCGTGAAGAACTGGTTGTGCGCCGAGGCCCAAAAGACGTTGCTGTTCCCGCCGGTGTAGGTTGAACGGGGATTTCGTGCGCCGGTAAGGCAGCCCATGAAGCTCGCGTTGTCATACCAGCTCGCGCCGACCTGGTCCGCCTTGCTCCCGTTGAACCACCGCGTTCCCATCAACTGGCCGTCGTCATGCACGCTCATCGGAGTCGCCGTGCCGATGACCCATTCCTCCGCCGGCAGCGCGAGCGGCTGCCCGGACTTGTTCTCCAGCCGCACCGTCGCGTGCAGCAGATAATTGCTGCCGGGCCGGAACTCCTTCACCAGCGCGAGGCCGTTGGCGAGCTGCTTCTCCGCGCGCAATCCGTTCGCGGTGCGCGTGAGCGTGAACGGCTGCGCGTCCTGCACCGCGTCGCCGCCAAGCAACGCGAGCGCCGGCACGGGCGCCTTCGTGTTCAGCGTCGCGAGCCTGTTCGTGTCCGACGCGGCCTTGCCGAAGGACGCGACCGACTCGCGGTAGCGCTTCAGCTCGACAAGCTTCAACCCGCCGCCGTGCGACGTGAACGTGTAGCGCACGTCGGGTGTTTCGAGCACTTCCAGCTTTTCCTCCGCCGTCGGAATGCGGAACAGCACGCTCGCCGCCGCCGCCGACACGGGCGACGCGGTCTGCGCTGACGCCACCGGCGCGGGCTGGATGATGTTCGTTGTGGCGAAGTTGGTTGCGACCGCATTCGTGCCGGCGTAGTTCGTCGCGCCCGCGACCATGTTTGTCGAACTTGGCCGCGCGGGCGGATACCACACCTCGACCAGCTTGAACCAAAGCATGATCAGCACGAACGAAACGCCGAGAATGATGAGCGATTTGCGATCCATGAAAATGTTGCTGGCTTAGTGCGAGCGCGGAGCGCCGTCACCGCTTCCGCCAACTTGAAACTTGAAACTTTGAACTTGAAACTCCGCTGCGCGCGGCGGCACCGGGTCGCAGCCGCAGCCGCCCCACGGATGACACCGGGCGAGTCGTTTGGTTGCAAGCCACGCGCCGCGCAATGCGCCGTGTTCCTTCACCGCTTCGAGCGCGTAGGCCGAGCACGTCGGCTCAAACCGGCACGCGTGCCCGAAGCACACGACGAGCGCAGGCGACACGAGGCGTTGATAGCCGCGCACCGCGAGCACAAGAATGTGTTGGGCAATGTTCACTTCAAAAGTTTTGCCAGTCTCAGCGCCGCGAGAAAGTCCGTTTCAACCTCGGCGAATTTCCGCCCCGCGATGGACGCCCGCGCCACGAGCACGATATCCACTGGCCGCGAGAGATCATGTTGATGCTGGCGGAAAGTTTCGCGGAGCAGCCGGCGCGCGCGGGTTCGTTCCGTCGCACCGCCAATCTTGCGACTCGTGACGACACCGACTCGCGGGACTTCATCCGCCGCGCGTTCGAGCCAGTTCAGAACGAGACAACCGCGCGCGATGCGGCCACCCTGCGCCTTGAGGCGGGCGAAGTCGCGGCCGAGCTGGAGCCGGCGCTCGCGCGGGAGCAGGCAGCGCGGTGAAGGGCCGGCGGACATGGCCGCCTAGACCGGAGTGAGGCGCTTGCGCCCGGTGCGGCGGCGGTTGCGGATCACCTTGCGTCCGCCTCGCGTGGCCATGCGGGCGCGAAAGCCGTGCTGGCGCTGGCGGCGGATTTTTGACGGTTGGTATTGGCGTTTCATGGCATCAAATCGGATTTTCGTGGCATCCGCCACTGGCGCGGCACACTGCCACGACACCCGCCTTCGCGGAACGCGAGAGGGTAACAGCGGACAAGAGAGTGTCAAGCGCCGCAGCCGGTTGGCGTCAGTGCAGGAATTGCCGCAGCCACGGCCAGCCAAACTGGACGGCCAGCCAGACGAGTTCCCCGGCGACGACGATTCCGCCGATGACCATCGCCAGGCGTCGCCGCGCCAATGCGCGGTCTTCCTGCTCCCAATACCATGCAATCCAAATCGTCAACTCATAGAGGGTCTGCAGCGGGAAAAACATCGCCACCTGCGTCAGCACTTCGGGCGTGGTGAGCAGCGCGCCGAGCACAAGGTTAATGAGAATCATGTAACGGCGCCACGCGGCGAGCTTCTGATAATCAAGCAGGCCGATCTTCACGAGCGCGAGCAGCACGACCGGCATCTCGAAGCCCAAGCCCATGCCGAGCATGAACTTGATGCAGAAGCCGAAATACTCCGCCGCCTGCCAGAACGGCATCTCCACGCCCATCCACAGCGAGTATTGCTCCGCCGCGCGCAACGCCAGCGGAAGGATGAGGAAGTAGCACAGGCACACGCCCATCAGGAACAGGAAGGCCGCGGGCGCCATCGCCTTGAGGAAGTATTTTTTCTCCTTCGGCTTGAGCGCAGGCAGGATGAAGTCCGCGAGGAAAAAAATCACAAACGGGGCGGCAAACAGCAGCCCGCCAAAAAAAGCGATGTGCAGCGAGTTGACGAACGGCTCGGCCGGACTTTTGTAGATGATCGGCTTGGCCTTCTCCGGCGGCACGGTGTCGCCTACGGAACGCACGCCCAGCGTGAGAATCCGGTTTGTGCCAATGTCCATCGGAACCAGTTCGAGTTCGATGAACTTGTTCGTCGCGATGGGCCACGCCGGAAGGTTGTTCGTCGCGAGCTTGAAGTTGAACAGCTCCTTCGGACCCATCATCACCGAGACGTGCTGTCGTTTGTCCGTGTAAAGATGCGTGGCGCGTTCGAGCGGCCACTTGAGGATGGCGATGACGTAATTCGCCCCAAGCAGACACACGACCATCGCAATCATGATCGCCGTCGCGCACTTGATGATGATCCAGCGGAAATCTTCGAGGTGTTCGAGGAAGGACTTGACCGGTCCGCCGCCTTCCTCGCCGGCGAAAAGCGGGTCCACCGGCTCTTCCGGCGGCGGGATGCCACCAGTGGCTTCCGTGTGACTGCCGTGGTAGTCGTAATGCTCCTCGGGATGCTGCTCGTGGTAATGATCGTGATACTCGTCGTGCTGGTGATACTCGGAGTGATACGGATCAGTGGTTGAAACATCCGTCGGTGCGGACGGGCTTTCGCCAGCATGCGCGTCCGGTTCAGTGGCGGTCGAAGAATCAGCGGGCTTTGCCGCATCGGCTGGCGCGGCCTCGCTCGATGCAGTTTCCGCGGGCTTGGATTCAGCCACGGCGGCGGGCGCTTGCTGCGAGGAAGTATCTTCGGTCGTAGCAACACCCCTGGCCTCCTCCGGCTCGGTGGGGCCGGAGGCTGTGGCAACGGGCGCGGGTTCATCCGGCACGCTTTCGCGCGGCACGGGCGCAGGCGCGGCGGGGGTCGCTTCCGTCGGCGCGGGTTTGGATTCCGCGGCGGCGTCTGGCGACACTTCACCCGTCGGCGGGCGCGCCGGTGCAGCGGATTGCTCCGCTGGTGGTTCTGCAGGTTTGGGCGAGGACGAAGCGCTGTCGAGGCCCTGCGCTGTTTTTACCGGTTCCCGTTCGTTCGATTGAGGACGAGCCTCATCGGGGGCCATGGCAAGTTTTGTTCAACTTTGCCGTCAGGCTTTGGGCGCGGGAGTTGAAGGCTGGCTGGGTGCGGGTCCGGAGGGCGCCGTCGAAGCAGTCGAGCTCGGGGGCGGGCTGCGCCGTGGAGGCTCCTCATGCATTGCGCGCTCCAGCTCATTTTGCACGTCGCCGGAGGCCTTTTTGAACTCCTTGATGCCCTGGCCGAGGCCTTTCATGAACGTGGGGATCTTGTTGGCGCCAAACAGCACCAACGCGACCACCGCGATGAGAATCAACTCACCGCCGCTCAATCCCAACACAGCCAGTTGTATCTGGTTCATCATAGACAGACCTTTCGATGCGACATTACGTCGCGGTATTCATTGTGTCCAGCCGCAAGAGGAAGTTTCCCAAAACTCCGCAAGGCCTGAAAACACGCGCGCGCAAACTTTGCCGGCTCCACAAAAGAAGAAGGCCGCGCACAACGCGGCCCTCTCGTGTTGCGAAAAATCTTCGGCACGTCACGGCGTCCGCGCACCGACACCCGTCGGCGGACGTAGCAGGATGAACTCGCCGCGGCGATTCTGCGACCTCGCGCCCTCGTCGTGACCGAGCGAGGCCGGCTTGTCCTTGCCAAATGTGCGCGTGTAAATGCGGTCTGGCGTGATGCCTTCCTTTTTGACGAGATACTCGCGGATGGAGAGCGCACGGCGCTCGCCGAGCGCGCGGTTGTATTCCTCGGTGCCGCGCTCGTCGCAGTGGCCGTCAATCACAACCTTGTTCGCCGGCTGGCCGCGCAGCACCACGGCGACTTCCTTGATCTTCGCCATCTCCTTGCTCGCGATGGAGGCGCTGTCGTAGGCGAAGTGAACCGTGTTCGGCGCGAAGGCCGCCGCGTCGGGAATCATCCCAAAGATCGAGTCCGCCGGTGCAAGGCCAATGCCCGTCGTGCTCGTCTCAATCGGAGGCGGTGCCACGGGAGTCGTTGTCGCAGGCGGCGCCACCGGGATCGGCGTCGTGTCCACTGCGGATGGCGGCGTGGCCCGCCCCGCGTCGGCCGTCATCGGGCCGGGGCCTTTGATGTCGGGGCTTGGAGTGCCGCGGATGAGCGTGACACCCTTGTCGGGCCGTTTCGTGCGGCAGCCGCTCGTCGCACCGGCGAGCACCACGGCCAGCCCAACACACAGGAGGTTGAAGCAGAGAGAACGTTTCATGGCATTATGAATTTGACAGTTTTGCGTGCGCAAACACGCCGGGACATTTCCCCAAAATCGTTTGCTCATCCTTGACGTGTTTGGGGTGCGCGTCAAGGAAAGACACACGCGGCGCTCACTGCGCGCGCGCTTCAAATCTCGGACGCAGCAGCACGAACTCGCCGCGGCGGTTCTGCCACCACGAAGTCTCGTTGTGGCCCGGCGCGGCCGGCCGGTCCTTGCCAAAGCTGCGCGTGAAAACGCGGTCCGCCGCCACGCCCTGCTGGATCAGCGCCGCGCGGATGGACAGCGCGCGCCGGTCGCCGAGCGCGCGGTTGTATTCCTCCGTGCCGCGTTCGTCGCAATGGCCGTCCACGACGACTTTCGTGCTCGGCCACGCGCGCAAGTAGTTCGCCACGTCGCGCACCTTGCTCAACTCCTTCGCGGCGACGGTCGAGCTGTCATACGAAAAATAAACCGTGTCGCGCGCGAACGCCTGCTCGTCGGGAACCATGCCGTAAAGCAACCGAACCGGATCGGGCAACGGCTGTTCCACGGCCGGCGCGGGTGCAGGACGATATTCCACCGCCGGCGCGGGAGTTGGAGCGGGACGATATTCAATGGCCGGCGGCAATTCGCGCGCGACCGGTTGCGGTTGCGGCGCGGCAATCGGCGGAGGCAGCGGAACCGAAACGCGCGTCACGGTCGGCGCGGGCGCAGGTGCGGGTGCGGGCGCGACGGGTGCCGCCGCAACGAAATCCGGCGCGGGCGGCGGCGGCAACGTGCGCGTGGTGCGTCGAGGCTCGGGTTCGGGCGGAGGCAGGGTTCGTTCGCCGGTCGCGCCGCCGCGGATGATCGTGATGGCGCCGGGCGCGGATGAAGCAACGGAGCGGCCCGCACGACGCGAGCAGCATCCCGTGAGAGCAGCGGACACGACGGCAAGCATCGCGGCGAGGCAAACGAAAGTTCGGAGCGTTTTCATTGTTTGTGTTTGTGTCCGTCAGTTCACCGCGCCCACGCGGGCTGTGAGCAGTTGCCCAGCCGCAGCGGGATGTCCTTCACCTGTTTCGTCGGCACGTCAAGCAACTGCAACAGGTAAGTCTGGTCGGCGCGGCGTTTCGCAAAAATCACCGTGCGCGAGTTCTGCGCCCAGCACGGGTCCTCGCCCGCACACATGAACTCCGGCGCGCCGCCGGCGGCAGGCACTGTGAAAATCTGAAAGCCACCAACCTGCGAAGTGAACACGATCGTCTTGCCGTCGGGCGACCAGTCTGGTTCGGTCGCGTTTGGCGCGCCTGCGGTCCGGATGAGTTGCGCCGCGCCACCCGCCGCCGGCACGCGGTAAAGCTGCGCCGGGCCGGCCTCGCGCGAGGTGTAGCAAATCCACTGGCCGTCCGGCGACCAGCACGGCGAGGACGCGCCTTCGCGCGTGAACGTGAGCTGGCGCGGGTTGCGCCCCTGCGCGTCGGCCACATACACCTCGGGGCTGCCGTTCTTGCTGAGAATCATTGTCATGCGGCCGCCGTCGGGCGAGATGGCCGCGCTCGTGTTCAGCCCGGCGAAGCGCGACACCACCTCGCGCTGCCCCGTGGCGAGCGTGTGCGCGAAGATGAACGGGAAATCGGCGATCTTGTAGCTCGTGTAATACAGCTTCTGATGCCCAGGCGCCCACGCGGGCGCGGCGACGATGGATTTGTCCGGCGTGACCTGCACCAGGTTTGCGCCGTCGTAATCCGAAACAAAAATTTCGCTCGTTCGCCCGAAGTTCGCCTTGAACGCGATGCGCGTTTGCGCGATGCCGCGCTTGCCGGTGAGCTTCTCGACAACGTCATCCGAGAACGCGTGCGCCAGCGCGCGCATAGGCGCGCCCGCGTAAGCCTTCGCGAGCAAATTTTGACCGGCTGAAGACGCGAGATAGCCGGTGAGTTTGGAATCGTTGCTGCCGGAGACGTGGAACACAGCCGTGTTCGAGCTGACCACTTTGCAGCCGGCGACTTCGAGATCAAACCGCAACACTTCGTAAGCCTCGCCATTGAAGCCGCTCAACGAAATCGGGATGACCTTGCTCTGCGCCGTGCCAATGACCGTGAGCCGCTCGTCCTGCGTTTGCGCGCGGAGCGACAAGGCTGCGAACAGGGCGAAAATGGCGAGGAGACGTGTGAGTTTCTTCATCCGAGAGAGCGTTTGGCTTTGAGGTTGAAATCAATGTTGAACGTGCGCCGCTCGTCCTCCGCGCCGGGCGGGAACGGCGGGAACAGGCGGACGTTTTTGAGCGTCTCGCGCACCGAGCGGTCCACCGGCGCGGTGCCGGACGGCCGCACCACGCGCGCGTCCACGACGCGCCCGTCGCGGTTGATGGTCACGACGACCTGCACGACGGCGTTCTCGTCCGCGACCTCCGCGGGCGGAAACCAACTGCGCTCGTAAATCGCCACGATCTGCTGGCCGTAGTTCTGAAACGCTCCCGCGCCCGCGCCTTGAATTGTGAAGCTGATCGGCCCGGAGATGTTCGAGCGAAGCCCGCTGAACGCACCGCCGATTTTCTTCTCCCAGTCCGCCTGCGCCTTCGCGTATTGCGCGGCGCGCTTTTTGGCCTCGCTCTCGTGATCCTTGGAATTCGGGTCGGTCTCGTCCAGTGGTTTGCGCGTTGAAAGGTGCGTCGTGTCCGCGAGCTTGATCGTCTTCTCGTTCTTTTTTGCCGTGTCGTCTTTTTTCGGTGCGGTCTTTTCCGGCTTCTTCGTGTCAGCCTTCTTCGGCTCGTCCTTTGGCTTGGATTTGTTCTTCGTTTCCGTTTTCGGCGGCACAAGGCCGTCGGGCTTCGGCGGCAAAATCTTCTTCGGCGGTTCCGGCTCGATTTTTTCCGGTGGCTTGAAAACGTCCTTCGGCACGATGATCTCCTTGACCGGCGGCGGCGGTGGCGGAGGCGGCTCAACAGGCGCTGTCGGAATTTCCGTCATCGTCGGGCCGGTCGGCGCGGTCGCAAGATCGCGCGGGTTGATCGGCACTGCGAACATGACCGTCTGCTTCGGCTCCGGCGGCGGGCGTGTGAACGCGGACGCGACCACGACCGTCGCCAGCAGCGCGCCGTGCAGGAGCGCGGAGGCGAGGAAGCATTTTTTTTGCAGTCGGTCCATGCGTCACTTCGGCGGCTCGGTGGCAAAGCTGAACCGCGTGAGGTTGTTCCTCATGCAGATGTCGAACACGGCGTAAGTGTGCTTGTTGAAGCCCTGCTCGTCGGCGCGGATGTAGACGACGCTCTGCGGGTTCGCCTTGAAGGCGGCCACGAGCGCGGCCTCAAGCTGCGGCAGGCCGACGGACCGGCCATCAAGCTGGTAGTCGCCGCGGGTCGAAATCTCGACGCGCCGGATGTCGCGCGGATTCACCTTGCCCGTTTCCTGGCCGCCCTTGGGCAGATTGAGCTGGATGCTGTTCTCCATCAGCGGCCGCGTGATGACAAAGATGATGAGCAGCACGAACGCAAGGTCGAGCAACGGAGTGATGTTGATTTCACTCAGCGTCACCAGCGAATTGCGTTGTGAGAATCGGCGCATGTCGTCGCAGTCGCGTTATTCGTCTTCCTTCAAATACTCCGTCTCCATCCGCGAGACGAGTTCCTGCGCGAAGTTGTCCAGCTCAACCGTCAGGACGCGCAGCGTGTGCACGAGCCAGTTGTAGCCGAACATCGAGGGAATGGCGACGAGCAAACCCGCGACCGTCGTGATGAGCGCGGCGGCGACGCCCGGCGCCATCGTCGGCAGGTCGGCCTGGCCCTTCATGCCCACGTGGCTGAACGTCTGCATCACGCCCCACACGGTGCCGAGCAGGCCAAGAAACGGCCCGCCGCTGACCGCAATGGCCAGCAGGATGAGGCCCGATTCAAGCTTGAGGGATTGCCGGGCGACTTCGCTTTCGATGGTGCGCTTGATGTGTTCCATGGCCTTGAGCGAGATGTGTTTCTTGCGCCCTTCGCCTGTGCGCAACCGTGTCTCCATCTCGACGCAGCCGGCTTGATAGACGGCAAACAGCGGGCAACCCTCCACCTGCACGCGCCGGTCGTGGATGGACAGCACGTTCTTCTGCGGACGAAATTCCAGATCGAAGAAGCCGTTGAGCCGCGTCGCGCGCCGCATCTGGATGGCCTTGCTCGCCATGACCGACCACGCGAAAATGCTGAACATCACCAGAATAACAATGATGACCTTGGCCTCGATGGTGGCGTTGGTCCAGATGTAGGTCATCTCGCCGCCGGCGGCCTGAGCCGGTGCGGCGGCGGCGAGGAAAAAGAAAGGAGCGCTCATCAAACCAGTTCCCATCCGCAAATCCCGATAGAATGCCTATGGTGTAACGCCCGCCAGCGCGAGGGTCAAAACCTTTCGCGGAATTTGACGTGAACGCCGCAAAAAAACTCCGCCTGTTTCACGCGACACGTTCTCCTTCCGCCACCGCGCGCCGCTCTGCTACCTTCGCCGCGCATGAATCCGCCCGGCGTCGCGACGCCATCGTTCCGCCTCGCCGCCTTCCGAATGCAGGAGGGCGGGCTGCTGCTCGTCATCCTCGCGCTCGGCGCGGTGCTGACCTTCTTCGGCGGCTCCGTTGAAGTGCCGCTCGTCGAAAAAGGCCCTGACGGCGAACCTCGCATCGTCCGGCGCGCGAATTCATCCGGCGAAGAGGAAGTCGTCAAAATCCGGCGAAACAAGTTCCTCAACCCGTCTACACTCGCGCAACTCGCGAAGGACACGAGCTTCGTCGCCATCATGGCCGTCGGCGCGACGTTCGTGATCATCGCGGGGCAGATTGATTTGAGCGTCGGCGCGATTTACGCGCTCGCTTCGGTGCTCGGTGCGCTCGTGTTCCACGCCTACGGAGCGAACGGCACGCACAGTGGCTCGCACGCGCTCGGCACGGCGCTCGGCACGCTCGCGTGCGTCGGCGTCGCCACGCTCTGCGGTGCCGCGAACGGCGCGATGGTCGTCGCGCTGCGCGTGCATCCATTCATCATCACGCTCGGCACGATGGCGATTTACCGCGGCGCGGCTTTCATCGTGACGAAAGGCCAGTCCATCGGCGACTTCCCGGAAACCTTCACCGGCCTTGTGAAGTGGAAAAGTTTCGGCGACCTCACGCTCGTGCCGCTGGGCGTGATGCTGCTCGTCGCCGTGGCCGGCGGCATTTATCTCGCACGGCTTGCAGTCGGACGTCGCATCTACGCCGTTGGTGGCAATGAACTCGCGAGCCGTTACAGCGGCATCAACGTCGAGCGCGTTAAACTCAGTGTGTTTCTGTTTTCCGGCCTCACCGCGGGCATCGCTGCGCTGCTGGCCATCGGCTACTATGGCAGCGCGTCCTCTGGCGACGGCGCGGGCTACGAGCTTGACGTCATCGCCGCGGCGGTCGTGGGCGGTGCGAGCCTTTCGGGCGGACGCGGCACCGCGCTCGGCGCACTGCTCGGCGCGCTCGTCATCAAGATGATTGATTCTGGCATTGTCATCCTCGGTATCGAACAAAACTACAGCAGGCCCATCATCGGTGCGGCGGTCATTCTCGCCGTCGTGCTCGACCAGTTGAACGCCTGGCTCGCCAGACAACGGCTCGCAAAAACTTCCTGAAAAACTCCATTCATCATCACGTATGAAAACCATTCCACTCCTCGCGCTGTTGTCCGCCTTCGCGTTCGCCGCCGCCGCACAAACGGCGAAACTCCCCGCCGCGCCCAAGCCCGACCCGCGCGTCGAGTGGCTTGATAAACTTCGCGGTGACGCCGAGATGAAGGCGCTGCTCGACGAGCAGATCAAAAAGCTCGGCGGTCATCCTGACGCGGTTTATGCGGGCAAGGAGGCCGCGGACCCGAAGCAGGACGTGAAGGACGCGTATCACCAGTCGCTCATCATCACGCCGCGCGAGCCGGTCGTGACCGTGGACGGCAAGGACGTGGCGAACCTCGTCTGCTACCATGTTTATGTGCGCAATTTGCGCGACAGCTTCGAGGGCAACTACATTGACATCCTCGCCGGCAAGGAGGGGCCGAACTATTCCGCCGTCGCGCTCCTCGAACTGCCCAAATCGGAAAGGCCCGAGCCGTGGCTCGTCGAGGCGCGTTACGATTCGAGCGGCGACGACGGCGGAAAGACGCAGCTCGCGCTCGGCCACAAGCAGATCGAGAGCGCCGAGCACGGCGACGACACGGGCCGCACCGCGTTCGTGCTCGTTCCCAACGGCGGCAAGTTCTTCATCGAGCTCACTCGCCCGCAGGCCGACGCGAAGAAACCCGTGCGGCGTTTCTGGTATTTCCGAATGATGAAGCTGTGACCCGCGCCATGCCATTCCTCGAATTCAGCGGCATCTCGAAACACTTCCCCGGCGTCCACGCGCTGGACGGCGTGAGCTTCGCCGTCGAACGCGGCGCGTGCCACGCGCTCATCGGCGAGAACGGCGCGGGCAAAAGCACGCTCGGAAAAATTCTTGCCGGCGTTCACGCCGCCGACGCGGGCGAAATCCGTCTCGACGGCGAAGTCATCCAGCCGGCGAACCCGCTCGCCGCGCGCCGGCTGGGCATCGCAATGGTGCATCAGGAACTGGCCTTCTGCCCAAACCTCACGGTCGCGGAAAACCTCTGCCTCGGCGACCTGCCCCGAAACCGCATCGGCTGGGTCAACGGCGCCGCGATGCGCGAGCGCGCCCGCGCGATGCTCGGTGAGATCGAGGCGCACATTGATGTGGATGCGCCCATCGGCCGCCTCAGCATCGCGCAGGAGCAGATCGTGCAGATCGCCGCCGCCGTCGGCACCGGCGCGCGCGTCATCGTGATGGACGAGCCGACCAGTTCGCTCAGCGCGGGCGAGACGGAGCACCTGTTTCATCTGCTCGCTCATCTCCGGCAGCGCGGCATCACGGTCATCTACGTCTCGCATCGCATGGAGGAAATTTTCCGGCTGTGCGACATCGTCACCGTGCTGCGCGACGGACGCCACGTGGCCACTGAAAAAATCTCCGCGACAAATCCCGACCGCGTCATTCATCAAATGGTCGGCCGCGAAGTGGTCTTCAGCGCGCCGCGTCATCTCGAACGGCCGCTCGGCGAGGAACTGCTGCGCGTCGAAAACCTTTCTTCGCCGGGCAAATTTGCAAACGTGAGCTTTACGCTGCGCGCGGGCGAAGTGCTCGGTTTCGCCGGGCTTGTCGGCGCGGGCCGCAGCGAGGTGGCGCAGGCGGTCTTCGGCCTCGATGCAAAGGCGACCGGGCGAGTCTTCGTTCGCGGCAGAGAACTTCCTCTTGGCGATGTGAATGCTTCGCTCGCCGCTGGCATCGGTTTGTTGCCCGAAGACCGCAAGCGCCTCGGTCTCGTGCTCTCGATGAACTGCCGCGAGAACACAACGCTCGCCGCGCTGCCGAGGCTCACCCGCTGGGGATTCGTGCGCCGGGCCGAGGAACGCTCGCTCGCCCGCCGCTACGCCGACCGGCTACGCGTGAAAACGCCTTCGCTCGAAACCGTCATCACCAGCCTCAGCGGCGGCAACCAGCAGAAGGTCGCGCTCGCGAAATGGCTCGCGCGCGAGTGCGGCGTGCTCATTGTGGACGAGCCGACGCGCGGCGTTGACGTGGGTGCGAAGGCGGAAATCCACGCGCTGCTCGACGAACTCGCGTGCGACGGCCTCGGCGTTCTCGTCATTTCATCCGAGCTTCCCGAAGTCATGAACCTCAGCCGCCGCATCCTCGTGATGCGCCAAGGTTCGGTGGCCGGCGAACTTGCGCGGGCGGACTTCACCCAGGCGAACCTGATGCGCCTGATGGCCGGCGTGGAGGCGACGGCCGCGTGACGTTTCAGAGCTGCGCCGTGCAATGCGCGCAGCGTGTGGCCTTGACGTTGATGGTCGAGCAGCAGTGCGGGCATTCCTTCGTCGCCGGCGCGGCGTCCGCGGGCTTCGGCTCGAGTTGCGTCATCAGCTTGTTCATCTGTTTCACGACGATGAAAATGACGAACGCGACGAGCACGAAGTCAAACACGGTTTGCAGGAAGTTCCCGTAGGCGAGAAGCGGTGCGCTGGCTTTTTTGGCGGCGTCGAGATTTTCGTAGGTCTTGCCGTCGAGCGCAACGTAGAGCGCCTTGAAGTCCATCTTGCCCAGCACGAGGCCGAGCGGCGGCATGAGCAGGTCGTTGACGAGTGAGGTGACGATTTTGCCGAAGGCCGCGCCGATGATGACGCCGACCGCCATGTCCACCACGTTCCCGCGCGTGGCGAACGCCCTGAATTCCTTCCACATAATTTTCCTTTGATGACGTTGAGGCCGCGCAAACGAAAACCGTTTGCTTGATGCAGCAATAGCGGAACTCCCGCGTCGTGTCGAGCCAGTCCCTTCGCACGGCCGGAACCGGGTTGAAATTCATTCAGCGGAAAAAGTTCTTGGCATCGCCGCACGGCGGGCGTAACAACACGGCAGTTCTTTGAACAACGGGCCTCACGCCCGTTCCCCACAGCCGGATGACAGGGAACCCCGTGAAAATCGGGGACGGTTTCGCCACTGTGAGGGGCTACAGACTCCCAAGGCCACTGCGCTTGCGCGGGAAGGCGGGAGCGAGGTCAAGCCCCGTAGTCAGGATACCGGTCCGGTTGTGCTCGTCAGCCCCGACATTGCGTCGGGACACTTCTCCGACAAAGAGAAGGATGAGGCCAGCCTGCGGAACTGTTTTTCGCGGGACTCGTTGAATGCCTTCATTCCCCGTTTTGTCGGAGCCTGAGGGCATTTTTGCTTTCAGGCTCCCTCTGGTCTCTCAACCCAAACCCTCCCGCTCGCGGGAAATTGAAAGACCAGAAATGAAAGCAGCCATTAGCCGTCAGCCGTCAGCCGTCAGCCGTTTCTCCTCAGTCCGCAATCCGCAATCTGCAATCCGCATTTGCATAGTTGCATTGCTCGCGAGCCAGGCGCTCGCGCAGGAAACTCCGACCAACCGCCTGCCGGAGGTCGTCGTCACTGCGACGCGCATTCCGCAGGACGTGGAGAAAAGTTCCGTCTCGGCCACGATCATCACACGGCAGGAAATTGAAGAGCGGCAACTCGCTACCGTGGCCGACGCGCTGCGCGCCGAGCCGGGCGTGGACGTGAACCAGACCGGCCAGCCCGGCGGCAACACCAGTGTGTTCCTGCGCGGCGCCAACGGCAGCCACACGCTCGTGCTGATTGATGGCGTGCGCGTGAACCGGCCGTTTGACAACACCTTCAACTTCGCCGGCCTCACCACGGACAACATCGAGCGCATCGAAATCCTGCGCGGCCCGCAGAGCACCATCTACGGCAGCGAGGCGCTCGGCGGCGTCATCAACATCGTCACCAAGCAGGGCGCGGGGAAACCAACCGGCTCGGCCATGGTCGAGGGTGGTTCGTATCAGAGCTGGCGCACGAGCGATTCGTTCTCTCTGAAACAAGGAGAGTTTTCACTGGCCGCCGACGGCGGCTACTTCACCACCGATAACAGCCGACTTAACAGCGCCTTCGACGCATTGAACGGCTCGCTGCGGCTTGGCTTCAAGCCGTCGGAAACTTTCTCGGCGCAATTCCTCGCCAATTACCTTAGCTCGACCGCGGGCACGCCAAACGACCGGTTCACGGATGACCCGAACGATTACTTCAAAACCGACAGCCAGCTTTATGCACTGACTTTCAATGCCCAGCCCGTGAGTTGGTGGGAATCGAAGCTCACGTTTTCCCACGGGCACGAACGCAACTTCTTCAACCAGCCTTTGCCCAATCCGCCGTTTTCGTTCGGCGATTATTTGAACCTCGTGCGCAGCGACCGGGACCAGATTGATTTTCAAAACACGTTCACGCTCGGCGACTGGCACAAGCTGCTGGTCGGCGGCTCGTATGACGACAGCACGGCGCACTTCACCGATCCGTTCACCGACTTCCGCGCCACGGTCATCAACCGCGCCGGCTTCGCCCAATACGAGTTCACACCGCACGAGCGCTTCACCGCCACGGCGGGCGGCCGCGTGGACAGCCATTCCTCGTTCGGCACCAAGCTCACCTGGAAACTCGGCGCGCGCTACACCACGCCCGTGACCGAGACCATCCTCCGCGCGAACGTCGGCACCGGTTTCCGCGCACCGAGCATCAACGACCTGTTTTATCCCGGTTTCGGCGGCAATCCGAACCTGCGCCCCGAGCAGAGCACGGGCTGGGATGCCGGCGTGGAACAGCCGTTCCTCGACGGCAAACTCAAGGTTGGCGCGACCTATTTCCAGAATGAGTTCAAAGACCTCATCAACGGCTTCCCGCCGGTGAATGTCAACCGCGCCAAGACCCTCGGCATGGAAAACTCTGTGTCATGGATTCCCGTGCCCGAACTGACGCTGCGGGCCAGCTACACGTGGCTTACCGCGAAAGACGTGGCCACCGGTATGCGCCTCGACCGCCGCCCCGAACACAGCGGTAACTTCAACGTGAATTACACCTTCCTGAAAAAGTTCAACGCCAACACCAACGTGAAAATTGTCAGTCAGCGGCCTGACAAGAATTTTTTTGACGCCAACTTCTTCCCGTTCACGCCTACGCCGGTGACCAACTCCGGTTATGTCAAATGGGACCTCGGTTTGTCCTATGAAATCAGCAAGTATGTCAGCGTCCATGGCCGCCTCGAAAACCTGCTGGACGACCATTATGAGGAAGTCTTCGGATTTCCCTCGCTTGGTCGAACCTTCTGGCTCGGCGCGACGGCTAAGTTCTGAATTGTGAGTAAAAAGAAGTTAGTCATATCTTGGAGCACAGGTAAGGATTCCGCATGGGTCTTATATGTTATGCGGCGGAACCCGGAGTATGAGTTAGTCGGCTTGGTAACATCTGTCGTTCCAAAGTGGGGCCGAGTGGCCGTGCACGGTGTGCGGGATTGCCTCGCGATGGCGCAGGCGAAGGCCGCCGGGCTGCCCTTCTATAACATCTATCTCGAATGGCCGTGCTCGAATGCGGAATACGAAGAAAGCACCAAGGCCTCGCTACGCTGGCTGAAACTGGAGCGCGGCGTCGAGGTCATGGCCTTTGGTGACCTGTATTTGCAGGACGTGCGGGCATATCGCGAACGACTTATGGCGGACACTGGCATCCAGCCGCTCTTCCCGCTGTGGGGATTGAACACACGCGCTCTGGCTCATAAAATGGTGGCTGCGGGATTGCAGGCGAAACTTGTCTGCCTCGATCCGAAACGGCTGCCGCGCCATTATGCCGGCGCTGACTTTGACGAGGCATTTCTGTCGAGCCTGCCGAGTGAAATTGATCCCTGCGCCGAGTCTGGAGAATTTCACACTTTCTGTTACAACGGACCGATGTTTGACTCCGCCATCTCCATCAACATCGGCGAAACTGTCGAACGCGACGGATTTGTTTATACTGATTTGCTTCCTGTTTGATGTATTTGTCTCGTTATGAGAATTGAAAGACGATTCGCCTCATAAGACCATGCGCCCAGCCCGTGAAAAATGCTGCGCCCGTTGCGGGACACGGTTCACCTGCGGCCCGGAACACGGCCAGACGCATTGCTGGTGCGACGCGTTGCCGCATGTCTCACACCTCGCTGGCAAGGACACCGATTGTCTCTGTCCCACCTGTCTGCGCGAGGCCATTGAGCGGCTTCAGCGGCGGGTGAGATAAACACGCTGCAAATACTTCTCGGCCGCGAGCGCATCGGTCCGATCGCGCAGCGTAGTGTCGAGTTCAAACGGCTCCCAGTTCACGCGCCATTGCGTGTGCGCCACGTCGCAGAGGGATTTCTGCCAGTCCACCTTTGCCGGCGCGCCGGGCGGCGGCTGGATTGAGCCTTGGATGAGCAGGCCGAGTTTGTTCCGGCGCTGCGCGGCTCCGGCGATTTTGCGAGCGTGCCAAAGGAGGTCGAACTTCTCCCAGCCAACGAAGCATTGCCCCGGACCAACCTTGCGGCAGCCGTCCGCGAGTTCGCACTCGATGCCGAGCGCGCGGAAGCTGTCGCGAATCCACTCGTGAAGTTTGCGGTAGCTCTCGATCGCCGTGAGCGCGTGCCACTCGTGCGACGATGGGAAGACAACGCTGTAAGTCCAATCCGCGTCATGCGGCACGAGACCGCCGCCGGTCGGGCGGCGCATCAACGGACGCAACCACGTCGCGCGCTCGATCTCGGCGAATTTTTGAAAATACCCGAACGAGGCCGCCGACTCCGTCCACGAATAAAATCGCAGCACCGGCGCGCCGAGCCGCGACGCTGCTTCGAGCAGCGCCTCATCCAGCGCCATGTTGAACGCCGCCGGGCCGGGGCCGGTTTGCAGGAGGAGCCAGTTTGTTTTAGCCACGGATGAAACACGGACTGAACACGGATCAAATTGAATCAGGAAGGCAGGAAGGCAGGAAGCCGGAACGAAAGAGTCATTCCTGTGTTCCTGCATTCCTGATTTGTCTCTTCTCTGTGTTCCATCTGTGTTTCATCCGTGGCTAAGAATTCTTCACGCCGACGCGCGGGCACAGGCTCGCAAGTTCGCAGTTCGCGCAGTCGGGCTTGCGCGCGAAGCAGCGGCGGCGTCCATGCCAGATGAGCCAGTGGCTCAACAGCGCCCATTGATCGCGCGGCACGAGCTTCATCAGCGCCTGCTCGATTTTCTCCGGCGTCGTCTCACCCGTCATGCCGAGACGCTGCGAGAGGCGCGAGACGTGTGTGTCCACGACCACGCCAACGTTGATGCCAAAGGCGTTTCCGAGCACGACGTTCGCGGTTTTGCGGCCGACGCCGGCGAGCGCGGTGAGTTCGTCCATCGTGCGCGGCACATCGCCGCCGTGGCGCTCGACGAGCTTGCAGCAGCAGGCCTGGATGTTCTTCGCCTTGTTGCGGAAAAAGCCCGTGGACTTGATGAGTTGCTCGATCTCGGCCAAGTCGGCCGCCGCGAAGTCTCGTGCCGTTGGGAAGCGTTTGAACAGCGCGGGCGTGACCATGTTCACGCGCTTGTCGGTGCATTGCGCGGAAAGAATGGTCGAGACGAGCAATTGCAACGGGCTGCGATGGTCAAGTTCGCAATGCGCCTCAGGATAAGTGCGCTGCAACGCGGCGAGCAGCTTGCGGACACGCGCGGCTTTGGCTTCAGCAGTTTCGCGGGGCATAACTCAACCACCAAGTCACCAAGAAGGGTCTTCGTGCCTTGGGGCCTTGGTGGTGAAACATCACACCAGCTCCGGCGCGGTGAAGTTCTCCGACGGCTTGAAGAGCGGCGTGCCGTCCACGGCCTCGGGATACTCGAAGATTTTTCCCTCGAAGTTGCGCACGATCACGCGCTCGTCGTTGCGGCGCAGCACGTAGCTCGGCGAGACGGGCACCTTGCCGCCGCCGCCGGGCGCGTCAATCACGTAGGTCGGCACCGCGTAGCCCGTCGTGTGGCCGCGCAGCGCCTGCATGACTTCGAGGCCGCGCCGCACGCTCGCGCGCAGGTGCGCCGAGCCGGCGATGAGGTCGCACTGGTAGATGTAGTAGGGCCGCACGCGGCACATGAGGAGCTTCTGCACCAGCGCCTTCATCACCACGGGATCGTCGTTCACACCGCGCAGCAGCACGGACTGGTTGCCGAGCGGAATGCCTGCGTCGGCGAGGCGTCCAAGCGCGTCGCGCACTTCCGTCGTCAGCTCGCGCGGATGGTTCGTGTGGACGCTGATGAAGAGCGGATGAAACTGCTTCAACATCGCGCACAGTTGCGGCGTGATGCGTTGCGGGAGAAAGATCGGGATGCGTGTGCCGATGCGGAGGAATTCAACGTGCCTGATGGCGCGCAGCCGGTTCAGGAGATATTCCAGTTTTTCGTCGCTGAGCAGCAGCGGGTCGCCACCGGAAAGCAGCACGTCGCGGATTTGTTCGTGCTTCGCGATGTAATCAATCTGCCGGTCGAACTCGGGATGGAAGTCGTATCCGCTCGCGTTGCTCACGAGCCGCGAGCGCGTGCAGTAGCGGCAATACGCCGCGCAGCGGTCAGTGACGAGAAACAGCACTCGGTCGGGATAACGGTGCACGAGTCCGGGCACGGGCGAGTGCGAATCCTCGCCGCACGGGTCGGTCATTTCCCACGAGGCGGTCTGCGTCTCCTCGACGCGCGGGATGACCTGCCGGCGGATTGGGCAGTTTTCATTCGCAGGATCAATGAGGTTGAAGAAGTGCGGCGTGACGGCCATCGCCAGCTTGCTGCGGGCGAGGATGGCACCGGCGCGTTCCTCGGCGGAGAGCGCGGGCAGGAGGCTTTCGAGTTGTTCGAGCGTGGTGACGCGATGCTTGAGCTGCCAGCGCCAGTCGTTCCAGTCGTTTTCAGGAACGTCCGCCCACGGGCCGCGGCCAGCAGGACGGAACTGCTTGAGGGAATCGAGTAATGCGGCCGCAGGAGGCTCCTCGACCTGCGCCGATGAGGCGTCGGTTGACATGTTGCGGGGCAATATAGGAACGAGTTTGCCGGAGTCAAGCGGCGGCTCGACACAAATTGACACAAGCGGCGAAGTCACTTCTGGGCGGCTGTCGTGCGCGCGCCGGGGTCGAACCGGTGGAAGTCCTCGCGAATCACATCGAGCAGGTCGAGCTGGTGCGCGGCGTCAAAGATGGCGACGCGATGGCTTGGTGCCATGCGGTTCGCGATGGTGAAACCCTGGCCGGCTTTGTCGCGCTTTTTAAGATACGTGTCGAGAGTGCGACGGTAGTCGGCGATGAGCCGGGCCAGTTCGGGCGACGCCTGATTTTGCAGCGCGGTAAGCTGCGCGATAAGCTCGGCCATCGCGACGCGCTCCTGCGCATAGTCCGCCTGGCCGAGGAACTGCTGGAGCTTGATGGCGCGGTGTTCGGGCAGCGCATTGGTGCGCACGCGCCATTCGACATGCGCGACGAGCAGGTCGTCGAGTTTGTCGAGGCTCGTCGGCTGCGTCCAGCGATGCTGCGCGTCGCGACCGACGATGTTGACGAGCGTGAGCGACCACCATTTCTCAATGTCGAGCGCGTTCTGGAAGTGCTGGCCAAACGCGCGCTGGAACGCAAGCTGGGCGTTGAGGTAATTCGGCAGTTGCCGCATATATTCCGCGAAGTTCGCCGGGCCGTCGGGCAGCTTCATCAGCTCGGACACGAACACGTGCGCGGAGCTGCGGAAGACTTCGCGGGCCTCGCCGTTGAGCTGCTCCGAGCGCGGCAGGCTCAGGTCGTTGAACGAGAGCGGCGCCGCCAGATGCAGGCGCGCGCGCGGCTCCCGATACGGGTCCGCGATGCGCGACGAAACCCCGAACACCGCGCGCGGGTCGGTGATGACGTTGAAGCGCCCGGTCATCAGGACGGGTGCGCTGGAACCTTCGAGAAAAATAAGTTTGCCCGCGGCGAGCATGTGCGCGGTCATGCCCTCGAAGGCCCACAACGGCACTTCGCCGGCACGGTCGCCGGGATTGTTCCGGTTGGCCAGTTCGAGAAGCAGCGCGCCGGTGATCGCGCGGGCGAGGGCGGGCGGCTCCGCAAAATGCGGCACGAACATCCGATACTGCCAGCCGTCACGGTAATGCTCGCGATTCACCACGACGGGCTGCGTCGGCAGCATGTCAGGCGCAAGCGTGACACGGATGCGGCCGCGCCACTGGTCCTTCAGCCGCAACTCCTTCAACAACGCGTCCTTCACGCGCTCGCAGTTCACGACGACGACGGCGGGCTCGAGACGGATGAAGTTCGCCGAAGGCTTCGAGCCGTCGGGCATTCCGAGGAAGACGCCGGGGCGAACCCCGGTCACGAAGAACTGCTGCGAGCGACTCTCGAAGGTGTCAAACTGGCTCGGATCGAACGCCGCCGAGAGACGCAGCGCCACGCCACCGAGCGCCAGCGCGAATCCTGCGCCGCCAATGGCGCGGCGCACGGCGTTGGGCGCTCGACGCTCGACGCGCGGTTTCATCAATCGGCCTTTGTCTTGGCGGGCTTCGGAGCGGGCACGGCGGGTTTGCTTTCGGACTTCGCCGCCGTCTTGCCGTCGCCGGATGAACTTGGGGCAGGCGCTGTGTCTTTCTTCGCCGCCTGCTTGTAGTTTTCGCTGCGATAGTCGGTGATATAAAATCCGCTGCCCTTGAAGATCAGGCCCGCGCCCGCGCCCATCTGCCGACGCACGCGACCCTTGCCCCAGCGCTTCTGCGCGCACAGCTCCTTGGGGCACACCGCCAGCGGCTTGTCCAGCATGGATTGGAATTTCTCAAACTGGCAGCCGCACTTGTCACAAACGTATTCGTAGGTCGGCATAAGTGCAATTTGCGGAATCAAGTCCGCATGACAGGGAAACACAGGATGCAAACGCGCGTCAAGCGGCGCACTGAAGGTGAGGACGGGCGAAGAGAAGGCTAGCGCCGGTCAAACATCATGCCGGGCAGACCGCCCGTCTCCCAGCCCTTGGGGGAATTCCACGGCCGCGAGGAGGCATTGCTGGGTTCGGTGCTCGCACAGCCGGCGAACGTGACCACGCAGGCTGCGAGCGCCACCAACAGCACGGCGCGGCAAAAAACTTCGGTGAACTTCTTCATGGTCATGGCACAGTCACTTCGTCGCCTTCCATGACCTCTTCGCCACGCTTCTTCCATTGCGGCATGATGTTGGCGACGGAGTGGGTCGGCTCGACGGTGGCGACCTTGAGGCGTCCGATGATCTTGCCGCCGCGGCTCACGAGGAGCTCGCCGTTCTTGAGCACGCCGTGGTTGCCGCCGACGCTGATAACGCAGAATTCCCACTTCGGGTCCACGGCAACGACCTTGCCCTTGATGCCCTCGGACATCACGACTTCCTTTCCGGCGTTCTTGATCGCGTTCAACTCGCCGTCGAGCTTGCGCTCGCGAACCGCGAGAATCTTCCGCTCCGCCGTTGCGATATCGAGTTCCGATTTCACCTCCGGCAATTCTTTGAAGGTCTTTTTGACCTCGTCCATGGACTTGCCAAAGTTGAAAAACTCCTCGGCGGTCTTCTTGACGGCTGCGGTTTCCTGTTTCGCGGCGGCGGTCTCGGCGGTGGCCTTGGCCGTGTTTGCCTTTTCCGCGGCGGCTTCCTTCATGGCCTGATCGGCGCTGGTCTTGGCGGCGTCGCGCTCGGCCGTGGTGGTGTCGAGTTCCTCCTGCTTCTTGGCCAGATTTTTGGAGAGCGTTTCCTTTTGATCGGTCATCTTGGTCAGGTCGCCGACGACCTTGGCCTTGTCCGTCTTGAGCGTGTCTATGGTGGACTTGACCTTGAGTTCGCTGAGCACAATGGTGCCTGCGCTGGCCAGAATCGAGAAAATCAGGGCGATCTTAATCCACATGTTTGCACCAGATTGGGTTCAATTGTCGGCAGAAGGTAATCGTCGGCCCCGGCAGTGTCAACGGCCTCGTTAAGCACCGCCGCTCAAGGGCGTGAAGTGTTTCGAGGCGCGTTTTGCCGGGGATTTCAGGTCACTTGACTTTCTCAAGCGCCTTGAGTGTCTCGTCGAGGCAATACTTGATGTAATACTCCGGCTTGTCGGGATTGGCCTCCTTTTCGAGCGCGGAGAGCGCGACCTCGGCGGCCTTGCTGGTCTTAAAAAAGCTGCACGCGCGGATGGCTTCGAGGCGCACGCGCGGGCTTTCGTCGGTCGCCTGCGCCTGGAGCAGCGTGAGCGGGTCGGTCACGCGGTCGCGCCAGTAGCACAGCACGCGCGTCGCGGCGGCGCGGGCGTGAAAATCGGGCGAACGCAACATGCGTTTGAGCAACGGCTCGTTCACGACGTTGTGCCATTGATGAACCCAGAGTGCTTCAAGCATGTGGTGTTCGTAATTTTTGTCTGACTTGTCGAGCGAATCAGCCCACTTGCGAACGGCGGCGATGACCTTCGCACTGTCGTGCTTGCTGAGTTCGATCTTGGCGCGCGTGCGCACGTCGTCCTCCGGCGTCTTGAGCGCTTCGAGCAGCTTCTCGACGGGCTGCCCGTCAATCGGCACGGGCTTGAGCAGCGGGCGGCCTTCGTAGGTGATGCGGTAGATGCGGCCGTGCTCCTTGTCACGATTGGGGTCGCGGATGTGATGCTGCATGTGGCCGATGAGCGGCTTGGCCCAGTCGCAGAAATAAATCGAGCCGTCCGGCGCGACCGCGACGCAGATGGGACGGAAGTTCGGGATCATTTCGTTGTCGCCCTTGACGAGGTCCTCGATGGTCTCGCCCTTGAGGCCCGCGCCGTCCTCGGTGACTTTCACGCGGTAGATTCCCTGGAAGCCGATGACGTTGATGTTGAGGAAATTTCCCTGAAACTCCTCGGGAAAGTGCCGGCTCGAAATGATGCCGGTGCCGGGGCACGGGCGCGAAGGGCGCTTCCAAAACTCGTTGAGCTTCCCGTGCTTGAGCGGTTCCGGCAGGAAGCCGCTGAACGCGGGAGCGAAGTAACTCGCGTTGCCCGTGGCGTCCGTGATGATGTCCGTGCCCCAGTAGTTGAAGACGCGGCCGTGCGGGTTCGCGAAACCGTAGGCGACGTAGCGCTCGAACTTGCCCGTGAACGGCTCAAAACGATACACGCAGCCGTCATTGTTGCGCACCGGGCCGGCAGCCGTCTCGACCTGCGTGCGGTGGAAGACGCCGTCGCTGAGGAACGTCGCGCCGCCCGGCTCGTAGCACATCGAGTTGGCCGTGTGATGCGAGTCGGCCGAATCCATGCCCATCAGCACGCGCTCCATCGCGCCGGCTTTGCCGTTCGCATCGTGAACAAACCACAAGTCCGGCGCCTGCATCACGAGCACACCGTCCTTATGAAATTGAAAACCGGTTGGGCAGTTCAAGCCGTCGAGCCACGTCGTGCATTTCGCCGCCTTGCCATTCGCGTCGAGGTCGAAGATGAGCAGCTTGTCCTTCACCTTGTCCGTGGGGCGCAGTTCGGGATAGCTCGGCCACGCGGCAATCCACAGGCGGCCTTTCGTGTCGAACGCCATCTGCACCGGGCTGACGAGTTCGGGGAACTTCGCCTCGTCGGCCACGAGCGTGATCTTGCAACCCTTGGACGCGGTCATGTGCTTGATGGATTCCTCGCCGCTAAGGTAGGGCTTGATGTCGGGCTTGTTCGAGCCGGGCAGCAGGCGCACCGGCGGCAGGTTTGAGTCGTCCACCTTCAAGTCGCCGCCCTTGGCGACGGCCCACACGCGCTTGTCGCGGTTGGCGGTCATCACGTCGCGCTGCTTCATTTCATCCTGCATCGTCTGGTAGTTGGAGAGATACGGCGGCTCCGGCTCGCGCTTGTTCTGCTGGAATCCGCCCTTGCCCGGCGTGAACGCCAGCCCGGAGCGGCCGCCATACACGTTGTAGCCGTCCACCGTGCGGTAGCGCGTGTGCCACTCCCAGTTCTTGTCGTTGATCGCGGCGCGGAGTTTCTCAAGGTTGCCGCCGGGCGCGGTCTCGCCAAACAGCGCGCGAAAGGCGTCCGGCGCAATCGCCTTGTCGCCCGCCTCGGTGAGCATGAACGTGTTGAGCGTCAGCGACTGCTTTTTCTTCGCGGCCTGCGCGTAGGCGTCCTGCGAAATCGTGAACAAATCCACGAACGGCACGTCGTTCGCCTTCGCAACCTCGGCCATCGCGGCGGTGTATTTTTTGAGGTTCGCGTTGTTCGCGTCCACGGGCGGCTGGTTCGGATCGCTCAACTTCTCACAGGCGATGGGCGAGAAAAGCACCACGCGCGGCGCGCCATTGCCGCTGTAATTTTTCGTCCGGGTGTCCTTGATGAACTTGTCGAGGTCGCTCTTGAACTTGTCCAGCCCCGCGTCGCCCTTGAAGGACTCGTTGAAGCCGTAGAAGGCGAAGATCACGTCCGCCTTCGCCCGCGTGAGCCACTCGTCGCGCGTGCCGAAATTCTCCGAGCGGTGCCACGTGGCGACCTCGTCGGCGGACGCGGCGAGGTTGCGGAAGACGAGGTCGTGCTTCGGATACTTCGCGACGATGAGCGTCTCGAGCCAGCCCTGGTGCTGCATCCGGTCGGGCAGCGCGCCGCCGAGCAGCGCGATGTGGTCGCCCGGCTTCAATTCAAACGGCGCGGCGGTGAGCGCGAGCGCGGCGGCGAACCAAACGCAGGCGGCGGAAAGGAGACGGTGCAATTTCATGGCTATGATTTTGTCAAATGGCGGACATTTGGACGCGAAACGGGGCGGGATATTGAAGGGAGTTGGGACCGTTGGCAAGGCCGCGAATACAGCCTAGGGGGCGGCTCTCAGCGCGGCCACGACCGCGTCCTGCTGCGCGTCGGTCATCTCCGGGTAGATTGGCAGCGAGAGGCAGCGGCCCGCCAACGCCTCGCTCACCGGAAAGTCGCCGGGCGTGTGGTCGAGCGATTCGTAGGCCTTTTGCAAATGAACCGGCACGGGATAATGCACCGCGGTGTCAATGCCCGCCTCGGCGAGTTTTTTGCGGACGGCATCGCGGTTTTCAATCTCGATGACGTAGCAATGCCACACGCTCTCGCTGTCGGCAGGAAACTTCGGCAGACCAATGCCGGTCCCGGAGAGCAGCTCGTTGTAGCGCCGCGCCCGGGCCTGCCGCGCCGCGCTCCACGCGTCGAGATGCTTCAGCTTGATGTTCAACACCGCGCCCTGAAAGCTGTCCATGCGGTAATTGTAACCGACTTCGTCGTGGTAATACCGCTCGCGCGCGCCGTGCTCCCGCAGCGAACGGGCGCGCGCGGCGAATGCGTCGTCGTTCGTCACGAGCGCGCCGCCCTCGCCGTAAGCGCCGAGGTTTTTACCCGGATAAAAACTGAAGCCTGCCATGCAACCAAACTGCCCGCAGCGTTTCCCCTTGTAACGCGCGCCGTGCGACTGCGCGGCATCCTCAACGACGGGAATGTTGTATTTCGTGGCGATTTTGAGAATCGGCTCCATGTCCACCGGCATGCCGTAAAGGTGCACGGGCATGATGGCCTTCGTGCGCGGCGTGATGGCGGCTTCGAGTTTCGCGGGATCGAGACCGCGGCGCGTCGGCTCGATGTCCACGAACACCGGCCACGCGCCGACATAGCTGATGGCCCACGCCGTCGCGATGAAGGTGAACGGTGTCGTGATGACCTCGTCGTCCGGGCCGATGTTGAGGCAGCGCATCGCGAGATGCAGCGCGCTCGTGCCGCTGTTGAGCGAGACGCAGTGCTTCACGCCGCAATACTCTGCGAAGTTTTTTTCGAACTCCGCTGTCGGTGGCCCCTGCGCGAAGCGCGCGGACTCGCACACGGCTTCGAGCGAGGCGAGCACCTCGGCGCGGATCGTTTGATACTGCGCCTTGAGGTCGAGGTAGGGAACGCGCGTCATGTCGTCACGGCTTGAGCCATTTCACGAACCACTCCTGCGCGAGCGCGAGCGAATCCTCGTTCACCTTGTGGCCCGTGTCCGGCTGGATGCGCAGCACAAACTTCTCCTCGGCCTTCGCGTTGCGATACGCCGCGCGTGCCGCCGCCGCGCACAACTCGATGCCCGGCACGGGCGTCTTGTCGTCCGAATCGCCGTTGATGACGAAGAGCGGTCGCGGCGCGATGAGCGTCAGCATCACCGGCCCGTCGAAGTCGCTGTAAATTCTCGGCACCACGCGGTCGTAGAATTTTTTCACGAAGTCCGCGTTCACCTCGGTTACACCGGCTTCCTTCGCGGCAGTGTTGAAGGCGCTTTGAATCGTGCCGATGCGGCCCTTCCACGCGTTGTTGTCCAGCGCCCAGCGGAAGCTCTGCACACCGATGCACGGCACCGCGACTGCAATGCGCGGATCCGCCGCGGCGGTGAAATACGTCTCGATGCCGCCCTTGCTGAAGCCGATCAGGCCGACGCGCCTGGCGTCCACGTCGTCGCGCGTCTCCAGATAATCAACCAACCGCATCAAGTCCCACACCGTGTCGTAGTAAAACGGATGCTCCCCGCCCGTGGCAAACGCGCGGGCGATGGCCGCGTTGTATTCCTGTGTGCCCTTGCCGGACTTGATGCGCTCGCCGGCGTGACGCCCGTCAATTGCGACCGCAACGAAGCCCGCGTTCGCAAACCGTCGCAGATGCGCGTGCATGCCGTCTTTGCTGCCGCCAGTGCCGTGCGCGACGATCACCACGGGGCGACGGTTGGACGCCTTCGCTGATTTCACCAGCAAACCCGGCACGCGCGAGTCCGCGTCGCTCGCGTAGGTGAAATGAAAATACGCCAAGCCATTGGTCTCGCCCGTGGAAGTTGCCTCGGCCTTGAGCGCGACGCGAGGACGGTCGAGAACTTTCAGAAACGCCGCGCGTGTTTGGGTCGCGTCTCCTGCAAACAACCACGCCTGTGCCGTGAGACATGCGCAAAGGAAGAGCGCGTAGCGACAGGTAACAATAAATGAAGACTTGGTTTTCATGTCGATTTGATGAGGCAATCGCGTCCTCGCTACGGTTTCTTTCCCTTATAGTAATAGTCGTCTTCGGGAATAGGTATCACGTCCACGGTTCCATCTTCCTTTATCTTAAAAAATAGTTTCCCCGTGAATGATTTTGGAACTACCCGTGAGACCTCGACGATTTGCTCGTGTTGTTTGTTATCTAGTGTCATCCACACAACCGCTGCCTTTTCTGGAATTGGCATTCGCAGGTCTAAATTATGGGAAATGCTCCCAGGATCCATCAAACCGCCTTCAGACTTAAACGCGCCGTAGTTTACACTCGCATTGCTGATACGATTTTTTGTGGCATTTATTATCGCCACATCATAGGCGCGCGTTGCGCAACCGGTCAGGAGAGCACTTGCGACGGTTAGTAAAATTGTTAGTCGCATCATGACTTCATGATTATACGAGCTGTATGAAATCCATTTCAGTGCCGGAAATGCCGCGTGCCGGTGAAGACCATCGCCACGCCGCGTTCGTCGGCCGCCTTGATGACTTCCTCGTCGCGCACGCTGCCGCCGGGCTGGATGGCGGCGGTTGCACCAGCTTCCGCCGCAGCGATTAGTCCGTCGGGAAACGGGAAGAACGCGTCGCTGCACACCGCGCTGCCCTTCAAATCCAGCTTTGCCTCGCCGGCCTTCCACACGGCGATGCGGCTTGAATCCACACGACTCATCTGGCCCGCGCCGACGCCGAGCGTGCGGTCCGCGCCGCAGTAGAGGATGGCGTTGGACTTGAGATGCTTCACCACTCGCCAGCCGAAGAGCATCGCGCGCCACTCGTCGTCGTTCGGCGCGCGTTTCGTGACAACCTTGCAGTCCTCGCGGCGCGTCACCTTCAGGTCGCGCTGTTGCAACAGGAAGGAATCCGCGCCCACGCTCCGCACGTCCCACGGCTGCGCGGCGGACGGGCTTTTCACGACTTGCAGCAGGCGCAAATTTTTCTTCTTCTGCAAAATCGCGAGCGCATCCGGCGTGAATTCCGGCGCGACGATGACTTCGCTGAAAATCTCCGCGATGGCCTCCGCGCACGCGCCGTCGAGCGGCTGGTTCACCGCGATGATGCCGCCGAAGGGCGCCTGCTTGTCTGTCGCGAACGCGCGGTCCCACGCCTCGCGCAGGTTCGCACTCTGGCCGACGCCGCACGGGTTGGTGTGCTTGAGGATCGCCAGAGTCGGCGCGTCCTCGCGAAATTCCGCGATGAGCGTGGCCGCCGCCGTGAGGTCGAGGATGTTGTTGTAGGAAAGTTCCTTGCCGTGAAGCTGGCGGAAAAAGTCGTGGAAATTGCCGTAAAGCGCCGCGGTCTGGTGCGGGTTCTCGCCGTAACGCAGCGGCTGCGCAAGCGGCGCAACGACGGCGAGCGTGGATGGAAGCCCGATGCCGCCGGAAAACTCCTTCTGCAAATGCGCCGCGATGGCCGCGTCATACGCCGCGGTGCGCGCATAGACTTTCGCCGCGAGTTTGCGGCGCAGATCGAGCGACGTGTCGCCGCTCAATTTGATTTGCGTTGCGACTTCGCCGTAATCCGCCGGGTCCACGACGACGGTCACGCTCTCGTGATTTTTCGCCGCGCTGCGGAGCATCGAGGGGCCACCGATGTCAATGTTCTCAATCGCGTCGTGAAGCGCGACGTTGGGCTTCGCGACCGTCGCCTCGAACGGGTAGAGGTTCACCACGACGAGGTCAATCGGCGCGATGCCGTGCTCCTTCACCGCCGCCTCGTGCGCCGCGTTGCCGCGGATGAAGAGCAGCCCGCCGTGGACTTTCGGGTGCAGTGTTTTCACGCGGCCGTCGAGCATTTCGGGAAAGCCCGTGTGCTCGCTCACGTCCTTTACGGCGAGGCCCGCGTCGCGCAACGCCTTCGCAGTGCCGCCGGTCGAGAGCAGCTCCACGCCGGCGGCGGCGAGGACTTTGGCGAACTCGACAAGGCCGGTTTTGTCGGAAACGGACAGCAGCGCGCGTTGGATGCGAGACATAGAGCGCGGAAAGAATTCTCGCCGCGCGCGGCGGAGTCAACCGGCAAATCCGCGCACAATTCGCTACTCACACGCTCACGCCCGGCCTAAACTGCGCCCGGTGAAACTCCTCTTCATCGGCGACATCGTGGGCGAACCGGGACGGCGCGCGGTGAAAACGCTGGTTCCCAGACTGCGCCAGCAGCACGGCATCCACTGCGTCATCGCCAACGGCGAGAACTCCGCCGGCGGCTCCGGCATCACGCCCGACACGGCGGCGGAAATTTTCTCCGGCGGCGTGGACATCATCACGTGCGGTGACCACTTGTGGGACCAGAAGGAAGTCACAAACCTGCTCGTGAACGAGCCGCGCTTTGTGCGTCCGCTCAATTACCCGCCGGGCACGCCGGGACAGGGCAGCGCGGTTTTTCAGGCCGCCGGATTTCCGCCCGTCGGCGTCATCAACGCGCAGGGCCGCACTTTCATGCCCGACCTCGACAACCCGTTCTGGCGCGTGAAGCCCGAGCTGGAACGCCTGCACCAGCACACGCCGGTGATCCTTGTGGACTTCCACGCCGAGGCCACGTCCGAGAAAATCGCGTTCGCGCGGATGCTCGACGGGCAGGTCAGCGCCGTCGTCGGCACGCACACGCACGTGCAGACGGCGGACGAGCAAATCTTCCCCGGCGGCACGGCGTTTCTCTGCGATGCGGGCTTCACCGGCGCGCAGGAAAGCTGTCTCGGCCGCGAAATCGAGCCGATCATCAAGCGCTTCCTCACGAACACGCCGCAGCGCTTCGGCGTCGCGAAGGAACGCATCGTCCTCAACGGCGCGCTGATCGAAGTGGATGAGAAGACGGGGAAGGCGGTGGCGATTCAACGAGTTTCAGAACCGTTCGCAAGGGAGTGAACGATGGCCAAACCCGCAAAATCTCAATGGGACTTCGGCGAGTTGTTTCCGACATACGCGACACGATGCGTGCTGACCGTGAGCGAGCTGACCGGGCAGGTGAAGCGCCTGCTCGAAAAGCAGGTCGGCCAGGTCTGGGTCACGGGCGAAATCACGAACTTCCGCGCGCAGGCGTCCGGCCACTGCTACTTCACGCTCAAGGACGCCGGCTCGCAGCTCGCGTGCGTGCTCTTCCGCGGCGAGGCGGCGGCGCAGCGCGAGTTCCTGCGCGACGGCGCGAAGGCGGTGCTGCACGGCGACCTCACGGTCTATGAAGCGCGCGGCCAGTATCAACTCGTCGTCCGTGCGATCGAACTGCAAGGCGTCGGCACGCTGCAACTCGCGTTTGAAAAATTAAAACAAAAGCTCGCCGCTGAAGGACTCTTCGCGCCGGAACGCAAGCGGCCCATACCGCGTTATCCTCAGCGCATCGGCCTCGTCACCTCGCCAACCGGCGCGGCCATTCGCGACGTGCTGCACGTGATCCAGCGTCGGCAGCCGGGGCTGGAAATCATCCTCGCCCCGTGCCGCGTGCAAGGCGACGGCGCGGCGGAAGAAATCGCGGCGGCGATTCAAATGCTGAACGAATTCGCAATTCGTAATTCGCAATTCGCAACTGATTTGATTCTCGTCACCCGCGGCGGCGGCTCGCTTGAAGATTTATGGGCGTTCAACGAAGAAACCGTGGCGCGCTCCATCGCGGCATCGGCGGTGCCGGTCGTGTCCGCGGTCGGGCACGAGATTGATTTCACCATCGCGGATTTCGTGGCCGATTTGCGCGCGGCCACGCCGAGCGCGGCGGCGGAACTCATCACCGAGGGCGCGTTCGCGAGCCGCGCGTTCGTGGCCGAGGCATCGGAGCGCATTCACTGGCTCGCGCGCCGCAAGCTCGATTCAAGCCGCGACGATTTCGAGCAGTTCGCCCACCGCCTCGCGCTCATGCATCCGCGCCGCCGCGTCGAGGAGGGCTTGCAGCGCCTCGATGACTTGCACGGCGCGCTTGCGCGGGTAATTCGCTTCCGCCGTCAAGACTGGCAGGTGCGCTGGCGCGCGGCTCGGCAGCGGTTGCTTCGATTGAAGCCGTCGCAAGTCGTCGCACTGCGCGGCGAGTCGTTGCGCGACGCGAACAAGCGTCTGCGCGAGTTGATGCGGCATCATCTGCAAGCTATCCAGTCACGCCACACAAACATTTCCACCCGGCTGCGGCTGCTCGCGCCGGAGAACGTGCTCGCGCGCGGCTACTCGATCACAACCGACGCCGCGACGGGAAAGGTGTTGCGCGACGCCGCCGAAGTGAAGACGGGCCAGCGCCTGAAGACGCGCCTCAAGCGCGGCGAAGTTCGCAGCAAGGCGGAGTGACGCGGGGCGTCATTCGTCTCCGCCGCCCGACACGACGAAGAGGTTGTTCTCGCGGCTGACCCAGGTTTCCTTGTCTCTCATCACGGCCTGCGGTGGAAGTGTGGGCGTGGCGGTGGTGATGCCGGGCACGCGCTTGACGGCGGTGCCGATGGCCATGAACTCGATGAGGTTTCCCAGCTCGTGGATGTGCGTCTTGATGCCGACAACGTCGTCCGCGCCGATGGCCTGCGCCTCCGCGCGGATGAGGCCGATGGCGTGCTCTCGCGCGTCGTAGATGATCGAGGTGAGTTCGTTGATTTCGCCGCGGGTCAGCGCCTTGAAGAAGGACTTGATGCCGCCGACGAGGCCGAGTGAATACACCGCCGTGCCCAGCACGAGCTTGAGCGGGACGTAGCCCATGTTCGTCAGGTTCCACATTTCCTCGCACGTGAGGTCGCTTGTGACAGGCGTCCTCGTAAATTCCGCGGGCAGGCCGGGATGATGCGACGCCGTGCCCATCATGAGCATCTCGTGCACGCCCTGAAACGGCATGATGACGGTCTGGATGCCGACGACGGCGTTCGCGCCGGCGGACTGCGCATCGCGCGTGATGCGTTCGAGCGCGAGATGGCGCGTGGCGTTGAAGACATCGCTGAACTCCTTGATTTCGCCGCGGCCGAGGCTTTTCAACGTGCCGAGCAATCCGCCACCGATGCCGATGGAATAGGCCACGTTGCCGAAGACGAATTTGATCGGCAGATAACCCGAATCAAGCTGGCAGTATAATTCCTGCCCGTCGCCGCTCGTGGAGAAACGAAGTTGGTCGGTCTTGCCCACAGCGTCGTGGACGCACGAGGCGACCGAGAGGAACTCGACGTTGCCTTGGAAATGGCGCAGGTCGCTCGTCACGCCCGTGATGCCATAGCCGCCGTGCGCGCGGGCTTCCTTGACCATGCGGTCGTAGGATTGCTGGCGGCCGTCGTGGATGATCTGCGTGACCTGCGTGACTTCGCCGCCGAAAATCTGCTGGAAGCTCGCGCCGATGTTCCCGAGGAAGCCGAGCGAATAGACGCTGTTGCCGACAACGAGGTCACCGGGCGTGAGACCCTTGAGCCTGAGACAATACATTTCATTGCCGGAAAGTCCTGTGATGATGGGCATAATTGGTAAGGGTTCGAGTTGGGCGAATCGTCCGCGAAAATGCGGACGGTGTGGAGTGGAATCTTTGCGCCCGTTTGTAACGGCGGCTACGGCACGAGCGTTTCCAACTGCCGCCGGACCATGCCACGGATGAGTTCCGCTTCGAGCTTCGAGAGTTCGGACTTCTCCAGATTCACCGAGAACGCGGGCAGCCACACGGTTTCGGCGGGCGCGTATTTGAACTCGCGGCGGAGGCGCTGCTCCATTTCCTCCATGTGGCCCGCGCCGTAGAAGATGCTCACGGACTTGGGCGGCTGCGGCTTCTCCATCTCGGCGCGGAGGTCCTTCAGCACGGCCGTGTTGCGCGAGTGGATGAGCACGCGCACGAGCGTCTGCATGTCCTGCGGCAGGCCGCGCATCTGCGACGGGTCGCCGCGAAGCGCGCCGAGCGTCTCGATGAGCGCAAGCCGCGTCATGCCCTGCAGCTTGGGGCTCGTGCCGATGAGCTTGATGCCGCCCTGCAAAATTGCGCCGAGCACGGAGCTGCCGTCCATCGCCTTGAGCAGGCGCTGGAAGGTCTCGTTCTTCTTCTTGTCCGCACCGGGTTTCGCATCGTCGTCGTCCTCGATGAGCTGCTGCACCTCGGTGATGGTCAGGTCGCTGTTGCGGAAATTCGGCCGGTCGTAATCAATCGCCTCTAGCTGGAACATGAGTCCGAGCGATTCGGCGAGCGTGTGCTGGAGCGAGGAAGTTTTACCGTGCTTTGCGGATGAACTTTTCGCGTCCGTCGAAGCCGCGTCTCCGTCCTTCGACGATTTGTTGTCCGGCTTGGAATTCTTCGCCGGCGGGTTTTCATGCTTCGGTGTCGCGGACTTGGCGTCAACGTCGGCTGAAGTTTTCTTCGCCGGCGCGGCATTGGTCATCAGGCCGGGCTTGACGCCCTCGAAGAGCACGAGCGTCTGCGCGTCGAGGTGCTTTTGCACGGCGGCGTAGTAGTTCGACTCGCCGATGTGCGAGACGGCGGCGAGCCACACGACGGGGCCGGTGCCGTTGGTCGGCGCGAACCTGCGCAGCGCGATCTGTAGTTCGACGATGCGCGGCGCGGCGTTTGTCACGCGCATGTAAGGTTCGATGACAACGCCCTTGGCGGACTTCGGGGCAGCGGGCTTTTCGTCCGCGGCAAGCGCGTCTGACACGGCGAGCGCGAGCACGCAAAATGTGGCAAGGCGATGGAAGGGCTTCATCATGAGTCCGGAAGCCGCGCACGGCCGCCGGTGAACATCATCGAGGGAAGGTAGCCTTCCATGCGCGCGTTGCAAGCGCAGTGCGAACGGCGGTTTTCATGGCGGCGATTTTCCTTCCGCCCGTTTGCGGGCTGTGTGTATCGTGGCGCACAACCGAGCGCCCAATGAAACGGAAGAGTTGCCCCTTTGCGCGCCATGAGTGAGCCGATGCTCAAAGGCGCGTGCGTGAAATGCGGCGAGCACATCGCCTTCCCCGAATCGCACGCGGGAAACAAAGTGGCGTGCCCCCACTGCCACGCGTTCACGCCTCTCATCCCCGGCCGGCAGACCGAGGAAGGCCTGTTTTACAAGTGCGCGTGCGGCGCGTGCGGCGCGCGGATTGAATACCACGCGCGGCTCATCGGCACCGAGGTCGTGTGCCCGCATTGCCAGCAAAAAACCGTGCTCGCGGCGCCGCCCGTGCCCGTTGTGCCCGCCGCGCCCGCGCCTGCAAGCTCGATTCTGCAAAAGACTCCTGTCGAGCCGATGGCCGCAGTTTCACCGGCTCCGCCGCGGCCCGCCGCAGCACCCGCGGTTGCGCCTGCGAGTTCCATCCTTCAAAAAACGCCGGTCGAACCGATGGCCGCGGTCTTGGCAGCCGCTTCAACTGCGCCCGCGGCAAGGGTTGTCCCGCCCGCACCGGCGGTTCCAACGCCGAGACCGCCGACGCCCGCTGCTTCACCCGCGAAACCTCCGATGCCGGCGGCGAAGCCCGTCGTGCCTGCTGCCAAACCCGTCATGCCCGGCGGGAAAGCCGCCGCGCCCGCCGCCGCCGGTTCCATCAAGACGGCCACGACGGACAAACCCGTCACGCTCGTGGATCCGCCGCCCGGCCCGATGGCGAATCCGCCCGCGCCGCCGACAATACCGCGCGCCGTCACCAAGGCCGCGCCAACTTCTTCCGGCAGGTCGCTGCCAAAATGGCTCGTTCCGACACTGGTCGGCGTGGGCGTGCTCGCGCTGATAGGTGTCGCGGTCATGTTCATCCTGCCCAAATTGAAGAAGGGCGGTGCTTCAAAGGAGCCGCTGGAAATTCTCAATTACGAGTTTCAGAAAAAGGCCGACACGGGTGTCATCTATGTCGTCGGCACGGTGACGAACCGCAGCGACATGCAGAAGTTCAATGTGAAAGTCGAGTTCGAGCTGTTCGACGGCGGCGGCAACTCGCTCGGCAAAACGAAGGATGTAAAGGATGCCATGCCGCCGAAGTCCGACTGGCGGTTTGCAGCCATCGTCACGGGCAAGGACGCAGTCGAGGCCAAGCCACAATCGGTCACGAGCGATTGAGCTCCGCCGGAGCTGCGACGGATTCCGCCGGGATTTCGCTGGATTTCACAGCCGTTTGCGACGCCGTGCGCGCTCCCCGCACGCCGCCGTTCAGCGCCACGCTGAACGCGGCCATGCCGGCGAACTGCGCCATGTCGCTCGCGAGCGCGCCGAAAAGCGTCCAGAAAAAAACGAACTTCGCCGCAAAGCACGCGAGGAGGAATGTGTTCACCATGCGCAACTCGGCGTCGCCGTGCCGGTAATTGCGCCAGAGCACTCGCAGCGACGCGAGACAGAACAGCGTGAACGCGACCGTGCCCGGAATGCCAAATGGAATGAGCACCGAGAACGGCCCGCTGTGGTAATCGCCCGCGATGACCGCCTCGTCAATGTCCGCGGCAAGCCCGCGCTTCTGTGATTCGACGACGAGATAGAGGTCGGTGGGATTGATGCCGTAGCCCTTGCCGAGCCAGAGGTATTTCGGCACGTCGGGCCACACGACCTTCCACATGCGCAGCCGCCAGTCCGTCGAGGCGATCGCGTCGGCCTTCGCAAGCGGGCTGACTTCGATCGGCAGGAAACTCAACGCGCGCTGCAACGCGAACGGAAGCTTCGGCGCGACCGGCACCAGCGCCGCAAACACCAGCGCCGTCCCCATCACGAGCAGCGGAAACAGCCGCGTCCGCAACAGCCCCTCCAGCACAAACTGAAACATGAACACCAAGGCAAGATAAATGACCACCGAGCGGAACCCGCCAAGCAGGCTCACCACCACGACGCCGAGCCAGAACGCCAGCCGCCAGGGCCGGCGCCAGTCGAAGATGCCCGCGATGCCAAACCGCGCCATCATCCAGGAATAAACACCCGTCATCGCAAACGTGACCGCGTTGAACCGCGACATCGCGCTCTCGGTGATGGCCTGCTGCACGGCGAATTCCACCGGAAACATCCGGAACAGCCAGTAAAACGCCGGCCCCGCGATATAGACGAGGTTGCTGATGGGATGCGTCAGTGATCCGAAGTAAAACAGCCGCAGCGCGCGCGCCACGTGCTCCATCGGAATCCGCTGGCAACTGATCGCGAAATAGCCGACCGCCGCCGCGAAGATGTAGATGTAGTGCTTGCCTCCGTAGGTTTGTCCGCCGAGCGAGCGGATGCCGATGCCGCCACGCGCATACGCCGTCGCCACCACGACGCCAACCAGCAGCAGCATCGTCCACGTCAGTGACGGCACGTGTTGCAGGCGCACGGCGCGGCGGCCTGCCTCGCCGAGGTTCTCGCGCAATACCCACGAGAGCACGCTCAACGCCAGACTCACGCACGACAGCAGCATCCACAAGTGCGGCTGGCCCGGCAGAAAGAAAACAAGAATGGCGGCGTTCCAACTGAACAGCAGCAGCCAGTAATGCCACTTCAGCACGATGGGAATCGAGAGCACCGCCAGCACCGCGCCCACGACCATCAGCGACTGCGGATCATACGGCGTGGCCAGAAGGTAGCCGAGGGCCATGGCCAGCCCCGCGCAAAACAGGAAGGTGAGCGTGGCGAAACGCATCGGGCAACCTCACTCGGGCGATTTCCCCGTGCCGGCCCATGCGTCGCGCCGTTCCTTGGCCTTCACAAAAAACTCCTCGACGGTTTTCGCGTCAGCCGTTTCCAGCGCGCGCCGGAATTCCTCCAAATCCTCGATGAAGACTCCGAGCACGCGCGCGAGGTTCTCGCGGTTTGCCAGCGCGATGTCGCGCCACATCTCCGGCGAGCCGCTCGCGATGCGGGTCGTGTCACGAAAGCCGTTCGCGCACAACTTCCCCTGCTCCGTCGGATGCACGGGGCTGAGGATGTAATTCGACAGCTCGGCCGCGACGACGTGCGGCAGATGGCTGCTGCGGCCCACCAAATCGTCATGCGCTTCCGGCGAGAGCTTCATCAGCCGCGCGCCAACGGCTTTCCAAAATTCCTCCAACCGTCGCAGCGGTTCGGGCTTGGTTTTTTTTGTCGGCGTGAGCACGCACACCGCGCCATCGAACAGGTCCGCCTTCGCCGCGTTCACGCCTGTCTTCTCCGCGCCGGCCATTGGATGACTTCCCACAAAGTGCGCGCCTGCGCCCGCAACGAGCGACTCCAACTCTTTCACCACGGAGCCTTTCACACTGCCCACATCCGTGACGATTGCGCCGCGCGCAAGCGAGGGCAGCATCTGCTCGACGAGGGGCCGCATCTGCGCCACCGGCGTGCAGAGCACCACGAGGTCCGCCCCGCCCACGACCGCGCCGAGTTCGAGGCCCGCGGCATCCACCGCGCCGCACCGGACGCATTCCTCGACGCTCGCCTTGCGGCGCACGAAACCCTCGACGCAGCCGGCGAGTTTGCGCTGCCGTGCCGCGAGGCCCAGCGAGCCGCCGAGCAGGCCGACGCCGACGAGCGCCAGTTTCTTGAAGTGCTGCATTCGCGGTGAATATGGGCGCGCAGGGCGGAAGTGCCAAGTCAGTTCATTCCCGGAGGCCGCGCGTTTTTTTGCCTGTCACTTCGCGCCCGCCACCGCCTGACGGACACGTTCGAGAATCACATCCGCGATGTGCGGCTCGCTGCCAACGCTCGCGGCATACCAGAGGCGCTTGCCGAGTTTCTCCGTCGGATTGCGCCACGTCGGCTGACCGGACTTGAAGCGCTCCTTCACAACGCGCTCCGGTTCGCCAAGCATCACCGGGATGTCCTCGTAGGAATGCAATCCGTCGCTGATGAAGAACGGCACCATCACGAGGTTTTTCGCCGCCGCCATTTTCCAGCAGTCGCCGATGCGCGGCTCCTCCTCCATGAAAACCGGATGCACTTCCGCGAACTGCCCGCGCGCGCGGATGAGTTCCACCTGCCGCTCGATGGCTTTGCGCGAGTTCTCGTTGTTGCCCGTGCCGTGGCCGGCGATGAAGAGCGCGGTGTCCCTGTCCGCAGGCCGGCGCGGAAACGGATGCGCCTCGACCACTTCGTGGGCACGGGCGAGGATCACGCCGGTCATGCTTTCGTGCGTGCCGACAGGGCCGCAGTAAAACAATGTTTGCCCGCCGGCACGACGCACGCGGGGAAAATCGGTTTGGCCGTTCGCGCAAAAACCCAGCTCGCGCGGGATGACCTGCTCGGTGAAGTAGCCTTCGCTGATGAAGAGCGGCACAACGAACACGCGCGGCGCAAACGCCCCGCGCAGCACGCCGGAGAGATACGGCTCCTGTTTCCAAAAACCCTCGATCACCTGCGCGAACAGCCCGCGCCAGCGCAGTTCATCCGCGTGTTGATACGTAGGCGCAGCGGAGTCGGCGTTGAGCGTCGAGCCGTGGCCAACGAGCACCAGCGCGGCGTCGGAGAATTCGGTATGCGGCACGCAGAATCGTTAGCCGATGCGGCGCGTCATCGCAAGGCTCACGCCACGCTCGCCGCGACCGGCGGCTTGAGACTTGCGTCCTGCGGATGCGCCGGCACGTCGCCGTGGAAGTGCGTCACGCGGCTGAAATGCAACTCGGCCGCGCGCGCCTCGACACCGTCGGCGGAATGCGCGCTCACTGGCAGCGGGAACTGCCCGTCCGGCAGCGCAAACCGGTAGCTGAATGTGCCGTCGGGCCGCAGGCGGATGTTGCGCCCGCCGATGGTGACGGCGGCATCCGGCTCGGTCGCGCCGTAGATGACCAACTCGGCGTTGATGTTGAACCAGAAGCCGCGCGCGCGTGCGCCGGGGCGCTGCGACGGGCTGGAGATCGCGCCGAGCGGCGACGATGGCAGTCCGGCTTGCGCGGAGAATTGCGCAGCGACGGCGGAGGAAATTTCGGCCGAGATTTCCTTTGCGAGCTGGCGCTTGACGAGTTCGGTGATTTCGAGCGAGCCAATCCACACGCGGCGCACAGCGTCCATCGTGACGATTTCCGCGAGCGCCTTTTCCTGTTCGGGCGTGAGCGCGGGCGTTGAAGCGGCGGCGAAGACTTCGGCGGGTGGCAGCTTCGTGTAGCCTTCCGCGCGAAGCTGCTGGATCGCTTCGAGGAGCGGGATGTTTTCGCTCATCGCCGCTTTCACGACATCCAAAATCTGGTCGAACGGCACTTCCACGGGCAGATTCGCGAAACGCACGCTCGTGTCCTCGCTCAATGAATCCGGCGGCGTGAGTGTCGGGCGCGATGCGGCGAGCTGAACCCATTTTTTCCCAGCGGAACGGTAACCGAGTTCGGCGGAGAACTTTGTCCCGCCGCGGCCGACAAAGACAAACCAGTGCCGCGATTCGGGATGAACGTGCTGCGTGACGGCAGGTTCACCGGAAACTTCGCCGGCAAAAACGCGCAAGATGAGATGGCCGTCCATCGAAAGCGCGTTGAATTTTTTAAGCTGTTCGCCCGTGAAATCCCAGTGCGCGTAAAGCCAGTGCGGGTCGCGCGCGGTGAGCGTGAGCCGCTGCGTGCCGTAGGCATCGGGCAGCTCGCCCGGCTCGTCGAAACGGGCCGCGTGCGCCGGCGGCGCGGCGGGACCGAGCGCGTAACGCGCACCAGGACCGCTCAAGGTGGAACGCGACGGCCCGTCGCCTTCGAGCAAAATCGGCGGGACGGCTGGCGCGGCCTTGCGGGCGCGCGGCTTTTTAATCAACTGCCGTTGCGCGCCGGGCTTGCTGGATTTTTTTGCCGTGACGCGGGCCAGTTTCGGCTTCGGCCCGGGTTTTACCGCAAGCGCATCCGCAGGTTTGGCGGCTTTTTTCGTGGCGCCAGCGCGCGGTTTCGCGCTGGACACGGTGATTTTCACGCGCCTCTTCGCGAGCACCTTCGTCGGCACGGCCGGCTTCGCTGCCGGCGGGGCAACGGAGGCCGGTTCGGCGGCCTTTGAGATGACGGCAGGCGTCAACTCGACAGAGGTTGGATTGGCTTTTGCCGGCAGATCGGCAGATTTCTTCTGCGTGGTCTTCTCCGATTTCATGGTTAGGGAAGAGGCGGGCTGCGCGGGATTGGCGAGGCGCCGGCCAACAACGACGCACTATCACCAAACGACATTCAAAACGCAATGAAAAAGTCTTGCCCAGCAGTGGCGCTGCGCCTGATGCTGTTCGCGGCCATCACTCCACAAAACGCAACAAAACCATGAGCGCAGAATCCCGCATCAAAGAACTCAACCTCATCCTCCCGCCCGCGCCGAAACCCGTCGCGGTCTACAAGTCCGTCGTCGTCGCCGGCAACATGTGCTACGTCTCCGGCCACGGCCCGCTCAAGCCGGACAAGACGATGATGACCGGCGTCGTCGGCGACACGCTTGACCTCGCCGGCGGCCAGGCTGCCGCGCGGCAGTGCGCGCTGGCCATCCTCGCCACCGTGCGCAGCGAACTCGGCAGCCTCGACCGCGTGAAGCGCCTCGTGAAGACGCTCGGCATGGTGAACACGGCGAAGAATTTCTACGACCACCCGAAAGTCATCAACGGCTTCAGCGAACTCATGCGCGACGTGTTCGGTGAGGATGCCGGTGTTGGCGCGCGCAGCGCCGTGGGCATGGGCCCGCTGCCGGGAAACATCGCCGTGGAGGTCGAGTGCATTTTTGAACTGGTAGCGTGAAGAACAGACTTGGGGATTGGCGGCTGTGGTTGGGCGTGCTCGACCCAGGCCAAAAACTCCAGAAGCCCGTGCAGCGACGCGGTGGTGAAACGCGTGCCATAGGTGACGGCCAGCGCCGCCTTTGTCAGTTTCATATTTGAAAGCGTCTCCGCCAAATTCATTCTGGACAAACCACTTCTGTGAAACCAGCGTGCCCCAAGCCGCAATTAAAGGCGTCACTTCGGACGCATAATATCTGTTAGGCAGCATGGCGCATCCCATGAATTCCAAGCCACAAGATAGTCAGGTGTTTTCTCGCATCGTCGGCGAGCAGCTTGGGGCTGTTGTCTTCGTTCAGGATTATGTGCAGCTTCAGTTCGATGGCCCGTCACTTACGATTCTCACTCGCGTCGCCGTCCGGTCGAGCAGCGGTGTAGTTGTGGCCGAGGGAGCGGCAGGATGGCGTGATGCACTTTGCGGACAGATTACGCGGATTGTTAGCGCAGTTCGCATTGACGATGCAGAGGTAGTTGTAGAGTTTGTTGATGGTTCTGCCATTTCCGCATCCATTCGCCCAGATGATTATCGTTGCGCGGAGGCGGTTCAGTTCAGAGACGGCGAAGTGATTGCGATTATTTGACTATGATGCTGCCTAACAAGTCGCCGGAGCCAACCGCCGATGGCGCGGTCAGTTCCGCTGTCGCGGTTCACGTCGCAGGTCGGCGGTGGCTCAGCTTTTTTCGTTAGCCGGTAAACTTCTCACGAGCTGGCGCTGGTGTAGCGCTTCACGGACACGCGCCAGACTTTTTCCGAGAGCAGGAAGAGCACGAGGCCGAGGCCGACGAGCGGCAGCGCGTCCAGCGGCGAGCGCAGTTTGTCCACGAGCAGGCGCACGGGCACGTTCGTCACGAGCAGCATCGGCAGCGCAAAGGTGAAGAAGGCCTTGAACAGCCCGCGGAAGGCCTCGTCCGGCTGGCGTGCGATGTTGAAGAGGTTGTAGTAGCCCCACACGATGCCCTGCGCGCGCACGGCCCAGAAGCTCACGCACGTGAGCATGAACATCAGCGAGTAGTGCAGCAGGATGCCCACGCCCGCGAGCGCCACGAAGCCCACGGCCTGCGCCACCGTCGGCGAGAGATGAAGCTGCCGCGCGGCGTAGATCATCACGGCGACCGCGGAGCCGGCGTTCACGAACGCGCCGAGGTCCACCTGCCGCAGCGAGACGAGGAACCGCGTGTTCATGGGCAGCAGCAGCATGAAATCGAGCCGGCCCGTGCGGATGTGTTCGGAGATTTGCACGCAGTTGCTCAGGAACACGCCGGTGTAAAGCTGCTGGATGAAATGACTCGCACCGATGAGCATCACGACCTGCCACTTCGTCCACGTGCCGATGTGGTCCGTGTGCAGGTAAAGCACGCCGATGAACGAGAGCTGGAGCGCGAACCACAGCAGCTCGACAAAGATCCAGAGGAGGAAGTTCGCCTTGAAACCCATCTCGCGGATGAGCGCGTTGCGCCAGAATTCCCAGTAAATCGAAAGATAGTAGGCGAGAGGCGAGGGGCGAGGGGCATTGGAGGCGATAAGATCACCAGCCGCCTCCGGCCCTCTCGCCTCTCCGCCAATTGCCTCTTTGCCTCTTTCCTCTCGCCTCATAATCACCCTCCGACCGCGGAGTATTTTTTGATTCCACGGTGCCACACGAAGCGCGCCAGCGCATACGCGGCCACGACCCAGCCGGCTTGGATGACGAGACCGCGCGCGAGTTCGTCGCCGGTCACGCGGCCGAGGAACACGCTCACGGGAAAGTAGAGCTGATACGGGAACGGCGTGTAGTTCAGCGCCGAGGCAATCGCCGGCGGCAGAATGTCGAGCGGGAACAGATGCCCACCCGCAATGTATTCGAAGGCAAACAGGATGAAAATGAACGTCGCCACTTCCGTGACCCAGAACGCGAGCAGCGCCATCGTGTAGGAGAGGAGAAATTGCAGCAGTGCCGTCATTGCGATGGACACGAGAAACGCGCCGTAGGTGGAGAGGTTCGCCGGGAGCACGAGGTTTTCGCGCTGGAAGAAAATGAACAGCCCGACCGGCAGCAGCGCGGACGCGGTGTAGATGAGGCGGCCTGACAAAAACAGACAGAGCCGGTAGGTGAGGTAGTCCACCGGCTTCACGAGGAACTGGCTGATCTGGCCGTCCTTGATGTCCGCGGCGATCTGCCAGTCGTCCTCCGCGACGGCGGTGAGCGTGTCCACGAGCGTGACGACGAGGTAGTAGGACACCATCTGCGCGAGCGTGTAAGCGCCAACGTGCGCGTCCGCGCCCTTGCCCTCGTAGATCGTGCGCCACACGTAGAGCATCGCCATCAGCGGCACCAGCCCGAACGCCGCGCGAAAGAAAAAGTTCGCGCGATACACCAGTGTGTTCTGGATGCCGATGTTGAGGACGTGGAGGTATTTCACGGGAGAGAGGCAAGGGGTGTTGGAGGCGATAGGCTAGGGGCGGGAGCGGGCTTTGATGAGTGCGCCAAGCATACGTCCAAGTTCCGCACATTCCCGAAGAAGCGGCTCGGCTTCGGCAGAACTTAACAGGCCGACTTCGACGGCGATTTCCAATTGCGTGACCAGTTCGGCAAGCGAACCTTTGGCAATGTAAAAGAAGCGCACGGAATCCTTGTCGGTGTCGCGTTCGTCACCTTCCGCGATGTTGCTCGGCACGCTCACAGCACTGCGCCTCAACTGGTCGGCCAAGCTGCGGTCGCGCGCGAGTCCGCCGTGCGCGGTCAACTTGTAAACCGCCACGGCGAGAGCCTTCGCCCTCTGCCACACCAACAATTCTTTGAATCCCAATCTGCTCATCGCGCTTGAACTTTTTGCCTCTGCCACCTCTCGCCCATCGCCTCAATTGCCTCTCGCCTCTCGCCTGCGCAGCCAGTAGAAAATGCGCGTGCAAAAGAAACAAGCCCCTTCCGCCGACACACTGCTTTCGCCCGGGCTGCGGCGCTATCTCTACTTCACGGCGATGGTGACGGGCGCGGCGATTCTCATCGTGGAAATTCTCGGCGCGAAAATGCTCTCGCCCTATGTCGGCACGTCGCACTTCGTATGGACAGCACAGATCGCGGTGACGCTCGTGTCTCTCGCGGCGGGCTACTGGTTTGGCGGCTGGCTGGTGGATCGTTCGAGCAAGCTCGCGCGGCTCTACGCGTGCATCCTGCTCGCGGCGGTTTACCTCGGTTTCACCGTGCTCATCTGCGAGAAGGTCGCGTTCTGGGGTTTGCAGTTCAACCTCGCCACCGGCGCGCTGCTCGCGTCGGCGGTGCTGTTCTTCGTGCCGCTCACGCTGCTCGCGACGACGGGGCCGTTCCTCGTGCGCGTGCTCACGCACTCCGTCAACGTCGTCGGCGGCCAGGTCGGCCGGCTCTCGGCCATCAGCACGCTCGGCAGCGTCGCGGGCACGGTGCTCATCGGCTACGTGCTCATCCCGTTCCTGCCGAACTCAAAGACGATGTTCTTCACCGCCGCGGCGCTGCTCGCGGTGACCGGCGGCTACTTTTTCGGCTGGGGCAGAAAGGCGAATGACCCCGTTGGCCCGGCAGCGGGCATGGCGCTCGGCGTGTTGCTCGGATGGGCAGGTGTCGCACAGGATATGCGCGCGAATTTTGCGTCGGGAAAACAAATCTTCCGCGCGAACTCGAACTTCGGGCAACTGCAAGTCTTCGACACTGCCGGGTCACGCCGCATTTACCTGAACGACTACCTCACGCAAAACGGCTACGATACGCGCACAAAGCAGAGCGTTTATCTTTTCACCTACATGCTGCACGGCCTCGCGCTTGGTTACACGGAGCGCGTGGATGACGTTCTCTGCATCGGCATGGGTGTGGGCATCGTGCCGATGCAGTTCGCGCATCAAGGCGCGCACGTGGACGTGGTCGAGATCAACCCCGCCATCGTGCCCGTCGCGCAAATATTCTTTGACCTTGAACCGGACAAGCTGAACATCACCGTCGGCGATGGCCGCGCGTTCCTGAACACCGCCGCAAAGAAATACGACGCAATCATCCTCGACGCATTTCTCGGCGACTCCTCGCCGTCGCACCTGATGACGCGCGAGGCGTTCGCGGCGATGCAGCGCGCGCTCAAGCCCGGCGGCGTGCTGGTGATGAATTCGTTCGGTGAATTCGAGGCGGGCCAGGATTTCTTCGGCGCGTCACTCGACAAGACGTTGAAGGCCGTTTTCAAAAGTGTCCGCATCCACGCCGACGGCGGCGGGAACACCTTCTTCGTTGCGAGCGACCAGCCCGAGCTTTCCCTCAAGCGCCCGCTCGACACGACGGACATCCACTCCGCCGTGGTGTCGCGCGCGCAGGATACTTATACTGCGATCCGCCACACAAATCCCGACCACGGCATCGTGCTCACGGATGACTTCAACCCGGTGGAATTTCACGACGCGAAAAACCGCGAGCGGCTGCGGCGCAACCTAGCCTTCTCGATGCGCCGCGGCCAGGATGTCGTGGACGACGAATAATTTCCCATGAGCACGATCCTTCCCCGGATGATGGCGGTGCGGCAGAACTTCCCGCATCCGCCGCCGCTGGACATTCCCGCAACGTTGCAGCGCGAGTTCGCGCCGGTGCTGCCGCGCGTGAAGCGCGGCGCGCGCATCGCCGTCGCCGTCGGCAGTCGCGGCATCGCAAACCTGCCGCAGATCATCACCCACGTCGTTTCAATCCTCCGCGGCGCGGGCGCGGAGCCGTTCATCATGCCCGCGATGGGCAGCCACGGCGGCGCGACGCCCGAGGGACAGCGCGGAATCCTCGAAGAATACGGCGTGAGCGAGGCGACGTGCGGCGCGCCGGTGTGCCCGTCGCTCGAAGTGCGGCAGATCGGCATGACCATCCAGGGCGCGCCGGTGTGGTGCAGTGTCGAGGCGCTCGGCGCGGACGGCATTGTGATCGTCAACCGCATCAAGCCGCACACGGATTTCAGTGGCAAGACCGGCAGCGGCATCATGAAGATGTCCGTCATCGGCCTCGGCAAGATCACCGGCGCTACGTCGTTCCACGCCAGCTCGACGCGCCATGGCCACGAGCACGTCCTCCGCGCGATGGCGCGAATCGTCATCGGCAACGCGCCCGTGCTGTGCGGCGTGGCGCTCATTGAAAATCAATTCCACGAGACGGCGAAGATCGCCGTGCTGCCACGCGAGGAAATCGAGCCGCGCGAGGAAGTTCTTTTTCAGGAAGCGCGCGCGTTGATGCCGCTGCTGCCATTCGACGAGATGGATTTGCTCATCGTGGACCGCATGGGCAAGAACATCAGCGGCGCGGGCATGGACCCAAACGTGACGGGCCGCTGGGTGCAGGGCTACTCGTCCGCGCTCAAGCATGAGGGGCAGTCGCCGTTCATCCGCCGCATCTTCGTGCGCGACCTCACGCACGAGACGCAGGGCAACGCCATCGGCATCGGCCTCGCGGACATCACCACAACGCGCCTCGCACAGGCGGTGAACGGCCCGGTCACCTACATCAACGCGCTCACTTCGCTCACGCCGCAGTGCGCGAAGACACCGCTGCACTTCGCCACGGACCGCGAGTGCATCGAGCGGGCATTGCGCTCGCTGGCGATGGACAACCCCGTGCAAGCCCGCGTCGTGCGCATTGCGGACACGCTCTCGCTCTCGGAGCTCGAAGTAAGCGAATCGCTCGCCGCCGATGTGAAGTCCAAACCGCAGCTCACCATCACGCGTGCCGCGACCGAGATGGAGTTCGACGCCTCGGACAATCTAGTGCCGCTGCGCGGGTGAGCTTGCTGTAGCGGCGGTCTGTGACCGCCGCAAATTCACCGACGCTCATGGAGCGCCACTACAGTTTTGAGCAGTGCATCGCAGCCGCGTTTGTGTAATGTCGCGCCATGCACGTAAACATTTCCCGGCTTCTTTCGCTTGTCACGGTGCTGGCTGGCTTCGCTTCATTTGACTGCTCTGCCGCGACGATCTCGACGTTCGCCGGGACGGGGCAGAGGGGTTACTCCGGCGACGGCGGCCCCGCGACGCAGGCGCAGATCAACAATCCCTACGGCATCGCGCGCGGCCCGGACGGCGCGCTCTACATCTGCGACATGGACAACCATACCGTCCGCAAAGTCGCGCGTGACGGCACGATCTCGACCGTCGCGGGCACCGGCAAGCGCGGCTACTCCGGTGACGGCGGGCAGGCGCTGAAGGCGGAGTTGAGCGAGCCTTACGAAGTGCGCTTCGACAAGGCGGGCAACATTTTCTTCGTCGAGATGAAGAACAACCTCGTGCGCCGCGTGGACGCGAAGACCGGCGTCATTTCCACCGTTGCCGGCACGGGCAAGCCGGGTTTCAGCGGCGACGGTGGCTCCGCAACGCAAGCGCAATTTTCGTCGCCGCACAGCATCCAGCTCGACGCCGCGGGCGACCTTTACGTGTGCGACATCGCCAACCACCGCATCCGCAAAGTGGACATGAAGACCGGCGTCATCACGACCTTTGCCGGCACGGGTGAAAAGAAACTTCCTCCGGACGGCGCGAAGTTTGCGAGCGCGCCGCTGTTCGGCCCGCGCGCGCTGGACTTCGACCGCGACGGCAACCTCTGGCTCGCGCTGCGCGAGGGCAACATGGTGTTCAAGCTGGACCTCAAGGCCGGCACGCTGCACCACGTCGCGGGCGCCGGCGGCAAAGCGGGCTTCACCGGCAACGGCGGCCCCGCGAAGCAGGCCGCGCTCTCCGGCCCGAAGGGCATCAGCGTCGCGCCGAACGGCAACGTCTATCTCGCCGACACCGAGAGCCACAGCATCCGCATGATTGACGTGAAGCGCGGCACGCTCGAACTCATCGCCGGCACCGGCGAACGCGGCGACGGACCGGAGGGCAATCCGCTCGCGTGCAAGATGTCCCGCCCGCACGGCGTGTTCGTGGACGCCGACGGCGCGGTGTTCATCGGCGACAGCGAGGCGCACCGTGTCCTCGTGTGGCGGAAGTAAGCCCGCATGTTCAGGCTCGCCCTCATCCAGATGCGCGTGGAAGGCGGCGCGAAGGATGCCAACCTTGCCCGCGCGGAGAAGTCCATCGCGCAGGCCGCGTGGGCCGGCGCGCAGGTCATCCTGCTGCCCGAGGCGTTGAACTGCGGCTGGACGCATCGCTCGGCGCGAACGCTGGCCGATGAAATTCCAAGCGGCGAATCCTGCGCACGGCTCCGCAAGGCTGCGCGCAAACATCGCGTGTTCATCTGCGCCGGTCTGGTCGAACGCGATGGCGAGCAATGCTTCAACTCGGCGGTCTTCATCAATCCTCGCGGCGAAATCCTCCTGCACCATCGCAAGCTCAACGAACTGGACATCGCGCATGATCTTTATGCGCAGGGCGACCGGCTCGCCGTCGCGCGCACCGAGCTGGGCGCGATTGGCGTAATGATTTGCGCCGATGCCTTCGCGCGCGGGCAGGTCGTGAGCCGCACGCTCGGCCTCATGGGCGCGGATGTCATCCTCTCGCCGTGCGCGTGGGCGGTCCCGGCGGACTACAACAACGACCTCGATCCCTACGGCCAGCTCTGGCTCGACAACTACTGCGGTGTCGCGCGCGACTTCCGCGTGTGGATCGCCGGGTGCAGCAACGTCGGCGTCCTCAACGACGGCCCGTGGGCTGGCCGCCATTGCATCGGCTGCTCGCTCGTCATCGGGCCGGACGGCGAAGTAGTTAAACGCGGCCCGTTCGGCGTCGAAGCCGAGACGACGCTCCTCGTGGACGTGAGCCCCGTCCCCCGCCCCGCCCGCGGCGACGCGTGGGAGAAGCTCTGGCTCTAAGAGCCTGTCTGAAAATTCGGAGTGGCGCTGTTTTCAGACAGGCTCTCACAATCGCGTTGCCTTTCCCCGCGGATTGGGCAAGGTGCGGGCGACCATTCGACAACCCTCAAGCGACCATGCGCACCTTCATTCTGACCCTCGCCACTTCCCTCGCCCTCGTTGCGAACGCGCCCGCCTCCGACATTGACTCCGGCCCGAAGCCCGACAGCCCCGTGCCCGCGCTGACCGTGCAAGCCGTCACCGGCGCCGACGCGGGCAGGAAGCTCGACATCGCCGCCGCGCGCAAGGACAAGCCCACCGTCTTCATCTTCATCCAAGGCGCGCAATGGGGCCGGCCCGTCGCGCGCTACCTCAAGGTCCTCGACAAGCAGATCGCCGCCATGCAGAAGGACATCGCCGTCATCGCCGTGTGGCTCACCGACGACGCCGACAAGACCCGCGAGTATCTGCCCAAGGCCCAGCAATCCCTCCAGTTCACGGCCACCGCGCTGACCTACGACCCCGACAACAAGGATGGCCCCAACGCCTGGGGCCTGCACGAGCGCGCCTTCGTCACCACCATCGTCTCAGACGGCAAGAAAGTGCGCGCCCGCTTCGGCCACCAGTCCCTCAACGAGACCAACGTCCCCGAAGTGGAAGCCGCAGTGAAGAACGCGCTGGAAAAGAAATGACCCGAACCCACTCACATGAGCCTCGCCAACAAAGCAGCCACCGAAGCGGCCAACACCACCATCATCTACGGCACCGGAGCGAACGCCACCCTGCGAGTGGGACAACTTGGCTCAGTTCTCACCGTGGCCTGAGCGTCAATAGGAGCTATTACGACAAGCACACCCCATAAACGGGTCAAAACCGCCCTTTTGGACGGGGAGCCTTGCCCCGTCCCAAAGAGTGCCTTGCGCGGTCGCAAAGAGTGCCTTGCGCGGTCCGACGGGGAAAGGCACTCTTTGGCCCCGGCCAAGGCACCCCTTTGGACGGCGGGACTGTGCCAAGATGACACACCCGCCACCCCGCCGGGCAAAGCCGCCCCCGGCGCAAAGGGAAATGAAACCATGTGCGGGCTGATAGAATGTTAGTCATCTTATGCATACACTAATTCCATACACTAATTCTTATCCTCTCCATCGTAGTTCTTCAGGGTTGTGCCTCTCGCGAGGCAGCACGTCCGCGAAGCTACAAAGAATTGTTCGCAGCTCAGGAGGCATGGAGCGACATCAAGGCGGGGTTTGAAGCCGCGCTTGATGACTTCGAAAAGGCCTACGAGGATGCCAAGGCCAAATACGACGCCTAAGCGCAACGAATCGGACGCGGCGGCCTGACAAACTGAGCTGCTGCTTCCCGGATTCGGGTGCCATTACACCGGGCGGCCCGTGAAAGCGGGCCGCCCGTTTTTTTGCGCAGTTCTCTCTGCGCGGCAACGCAAAGGCATCAGAGCGAGTGCAGGAATTCGAGCAGTTGCTGCCGTTGTTGCGGCGTCAGATGCGTGTAATGCTCACGCGCGGAGGAGGCTTCGCCATCGTGCGCGCGGATGGCTTCGTCCACCGAGTGGGCGCGGGCGTCATGCAGATATGCCGGGCTGGCGCGCAGGCCCCAGAGCGGCGGCGTCTTCATTTCATGCGTGCCGGCGGCGGACTGCGCAATGCCATCGCCGAGCGAACCCATGTCGTGCAGCAGCAAGTCCGAGTAGAGCGGCACGGGTTTGTTGTTCAGCGCGGCTATCGGACTCGGGCCGGTTGTGAAGGACGGCTTGTGGCACGCGGCGCAACCGATCTGCGAGAACACTGTCTGTCCCGCCTGCGCGGACGGAGTCAACGCGAGCGGCGGCGGCGGCGGCCCGAGCAACCGCATGAAGTCCGCGGCGCGATCCACGTCGGATTTGCCCGTGGCCGGATCGGGCTGGTCCTCCGGGTCGGCGACGGTGTCGAACTGATGCAGCAGGTTTGTGTTGCCGTTGGGCGCGACATCATGCGGGAAGAAACGGCTCGTGATTCCGATCTCGTTCAAATAAGCGTCGGCCGCAAAGGACAGCAGCGTGGCGTGCTGCGCCTTCCATCCAAACCGTCCCACGCGCGGCTGCCCGCTGGCGACATCGGTGATGACGGAGACTTTTCCCTTCACGCCGGCGGGCTTGGCGAGCAGCGCGTTCTGCCGGATCGCGTCATCGGGAATGGCCTCGATCAATCCCACGCCGAACAGCGGCGTGGTGCGCCGGTGCGCGATGACGTTGGCCTCGTGTGGAATCACCTCGCGCACGGCTGGCGCGATGGCGAACTGGTGCAGCAGTGTTCCTCCCTTCTCCGTCAGCGGGTCGAAGCGTCCGTTCACCATCCGGCCAAAGCGCGTCACCACGATCCGGCTGCTGCCGCCGACAATCGGCGCGGAATGACACGCGGCGCACGAGACATTGTTGAAGATTGGCCCCAGCCCGCTTGCAACAGTTTCCACCTGCTCGAAATCGTCCCGCCCGTCCGCAAACTCCGCCAACTGCTCCAGCGTCAGGTTGGGCAGCGGATCGCCAAACTGCGGCGCGAGCGGCGGGGGATTGCCACGGCGCGGATTGCCGGGCTGGGATTGCACATTGAGGCTGGTGGCGGCAAGCAGCACGATGGCGAGCGCGTGGACATGAACGGAGAGTCTTTTTTTCATAGGTTGTGATGGGTTTGGGTTTTCAACCGACTTGCCTTTCATTGCCAAAACCCTTGCACGCCCTCGTAAAGGAATGATGCGATCCAACAGATATAATGTTAAGCAACGGTAAAACTTTGAATCCGACTTGCCCCGATCAATGAGGACACGGACACTCGCGCTGCCGGTTTTGAAAACCCGCCTCAGGCAGTCAGAGTTTTCTTCGCCGCGGCCTTGAGTTCCCGCTCGCGCAGGAAGGCGAAGATGACCGGGGTGACGATGAGGATGTGCAGGAGGCTCGAAAGCATCCCGCCAATGACGGGCGTGGCGAGGGGCTTCATCACTTCCGCGCCGGTGCGCTCGCTCCACATGATCGGCAGCAGGCTCGCCACGATGGTCGCCACGGTCATCACCTTGGGCCGCAGCCGCAGCCGCGCGCCGTCCTTCACGGCCTGAACCAAATCCTCGCGGGTGAAGGGCTGCCCCGCGGCGGCGCGTTCGGCCTTCTTCTTCTCCAGCATTTCCTCGAGATACACGACCATCACCACGCCGGTCTGGATGGCCGTGCCGAAGAGCGCGATGTAACCAACCCACACGGCGACGCTGAAGTTGTAGCCGAGCGCCGCCTGCAGGAAGACGCCGCCCGTAAGCGCGAAGGGCACCGCGAGGATGACGTGCGCCGCCTCCTTGACCGAGCGATACACGATGTAGAGCAGCAGGAAGATGATGAACATGACGGAAGGCACGATGACCTTGAGCGTGTGCTCGGCGCGGAGGAGGTTCTCGTATTCGCCGCTGTATTCCACGGTCATGCCCGCGGGCAGCGTGGGGATGAAGTCCTTTTTCAGCCGCTCCTGAATGTCGCGCACGAAGCCGCCGAGGTCGCGGTCCTGCACGTTGGCCTGCACGAAGACGCGCAGGCGGCCGTTCTCGCTCGCGATCTCGCTCGGCCCGAGCGTGCGCTTGAACTTTGCGACCTGACCGAGCGGGATGAACTTGCCCGACGGCGTGGCGATGAGCAGTTCCCCGAGGCGCTCGATGTCGTCGCGTTCGCCGCGCTCGACGCGCACCTGGATCGGAAAACGCTGGCGTCCCTCGATGGTCGTGGAGACGTTCTTGCCGCCGAGGCCGGCCTCGACGGCATCGAGCACGTCCTGCGCGCGCAGGCCGTAACGCGCCATCGCGGGGCGGTCCACGGAGATTTCGAGGTAGGGCTTGCCCTGCACTCGTGACGCGGCAACGCCGGCCGCGCCGGGGATTTCACGCACGATGCGCTCGACTTCGAGAGCCTTCGCTTGCAATGCGTCGAGGTTGTCGCCGAGGAGCTTGATGCCGACCTGCGCGCGGATGCCGGTCGAGAGCATGAGGATGCGGTTCTCGATGGGCTGCAAAAAGCTCGGCACATAGCCCGGCACGGCGAGCATCTTCTCCATCAACTCGTCCTTGAGTTTCGCGATGGTCATGCCGGGCCGCCACTCGGGGTTGCGCGCGACGGTCGGCCATTTGATGAAGCCGAGCACGGTGCGGTTGGTCGGGAGCCATTCCGGCTTGAGCATGATGGTCGTCTCGATCATCTCGACCGGCGCGGGATCGGTCGCGGTCTCGGCGCGGCCGAGCTTGCCGGCGACGGACTCGACCTCAGGCGTGGCGCGGATGACCTGGTCCTGCCATGCCATGATGCGCTTCACCTCGGTGAGCGACGTGCTCGGGAGAAGCACGGGCATGAAGAGCAGCGAACCTTCGTTCAGCGGCGGCATGAATTCCTTGCCGAAGCCGCGCGTGACCGAGGCGAGCCGTGTCAGGCCGCGCTGTTGAAGCCACTCGTTCGCGCCGCGAGGAAGGCCCCACGCCACGCTCACCGCTGCCACGAGCAACACCGCCGCGCCGAGCATCACGGTCTTGCGCCATTTCAGCGCGAAGTCGAGCGCCGGGTCGTAAATCGCCAGCAGCACGCGCATGACCCAGTTGCGGTCCTCTCCGTGGAACGGCCCGCGCACGAGCAGCGTGCAGAGCGCGGGCACGACGGTCGCCGCGAGCAGCGTCGAGCCGATCATCGCGAAGGTTTTCGTGAACGCGAGCGGATGAAAAAGTTTTCCCTCCTGCCCCGCGAGCGCGAACACGGGCAGGAACGCGAGGATGATGATGACCATCGCGAAGAAAATCGGGCGGCCCACTTGCTTCGAGGCTGCGAGCGTCACGTCCCACGTTTCCGCGGCGGTGAGGCGTCCGCCTTTTTTCTCCTCGGCGTGTTCGCAGTGGCGGATGACGTTCTCCGTCATCACGATGCCGGCGTCCACGAGCACGCCGATGGCGATGGCGATGCCGGAGAGCGACATGATGTTCGACGTGATGCCGAACTGCTTCATCAGGATGAACGAAATCAAAATCGAAACCGGCAACGGAAAGGTCACGATGAGAATACTGCGAAAGTGAAAAAGGAAAATGATGTGCGCCAGTGTGACGAGGACCATTTCCTCGGCGAGCGCGTGCTTGAGCGTGTCAATCGTGCGGTCAATCAGCTCGCTGCGGTCGTAGAACGGCCGGATGCTCACGCCCGGCGGCAGGCTCGGCGAGATTTGCGCGATCTTGGCCTTCACCTGTCGGATGACCTCCATCGCGTTTTCGCCCGTGCGCATGACGACGGTGCCGCCGACGACTTCCCGGCCGTCCATGTCGAGCGCGCCTCGCCGAAACTCGCCGCCGATCTGCACCGTCGCGATGTCGCGCAGGTAAATCGGCGTGCCATTGCGTTCGAGCAGGACGATCTGTTCGAGGTCGCCGATGGACTGGACGAGGCCGATGCCGCGCACGATGAATTCCATTCCATTTTCCTCGATGACCTTGCCGCCGACGTTGAGGTTGCTCTGGTTCACCGCATCAAGGACGTTTTGCAACGACACACCGAGCGCGCGCATCTTCAATGGCGAGACTTCAACCTGATACTGGCGCACGAAGCCGCCGACGCTGCCGACCTCCGCGACGCCGCGCACCGCGTTGAGCTGGTAGCGGATGAACCAGTCCTGCACCGCGCGCAACTGCCCGAGGTCGTAGCCGCCGCCGGGCGCCTTCGCGGGATCAACGTGGAGGTAATACTGATAAACCCAGCCGAGACCGGTCGCGTCGGGGCCGAGTTTCGGAATGACCTCCTTGGGCAAAACGTCGCCGAGATAATTCAGCCGTTCGAGCACGCGCGTGCGGGCGAAGTAGTTGTCAATCTTGTCCTCGAATACAATCGTGAGCAGCGTGAAGCCGAACATCGAGTTGGCGCGCACGGCCTTCACGCCGGCAAGACCCTGCAAATTCACCGAGAGCGGATACGTCACCTGATCCTCGACCTCCTGCGGCGAGCGGCCTGGCCAGTCCGCATAAACGATGACCTGGTTTTCGCTAAGGTCGGGAATCGCATCCACCGGCGTGCGGAACACAGCGCGCACGCCAAAGCCGATGACGAAAAGCACTCCACACAGCACGAGAAACCGGTTTCGCAGCGACCATTCGATGAGGCGGTTGATCACGGCTTCACCTCGTTTCCACAGTCAAGCATTTGCGCGCCGAAATACGGATTGCGCATGGGCGGCTGGAGTTGCAACCAGCGCGCGTGCGGCGGCGCACCGGGAAACGACATGGCCGACATCGGACACTCGTAGATTTTAATCGCGGCGAATTCGCCCGACTGCGCGCGAACCGCCAATGCGAACTCGACCACAACCGTGCTGAACGGGTGAAACGTCCGTCGCGCGGATTTGAGATCGTTCGCGCCAAGGCCCTGGCTCGAGAGCTCGACCTTGCGCAGCCACGGCTGCCACGCGGCATTGCCTGCAAACTCGGCCATCAGCGCGGGCAGCGCGCCGCGCAAACGCGACGATTGCTGGTTGAATTCAGCCAGATTGTCCGCCGCGAGCGGGCGCGCGACGGCGTCGGCAAGCATGAAAAGTTCCTGAGCCGCCGCGAGCCGGGATTCGGAAAGCTTTCCGTCGGCGGATGCGTTCGTTGTTGGCGACGACGAAACTTCGCCGTTGCTCAGTTGGGCCTGCGAATCGAGCAGCATGTTCCCGGCGGTCACGACGAGTTCGCCTTCCTTCACGCCGTCGAGCACTTCCCAAAAATCATCCGCGCGGCGGCCGAGCTTGAGCGCGCGCTGCTCGTAGCGGCCCGCGCCCATGTCCACGTAGCACACGACTCGCGCCCCGGTGTTGAGGACGGCCTGGCGCGGCATGGCGAGCACGTCCGTGGACTCGACCTTGACGACGCCCTCGGCGAAGAGCTTGTGATAAAAATCGCGCCGCACGACGCCCTTGGACTGGAGGCGCGGGTTCGGCACCGCCACGCGGACCTTCGCGCTGCGCGTCGGGTTGTTGATATTCGGGTCAATGACCGTAATGGGAAACGTGAAGACACGCCCCGGCACGGCAGCGGTCGTGATGTCCACCATTTGCCCGACGCGAATCCACGGCAAATCCTGCTCGTAAACGTCGAAGCTGAACCACATCGCATACAGGTCCACGATTTCAAACAGCCGGTCGCCTTCCTTGATGAACTGCCCCTCGACGGCGTCGCGCGAGATGACCGTGCCGGAAATGGGCGCGAGCAGGTCGAAGGTGAAGTTGGCGCGCGTGTCATTGGTGAGCGCGGTGATTTGCCGTTCGAGAAGGCCGTATCGCAACAGAGTTTGCTTGGCGTTGATGCGCTTGCGCAACTGGTCCTCCTGCGCCTCGGGCGGCATGTAAACCGGGATGATGATGCGCATCAGCGTCTGATACTCGCGCACCGCGGCCTGCACCGCCGGGCTGGAAATCGTCGCGAGCCGCTGGCCTTCGGTGACTTCGGTGCCGACCACGCTCACGTGCAGCGCCTCGATGCGGCCGTCCACGCCCGCGACCAGCCGGCGCAGCCCCTTGTCGTTGTATTCGACGAGGCCGGACACGCGCAGGCCGCGCTCGAACGGCCGGCGCCGCACCGGCTCGGTCTGCACGTGGATGGCGTTGATGCGGTTCGTGCTCAACATCAGCGTGCCGGGAACATTCGCCGCGTTGCCGCCGGCGAGCGGCGCGAGCGCCATGCCGCAAATCGGACACGCGCCGGCCTTCGCCATCCGCACGTGCGGGTGCATCGAGCAGGAATAAATTTTCGCCCCGCCCCGGACATCGCCCGGCGTGCTTGCGGATTGCGGCTGCGCGAGACGCGAAGCCCACCAGCCGGCAATCCCGCCCAGCGCAAGCAGCGCAACCACCATCAAAACGCGCGGTGCCTTCATGGGTTCAGTGTGTCGGTTGACGCCTGTTTTGGCGAGCAAACATGCCGTGTCACGGCTTCACCTCGGTTCCACAATCAATCATCCCGCCGCCGTAAAACGGATTCCGCAGCGGACCTTCGAGTTGCATCCAGTAAGCGTCCATCCCCGCGCGCGGCGCCATGAAGCACTTGAAAACTTTCACGGATTGGAACGCCGCCTGCCGCTTCGCCGCGCGCGCAAAATCCACGGTCGCGATGGTGAACGGATAGAACGCCTTTCGCGCCGACTCGATGTCCGCGGCGTTCGCAAGATGCCCGCCTGCGTGAAGCTTTGCGATGAACGGCTGCCATTCCGTTGCGCCCTCGAAGGCCGCGCTCACCTCCGGCAGCAGCGTCTGCAGCTTCGGCACTTGGGAGTTGAACTCGTCGAGCTTCGCATTCGCAAGCGCGAGGCTGATGACATTCGCGACAGCGAGGAAGTTACTCACAATGTCACGCTGCGCTGCGTTGAATTCAGGCAGGTTCGCCGGCAAAGACATGAGTTGCTGCCCTCTTTGCGTGCCACCGGCAGCCGGGCCGCCGTGTCCTTCGTGGCCGCCCACCGAGCCGTTTTCGAGCTGCGCCTGCGCGTCAATGAGCAGGTTGCCCGTCGTCACGACCGGCTCGTCTTCCTTGAGTCCATCGAGCACTTCGTAGAGATCGTCGCCGGCGCGGCCGAGCTTGATCATGCGCTGCTCGTAGATGCCGCCGCCCTTGTCCACATACACGATGGTGTGCTGGCCGTTCGCGAGCACGGCGCTGCGCGGCACGGCAAGCACCTCGGGCACGGTGACGTTCACAGCGCCGTCGGCGTAGAGGCGATGGAGCAACAGACGATGTTTACGGCCATTGTCCTCGACGAGCGGATTGTCGAGTTCGACGCGCACCTTCGCGCTGCGGCTCATGTCCTTGATGTTCGGGTCAATGAAGGTCACCGCGCCGGTGAAGGTTTTGCCCGGCTCGGACGGCGTCGTGACCTCGACCTTTTGACCAGCGCGAATCCACGGCAGGTCCCGTTCGTAGGCGTCGAACTGGAACCACATCGTCGAGAAGTCTGCGAGTTCGAGGAGCTTCTCGCCTTCCTTCACATACTGGCCTTCGTAAACGTGACGCGCGACGACGGTGCCGGAAATGGGCGCGAGGATTTCCGTGTGGATGTTCGTCTCGGCCTTCGTTTCAAGTCCGGCGATCTGCTCGTCCGTCAAACCGAGGCGAGAGAGACGCTGCGACGCGGCATCCATCAGGCGGATGCGCTCGGCCTGCACGATGGCGTTGGTGGAATTGCCGAGCCGGAGCATTGTCACGAACTCGCGCTCGATGTTGAGCAGCGCCGGGCTGTAGAACATCGCGAGCGGCTGCCCAGCTGAAACTTCCGCGCCGAGGTAGTTCACGAACAATTTGTCCACGCGTCCGTCCACGTAGGCGGAAATCAGCCGGTGCCGCGTGTCGTTGTCCTCGATCGTGCCGGCCACGCGCAACGTGCGCTGGAGCGCCTGTCGCTGCGCGGGCGTCGTCTGCACGTGGATGGCGTTGATGCGGTTCGTGCTCAGCATCACCATGCCGGGAGCCATCGCGAAATTCCCGCCCGCGCCGAGCGGCGCGAGCGCCATGCCACAGAACGGACAGTTGCCGGGCTTCGTCATCCGCACCTGCGGATGCATCGAGCACGAATAAGTTTTCGCCGGGCCGGCCGTGGCCTCCGGTTTCGATTCGGTTTTCGTCGGCAGCAGTTTTGCCGCAGCCCAGCCGCCGGCGGCTGCGAGCACGACAGCGAGAATGAAAAGGAAAAGAGTTTTGGTTTTCATCGGAAAAAACAGTTCAAGGTTTGGACTTCGGCGGCGAAGTTGGTTGAACTTCGCGCAGGGAACGCGCGAGTGATTCCGCGTCGGCAACGCCGCATGAGAGGAGCAAATCCGCGAGCGTCTGGTGCTGTTCGGCAACGGCGCGCTCGATCACGAGCCGGGCGTCGAGCAGCAGGCGGCGCAGATCGAGGATGTCGCGCACCATGCCGCGACCGGCGAGCCACGCCTCGTGCGAACTCGCGACCGCCGCTTCAGTGCGGGGGAGAATCTCATCGCGGTAGAGCAGCGCCTCGCGGCGCGCGGCGTCCATCTGCACCGTGAGGTGGAACAGGTCGTCGCGCAGCGCCAGCTCGGAGTCAGCCACATCGGCTTCGAGCGACCGCGTCTTGGCCTCGTCGCGCAAGAGGTCGCTGCGATATTTCTGCGCGTTGCCCCACGGCATGTTAAAGCGCAGCGTGAAGTCCACTTCGCGGAAGCCCGCGTCGCCGCTGAATTGGCGGGTCCCCATGCCTGCGTAAAAATCAGGCAACCGCGAGGCCTTCGTCGCGCGAGTCGTGGCCTGCGCCGCCTTGATGCCCTCGCGCATCACCTTGAGCTTCGGCTCGTTCTCCAGCGCGAGCGACACGAGTGCGGAACGGAACGGGATCGCGTCCGCAAGCGGCGGCAACGTCAGCGGCGGCCACGGTGAAGTGAGTTCGCGGCCGAGAAGACGGTTGAGACTTGCGCGCTCGGCGGTGAGTTTGTCGTTTTCCTTTGCAATGAGATTTCGCAGCCGCGCGTGTTCGGCCTGCATGAGAATGAGTTCGGCCTGCGTGCCCTGGCCGAGACGGTAACGCTCCTCCATCAGCGCGATCATCGTGTGATGCAGCGAGGCGTCCTGTGTCGTCAACGCAATCGAACGGTCGGCGAGCGCGGCGCGCAAGAGAGTCTTCGTCAGGTCGCGGCGGAGCACTTGGAATTGCGCTTCCGTCTCACGATCCTTCATTGTGGCCTCGGCGGCGGCAGCGTTCTTCGCCAGCTCCGGCTTGCGCCAGAGCGGGAGCTTCTGCTCGATGCCGAAGGCCAGGTCGCCCTGCTGCGCGGCGTCCATGCCGCGCGGCGTGAAAACGCTGCCGCCGACGGTGAACATCGGGTCGTCCCACTTGCGCACGGCGTCGGCGTTGAAGAGGGCGACATCCGCGCGCGACCGCGCGGCGCGCAGCGCGGGATGGTTTGTGCGCATTTCCTCCACGAGCGTGTTGATGAGCGTGGCGTTCACGATGATGGCGTTCGTTGGCGCGGCGAATTCCGACGAGGCCACACGCGACACGGCGAAGGCGGCAAAGAGCAGAACAAAGTTCAAAGTTTTCATAGGCTTCAAGACACACTTCGAGCCGGTGAACAAAAAACGAAGGCACACGAAGTCCGCAGAAGCGCGCCGGCTCAGGGCACACCGCGGATGTGGAAGGCAGGGATCAGACGAGCCAAGCGCAGTCCCGCTCGAACAGCGGAACGGCCGGCACGCGAAGAATTAGCGGGGAGTTGCGGAAAATCAGAAGGGCCTGCGGTTGCGGCAGTGAGACGAACTGCGCGACCGCGGCGAGGAGCAGTTGCACCTGTTGCGGCGACACAGTGCGGACGGGCGCGGGCGAGGCGGGCTGCGGCGCGGGGGCGTTGTTCTGCGCGCAGCACTCGGCGCACTTCGCGCAGCACGCCGTGGCTTGTGGCTTGCAGTCGGGAGCCGCCGCGCCTGTGGATGAAAGCGCAGGCATCACCGCCAGCACGAGGCTGCAAACGATGGCCGTCAAAACTTTCACGGTGCGACTATAGCCGCTGCTCGTCATGAGGTCAAATCCGCTTCTTGCGCTTGTCTGGCACTTTTTTGCGCGGCGTCAAATTCACCACAAAATCAGACCGCAGTAACCGCCGCACGTTCAAAGAAGAGGGAGCGACTCTTCAGCCGACACTCTCGGATCGCGCGTTGCGGATGGAATCGAGCACCGCAAACGTGAGCAGCATGCTCGTGCGCGCCTCGGCGTAAGGCAGCGGATGCGGGGCGACGCCGCGCAGGAACGCGAGCCACGCGACCATTTCCTCCGCGTGGCCCTTCGAGTCAAACGTCTCGGTGTTGCGCGTCCGCTCTCGGTTCCAGCGGAGTTTTTGGAAGTCCACCAGCTCGGCCACGAGGCCGGAGGCGAAGACCGTGAGCGTTTCCTTCGCGTGACTGGTGTCACCTTCCGCAGAATAAACAAGCTGGCCGCACGAGCCATCGGCAAACTCAACCTGCGCGGTGACACTGTCGGGAAACGGCAGGCGTCCGCCCGCAGGCCACGTCGTCTGCGCGAACACGCGCACCGGCGCAGAGCCGAGCAGCCAGCAGAAATAGTCGAGAAAGTGGCACGCCTCGCCGAGCACGCGACCGCCGCTCTCGGCGGGATTCGCATACCAGTGCTGCGGATCGAGCGGGCCTGCGTTCACACGATACGATGCAGACTTTGGGCCGGGTGAATTTTCGAGCAACTGCTTCAGTTCGACGCTCGCGGGCGCGAAGCGCCGGTTGAAGCCAACCATCACGCTGCCCTTGCTCGCGCTGAACGCGGCGTCAATCTCCGCCAGTTCCGCGCGCGTGAGGCAGAGCGGTTTCTCGACGAAAACGTGGCGATCCGCCGCGAGCGCGGCCTTCACGAGCGGCGCGTGCAAGTGGTGGCGCGTGGCGATGAGAATGGCCCGCGGGTCGTCCTGCGATTTCGCTAGCACAGCCGTGGCATCCGTCGCCGCGTCGGCGAAGTCGAACTTGGTCTTCGTGTGATTCGCGCTCAACCCGGTCTGGTTTATCACCGTGCCGAACTCAATCTGGCCGTGCAGGTGCGGCAACAGCATCGTGCGCGCGAAATTTCCCGCGCCGATGACATCAAGCCGGGACACGGGTTGGGCGAGGGTCGTGGGTTGCGAATGGCGGTTCGAGACATTCGATGACTCGACCGTTGCGGATTTCTCTTTCACCGCCGCCGGACCATCGCCCGCGTATTCGAGCACGACGCCGACATCGCGCGCTGTTTCGGTGAGAAGCTCTTCATAAACTTGGAGCGTTTCGGCGAAGGGCACGACCCGCGTGGTCAGCGCGCGCAGATTCAAACGCCCTTCCGCCATGAGGTGCAGACACGCCTGAAAATTCCGCTGCTCCGTCCAGCGCACGTAGCCGACGGGATAATCCGCGCCGCCCCACTCGTAGCTGGCGTCGTAACGACCCGGCCCATACGAGCGCGAGTAACGCACCTCCAGTTCCTTCTCGTAAAAAATCTTCCAGTCCAGCTCGGCGTGCGTGTTGCCGACGACGACGACGCGCCCGCGGTCGCGCAAGGCTTCCGCCGCCTGCTCGACCGGCACATTGCTGGCGGTTGCGGTGCAGAGAATCGCGGCGTCCACGCCGAAGCCTTCCGTCCACGCGCGGACTTCCTCGGCCACGATCTGCTCACTCGGAACGATGAACCGCTCCGCGCCCATTGACTCAGAGAAATTTTTGCGCGCCGCGTCGAGTTCGAGTGCCATCACGCGCACGCCGGCGGCGGCGAGCAGGTTCGTGACAAGGAGTCCGATCAAGCCCTGCCCAATCACCATGACGCGGTCGCCGACACCGACCTCGGCCTGGCGGACAGCCTGCAACGCGATGGATGCGAGTGTGGTGTAGGCGGCCCGCCAGTTCTCAACCTTCGCCGGCACGGGCGCGATGAGAAAATCCGGCAGCGCGAGAAATTCGGCGTGAAACGCGCACTCCGCGCCGGCGCATGCCACGCGATCGCCAACGCGGAAACGCGTGTTTGCGGCGTCCACCGCGACAACGACGCCGGCCGCGCTGTAGCCGAGCGGTGTCGGTGTTTCGAGGCGGTTCTGCACCTTCTCCCACGCGGCGCGCCAGCCGAGCGTGCGCGCGGTGTCGAGGACCTTGCGCACCTGGTCGGGACGCGCCATCGCCTTTTGCGCGAGGTTCATCTTCGCCTGCTGCACCTTCATTTTTTCGGTGCCGATGGAGATGACCGAGTGCGTGGTCCGGACCAGCACGCCGCCGGGCGGCGCGGTGGGCGCGGGCACATCCTGGATTTCGAGCCGACCGTCCTGATACTGGGCGAGTTGCTTCATGGAAGCGCACACACAGTAGGCGAACACAGCCGCGACCGCAAACTATTCGCCGCGGCGAAAATCAGCCGAGCCGGCTCACGAGCCAGCGATGTTTGCCGCGCGCGGTTTTCTCCGTTTCGCTGACTTCGCGGAAGGCGATTTGAAAATCGTCGCCGAGCTTGCGGCGGATCCCCGCCTCGATGTCCGCGAGCCGCGACGTGTGAAACTGCGGCGCGGGCACGTAACGGAACTCGGCGCGGCCCGGCTCTCCTTGAAAAAATTGCACGGCGTAGAGGTCATCGAAAATTGCGTCGTGCATGTTGAAGGCCGTCAATGAAACGCGCCGGCCCGTCGCGCTCACGAGAAATTCATGCTCGCGGCCGACGACGTCCACAACAGCGGGCCATGGAAATTCCTTCTCAGAATTCTCATCTGCGAGGCGCACGAAATCACCGGTGCGGTAACGCACGAGTGGCATGACCATGTTGTGAAACGATGTGCCGATGACTTCGCGCAAACCGTCCTCATCCGGCGGGCCAAACTCGACAAAGCCATACTGCGGCCAGAAGTAGGCGAGTTCGGAACCGCGCCCCTCGCCGGCAAGCACGACGCGCTCAGCGTGGCCATACCAGCGATACGCGCGGCAGTTGAAGACGCGTTCGAGCAGGCGCTTCTGCGGCAGCGTGAGGCGTTCCGAGCCGCACAGCACGGCGCGCAGCGGCACGCGCCATGATTGGCCGGCCTTCTCCAAAAACTCCGCGAGCTGCAGTGCGGCGCTCGGATAGGCGTGAAGCAGGTCGGGTTTGAACTTCTCGATGGCGGCGAGGTATTCGGGCAGCCGCTCGCCCGTGAGGTGATACGACGAAAGCATCAGCCAGTCGCGCGTGGCGTCGTAGCGCGCGATGCGCCCGCGCGCCTCGCTGCTCACGACCTGCCCGCGGATGACCGCGAGCCGCGCGCCACGGGACCATCCTGCGCGGCACCACATCGCTTCGAGAAACGCCTGTTCCTTGGGACGGCTCACGCCCTTGTGCAGATAAAATCCCACGGGCACGCCGGTCGAGCCGCCGGTTGTGAGGTAAAGCCGCGCGGACTTCGGCAGATCGCTTGAGACGAGCTCGTCGAGGTGTTGCTGAATGTCTCGCTTTTCTAGCAACGGACACTTTTCCAGGTCGCCGAAGTTGCGCAGTTCCACCGGACGAAAATACGCCTGCGCAAAACTGTGCTGGTAAAACGGGCAGTAGTTCGACGCGTGAATCAACGTCTTGCGAAGCTGCTTGAACTGATATTCCTCGCACTCCTCGCGCGACCATGTTTCGCCCACGGTTGCGAGACGCTCGAACTCGGCGAAGTTCGCGCCGAGCCGCCACGAGCGCGGCAGCATCCGCCAGCCGATGCCCAACGCACGCTGCGCCGCTGACGGCAGCGCGTCGTAGACGGACAGCAGCGGATAAAGACGGTCTTCAAGGCTCATGCTGCCAGCGTCGCGCTGTGTTTTTCGATGGCTCCGACCCAGCCGAAGTGCGGGCGGAATTGAAACGTCTCGTTCATCGCGTCCAGACGTCCGCGCCACGCGGGCTTGTTGGAGACGACTTCAATTTGCCCCGGCGTGAACGCGACGAAGCTGAGTTCGCACATCGCGAACGCGTTCTTCAACAGACGCAGTTTCTGCCAGTCGAAGCCCATCAGCGTTGCGGCCGCGCAATCCACCGCGAGCGGATGCGTGCCCGCGAGCATCACGCCACAGGGCTTTGCATCCGGCGACATCGGGCCGTTACCTTCGCCCGCGATGATGCCGTCCACGACCGCGAGATAGCGCAGCGGCTTGATGCGGCGCGCGCCGGAGCCGTCGAAGTGGAAAAGGCATTTGTTCAAGTCGAGCACCATTCGCCAGCATGTGTCGTTGCCGTGCCAATTGCCGGAACGCACGACACGCTGCGTGTCTCCGAACACAAGCCGGCCGATTTTTTTCACGGGCACAAACAGCCGCGACAGCACGGCGTTGTCCTTCACCGCACGCTTGGCCGTGCCGAGCCACGAATGTTCAAGCCGCGCTTTCACCGTGTCGGACGCAAACTGGTCGCCGCCCTGTGCTGGCGTGCCCTCGGTGTGATGCGGCAGCCAGTTTTTGTTCGCGTTGATGCCGACGAGATTTTTGAGGGCGCAGGTGACGCCGACTTTTTTGTGCGTCTTGAGCTTGGGCAGGTTGATGAGCACGTCGGCATCCATCGGAGTGCGGCAGAGCAGGTATTCGTGGCGCGCGCCGGTGTGCCGCGCGTTTGTCTCGGCCATGTCGTAGCTCGCGCCGTAGAGCCGGCCCTCGCCGGAAAAGCCGACGAACTCGCTCGCCGCGTCGAGCGCGACACGCGTGCTGCCGCACGGGTCGCCGGGCAAGCTCGTTTTGGTAACTGTCACGCCGTCCACCGCGCGCCATTCTTCGGGACGCAAATCGAGCAACGAAAACTTTACCAAAGGAAAATCCTTCTCGCACTGCGCGACAAGCGCATCCAGCCCACAATACTCACGAAGCTTCGCGAATGACGAATCCGTCTGCGGTGCGTCGCAAATCGTGACCGAGCCGCGGCCGTTTAACTTCTCCGCCGTCCATCGCGCAACGGCCTCGATGACGGCCGGATGCGTGACGACGTGTTCCCACGCACCCGGGCCGGGCGTGCGTTCGTCGTGTTCCTTGACCCAGTTTGGCTTGAGCACGACGCGGTCGCCGGGCCGGATGAAATCGTCCGGCAGCGACAGCGATGCAATGGTGCCGCGCACAAGCGCCCCGACTGCGCGCGGTTCGCGGTAATCCGTCGGGCCTGCTTGGACGGCCACCAAGGTGTCGGGCGCAGATGACATGCGTTGCGGTTCGCGGTGTTGCTTCCCAAGTTTCACACGCGGACGCAGGCCCGGCAAGCGTGCCGCGCCGGTTCAGGATTGACCCGCCTGAATTCCAGTAATGACTCGGTCCGCCACGGCGCTCCAGTTGTGGCGCTTCAAAAGCTCGCCGGCCCATCGCGCGACTTGTTCCGGCGGAGTGGACAGCGCGCGGTTCAGGGCGGCGGCGAAGCTTTCGTAGTCACCATTGCTGAACGCGAAGCCGCGGCCATCCATCACTTCACGCGTGGCCGGCAATTCGGAATAGACGGGGCACGCGCCTGCGAGAACAGCCTCGACCGGAGGCAGGCCGAAGCCTTCGTATTCGGAGAAAAAAAGCACGACGCGAACGCTGCTGACCAGTTTGCGGAATTCCGATTCCGGCAGGCGCGCGTGCGTTTGCCAGCCGCGAAGCGCGGGCAGGTCCAAACCCACCGGCAGCGAGCCGACCCAGTGTGTCTTCTCTGAAAAATCCGTCGAAGCCTGCCAGCGTGACAGATAATCCACAGCGGTGCGTGTCAGTTTGTGCGGAAACTGCCCTGCGAGCACGAGCAGATCGCGGCGTTCGCCGGCGGGCATATTGGCCGAACGCGTGACTCCTTCGCCGCAGCACACGAGGCGCGGCAACGGCAGACGTTGCTCGGCCGCCACACGGGCAATCTCACGTTTCGTGAATTCCGTGGGCGTGAAGATCACCTCGGCCTGCCGCAGCGACGCGCGAAACGCCGCGCGAAAATAGGCGGCCTCAAACACGGAAACAGCGGCGGGGTGGTGACGGTCGTAGTGGTCCTGCATCACGTCGTGGATGAACACTGCCAGCCGGGCCGGACAGCGGCCCAGAAATGGCGCAAAACCCTTTGGCAAAAACAACCACTCGTTTCTGGCGCGGCGGGCCGCAGAATAAACGCCGGCCTGGTCCCACCAGATGCGGCCCAATTTTCCCCGCACCGCGATGTCATGCCAGACGACGCGCGTCGCATCAGGCAGGTGAAGAACATCTTTCAAAGATTCGTTCGCAAGGACCGTCATCGGGGAACACTCGGCGCGACGGGCCAGTGCGTGCAGTAGTCCGAGCGAGACATTGAGGATGCCCAAGGACTTCGTCTGCTGGAAGGACTGGTCGGCAAGCGAGTAGGTCAGCGAGAAGGTTTTCGGCGGCGCGCTCACGGGCGGCGCAATCCTACACGCGCCAGCGACGAAGCGCCATGCCCGGATGCGTCCTGAAGATGGAAAACAATCCCCCCGCTCACGGCCCGCCGCGCGCGGGATCGAGCCACTGCGTGCCGCTGAAATACCACGTGTTCTGGAGCGCCTCGACGTGGCCGTCCACAAACAACACTTCGCTGCGCGTGTTGTGGCGCAAATCCTGCCCGCCCCAGTTCGGATCGGCGGGATTCACCGCGCCCTGCGAGCCGGCGACGTTCGAGCCGGGATCGGGGATGATCCAGCAGCCGGGTTTTTTCACGGAAGTCAGGTTCACGCAGATGGCAGGGTTGGCGTTGTTCACCGCCAGCGTGCCGCCGTCCGTGACGTGAACCGTGCTCGCCGGACGGATAACTTGATCGTTGCGGACGGGCTTGATCTGCCACGAGGGCACGCCCTGCCAGTCGGAGCCGCCCAGCTCGTAGTTGGCGGCGTAATTCACGATGGTGCCGTCGGTCGGATACTGCACTTCGCCCTGCGAGACAGTGGGCATGCCGCCGGCATTGACGATGGTGCCGACCTTGACGGGCCGCACCGGGCAGAGCAGCACGGCACGGCTGTCCTGATAAAGCAGGAGATAATTGAACCACGACGTGCGGTTCATCTGCGGCGCCGTGCCGACGAGGCTGAAGGTCCACGGGAACCGTCCGTCGTATTCATCGCAGTAGAGCTTGTTTGCGGTGGCCAGTTGCTTGTTGCTGTTGATGCACTGCGCGGCCTTCGCCTTGGCTTTCGCCGCTGCGAGCGATGGCAGGAGCAGTCCCGCCAGAATCGCGATGATCGCGATGACCACGAGGAGTTCAATGAGCGTGAATGCCACTTCCGCAACCGGATGACGACGAAGAGGGCGCATAGGAAAACTGGTTGAAGCGCATCCTACACTCAAAGGCGACCGGCACAATGGAGATTCCTCGCAATCCACATGTAACATCTTCCCGACGGAAGGATGTCCGTCACTTCGGCGGCGCGCCAATGAGCCGCAGCGCGGCGGATTGCAGCACCGCGTCGAGGCTGGCCTGCTTGGTGAAGCCGGCGGGCGCGTCGAACAGGCGCGGATCGCTGCGCTGCATCCGCACGACGGTGAAGCGCACACCATATTCGTCGCCGCCGGGCATCTTCGCGCGGAGCTTCACTGGCAGATCGTTCAAATCACGCGCCTGCCACACGGTCGCCTCCAGCTTGCGCTCGCGGTCGCCGGCGAGCGTGACGAGGAATTTGTCGCACGTCCGGCCGTCCACAATCTCCGCGCCGGCGGGACGGCGCTCGATTTGACCCACCTTCAACTGCGCCTGTTCCTGCACACCTGGCGCCTTGGGCAGCGGCATGGTGAAATAACTTTTCAACGACGGGAACGACACGGTCACGTCCTTGTCCTGCTGCATCATGACCGTGAGCCGGTCAAGCCCCAGTTCACGGATGGCGGCGATTTGTTCGGGCGGCAGGCCGGTGCGGTTCGTCGCGGCGAACTGAAAGTCAAACCGCATCCGCCCGTCGAGCATCGTCACGACAAACGGCAGCGTCACCGGCGCGTCGCCTTTCTGCGCGGGCAGTTGCAGCTCCGCCGCCGCGGTGAACGCGCGCGTGTCACTGAAAATCTGCGACAACGCCGCCGCGAGGAAGGGCACCTGCTCGTTGACGGATTGCAGCGTCTGCGCGCGGCCGGACGCAGCCGGAAACGCAAAAACCAGCGCGACGACGAAACACATTGCAGCATGTCGAGCCGCAGATTTTCCCCAGCGTTCGCGCGTCGTGATTTGTTGTGAGATCACAAAGGGTTCAACGCTGGTTCGGTGGCACCCCAGACGCCCGCTTGGATTTCGGGTCGTCAAGCTTCCGCTGCATCGCGGCCTGAAGCATCGCCGGCTGGTCGTTGTATTTCATGAACGTGGCGGGCGGCTCGAAGACATTCAGTGCGGGCACGATCTGGCTCACTTCAAGATAGCGCAGTGTCACCGTCGCGTTGCGTTCGAGCCACTGGATTTGCACGGGGAATCCGCGCAGCGTGTCCGAAAACCACGCCATCGCCTCGTGCTTGTCGTTGTTCGCGTAGGTCACGGTGATCTTCTGCTTCTGGCACGGCTGGCCGAGGGCCGTTTCGTGGATGGCTTCGCCGCGTTCGATCTTCAGCGTGCGGTCGCACTCCTCGGGCAGGAGTGGAATGCTGGTGTAACTGAACGTGCCCGGATACACGAGATACATGGCGCGTTTGTCCGGCCGCACGACATTCATGATGCGGGTGACATCGAGCGCGAGCAGCCCGGTGAACGCCGGGGCAATTGAGGTCGGCGAGCGGACTTGATTCAAATCAAGGTCCGTGCGCAGCCGGCCTTCGAGATAGGCCACTGAAATCGGCACCGTGTTGGTCTCGCGGGCGTTCGGCGGTCCGAACGTCAGCTCCATCTCGGCGCGCGCGGTGAAGGCGCGCGTGTCCGCCAGCAGCACCGCCGTCGCCGCGTCCATGTTGAACGGCCGCACCGGCGCCGGCGCGGGCGCCTGCACCGAGAGTGAGGCGCGCGGATCGAAGATGCCGTTCGTCGCGGGCCTGGCAACGAACGGGTTTGGCGTCGTCGGCGAGGCGTTGGCCCCGCGGCCCGGCAGCGGAATGGCCGGGAAATCCTGGCGAATCTGCCCGCGCTGGCCGGGCTTCACCTGCGCTTCCGCGCTCGTGAAAAACATCGCCACCGCAGCGGGCAGCGCCGTCCGGAGTAGTCTTTTGAAACGAAAACAGTTCACGCCTGATTCGGCCGCAGCCTACCCGCAAACGCGCGCCTTCACCAGCCGAAAAACTCGCGGGTTGCCGTTGACTCGCCGCGCGCTTTGGGGCTTCCTATCCGCACGCCCGGAACGAGCTGCACGCGCGTTTGCGGGCATTTTTCGCCATGAAGCTGACACGATTTCTTCTCCTGATGCTGGCCTTCGCGCCCGCATCGTTCGCGCAAAAAGTCCCCGTCGTCGAGCGCACGCTCTCAAACGGCATGAAGCTCCTCATGGTCGAGCGGCACGACGACCCGAGCATCGCCGGTGGCTGGGTCGCGCACGTCGGCAGCGCCAACGAGCGGCCGGGCATCACCGGCATCGCGCACCTCTTCGAGCACATGATGTTCAAGGGCACGCCCACGCTCGGCACCAAGGATTACAAGAAGGACCTCGAAATCATCGCCGAGCAGGAGCGCGTCCGCGAGCAGATGCGCAAGGAAGACGTTGTGATGCGCGCGATGCTGCGGCGCGGCGAGATTGACGACATGCTCAAGCCGGAGAACAAAACGCCGCGCTACCGTGAACTCGACGCGCAGTTCAAGAAGCTCGTGGACGCACAACGCGAGATTCTCGTGAAGAACGAGTTTGACCGCGTTTACATCACCGCGGGCGGCTCGAGCATGAACGCCTTCACCAGCACCGACATGACAGCCTACCACATCGTCGTGCCGGCGAACAAATTCGAGCTGCTCATGTGGATGGAAAGCGAGCGGATTTTGCGCCCTGTGTTCCGCGAGTTTTACGCGGAGCGCGACGTGGTCTTCGAGGAGCGCCGGATGCGCACCGAGGCCACGCCCACGGGCCGGCTGGAGGAATCCTTCGAGTCGCTCTTCTGGGAATCGCATCCCTACGGCTGGCCCACGGTCGGCTGGCCGAGCGACATCCCGGCGATTTCCAAGAAGCAGGCCGACGAGTTCTACTCGATCTATTACGCGCCGCAAAACATCACGTTCATCCTCGTCGGCGACTTCAAGGCCGAAGCCGCCGCGAAGCTCGCTGAGAAATACCTCGGCCGCATCCCGCGCGGCAAGGCCGACGCGCCCGACGTCGTCACGCTCGAAATCAAGCAGGCCGGCGAGAAGCGCCTCTACGGCGAGGCCGACACCAATCCGAGCGCGGACATCCTCTGGCACACGCCGGCCTTCGGCCACCGCGACACGCACGCGCTGCAAGTGCTCGCGCAGATTCTCTCGACGCGCACGGGCCGGCTCTTCAAGGGACTCGTGCTTGGCTCGAAGGTCGCCACCGATGCCTACGCGCACCAGGCCGCGCGCAAGTGGGCCGGACAGTTCAACGTCGGCGGCGAGGCTGCGGAAGGCCACACACCCGAGGAAGTCGAGCAGGGCCTTTACGCCGAGCTCGACAAGCTCAAGACCGCCGACGTGCCCGCGGACGAATTGCAGAAGGTGAAGAACAATTTCGCCGCCGGCGAATACCGCCGTCTCTCCGGCAACATGCCCATCCTTAGGCAGCTCATCGAAGCGGACGGCGAAGGTGATTGGCGCGAAATCAACGAAGCCGGCCCGAAAATCCAGGCCGTCACCGCCGCCGACGTGCGCCGCGTCGCGAACACCTACTTCACGAAGGACAACCGCGCCGTCGCCATCGTCACGCGCAAAAAATCCGCAACCGGCTCCGCCGCAGACCCCGAGACCGCTGGCCTGTCCGCTGAACAGCAAGCCGCGTGGAAACAAATCTCCGCGAAGCTGAAAACCGAAACCGACGCCGCCAAACTCGCGAAGACGCTGCAAAACGTCGAGGCCCGCGCCGGCAGCGCCGAGCCGGGCGACAAGGCGTTCTTCGAGCTGTTCCGCAAGACGCTCACCGCGCGCATCGCCGAGCTGGAGAAGGCGAAGAAGTAAAGCCGCCAGGCTGCGAGCACTGATTTTTCATACCATGACACGCCAACTTGTTCTCCTCGTTTTCTGCGCCGCGCTGTTGTGCGGCTGCGCCACGCGCCGTGCGGCGGATTGCGATTGCTGCGCCGCGCTCGCTGCCGGCGCGGGCATTCCCGACCGGCCGGAGAAACTTTCCTTCCCGCCGCTCAATTACGAGCCGCCCGCCGCCGCGGAGTATCGCGTGCAACTCAAGAGCGGCCCTGTCGCCTACGTCGTGCCCGACCGCGAGCTGCCGCTCGTCAATATCACGATTCAAGTTCGCACCGGCGACTACCTCGACCCCGAGGGCAAGGACGGACTCGCCGGGCTCACCGGCTATCTGCTCGCGCGCGGCGGCACCAAGTCGAAGTCCGCCGAGGAACTCGAGGAGCGCCTCGCCTTCCTCGCCGCGGGCTTGAATTCCTCCGTCGGCGACACGCAGGGAACGGTTTCGCTGAACTTGCTTTCAAAAGATTTGGATGAAGGTCTCGTGATTTTGCGCGAGATGCTCACCGCGCCGCGTTTTCAAGATGACAAGCTCTCGCTGCGCAAGGAGCAGATCATGCAGGACATGAAGCAGCGCAACGACAACTCCGCCGGCATCGAGCAGCGCGAGCGCCGCATCCTCAGCTACGGCGAGAAGTTCTTCATCAACCGCCTGCCCACCGCGGCGAGCATCGCGTCCATCACGCGCGCGGACATCGAGGCGTTCCACAAACGCTGGTTTCATCCGGCGAACTTCATCGTCGCGGTGAACGGCGACTTCGACCGCGACGCGATGGTGGCGAAGCTGGAAAAACTTTTCGCCGACTGGCCGTTCAAGGGCGACATGCCGCCGCCCGTGCCCGCGGATGTTCACTTCGCGTCGCCGGGCGTTTACCTCGTGGACAAGGACGTGAACCAGGGCCGCGTCTCGCTCGTGCTGCCGGGCATCACGCGCGACGACCCGGATTATTACGCGCTGCAGGTGATGAACGACATCCTCGGCGGCGGCGGCTTTACCTCGCGCCTCGTGAACCGCGTGCGCTCGGACGAGGGCCTCGCCTACTCGGCCGGCTCGGCAGTGCCGGCGGGCACGTGGTATCCGACCGTCGTCATCGCGGTGTTCCAGTCCAAGTCGCGCACCGTCGCCTACGCCACCTCGATCATGATGGAGGAACTGCGCCGCATCGCGAGCGAGCCGGTGAGCGATGAGGAGCTGAACACGGCGAAGAAATCCTTCATCGAAACCTTCCCGCGCTCGTTCGCGACGAAGGGACAGGTCGCCGGCACGCTGGCGAACGATGAATTCACGGGCCGCTTCGCGAAGGAGCCGGATTACTGGAAAAACTTCCGCGCGAAGATCAACGCCGTGACGAAGGACGACGTGCAGCGCGTGGCGAAGAAATGGCTCGTGCCGGAAAAGGTCGTCATCCTCGTCGTCGGGCAGAAGAAGGAGATATTGCTCGGCCATCCCGACCATCCGGTGAAGCTCGAAACCCTCGCCGGCGGCAAGCTCGTGGACGTGCCCCTGCGCGATCCGCTCACGCTCAAGCCGATGGGGAAGTGATTGAAGGAAGATCGCCGCTAAACCAGTTCGGCTTCCAGACGCTCCAGCTTCTCGCGGCGGATATCCAAGGCCGGCGGTTCGATTTGCATTCGCTCGGGAAATTCACTGTGGGTCCTGCCGTCGAGTGACCTTCCGGTTTCAGATTTACGGACTCCGCCCCACTGCTTGAAGAAAAACGCAGCGTCCGCCGCCCGACACTGAGCGCGAATGCTGCGCACCCAGGCGGCATCCATCGGGCGGGCGCCAGGGCCGCTTTCCCCGCCGACGATGACCCAATTGATGCCTTTCAAGCACACCGCCCCAAGGTCCTCCAAGAGCGGTTCGACCGAGAGAAAGCGAACTTTTGCCGGCGCATGGCGGAGCAAGTCCACGCGCGGCAGGCCGTGCCGGCGATTCTCCACGCTCACTCCCCACCAGATGTGATTCTGTTCCGCTGCGAAGCGAAGCTTTCCCTTGAGCAGGCTTTGAAGGCGGTCCGCCCGCTTGGTCAACACCTGATAGGTGTGCCAGTTCGCCGCCACCATCACCCGGGCCACCGAGACGATGTAGTCATCTGGCACGTCCTTGTGAAACAGGTCGCTCATCGAGTTCACAAAAATCATCCGGGAAGTGCCCCAGCGAATTGGGTCGCCGAGTTTCTCGGGAACAATCCGCAGGTCGAAACCGAACTCGAACGGATGCCCCGGCACGCCGCGAAACCGTTCGGCGAACGTCTCGGCGTAGCAATGCAGACAGCCCGGGCTGATCTTCGTGCAGCCCCGCACGGGGTTCCACGTCGCGTCCGTCCACTCGATTTTAGATTTGTCGCTCATTTGCCGGCCACGTGATTACGATATTTCTTAAAGATGTGATCTGCAATCTTGTTGCCGGTAGAATTATGCGATGCGAAGAAAAGGTAATACACAACGGTCCCTCGAGTGTTGCACATAGGCAGCGGCTCTGGGACAAACTTAAATCCTGCAACTTCCTTCAACCGCTTCCGATAGCCCGCAATCACTGACTCATTCGTATCCTTCTCCTCAATCGGGCCGAACAAACCCTGCTCAGTGCGGTAAGCCAATTTGCGCCATGAATCGTCACCCCAAAATTTCGTCATCCTCTGCGCCTGATCTGGATCAACAGAATCAGGATTCTTTTTCAGAGCGTTCATGTTTGCGTCCATAATCATGAAGTTTAGAAAGATTTCGACGCTGCGCATCCTTCCTGCGGTTTCAACAACCTCCCAATTTGGATTCAACGCGTATGGGTCCAAGAGGCACAATGCGCGTCGGTAGTCTTCAAATCGGCACTGAGGAAACACCTGTTTCAATAGCACTTCATTGCAGTCTCCATGATAAACTGTGACATCCTTTTGTGAGCCCATGCCGCGAAGTCGTTCCGCTCGATCTTCGTCCATCTCAACAAAATGATAATGCGTAAACCGCGGCTCGATGGCGAGAGCACGCGCTGGGCTGCCCTCAATTATCTCACCGCTCTCCTTGGAAATATGAGATCCAGCACCGGCAAATCCATCAATGTAAGCGACGTGCTTGATGTAGGGCTGTTGTTTTAGAATTCGTGCGTAGGCGTTGGCATATTCCTGCAAAATCTGGAGTTTCATTTCGGTCCAGTAACCGACCACGTCAAGATGCTCTTTTGCCATTGTCAGACTCTTTCCAAACGACAGTTCCGCCATTGCAATTCACGCTGGCCCTCAACCCTACAAGGATTCACGCGGCGAGCACGTCGTGGAGCTTGGTGAGGAGGTATTCGGCGGAGAAGGGTTTGCGGAGGAAGATTTTCACGCCGAGGGCCTCGGCTTCGGCGTCGAACTTCGCGCTGGCCACGCCGCTGGAGACGATGATCTTCACGTCGGGCTTGAGGCGTTGCAGCACGCGGATGGTCGCGCCGCCGTCTATCACGGGCATGGTCATCTCGGTCATCACTGCGGCGATGTCCCCCGGTTGCTTCGAGAAGATGGCGATGGCTTCGACGCCGTCCGACGCGACGAGGACGCGGTAGCCGCCGGCTTCGAGGGTGGCCTTGGTGACTTCGCGGATGGCGGGGTCGTCATCCACGACGAGGATGGTTTCGCCGTTGCCGCGCGGGAGGGATTCCTGGCGGGTCTGGACCTTGGTTTCATCCACGATGGGCAGCGCGGGAATGAAAATCTTGAACGTGGTGCCGCCGCCGAGCTTGGTGTCCACATCAATGAAGCCTTCGTGGCTCTTGACGATGCCGAGCACGGTGGAGAGGCCGAGGCCGGTGCCCTTGCCGGGGTCTTTCGTGGTGTAGAACGGCTCGAACATTTTCTCAAGCACTTCGGGCGGGATGCCGCTGCCGGTGTCGCCGACGAAGAATTGCACGTGCGGGCCGGCCTTGGCCATGCCCTGAAGGCGGGCGTATTGCTCGTCCACTTGCACGTTCTCCGCACCGATGACGAGCCTGCCGCCGGCGGGCATGGCGTCGCGGGCGTTGACGCAGAGGTTGAGCAGGACTTGATCGAGCTGGGTGTGGTCGCCTTGAATGAGCCAGAGGCCCTTTTGGTTGCGTATTTCGCAGGCGATGTTCTTGGGGAAGGTTTCGCGGACAATGCGGGCCATGTCCTCCACGAGGGCCTTGCAGTGGATGGCGGTGCGCTCGCCGGCGACGCCGCGCGCGAAGGTGAGCACCTGCCGCACGATGCCCGCGCCGCGCTGCGCGCTGGATTCGAGGGTGTTGATGAGTTTCTGCGCGTCCGGCTCCTTGAACTTCATCCGCATGACGTGCGTGGCCATGAGGATGGGCGCGAGGACGTTGTTGAGGTCGTGCGCAATGCCGCCGGCCAGCGTGCCGATGCTCTCCATGCGTTGCGAGCGGAGGAACTGCGCCTCGAGTTTTTTCTTCTCGGTGATGTCGGTGTTGACGATGAGGACTGCGCCCGGCTCGCCGTGCTGGTCGCGCATGAGCGTCCAGCGGCTCTCGATGATGAGTTCCTGGCCGTCCTTGTTGACCTGCGTGAGTTCACCCATCCACGCGCCGCGCTCAAGCAGCGCGTCGAAGACGGCGGCGGACTGCGGGAAGCCCTTTTTGAAAAGCAACTGCGTCGCGTCCTTGCCCACGGCCTCGGCCTCGGTCCAGCCGTAGATGCGCTCGGCGCCCTTGTTCCAGAAACGGATGGCCTGGTTGAGGCCCTGCACGAGGATGGCGTCGCGCGTGATGTCAATGAGCGCGGCCTGCTCGCGGATTTTTTCCTCGGCCTTGTGGCGTTGCCGGCGCGTCTCGCTTTCGCGCAGCGCGCGGATGACCGAGGGCACGATGCGGCCGATGTAGTTGCGCAGAACATAGTCCATCGCGCCGCTGGTGAGCATCTCGATGGCCTTGTCCTCGCCGATGGTGCCGCTGACGAAGATGAACGGCACTTCGGGCCGCAATTCCTGCGCGAGGCGGATGGCGCGCAACCCGTCGTAATCGGGAAGCTGGAAGTCCGAAAGAATCAGGTCAATGTGGCCGTCCTGCAACGCCGCGCGGAAGTCGGCCTCGGTGCTGACGAGCTTGAGATCGGAGAGGAGGCCGCCGCTTTCGAGGATGGACTTGACCAGCCCGGCGTCAATCTCGTCCTCTTCGACGTAGAGGATTTTCAGCGGCGCATTCATCGTCAAATCCACGGCCCAACCGGGTTAATTCGTCAGGCCGCTGCCAACCGCGCCATCGTGCCCGCGATCAGACTCACCGGCTTCGCAGCAAAGCATAACGGAGCACCGCGCCCCGCGAAAGTAAAAGTTTCCCGCGCCGAAGACATCGCATCTCAATGGCGCGCGCGCTTCCGCTTTTCGCCGAGTTTCTTCATCAGCTCCGCCAGCGGCAGCGTGTTGATCACGTCGCGCTTTTCGAGCCAGCCCTTGCGCGCGATGCCCGCGCCAAGCCGGAGGAAACCCGCGTGCTCGCGCCGGTGCGCGTCGCAGTTGATGACGCACTTCACGCCCTTCCCCTTCGCGCCGGGCCACAACCGCCAGTCCATGTCGAAGCGATACGGATTGGCGTTCAGCTCAATCCATGTGCCCGTCTCCGCGCACGCCTCGATCACGGCCTGCTGGTTCACCTTTTGCGCCTCGCGTTCGAGCAGCAGCCGGCCCGTGAGATGGCCGAGCATGTGGACGAAGGGATTCTGCGCGGCGCGAATGAGCCGCCTCGTGTTGTCCGCCTCGTCGCTGCCCGCGACGTGCAGGCTCGCCACGACCACGTCGAGTTCCGCGAGCACGTCATCGTCAAAGTCGAGCCGTTCCTTGAGCACATCCACCTCCGTGCCCGCGAGCAGACGGAAGTCGCTACCTTCGTCTTCGAGCCGCTGGTTGAGTTCGCGGATTTCCTTGAGCTGTTTGCGCAGCCGCGCGGGATCGAGACCGTTCGCCTGAAAGCTCGCACGCGAATGGTCCGTGATGCCCCAATACGCGCAGCCGAATTCCTGCGCGAAGGCTGCGACCTGCTCCAGCGTCTCGTGGCCGTCGCTCCAGTTCGAGTGGTTGTGCAGCGAGCCTTTGAGGTCAGTCCATTCGAGCAGGCGCGGCAGCTCGTCCTTCTCCGCTGCGGCGAACTCGCCGTGGTCCTCGCGCAGCTCCGGCTCGATGTAGGGCAGGTTGAGCGCGTGGAAAATCTCCTCCTCCGAATGACACGGCACGAGGAGCTTCGGATCGCGCGTCTCTTCCTTCGACTTGAACAAGCCGTATTCGTTCAGCCGCAAGCCGCGCTGGATCGCCCGCTGCCGCATGACGATGTTGTGCTCCTTGCTGCCGGTGAAATACGCGAGCGCATACGGATACTCCGCGTCGCTCACCACGCGCAGGTCGGCCTGGATGCCACCTTCGAGCACGACGCTGGCCTTCGTCTCGCCCTTCGCGCTCACGCTCAAAATGCCCGGCTGCTGCGTGAAAAATTCGATGACGCCCGCTGGCTTCTTTGACGAGGCGAGGAAGTCAATGTCGCCGATCACTTCCTTGCTGCGCCGCAAGCTGCCCGCCGTGCTGCACCGCGTCACATCGGAATGCGAACGGAGCGCGTCGAGGATCGGTTCCGCCGCCGTGAGCGCCGCGTGCAGGTGATGCTTGCTGGCATACGTGCGGCTGAACTGGATGCCTTCGAGGATTTTTGCCTGCGTCTTCTCGCCGAAGCCGTCGAGCGCGGCGACCTTGCCGGCCTTGCACGCGGCTTCGAGCTGCTCGATGGACTCGATGCCCAGCTCGTCGTGCATTTTTTTAACTTTCTTCGGCCCGAGGCTCGGCAACGCGAGCATCGCGACGAGACCGGGCGCGACGGACGCCTTCAATTCATCGTAGTAGGCGAGCTTCCCGGTCATGGCGAGTTCGGTGATTTTTTTCTGAAGCGCCTCGCCGATCCCCTTGATCTCGCCGAGGCGGTCCTCCGCGATGAGCTTGTCGAGCGGCTCGGCCAGCCCTTCGAGCGTGCGCGCGGCGCTGTGATACGCGCGCGTCTTGAACGGATTCTCGCCCTTCAACTCCAGCAGCGTGCCGATCTCGACGAGGATCTCGGCGATGCGATCTTTGTCCATGCGCGAAAGTTACGGCGAATCAGGAAAGCAGGAAAGCCGGAAGGAACGGACGCGCCGGCTTGCGGTGGAATTCGCTCCCGACTTTGTAATTGTTCCGCGCCTCCGCCGCTGTCACACTGGCCGCGACCCAAGAGATTCACCATGAGCGACGAAGCCGCCGCGCCGCGAATTGTCGAGGAACTCATCCACCGCGCCGAGGCGGCGGGCGCGAGCGACATCCATCTCCAGATGAGTGGCCGCGCCGCGCAGGTGAGCTTCCGCCTCGACGGCCTGATGACGCCCGCGAGCGAGCTGCCCGCCGATGTGGCGGACCGCGTCTTTGGCCGCATCAAATATCTCGCGCGCCTCAAGACGTATCAGGAATCGCTGCCGCAGGACGGCCGCATTGACAAGGCCGACGCGAAGTCGCGCACCGACATCCGCGTCGCGACTTACCCGACTGTGACAGGCGAAAAAATCGTGCTGCGCCTGTTCAATCAAACGAAGCCGCCCGCGTTGAGCGAACTCGGCCTGCCGGCGGAAATCATCACCGAACTGGAAAAGTTTCTGCGCGGCACGAGCGGGCTGCTACTGCTCACCGGTCCCGCCGGCAGCGGCAAGACAACGACGATTTACGGGTGTCTGCAATTTCTCAGCGCGCTCGGCGGGCGGCACGTCATCACCGTCGAGGACCCCGTCGAGCAAATCATCCCCGGAGTGATGCAGACGGAGGTGAACGACGCGCGCGGCCTCGGCTACGCGACCGCCGCGCGGCACCTTCTCCGCCAAGACCCGCAAGTCCTCGTGCTCGGTGAAATGCGCGACGATGAAACCGCCAGCCTCGCCGTTCGCGCCGCGCTCACGGGGCATCTTGTCATCTCGACGCTGCACGCCGGCTCATGCCGCGGCGTCTTCGATCGGCTGCTTGTGATGTGCCCCGACCGCGACGCGGTCATCGCCTCCGTCGCGCTTGTGCTCAACCAGCGCCTTATGCGCCGCCTTTGCGCCGCGTGCGCCGGCAGGGGCTGCGTCGCGTGCCTTCAGACCGGTTACCACGGTCGCGTCCCTGTCGCGGAATGGCTGCGCGTGGACGACACGTTGCGCGGCGCATTGCGAGAGCGCGGCGCGGACGGCGTTCCCTCGGTGAAACACCTGAGAGACGCCGCACTTGAACTTTGCCGCCGCGGGGTGTCTAATGAGGCTGAACTCCACCGCATCCTTGGCGAATGAACATTTTGCCGCCGCCATGAACCACGACGAACTTTCCTTTGTGAACCAGCAGCTCGCCGGCATGTTGAAGAGCGGCGTGCCGCTGGAGGGCGCGCTCCGCGAGCTGTGCGTGACGATGCAGCGCGGCGCACTCAAGGACGAACTGCTCGCGCTCGAAGCCGATCTCGCGAAGGGCACTCCACTCAAGGACGCCATTGCGCGGCGCAAGCTGCCGGAGTTCTACGTCCGCATGGTGCAGGCCGGCGCGCAATCGGGAGACCTGCCCGGCGTGCTGCTGATGCTCGCGGATTACTACGCCCGCGCCAACGCGCTCTGGACGCGCCTCAAGGGCCTGATGGTGTATCCGTTCATCGTGCTGCTCGTCTCGCTGGCGGTTTCCACGTTGCTGGCCGTCTTCCTGAGCAACATCGCCGATTTGTGGGCGGGCGGTTTCGCCTCAATGCCGTCGGGCGGATTCAACGGAAGGCTCCGCCCCGATCAAATCGTGTGGGCGCCGGTGGCGGGACTTTCGCTCGTGTTGTTGATTGGCCTGGTTAGTTTGATCGTGCCCGCGGCGCGCAACGCCTGCCGCGCGCGGCTGCCCGTGTTTCGCGAGGCCGGCTGCGCGCAGTTCGCCTCGGCGATGAGCCTCCTGTTGCGCGGCGGAAGCTCGTTGCCAGACGCGCTCGAACTGATGCGCCGCGTCGAGGGTGGGAGCGCCATCGGCGGTGAAGTTGCCCGGTGGCAAACGCTCCTCGCTTCAGGCAAGGGAAAACTCCGCGACCTCACTGCGATCCCCGGCACGTTTCCGCCGCTCTTTCTCTGGCTCGTGGAGCAGGGCGGCGAAGATGCGGCAAAGGGGTTTTCCAAGGCCGCTGAAGTTTATCAGGCTCGAGCCTTGCACCACATCGAGGTCGTGTTGAACGCCGCGCTGCCCGTCACGATCATCGCGCTCGGCATCAGCGTCGTCGCGCAGGTTGTCCCGGTGTTTCGCATGTTGGTGCGCATGACGGACGCCCTTTAGGAAAGTTCATGGACGAGTCGATTAGCGAATTTATCTGGCTCGTGCTGGCAGCACTGGCGTGGCTCGCAGTGCTGGGCACGCCGGCGGTGGCGCTGCTCTACGCCTGCTACTGGCTCGTCGGCCTGCCCTTCCGCTGGCTGGAGCAGGCGCGGCTTTTTCTCGATGTCGTCGAGGCGGGCATCAACGAGGGAATCAGTCCTGAACTCGCCATCCAGGCCGTGAGCGAACGCCACGAGCGCGCAATCGGCGCGAAGTTTCACCTGCTCGCCGCGTGGACCGAGAAGGGCCTGCGGCTCGGCGAGGCGCTCGATAAGGTGCCGCGCCTCGTGCCCGCGCAGCTCGCCGCGCTGCTCAAGATCGGCGAGGCCACCGGCGACCTGCGCCGCGTGCTGCCCGCCGGCCGCAAGATCATCGCCGACGCCACGAACCGCGCGCGAAATCCGCGCGAGGGCCTCGTCGGCGTCACCATAGCCACAACCCTCGTCGCCATTTACATCATCACGGTGATGGTGGTTTTTGTTTTCCCGAAATTTCAGGAAATGCTCCTCGACATGGAAGTCACGCCGCCGGCGCTGTTCACCTGGCTCCACGACAACTTCCCGCTGTGGCTGTGCGCGCAAGGGATTTTTCTCGTCCTCGTCGTGCTCGCGCTGCTGCTCTACATGGGCGGGCCGATGCTCGCGGCGTGGGTGGACTCGCGCGCGCCCGCGCTCGCGGACTTCGGCGCGCGGCTGCTGCCGTGGCGCCACACGCGGTTGCAGGGCGACTTCTCGCTGCTGCTCGCGATCCTGCTCGAAGCCGGCGTGCCCGAGGAAAAGGCCGTGCAATTCGCGGCGGACTTCACCGCGAGCCGCCATTTCAGGCATCGCTCTGACCGTGTCATCGCCGACCTGCGCAACGGAGTGAAGCTCTCGGAAGCCGTGCGGCATCTCGACCCCGCAGGCGAATTCCGCTGGCGCGTTGCCTTCGCGCAGTTTGACCAGGGCCGCTTCGTCAAGGCGCTCGAAGGCTGGCACCTCACCATCGAGGCCGCCGCGCTCAAGCAGGAGCAGATCGTCGCCGGCGCGACCAACCTCGTGATGGTCCTCTTCAACGGCACGACGGTCGCGGTTCTCGGCATCGCGATCTTCGGCTCCCTCATCGCCGTCATGGATTCCGTCGCACCATGGTGAACCTCTCCCCCAACCCGCGGCGGCGCCAGTGCGGCGCGATGCTCACCGACTTCCTCGTCGCCGCCACACTGTTTTCCGCTGTCGCACTGCCGCTCGTGGTCTCGTCAGCAAACGAACAAAAAGTGCTTCGCGCTGAATACCACCACGCCATCGCGATGAGCATCGTGGACGGCGAAATGGAAATCCTCGCCGCCGGCGAATGGCGCGCTTGGACCGAGGGCGCGCACAACTATCCCGTCCGCGCCGAGTCGGCGAAAAATCTGCCGCCGGGGCGCTTCGTGCTCACGCGCGGCGCAAACACGCTGCGCCTCGAATGGCTGCCGGACAAGCCGGCGCACACCGGGAAAATTGCGAGGGAGATTCGACTGCCATGAAGACGAAGGCAACAGGCAAGAGGGGAGAGGCATTTGAGGTGGGAGGTGTTGATGCCTGTCGCCCATTGCCCATCGCCTCGCATCTGCGCGCGAAGCGAGCCGCCTTCACCCTCATCGAGTGCCTTGTTTACATCAGCGCGCTCGCCGTGCTGTTCACGTTTGTGACCGTGCTCATCTGGCACGCGCGCGACAACGAGCGCAACGTCCGCCGCAACGCCGATGACATCGTGCGCGCGATGCAGGCCGGCGAACGCTGGCGCGCCGACGTCCGCCTCGCGGTCGCGCCACCGCGCGCGATGAACTTTGAGCACGGCGACGGCATCGCGTTGAAGCAAAGCGAAGGCGAAGTGCTCTACGCCTTCAACAGCGGCGCCGTTTGGCGCAAGGCCGGCGAAGCGGAGTGGCAGGAGTTTCTTTCGCGCGTAGCGTCATCGCGCATGGTGGCCGACACGCGGGAGCGGGTGCCCGCGCTGCGCTGGGAAGTCGCCATCGAATCACGCCGCACCGACTCGCACGTGAAGCCGCTCTTCACCTTCCTCGCCGCGTTGCAACCAGAAACAAAAGGCAAACCGTGAACACACAAAATCGAAATCCGTCGCGCCGCGGCTCGGCGGCGGTCATCGTGCTCGCGGTCATCGCCATCGTCGTCATTTACACGTTGAGCATCTCCGTCACGCTGCGGCAGCTCCGTTCGGATTTGAAGCTGATCGAGAAGCAACAGTTGAAAAAGTTTGCTGCCAAACCGGCCAGCCCATGAACACACCGGCCTCGTCCCCGCCGCCGTTGCCTTCGTCGCCGGACGAGCGCATCTGGATCATTGAGCGGTCGCTCGAATGCCTGCGGCTGGGATGCTGGTCGCTCGTGCCGCCGTTCGGTTTGCTGATTTCTTTTATCGCGCTGATGCGGTTTTACACGGTGCAACAAGCCACCCGTGGATGCTGGAACCCCGCCCGTCCCCAACTCGTCGTCGGCGCGTGTCTGGCGCTGGTTGGAATGTGGTTCTCAGCCGCCGCCTTCGCGGGCCTGTTGAAGATTTACGACTCTGAATTGGCGCTCTTCGTTCTCGTCTCGGCGGGTGTTTCGATCTTGACCGTCGGCGCGATCATCTTGTCGCTGGCGGAAGGGCTAGGGAGCAAATTCAAAAAAATTTCAGGGAAAACTTTGCTCGCCCTCGTTGTTTCCATGTGCCTCCTGATCGAGATCACCTTGCTTGTCGCGGCAGAGTCGCCCGAGTTCAGGCTCATCCCCGTGCTGCTGTTCACGGGTTCGTTGTTTATGTGGAGCTTCGGTTCATTGGGCGGCGGTTCGATGAATGAATCGTTCCGCGAATTCCCGCGCGAAATGCTCGTCTGGTTCATACTGGCCTCTTACTTCGCCATTCAAGGAATGGTGGCGATGGCGTCGCTGAATGAATCCACGTTCGTTCTGATAATTTCATCGCTGATTCCGCTCGCGCTGTTCGCGCGCATCATCGGCGCGGTATTCTCCGCCAAGGTCCGCGCCTCCGTGCTTGCGAGCGTCGGCCTGCACGTGACGTGGACGGTGCTGTCGGTGCCGTTCCTCGGCGCGGCGGCGTTCGAGCTGGGCCTGTGGGACAAGGTCCACGTCGGCGGTGTTTCGCTGTTCGACTTCTGGCGCGCGCTCTGGTAATCACCCGCCCGTGTCTGAGCGCGCGCCCAGCCTGCTGGTCTTGATTCCGGCCTACAACGAGGAGCAACGCATTGAACCCGTGCTCCGCGAATACGCCGCGTATTTCCGCGCGCATCACGCGGGGAAGTTCCAGCTCGTCGTCGTGCTCAACGGCTGCCGTGACAACACGCTCGGCGTCGTCGAGCGCGTCTCGAAGGAATTTCCCGAAATCACCGCGGACAACTTCCCCGCGCCCATCGGCAAGGGCGGCGCGCTCATCGAGGGACTGCGCCTCGCGCCCGCCGCCGACCTCATCGGCTACGTGGACGCCGACGGCGCGACGCCGCCGAAGGCGTTTCTCGAGCTGGCAAAGCTGTGTGGGGGCGGTGTGGACTGCGTCATCGGCTCGCGCTGGCTGCCCGGCGCGGTGCTGCATCAGGAGCAGCCGTGGCTGCGGCGTTTCACGAGCCGGTGCTTCCACGTCATCGTTGAGTCGCTGTTCTGGATGCACATCAAGGACACGCAATGCCCCGCGAAGGTGATGCGGCGCGAAGCAGTCGAAAAAATCCACGACTCGCTGCGCATCGCGGACCTCGCGTTCGACGTGAACCTGCTCTACTCGCTCAAGCGCGCGGGCTTCCGCGTCATAGAGACGCCGACGGAGTGGACGGACAAGCTCGGCTCGAAGGTCACGTCGTCGCTCTTCCGCACATCGCTCGTGATGTTCCTCAGCGTTGTGCGGCTGAGGCTGTTTTATTCGCGGATTTATCCCTGGCTCAAGCCGCTGCGTCCGCTGGAAGCGTGGATTTACGCGAGGCTTCGCGCGCCCGTCCCGCTGTCATCGGAGGAAATTGAGCGCCGGAAAAATCCGCCCGTGGAACCGTCATGAGCAAACCTGCTGAAATGGCCGCCGCCCACACGAGCACGCTGTGCTGCGCGTCAGCGGACCGTCACGACCACGTAGTTGCGCTTGCCTTTGCGGAGCAGAACGTGTTTTCCGAAAAGAAGGTCGTTTGAAGTCACCGCGCGCTGCGGCCCGGTGACGCGCACGTTGTTCACGTAAATCCCGCCGCCCTCGACATCCTTGCGTGCCTGACCCTTCGATGCGCTCAGGCCGGAGTGGACGAGGAGTTCCACGAGCGCCATTCCCACGCCGTCGAGCTTTGACTTCTCCAGTTCCTTTGATGGAACTTCGCCGACGATTTCCGCGAACGTCGCCTCGGAGATGCCCGCAAGTTCACCGCCAAACAAAATCTCGCTCGCGTGTTGCGCCTCGCGCGTCGCCGCTTCGCCGTGGATCAAATCCGTCACGGACTTCGCCAGCGCCTTGTGCGCCTCGCGCGCGCCGGGATTTTCCGTGTGCTGTTTTTCCAGCGCGGCGATTTCTGCGCGGCTCAGGAAAGTGAAGTATTTCAGATAACGAACAACATCGCGGTCGTCCGTGCGAATCCAGAACTGGTAGAAGCGATACACGCTCGTGCGCCGCGCATCGAGCCACACGGTGCCGGCCTCGGTCTTGCCGAACTTCGTGCCGTCGGCCTTCGTGATGAGCG
>CAZPVD010000010.1:0-139553 GCA_964589935.1 uncultured Verrucomicrobiota bacterium | reverse complement strand
TCAAGGGCAAGGTCCGCAACCTCACCAGCTACGGCGCCTTCGTCGAACTCGAAGAAGGCCTCGACGGCATGGTGCACGTCTCGGACATCTCGTGGACGCGCAAGATCAATCATCCTTCCGAAGTTTTCGAGAAGGGCGACGAGGTCGAGGCCGTCGTGCTCGAGGTGGACAAGGCCAACCAGCGCATTTCGCTCGGCCTCAAGCAGCTCGGCGACGACCCGTGGTCAAACATTGACAAGTATTACAAGGTCGGCGACCTCGTCACCGGCAAGGTCAGCAAGCTCGCGAGTTTCGGCGCCTTCGTCGGCCTCGAGCATGACATTGACGGCCTCGTGCACATCTCGCAGGTCTGCGAGGAGCGCGTGGACAAGATCAAGAACGTCCTCCAGCCCGGCCAGGACGTGACCGCGCGTGTCATCAAGATTGACAAGGGCGAGCGTCGCATCGGCCTCTCGATCAAGGCCGCCAACTACACGGCCGAGCAGCTCAAGGAAGAGCAGAAAATCCTCGACTCGCTCAAGCCTGGCGAAGACCTCGTCGCGCTGCAACACGCCTTCGACGCCGCCGACGAGGCGAAGGACAAGGTGGAGTAATTTCCCGCTTCAACGAAGCCTTCACGACGGCGGGCCGGAAACGGCCCGCCGTTTTTTTGCTTAGAGAAAGGCATGGCCGAAATCGCTGGCAATGAGGCCACGGCGCTTGATTCTTTCCACAAAAAATAGTTTGAGAATTGTCTTGCACTCACCGGCGCATTCGCATATTCGCAACGCACAATAATCACCAATGAGCAGTGGGGCTTCCATAGACACTAAACGTCGTTCAGTTCCGTCGTTCAGTTCCGTCGTTCAGTTCCGTCGCTAAGAGCGCTTCGTTTTCCCAAGTCAGTCTCCCCGGTTCGTTCGTCCGCCTTTTTCGCCCCTCCCGCATCCCTTCCCTCCGTGGACGGGCGCGTTCCCGCCACGGAACCTTTCCTTCCCGCCGTGGAAGGGTTCAGCCCCGCCACGGAGGGGTTCAGGGATTCCTTGGAATCACTCAACCCTTCCTTGGACGGGTTCGTCCCTTCCTTGGAAGGACTGAGAGATTCCGTGGAATGGCTCAGGGATTCCTTGGAAGGACCCAGCCATTCCGTGGAAGGACTGAGGGATTCCTTGGAAGGACTCAGGGATTCCCGATCCAGAACACCCCAGATTCGAGTGTCGGTCAACCCGTTAACCTGCTGAATTGAAAGGAGTTAAACCATGCCTGACTTCATCCCACCGCCCGATCCCGCCTTCAACAACTGGCAGGATACCTTCCTCACCTTTGTTACCGGCAACCGCGCCGCCCTCGGTGTCTCCACCGGCGATTTGACCGCCCTGACCGCCGCTCAAACCGACTGGACGGACAAATATGCCACCCATCAGGCCACGCAGGCCCAGGCCCTGAGCGACCGGCAGGCCAAGGACGACGCCCGCGCCGCCTACGTCACGCTCATCCGCGCCGCCGTGGGCCAGATGCAGAAGAACCCCGCCGTCACCGACGCCCAGCGGCAGTCCATGCAAATCACGGTGGCCGATCAAATCCATACGCCCGCCGCAGTGCCGTCCAGCAAGCCGGTGGGCAAGATTGATACGTCGCAACGGCTCCGGCACATCATCGAGTTCCGCGACGAGGGCACGCCGACTTCCCGCGCCAAGCCCGCCGGCGTGGCCGCCTGCGAAGTGTGGCTCTTCATCGGCACCGCTGCACCCGCCGGCCCGGACGCGATGCACCTGCAAGCCGTGGACAAGACCAGCCCCTATATCATGGAATTCGACAGCGCCGACGCGGGCAAGACCGCGTGGTGGGCGCTGCGCTGGGTCAACACCCGCGGCGAACACGGCCCGTGGAGCGCCACGGTGAGCGCGACGATTGGCGCGTAATCTTTCAGCAAGGAAACCACTGAACCCAAGGAAGTGAAAATGAAGACGCAGGATAAAACGCAATCCCACCTCCGCAACGCAACCCCTGCCTCGCCCTTGCGCACCGCACGCTGGGCGGGCATATTCATGGCGATTTACTGCCTATTGAATTTTTGCCTTACACAAAGCACATTGGCACAAATGCCAGAACAGTCCGAAGAAATGCGCGTGCTTTCATACACAGAAAGCGGTGACACGGGTTCCGTATCCACCAACAGGAACTACCTTTGGAATTTTGGATATAGCCGCGGATCGAACTCCACCGGCTTATATACTGTGACTTATGAAGATGCTTGGAAGCAGCAATATGGAGAGGTCCAGTTGATCGAATATACCATCTGGTTATGGGACACTAATTCAAATGGACTTTTGCTTGGCACAAAATACACCACGAACATTCACGCCGACCGCTATATTACGAACATGTCCACAGGAGAAGTCACATTCAGTCCTGGCTATACGAATAGCAGCAACTACTTCAATATCGGGTTTCCCGGAGTGCCGAGCAGCACTTATCCTCATGGCACCTTGAGCAATTCCGTTTTTCAGGCGATCAACTCGCCGCATACGTTCGATAAAATGGACTACACGGTTGATCTTCAGTTCTACGCGGGTTATTGGACGAATGACATCCCGGCGGGTTTGTTCAAGTTTCCAATTACAGCGATAGACGGTGACACGCTGCTGCCTATTCCAGATGGCGAAATCACGTTCATGGAAAAGAACCCCGATGAGGATGACCACTGCGTTTGGAAGGCGATTGATGACGGCGATACAAAATCAGCCAATGCAGATATATTCGTGCCACCGGGTCAGCAACAGAGAAATTACGTGGATAGCGTGACCGGCATTAAGTATCTGGTCACAATTCAGCCAAAATTCGATGGCCAGATGAGTCCGAGGGATACCAACAATATCGCATGGAAGGGCAATGGAATCTCCCCGGGCGTTTATGACGATGGTTTTGCATGGGCCGGCGATCAACTCGGGATGAATCTGACTCGCAATAATCCTGATGACGGCAAGCTTGCATGGGGATTTCACAAGGCACAATTTACTGCAACGTTTCCAGCGACTGCTAAAGGTGGTGCTATCGCCTGGCACAGGGATTCAAATTCCAAGCGATACTTGTGGAGTCCTGGACAAGGTCAGCCGTCTCAGGTTGCCACCAACCAAGACCTAACTTTTGGCAGCAGCAATCCGAATTCGAATGATGATTCTGGGGATTCAGTCCCAGATTCAGCAGGCAATATCTTTGATATTGACGCTGCGTCCGTAGGCTTCACATCGAATATAGCAAATGAATCCTTTTCCTCACAGGACAGACCATCTGGCTCTCGGATTGCGCTGCGCTTCTTCGCACACCAATGGGTGACATTCGACAATAAGGTTGTATGTGCAGTTCTACGATGGCGATCATTTGTTACGGTCAAAAAAGAGGTAAATGGCATCTCGTTTCCCGATGACAATGTGTTTGGCGAAACACCACTAGGAACAGATGAAACTCCGAGTTACGTCGTTGACCCCGCAACTGGGATACCGAGATAGTGAAGCCTTAAAATCCATCCCCATGAGAACAAAGATGCTACTCTTAGTTCTGGTCGCCAGCCTGACACTACTTTGTGTTTTGGTAGTCAATTCGCTCAGAAAGTCACCGGTTTCATCGGCCAATTTTCCCAAGTTTATCAACACGAACGGTGTTTCTCGCAAGGCGCCAAAACTTGTAAAACAAAGCGTTGGATCTGTTCAACAGGCCGCGGAGCCAATTAAACCAGGGACAATTATTCAGACAGTAGATTACACCCTACAGGGTAACTTTACGCAGTCGGCAGTATTCTACCCTGGTTCTTTCACAAGTGTTAAGCGTAATGATGGAAGAATCGGCGACGACGAAAGTGAACGAATCAAGAAAGCCGACGAGTTGGATCATGTGAAGCAGTGCCTGGCTGAGACAGGGCAGACGAACAATTACAATCCCACCGTCACTGAGCGTTGGTTTGAATTGCGCCGTTTATCCCGTTCATTGCGGGACGGCATGACCAAGAATGAGGTTGTTCAATTGTTCGGGCCGCCTACATACGAGCATTCAGAGGGGACAGGGATTACTTATGATCCGAAGCCGGGCGGCTGGCCGCTACTCTCACAAAATTACGAAATTCTCGGCATAAGTTTCAACTCAAGAGGAAGGCTCCTGACTTGGGCGTGGTTCGATCGAACCATCAACTGAAGCTCTAACTGCCTACGTGAGGGCTTATCCCTTCTTGTAAAGCTTGGCCACCTGGTCGCCGCGGCTTGTGTCACTTCAAACTGTCCGTCGGCTTGAGCGAACGCTCGACGAACATGCACCACCACAGTTCGAGCCAGAGCAGCGACCAGAGCCGGTGCGTGTGGTCGGCCGCGCCGGAGCCGTGTTCCGCGATCAACCGCGCGATGTAGTCACGGTTGAACCAGCCGTTCGCGACGAGTTTTCCTTCCGGCAGGAGGCGGTCGAGCAGCGGCTTCATCTCGCCGCGCAGCCAGTGCTTGAGTGGAAGCGAGAAGCCTTTCTTCGGCCTGTAAATGACTTCCCACGGCAGGTAGCGTTCGGCGAGTTTCTTGAGGAGATATTTCTGATTGCCATGACGCACTTTGAGCAGCGGGTCAATCGAGCCGGCAAGCGTCGCGAGGTCGGTGTCGAGCAGCGGGCTGCGCAGTTCGAGCGCGGTCTTCATCGAGGCCACGTCCACCTTCACGAGGTAGTCGTTCGGCAGGCGTCCGGCGATGGTGAAGAACAAATTCTGGTCAATGATGTTCCAATGGCCGGCGACGAGCCATGCGTCGTTGAAGATGTGCCAGTCGCGATGGCCCTTGAGCGAGTCGCGGAACTTCGGCGTGTAGAGCGCGTCCTTCTGGTGCTGCGCGAAGGCCATCGAGAAACTGTGCCGCACCGCCGGGTCGGGATGCGCGTGGACGATCACGGTCTTGAGCTTGTGCAGGAATTTGTTGCGGCCCGCGGCGTTGTCCGGCGCGAGCAGCTTCGCCTCGAGGCTCGCGCGCAGGCCGTCGGGACAGAAGCGGTCGTAGTAGTAGGCCCAGTAGGAAGCCTTCGCGGTGTCGTAGCCGCCGAAGAGTTCATCGCCGCCGTCGCCGGAGAGCGCGACGGTGACGAATTCGCGCGCGGCCTTCGAGACGTAGTAAGTCGGGATGGCCGACGAGTCGGCAAACGGCTCGCCGTATTCCCACACGAGCGAGGGCAGGATGGCGAGCACGTCGGGCTTGAGGACGATTTCCTTGTGGTCGGTGCGCCAGCGTTTCGCGACGGCGCGGGAGTATTCCAACTCGGAAAAATCCTGCTCCTCGAAGCCGATGGAAAAAGTCTTCACCGGCTTGTCCGTGAGCTGGCTCATCATCGCGACGACGAGGCTCGAATCCACGCCGCCGCTGAGGAACGCGCCGAGCGGCACGTCGGACACGAGGCGTTTGCGGACGGCCTCGCGGAGTTTTGCGTCCATGAGATCGAGCACCTCGCGTTCGCCGGCCTTGAGCTTGGTATGAAAGCTCGGCGCCCAGTAGCGCGTCTCGCGCGTGCCGCGGCGGTTGAACTCGCGGTAGTGCGCTGGGCGGACTTTTTCGACCTCGTTGAAGATGCAGTGCTCCTGCGTCACCGCGAGATGGTGCAAGTAACAATCCACGGCCTGCGGGTTGAGCGTGAAGCGCTGAGGGTCGAGCGTCCAAAATGACTTGATGTCCGACGAGAACATCACGGTCGCGCCGCGCTGCGTGTAGTAGAGCGGCTTCTTGCCAAAACGGTCGCGCGCGAGGAACAGCCGCTCGTTGCGCTCGTCCCACAGGCCAATGGCGAACATGCCATCCATCCGGCTGAAGACACGCTCGCCCCACTGCTCGTAGCCATGGAGGATGACCTCCGTGTCGCTGCCGCTGCGGAAGACGTGGCCCTTGTCGAGCAGTTCTCGGCGAAGCTCAGGGAAGTTGTAGATTTCGCCGTTGAAGACGGTCCAGATCGTGCCGTCCTCGTTCGTCATCGGCTGGTTGCCGAGCGGCGAGAGGTCAATGATGCTCAACCTGCGATGGCCGAGCGCGGCGTGGTTCTTGAGATAAATTCCCGCGGCGTCAGGGCCGCGATTGATCATCACGTCGCGCATGGTGACGAGCGCGCGTTCCTCGACGGGACGCCCATCGAAGTTGACGATGCCGCAAATCGCGCACATGCGTGAGTCAGTAGCCGGGGAACACCGCGGCGCGCAAGCCGGCGCGTCCGCAAGAAAGCCCGCCGCGAATTAAGGAGAAGGCGGCGGAGGCGGTCAACACGCTTCTACTGGTTGGCGCCGTAATCGGGCTTGTAAATGGGGATGGGCCGGACGCGCTCGAAGCGGTTTGTCGCCTGCGGATTGTAGGTGGGCATCAACTCGCGCACACGCTCCTCGATGGGCGGGAGCGGCTGCGCCTCCTCGGTCACGAGCACGCTGCGGTCGGTGTGATAGCGGTGGTTCCCGTAAAGGCCGGTCTTGCAATACGCGCACGTGCCGCTGACCTGCAGCCGGTCCACCCGGAAATCATAGCCGCGGAAGAGCCGCACGTTGGTGTCGTATTCGGGCTTTTCGATGGACGGCTTGTCCACGCGAAACTTTTCAAGAATCGTGGGCCGGATTGAATCGGGCACCGTCGTGCGCGGGATGAGAATGGTCGGACGCAGGATTTCTCCCTTCACCATTCGCGTCGGCTCCATGTCCGGCCGGAGGATTTGCGGCCGGATGATGTCGTAGTTCGTCGGATAGGTGCGGTAAGTCGCGGGTATCTCCGGCAGGATGTCGTAGTAAGCCCCTTCAACAAACTGGCGGCTCGCGCGCCGGTGAAAGGAGCTGCCGCTGACGGTGATCTCCTGCTGCGCGAGCGCGCAATTCGCAAACGCCACGCTGGCTGCGATGACGAGCAATTGCCTGAATATCCGTTTCACGCCCTATTCATCGCACAATGCACGGCGCGAGACAAATCCAAACCACGCAACACAAAGCACGCCGCGTCACGGACGCTAAAAGTTCGCGCTCATTCCCAGCAGGATCGAGTGCGCGAAGGAGTTGCCGAGCTTCACCGTCGCCGGCCCGGTGCCGGTGTCATACTTAAAACTCGACCCCGGCATTCCGAGCATGCGATAGGTCAGCGTCACGTCCCAAGTGTCCGTGCATTCCCAGCGCAGGCCCGTCTGCACTTCCCACGCGAAGGAGATGTCCGTCGCGCGCGAACCGAGACGGCTTCCCGCAATGTCGAACTCGCCGTCGAGAATCGAAAACACCCCGCCCGCGCCCACGCCGAAAAACGGCGTCAGCCGCGTGGTGTTCGGATAGCTAAACACCAGCCCCGCCATGAACGGCAGGCGATACAAATTCGGATCGCCATTGCCCGGCACCGCGTCCGTCATGCCGTTCATCAGCAGGCCCGTGTTGAACGTGCCGTGCAGCCAGTCCGTGATATAATAGCCAAACTCCGCGTTGACCCGGAACCCCGTGCCGAGCGAAATGCGCTGGCTCCCGGCGATCGCGCCCGACGCCTGCGCCGTGAGACTCTCACGAAACACCGGCCCCGCCTCGAACGTGATGAACTGCTCGTGCTCCTGCGCGCGCGCCGCCGCGACCGCAAGCCAGAGGCAGCTCGCCAGAATGATCCGCGCAGTCCATTGCCGCCCGCCTTTGGTAGTGAAGTTCATCGTCGTCCGCTCTTCCGCGAGGGAACGGCCCTTCACTAACGGAGCCGCGCCCGCCGTTCAATGGAAAACCGCGAAGGACTCCTCAGCCCATCCAAATAAAAACCCGCCCGGCCTTGCGGCGGGGCGGGCGTGAGGCAATTACGACTGCGGCCTGCGCGCGTTACGCGCCTTTCTTTTCCTCGTATTCGATGGCCGCATGCAGCGCCTTGAGCGCGGCGTCCACGTCCTTGATCGCCTGCGCCTTGTTGCCGCCGAAGTCGTGGTTGGCCTTTTCCAAGTAGGCCTTGGCGTCATGCAATTCGTGGATGGCGCGATGGAGCGGGCCTTCCTTGCCCTTGGCCTTGGGCTTGGACTCGGCAGCCGAGGCGTTTTGAAAAAGCACCGGCACTGCGACGGCCGCGGTGAACAGTGCTGTGCGTCGTGTGAGTATGTTTTTCATAGTGGATTCCTTCGTTTGTTTTGTGGCCTGTTGGCCTTATCGGGAAGTTAGACAGGGCAGCCTGCAAAAATGTTACAGAAGAAAACCCGCCCCGCCGCTACACGTTGAACTTGAACAGCATCACGTCCCCGTCCTTCACCACGTATTCCTTGCCTTCCATGCGGTAGAGGCCCTTTTCGCGCGCGGCGGCGACGGAGCCGCACTTGAGCAAGTCCTCGTAAGCCACCGTTTCGGCCTTGATGAAGCCCCGCTCGAAGTCCGAGTGAATCACGCCCGCGGCCTTCGGCGCCGTGTCGCCCGCGTGAATCGTCCACGCGCGCACTTCCTTTTCGCCGGCCGTGAAGTAAGTGCGAAGGCCGAGCAAATGATACGTCGCGCGGATGAGCGCACCCACACCGCTCTCCTCGACGCCGAGTTCCTTCAAAAACTCCTTCGCCTCGTCCGCGGAAAGATCCGTGAGATCGCTCTCGATCTGCGCGCTGATGATGGTCGTCTCGCACCCGATGTGGTGCATCGCATAATCGCGCACCTTCGCCACGTGCGGATTGCTGTCCGCCTGCGCGAGATCGGACTCCTTCACGTTAGCCGCGAAGATCGTCGGCTTGTCCGTGAGCAGGTAGAAGCCGCGCGAAATAATCTTCTCCTCCGCCGTCAGCTCGATGAGCAGCGCGGGCTTGCCGGCGTTCAAGTGCGGCTCCAGCTTCTTGAGCACCGCCTCCTCGGCGAGCGCGACCTTGTCGCCGCGCTTGGCGTCCTTCGCGACTTTTTCGAGCCGCTTCTTCACCGCTTCGAGGTCGCACAGCACGAGTTCCGTGTTGATGATCTCAATGTCGCGCACCGGGTCAATCGAGCCGGTCACGTGATGGATGTCCGCGTCTTCGAAGCACCGCACCACCTGCACGATGGCGTCCACCTCGCGGATGTGTGAAAGAAATTTATTACCGAGACCTTCGCCGTCGCTCGCGCCCTTCACAAGGCCCGCGATGTCCACGAACTCGATGGCCGCCGGGATGACGACCTTCGTCTTGGCGATCTTCTGCAGCTCGAAGAGCCGCGCGTCCGGCACGGTGACGATGCCGACGTTCGGCTCGATGGTGCAAAAGGGATAGTTCGCCGCCTCGGCCTTGCGCGTGCGCGTGACGGCGTTGAACAGGGTGGACTTGCCGACGTTGGGCAGACCGACGATGCCAGCTTTTAACATGATGCGAACCGCGCCGGGCCGATGAACCTGCGCCGAACCCGGCGCGTTCCGGGCCGGACGCAGGCGCGCATTGAAACACAAACACGCGGCGGGTCAAACGGCAAACGCGGCAGCGGGCATTTGAGTCCCGGAGGGACGTTCGAGAATAGCCCGGCGTTTCAACGCCGGGTTTTGTATCGCGACGGCATGAGTCCCGCCGGGACGGCTGAAGGAGACGGACACGATGGCTCCCAGCCGTCCCGGCGGGACTCGGGTGTTTGGGCGCAATGTCCCGGCGTTGAAACGCCGGGCTATGGTCCGTTGTCCCTGCCGGGACAGGCGCTCGTTGTCCAGCGGGCAAGGAGATGAGACGCGGCTCACGCCAAGTGCCCGCGCAACTGCGGCTTGACCACGGCGAAGGCCAGACCTAGCGTCCCGCCATGCCCGACGGGCTGAATTGCACGGTGCAATCTACTTAAATGTTGGGTAAATACATGTTTCTCGCCGATCCATCCATTACCGACCGTATCAAGAATCTCGAAGAAGGAGCGATGGCGCTGCACAAGCGATTCAAGACCCGGGCCAGCGCGAAGGCGCTTCTGCTCGAGGCGAAGGCTTTGGGAACCCTTTATGATGACTTGGTCTCCGTGATGCCAAAAGAGTCGATCTTCGTTGGCAATACGCGGCGTCACTTGGGTTTCCTCATCCACTATCTTGAGAGCGGCGACAAGAAGAGCTCACTTTCTGATATTGTTGATTTGAACGAGACGGATTTGCCCAAAATCCGCGAACACTATCGCACGTGGCTCGAAAAGTCGGCCGCAGTTGATTCGGAACTTCAGGAGAAGGTTGTTGGGCTACTCACCAAGCGAGAGTTTGATTCCGCCATTAGGAAAGCATTCATCGTGCTCACATCACGCTTGCGCACACAGTTCTCGCTCCCAGAAGATAGGGATGGTCCCGAGTTAGTGAATCTTGTGTTTGGCAGTAAATCAACCGTCGCGCTACCTCTCGATGCTTCACAGAAGCAATCTTATCGAGATCTGTTTTCAGGCCTATATGGAACATATCGAAACAAGTATGCCCATAATGATTGTAATCCCGACTGGATTGAAGTGTTGGGCCTTATTTCATTTATCAACCTTGCCCTTCGTGAGCTTGCCTATCTCGACCCAAAAAGGAAGTCTTAGCAAGCTGCCCGCAGCCACGGCGTGACCTTCCGTGTTGATGCGCTCTGAACTTCGTCGTTAAGTAGTTTGGCTCCAGTTCCTCACAGCTTCCGGTGATCCGCCGCGCCGAGGAGGATGTCGCACGGGGCTTCGAGGAGCAGGCGCTTGAGGTCGGCCACGAAGGCGCGCACGTCCGCCTCGGTCGTGTCCCACGCGCACATCAGCCGGCAGCCGCCCTGCCCGATGAAGGTGTAGAATTTCCAGCCCGCCGCGCGCAGCGCCACGATGATGTGCGGCGGCAGGTCGGCGAAGACGGCGTTGGCCTGGCGCGGGAAGAGGATTTTTACTTCGGACACTTTCACGAGTTCGTCATGCAGCAGCGCGGCCATGGCGTTCGCGTGCGCGGCGTGACGCAGCCACGCGCCGTCTTGCAGCATCCCGACCCACGGGGCGGAGAGGAAGCGCATCTTGGAGCAGAGCTGGCCGGCCTGCTTGCAGCGCCACTCGAACTCGTGCGCGAGGTCTCGGTTGAAGAAGACGACGGCGTCGCCGATGGCCGCGCCGTTTTTCGTTCCGCCGAAGCACAGCACGTCCACGCCGCATTGCCAGGTGATTTCCTTGGGCTTGCAGCCGAGCGAGGCGACGGCGTTGGCGAAACGCGCGCCGTCCATGTGCAGTTTCAAGCCGAGCTGCTTGGCCTTGGCCCAGATGGCCTTGAGTTCGTCGGGGGAATAGACGGTTCCCAGCTCGGTCGCCTGCGTGACGCTGACGGCGCGGGGCTTGGGGTAGTGGATGTCGGAGCGTTTCTTCACCATGCGCTCGATGCCGGCGGGGTCAATTTTCCCGTTCGCGCCGGGGACGAGCTGCACTTTCATGCCGTTGGAGAAGAACTCCGGCGCGCCGCACTCGTCCGTCTCCACGTGCGCGGTTTCGTGGCAGAGGATGCTGTGATACGACTGGCCGAGCGAGGCGAGCGAGAGCGAGTTGGCGGCGGTGCCGTTGAAGACGAAGAAGACCTCGCACTCCATCTCGAACGCGTCGCGGACGAGGTCGCTGGCGCGCGCCGTCCACGGGTCGTCGCCGTAGCTCTGCGCGTGGCCGGCGTTGGCCTCCTGCATCGAGGCCCAGGCTTCGGGGCACATGCCGGCGTAGTTGTCGCTGGCGAAGTGGCGCGGTCGGATGTCGGCGGCGTTCATGGGCGGGAGTGTGGGCGTTTCGGCGGCGAATTGACAAGCGCCGGTGCATGGGCGATACAGTGCGCAGCCAATCAAGCCAATCCCGAACATGCAGCTAAACATCCGCGACGCGCGCGCCATCGCTCACCGTCTTGCGTTCACGCTGATCGAGCTGCTCGTGGTCATCGCGATCATCGCGATACTGGCGGGGCTGTTGCTGCCGGCGCTCGCCTCGGCCAAGAAGAAAGCGCAGAACGCCCAGTGCCTGAACAACCTCAAGGAACTCCAGATCGCGCACCATCTCTACAGCGGCGACTATGAGGATGCGTTTGTGCCGAACGACAACGACGCGGGCCAATCCACGGCGGCGAGCACGAACTCGTGGGTTTGGGGAAACGTGCAACAGGTCGCTCCCATTTATCCCTTCACCTCCTACGCGAGCAACATCACTCAAGGCAAACTTTTCCCGTATCACAGTTCCGCCAAGAGCTACGTCTGCCCTGCCAGCCGTGCGCAGACGGTCGTCGCCCCGCAGACCAACCACCACCGTAGTTACTCGATGTCCGTCGGCATCGCGTGCTCGGTTGTGGCGACGACGGCGAGGCGTTACGCCGAGATCATCAAGCCCGGCGATGTGGTTGTGTTCCTTGAGGAAAACCCGGCGAGCATTGACAACGGCGCGCAAGGTATCCGGTCGAACACGGATTTGAACAGCGGCATGTGGTCGGCATGGAACCCACCCGCTGGACGCCACGGACTGGGATGCGCGCTGTCGTTTGTGGACGGCCACGCCGAAATCTGGAAATGGCAGGGCGAGCTTGCCCGCATCGCCTACGCCTACAACGACGACAACCTTGCCGCCAAACGCCCCAATCCGCTCGTCAATCCGCTCAACGGTCTGGCCATCGCACCGAACGACGTGGACTCGCGCCGGCTCGCCAACGGGCTGAACTATTGAGGCTGTAGGTTCCATCCTTATTATTTCAACATGTCATCACCCATCAGAGCGGTTGTCGTCTCTTTGCTGTTTCTGGTCTCGTGCGGCAAGAAAGAGCCCGTTGCTCCTCCGCCCACGGTGACTCCACCGCCTGTAAACGCCGTCGCGCCTCCTCCAGCTTCCGTTGCTCCGTCCGTAGCCCAATCCGAAGCTCCACCGGCAGATCCAAATCAAGGCAACTGGTGGTCAAAAAAAGCTCCGGGCGAGAAGCAGGAAATCATGGAGGGCTGGCTCAACCAGTATAGTTCCGGCAACGCAGCCGCGAAGGCGGCCGTCACAAAGGAGATTCAAAACGCAAAACTTTCCCCGGCGGACAAGTCCATGCTGGAGTCCTTGCGCCAGCGGCTCAAGCTCGCGCCAATCCCGTTGCAGTGACGTTCACGCTGCACGCCGCCGCGTCGCGCGCACGGAGGTGTAGCGCGATTTCTTCAGGATGAATTTCTTCACCTCGACGGTGACTTCCGGCGTGGCGAACTCAGCCAGCAGCGCGTTTGCGATGTCCACCGCGAGTTTCTCGATCAGTCTCCACGTCCGCCCCTCGCCGAAGTGCAGCAGCCGCTCATACACGCCCTGGTAATCAATCGTCGTCGCGAGGAAATCCGTCGCCGCCGCGTTCGTGAAATCCGCCGCCAGCTCGACTGAAATCATCAGCCGCTGCGGCTTCGAGCGCTCCTCATCCGGCACGCCAACGTGATAATAGACCTCGACATCGTTCAACGTGATCCGGTCCGGCGCGGACGACAGAGACACAACCTTCACCGGTGCGACAGCGGGGGATTCAACCGGCCGCTGAACTTCGCTTGCTGCCGGTGCGGGCGCGGGCGGCGCGGCGGCCTTCGCCGGAACCTTGTCATCGCCGAGCCAGTTGGGGGTTTTCGGATGCGGGCGCATGGCTCAGGGGATGTTGCGCCTGAGCACGGTTTCGAGCAAGAGCCGCGTGGGCTGGTTCAAATCCATCGCCAGCGCCTCGCCGGGTGCGACCCAGCGGAACTCGCGCGCCTCGTCGTTGAGCCGCACGTCCGTCGCGCCGCACGCGCGACATGTGTAGTTCAGCAGCAGGAAATGCTCGTCGCGGTAAAATTCCTTCGAGCGGATGCAGTCCTGGACGAGCACGAACTCGATGTCCGCAACGTCGAGGTTCGTCTCCTCCTTCAGCTCGCGGCGCAGCGCGTCGGTGGAAGGCTCGCCCCACTTGATCTTGCCGCCGGGGATGCCCCAGAGGTTCGACCACTTGTGCGTGCGCACCATCAGCACGCACCCGGCGTCGTTGAAGATAAGCGCGCCAACGGTCGGTATCGGAAACTCGCGCGTTTGATGTCCGCCGGCTGATGGCGTCCTGTTCAACTGCATTTCATTCCGCGTCAGCACTTCGCGCAGTTCGCCGAGGTGCTCGACGATGAGGTCGGGTTCCGCCGCGCGGAGCTGGTGCAGATGGTTGAAGCCCGTGAGCACCGCGACGGAGCCGATGCCGCCGTGCTTCGCCGTCTCGACATCGTGCTGCATGTCGCCGATGAAAATGGTCTCGCGCGGCGCGAGATTGTTCTCCGCGAGAATCTGGTGGATGAGCTTGCGCTTGTCCCACACGCCGATGTAGGGCCGGTCAATGAAGCCGCCGAGATTGGTGCGCGCGGACTGCGTCTGCCAGTGGTCGGGATGGACGGTGCTGAGGAGGAATGTGCGCAGTCCGCGCTCGCGGCACCACACGAGGAATTCGCGCGCGTGCGGCAGCGGCTCGACAATGTCCTGCACCTCGCGAAACTTTTCGTGGAACCACTTCTCCAGTTGCTCCGGCGGCACACCTACGAGGTGCCGTTCGTAAAACGGTGCGAACGGCAGGCAGAATTCCGCGCGGAACCGGTCAAGCGTGAGCGGCTCGCGGCCCGCCTGCTCGAAGACGTGATTCGTCGCGCGCCACACCGCGGGCAGGTCATCCACCAGCGTGCCCGACCAGTCGAAGAGGATGTTGCGGATCATGCGCTTGCTTTGGTGCGATGTCGCCAGTAGCCCGGTTCGCGATGGCAGTGCATCACCGCGATGATCAGAATGTAGTCGCGTTCAATACTGTAAAGAACGGCATAGGGGAAAACTCGCGTCAAACACCTTCGAACATCCCCCTCAAGCACAAGCCAAAGCTCTGGCGCTTCCACAATTCTACGGATTGCTGATTCCACTGCGGTGATGAAACGAATCTCCAAGCCTTCCTGACAACCCGCGTAGTATCGCGCCGCGTCCTCATACTCGGCGAGCGCTTCGGGATGAAATGCAAACCTCATCGCGCGACGGCTTGTCGCACGCGTTCGAGCGCTTCGTCACCGGGAATGGCCTTTACGCGACCGCTGCGCATATCTTCCAAACGGCGTTGCGCTTCTGCAGCCCAAAGCTGCCGAATGTAGCCATCTTCGGCCGGGTCAAGACTCTCCACAAGCCGGTCGGCCAGTAACGCACGGGCCTCGCTCGGCAGCGTCAACGCCTCCTCGGCGATTTGCTCCACAGTCATGTTCATGGCGCAAAGCTAGCGGCGAAACGGCGGAAACTCAACCCCAACGTGCATTCCCGAACAGTCGAAGAGGATGTTGCGGATCATGCGCGAATTCAGATCCGCGAATGACGCGAATGAACGCGAATCACACAGTCAAAAAATCCGGTGCTGCGGCGCGGCTTCATTCATTCGCGGCAGTTCGCGTCATTCGCGGATAATCCATTTCGAGTCGGCGGCGGTTCACTTCGCCTCCTGCGTCTTGCCGACCGCAAGTCCTTCGCCGCCACGGTGGAGTTTCTGCCATGCGAGCACGGCGGCCACGAGCGAGATGCCAGCGCAGATGAGATACGGCCATGAGACATGCACGTAAAAAAGGCTCGTGGCAAAAATCGGCCCGAAGATCCGCGCGAGGCTGCCGGCGCTCTGCGCGATGCCGAGCGTCGCGCCCTGCTCGCGTTCGTGCGTGAGCGCCGAGATAAGGCCGAAGATCGGCGGCCGAGTGAGGCTCGATCCGATTGCCAGCACGGCCAGCACCACGAGGAGTTCCGGCAGGTTCTTCACAAACGGCAGCGGCGCGAGGCTCACGGCCACGCAAAGCAGGCTCACCGTGATGAGCAACGGCTCGCCCATGCTACGCACGAGCTTGCCGATGCCGCCGCCCTGCACCGCCGCACCGATGACGCCTGCAAAGGCGAAAAGATAGCCGACTTGTTTCTTGTCGAAGTGAAAGTTTTTACCCACGAGCAGGCCAAGCGTCGTCTCGAAACAGGTGAAGCAAAACGTCGCGAGAAAAAAGAGCACGATGATGAAGCCGACCGTCGGCGTGCGCAGCGTGTGCATCCACTGGCCCAAGCGCGGACGCGGCGGGACGTGTTCCGAATTCGGCTTCAAACTTTCCGGCAGGAGAAAACAGGCGAGCGTGAAATTGATCGCGCACATGCCCGCCGCGACCCAGCCAGGACCAGTCATGCCGAACTGGCTCGCGGCAAACGCGCCCAGCGCCGGGCCGAAGATGAAGCCCAGCCCGAACGCCATGCCGATGAGACCCATTCGTTTCGAGCGTTCCGACGGCGGCGTAATGTCCGCAATGTAAGCCTGCGCAATGGTGACGCTCGATCCAAACGTTCCACCGAAAATGCGCGAGACAAACAACACCGCAAGCGCCGCGCGCCCTTCCAATCCCGACCCGATTGCAAAAAGCAGGTAAGACGACGCCGCGCCTGCCGAGCCGATCAGCATCACGGGCCGCCGTCCGATGCGGTCGGAGAGATGCCCCCACATCGGCGCCAGGATGAACTGCATCGCCGAATACGCCGCCATGATGACGCCGACAAGCCAGCCCTGAGCTCCAAAGCTATCCGCATAGACCGGCAGCAGCGGAATGACGATGCCGAACCCGACGAGGTCCATGAACACCGCGAAAAACAGGATGGCGAGCGACGGCTTCTTCATTTTTCAGCAACTCAAATCAGGGCGCGCAGGCTAACGCATTGCGGCAAGGGCGCGAAGGAAATTTCGTTGCCCGGAATTGATCAAAATTTTGAAAAAAGTGCTTGCGGATCACGACAAATTTGCTAACAACGCGCCGTTCCACAACAACAAACAAAAAGGAAGGTAACATGATCAAACACATCAAAACACTCGCGTGCATCGCCCTCGTTTCCACACTCGCCACCTCGCCCGCGTGGGCGCAGGAAAAGAAGGACGACAAGGGCAAGGATCCAAAGCCCGCCGAAAAGGCCGAGGGCAAGAAGAAGGGCGGCCAGGGCTTCACCGGCAAAGTCACCGCGGTGGACGCCACGGCCAAGACCCTCACGCTGTCCGGCAAGTCGGCCCGCGTGCTACAGGTCACGTCGCAGACACGCATCGAGAAGGACGGCAAGCCCGCCACCTTCGACGACGTCAAAGTCGGCGAGGAAGTGACCGGCTCCTACAAAAAGGTCGAGGACAAACTCGAAGCGAGCCTGATCCGCGTAGGCGGTCCCGCTCCCAAGAAAAAAGGCGACGACAAGAAGGAAGAGAAAAAGGACGACAAGAAGTAACGCACCTTCGTCACGATTCACAAAAGGCAGGCCGCCCGCGCGGCCTGCCTTTTGCTTTCAACAATTTCACTTCAGCCCCAGACCGAGCACTTCCTTGCAATAGCGCAGGCTCTTTTCGAGGTGGGTCTTCTGGTATTCCTGTTCGGCGGGACGCTTGTCCACGCCGGGCGGCGCTTTCCACGCCTCGATGGGTTTGCCCTTCTTCGCCAGCGCGATGAATTTGGCGAGGTCGCTCGCGCGCGCCTTGGGATACGTTTTCCAAAAGCCTTCCTTCAAGTAGGTGAACTCGCGCGGGAAGCCGGTGATGATTTCCAGCACGAACGGGCACTTGGGGCACAGCTCCGCGAAACGATTTGTGTATGCCTTGAAGTCCACGTTGCCGTCGCCGATGGCCGTCCATTGCACGGTCGCGCCGTCGGGCGTCTCCCAGATCGCCGAGTCGCGGATGCCGCCGCTCACCGCGTAAGGGCCGAGTTGTTCGAGCGCGGCCAGCGGGTCTTCGAGCGTCCACGTCGAGTTGCCGGCATCCATCAGCGCGCCGACGAAATCCTTGCCCGCCGCTTCAATGAGCGTGACAAGTTCCCACGCCTGCATGTCGCCCGCGTGGTTTTCCACGGCGACCTTCACGCCGGAGTCGAGCGCCTGCGAGCGGCAGGCTTTCAACACTTTAACCGTGTCGGCGATGCGCGCCTCAATGCCGCCGGGCGTCGCGCGATCCGCGCCGGTGCCGAGCACGCAGCGCGCAACGGGCGAGCCGAGCGTCTTCGCGACGCGGATGATGAGGCGAAGATGTTCCTCGGCGGTGCCCCACTTGTCTTTGAAAGCCTTCGAAGTCGGGCAAATACTCCAACTGCCCGCGTGAATCAGGACGCCGAGGTCATCGGCCTTGCGCTTGATGTCCGCGAGATGCGCATCGGAGAAGTTCTCGTAAACGTCGAGGTCGGACATGAGCAGCACATCCACCTTTTGCGCGGCTGCGTAGTCGAGGAGCTGCGGCGCCTTCCAGCCCATCGCGCGGATGGAGAAGTTGTCGAAGCCGAGCTTGATGCCACGGCGCGGCGCGGGTTCGGCGGCGCGGGCAGTCACGCCCGCGAGCGCGAGGCCGGTGGTCGCGGCGGCGGTTGTTTTGAGAAAGCTGCGGCGGTTCGAATAAAATGCGTTTGAGTTCATGCGTGCGACTTTCATACCGAGTGCAACGAAGCTTTGCCAGCTTCAAAGGAAAGCCGCGACTTGCCGGTGCCAGACCGTCAAACTTGCCTGGTGGATTTCAAATCGCCGACGATGAACCAGAACGAGAGCTGGCCCACCGCGATCATCACCGCCGCCAGCACGAACGCCGGCGTGTAGGAGCCGGTCCACTTGATGATCAAACCGGTCAGCAGCGGCGCGAGGACGCCGGCGATGTTGCCGACGAAATTGTAAATGCCAACCCACAGGCCGACTTCCTCCGGCGGCGCGAAGCTTTGGAGAATCACCAGCATGTTCGCCGTCGAAAGCCCGACCAGACAGCTCCCGATGATGAGCGCCACGGCCGTGTGCGCGTCATCCACACGCGCCGCCGGGATGAGCAGCAGGCCCGTGAGAAACGCGATGGTCACGATGGTCTTGCGCGTCCGCATCTCGTCGTAGCCGGCGCGCACGAGCCGGTCGGCGATCCAGCCGCCGATGGGCTGGCTGACGCCGAACACCAAAAACGGCAGCGACGCCGAGATGCCCGCGCCGAACAACGACATCTTCCGCACGGTGACGAAATAATCCGGCAGCCAGGTGACAAGCAGATACCAGTAGTAGTCGAAGCAAAAGAAGCCGAGCACGATGCCGAGCAGGTTGCGATTGCGCAGCAACGCCGCCGTCTTTTCCCAGCCGGAAACCGTCGGCCTTACACGAGCTTGGGTTAAAGACGGCGGGGCAGGTTGCGCGCGCAACTGCGCAGGTGTGGCCATCAGCCACGGCACCAGCCACACCAGCGCGGCGAAGCCGACGAACATGAATGTGGCCTGCCAGCCAAGATTCATCAGCATCCACGGCACGATGATTCCCTCCAGCACCAGCCCGGTGCGAGTGCCAAAGTCAAACAGCCCGCACGGCAGGCCGCGGTCTGAAATGGGAAAGAGCAGGCTGACAACCTTCGTTCCGCCCGGCAGGTAAATCGCTTCGCCGATGCCGAGGATGACGCGAAAGACAATCAACGTCGTCAGGCTGCTGGCGAAGCCCATCAAGCCTTGTGCCAGCGACCAGAGGACAAACGCGCCGGCGTAGAGCCAGCGCAGATTGAAGCGGTCGGCAGAGAGGCCCATCGGGATTTGCATCAGCGCATACGACCAGAAGAACGCCGAGAGCAGCACGCCTTTGGCGTCAGGTCCGAGGTTCAAGTCCTTTGAGATAAGCGGCAGTGCAAAGGAAATCGTGGCGCGGTCGAAGTAATTGATCAGCGAAGCTGTGAAGAGGAGCCCGACGATGGTCCAGCATCGGGTTGGGGTGAGTTTCAAAGCCACGCTGGATGCAGGCTGGGTGGGCGTGTCTCGAACGCTCATGTGCTGGTGGTGCCGCGACGTTATCCGAGCGCAACGGCGAGCGCACTTCTTTTTCGGGCGCGAGGCTTCGACCCGTAGGCTTTGGAAGAATCTCAATCGCGCGCAAATCCATTTTGGCCGCCGCGCATTCCGCATTGCCCGCACTTCCCGCTTTCCGCGTCGCGGTGTTCGTGGCTCAATCCGCGCGTGTTCGATTTGCTTCGCACCGACTCACACACGAAGGCCCGCCTCGGCCGGCTGCGCACCGCGCACGGCGTCGTGGACACGCCCGTCTTCATGCCCGTCGGCACGCAGGCCAGCGTGAAGGCGCTCGACCCGCGCGAGCTGCGCGAGATGGGCACGCAAATCATCCTCGGCAACACGTATCATCTGAATTTGCGGCCCGGCCTCGACATCATCCGCGCCGCGGGCGGGCTGCACAAATTCATGAACTGGCCGCTCCCGATTCTCACGGACAGCGGAGGCTTTCAAGTTTTTAGCCTGGCGAAAATTCGGAAGGTGAAGGAACACGGCGTCGAATTTCGTTCGCACATTGACGGCTCGCCGCTTTTTCTCGGCCCGAAGGAAAGCATGGAAATCCAGCGCGTGCTCGGCTCGGACATCGCGATGACGTTTGATGAATGCCCGCCGCACGAAGCGCCGGCGAAGGAACAAAAACTCGCCGTCGAGCGCACCATCCGCTGGGCGAAGGAATGCCGCGAACAACCGCGCGCCGACGGGCAGAACGTTTTCGGCATCGTGCAGGGCGGCAGCGACGCGGAGCTGCGCGAGCACTGCGCGAAGGCGATCACCGCGCTGAATCTCGACGGCTACGCCATTGGCGGCGTGAGCGTGGGTGAGCCGGAGCACGAGATGTTCCGCGCCGTCGAGCTGGCCGAGCCGTTCCTGCCTGCGGACAAGGCGCGCTACGTGATGGGCGTGGGCACGCCCGCGCAGCTCGTCGAGCTGGTCGCGCGCGGCATTGACATGTTTGACTGCGTGCTGCCGACGCGCGTGGCGCGCAACGGCACGGCGTTCACCCGGCGCGGCACCTTCAGCATCAAGGGCGGTGCGGTGAAGGCGGACTTTGCGCCGATGGAGCAGGGCTGCGAGTGCTTCGCGTGCAAAAACTTTTCTCGCGCCTACGTGCGGCACCTGCTGAACGTAAATGAAATCCTCGGCCTGAGGCTCGTGAGCATCCACAACAGCCACATGTTTTTGAAGCTGATGGCCGACATGCGCGCGCACCTCGCGGGGGAGACGTTTGCGGAATTCCGCCGCGAATTCATCGCGAACTACGTGCCCACGAGCCGCGTGCTGGCCAGCCGCAAGGTCGAGACGGAACGCTGAACACGCGCCGTTGAGCCGCCGCTTGACAGCGCTGCGAGTTGCTTCATCTTCAGCATACCCAGCCTGTGCGCGCACAACCGGACAAGTCGCCTCTTTCATCGCCCGCGTGGCGCGGGGCTGCGCTTTGCTTCGCCGCGCTTCTTGGCGGCAGCGCGCACGCCGGCGAGCGCGTGGACTACGCGAAACAAATCAAGCCGCTCCTGTCCACGCGCTGCTACTCCTGCCACGGCGCGTTGAAGCAAAAGGCCGGCCTCCGCCTCGACACCGGCGCGAACGCGCGCAAAGGCGGGAAGGACGGCCCGGTGCTCAACCTCCGCGATCCGGACAAAAGCAAACTGCTCGCGCGCGTGGCCAGCACGGACTCATCCGAGCGCATGCCGCGGGATGGTGACGCGTTGAAGCCGGAGCAAATCGCGCTGCTCCGCGCGTGGATTGCGCAGGGCGCGAAGTCGCCGTCCGACGAGAAGCCGGAGGGCGATCCGCGCGAGCACTGGGCGTTCAAGCCCATCGTGAGGCCGGCCGTCCCAAACATTCGCAATTCAAAACTCGCGATTCGAAATCCGGTGGACGCCTTCATCAACGCCGCGCTGGCCCGTGAGAAGCTCACGCCGCTGCCGCCGGCGGATCGCGGCCTGTTGTTGCGTCGCGTTTATCTCGACCTCATCGGGCTGCCGCCGACGCGCGTGGAGCTGCATGAGTTCCTCGCGGACACTTCGCCGGAAGCCTACGAGCGCGCCGTTGACCGTTTGCTGAATTCGCCCGAATACGGCGAGCGCTGGGCGCGGCACTGGATGGACGTGTGGCGTTACAGCGACTGGTTCGGCCGCCGTCAGGTGCCCGACGTGTGGAACTCCGCGCCGCAAATCTGGCGGTGGCGCGACTGGATCGTGCGCTCGATCAACACCGACAAGGGCTACGACCGGATGCTCATGGAAATGCTCGCCGCGGACGAACTCGATCCAGCAAACGACGATTCAGCCGTCGCAACGGGCTTCATCGTCCGCAACTGGTATGCGCTCAACCCGAACCAGTGGATGCGCGACCAGGTCGAGCACACGGGCCGCGCGTTCCTCGGCCTCACCCTCCAATGCGCGCATTGCCACGACCACAAATACGATCCCATCACGCAGGAGGATTACTTCAACTTCCGCGCGTTCTTCGAGCCGCTCTATGTGCGCCAGGACCGCTGGCCCGGCGAGGCAGACCCCGGCGCGTTTCAGGACTACAACTACAGCACGCTTCGCAAGGTGCAGCGACTTGGCGCGGTGCGCGTGTTCGACAAGAACCTCGACGCGAAGACGTGGTTCTACACCGGCGGCGACGAGCGCAACCGGCAGACGAACCGCGCGCCGGCAACACCGATGGCGATTGCGTTTCTGCACGGTGATACGGTGAAAGTCGAACCCGTCGCGCTGCCGCCATCCGTTGCGTATCCGGGGCTGAAGCAGTTCTTCCAAGACGCGGAGATCGAGCGCGTGGAGAAGGCCGTGGCCGCTGCGAAGGAAACTTTGTCAAAGACGAACTCGCCCGTGAACGCCGCGCGGCTCGCTGTCGCCGAGGCGGAGCGCGAGTCCGTGCTCGCGCGCATCGCGGCGGACAAGGCGCGCTTCCTCGGCACGGGCGGCGACACGAACGCACTCTGCCGCGCGGCGAGCAAGGCGGAGCGGCAGTTCAATCTCGCCATCGCGAAGGAGAAGCTGATCAAGCCCGAGGCGGACTTGGACGCGGCAAAGAAGCAGACCGACTCCGCGAAGGACGACAAGGCAAAGGAAGCCGCCAAGGCCACGGAGAAAAAAGCGGACACCGCGCTCACCGCCGCGAAGAAAGTTGTGACCGACGCCGAGGCCGCGCTCGCGAAGGACGGCACGGATTACACGGCGTTTTCCCCGAGTTATCCTGCGACGAGCACTGGACGGCGCACCGCGCTGGCGAAGTGGATTGCCTCGCGCGACAACCCGCTCACGGCGCGTGTGGCGGTGAATCACATCTGGGGCTGGCACTTCAACGAGCCGCTCGTGCGCACGGTGGACAACTTTGGCCGCAGCGGGGCGCGCCCCACGCAACCGGATCTGCTCGACTGGCTCGCGGCGGAGTTCATCGAGTCCGGCTGGAGCATGAAGCACCTGCACCGGCTCATCGTGACGAGCGAGGCGTATCGGCGGGCGTCGGCCTCTGATGCATCGCGCAGCACGCATCACGATTCCGTAACAGACTCCGACGACAAATTCCTTTGGCGCATGAACACCGGCCGCATGGAGACGGAAGTCATTCGCGACAGCATGTTGCACCTCGCTGGCCTGCTGGATTCAAAAATGGGCGAACAGGAACTGGAGAACAAAGATATGCCAACGTCGAACCGTCGCAGCCTTTACTTTGCGTGTTATCCCGAGGACGGCGGCAGCGGCGAGTTCACCAAGCTTTTCGACGCGCCGAGTCCCGCCGAGTGCTATCGCCGCACGCGCAGCATCGTGCCGCAGCAGGCGCTCGCGCTTACGAACAGCAAGCTCGTCGCCGACACCGCGGCCGCGCTTGTTCCGCGACTCACCGCGTCGCTGTCCGAGTCGGAGCAGGAACAATCGTCTGCCTTCATCACGGCGGCGTTTGAGGAAATCCTCTCGCGCCGTCCATCGGCGAATGAACTGGCGGAAAGCGAATCCTTTCTTGCAAAGCAGGCCGAGTTATATCGCGGCAAGGAAGCCGCGGCAAAGGCCGGTGCGCCCGCGTCCGATGCATCAGCACGCGCCCGCGCAAGTTTGGTGAAGTCGCTGTTGAACCATAACGACTTTGTCACCGTCAGATGATACGATTTTGCCGATCATGAATTATCCGGCCTTTCCATGTAGGCGCGTTGCGCGACGGCAGTTCCTCGCCGACCTCGGCTTGGGATTCACCGGCATGGCGCTCGGCTCGATGCTGTTCGAGGATGGCATCGCGCGCGCGGCGTCGCCGAAGACGGCGGGAATTTCGACGTTGCCCGACGGACGGCCGCACTTCACGCCGAAAGCCAAGTCGGTCATCTGGATTTTCCTTTCGGGCGGTTACAGCCACGTGGAGACGTTCGACCCGAAGCCCGCGTTGAACAAATTCGCCGGGCTCACGTTCGATAAAACGTCGCTCGAAAACCCGCTCAAGTCGCCGCTGCATCACAAGCGCTTCCGCTCGGTGCCCGCGCAGGAGGTCAACGTGCGCGACGTGTATCCCATCATTTACCCGATGCAGGTCGGCTTCAAAGCGCACGGGCAGTCCGGCGTGGAAATCACCGACTGGTGGCCGCAGCTCGCGTCGTGCGCGGACGACATCGCATTCGTGCGCAACATGTGGACGACGGACAACGACCACTTCGCTGAGAACCAAATCCACACCGGCCGCCACAGGCTCGACGAGCAGCAGCCGAGCGTCGGCGCGTGGGTGCATTACGGCCTCGGCACGTTGAATGAGAACCTGCCCAAGTTCATCGTGCTCGGCGGGCCGACCAACTCGACGACGCGCTTCTCGATTGACTCGCTCTACCTCGGCCCGCAGCACGCTGGCGTGCCGCTCGCGCTCGACCCGAAGAATCCGCTGCCGTTCGGCCAGCGCCCGGCGGACAAGTCTGAGGAGGAGCAGCGGAACGAGTTCGAGTTCATCGGCAAATTGAACCAACTCTCGGCGGTGGAGTATCCGCAGGACGCCGCGTTGCGCGCGCGAATCCGTGCCTACGAACTCGCGTTCCGCATGCAGGCCGCGGTGCCGGAGGCGCTCGACTTCAAGCCGGAGGATGCGGCGACGCAAAAGCTCTACGGCCTCGACAACGACGCGACGAAGGTCGCCGGCCAGCGCCTGCTCGCGGCGCGGCGGCTTGTCGAACGCGGCGTGCGCTTCGTGCAAGTCTATCCATCAAACTACGGCACTTGGGACTCGCACCAGAAGCTCAAGGAAAACCACGCGAAGATGTGCGTGAGCGTGGACCTGCCGGTCGCGGGCTTGCTGCGCGACCTGAAACAACGCGGCTTGATGGAAGAAGTGACGGTGGTCTTTTGCACCGAGTTCGGCCGCACGCCGGGACTCGAACAGCGCGGCGGTGGCAAGGACGGACGCGACCATCATCCGCACGGCTTCACGGTGTGGTTTGCGGGCGCGGGCATCCGGCGCGGAGTCGTCCACGGCGCGACGGACGAACTCGGCTACCACGCGCTCGGCGAAGGCCATTATGTCACCGACCTGCACGCGACGACGCTGCGCCTGCTCGGCCTTGATCTGCGCCGGCTTGAAGTTCCCGGCCGCAAGCGGCTTGAAGTGGACCACGGCAACGTCATCACTGAGATTCTGGCGTAGCGTAAAACTTCGCTGCGTCGGGTGCCTCCCGAATTTTCGTTCGGAAACAATTTCCCGCCATAAGACCGGCTTGAACCTTCGCCAGCCTCTGCTACGTTCACGCCTTTATGACGCTTGAGTTCACCAAGATGAACGGCGCGGGGAACGACTTCGTGCTCGTGGACAATCGCGCCGGCAACATCCGCCTCACGCGCGAGCAGGTCGCGCGGCTCTGCCACCGCCAGCGCGGCGTCGGTGCGGACGGCCTCATGCTGCTCATCCCGTGCGCGTCGGGCAAGGCCGACTGGGCGTGGGATTTTTACAACAGCGACGGCAGCCACGCGGAGATGTGCGGCAACGGCGCGCGGTGCTTCGCCCGCTACATCCAGCGGCTCACGGGCGCGACGCGCGACCTTACGTTCGAGACGGCGGCGGGGATCATTTCCGCAAGTTTCAACGGCGAGCGCGTGACGGTGAACCTCACCGCGCCGCACAGCTTGAAGTTGAACGAATCGGTTCCGCTTTCCACCGGCGCGCAGACGATACATTCGCTGAACACGGGCGTGCCGCACGCCGTGCTGTTCGTGCCGGACGCGGACAAGGCGATGGTGCAATCGCTCGGCAACGAGATTCGCTTTCACAAACACTTCGCGCCGCGCGGCACGAACGTGAACTTCGTGCAGGCGCTCGGGCCGAATCACATCCGCGTGCGCACTTACGAACGCGGCGTCGAGGGCGAGACGCTCGCGTGCGGCACCGGCGTGAGCGCGTCGGCGATGATCGCGTCGCGCGTGCAGGGCTTTCGTTCACCAGTCAAGGTGCAGGTGCAGGGCGGCGACACGCTCGAAGTGAGTTTTCGCGAGGAGAACGGCGCGTTCACCGACGTGCGGCTGACCGGCCCGGCGGACTTTGTGTTCGACGGGAAAATCCAGCTTTGAGTTCGCGCGCGCGCCTGCTAGGCTTCGCGCCCATTTGTTGAACGCATGTTCACCGGAACTTACACCGCCATTGTCACGCCCTTCAAAAAGGGCGGCCAGCTCGACGAGCCCGCGCTCGAACGCCTCATCAAGGCACAGATCAGGGGCGGCGTGGACGGCCTCGTGCCCGTCGGCACCACGGGCGAATCACCCACGCTCGATTACGACGAGCACATCCGCGTCATTGAGCTGACGGTGAAATTCGCCGCCGGCAAGGTGAAGGTGCTCGCCGGCACGGGCGGCAACTCCACGAGCGAGGCGATTTACCTCACGAAGGCTGCCGAGGATGTCGGCGCGGACGGCTCGCTGCAAGTCGCGCCGTATTACAACAAGCCCACGCAGGAGGGGTTGTTCCAGCACTTCCGCGCCATCGCGCGAGAGACGAAGCTGCCGCTCGTGCTCTACAGCATCCCCGGCCGCTGCGGCATCGAGATCGGCGTGGACACCGTGAAACGTCTCGCCGCCGAGTGCCCGAACATTGTCGGCATCAAGGAGGCGGGCGGTTCGTGCGACCGTGTGAGCCAGCTTCGCGCCACACTCGGCCCGAAGTTTGTCATCCAGTGCGGCGATGATTCCCTCACGCTGCCCTTCATGAGCGTCGGCGCGGACGGCGTCATCAGCGTCGCCTCGAACGTGATTCCGAAGGAAGTCAGCCACATGGTTCGCGCCTTCGCGATGGGCAAGCCCGCCGTCGCGCAGAAGCTGCACGCGAAATTTTACCCGTTCTTCAAGGATTTGTTCATCGAGACGAACCCGATCCCCGTGAAGGCCGCGCTCGCGATGCTCGACGTGATCGAGGAGGAATACCGCCTCCCGCTCGTGCCGATGAGCGCGAAGAATCACGAGACGCTCAAGGCCACGATGAAGGCGTGCGGTGTGCTGAAATAGGGAACTCGGAAGTCAGAAATCGGAACTTGGTGGATTTGCTGATTCTGACTCCTGAATCCCGACTCCTGAATTCTATGACAAAAGTCATCATCACCGGTTCAAAGGGCCGCATGGGCCAGACGCTCGTCGCGTGCGCGGCGAATCATCCCGGCCTCAAGGTCATCGCTCAGCTCGACCTCGGCGATCATCTCGCGAGCCACATCGCGGGCGCCGACGTGGTCGTGGACTTCAGCTCTCACAACGCCACGCTGCCCTTCGCGCACATCTGCGCGGACCACGGCAAGGCGCTCGTCATCGGCACCACCGGCCACAATGACGACGAAAAAGCCGCCATCCGCGCGTGCGCCGCGAAAATCCCGATGGTGTGGGCCTCGAACTACTCGACCGGCGTGAACACGCTTTTCTGGCTCACGCGCATGGCCGCGAAAATCCTCGGCCCCGGCTTCGATCTCGAAGTCATCGAGATGCACCATCGCCTCAAGAAGGATGCGCCCAGCGGCACCGCCACCACGCTGCTCGAAATCCTCGCCGACGTGCGCAAGGTCCAGCTCGAAAAGGAGCTGCGCCACGGCCGCAAAGGCATCACCGGCGAGCGCACGAGCAGCGAAATCGGCATCCACGCGCTGCGTGGCGGCGACGTGGTCGGCGACCACACCGTCATCTTCGCCGCGAACGGCGAGCGCGTCGAACTCACGCACAAGGCGTCCAGCCGTGACACTTTCGCCAACGGCGCGCTCCGCGCCGCGCAGTGGGTCGTGAAACAAAAGCCCGGCCTCTACGACATGCAGGATGTGCTGGGGCTGAGATGAATTCGGAATTCGTTTTCATCGCCCTCGGCTCGAATCTCGGCGACTCGGCGCAAATTCTCCGCGACGCGGTCGCGCGACTTCAGTCGCTTTCAGCAGCGCCTCTTTTGAAATCGTCGCTGTGGTCGAGCACGCCGGTGGATTGCCCGCCCGGCTCGCCGCCGTTTGTTAACGCCGTTGTCGCGCTCCAGCCTCGCGCAGAGGAAACGCCCGAGTCGCTGCTCGTGAAACTTCAATCACTCGAAAAGGAATTTGGACGCCAGCCGAAGAAGGTTTTGAACGAAGCGCGCCCGCTTGACCTCGACTTGATCACCTTCGGCCACGAAGTCCGCGCCTCCACCACGCTCACGCTGCCGCATCCGCGCGCGCACTTGCGTCGCTTCGTGCTGGAGCCGCTGTGCGAGATTGCGCCCGATCTCTTGCTGCCGGGGCAGACGAAGAACGTCCGCGAGATGCTCGCGACTTTGCAGACGAACGAAACGCTCGTTCGCCTGTGAAATCGGCGCCGGTTGCAGCCGCCGCTACAGCAACCCCTGATACGCGAGCCACAGCGAGCGGAAATACCTCATCACGCGCACCGGGTCCGTGCTCGGCGGAATCTCGGCAAATGTAAAGCCTTTGAAGCCGCACTCGGTCAGCCCGTTGAACAGTTTGCGGAAGGGATACTCGTCGAGGTAAATGTCGCGCAGGTGAACGGTGAAGATTTTGTTCTTTAATAGATTGAAGTTGTGATCGAAGCCCTCACCGTCGAGGTCGGACTGGTTCGAGTTCCAGCACGCGCCGACATTTTTGCGGTCGGCATGGTCGAGGATGGTCTTGATGTGCGGCACGTGCGCGGTGCCAGTGCCGTGGACTTCGAGGCGGATTTGCAGGCCAAAGCCGTCGGCAAACTCGCCGAGTTCACGCAGCGATTTGCCGATTTGTTCGAGCGTCTTTTCCACGGGCACTTCCTTGGGCAATCCGTTCGGGCGCACCTTTACGCCGGTCGCGCCGACATCGTGCGCAAGGATGATGTATTCCTTCGTCGCCTCGATGTCCTTGCGCAGCTTGGCTTGATCGGGCGTGTGATAATCAAACGCGCTGCCAAGGCTCCACAGCAGCACCGGCGAATCGGCGAAGCGCTTCTTCGCTTCCTCGCGCTGCTCTTTGGTGAGGTTCACCTCGACGCCGTGTTTGTGGCCGGTGCGCAGCTCGACGCCCTCGAACTTCGCCTCGGTGCAGTTCTTGATGATGGTCGCGATGTCCCAATCCTGCGCGAGGTTGTAGGTGACGGTGCCGAGGTGATACTGCGATTTTTTGGCGAAGCTCGACGTCGCGGCCTTCTTGGCCTTCGGCTCGGCGGCAAGACCTGAGGAACCGAGCGCGGCCAGCGAACCGATTCCAGCGGAGCGGATGAAGTCGCGACGATTGGTGTTCATGGCAGGTGCAAGTTGAATTCGCCGCAAACGTAGAGGAACCGCGCGCTGCGGCAATGGAAAACTTCCTGTCCGCGAAATGGCCCGCGCTACGGATTGCGCAGGTTGGAGGCCGTTTTCTTGAACTCGGCGTGGCCGTCGAACCACGCGGCCATCGCGTTGGTGCGGTTGCCGTGGACGGCCGCGGCCGGCAACTGGAACCACCAGCCGTTGGTCAGCGGCGGCGTGCCGAGCGGCGTGTTGATCTTGTCCACGTCCACGATCATCCACTCTTTGGCCGGCACGAGAATCTGCGACATCTTTACAGGATCAAGATGCGCGGAGATGCCGCCGAGGACATTGGTTCCGGCCCCCTGGCCAAAGGGCCGGCTGCCCGCGCGGTTCGGCACGAAGATGCCGGTTGGATTAAGGCGGTAAGGCACCGGGTTGGTCGAGTAACTTGTGCCGCTGACGCGCGGGGCGTTACGCGCGAAGCCGGGGCACAACATGAGCTTGGCCTGCACCCACTTTGTCGAGGGGGCGGGCAGGCCGGCATAGGTGGCCACATAATAAATGGCCGCATTGGCAAACGTCTGCGCGTTGGCGCTGGCGTTGGTGCGGTAATTTGGAATCTGCCCGTCGGAGCACGATCCCGGCAGCGTGTCGTTGTGGTCGTCAATGTAGAGCATCACCGCGGTGCTGAACTGCTTGAGGTTGGAGGCGCAACTGGCCTTGTGCGCCTGGCCTTTGGCCTTGCCGAGCGCGGGCAGCAACAGCCCCGCCAGAATCGCGATGATGGCGATGACGACGAGCAGTTCGATGAGCGTGAAGGCCGAGGTTCGCCGGGGCAAGTGAAAATTGCCATTCATGGGTTGGGCCGTTGTTCTGGCAAAGTGCCAATGACAGGCGTCCTTGTCAAGAGCGGCAGCGAACTTTGCTCTTTGCACTTTGGCCGTCCATCCTTAGCCTCGCGCGGCGTGTCCCAGATGCTCAAGTCTTCCGGCGCCATGGGCGCGGCCACCCTCGCCAGCAGGCTGCTCGGCATGGTGCGGGAGATGGTCTATGCGCGCTTCATGGGGGACAGCGCGGTCGCGGGGGCGTTCGTGCTCGCGTTCCAGATTCCGAACCTCTTCCGCCGCCTGCTCGGCGAGGGCGCGCTCACCGCGGCCTTCATCCCGATGTTCAAGGAAAAGGAGAAGTCCGCCGACAAGACCGCCGTATGGCGCGCGGCGAACGCCGTCATCTGCGCGCTCACGCTCGCCGCCGGCGTCATCAGCATCGGCGCGGTCATCGGCATCACCTACGCGCTCGACGCGAACGACTTCGACGCCAAGACGCGCCTGATGCTCGAGCTGCTGCGCGTGATGTTCCCCTACATGCTGCTCGTGTGCATCGCGGCGGTGTTCATCGGCATCCTCAACGCGCGCGGCCACTTCTTCATCCCGGCGCTCGGCGCGACGATGCTCAACGTTGTCATGATCGCCTCGGTCCTCTGGCTCGCGCCTCTGTTTGGCCGGCGGCTGGATGAACAAATCTTCGCGCTCGCGGTCGGCGTGCTGCTCGCGGGCGTGGCGCAGGCGGGCTTTCAAATCCCGACGCTGCGCAAGGAAGGCTTCCGCTTCCAGTGGGTCTGGCCGTGGGGCAACGACACGGTGCGGCGTGTCGTCATGCAGATGATCCCTGGCACCATCGGCGTCGCGGCGTTCCAGATCAACGTCGTGCTCACGCAGAGTTTGTCGTTCTGGATTGACCCGCAGATCGTCGCGTCGTTCGGCTACGCTACGCGCCTGATGGAGCTGCCGCAGGGCGTGTTCGGCATTTCGCTCGCCACGTATCTGCTGCCAACGCTCACGGGGCTCGCGATTGAAAAAAACTTCAGCGAGTTCCGCGCCACGCTCCGGCAGGGCCTGAGCTACATCATCTTCGTGAACCTGCTCGCCTCCGTGCTGCTGCTCGTGCTGGCCGAGCCAATCGTGCGGCTGCTCTTCGAGCGCGGGCGCTTCGACCCGCAGTCCACTGCGCGCGCGGCCTTCGCGCTGCAATGCCTCGCGCCGGGGCTGGTGTTCTTCTCCATCGTGAACATCGTGGCGCGCGCCTTCTACGCGCTCGGCGACACGGCCACGCCGATGAAGATCAGCCTCGTCTGCCTCGTGTCGAACATCATCCTCGCCTTCTGGATGGTGCTGCCGCGCGGGCACGGCGGGCTTGGCCTCGCGCAGGGCGGACTCGGCGTGGCGAACAGCGTGAGCGCGGGCTTCAACGCGTGGTTCCTCCTGCTCGCGCTGCGCGACCGCCTCGACCATCTCGGACTCGGCGCCTTGCAGAGAAGCCTCGGCCCGAACATCGCCGCCGCCGCCGCCGCCGCCGTGACCGCGTGGCTCGCGTGGTGGATGTGGGAACGCTACTACGGCCACGCGCGCATCCAGGACCGCATCGGCGCGGTGTTCGTGCCCGCGAGCAGCGCGGCGCTGCTCTACGCGATTCTCGGCCTGTTGCTGCGGATTCCCGCGGCACGCGAAACGGGCACGCTCATCTGGCGCAAAATTCTCCGCACGTTCTCCTGATGGTTGCGTTCAAGCGGCGCGAATGTCCGGTTGCGCGGATGCGCCGGATTTGAAAGGGCTTGAGCCAGTGTTCGCGTGCCGTTACCTTTATGCCATGCGCAAAATTTTAGTGGCCGAGGACGAGCCACAGACCGCCCAGCTCATCGAGTTCAAGCTCAAGCAGCAGGGCTTCGAGGTCGTCCACGCCAAAGACGGCGAAGAGGCGGCGCGGCTTATTCCGCTTGAGCGCCCAGCGCTGGTCATCCTCGATGCGATGATGCCGGTGATGGACGGCTTTGAAGTGCTCCGCCGCGTGAAGGAATCGCCCGATCTCAAGGACATCCCCGTCATCATGCTTACGGCGAAAAATAAGGACAAGGACGTGGTGGCCGGACTCGAACTCGGTGCGGCGGATTACATCGTGAAACCCTTCAGCCCGGCGGAACTCGTCGCGCGCGTGCGAAAGATTCTCGGCGAGTGACGGCTTCATTGCCGGACGCACTTTGCGCTTTGAACGCGGCACTTGACGGTTATCTTCGTGGTGTCGAGTGATTCCGCGATGGGCATTTTTCAGATCATCACCGGGTTGTCGCTGGCCTTGGCCGCTTTGTCGCTCGTGCTGATTGTCGGCGTGATCGCCTATCGCGCGGTCAAGGCGCGGCAGACGCGCGCGATCCAGTCCCGCAGCAAGGAACTCATGGCGCTCGGCCTCGAATGTGTCGAGAATCCCGAATCACTTCCACGACTCAAATCCGAGCTTCGCCCAGGCGACCAGAAAATCCTCGTGCGCCTCTTCGCGGAACTGCTGCCGAAAGTCCGCGGCGAATACGCCGGGCAGGTCGTCGCGCTCATGCGCGAACTGGGCCTGCGCGACCAGTGCCTCGCGCGGCTTCGCAGCCGCCTCGCGTGGCAGCGCGCCGAGGCCTGCTCGCTGCTCGGCGCGTTCAACGATCCCACTGGCATCGCCGCGCTCGAACGCATGCTTGACGACGATGACGTGGACGTGCGCATCGAGGCCGCCCGTTCACTCGCCAAACTCAACGCGACCCGTTCCGTCGCCGACCTGCTTGACAAGCTCGCGCTCGGCACCGAGACGCGCTCGCTCGCCGCGCAGGACATTTTCCGTTCGCTCAACCGCGACGCCGTTCCCGAGCTCATCGAGGTGCTCGAAGGCAGCGGCCGCGAGGCCGTCAAGCTCATGGCCGTGGATGCCCTCAGCCACATCGGCGACCTTCGCGCCGTGCCTGCGATGCTCAAGCTCATGCGCGTGCCGGTGCAACTCACCGCGCCGCCGGGAATGACGTCTCATGCCGCAAAATCCGCTGAGGAATCAGGCGGGTTCCGCAAATCGGTGCTCGACGCCAACAAGCTCAAACGCCGTTCCTTCACGCCCGAGCCGGAGCGACGACGCCGGACGCGGAACATTTCCACGAACCTCCAGCTTGCCGTTGTCCAGGCGTTGAGCCGGCTTGACGATCCGCGCGCGCTGCCCGGCATCATCGCCGCGCTCGACGACCCGACCGCGGAGGTGCGCGCGCAGGCCGCGATCTGCGCGGGCAACCTCGGCTCCGAGGACGCCGTGGTTGCGCTCGAACGCGCGCTCAAGGATGAAAACTGGTGGGTGCGCTATCACGCGGCCGAGGCGCTCTACAAACTCGGCGCGAAGGGGCTCGACGCGCTCTGGCTCGCAACGCAAAGCCCGGTCGCGCGCACGGCGGACATCGCGCGCGGGCTGTTGCTGGAGAAAGGCACGGCGGCATGAGCTTCCTTTCCACGGCGCTCTGGGCCGTCAACGTGATGATCTTCACGCTGCTCGTGCTGCAGAGTTTTCTCTACGCGTGGCAGCTCGTGGTGGCCTACTTCGAGGTGCGCCGTGCCCGCATCCGCGCGATGCGGGCCGATCCGTTCTGGGTGCTCACGAGCGACATCGCGCTGCCGATCTCGCTGCTCGTCCCCGCCTACAACGAGCAAAACACCATCGTCGAAAACATCCACTCGATGCTCTCGCTCCACTATCCGGAGTTTGAGGTCATCGTGGTGAACGACGGCTCCACCGACCGCACGCTCCAAGTCATCATCGAGTCGCTCGGCCTCGAACCCATCGAGCGCGTCTATCAGCACGCCGTGCCGTGCAAAAAAATCCGCGGCATCTACGGCTCGTCACGCTATCCGCGCCTGCTCGTGGTGGACAAGGAAAACGGGGGCAAATCCGACGCGCTCAACGCCGGCATCAACCTCTCACGCTTCCCGCTCTTCTGCGCCGTGGACGCCGATTCGCTGCTCGACCACGACTCGCTGCTGCAAATCGTGAAGCCCTTCATCGAGGAGCCGGAGCAGATGATCGCCGTCGGCGGCCGCATCCAGATTGTGAACGGCTGCACCGTGCGCGCCGGACAAGTCATCGAAACCGGCCTGCCGCACCAGCTTCTGCCGCTGCTCCAGACCATCGAATACATCCGCTCGTTCCTGATTTCGCGCCTCGCGTGGAGCCGGCTCGACGCCATGCTCATCATTTCGGGCGCGTTCGGCGTCTTCAAACGCAGCGCCGCGGTGAAAGTCGGCGGCTACTCGCACCACACTGTCGGCGAGGACATGGAAATCGTCGTGAAGCTCCACCGCTATCATCGCGAGAACAACATCCCGTATCAGATGCGTTACGTGCCCGAGTCCATCTGCTGGACCGAGGCGCCGTCCACGTTGCGGCTGCTGCGCCGTCAGCGCATGCGCTGGCAGCGCGGCATGGTGCAAACGCTCGTGAAGCACCGCGCGATGATCTTCAACGCCAGCTACGGTCCCGCCGGCACCATCGGCATGGGTTACTTTTTCATCTTCGACCTTGTCGGGCCGCTCGTGGAGTTGTTTGGATACATTTCGATTCCCGTCGCGTGGAAGCTCGGCAAGTTGCAGGGAGACTTCTTTCTCGCCTACGTGATGCTCACCTTCACCTACGGCATTTTCATCAGCACCGGCTCGCTGCTGCTCGAACTCTTCGTCACGCGCACCGGCAGCGTGAAAGACCTCGGCACGCTCGCGCTCGTCGCCGTCGCGGAAAATTTCGGATACCGCCAGCTCAACAACATCTGGCGCCTCGAAGGAATCATCCAGTATCTCCGCGGCGAAACCGGCTGGGGCGAAATGGACCGCGCCGGTTTCCTGAAATCGCCGCAAGCGACCGATGACTAGGCGGCGCCGGACGTTTCGAGAATCCACTTCACCGCCGCGGGCAAATCGTCCACCACCACGCACGAGCCAAGTTTGCCGGCGTGCTCGCGTTCCGTCTGCACCCCGTAGCCCGTGCGCACGAGGATGCTTTGCCGCACGCCCGCGTTCCTGCCGCACTCGATGTCGCTCGGCTTGTCGCCGATGATGAAGCTTTGCGCGAGGTCCACGCCAAACTCGTCGCGCGCGTCGAAGAGAAACTGCGGCGAAGGCTTTCGTCCGCGGCTCGGCTGTTCCGGCGCTTCCGGCGCGAAATAAATCTTGGCGAGGCGCGCACCGGCAAGGGCAAGTTCGACCATGAGGCGCTCGTTCACGCGGTGCATGTCGGCCTCGGTATAATAGCCGCGCCCGATGCCGGACTGGTTCGTGACGACGAACAAGAGGAAGCCCGCGTCCTGCAATTGCTTCATCGCCGCGAGCGCGCCGGGAAAAAGCTCCAGATGCGCCGGATCGCTGAGAAAGTGCTTCTCAATATTGATCGTCCCGTCGCGGTCGAGGAAGACGGCGCGCTTCATTGTTCCCGTTTGAAGCTCGCGAGCAGTTCCTCCGGCGTCACCGTCGCGGTGCCGACCTTGCCCACGACAACGCCCGCGGCGTGATTCGAGAAAATCGCCGCCTCCACCGGCGACGCGCCTGCCGCAACAGCCAGCGTGAACGACGCAATGACCGTGTCGCCCGCGCCGGACACGTCGAAAACTTCCTGCGCCACGGTCGGAATGTGAAACGGCGCGTGCCCGCGCTGGCAGAGCAACATGCCTTGGTCGCCAAGCGTGATGAGCAGCAGCCCGGGCTGGAGATCGTTGAGGATTTTGTCAGCGGCATTCAGCAACGCGGCGTCCTTCAACGGCTCAACGCCACGCGCGCCGTCGGAGAGGCCGGCGAGTTCAAAGGCTTCCGTGCGGTTCGGCGTGATGAGCGAAAGACCACGCAGATCGAGATGATGCACGGGCTTCGGATCGAGGCTCAACCACACGCCGCGCTCGCGGCAAAGCCGCTTGAGCGCATCGAGCATCACCTGCGTCACGACGCCCTTGCCATAATCGCCAACGATGATGGCATCCGCGCGGGCGAGCTGCGCGCGCACCGAGGCAAACAACCGGCCCGCGGTCTTGCCGTCCAGTTCCGTGCGGCGCTCGCGGTCCACGCGCGCGACCTGCTGCCGGTGCGCGATGAGGCGGATTTTTTTTGTCGTCATGCGTAAGGCGCTGGCAAGCAGGCCGCGGCATCCGACATGGTTTTCTTCAAGCAGATGACGGAGCTGGTTCGCCGCAACGTCGTGGCCGGTGACGCTGAACATTTCCGTCGCCGCGCCGAGCGCGGTGAGGTTGCGCGCGACGTTCGCCGCGCCGCCGGGCATCAGGCTCTCGCGCTCGAACTCGACCACGGGCACCGGCGCCTCGGGCGAGATGCGCGTGACACGGCCCCAGATGAACTGGTCGAGCATCACGTCGCCGACGACGAGCACACGCGCGCGCGTCGCGGCGGCGAGCAGCTTGCGAACTCGTGGAATTGAAAGGGAACGCATGTTCAACGCGGCTAATTCAAAAATCCCGTGAGCGGACTCGTCGCGCTCGCGGTGGCACTCTGTTCAGCGAGACCAACTTCATAGGCCTCGCGTCCGGCTTCAACGGCGAGCTTGAAGGCGACGGCCATGCGGTTCGGATCGCTTGCGACCGCGATGGCGGTGTTGACGAGCACGGCGTCCGCGCCCAGTTCCATCGCTTCCGCCGCGTGGCTTGGCGCGCCGATGCCGGCATCCACGACGACCGGCACGGTGGCCTGCTCGATGATGATGCGGAGTTGATCGCGCGTTTGCAGGCCGCGATTTGAGCCGATGGGCGAGCCAAGCGGCATGACCGTCGCGCAGCCCACGTCTTGCAACCGCTTCGCCAGCACGGGGTCGGCGTTGATGTAAGGCAGCACGGTGAAGCCCTCCTTCACGAGCAGTTCCGCGCCGCGCAACGTTTCGACGGGATCGGGCAGCAAGTAGCGCGGGTCGGGATGGATTTCGAGCTTCACCCACTTCGGCAACCCGGCGGCGGCGGCGAGGCGCGCGAGGCGGACGGCTTCCTCGGCGTTCATCGCGCCGCTGGTGTTGGGCAAAAGGAGATACCGCTTCGGGTCAATGAACTCCAAAATGTTCGCGAACGGGTCGTGCTTGCCGCTCAGGTCCGCGCGGCGCAGCGCGACGGTGACCAGCTCGCAACCGCTTGCGTCCAGCGCAGAGCGCATGGCCTCGGGCGAGGAGAACTTGCCCGTGCCGAGGATGAGTCGTGAGCGGAACTCGCGTCCCGCGATGACGAGATTCGACATCACGCGCAGCGTAGTGGCGTCCGGCGCACGTGTCGAGTGCCGAGCCTTTGAAGTTGACCGGCCCGCGCTCCGTCTTACCATGCGCGCACCATGTCCCCAAAACTTCGCCTTCCGTTATTTGCCGCGTTCTGCGGCGTCGCATTCGCCACCTCCCACGCCTTCGCGGTGGATTCCGTCAAGCTCACGCAGGATGAGAAATCCGTGCGGGTCGAGATCGGCGGAAAGCTCTTCACGGAGTATCACTTCAAGGATGTGCCCAAGCCGTTCTGCTATCCGGTCATCGGGCCGGGCGGTCAGGCGATGACGCGCAACTGGCCGATGAAGGACGTGCCCGGCGAGGAGCACGACCATCCGCATCATCAATCGCTGTGGTTCGGGCATTTCAACGTCAACTCAAACGACTTCTGGGGCGTTGGTCCGAAGTCGGGGAAGATGGTTCACGAGCGATTCATCGAGGTGAAGTCCGGCGCGAAGGTCGGAGTCCTCTCCACGCAAAACAAGTGGGTCTCGGTTGATGGGCGCACGTTTTTGCAGGATGAACGCACGCTGCGTTTCAACGCCAACCACATGATTGATTTTGAAATCACAATGAAGGCGACCGATGGCGACGTGACCTTTGGCGACGACAAGGACGGCGTCATGGCCATCCGCCTCGCCGAATCCATGCGCCTCACCAAGCCGAAAGCGAAGGGGCAGAAGAAGTCCGACCCCGGCGAAGGCCACATCGTCATGAGCACGGGCGTGCGCGACAACGAGACGTGGGGCAAGCGCGCCGCGTGGTGCGATTATTACGGCCCGGTGGAAGGCAAAACCGTCGGCGTGGCCATTTTCGATCACCCCGGCAACCCGCGCTTCCCGACGTGGTGGCACGTGCGCGATTACGGCCTGTTCGCCGCCAACCCGTTCGGCAAACATCACTTTGAGAACCTGAAGGACGACAAGAACGCAGGCAACTTCACCCTCGCCAACGGCAAAAGCGTCACGTTCCGCTACCGGTTTGTTTTCCACGAAGGCGACGAGACGCAGGCGAAGATCGCCGAGAAATACGCCGAGTGGTCAAAGTGAAGCGATTTTCGTCTTGTTCAAATCGTTCAAGCGCGGCATCGTCCACGCGAACTCAACCGCAGCCACCTATGAAAACTCTCAATCGTCGCAACTTCCTCAAGACCTCCCTCTTCGCCGGAGCCACGCTCAGTTGGAGCGCGCGCTCGTGGTCGCAGGTCGCCGGCGCCAACAGCACCATCCGCGTCGCCACCGTGGGCTTCCACGGCCGCGGCCAGAGTCACATTGATGGCATGCGCAAGCTAGGCCCCGAGGGCGTCAAGCTCGTCGCGCTCTGCGACGTGGACAAGAAGGTGCTCGACGCGGGCATCGCCGCAGGCAAGAAGCACGACGAAAATCTGCGCGGTTACTCCGACATGCGCCAGCTCTTCGAGCAGAAGGACGTGGACGCCGTCACCATCGCCACGCCGAATCACTGGCACGCGCTCGCCGCCATCTGGGCAATCCAAGCCGGCAAGGACGTGTATGTCGAGAAGCCTGTTTCCCATAACGTCTGGGAAGGCCGCAAAATCGTCGAGGCCGCGCGCAAGTATGCGAAAATTTGCCAGACCGGCACGCAGAGCCGTTCCAGCCACGGCATCAAGGAAATGGTTGAGTGGATTCGCGCGGGCAACCTCGGCAAAATCCTCATCAGCCGCGGCCTCTGCTACAAGCCGCGCGGCTCCATCGGCAAGACGGAAGGCCCGCAGCCGGTGCCGGAGAACATTGATTACAACCTCTGGTGCGGACCCGCGCCGCTCGATCCGCCGCGCCGCAACTCCAAGGGCTACGGCCCGATTCACTACGATTGGCACTGGTTCTGGGCCTACGGCTGTGGCGACCTCGGCAATCAGGGCATCCACCAGATGGACATTGCCCGCTGGTTCGTCGGCGAAGACCGGCTATCGCCGCGCGTCATGAGCGTCGGCGGACGCCTCGGTTACGAGGACGACGCGGAGACGCCGAACACGCAGTTCGTGTTTCACGATTACGAAAAGGCTCCGCTTATTTTTGAAGTGCGCGGCCTCCCGGAGAAAACCGGCTCGAAGAACATGGACAAGTTCATGGGCGGCAGCGTCGCGGTCGTCGTTCATTGCGAAGGCGGCCACGTGACCGTGCCGAACTATTCTGGCGCGTCCGCCTACGACAAGGACGGGAAGTTGGTCAAGGAGTTCAAGGGCGCAAGCGACCACTTCGAGAACTTCATCCAAGCCGTCAAGTCGCGCAAAGTCTCCGACCTGCACGCTGACATCTGGGAAGGCCACCTCTCCAGCGCTCTCTGCCACACCGGCAACGTCTCGTATCGCCTCGGCGCGAAGGCTTCGCCCGATGAAATCCGCGAGAAGATCAAGGGCGAGCGCGGCGCGACAGAAACCTTTGACCGCATGGCCGATCACCTCGCCGCCAACGGCGTGGACTTGAACAAAACCAAGGCCACCATCGGCCCCGTGCTTACGATGGACCCGAAGGTCGAGAAGTTCATCGGCAACAAGGACGCCGACAAACTGCTCACCCGCGACTACCGCGCGCCGTTCGTCGTGCCGGAACGCGTGTGATCGTTGACTAATTCCCGCAAAAGGGCGCAAGAGGCACTAAAGCAAAACCTCTTGCGCCTTTTATGCGTCTCAGCGGTCGAATCTCAGAAAAACTGTTCCCATCCGCCTGTATGAAAACAACTGTGCTCTCCTGGTTCGCGCTCGCGCTGGCGTTCTCAATGTCAACACACGCCGCAGATTCCCCGCCGAAGCTTCCCGGGGGCTGGAAGCTGCTTTACGAGCAGAACTTCGCCAAGCCGGATGCAATCAAGGATTTCGTCTTCTGCGACCCAAAGGCGTGGCGCATTGCGAAAGATGGGGACAAATCCTCGCTCGAACTTTTCAAGCAGTGCGACTACAAGCCGGCCAACCGCTCGCCGTTCGACATCGCGCTCATCGCGGACAAGGTTTTCGGTGACTTCATCCTTGAAGTGGACCTGCTCTCGACGGTGAAGCCCTACGGCCATCAGGACATGTGCCTGTTCTTCGGCTTCACCGAGCCGCAGAAGTTTTACTACAACCACATCGCCGTCGCCGCCGATCCGCACGCGCACAACATCTTCATCGTGAAGGACGCGCCGCGCACCGCCATCGCGAAGGAAACGACGAAGGGCATCACGTGGAACCAGAACGAGTGGCACAAGGTGCGCCTCGAACGCGACACAAAGGCCGGCACGGTGAAGACTTTCTTCGACGACATGAGCAAGCCCATCATGCTCGCGGAGGACAAGACATTCGCGAACGGCTGCATCGGCTTCGGCTCGTTTGATGACCTTGGCAAGATCACGAACATCCGCATCTGGGGATCGTCGGTCGAAACTAAGAAGACGGAGTTCTTCAAAAAGGCGGAGTAAGCCGCGATTTGGCGGCATTACTTCTCGCTCTTCTTCGGCTCTTCCTTTTTCTGCGCCGGTGTTTTGGGCTTGGTCTGTCCCTTCGGATCAAGGTTCGCCATCAAGTCCTCCTGCGTGGCGGACGATTCAACACCGCTTGCGGGCACTTCGACTTTCGCAGTCCAGACGATGGCGTTGAGGACAAGTTTGCGCTGGTCGTTGTTCCCCCAGTTCAGGTGATTGTGCCCGCCGCTAATGCCGAAGCCGCGCCCGCCGTCCGCCCGATCGGTGACCCACATGACGTGCTGCGGCTCCTTGCGCTCGACGACGGCCTTCCACACGTCGGGGTTGCCGCCGTGCGTGGAGGGCTTGGCGTCCGCAGGCTTGTCCTTGCTCCATCCGGTCGTGCGTTCGGGCGGCATCGCGGTGAGAATCGGCGTCACGCGGCTCATGTCGGCGGGGAAGCGCATGTGGTAATACCACTCGTCGTTCGTCTTGAACGGCTTCACGCCGCGCGTGACCGCGTGCTTGGGCAATGAAGTGAAGTCCGCGTCCCAATGCGGGTTCACGCTCCAATAAGTCTCGAAGCAGCCGCCGATCCAGTCCTGAAATTCCTTGTTGCCCTTCTCCGTCGTCGGCTCGACGGCGTAGTGGATGCAGCCGAGGCCGACGCCCTTCTTCATCAGCGCACCGATGGTTTCGAGGTGGTTGTCCTTGAGGAACGGATGCCCGCCGCCGCCGTCGCTGTAAACGACGATGGCTGCGGCGTTCTCGAAGGCCTTCTCATCCGCAACCCAGCCGTTCGAGTGAACCTCGGTGACGACGCCGGGGAAACCTTGCAGGCATTTCGCCAGCAGCAGGCAGCCCGCGCGGTGCTCGTGCGCCAGCGGTCCATGACTGGGGCGGCCGGCGATGAAGATGATTTTCTTGTCGGCGGCATCCACGGCGAGCGCGGCGGCAAGCAGGGCGAGGACGGTCAAAAGTTTTTTCATATTGCTTCGGGTCAGACTACGCCGGACAGCGGTGGCTTCAAATCTGTTTCTGCATCACGCGCAGGTCGGCACGACCATTCCAGCCGTTGTGCAGCCAGAATTGCTGGCCCTCAGTGTTGTGCGCGAAGACGAAGATGTTGCACTTCACAATGCCAAGCCTCGCCAGTTCGGCGAAGCACGCCTCCACCAGCCGCCGTCCGATGCCGCGCTGCCGATGCGCGGATGCCACGGCCAGGTGATGCAGATAACCGCGACGGCCATCGTGCCCGCAGAGCACCGCACCGACGAGGTGCCCATGTTCATCGCGCGCGATGAAGCTCATGCCCGGATTGTGCGCAAGGTAGGCGGCGATGTTCTCTCGCGAGTCGGATTCGTTCAGGCCGACGCCCTCGGTCGCGCGCCACAAGGCCAGAACTTCGTCGAAGTCGGCAATAGTGAATGGAGCCAGAATGCAGTTCATAAAAACAGGAAAGGCGCGCCGTAAAAGCGCGCCCTTCGCAAAGCGGGTTAGAATCGTCACTTGCGCTTGTAGGTGAACACCACCACGCCGCTGTCCGCCTCGGACTTGAACTCCGTCGGGCGCGCGCCCTTCGTCGCGTAGGCCACGCGCAGGGTCTCGCCGTCGAATTCGTAGATGGCCGGTATGGTCGGCGCGCCGTCGCGGGAAGGCTCGATGTCCATCGCCTTGGGTGACTTGGATTCGTCCACGGTGAACTTGCCGCTGTCCGTCTCGCTGCCGACCGTGGTGCGGTAGGCCTTGCCCTCGATGACGACCGTGACCGAATCCAGAAACTCCCTTGGCGCTGCCTGTCCGTTGACGGTCCCTTCGACAACCTTCCATGCGCCGTCGAACTGCGCGCCGCCGCCGAGCGTCTTGATGCGGATGTTCTTGAACTGAACAGTCATCGGCGGCCCGGCGTGGAGTTGCAAAGCTAGGATTCCAGACTTGGCAGCCCTCGCCTCGTCCTCGTCCGTCACATCCGCCGTCTGCACGCCGTTGATGAAGTGCTGGAGATGATTACCTTTGGCGATGACGACATAATCATTCCAATCGTCCTTCTTGAAGCTCGCCTGGATTTCTTCGGATTTACCGAAGGAGCCGACGACTTCAATCTTGTGCTTTTTCGGCTCGTCAGGATCGGCCTTTATCACGACCTTCTGGCCGAGTTGATGGATGATGCCGCGCCCCTTTTCTTCATAAAGAATGCCGGTTAAAGGCTTGGTGACCATTAGATTTGCCTGATACCCGCTTACAACGAAATCCGGCAATTCCTTACTACGATACTGGATGCCCGAGTCACCAAAGTTTTTTTCGTTGTTCGCAATTATCTTGTAGGACAAGCGCAACTCAAAATCGCTGACGATGAGATTCTTGTCACCATCCTTTGCAATGAGGAAGTTGTTGCCTTTGGCGGGGTTTTCTCTAGTTGTGCCAGTGATTGCACCGTCTTGCACCGACCAATGCTCCGGCCTGCCAGCCCAGCCGGTGAGGTCCTTGCCGTTGAAGAGCGATTTGAAGCCGTCCTCGGCGGCGGCGGCGTTGAAGGCGAGCGCGGCGAGCGCGGCGAGTGTGATGGCGGATTTGGTGAGGTTCATGGCTTGGTTCAGGTTGTTGGAGTGACGTTGTGATTTTATGCGCCATTCACGGCGCGCAACGCTGGTTCTTACCGGAAAAACCTGCGCAGATTCTTGAGGCCCCTCACGGCGATTTCGTTGCGCGTCGGCTCAATGCGGCGCCAGATTGCGGCGGCGCGCGCGATGACCTTCACGTCGGTGGTGAAGCTCTCGATCACGACATCACCATTGTAGCCGGCCTTCTTGAGCGCCTTCACGATGGGCTTCCAGTCAATGTGATCGCCGCCCGGCGTGCCGCGATCACTGCCGCAGGCGTGGAAATGGCCGAGAACCCTGCCGGCCTTGACGATGGCGTCATGCTGGTCCTTCTCCTCGATGTTCATGTGGAACGTGTCGAGGTGAAGCTTCACGTTTTTTTTGCCGACGGCCTTGATGAGCCTGAGTCCCTGGTCGCAGGTGTTGAGGAAGTCCGTCTCGAACCGGTTCAGCGGCTCGATGCAGAGCCTTATCTTTTTCTTTGCGGCGTAGTCGGCGAGCTTCTTGAGGTTTTTCACCACGAGCGCGAACTCCTTCTTCTGCTGCTTCGGCTCGACGGCGTCCGCCTTGCCGACGACGGAATAAATCGGCCCGATGATGTTTGGTCGTCCCATCCTGGCGGCCTGGTCCACGAGTGCCTTGCAATACTTCATGGCCGTGCGCTGGTCGGCCGCGCTGCCGCGGAAGTCGCGTCCCGGCCCCATGCACGCGCAGACCGAGCCGATGGCGAGGCCGTGCTTGTCGGCGGCGGCCTTCACCTTGGCGGGGTCAATGTGCTCGGGCGCCTCGATGGGGATTTCCACCGTGTCGAAGCCCCACTTCTTGAACTGCGGGAACAGCTTCACGCTCGCGGTGGTGAAGGGCGACGTGAACAGAAATGTGTTGATGCCGAATCTCATGATGTGTGTTCGTGTTGAAGTTCGGGGGAAGGCTAGTGAATCGCCGCGTCGAGGCAAGCGATTTCCAAATCACCGGCGGCGGACGAATCGTCGCGCACTCGTTCAAGGTTGTTGGATTTTTTTCTCGCCAACACCGGGCGCGCCGTGCAAACACACGTCCTTTCGCTCCAATGAACGAGCAGATTGTCATCCTCGATTTCGGTTCGCAATACACGCAGGTCATTGCGCGGCGCATCCGCGAGTGCAGCGTCTATTCGACCATCGTCCGCTACGACACGCCCGCCGCCCAGATTGCGGCGATGAAGCCGCGCGGCCTGATCCTCTCCGGCGGCCCGTCGAGCGTGTATGCGAATGACGCGCCGCTGCCGGACAAGGCCATCTTCAAGCTCGGCGTGCCCGTGCTCGGCATTTGCTACGGGGTGCAGATCCTCGCGCAATTCCTTGGCGGCAAGGTCGAGAAGGGCCAGAAGCGCGAATACGGGAAGGGCACGCTCAACATCGCTGACAAGTCCTGCGCGCTCTTCAAACATCTGCCCGGCTCGTTGCAGGTCTGGAATTCGCACGGCGACAAACTCACGCGCCTGCCGAGGGATTTCGTCGTTGTCGGCACGACTGAGAACTCCGATTACGCGGCCATCGAACATCCGAAGCGGAAGCTCTTCGGCATCCAGTTTCATCCCGAGGTCGTTCACACGCCGCGCGGCAGGGAAGTGGTCTCCAACTTTGTCCACGGCGTGTGCGGCTGCGGCAAGAGCTGGACAATGCGTGGCTACCTAGATCAGGCCGTCGAGCAAATCCGCGCGCAAGTCGGCAGGGAACGGGTCATCCTCGGCCTCAGCGGCGGCGTGGATTCAAGCGTCGCGGCGGCGCTGCTGCACAAGGCCATTGGCGACCAACTCACGTGCATCTTCGTCAACAACGGCCTGCTCCGCGCGCGCGAGGCCGAGGTCGTGCAAGAGGTTTTCGGACGCAACTTCAAGATCAAGCTCCAATACGAGGATGCCTCGGCGCTCTTCCTCAAACGCCTGCGCGGCGTGAGCGACCCGGAGCGCAAGCGCAAGATCATCGGACGCACGTTCATCGAGGTGTTCGAGGCCGCGACGAAGCGCGCGGGCCGGGCGAAGTTCCTCGCGCAAGGCACGCTGTATCCCGATGTCATCGAGTCCGTGCCCATCGCGGGCAACCCCGCCGCGCTCATCAAGAGCCACCACAACGTCGGTGGCCTGCCCAAGCGAATGAAGTTCAAGCTCGTCGAACCGCTGCGCTGCCTGTTCAAGGACGAAGTGCGCGTGCTCGGCACCGAGTTGGGATTGCCCAAGGAGATCGTCCATCGCCAGCCATTCCCCGGACCGGGACTCGCCGTGCGCTGCCTCGGCGAAATCACGCCGGAGAAGCTGAAGATTCTGCGCCGCGCCGACGCCATCGTGGTCGAGGAGATGAAGTCCAGCGGTCTTTACTACAAGATTTGGCAGAGTTTCGCGGTGCTGCTGCCCGTGCGAAGCGTGGGCGTGCAGGGCGACGAGCGCACCTACGATTGGACCCTCGCCATCCGCGCGGTGGACTCGCAGGACGGCATGACCGCCGACTGGGTGAAGCTGCCCTACGACCTGCTGGAGAAAGTCTCGCTCCGCATCACGAACGAGGTGAAAGGCCTCAACCGCATCGTCTTCGACCTCACCAGCAAGCCGCCGGGGACGATTGAGTGGGAGTAAGAGCAGGCCGGGCGGGCGGAAACTTTCTGTTTCCAAGACAGCGTGAATGAACTAAGTTTTTTCCCGCATGAAAGTTGCCGAAATCAAGAGTCTCGTGGAACGCCAGCCGTTCAGGCCGTTCGCCATTCGGTTGAACAATGGCGCGCAATACATGTTCAAGGACCGCCGCGATGTCGGGGCCACCAAGGATTACAATCTTCTCTTCCACTTCGGGCGCTCCGAAGCCGTGCGGATTGACGCCGACAGCATCGTGGAGATTTTCGAGCGGCAATAGCTCACGCCCGGACGGGAGCGGCCCGCGCATCGTCTTCGACCTCACCAGCAAGCCGCCGGAGCGATTGGGTTGGAGTAAAACGATAATGAGCAAAATACACGAACAGTTCGAGTTGGAGCGCTGGATAAGAGAGTTTCCACTTTCAAAGATGCGCGAGGAGGCACACCAATTCGTAAGTCACCGTCGAACGGAAAATCCCAAGCAATATCGGACGGAAAGCGACTTTGCTAATCACCTGAGATTGATGAATCCCGGTGGTGACCGTATCACCAGTCCTATCTCCATCGCGAAAGTGGAACAATTACGAGCCGAAGCTTTGCACGATCACGCTGGCGAGACGGTGCTGACGGATGTGTTTATTTTCGCGAAAGGTGAGCCAGACAAAAGAGAAGTGACAAAAGTTGGCGGGCTTCCCTATTGGCCTGCGAGCAAACCGTGGCCCAAAACCAAAACTGGTGAACCAATGCCGTTTATCGCGCAGTTTAACCTTTCAGATTCGCGAGATTTGGTCGGTAAAACACCTGGGGATTTGTTGCTGATCTTTCAGCGTGATGATTCCGGTGAAGACAATCCTCTTCATTTTGAGTGGCTCAATGTCGAGCCAGTCGCGCTGATTCAACCAGCCGAGATGCCCAAATGTGATCATTGGGAAATACTGCCTTGCTACGGAACCATTCATCGGACTGTGGATTACAAGGTTGATCACGAACCACTGGAAGAAAAATACAACGAGCCTTGGAACATCACTGTAATTGAAGGCACAAAAATTGGTGGGATTCCCAGCAAGATTCAAGGAGCGGCGGAGGAAAATCGCGGTCGGTTTCTGTGCGCGCTAGGTTCCGTCGAGCCAACTACCAATAAGCCGTGGCCTTTTGTGAATTCAGAAACCCCTATCGATCCTTTTGCGCGTAACGAATCGGCTTATTACTGGATGTGGGGTGACGCTGGTTCTATTTTTGTCTATCTCGACGATGATGGAAAAGTAGTTCAGTCGGCAGAGTGTTATTAGTCCTTCTCAGGACTGTTTGCCGCCGGCGGAAGCATCCGCGCGGAACTCATGGCGGACTTTGCGGGGAACTTCCTTGAACATCGCCGCGCCCCGCGCCGTTCCGTCAAAATACTTGGACAACATCTGCCGGTTGCCCGGCGCCATGAGGACGTAGGTGAAGGGGCCGTCGCTCCATTCGGCGGTGCTCGACTCGCCGTTCTCGTGAAAACGCGGTGTGCCGGGCGGCGGCGGGTCGGGCAGGTCCGCGCTGCTGATGACGACGAGGTGGACCTTGTCCTTGGGCAGGTGCGGCCCGACTTGGAAGCAGATGAGCGAGACGCGGCGGCCCCGCCAGTTCACAATGGCGCATTTCAGGTTCGCGGCATTCTTCAGCCCGGCCGGGATGTCGAAGCCGCGGTGGCCGTTGTTTTCGACGAGCCACTTGCGGATGTCCTCGATGCTGGGGCTGCGGTAGTTCATCCGGTAGCTGCTGCCGCCGAAGTAGCCCACGGCGGTGTTGACGTTCCGCGCGTCGCGGAAGAGCAGGCCGTAGCTCGTGCTGATGTAGCTCGTGATGTCCTGGCTGAAGTGCTTGAAGTTCGCCGCGCTTTCCTGCGGCTCGCGCACGGCCAGGAAACCGATGCAGACGAGCGTGACGAAGATCGCCGCCGCCGCTGCGACGGGGTGAATGCGCCGCCGCCACCACGGTTGCGGCTGGATGATTTTGTGGCCCGCAAGGATGGCAGCCTTCAAATCGGACGGCACGGGCACGGAGCGGAGTTTGTCGCCGATGGCGGCGTCGAGCGCGGTCTGTTCGGCGAGCCAGCGGGAAAGTTCCGGGTCGCGACGGGCCTGTTCGAGCGCGGCGGTGAATTGCGGGTCGCTGGCGTCCCCCCCGTTGGGGCGGTAGGCGCGAAGGATGAAGCGGGCTTCTTCGTTGTTCATCGGGTCAGTGGGTTTTGCGAAGGTCGAGCGGAACGATCTTTCGTTCCGTGGCAGTGGCATGGTCCGCGATCAGTCCGCGCAGCCGCTCCTTGCCGCGCGCGAGGCGCGACATGACGGTGCCGACGGGCACATCGAGGATGGCGGCGATTTCCAGATACGAATGGTCTTCAAGATAGAACAGCATCAGCGGCGCGCGATAAACTTCGTCCACGTTCATCAACGCCAGCATCACGGTGTTGGCGTCGAGTTCGTTGACGGTGGTCGGTGTGACGGGCGGAAGCTCGCGCTCGACTGACTCGATTTCATGCTGCGGGAAGCGCGTCGCGCGGCGGCGCGAGCCGAGGAATTCCCGGTGCAGCGTGGTGAAGAGCCAGGACTTGACCTTCGAGCGGTCGCGCAACTGGTGCCCCTTGGACGCCCAGAGGTAGAACGTCTGCTGCGTGAGGTCGCTGGCCTCGGCCTCGCGCTCCACCAGGCTCAACGCAAAGCGATAGAGCGGCTGGTAGTGGTCGTTGACCAACTGGTCGAAATCCGGCTCGTCCACAATGGTCAGAGGATTGGCCTGCGGCCTTATTCCATCAAGGCAAAACGCGCGTTTGCGCGCCGGGAATATCCGCTCGCCCCGTGCCTCTCACGTTCAGTTCAGAATGTCGCCGGCCCTTCATATCCGCCACGGAGTTCAACGGCAGGTCTTTCATCCCCAGTGCGCGTCCACAGGCGCGGTTCATTGCATCGTTTATGGAATGCGTGGCTCCTGACGAACTGCTACTCCTTGCCGAAAGCATCGAAGCCTTCGAGCGCCGGGTGCTCGCGCAGGACCCCATCACCCTCGACGAAATCAAGGCACTCGAAGAACGCGCGCAACCCTACAAGCGGGGTCCGCACTATCAGTTCGCCCAGCGCGTGCGCAAGATCGCCCGCCGTCTCGGCCACGTGGACGAGGCGCAATGGGAGCAGGTCAAGCAGGCGCCCGCGCCCGTCTTCAATTACGGCGAGCGCTGTTACATCGGACGGCTTGAGAGCATGAAAGGCGCTCCGGTCGAACTCAAAGTGGTCTATGACCACCTCTTCCTCACGACGAACTACCTCGCCGCGATTGGAACCTACGACCTCGTGAAAATCACCCACCGGTTCAATCGCGAAGGCAGACTCGATTTGATTGATGCGCGGCTGAAACAAACAAAACGCCTCAACCCGGACGCCGACGAACCGAAGGAAAAAGTCATCTTTCACCTCATCCAGACCTTTGCCTTCAAGGACAAGCAAACCGGGCCGGACTGGACCGAGAGCCGCTGCGAATACTTCATCCGCATCCGGCAGATTGCGCCGATTTTCTACAATCTCGGCCTGACGCAGGAGGAGCAGCACTACCGCTTTCTCCTTCAGGAAGGCCACCGCCTCACGCGCGAGCTGCTGGACGATCTGCGCTCCGGCTCGCTGCGCGATGTCCGTGTGGTGAGGCCGCCGTTCTTCTCCTTCCGCGACCTTCCGGCCGACGAGGCCGCGCATTACATCATCAGCAAGGCCGCACTTTTGAAGCCCCGCGTCACGTTGGATGAATTCCGCACCGGCGGCCACCTTGGCGACATGCGAATCAAATACGGCCCGGCCTGAAGCAACCCTCCACTTGCCGGGAATATCCGCTCCGTCCGTTTCTCTCATTTCCACAGTCTCTCAGGTTTACCGTTGTCGCAGCATGAATGCACATCATTCCCGTCGCTGGCCCGTTGCCTTTACCCTCATTGAACTCCTCGTCGTCATCGCCATCATCGCGATCCTTGCGGGGATGCTTCTCCCGGCGCTGGCCAAGGCGAAGGCCAAGGCCGCGCGAATCAAATGCGTCAACAACCTCAAGCAGATCGGCCTCGCGTTCCGTGTCTTCTCCAACGACAACGACGATCGTTATCCCTACCGCACCAGCGACTCATGGCTGACAGGACCGGGAACCGGCACCTCTCCTTCTGTGAACACTCTCGGCGGCTCCTGCCCCGTCGCCACGCCGAACGGCCGCGCTCAACGCACAGGCCAGGCACCGATTGACACCTTCGGCTTTCTCTCCAACGAAATCGGCAGCGCGAAAGTCCTCATGTGTCCCGGCGACCGGCTGCGGCTCGACCTTCTTTGCGTGGACTTCTCCACTTCGGCCACGGCACCCAACCTCGGCATCTTCGGGCCCGGCGCCCTGAGCACGCCCGCTGTCGCCACCGGACCGCACTCGCGCGGCTTCGGCACCAGCCCCGTCAGTTATGCCGTCGGCGGCGACGCAGACGAAACACGCCCGGTTGTGCCGCTCTCCGCCGATTCCAACATCGGCCCAAGCCCGAACAATTTTGCAACGACCGCCTATGGTTCAGGTGGCCTCGCCACGTTTGGTCCGCTCGGCCTCGCGCCCGCCGCGCTGGGCCGGCCTGGATACGAAATGGGGAACAACCCGCCGAACCCGGCTACGCCTTTCCCTGCCGGCTGGGTCGGCGGCACAACCGCGATCATCGCTGCACTCGGCGGCTCGCTGGCGCACCACGACATTCAGGGCAACGTCACTCTCTCGGACGGCAGCGTCCAACAGCTCTCCACCGTGCAATTGCAGACCACGATGGCGCAGGCCACGAACGCGGTCGGCTCCTTCTTCACGGTGATGATGCTGCCGCAGTAAGACGCAGTAAGAATTAGTGATACTCCCGGAAATCCGGCGGAGACAGAACAGGTCCTAAATCAATTCCTCAATCGGCTGGCCCTTCGCGAGCATCGGGATGGGACGGCCAAGCTGGTCGAGGAAGATTTCGTCAGTCTGAACGCCGAGCTGGTGGTAGATGGTGGCGAGAATGTCGTTGAAGTGGACAGGGCGTTCCAGTGGCACATCACCGGCCTTCGTGCTTTCACCGACGACCACGCCGCGCTTCAAGCCGCCGCCGGCGAGCATCACGGAGAAGACTTTTTCCCAATGGTCGCGCCCCGCGTTGGCGTTGATCTTCGGCGTGCGGCCAAACTCGCCGAACATCGCGACGATGGTGGTGTCGAGCAGGCCGCGCTCATCGAGGTCATCGAGCAGCGCGCTCACCGCGAGGTCCATCGGCGGGAGCAGGACGTTCTTCATCAGGTTGAAGTTGTCCACGTGCGTGTCCCAGTCCTGGCCGTGCTGCTGGTTCAAAGTGTAGTTGACGAGGGTGAAGGGCACGCCTGCCTCGGCAAGCCGCCGTGCGAGCACGGTCTGCTGGCCCCAAAGGTGGTTGCCGTAACGCTCGCGCTGGCGCAGCGGTTCGCGGCTCAGGTCAAAGGCGCCGCCCGCCGCGCCGCCGGAGAGAATTTCCAGAGCGTGCCGGTGAAACTTGTCAAGGCCTTCCACGTCTTCGCGCCGCGCGCGTCCGTCAATCGCCCGCAGCAAAGTGAGACGGTCTTCAAGGCGTTTCCCGGCGAGTTCACGCTGAAGGCTCAGGTTGGGCGGGCCGGTAAAGGCCGCGTCGGCGCGTTCCGGCGGCAGCCCGGAATCCATCGGCTCGAACGCCGCGCCGAGCGCACCCGCCGTGGCGTAATGCACGCGCTGGCCGAGCTGGCCCGAATGCGGAATCGTCACGTAAGCGGGCAGCAGCGGAACGCGCTTCCCGCACGCGCGCGCGATGACGGAGCCGATGGAGGGATTGGTCGTGTTGCGGTTCTTCGCCTCGACGGAGGCGTCGGGCAAATCCCAGCCCGTGAGGGTCATGTGGATCGCGACCGGATGGCTCGGCGAGTCCACGTAGGCGCTGCGAATGAGGTTGAACTTGTGAGCGCGCTTCGCCAGCAGCGGCAGATGCTCGGCGAAATGCACACCGGGCAGCGTCGTGGGAATGTGCCCGAACTCGCCGCGATATTCGGACGGCGCGTCGGGCTTGGGATCGAAACTCTCGTAATGGGAAAGGCCGCCCTGCAAATAGATGACGATGGCCTGCTTGGCCGGTGCGTTGTTGTTCTTCGCCGCCTGTGCGCGGAGCAGGCGTGGCCACAACATCGCGCCCGCTAGCGCGCCGCCGCCTTGCAGCCAGCGGCGGCGTGAGAAGGCGGCGAAGGAGGTTGGTTGGCTAGTTGCGGGCACTGGCGGCTGAATGCAATGCTCGCGCGTGTTTGCTGGGCACTGATTCCAAATGTGGCTGACGCGCGGTGACAGATTTGCATTCACACGTGGAGCGTCCCTTGGTAGAAGGATTCGCATGAAAACCATTGCCCGCAGCCACTTTTTCCTCGGACTGATTGCCATGATTGGGTTGGCCGTTTCCTCATGCAAGCCTCCTCCCAAGCCTGCGCCTGCGCCTCCCACCACTCTGACCGCTACTGTGGCAGGGCGCGATGTTCGTGCTGTCATCGAGGGATCTGGTTCCGTCGTAAGCACGAATGACACGGCCACGTTTACGTTTTCTTCGCAAACGGTCGTCGTCGAAAAAGACCGGGTCCTCCACAATGGCAAGGAAGTCATCAAGATGCTGCCCACGCTCAAACATGTCCTGATAACGTGGTCCGGCGGCGAGGTGAAAGTGAGCGCGACAGTGGACCCGCAGTGATCCGCGGAGGCGTGGGAGCGGGCCAATTTAGGGGTTGCGCAAGACGCGCGCCCTGCTATGTTTCCCGCCCTTTCCGCCGGGGCGGTGTTCGCGCCAACGGAAGGGAAAACGGCCTGATTTGTCCCGCAGCCGGGTGGCGGCGGGCGGCCACAACAACACTAAACCTAAATCCCGTGTTCCGCGGGATGGCCAGCGCGGCGAGTCCGACGCAGGCTGACAACAAATGGAAAAAACATGATCAGTATTGGCGTCAAAGAACTCCTCGAAGCCGGTGTCCATTTCGGGCACCAGACCCGCCGTTGGAACCCGAAGATGAAGCGCTTCATCTTCGACGCGCGCAACGGCATCCACATCATTGACCTGAGCCAGACGGCCAAGCAACTCGACGACGCATGCTCGTTCCTCGCGAGTGTCGTCGGCAAGGGCGGCCAGGTGCTCTTCGTCGGCACGAAAAAACAGGCGCAGGAAGTCGTCAAGGAAACCGCCAAAGCCACGAGCCAGTGCTACGTCACCAGCCGCTGGCTCGGCGGCACGCTCACCAATTTCAAAACCGTCAGCCGTTCGCTCAAGCGCCTCAACGAACTCGAAAAAATGGAAGCCGATGGCTCCATCGGCCAATACGGCAAGCAGGAGCAATCCGCTCTCCGCCGCGAGGCCATCCGCATTCTCAAAAATCTCGAAGGCATCCGTAACATGAACGGCCTGCCCGAGGCGATGTTCATCGTGGACATCAAGCGCGAGCACAACGCCGTCGCCGAGGCCCGCCGCCTGCGCATTCCCATCGTCGCCATCGTGGACACGAACTGCGACCCCGACCTCGTGGATTACCCGGTCGCCGGCAACGACGACGCGCTCCGTTCCGTGCGCCTCCTGCTCACGACCGTCGTCCAGACCATCGCCGCCGCGAAGGCCGAATACGACGCAAAATACGGTCGGAACAAGACCGAGCAGCCCGAGCCGGTGCCCGCGCCAGCCGAGACCGTGAACGTCACGGAACTCGCGACCAGCCCCGCACCGGCGCCGGCACAGGCCTAGGAAACTTCATCGGCGCGCGGCGAAGTTTTTTTCACTCGCGCATCGTTTTAACTCTCAACGCAAAACTCTCATCACGTTATGGCAGAAATCACCTCAGCCTCCGTCGGCAAACTCCGCGAAATGACCGGCGCCGGGCTTATGGACTGCAAAAAGGCCCTCACTGAAACCAGCGGCGACATCAACGCCGCCGTGGACCTGCTGCGCAAGCGCGGCGTCGCCGCCGCGGCCAAGCGCGCCGGACGCGACGCCAAGGAAGGCGTCATCGCGCAGGCGATTCTCCCCGGCGCAAAAACCGGTCTGCTGCTCGAAGTCAACTGCGAGACGGACTTCGTCGCAAAGAACGACAGCTTCCGCGCGTTCTGCGACGACATCGCGCGCAAGCTCGCGACCAATCCTTCCACGGATGTCGAGGCTGACCGCGTCGCCGCCGTGGCGAAGATCGGCGAGAACATCAAGATTACACGGCACCAGCGCTTTGAAGTGCAGGGCAGCGGACTCGTTGCAGGCTACATCCACACCGGCGCGAAGGTCGGCGTGCTCGTCGAAGTCGGCGCGGGCAAGGAAGCCACCGTCGCCAGCGAGGAGTTCAAGCAGCTCGTGCGCGACATCACGCTGCAAATCGCCGCGGCCAGCCCCACCGCCATCCGCCGCAGCGAAGTGCCCGCCGTGCTGGTCGAGAAGGAAAAGGAAATCATCGCCCAGAGCGACGCGTTGAAAAACAAGCCCGCGCAGGCCGTGGCGAAGATCATCGAGGGCAAGCTGAACAAGTTCTACGAAACCGCATGCCTCGTGGAGCAGGGCTTCGTGAAGAACCCCGATCTCAAGGTCGAGGCGCACGCGGCTTCGGTCGCGAAGCAGCTCGGCGACGAAATTCAAATCCGCCGCTTCGTGCGCTTCCAAGTCGGCGAGACGCCCGCGGCGTGACGCGGCGAAAACTTCAGCGGTTCATCCCCAAAGGGCCGGACAAACCCGGCCTTTTTTGTTTTCCAGCGGGCGTTGCTCTTTGGTTTGACGACCGCAATGGCATGGCACAAACTCCGGCCCGCGCATGACACGGAGCACAAAACCCAGATACCGGCGCGTGCTGCTCAAGCTCAGCGGCGAGGCGCTCGGCGGCGAGGTCGGCGCCGGCATCTGCCCCGAGGTCGTGCAGGACATGGCGCGGCAGATCGCCGAGATCCGCGCGCTCGGCGTGCAGCTCGTCATCGTTGTCGGCGGCGGCAACATCTATCGCGGCGTGCAGGGAAGCGAGCGCGGCATTGACCGCGCGACAGGCGATTACATGGGAATGCTCGCCACCGTCATCAACGCGCTCGCGCTTCAGGACGCGCTCGAAAAGGCAGGCGTCGCCACTCGCGTGCAGAGCGCCATTGCGATGGCCGCTGTCGCGGAAACCTTCATCCGACGCCGTGCGGTGCGGCATCTCGAAAAGGGCCGCGTCGTCATCTTCGCCGGCGGCACGGGCAACCCGTTCTTCAGCACGGACACCGCGGCCGCGCTGCGCGCCAACGAGATCGGCGCGGAGGTGATTTTGAAGGCGACAAAGGTGGACGGCATCTACGACTGCGACCCGAAGAAAAATCCGAAGGCGAAGAAGTTCACCGAGATCAGCTACCTTGACGCGCTCCAACGGCAGCTCAAAGTGATGGACTCGACGGCCTTTTCGCTGTGCATGGACAACAAGATGCCGATCATCGTCTTCGACCTGTTCAAGCCGCACAACATCCAGCGAGTGATCCTCGGCGAGAAGGTCGGCACGCTGGTTCACTAAGTTCACCCCCGACGCTTATGATGACTGTTGACGACATTCTCCTCGAAACGGAAGACAAGATGCTCAAGACCGAGCAGCACGTGGTGAGCGAGTTCGCCGCGCTGCGCACCAGCAAGGCCTCGCCTGCGCTCATCGAGAACATCATGGTCGAGGCCTACGGCGCGACGATGCGCCTGCGCGAACTGGCCTCCATCAGCACGCCCGAGCCGCGCGCGCTGCTGGTGCAGCCCTTCGACGCAAGCAACACCAAGGCCATCGAGAAGGCCATTCAGGCCGCGAACATCGGCCTCAACCCCGCCGTGCAGGGACGTCACATCCGCCTTTTCCTGCCCGAACTCAGCACCGAGCGCCGGCAGGAACTCGTCAAAATAGGACGGAAGATGGCCGAGGAAAACCGTGTCGCCATCCGCAACGAACGCCGTCAGGCCCTCGAAGCATTGAAGAAGGTGAAGAACGACGGCCACGTCTCAGAGGACGAAATCAAGGGCGGCGAGGAAGAAGTGCAGAAGCTCACCGACCAATACATCAAGAAGATTGACGAGCACCTCGCGCACAAGGAGAAGGAAATCATGACGGTGTAGCGGAGAGGTGAGGGGCAATCAAGGCGAGAGGAATCCGAAGCGCGAACCTTCATGCCGGCGCCAAATTCAGTGGCAACAGTTTCCACTGTCCTTCGGCCAGTCCGCCCAAATCAAATTCCCCGAAGCGGCTCCGATGCAGCCGTGTCACGGTGCAGCCATGCGCGGCGAACATCCGTTTCACCTGATGGTAGCGGCCCTCGATGATTTCGAGCCGAGCCTCGCGCGCACCGAGGATTTCCAGTTTCGCAGGGAGACAGGGTTTTTCCTCGCCATCGAGCAACAGCGTTCCAGACACGAATTTTTCCACTAGCGATGCGTCGAGGTTTAGGTCCACCGTCATTTCGTAAATTTTCGGCACCTTGTGGCGCGGCGAGGTGAAATGCTGCACGAGTTCGCCGAGATCAGTGACGAGCAACGCGCCGGTCGCATCTTTGTCGAGCCGGCCGACGCTCGTGACGGGCGGGTTGCGGCGTGACCAGCGCTGTGGCAGAAGTTCGTAAATCGTCGGCCCCTCGCGCGCATCGTGCGAGCAGACGTAACCGGCGGGCTTGTGCAGAAGCGCTAGCACGCCGTCGGGACACTCGATGAGTTCGCCGTCCACGAACACGCTGCGGGGATCAAATTTATCTGAAGGTGATGAAACGACTTTGCCGCTGACGCTTACGCGGCCAGCACGCAGCCATTCACGCGATTCGCGGCGCGAGCAGTATCCGAAACGGGAAAGAATCTGGTCGAGGCGGCAGGCGCGGCTCACGGCAGGTCCGTCGCGCCCATGAGGAAGCGGTCGCACTCGCGCGCGGCACCGCGGCCCTCGTTGAAAGCCCACACCACGAGGCTCTGGCCGCGGCGGCAGTCGCCGGCGGCGAAGACCTTCGGGATGCTTGTCTGGAACCTGCCGTGATCGGCCTTGATGTTCGTGCGCGGGTCGCGTTCAACGCCGAGCGCATCGAGCAGCGGCTGCTCCGGCCCGAGGAAGCCCATCGCGAGCAGCACCATCTGCGCAGGCAGAACTTTTTCCGTGCCGGGAACATTTTTAGGAATGAACTGGCCCTTCTCGTTGCGCGTCCACTCGACGTTCACAAGATGCACGGCCTTGACGTGGCCGTGCTCGTCGCCCTCGAACTTTGTGGCGGTGGTGAGGTAGATGCGCGGGTCGGCGCCGAACTTCGCGGCGGCTTCCTCCTGGCCGTAGTCGAGCTTGTAAACCTTCGGCCATTCGGGCCACGGGTTGTCCTTCGCGCGTTGCAATGGCGGCTTCGGAAGAATCTCCACCTGCACGAGGCTCTTGCAGTGATGCCGCATCGCGGTGCCGACGCAGTCCGTGCCAGTGTCGCCGCCGCCGATGACGATGACGTCCGTGCCTTCGGCGGAGATGAAATTGCCGTTCTTCTTCTGGTCCAGCAACGCCTTGGTGTTGTTGTGCAGGAATTCCATCGCGAAGTGGACGCCCTTGAGCTGGCGTCCCTCAATCGGCAGGTCGCGCGGCTTGGTCGCGCCGGTGCAAAGCACGACGGCATCAAAGTCGTCCATGAGTTGCTTGGCCGGAAGATCCCTACCGACCTCGACGTTGCACGCGAAACGGATGCCTTCCTCTTCCATCAGCTTGATGCGGCGCAGCACGACCTCGTTCTTGTCGAGCTTCATGTTCGGGATGCCATACATGAGCAGGCCGCCGGGGCGGTCGGCGCGCTCGAAAACAATGACGCGGTGGCCGACGCGATTGAGCTGGGCGGCGGCGCAAAGCCCCGCGGGACCGGAGCCGACAACGGCGACCTTTTTGCCGGTTCGCTTTTCAGGCGGCTCGGGTTTGACCCAGCCTTCCTCCCAGCCCCTGTCAATGATGCTGCACTCGATGTTCTTGATCGTGACGGGCGGCGCGCTGATGCCGAGGACACACGAGCCTTCGCACGGTGCGGGGCAGACGCGGCCGGTGAATTCGGGGAAATTATTCGTCTTGTGAAGCCGTTCGAGCGCCTCCTCCCACAGGCCGCGGTAGATGAGGTCGTTCCACTCCGGGATGAGATTGTTGATCGGACAGCCGCTGGCCATGCCGCCGATGAGCTGGCCGGTGTGGCAGAACGGGACGCCGCAATCCATGCAGCGCGCGCCCTGCTCGCGGAGCTTCGGCTCCGCCATGTGCTCGTGGAACTCGCGCCAGTCTGCGGTGCGAGCGATCGGCTCGCGGTCGGCGGGAAGCTGGCGGGTGAATTCGAGAAATCCTGTGGGTTTGCCCATGAGTCAGATGTGGAAAATCGCTTTTGTTTTTTTTTGCGCGGAGTTTAGCCGTGTCTTGCGAGTGCCGGGAGCGGATCAACCGCCACCCACGCGCGCGGCGTCCTTTGAATTCTCCTCGAAGGCGGCGTTGAGCGCATCGTCGCCGGTGAGGCCGGCTTCCTGCGCCTTCTTGATCGCCTGCAACACGCGCTTGTAGTCCTTGGGCATCACTTTCACGAACTTCGGCACGATCGCATCCCACGTCGCCAGCACGTTGCGTCCGCGCTCGCTGCCGGTGAAGATGACATGCCGCTCGATCATCGAGCGAACCTCAGCAATCTCGTCGCGATCCTCGATCCGCTCCAAGCCGACAAGTTGCATGTTGCAACGGCGCGCAAGGTCGCCTTCCTCGTCGAGCACATAGGCCACGCCGCCGGACATGCCCGCGGCGAAATTGCGGCCCGTCTTGCCCAGAACAACCACCACGCCGCCGGTCATGTATTCGCAGCCGTGGTCGCCCACCGCCTCGACGACCGCGCGCACGCCGGAGTTGCGCACGCCGAAGCGCTCGCCCGCCATGCCGCGGATGTAAGCCTCGCCGCCCGTCGCGCCGTAGAGCGCCACGTTGCCGACGATGATGTTCTCCTCCGCGCGGAAGGTCGAGCCGGTGGGCGGATGAATGATGAGCTTGCCACCGGAAAGGCCCTTGCCGCAGTAATCGTTTGCGTCGCCTTCGAGCCGGATGGTGATCCCGCGCGGCATGAACGCGCCGAGGCTCTGGCCCGCCGAGCCTTTGAAGTGCAACTGGATCGTGTCGTCGGGAAGTCCCGCCGCGCCGTGACGCCGGGTGATTTCATTCCCAAGAATGGTGCCCACCACTCGATGCGTGTTGTGTATGGGCAACTGCACGACGACCTTTTCCTTCCGCTCGATGGCGGGCTTGCAGAGGTCGAGAAGGATGGTCATGTCGAGCGACTTTTCCAGCCCGTGATCCTGCGGAATCTGGCAGTAACGGCCCACGCTCTGATGCACCTCGGGCGTGTGAAGGATGCTGCTGAAGTCCAGCCCGCGCGCCTTCCAGTGGTCCACCGCCTTGCGCGGCTCGAGCATGTCCACACGACCAATCATCTCGTTGACGGTGCGGAAGCCAAGCTGTGCCATCAGCTCGCGAACTTCCTGCGCGATGAAGGTCATGAAGTTCACGACGTGTTCCGGCTTTCCAGGGAACAACCCGCGCAGCCGCGGGTCCTGCGTCGCGACACCAACGGGGCAGGTGTTCAGATGGCAGACGCGCATCATGATGCAGCCCATCGCGACGAGCGGGCCAGTGGCGAAGCCGAATTCCTCCGCGCCGAGCAGCGCGGCGATGATGACATCGCGGCCGGTCTTGAGCTGGCCGTCGGTTTCGACGGCGATGCGCGAGCGAAGATTGTTGAGCACGAGCGTCTGGTGCGTCTCGGCGAGGCCAAGTTCCCACGGGATGCCCGCGTGCTTGATCGAAGTCTGCGGCGACGCGCCCGTGCCGCCGTCGAAGCCGGAGATGAGCACCACGTCCGCGTGCGCCTTGGCCACGCCGGCCGCGACGGTGCCGACGCCGACCTCGGCGACGAGCTTCACGCTGATGCGCGCGCGGCGGTTGGCGTTCTTGAGGTCGTGGATGAGTTCCGCAAGGTCCTCAATGGAATAAATGTCGTGGTGCGGCGGCGGCGAAATCAAACCAACGCCGGGCGTTGAGTGACGCACCTTTGCAATCCACGGATAAACTTTCCCACCGGGAAGCTGCCCGCCTTCGCCGGGCTTGGCGCCCTGGGCCATCTTGATCTGTAGCTCCTTCGCGTGCGAAAGGTAAAGGCTCGTCACACCGAAACGCCCGCTGGCAACCTGCTTGATCGCGGAATTCTTCGAGTCGCCAAGTTCATTTGACCACGCGTAGCGCGCGGGGTCTTCGCCACCTTCGCCGGTGTTGCTCTTGCCGCCGATGCGGTTCATCGCGATGGCAAGCGTCTCGTGCGCCTCGCCGCTGATGGAGCCGTAGCTCATCGCGCCGGATTTGAAGCGCTTCATGATGCTCTCGACAGACTCGACTTCCTCGATGGGAATGGGCTTGGTGGGCTTGAACTCCAGCAGCCCGCGCAGCGTGTAGAGGTCGCGCATCTGCATGTTCACCTGCGCCGAGTATTCCTTGAAGGTCTTGTAGTCGCCGTCGCGCACGGCCTTCTGGAGCTTGTGAACGGTCTGCGGGTTGAACAAATGCAGCTCGCCGTCCGCGCGCCACTGATACTGGCCGCCGACATCGAGCGCGTGGCCGTTGACGGGCCGGTCGGGGAACGCGTGCTCGTGCCGGGTGAGAACTTCCTTCCCGATTTCCTCGATGCCGATGCCACCGACGCGCGAGGGTGTCCAAGTGAAATACTTGTCAATCACCGCGTCGTTCAAACCGATGGCCTCGAAAATCTGCGCGCCGCGATAACTCTGGATGGTGCTGATGCCCATTTTTGAAATGACCTTCACAACGCCCTTCACCGCGGCCTTGGTGAAGTTCTTCACCGCCATCTTGTGCGTCATGCCGGTGAGCAGGCCCTGGCGGATGAGGTCGTCGAGCGTCTCATAGGCGAGATACGGGTTGATCGCGCCGCAGCCGTAGCCGATGAGGAGCGAGAAGTGATGCACCTCGCGCGGCTCGCCGGATTCGAGCACGAGGCCGACACGTGTGCGCGTGCCTTCGCGGATGAGATGATGATGCACGCCGGAAACGGCGAGCAGCGCCGGGATGGGCGCGTTCTCTTTGTTCACGCCGCGGTCGGACAGGATGAGAATGTTCACGCCGTCCTTGATCGCCTTGCTCGCGGCTTCACAAAGATCGTCCACCGCTTTCTCCAACCCGGCCGCGCCTTCGCTCGCCTTGAAGAGAATCGGCAGCGTCGCCGACTTGAAATGCGGATGGTTGAGGTGCTTGAGCTTGGCGAATTCCTCGTTGCTGAGGATGGGCTGCTTGAGCTCGATGAGGCGGCAGCTTTCCGGATCGGGCTTGAGCAGGTTGCGTTCGGAGCCGATGGTCGTCTCGGTCGAGGTGACGATTTCCTCGCGGATGCAGTCAATCGGCGGGTTCGTGACCTGCGCGAAGAGCTGCTTGAAATACGTGTAGAGAAGCTGCGGCTTGTTCGAGAGCACCGCCAGCGGCGTGTCCGTGCCCATCGAGCCGACCGCCTCGACGCCGTCGCGCGCCATCGGCACCATGAGCATCCGCAAATCCTCGAACGTGTAGCCGAACGCCATCTGCCGGTGCAGCACGGTGTTGTGATCCGGCTCGGGCACGTGCGACGGATCCGGGAGCTTGTCCAGCTCGACCATGTGATCGTTGATCCACTGGCGATACGGCTGCGCCTTGGTGATGGACTCCTTGATTTCCTCGTCGGCGACGATGCGGCCCTGCGCGGTGTCAATCAGGAACATGCGGCCCGGCTGCAAACGGCCTTTCTGCAGCACGCGCTCCGGCGCGATGTCAAGCACGCCGACTTCCGACGCCATCACGACGAGGTCGTCCTTCGTCACGTAGTAACGCGAAGGCCGCAGGCCGTTGCGATCGAGGCACGCGCCGATCTGCACGCCATCGGTGAAGGCAATCGAGGCCGGGCCGTCCCACGGCTCCATCAGGCACGAGTGATATTCGTAGAAGGCCTTGCGCTCGTCGCTCATGGACTCGTGATTTGTCCACGGCTCGGGGATCATCATCATCATTGCGTGCGGCAACGGCCGGCCGGCGAGCACGAGCAGTTCGAGACAGTTGTCGAACATCGAGGAGTCGGAGCCGTTCGGGTTGATGATCGGGAAGATTTTCCTGATGTCCTTGCCGAACAGGTCGCTCTCGAACATCGCCTGACGCGCGTGCATCCAGTTGATGTTGCCGCGCAGCGTGTTGATTTCGCCGTTGTGCGCGATGTAGCGATACGGATGCGAGCGCTCCCAGCTCGGGAAGGTGTTCGTGGAAAAGCGCGAGTGCACCAGCGCCAGCGCCGTCTCCATGTCCGGGTCGCGCAGCTCCGGGTAATACTGGTCCACCTGCGCCGGCATGAGCATGCCCTTATAGACAATCGTGCGGCACGAGATGCTCGGCACATACCACGTCTGCGTGCCTCGCTCGCCGGAGTTGCGAATCTCGGTCAGCGCGCGTTTGCGGATGACGAAGAGTTTGCGCTCGAACGAAAGCTCGTCCTTCGTGCGGCGGACGTTCCGGCCGATGAAGCACTGCCTCACGCACGGCTCCGTGGCAACGGCGGTCGCGCCAAGCGAGGAGTTGACCGTCGGCACCGTGCGCCAGCCGAGCACGGTCTGGCCTTCCTCGCGAACCACCCGCTCGAAGATGCGCTCGCAATGATGCCGATGGTCGGCATTCTTCGACATGTAAATCATCGCCACGCCGTAACGGCCCGGCGCGGGCAGATCGAAGCCGTTTTCCTTCGCCACCTTCTGGAAAAACTTGTGCGGAATCTGGAAGAGCACGCCCGCGCCGTCGCCCGTGTTCGGCTCGCAGCCGCACGCGCCGCGATGGTCAAGGTTCAGCAGCACCTGGATGCCCTGCCGCAGGATTTCGTGCGATTTCTTGCCCTTGATGTTGACGACGAAGCCGACGCCGCACGAGTCGTGCTCAAAACGCGGATCGTAAAGGCCCTGCTTGGGCGGCAACCCCTGCCACCGCGCCTGTGTGCTCGAATGTGTCTCGTTCATCTTTCTGCCATCTCACTGCATCTCGCGGCGCTTCCTGCGCGAAACTTCCAGAATATCGCGGGCAGGCGCGCCTCATGTCAACAAACTTGCGCACCATAGCGAAGCACCCCGCGGAGTGCAAAAAGTTTATTGCCGTATTTGGATGAAATAAATGAGTGGATCAGATTGGCGCGAGTCATTGCGCCGCGTCGCCCTGAAGCGGATTCGCCGCAAACGCGAAATCCTTCACCGGACGGCCGCCGATCAGGTGTTCCTGAATGATGCGCTCCAGCACTTCCGGCGTGCATGAGTGATACCACGTCCCCTCTGGATACACGACGGCGATGGGGCCGCGCGCGCAAATTTGGAGGCAGTTTGCCTTCGTGCGATAGACGAGCGCTTCCGCGCCGACGAGGTTCAGTTCCTTCAGCCGGCGCTTGAGATAATCCCACGACGCAAGGCCCGCGTCCTTGTCACAGCACTTCGGCTTCGTCTGGTCCGCGCACAGGAAAATGTGGCGGCGGAATTTTTCCACGCCCATGTCGGCAACGGTCTGGCGCAGGTCTTCGTTCATCGTGAATCCATTTCAAACGCCAAGCGACTTGGGTGTGACCAGAAATCTCAACTCCGCCGCGCGCCGGTCAATCGTCTTAAGGCACGCGAGCGCCCCCTTTGCCAGCGGCAACGCCTCGGCACGCTGCACGCCCAGCATCCGCCGCACGCGCTGCGACAGCGAAGGCTCGTGCCCCACGAGCAGCACATCTCCGGCTTCCGGCAACACCGCAAGCCAGCGGTCAAACTCATCTACAGGAATGTCGTTCAACAACGCGTCCGTCGCCTTGGCTTGGAGCGGCGCGGACTCGTTGACAATGTCCATGACGATTTCCGCCGTCTGGCGCGCGCGCACCAGCGGACTGGTGTAGGCCGCATCGAACACAACGCCGCTCCGCTTGAGGAAACGGGCGAGCTTGCGCGCCTGCTTGCGGCCCGTGTCTGAGAGCGGACGCCGTGCGTCGTCCTCGCCGTCAAGCGCGGCGGCGTGCCGGAGGAAATACAGCTTCATGCCAGAACCCACACACTCGCAAAGACCAGAACCTGCAAGCGGATTGCAAAAACTTTATTTAGAATTATTCTAAATCTTGACAACATTGATGACAGGCATAGCTTTCCTGCATGGCAACAAAAGTCAAGCCAGCCAGACCGGACGCGCAACTCAATCAGCGCCTCGCCGATAGCGGCCTGCGGCTCACGCCGCAGCGCCAGCTTGTTTTCAACGCGCTTGTCGAGGACCTAGACCATCCGACCGCCGACCAGATTTTCATGCACACGAAGCGCGCCCTGCCGGAGATTTCCATGGCGACTATCTACAACTGCCTCGATGCGCTGGTCCAATGCGGGCTAGTGCGGCAGGTCACGCTCGACCGCGGCGCGACGCGTTTCTGCCCGAACATGCGCGATCACTGCCACTTTTACTGCGAAGAGTGTGGCGGTGTTTTCGACATTGATCTTGATGGCGACGGCCGGCCGGCGGGCGCGCATCTGCCGCACGGTTTCCGTGCCCTGCATGTTGAAGCGACGATTCACGGCCTTTGCAGCGACTGTGCGAAGAAGAAACATTGAGGTTCGCACCACAAAAACTTTTGACCCGCTTTTCCAATGAGCGAATCCACCAACACCATCGAAGAGTTCGTCGCATCCGACTACAAATACGGCTTCGTCACGAACATCGAATCAGACACCGTCCCGCCGGGCTTGAGCGAGGACACCATCCGCTTTATCTCCGCCAAGAAGAACGAGCCGGCGTGGCTCACCGAGTGGCGGCTGAAAGCCTTCCGCCACTGGCTGACGATGACCGAGCCGAAGTGGCCGAACGTCCACTACACGCAGCCGGATTACCAGGCCATCAGCTACTACTCCGCGCCGAAGCAGAAGAAGACCCTGAACTCGCTCGACGAGGTGGATCCCGAACTGCGCAAAACCTTCGACAAACTCGGCATCTCGCTTAACGAGCAGAAGCGCCTCTCCGGCGTGGCCGTGGACGCCGTCGTGGACAGCGTGTCCGTCGCGACGACCTTCAAAGGCGAGCTGGCTAAGCAGGGCATCATCTTCTGCTCCTTCTCCGAAGCCGTCGCGCACCACCCGGAACTTGTGCAGAAGTATCTCGGCTCCGTCGTGCCGCACACGGACAACTTCTACGCCGCGCTCAACTCCGCCGTCTTCACCGACGGTTCCTTCTGCTACATCCCCAAGGGCGTCCGCTGCCCGATGGAGCTGTCCACCTACTTCCGCATCGAGGCCGCGAACACCGGCCAGTTCGAGCGCACGCTCATCGTCGCGGACGAGGGCGCTTACGTCAGCTACCTCGAAGGCTGCACCGCCCCGATGCGCGATGAAAACCAGCTTCACGCCGCCGTCGTCGAGCTCATCGCGTTGGAGAGCGCGCAGATCAAATACAGCACCGTCCAGAACTGGTATCCCGGCGACAAGGACGGAAAAGGCGGCATCTACAACTTCGTCACCAAGCGCGGCCTCTGCAAAGGCGCGAACTCGAAGATTTCCTGGACGCAGGTGGAAACCGGCTCCGCCATCACGTGGAAATATCCGAGCTGCATCTTGCAGGGTGACAACTCGCAGGGCGAATTCTACTCCGTCGCGGTGACGAACAACTGCCAGCAGGCCGACACCGGCACCAAGATGATTCACATCGGCAAGAACACCCGCAGCACCATCGTGAGCAAGGGCATCAGCGCCGGGCGCGGCCAGAACAGCTATCGCGGCCAGGTGAAAGTGATGAAGGGCGCCACCAACGCCCGCAACTTTTCGCAGTGCGACTCGTTGCTGCTCGGCGACAAGTGTGGCGCGCACACCTTCCCCTACATTGACGTGCAGAATCCGACCGCGCAGGTCGAGCACGAGGCCAGCACATCGAAGATTGGCGAGGACCAGATTTTCTACCTGAACCAGCGCGGCATCGAGACGCAGGACGCCGTGAACATGATTGTGAACGGCTTCTGCAAGGAAGTTTTCCGAGAACTGCCGATGGAATTCGCCGTTGAAGCGCAGAAGCTGCTGGGCGTGAGCCTGGATGGCAGCGTCGGCTGATTGTTTAGCCACGGATTGAACACGGACAAAACACTGATAGGAGAACATTCGTATGTCAGAAGAATCCGAACGAAAGTTGGCAAGGCTATTAGGTGACGTTTGTGATGAGCGCAGCTTTCTGATGTTTGTTCAAGCGTTAGTGGAAAACCGGACCGAAGAAATAGCATTAGAGGGCGATAACCCTTCTGGGCTGTTCATGGCGAGGGCGAATCGGTGGCAGAACGAAACTATCGAGGCTGTTCTCGACGCATCTGCAGCTTGGGCAATCGACATGGAATTTGGAAGGGCCCGAGCTGATGGCAAATTTGATGAAAACAATTGGAACCAGTTCGCGCATTTTCTCTACGCGGGAAAAATCTACGAATAGAAATCGGACCTTTAACTGAACTACATAGCTATAAGCGACTGTTTCATCCGTGTTCAATCCGTGGCTAAAAAATAATTTCAAATGAGCCAACCACTAATCGAAATCAAAGACCTCTCTGCCGGCATCAACGGCAAGCAAATCCTCAAGGGCATCAACCTCACCGTCCGCCCCGGCGAAGTCCACGCCATCATGGGACCGAACGGCTCCGGCAAGAGCACGCTCGGCTATGTGCTCGCAGGCCGCAAAGGCTACGACGTGACCGGCGGCTCCGTGACCTACGACGGCAAGGACTTGATTGAGCTGCCGCCCGAAGACCGCGCGCGCGAGGGCCTGTTCCTCGCCTTCCAGTATCCCGTCGAGATTCCGGGCGTGAACAACACCTACTTCCTCCGCGCCGCCTACAACGAGCAGCGTAAGCATCGGAAGCAGGAGGAAGTGGACGCCGTGGACTTCCTCGCCATCGTGAAGGAGAAGATGAAGCTCCTCGACCTGCCCGACTCCATGATGAAGCGCGCCGTCAACGAGGGCTTCTCCGGCGGCGAGAAGAAGCGCAACGAAATTTTCCAGATGGCCGTGCTCGACCCGCGGCTCGCCATCCTCGACGAGACCGATTCCGGCCTGGACATTGACGCGCTGCGCATCGTGGCCGAGGGCGTGAACAAGCTGAAGCGCCCCGACAACGCCATCATCGTCATCACCCACTACCAGCGCCTGCTAAACTACATCATCCCCGACTTCGTTCACGTGCTCTTCGACGGTCGCCTCATCAAGTCCGGCGGCAAGGAACTCGCGCTGGAGCTGGAAGAAAAGGGCTACGACTGGCTGACGGGCAAACAGCCGGTTGCGGCTTGAGCACAGGATTCTTCATGGCCATCGCATCCAAATCCAAGACGCAGCTTGCTGCCGACCTGAGCAACCACCTCGCCGCGTGTGAAGCCTTCGCTGCCTCCGCTACCGGTCCCGAATGGCTCCGCACGCTGCGCCGTAACGGCGTGACGCACTTCACGGAACTCGGCTTCCCCACGACGAAGCTCGAAGATTGGATTTACTGCAACGTCGCGCCTGTCGCGAAGCTCGCCTTCAAGCCCGCTGCGTCTGGCGACGCCAGCGTCACGGCGACGCAACTCGTCCCTTTCGCCTTCCCCGGCTGGACCGGCTCGCGTCTCGTCTTTGTGAACGGGCATTTCGCGCCGACGCTCTCGACAGTGCTCGCGGCGCAAAATGGCGTAACCATCACGAACCTCGCCACCGCCCTCGCGAGTGGCGACACGCTTCTCCAGTCCCATCTCGCCCACCACGCGGGCCTCGACGCCAGCGGCTTCTCCGCGCTGAACACCGCGTTCATCGCGGACGGAGCGTTCATCGCACTCGCGCCGAACGCCGTCGCTGCCGAGCCGGTTCATCTGCTCTTCGTTAGCGTGCCGAGCGATGCCGCGAACACCGCGCAGCCGCGCAACCTCATCATCGCTGGGGCGAACAGCTCCGCGAAAATCGTCGAGCACTACGTCAGCCTCGGCGGCGCAGCGCACTTCACCAACGCCGTCACGGAAATTGCCGTCGGCGAGGGCGCGAACATCGAGCACGCGAAGTTTCAGGAGGAGAATCTGGAGGCGTTCCACATCGCCACCGTGCAGGCCACGCTCGCGCGCGACAGCCGGTTCCTCTCGCACAGCATCAGCACCGGCGCGCGGCTGGCGCGGCACAACATCAACCTCGTCATGACCGGCCAGGGCGTGGATTGCGTGATGAACGGCCTCTACGCCGTCGGCGGCAAACAGCTCGTGGACCACCACACCGTCGCCGACCACGCGCAACCGCACTGCGGCAGCCACGAGTTTTACCACGGCATTCTCGGCGGCAGTTCGCGCGGCGTGTTCAACGGAAAAATCTTCGTCCGCAAGGACGCGCAGAAGACCGACGCCAAGCAGACCAGCCGCAACCTCCTGCTCACCGACACCGCGACGGTGGACACCAAGCCGCAGCTTGAAATCCTCGCCGACGACGTGAAGTGCACGCACGGCGCGACCGTGGGCCAGCTCAACGATGAAGCGCTCTTCTACTGCCGCACGCGGGGCATCAGCGAGGTCAACGCCCGCCGCCTGCTCACCCACGCCTTCGCCAGTGAAATCGTGAACCGAATCACCGTGGAGCCGGTGCGCGAACATCTGGAGCAGGTGCTCTGGGCGCGGCTGGAGGAGTTGATTGAGAAGAAATAGATTCTGAATGAAGCACGTCGTCGTAACCTTCACAGTCCAGTTTATGCACACAACCATGAAATCCATGAAGCGGACTTTGTTTTCATTTCTGCTGAGCCTGGTGATGGCCACTCTTGCAGTTGCCGGCGACATCCCGACGAAACCGCTCGCAGAGAAAGGCGCGCTGGTATTTTCGGATGATTTCTCCTCGGACTGTTTCGGCTCGGTGTGGACGGAGCGCATCAAGAGCGCGGGCGTGGAGAACGGCGTGATGTTCGGGCGGCAGACGACGAAGGAGCACGGTTCCGTCGTCACGGCGAAGCTCGATCTGCCGGACGGCAATCTCATCTGCGAATGCCGCGTGCAGTGGGAGCACAACGCGACCGTGGCCTTCAGCTTCGATGACATGAGCTACAAAGATTCCATCGCCGGCCACATCGCAAGGGTGACGCTGGAGGAGCAGCTCATCAAACTTCACGATGACCGGGATGGCGCGATGAACCGGAAGCTCGCGGTGCAGCGCAAGTCCGACGACACGAAGGCGAAGGCTGACGCGGATGAGCAAATCAAGCAGCACACGCTGCAACTGCCCACAAAGCTGGCGACGAGCCATTGGTATTCGATCGGCATTGAAATCGTCGGCGACCAGATGCGCGTCACACTTGACGGGAAGTCCATTGGATTGCTCAAAGCTTCGGGACTGGCTCACGCGACCAAGCCCGATCTCAAAATCAGCGTCAGCGGAAAGCAGGCGCTCTTCGATGATCTGCGTGTTTGGGCCGTGAAGAAATAGACCTGCCGCTTATGAAATCATTGTATCAAACTCTCGGAAGAGATGCCTTGCATCTACACAAAAGCTGCCGCTGAACTTCTTCAATAACCGCCAGACGAATTCTTCGGGGAAGGCTCGATGAGTTCGATTTCGTAGCCTTCGGGCGCGTCAATGAACGCGAAACCGCCGCCGTCGGGTTTCATCGTCGGACCGTCGGAGTATTTGAGGCCGAGCCGCGCGAGGTGTTCGCCGAACTTCTCCAGACTCCCCACCTCGAAGGCGAGGTGCGTGAGGTCGGGCTGCACCTGCACGGGGCCGCTGTTCGGGAAGTGGCACAGCTCGATGGTCTCGTCGCTTTGCGGCGCTTTCAGGAAGACGAGTTCGGAGCCGCGCGGCGACTTGTGACGGCGGATTTCATCGAGGCCGAGCACGTCCTTGTAAAACTTCACGGATTTTTCGAGGTCGTTAAGGCGGTAGCGCGTGTGCAGGAGCTTGGTCACTTTCATGCGGCGAGGATAGCGCGGCGGCGCGGCTTGGCGAATTGAAAGTTGCCGTCGCGGGCCGCACGTGGTTCAATACGGCCAGCGCCGGGAAGCGCAAACACGTTCGCAACCAGAACATCAACTCCTCCTGCTTATGCCACAAATCGCCAAGCAACTCGCCGTCTTCCTCGACAACCGGCCCGGCATGCTCGCGCGCGTGTGCGAGGCGCTCGCCGACGCGGGCGTGAACATCCACGCGCTCACGACCAGCGACACCGTGGACCACGCGGTCATCCGCATGGTCACCAGCGACGCGCAAAAGGCGCTGCACGTCTTCGAGGAATACGGCGCGCTCGTCGTGGATGACGACGTGCTGATGGTGACCGGCGACAACAAGCCCGGCTCGCTCGCTCGCATCGCCCGCAAGCTTGCCGCCGCCAAGATCAACATCGAATACTGCTACTGCGCCACCGCGCCCGACTCGAAGAAGGGCCTCCTCGTCGTGCGCGTCGCACATCCGCAGAAGGCATTGAAGGTGTTGAACAGTTGAGCGCCGCGCCCAAAGTTCGGTGAACGGGCGCAACGCCGCCTCGCCATGCCGCATCCACTTCTCTACGAGATCAACACGCGCTGCTGGCTGCGCGCCCTGAGCGAGCAGCACGGGCGTCCTGTGCGGCTGGGTGACGTGCCCGAAGATGAGTTTGACCGCTGGGAGCGGCTCGGCTTCACGCACATCTGGCTGATGGGCGTGTGGACGACGGGCCCGCGCGCGCGCGCGCACGCGTTGAACGAGCCAAGTCTGCGCGCGCTTTATGACAAGGTGCTCCCCGGCTGGAAGCCCGCGGACGTGCCGGGTTCGCCCTACGCCATTGCTGATTTCAAGGTGCCACGCACGCTTGGCGGCGAGACCGGACTGAAGCACTTCCGTAAAAAACTCAACGCGCGCGGGATGAGGCTCGTTCTCGATTTCGTGCCGAATCATCTCGGCCTCGATCATCCATGGATCCGTGAACACACCGATTTTTTTGTGCGCAGCGCGGGGCCGGCGGTCGGAACATTTCCCGAGGAAACGGCGAATGGCACGGCTTGGATCGCGCACGGCAAGGACCCGTATTTCCCGCCGTGGGTGGACACCGCGCAGCTCGACTTCCGGCGCGCGGACACGCAGGCTGCAATGCGCGATGCGCTGCTCGACGTGGCCGCGCGATGCGACGGCGTGCGTTGCGACATGGCGATGCTGGAGCTGCGCGACATTTTTGCGAAGACATGGGAGACTTTTCCGTGCTTCGGCCCCGAATCAGACGATGAGTTCTGGCCCGCCGCCATCGCAAGCATCAAGGCGCGCCGGCCGGACTTCCTATTTCTCGCCGAGGTTTATTGGGACCTCGAGCCGCGATTGCAGGAACTGGGCTTCGATTACACCTACGACAAGTGGCTTTACGACCACCTTGCCCATCACAATTACTACGAGGCGCAGGAGCATTTGCTACAGGCACCGCCGGGCTTCATTGCGCGCAGCGCGCACTTCCTCGAAAATCACGACGAGCAGCGTATCGCCTCATGGCTGCCGCTCGATCATCATCGCGCCGCCGCGCTGCTTGTGCTTGGCATGCCCGGCATGAGGCTCCTCCACGACGGCCAGATCACCGGTGCGCAACTCCGGCTGCCCGTCCAGCTTGGCCGCCGTCTTGAGGAGCCACCCGACCCCGACGTGACCGCGCTTTACGAACAACTGCTTGCCACGCTGAAAAACACTGCCGTTGGTCGTGGCGCGGGCACGATGCTCAAGCCCGCTTGCGCCTGGCGCGACAACCCAACTGACCGCAATTTCATTCTCGTCCAGTGGCAGGAAAAACCGGAGGAACCTTATCTCGTCGTCGTGAACCTCGCGCCCTACCAGAGCCAGTGCTACGTGCCGATTGCAACCGATGGAGTGCAAAATTCAAACTGGCTTCTGGCCGACTTGCTCGGAACCGGGCGATACACGCGCACCGGCGCGGAACTTGCCAAGCCCGGCCTTTTTCTCGACGTGCCAGCGCACGCGGCCCAGCTTTTCAAGTTCTCTCCGGTTCGCAAAAATCATTCAACAGCTTCGCTCGCGGCTGCCGCAAACGCATAAACTTCCGCAGCCCGATGCGCCTGCCAGCATTCTTTCCGATTCTTCAAGGCTGCGCGCTTTGTTTCCAATGTGTCGCTGCACCGGAGCCGGTATTTCCGGGCAAGACTTGGCAGCACGCTTCTCCTGAAAGCCTCGGCCTTTCAGACGGTAAACTCGCGGAGTTGCGCGACCTCGTGGGCGGGCGCGGCTGCGTGGTGCGCCATGGTAAAATGGCCTTCGCGTGGGGTGACCAAGGCAAAAGCCAGGACATCGCCTCCGCGGTGAAGCCGGTCATCAGCACACTCCTGTTCGTCGCCGTCGCGGAGCATCGGCTCAAAAGCGCTGACGACATGGCGGCCGACTTTGAACCGCGTCTGCGTCCGCTGAACCACGGCAAGGACGCCGGCATCGCGTGGCGGCATCTTGCATCGCAGACCTCCGGCTACGGTCTCGCTGAAAAGCCCGGCGAAGCGTGGGCTTACAACGACTTCGCGCTCGCGCTCTACTTCGACACGCTGATGGGAAAAGTGTTTCAGCAGCCAGGCGTTGAAGTTTTCCGCACGCGGTTCGCGGAGCCGTTGCAGTTCGAGGACACCTTTTCTTTCGACAAACCCAAGGCCGGTAGGCTCGCGGTGTCCGTGCGCGATTTCGCGCGTTTCGGCCTGCTCTGCCTGCATCACGGCAACTGGAACGGCCGCCAGCTTGTGAATTCACGCGCGTTCGACGTGATGCTCAATTCGCCGGTGCCGGCATCACTCCCACGGACAAGTGGCATCGAGGCGGAGATGATTCCCGGCCAGCGAAGTCTCGGCGGCACGCGCAACATCACACCCACCGGGCCGGGCTTTTACAGCTTCAACTGGTGGCTCAACCGCACGAATGCGCTCGGTCAGCGGCTCTTCGCGGATGCACCGCCGGACACCTTCGTCGCCGCGGGGCACGGCGGCATGCGTGTGCTGTGGATCATGCCAAGCCTCGACCTCGTGTGCTCATGGAACGACTCCCCGATTGACGATCACGACAAGTCCCCCGGAAATCCGAACACCAAGATGAATCGCGCGGCGCGACTGCTAAAAGAATCCGTGCTCATCGCAGGAGCTACGAAATGACGCGGCTCGCATTAAGCGAGCCAGCACGATCCGGGAAAGTTTGTTACTTCTGTTTCGCTTTCGTAGCTTGCAACTGGCGCGCAGCCTCCAAGTGTTCGCGCGCCTCGTTTGTTCGTCCGAGTTGCACAAGCGACTGCGCCAAGTTGTAGTGGCCTTCAATGGAGTTCGCGTCGAGCTTCAACCCCGCTTGAAATTGTTCCGCCGCCTCGGCCGCGCGATTCATCTGGAACAGAACCGCGCCGAGGTTGAAGCGCGCCGGTGCGTAATCAGGTTGCAATCCCACAACAGCTTGAAACTGAGTCACTGCCTCGGTCATTTTGCCCTGCGCTGCCAAGATGTTACCGAGATTGTAGCGCGCGCGGAAATGCCCTGGATTGAACTGCACGGCAGCGGCGTAGTGCTGCTGCGCCTCCGCTGCACGTCCAAGGTCGGCAAGCACGTTGGCAAAGTTGAAATGAGCGTCTGCATCTCGCGGCTGAACTCTGAGCGCGGTCTCGTAATGGACGATGGCATTTGTGAGTTTTCCTTGATCTACAAGCAGGTTGCCGAGATTGACATGCGCGCCTGCATGGTTCGGATTTTCTTCCAGCACACGCGAATACAGACTTGCGGCTTCATCCCTGCGGCCCTGTTCCGATCGAACCAATGCGAGGTTGTATAGGATTTTTATTTTGTCACCGACGCGCCAAGGCTCATTCCATTGGCCTTGTCCTATCCGCAACGCTTCCCCGTAATGATGCGCCGCCTCCTCGAATCGCTGCTCCCTCGCCAGCTCGCTGCCAAGATTATTGTGGGCGATGACATTTCCGGATGTCACTTGCACGGCGTGCCCAAATACGCTCATGTTGTCGCGCCAATATCGGAGCTGCATCGTGGTTCCCGCTGCACACGCGACGAGTAGCACAGTCACCAATGCAATCGCCGGCGCGCGCAGGGAATGCCGTGCAGCGAGAATTTCATCGGTTGTCCAAACGATTGCCATGAAAAGGCCAATTAACGGAATATAAGTGTAACGATCCGCGATAAACTGTGCTCCGACTTGCACCAACCCAATCACAGGCACCAAAGTCCCGAGGAACCACAACCATCCGACCGCGATGAACGGCCGTTTCTTGACCCAGATCACTACAGCCAGTGTCACAAAAGCTACAATCGCACCTGCGACAATCACGCGCCCCACAGCCCAGCTCGCAGGGAGGGGATAGAGGATTGCAAGATCGGCGGGCCAGAACATCCTCTCAATGTATTCCTCATACGCAACGAGGCTGTTGGTAATTCGTGCGCCAAGTGGAAATGTCTCAGTCGGATACAACGCTCCAAGTTCCCGCGCCTTGAGAAACGCCGAAACGCTCGCCGCCGCGGCCAGCAGGAGCATCGGAAGTTTTTCAAGTCCCAGCCGAAGCCAAGTGCGCGCGAGCGGCTCGCCTGGAGTTGCCTTTCGGCGGAAGCGCCCCAGCGGCCAGTAGTCCAGCAGCAGCAGCGCAAAGGGCAGCGTCACAATCATCGGCTTGGACATCAGGCCGAGGATGAAACATCCCAGCACCATCGAATAAGATTTCACCGACGGGTTGCGCGCGTAGCGCTCGTAAGCCAGCAGCGTCAGGAACCAGAACGTCGCGCACAGCACGTCCTTGCGCTCCGCAATCCACGCGACGGATTCGACGTGCAGCGGATGCCACGCGAAGAGGGCCGCAACAATCGCAGAAGGCCACTGACGGCCCGTCAATCGCAGCAGCGCCAGAAACAGCAGGACTGAGTTCAGCGCATGAATCAGGACGTTCGTTAGATGATGCGCCCCGGCATCGAGGCCGAACAACTCCACGTCGAGCATGTGCGACACCCAGCTCAACGGACGCCAGTAGTCCGCCGGTGCGGTGAGAAACGCCTCGCGAACTCCGCCCCACGTCAGCCCGCCCAACACCATCGGGTTTTCCGTCACGAAAACATTGTCGTCGTAGTTGAGGAACTGGAAGCCGAGCACCGGACGGAAGAGCACGAGCGTCACGCCAGCCAGTGCCAGCATGATATAAAAGGTGACCCGGTTCGCCCGTAACTTGTTTGTGGAAGGCTGCTGAGTCATCGGCGGAATGCTCAGTTCAAAAGCCGATACCAGTTGTCGCGCTGATGCGGCTCGTAGCCGAGATCACGAATGAGCCGTTGCATGTCGGCCACGCCCATGCGGAAGGTCGTGCCGGCCTGGCTGACGACGTTCTCCTCGATCATGATGCTGCCGAGGTCATTTGCGCCGAACTTGAGCGCGACCTGCCCGATGTCCAGCCCCTGCGTGACCCAGGAGCTCTGGATGTTCGCGATGTTGTCAAGGTAGATGCGCGAAAGCGCCTGCATCCGCAGATATTCGTGCGCGCCGACGGTTGGCGCTTTCAGCTTCGTATGCTCGGCCTGAAACGTCCACGCGATGAAGGCGGTGAAGCCCGCACCGCCGTAGGTCAGCGATTTGTCCTGCTGCGCCCGCACGCGTTCGAGGTGCTCGATGCGTTCCTCGACCGTCTCGACGTGGCCGAACATCATCGTCGCCGTGCTCGCGAGTCCGAGCCGGTGCGCGGTGTCCATCACGCCGAGCCAGTCGTCGCTCATCGCCTTGAGCGGCGCGATGCGCTGGCGCACGCGGTCCACGAGAATTTCGCCGCCGCCGCCGGGAATCGAGCCAAGTCCGGCCTTCACGAAGTCGCGGATGATTTGCTCGACCGGCTCGCCGAAGAATTCCTGGAACGCGTTAAACTCGCTCGGGCTGAAGCCGTGAATGTTCACCTGCGGCCACTTCGCCTTGATGTGCGCGAGCAAGTCGAGATACCACCGCTTCGTCAGCTTCGGATGATGCCCGCCCTGCATGAGAATCTGCGTGCCGCCAAGCGCGACGGTCTCGGAGATTTTTTTGTCCATCTCCTCGTGCGTGATGACGTAGGCGTCGGCGTCCTTTTCCGTGCGGTAAAACGCGCAGAACTTGCAATAGACGTTGCAGACGTTCGTGTAATTGACGTTGCGGTCAACGATGTAGGTCACGATCTCGTTGCCGCGCCCGTCGTAAGATTTCTTCTTCGCCAACTGCCGTCGCTGATCCGCGAGCGCGCCGAGTTCCTCCAGCGGCAGCGAATACAGCCGCCGCGCCTCTGCGGCATTGATGCGCCCGCCGTCCCAGACTTTCTGGAGCAGCTCGTCGAGCGACGCGTCGCAAATCACGCGAAAAATCCTACCACCACGCCGCCGGGGCACAAAGTCCAGAAACAGCCGCGATTTGCGGACGAATCCAGCGCTCCTTTGCAGCGTCAACAGAAGCAATCGCTGCCATCATGAACGCCCGCATTCCGCGCCTCACGCTCGCCGTTTTTCTCGCCGCTGGCCTCGCCTCGCTCGCCGCCGATGTGCCCACGCCGTGGAAGGCCGGCGTCGCCACGGTCGTCATCACGCCGGAGCAGCCGATGTGGATGGCTGGCTACGCGAGCCGCACGAACGTGAGCAACGGCAAGATCAACGACCTCTTCGCCAAGGCGCTCGCGCTCGAAGACGACCGCGGCACGCGGCTCGTCATCATCACGCTCGACCTCATCGGCATCCCACGCACGCTGCGCAAAAATCTCGAAGCCCGCGCGCAAAAGGCGTGGCAGTTGCCGCCGGAGGGTTTGTTGTTGAACGCGTCGCACACGCACAGCGGGCCGGAGTTCCGCGTCGGCCGCACGCCGGCGGATGACGGCGAGTTCAAACCCGCAAAGCTCGGCGAGATTTACGGGCGGCAGTTGGAGGAAAAGCTGTTCACTCTCATCGGCGCAGCGCTGTCAAACCGCGCGCCGGCCCGGCTGGCTTACAGCCATGCACGATGCGGCTTCGCGATGAACCGCCGCCTGCCGACGAAGGACGGCTACAAGAACAGTCCGAATCCCGACGGCCCGGTGGATCACAATGTGCCGGTGCTGCGCGTCGAGGACGCCGACGGCAAGCTGCGCGCAGTGCTCTTCGGCTACGCGTGCCACAACACCACGCTCGCGCTCTATCAGATCTGCGGTGATTACGCGGGCTTCGCGCAGGAGTATTTTCAAGCCGATCATCCGGGCACGGTCGCACTCTTCATGATCGGCTGCGGCGGCGACCAAAATCCGTATCCGCGCGGCACCGTCGAACTCGCGCAGAAACACGGGCGCAGCCTCGCGACCGCCGTGGACGCCGCGCTCGGCACCACGATGAAATCCGTGAGCGGCCCGTTGCGCGCGGCGTTCACGGAAATTGACATCAGCTATGCGCCCGCGCCTTCGCGCGAGGAATTTCAGCAGCGGCTTCAGTCAAAGGATAAAAACGAGGTCTCGCACGCCAAACGAATGCTGGAAAAACTGGAGAAGGGAGAAACATTGCCGGAGAAATATCCGTATCCCGTGCAAGTCGTTCAGTTCGGCGACGCGCTCATGCTCGTAGCGCTCGGCGGCGAGACGGTCGTGGATTTTTCGCACCGCTTCAAAAAAGAACTCGCCGGTCCGGCGGTGTGGGTCGCCGGTTACTCGAACGACGTGATGGCCTACATCCCCAGCCGGCGCGTGTGGCAGGAAGGTGGCTACGAGGCTGGCGGTGCGATGCGCTTCAGCGTGACTCATCCCGGCCCGTGGGCGGAGTCCGTTGAGGAACGCATCGCTGCCGCGGTGCATGAATTGAACCGGAAGTTGAAGCAGCATTGAAGCGCTTGCCTGCTTCTCACGCGACAAAGTGCGGCTCGAACAGCGGCCCAATGCCGTGCTTGCGCATGAGTTCCATGAATTTTTCCATGCCGCGCTTCTCGTCCGCACCGAGGTGATAATGGATGTGCCAGCCGAGGTAGTCCTTGCGGAATTCGTAATCGAACTCCTTTCGCGAAGCGATGATGGCATCAAGCGTGTCGAGGCCGAAGTCGCGCGCATCACGAAGGGCACGGCGAATCTCCGTCGTGTCCGCGCCGCGCCGCAGCACCCATGCCGCGTAAACAAAAGGAAGCTTCGTCAAATCATACCAAGCCGAACCGAGATCCCATATCTGGTAGTCATGCGAACTGCGCGCGAACTCAACCGCCGCGTCCCCGATAAGCAGCGTGGCGGCATGAAAATGCGCATCCTCATAGTTCAACAGCGGCCGAAACTCCGGTCGAAGCCCGCGTTCCGCCAGCAGTATGCGCAACAGATTAACGCTCGTGAGCGACGCGGTGTCGCAGAAGATTTCCGTGAGTTCCTCCGGCGGCTTTTTGTGCGCAAGCAGCACGCTTTTCACTTCGCCCAAAGAGGCGACGGCAATGCCATCGAGAATATCGTAGCCGTCATTGAGCAGTGGGAAAGTGATGCTCACGAGCGCGGCGTCGAGTTCGCCCTTGTGCAAAAGTTCACCGAGTCGCGACGGCGGGGCGAGGACGATTTTGTCCTCGATGCCTCGCGTGAGCGGAGCGCCGTTGAGATACGGCACCGAGCCGATGCGCAGTGGCGCGAGCGGACATTGTGACATCTCGCGCTCGCGCTGCGCCTGCTCCGCGCGCTTCTCCCGCTCGATGCGCCGCGCGGTCTCGGCCATCGTCTCCCGCGGAGCCAGGCGAAGTTTTGTAAGGTCTTCCGGCTCGTTCATGCCGTCGCAAGATTTTTCTCCAGCACGGTTGAACTTCGTTCACTGTGATCGTCACCGTCCTCCGATGGCACGGCATCCCAGACTTTGATCGGTTCGTAAAACGTATTCCGTTGCACCGGCGTGCGGCCGGCTTCGCGGATGGCTTTGAGCATTTCGGCTTCGGTCTGCAATTGCGGCGAGGTCGCGCCGGCCATGTGGAAGATGTGTTCCTCGATGATCGTCCCGTGCAGATCGTCCGCGCCGTAGCTCAACGCCACCTGTGCCAGCTTCAATCCCATGCCCACCCAGTAGGCGGTGATGTGATCGAAGTTGTCGAGGTAGATGCGGCTCACGGCGATGGTGCGCAACGCGTCGAAGCCCGTGGGCGGTGTCTTCACCGGGATGTCGTTATTCTCCGGCTGATACGGCAGCGGCACGAAGCCAACGAAGCCGCGCGTCTCGTCCTGCAACGCGCGCAATTGCCGCAGGTGATCCACGCGGTCGGCGAGCGATTCGACGTGGCCGAACAGCATCGTGCAGGTGCTGCGTCCGCCGAGCTTGTGCCAGGTGCGGTGAACGTCCAGATATTCCTCGGCGGATTCCTTGCCCTTGGCGATGGCGCTGCGGACTTCCGGACGGAAAATTTCCGCGCCGCCGCCGGTGAGGGAATCAAGGCCCGCTGCTTTCAATTCAATCAAAACTTGCTCAACGGATTTTTTTGCGAGCCAAGCGAGGTGCAGGATTTCAATGGCGGTGAAGCATTTAAGTTGAAGTCGAGTGGTAGGGACGACCTGTTGGTCGTCCTTCTGTCCGTCGTGGCCGCGCGGCAGCGCGGCCCTACCGTCATTGAGCGCGCTCAACGCCTTCAGCATATCCACGTAGTAACTGAACAGCAGCGACGGGTGCAGTCCGCCGACGATGTGCAATTCCGTGATGCCAAGCTTCAATGCCTCGCACGCCTTCTCGACCATCTGCGGGATCGTCAACTCGAAGCCGTCCGCGTCGCGCTTCTTGCGCGCGAACGAGCAGAACTGGCAGGAGAGGATGCAGTAGTTCGAATAGTTGATGTAGCGGTTGATGATGTAGCTGGCGCGGTTGCCGACTTTCTTCTGTCGCGCGAGATCGGCAATGGCGCCGAGCGCGTTCAGGTCCTTGGATTCAAACAGCCGCAGCGCGTCGGTTTCGGAAATGCGTTCGCCCGCCGCGACCTTGTCGTAGAGGTCGCGCAGCGGACTGTGTTTGAGCACGAACGTCATTCGCGTTTAGTTCCACATTTTCCACCACGGCAGCGCGACTTCGGCGGTGGTCGTGATGAGGAAGACCACGCTGATGAGCGCGTTGAGGCGGAAGAAGGCGTTTTGCACCCAGCCCAGGCTCCGCCGCCGCGCCAGCCAGTGTTCGACCAGCAGGCACCCAAGAATGATGATCATGCCGATGAGATAGGCGAGACGAAATCCCGCGAGCAGGCCGAACAGCGCGAGCAATCCCCACATGAACATGTGCGCGAGGAACGCGGCCTTGAGCGCGTTGAGCGGCCCCCATGCGACCACGAGCGAGCGCAGCCCATGAGTGCGGTCGAACTCGTAATCCTGTAGCGCGTAGATGATGTCGAAGCCGACGAGCCAGAAGACGACGGCCACCGCCATGAGCAGCGGCAGGACGAAGCTCTGCTTCGGCGGCCACCACGTCGTGACCGCTACGCCGCCCTTGACCGCGAGCCACGCACCGACGGGCGCAAGCGCGAGCGCCACGCCAAGCCAGACATGCGTGTAGTCTGTGAAACGTTTCGTCAATGAATAGAAGCACACAAAAAACAGCGCGACGGGAGAAAGATAGAAGCAGGCCGGGTTGAGAAAAAACGCAGCCGCGACGAGTCCCACCGCGCTCAACCCGCAGAACAGCCACGCGCTCGCGAGCGAGATCGCGCCCGTCGGCAGATGACGGTTTGCGGTGCGCGGATTTTCCGCATCAAACTTGCGATCCGCAATTCGGTTGAAACTCATTGCGCATGTGCGGGCGCAAACCATCGCGGCAAGGATTAGGAGGAAGGTTCGCAAACCTGGCCAGCCACGGTTTTCACGCGCCGCAACGGCCATCGAGGCCAGCGCAAACGGCAGCGCGAAGACCGTGTGCGAGAACTTCACGAATGAAGCCCACTTGCGAAGCGTTGCGAACATCAGTGTGAATTTACCGTGGAGTCGCGAAGACGCGGAGAAGAAAAGAATGCATCTTCGTGTCTCTCTACTCAGGCTCGGCCTGCCAACGGGACACGAGCTTCTGCGGAATGCCCATGTGATCGAGCACCCGCGCGACGACAGTGTCCACGACTTGCTCGATGGTTTTTGGGTTTGTGTAAAAGAGCGGGTTCGCCGGGATGAGCGTCGCGCCCGCGAGCAGGAGTAGTTCAAAGTTTTTCACGTGAATCAGGCTCAGCGGCGTCTCGCGTGGGACGAGGATGAGTTTTCTTTTTTCCTTCAGCACGACGTCGGCGGCACGGAGCAGCACGTCCTCGCTGTAACCGTGCGCAATGCGGCCGAGCGTGCCCATCGTGCAGGGAATGACAACCATCACGTCCGGTGGGTTCGAGCCGCTGGCAAAGGGCGCATTCATGCTCTTGAGGCTGTGCCGCTGCGCGCCCTCGGGCAGGCGCAGGCCGCCAGGCAGTTCCTCCGCGATGACCTGCTGCGCGTAGTTGCTCATGACGACGTGGATTTCGTGCGCGCGAGGGTCGAGGTTGTCGAGCAATCGCTGCGCGTAAAACATTCCGCTGGCGCCCGTGATGGCAATGAGGATTTTCATGCTAAGTTGACAGCCGCTTCGGAAGCACTATGGAGCCATGGTCAGACGCGGGCAAGCGACTCATTTGCTCGCGCGACGCGAGCGATTCCGCTAACCTGAACCTGATGAAGTTCCCATCCGAATCTGCTGACGTGACTCGGTTAGCAGCAACGCCCGTGCGCATCATTGCACTGGGGCTGTTCCTTGTGACGCTGGCGCTTTATGCGCCGGCGAGCCGGTTTGACTTCGTCAACTACGACGACAACGTTTTCGTGACGGAAAACCCGATGGTGTTGGGCGGGCTGACGTGGGGCGGAGTTCGCGAGGCGTTTCTCACCGCACCGGCGGACTACTGGCGTCCGTTGAGCTGGGTGTCGCACATGCTCGACGTGGAGTTGTTCGGCCTCGATGCCGGGGCGCATCATCTAACGAACGTCCTGATTCATGCGCTGAACTCAGTCCTGCTGTTTCTGGCGCTGCTGCGATTGACGGGCCGTCAGTGGCCTTCTGCGATTGTTGCGGCCCTCTTCGCGTGGCATCCGCTGCACGTCGAATCCGTCGCGTGGATTGCGGAGCGCAAGGACGTGCTGTGCGCGACGTTCTGGTTCCTGACGCTGCTGGCTTACGAGCGCTACGCGCGCAACCCGTCGGTGAAATCTTATTCGATGGTGCTGGGATGTTTCATCCTCGGCCTGATGTCCAAGCCGATGATTGTGACGCTGCCCTTTGCGCTGCTGCTGCTGGACTACTGGCCGCTGGGGCGCTTTGAGCGGGATGCGACCAGACGGGCGTGGCTGAGGCTGCTGGCTGAAAAGCTCCCGATGCTTCTGCTGGCGGGCGTAGTGAGCGTGGTGACCTATGTGAACCAAAAGCAGGTGGGTGCGACCCTTTTGATGGAATCATTCCCGCTAAGGGCACGGTCGGCCAACAGTGTTGTAGCTTATGTGGAATACCTGCGGAAGATGTTCTGGCCTGCGGACTTGGCGGTGCTCTATCCGTTGCCGACGGGCTGGCCGGTGGGGCGGGTGATTTTTTCCTGCGTGATTCTGGTTGCTGTTACGCTGATGGCAGTGGTTTGGCTTCGGAAGCGCCCGTTTGTCGTGGTGGGGTGGTGCTGGTTTTTGGGGACGCTGGTGCCTGTGATTGGGTTGGTGCAAGTCGGGGCACAGTTCATTGCCGACCGCTACACCTACATCCCGCTGATCGGTTTGTTCATCGCTGTGGTGTGGATTGCGACGACATGGGCAGATCGAAACATGCGCGGATTGAAATGGCTTACGGGCGCAACGGTTGTAGTTTTGATCGGTTGCGCCATTGGCACGGCGCAGCAACTACGGCACTGGCGAAACACGATGACATTGTTTGAGCGCGCTGTGGCTGTGACACAATACAATTACCTGGCCCACAATGACCTGGGAGTTCAATACCTTGCCGCAGGCCGAACAAACGACGCCTTGCATCAATTCATCGAATCGCTCAAGGCGTCGCCCCATCGAGGCCACGCGCGTTACAATCTTGCTGGCATTTTGGCCAGTCAGGGCCGGCACGCAGAGGCACGCGCTCAATATGCACTCGCCTTGATTCAGCAAGCTGACCAGAATAAGATTCAATCTGCCTTGGATAATTTTGCCGCTGAAGCCCGCAAAAACCCCATGGATCCCGAGGCGAGCTACTATCTGGCAAACGCATTGTCCGCCGTCGGACGAGGTGTGGAAGCCATCGCACCACTTGAGAACGTAGTGAGAGTAAAGCCGGATTATGCGACCGCGCACATTGACTTGGGTGTCCTCCTCGCCCAGCAAGGTCGCATGCCGGAGGCAGCCCGGCACTACACTGAGGCGATTCGGCTCGACCCCGCCAACGACCTGCCGCACGCAAATCTCGGCGGGCTGCTTGCCAACTCGGGCCGCCTTGAGGACGCCATCACGCACTATCGTGAAGCGATACGCCTGCGCCCAGACAATCCGATCACACGCTACAACTTCGGCCTGGCGCTTACACGGACGGGGCATGACGCCGAGGCGGCTGCGGAATTCCGCGAAGCATTCAGAATTAATCCTGACAACGCGAACGCCATCAACAAGCTGGCCTGGCTCCTGTGCACATCGCCGGATGACAACGTGCGCAACGGCTCCGAAGCGTTGCGATTGGCGGAGCAGTTACTGCAAATGACACGCGGGCAGCAGGCAATGGCGTTCGACACTCTGGCCGCGGCTTTGGCTGAATGCGGTCGCTTTGATGACGCCGTGAGCGCGGCCACCAAAGCCCAAGAACTTGCCGTTACGGGCAAACAGTCAACCTTGGCGGGCGAACTCGCAGAACGAGTGAAGCTGTATCAGACTGGTCGCCCCTATCGGCGGCCACAGTGAGAAACACTGTGGAAGCTCCGAGCGCAGCGCTCTCATTCAAACGTTTAATGCCCAACTCGATGCCAAATCATTTCTCGCCTCCGGATTTGGGGTGAAGGCTGTTTGCCGTTTCGTCATGGAGGCGCGCTTCATTTGTGCGGCCAAGGGAGAAAAGCACCCTGGCCAAATGTGAATGTCCCTCAAATGAATTGGGGTTCAAACGAAGGCCTTCATGGAATTGCTCCACAGCCTCGGCCAGACGGTTTTGCTTTGCCAAAACGATGCCCAGATCAATGTGCGGGTCTGCGTAGTCGGGTTTCAATCTCACGACATTTTCAAGGGCTGAGATGGCTTCCACATTCCTGCCGGCGGCGGTCAGCGCGCTTCCAAGATTATACCAAGCCTCGAAGTCATCAGGTTGCCTGCGCGCCTTTTCGGAGAATTGACCCACGAAGGATTCTACAGTGACGGGATCCGCCCCATTGGCTACGGCTGAAGCAAAGTATGCACGGGCTTCAGAGTGGCGCCCCACCTTGCTCGACAGCGTGGCAAGGTTAATGAGTGTGTCCGGACGATTTGGTCGGAGACGCAAGACTGCGGCGAAATGCGCCGCTGCCTCCTCGAATTTACCCGCCTCCGCCAGGGCCGCGCCGAGGTTGTTCTCTGCGACAACAAAATCAGGACGAAGGCGCAAGGCGGCGGCGGCCTGCTCTGCGGCCTCCTTGAACCGACCTGCTTCCAGAAAAGCGCCGCTTAAGTTGGCATGCGCAACCGGATTATTTTGGGTCACCTTCAGCGCATGCTCGAACAGGGTCACGCTGTTCTGCCAATGAGACAGTTGCAACGACGTTGCCACGATGCAGGCAATAACGGCCGCGCCCGCCCCAAACGGCAAAAATCCGCGGAGATTTTTCCCCTCTTTGAGTCCGTCCAGCGCCAACCACACTGCTGCCATAAAAAGGCCGACGCAAGGAACGTATGTGTAACGATCAGCAAACACTTGTTCGCCGGCCTGCACCAGTCCAATCACCGGCAACAGAATCGTGATAAACCACAACCAGCCCGCCAAAATGTAAGGCCGCGTTCTTGCCAAACTGATGGCTAGATACGTCATGCTGATTACAAGCATGGCCGATACAACCACGCGCCAAACCGGCCAGGTCGGTGGCAAAGGATACAACACCGCCAGATTGGCCGGCCAAAAGAGCATCGCAACATACGTTGCATACGAAACGACACAATTCACAAGTCGGGAAGAAAGGGAGACAGCCGGAAGCGTGGCCATTGCACCCATATCATGCACCGAATAAAAACTTGAAACAGCAACACACACCGCTGCGGCGAAGAAAGGGATTTTCTCCGAGAGCAGTTCAGTGACCGAAGCAGCGGGCGCCCTTGAAGGTTCTGATGGGCGCCCCCTCGGTTGCGACGTGTTCACCGAGACGACGCGCGGCCATGGCATCCGGCGCAACGGCCAGAAATCAAGCAACAGCAACTGAAAAGGAAGCGTAATAATCATCGGCTTGGACATGAGGCCGAGCAAAAAAAGGACGAACGTGGCAAGATACCAGCGCCTGTTCAGGCGCATCGCATAGTGTGCATAAGCCCACAGCGTCAGAAACCAGAAACATCCGCACATCACGTCCTTGCGCTCCGCAATCCATGCGACGGATTCAACCCGCAAAGGATGCCACGCGAACAATGCGGCCACAAAAGCGCTTGGCCATAAGGCTCCAGTCAACGCTCGCATGGCAAAAAACAGCGCTCCCGCCGCGGCTGAATGCCATAGAACGTTTGTCAAATGATGGAAACCCGCGTGCATGCCGAATAGTTCGACATCCATCATGTGGGACACCCAACTCAGCGGTCGCCAGTAATCGGCGTGAGCGGTCGTGAACGCCAGCACCAATCCATCCATAGTAAGGCCCGATCTGACGATAGGATTCTCCGTGACGAACACCGGATCATCATAGTTGACAAAGTCGAAGTGGAATGTCCGTGCATAAAGCACCATCGTCGCAAGGAACAGCACCAATGCAATGGGGCCCACGCGTGACTTCGCTGACGGCATCGCATCAACAGTTTCGGACGAAAGTTTCATTCGCACCCATGCTAGCGCAAGCGCTCGTGCCGTGCGAGTGAGGACTCGGCCAGTCATGGACAACATCAGGCTTGAGTCGCAGCGCGTCCTCCGCAATAAAACAAGCCGTGCCTCGACTCCATCCGGCGCGCGTGCTCCTGTGCGCCGCCTTGAGCGCCGCAAGCTGCGGCAGCCCGGGCGGCAGCAAACCGCGCCCGTCGGTCACCTACGTCCCATCCACGACGCCGCGAACGGCCGCCGTCCCGCAGCCGAAACCTCCGACATCCGTTGTCCAACCCACGGTGCCACAGCCACAACCGGCTCCGCGCACGAACCCGCCGGCTCCCGCGGCTCCGTTAATTCTGCCGCCACCGGTGCAGCCCCAGCTTACGCAGCCTCTTCCCACGCCGGCGCAGCCCGCGATCACGGGCGCATGGGTTTCACTTGATTCGTGGAGCCAGTTGAACCACCTCGGTCATGTGCAGCGGACTGGTTCCTCCACCAACGCGTTCCAGCTCCGCGCGAGCGGCGCGAACATCATTCTTACCGCCGGCAGCCAGCTTGCGTCATGCAATGGGATGAAGTTCTTTCTCGGCTTCGCGCCGCAATTTTCCAACCACCAGTTGTTCGTTCACAGCCTCGACGCGCAAAAAAACCTTCTTCCACTCCTGTCCGCGCACACGCTGCCTCCGCGCGACAGCCGCGTGGTTGTGATTGATCCCGGACACGGCGGCGACAACCTGGGCGCCAAGAGCGCGTTCAACGGCAAGTTTGAAAAGGAATACACTTTGGACTGGGCCAAGCGGCTCAAGCCCTTGCTCGAACAGCGCGGGTGGAAAGTCATCCTCACCCGCACCACTGATGCAAGCGTCGGCCTGCAGGACCGCGTCGCGCTCGCCAACCGCTACAAGCCGGATTTGTTCATCAGCCTGCATTTCAACTCACCTTTGACAACACAGTCGGGCCTTGAAACATATTGCCTCACGCCCGCAGGAATGCCGTCAAACCTCACGCGCGACTTCAAGGACGATCCGTCCGAGGCCCTCACCAACAATCATTTCGACCGGCTGAACCTCCAATACGCCGCGCGACTGCACCGCTCGCTCGCGAGCGTCGCCGATTTGAACGACCGCGGCGTGCGGCACGCACGGTTCATGACGGTGCTGCGCGGGCAGAACTGCCCCGCCGTGCTGATCGAGGGTGGTTACCTCTCGAACCCAACCGAGGCAAGGCTCATCGCCAATCCCAGCCACCGTTCCAAGATGGCGCTCGCCATTGCCAAGGCGCTCGAATGAACCCCGGCGCGAATCGAGTCCTCGTCACGGGCGGCGCCGGCTTCATCGGCTCGCATCTCACCGAACGACTGCTCGCCGACGGAGCACACGTGACAGTGATTGATGATTGCTCGACCGGAAGCTGGAACAATCTCGCAGCCGTTCGCGGACATCCATCCCTTCACTGCGTTGAAAGCAAAGTCTCCGAATGCGCCGGGCTTGACGGGCTTGTGGCGGATTCTTCCGGGATATTTCATCTCGCGGCCGCTGTCGGCGTGGAACTTGTCGTCAACTCGCCCATTCGCACCATCGAGACAAACCTGCGCGAGACCGAAGCAATCCTCGACGCGGCCAGCCGCCATCGCGTGCCCGTGCTGCTCGCATCCACGTCCGAGGTCTATGGCAAGAGCCAGCGCGAAGAGTTCAGCGAGGAAGACGACCTGCTCATCGGCCCGCCGCATCTCGGCCGGTGGAGCTACGCGTGCTCGAAGCTGATGGACGAGTTCCTCGCGCTGGCGCACCACCGCGAGCGCGGGCTGTCCGTGATCATCGCACGGCTCTTCAACACCGTCGGTCCGCGCCAGACGGGACGCTACGGCATGGTGCTGCCGCGCTTTATCGAGGCCGCCCGCGCGGGTCGCCCGCTCCGCGTGCATGGCGACGGCACGCAGACGCGCTGCTTCTGCCACGTGCTCGACACGGTGGAGGCGCTCGTGCGATTGATGAACTGTCCCGCGGCGCGCGGCGAAGTCGTCAACGTCGGCAGCACGGAGGAAATCTCCATCGCGGAACTGGCCCGGCTCGTCGCGCGCGAACTCGGCTCCGCGTCGCCGGTTGAATTCATTCCCTACAGCACGGCCTACGCGCCGGGCTTCGAGGACATGCTGCGCCGCAAGCCGGGTGTCGAGAAGCTCGCGCGGCTTGCGGGTTTCCGCGCGAAGCGTTCGCTCGTTGAGATCATCCGTCTCACCGCCGGATTTGAGTCGTGAAAACAAAAAGGGCGCCCTTTCGGGCGCCCCGTGAAACTGGACAAGGCAGAGCTTACTGCGGGAAGGTCATCGCAACGGCGTTGCCCGCCGCCGTCGTGCCCGTCACCGCGTTCACGCCCTGCTGGATGGTCGTGTAGAGCGCCGAGGAGGACTGCTGCTGCACGCTGCCGTCCGACAGCGTCGTGTTGCCCTGAATGTCGTGGTGCGCACCCGCGCCGCCGCTCGTCGGCGCCACATTGGACACGCCAAACACCCACCCATGCGAACCGGTGAGGGCGGCACCCGCCCCGTAGGCCGAAGCGCCCTGCAGCGGAACGCCGTAGCGGCCCGCGCTCAAAGGAGCACCACCGTTGACAGCCTGTGTCATCTGATAAAGCGCCACGTTCGGAGCGCCGTTTGCCGCACCGATGTTCCCGTCGTGGGCCAACGGCACCTGCGGCCGCGTCTCGTCCGCATCCAGGCCGATGCCGTAGCTGATGGCCCCGCCGCCAATGGCGTTCACCGAGGATGCAATCGTGTGCAACGGCTGCCCAAGGCCGGGGTTGCCGCCAAAGGTGCCGTAGTTCGGCGACGTGATGCTCGTGGAAAAGTCCACGGCCATATAGTTCAGGCGCAGGCGGTCGCCGGGGCACATGAGGATCTTGGCGCTGCCCAGCTCGTTGGACAGGAAGCCATACGTGTCCGACACGCCATGCACGGAGTTCTGCCAGCGGTTCGCCACGTTGCCGGCGCAGCCGCCGCCGGGTCCAACGGACGATGTCGCCGCTGAGTTCGCGATCCACGTGCCCGAGGTGCGGTAGGGATACCGATCGTCGTTGTCGTTGGAGAAGACGCGGAAGGCCAGGCCCACCTGCTTGAGGTTGTTGACGCACTTGATGCGGGCGGCCTTGGCCTTGGCCTTGGCCAGCGCCGGCAGAAGCATGCCTGCGAGGATCGCGATGATCGCGATCACGACGAGGAGTTCGATGAGCGTGAACGCCCCGATCCTCTTGCTGCGGAGTTGTTTGATCATAGGTTTTACAGGTTCCAAGCCGGCCGCCGGGAGACCATCTCCACGCCTGAGCCAACTTATTGTTCTAAACCATTAGCAAGCGCGATGCCAGAACGGGCGAACCTAAAAAACAGCCTGAAATCAGGCATTTCTCGCTCGACCGCATCCATCCGAAGGTCCGTGCATGAAATGTTCACGCATTGCGCGTGGAATTCACGCACCAAATTGGCAGGCGATTCGAACAACAGCGATCCTTTCCATCTGCCAACGAAAATGCCCGGCTGAGATTTAACCCAGCCGGGCTGAAAACTGGCATTCTCAGAAAACTAGAAGTTCAACTGAAAGCCCACATGGCCGCGCTGATGCCGGCCACTGAGTTCGCGATCGGACAACTGGTAGCCGTAGTCGAGGCGCAGCGTGGCGTTCCTGCCGACGGTGAACCTGAGGCCAGCGCCGACCGACGAGAGGTCATTGTGGATGGGGTCAGTCGTCAAGCTGTAGGCGAAACTCGCCGATCCGGCGTCATAGAAAATCAGGAACTGAAGGTTGTCGCCGGTTTCTGGATCGCCGGTGATGTTGCTGATCCGCCACGCCGGAGTGCGAAGTTCGTTGTTGATGACCCAGCCGTGGTCGCCGTTGGCCAGACGCTCCTCGTATCCGCGAACCGTCGAATAGCCACCGACACCGATCTGCTCGCTGGGCAGAAGAGCGTCGTCGGTGAGCTGAATTGTTCCCTTGAGCACCCATGTGAACCCCCACGGGAGCTTTGTGTCGCGCTCGCCATCGAGGCGGACGTAATAGTAATTCGCCTTGGTTCCGTTGAACCGGGTCAGCCCGAAGTCCGTGTCGTTGTTGTGATTGAACAGGCCGCCGGGGCTATACACACCGGTCACGCCAAACGTGGTCTGGCCATACGGGTCATTCACGGCGCCATGATAGCCAAGCGAGAATTGTCCGATTTCGGTCGGGCGCGCGAACACGTTGGTTCCGCCGAACTCGAGGTTGTTGTCGGCGTTCTTATAATCAAACCCGGCGGTCACTTCGGAGTCCACTCCCAGGATTCGAGGCAGCGGGATGCCATAACGCGCGCTCAACTGCCAGCTCTCACCCCTTTGCTGAAGGCCAGAAAATCCCAGCGCGGTCAGGTCAGGCTCGACGTCCGTATGGGAACCGTAAATCGTAAACGTGTGACGCCACGGCAGCGGAATGATGTAGCTCGCGGAATGCGACTGCATGCGGCGGATGTCCGTGCTCGCGGAGAACTGGTAGTTAAGCTGGTGATCCCTGTCGAGCTTGAAGGCATTGCCCCAGTTGAAGCCGACATACCACATGCGGCTGTCGAGCACGCGCGTCAATGAATCCTCAAACCCCATGTAGACGCGGAACGGATACCGATCCTTCACATCCACGTCCAAGTCCACGCGGCCCACTTCGCCGGGCTTCAACTTGACATCCACCTGCCGGAACGGATTGCGATTCAGCCAATTGATGTCCCCGAGCAGGTCGCTCTCCTTGATCGGTTCGCCCTCGTGCAGGCGGATTTGCGACGCAACAAATTCATTGCTGAAATACTGCTCGCCCTCATTGTGAATGGCAATCTTGCCGGCCTTGCCGACCAGAACAGTGATTTGAACGACGCCATCAACGATTTCCTGCTCCTCGAAGAGCACGTCCACCACCGGATAATCCTTCTTGCGCGCAAACAGGATGATGTCCCGCTGCAACTGTGCGAGCTTCTTGTTCGTCAGCTTGGCGCCGAGATAGGGGGCGACAACGGCCGCAAACCTCGTGTCAATCAAGAACGCCGGCCCGCGCACCAGCAGGCCCGAAACGCCGCGGGCACCCGCCGGATTGATGGTCTTCGCCGCATCTACAATGACGATGCCCTTGAGTTTTTCAACGATGGTGACCTCCGGCCCCTCTCCAAGGGTGGACTGACCGGCATCCGGAGTTGCTGGCGCCGTTGACTTGGCCGGTGCCGGTGTGCGCGGCGCATTGCGCTCGGCATTCTGGCCGGACGCCGACAACGCTCCAAGGAGCAGAACCAGACTGAATTGTGTGAGCAGTTTCATTGTTCGTTGGGCTAAATTGCACATTGCAGCAGGACAGACGGCCTTATTGCCCGAGCCGGTGCTGGTAATAGTGTTTCCGCTTCTTGCGGAACACGTCCGCGCTGCGAACCGTGCCGGTTGCGGCCGGCAACTCGTCCTCGTAAAAGAGGTCGAAGAAGTCTGGCACAAACTCGTTCAGCCCGGGCCGGTATTCCGGCACGCCGGCGTTCGGAACCTGGCTCTGCGCGTCCACCACGCCCACAAAGCCCTGGCTGAACGGTGACGGGAACTTGTCTCCCGTGAACACGCCCGTGTTGTCAAAGTTGAACACGAAGTTCACGAAGTTGCCAACCGTGCCGAAGACGCTCGTTGATGCATTGGCAAAGACCGTCAGCACCTGCGGATTCGGCGACGTTGCGCTGCCGAAGTTGAACGAGCCGTTGAGCGTGCTCGTGGCAACCACATCACCCGTCAGCACGAGGCGGTTGAACGTCATGTTGCCGGACACCGTGAGGTTGCCCGAGATGCGGGTGACTGACCCCGCCGTCGGGCCGTTGAGAACGCTCAGGTCCTTCAGGCCGGTGAACAGATTGGCATTCACCACGGTCACACCGTTGAACGTCGTGCTCAGGCTGTTGCCGTTGCCCACAACCGTGAGGCTCGTCGGGAGCGCCGGCGGCACAACCACCGTGCTGCTGATGACCGATGTCGCGCCTGTGCCAGTGAGCGTGATCAGCGGCGAGTTGAGCGTCACCGTGCCAACGTAGGTCTGGTTGCCCGTCGTTGTGACCGCGCCCGCAGTGATGAGCGTGGTGCCCGTAACCGTCAGCGAGCTGAGGGCCGCCGTGCCGCCAACCGAGTCGCCAGCCGCATCACCAATGACAGCCTTGCCGGCGATCGTGAGGCCCTGAACACCCGCCGCAAGCGCATTGACGTTGCCGTTGAACGTCACCGTCGTGCCAGTGAGCACCGTCACTCCAGCGCCGCCGATGGTCGCGTTCTCATTGTAGGTCTGCGTGCCGGTCGTCGTGACCGCGCCGCCGTTGATGGCGACCGTGCCGGGCGCATCCGTGACAACACTCGTCAGGGCCGTTGTCCCGCCGACAACGCCGCCGAAGGTCGTCGCGCCCGCCGTGTTGACCGTAAGGGCCGAAGCGCCGTTCACCGTGCCAGAGAACGTCACCGCGCCGCCAGCCGTGCTGGTGAGCGTGGTCGTGGCCGTGCCCAGCGTCACGTTGTCGCCGTAGAGCTGCGCGCCGGTCGTGGTGACCGTGGCGGTGTTGATCACCGTCGTGCCACCCGCATCTGTCGTGATGGCACCGAGAGCCGTCGTCGCACCAACAGCGCCATTGAGAGCGAGAGTGCCCTGCGTGTTCACAGTGAGCGAGCCGGGGCCGTTGAGGGTCTTGCCAAACGTGATGTTACCAGCCGGGTTGGGCTGCGGCACCGCACCCGCGTTGCTCGTCAGGATGGCGTTGGCACCGAGCGTCACGTCATCATTATAGGTCTGCGTCGTGGCAGTCGTCACCGCGCCGCCATTGATGGCCGTTGTGCCGGCCGCGTCGGTCGTAACGCTGGTGAGCGGCGTCGTGTTTCCGACAAGGGCGCTAAACGTCGTCGTGCCGGCCGTGTTGACCGTGAGCGCCGAAGCCCCGTTCACCGTGCCGGAGAATGTCACCGCACCACTGCCAGTGCTGGTGATCGTGGTCGCAGCAGCGCCGAGTGTGACATTGTCGCCGTAGGTCTGCGCGCCGGTGGTCGTCACCGCGCCGCCGTTGATCGCCGTCGTGCCGCCAGGATTGGTCGTCACGCTCGTCAACGCCGTGGTGCCGCCAACGACCAATGTGAAGGTGGTCGTGCCAGTGGTGTTCACCGTCAGTGCAGAAGCGCCGTCAACCGTGCCGTTGAATGTCACCGCCAGATTACCGGTGCTGGTAATCGTGGTGGTGGCCGCGCCGAGCGTCACGCTGTCGTTGTAGGTCTGCGTGCCAGTTGTCGTCACGGCGCCGCCGTTGATCGCCGTCGTGCCGCCCGGATTGGTCGTCACGCTCGTCAGCGCCGTGGTGCCGCCAACCGCGCCGCCGAACGTGGTCGTGCCGGTGGTATTCACCGTCAGCGCCGAAGCGCCGTCCACCTTGCCGGCGAACGTCACATTCGCGTTGCCCGTGCTGGTGAAGGTCGTCGCCGCCGCGCCGAGTGTCACGTCGTCGCCGAAGCTCTGGAGGCCGGTGGTCTGCACCAGACCGCCATTGATGGCCGTCGTGCCACCGGCATCGGTCGTGACGCTCGTTAGTGCCGTTGTGAAGCCCACAGTCCCAGTGAAGGTAGTTGTGCCGGTCGTGTTCACCGTCAGCGCGGACGCGCCGTTCACCGTGCTGCTGAAGAACACCGCGCCGCCGCCGGTGCTCGTGAGCGTTGTCGTCGGCCCGCCGAGCGTGACCGTTTCGGGAGTGCCGAGTGTTCCGTAATTTTGCGCGCCGGTCGTTCTGACGCCCGAACCGTTGACCGCGGTGTTGCCGCCGCCGTTGACGAGGAGGCTGGTGAGCGCAGTTCCGGCACCGACCGCGCCGGTGAAGGTCGTGGCGCCGCCCGTGGTCACAGTGACCGCGGATGTCGTGTTGGGCGCGACGAGGAGCTGATCCAGCGTGCTCGCAAACGTGATGGCCGCGTTGCCCGTGCTGATGAACGTCGTGTCAGCACCGACCGTCACGGCATCGTTGTAGAGCTGGATGCCCGCGGTCCGCATCAATCCGCCGTTCACCGAGGTCGTGCCGCCTGCGTCCGTCGTCACGCTGGAAAGCGCTGTCACACCACCAACCGCGCCTGCAAAGGTCGTCGTGCCGGATGTGTTGACCGTGAGGTCGGACGCTCCGTTCACCGTGCCGACGAAGGATACGTTCTGGTTCGCCGTGCTGTTGATCACCGTGGCCGCGGCACCAAGCGTGACGTTGTCATTGTAGGTCTGCGCGCCGACCGTGGTCACCGCGCCGCCGTTGATCGCCGTCGTGCCGCCGAGATCGGTCACAAGGCTCGTGAGGGAGGCAGTGGTTCCGACTGCGCCGGTAAAGGTCGTCGTGCCAGTGGTGTTCACGGTCAGTGCCGAGGCGCCATTGACTGTGCCGCCGAAGGTGATGTTCGCGTTGCCCGTGCTGCTCACAACCGTGGTCGGCGAACCGAGCGTCACGTTGTCGCCGTAGCTTTGGATGCCGCTGGTCGTCACCGAACCGCCGTTGATCTGCGTCGTGCCCAAGGCGTCGGTGGTGACACTCGCCGCCGCGACCGCGCTGCCGAATGTCGTCGTGCCAGTGCTGTTCGCCACGAGCGCGCCGAGCGGGACACCCGCGCCAACAGTGCCGGCGAAGCTGATATTGCCCGCGCCGCTGTTGACGGTCAGGTCACGGGCAACCGCGTTGCCAACCGTGCCGGCGAAGCTGACGCCCACGCCCGTGAGGACAGTATTCGCGCCGAGCGTGACGTTGTCGTTGTAGGTCTGGGCCGCGGTTGTGTTGACCACGCCGCCATTGATCTGCGTCGTGCCGCCGCCGTCAGTCGTAAGGCTCGTGAGCGGAGTCGTCGCACCGACAGTGCCGGTAAACGTGGTCGCGCCCGAGGTCGTGACCGTGAGAGCGGTTGAACCGTTCACTGTCTTGTTGAAGAGCACGACACCGTTGCCGGTGCTCACAACCAGCGTTGCCGCCGACACAGTGAAGCTGACGTCATCGAGATAGACCTGCGCGCCGGTCGTGATGACCAAGCCGCCGCTGATCACCGTCGAGCCGGGCGCATCCGTCGTGATGCTCACGAGCGGCGACGTGCCGCCGACAATGCCTGTGAAGGTGGTGACGCCCGCGGTGTTCACCGTCAACTCGGTCGCGCCGTCCACCGTGCTGTCGAAGCTGATGTTGTTGCCGCTGGTGCTCGCGAGCACGGTCGCCGCCGCGCCCATTGTCACCGGACCGTTGTAGTTCTGGGCACCGGCGGTGGTCGTGACCGAACCGCCGTTGATCGCCGTTGGACCGACGCTCACGTTGAGCGAGCCAACCGTGACAGCGCCGCCGAGCGTTGCAGTTCCCGCCGTGGTGATTGTCACGTCGCTGGGTGAATTAACGGTGCCCGCGAGGGTGATGTTGCCCGCCGTCGTGCTGGTCAGGGTGGTGGCCCCGCCCATGGTGACATTGTCACCGTATGTCTGGCTGCCGGCAGTCGTAACGGTGCCGCCATTGATGGCCGTGGTGCCGCCCGCGTCCGTCGCCACGCTCGCCGCGGCAACCGGGCTGGAGAATGTTGTGGTGCCGCTGCTGTTGACCACGAACGCGCCGATGGCGCCGCCGTTGCCGACGCTGCCCGTGAAGGTCGCGTTGCCGCTGCCACTGTTGACCGTCAGGCCAAGACCCGCGCCGTTGACCGTGCCACTGAAGGTCACTCCAACAGATGTCAGCGTCTTATTGCCCAAGGCAAGCGTCACGTCGCCGGTATAAGTCTGCGAGCCGGTGCTCGTCACGCTGCGGGCGTTGAGCGTCGTCGTGCCGCTGACGCTCAGCGTGGTAAGGCCTGAAACCGTGTCGGCCTGCGCGTCGCCGAGGACGGCGTTGCCAACGATGGCAAGGCTGTTCGCGTTGCCGATGACCGGTTCGTTGAACGTCACCGTCGTCGCGGTCAGCGTCGTGCCCGCAGTAAGGTTCACCGTGTCACTGTAGGTCTGCGGGCCACCGGCGGTGGTGACAACCGCGCCGTTGATGTCGGTCACGCCGCCCGCGTCGGTGGTGAGACTCGCGGCAAACACCGCGCCTTGGAATGTCGTCGTGCCGCTGCTGTTGGCGTTGAAGGCGCCGAGCGGGCTGCCGCCGGTGCCAACCTGGCCGGTGAAGGTCAGGTCGCCGCCGCCGGCGTTCGCGGTGAGGCCGCTGGCGTCCGCCGTGGTGATGGTCTGGTCAAACGAGATGCCCACGCCGGTCAGCGTCTTGGCGCCGCCCGCGAGAGTCACCGGGTTGTGATATCTCTGCGTGCCGGTCGTGGTAATGGTCGTCGAGCCAGCAGCGATGGTCGTGCCGCCCGAAGCGCCCGTCGTGAGGTTCTTCACGCCGGCGATGTTGCCGTTGAGCGTCGTGGTGGCGCTGCCGTTGAGCGTCAGGTCGAAACCGTTGCCGGTCACTGTGTTCAACGTCAGCGCACTGCCGCTGAGCGTGCTGTGCGCGTTGAGCGAGAGCGTGTCAGTGCCGTAATCCTGGTTGCCAATCGTGGTGACGTTGCCGTTGTTCAGCACGGTCGTGCCGCCGCCAGTAACTGTGAAGTTGTTCACCGCGGCAATCGCGCCGTTGAGCGTGTTGACGGTCCCCGCGCCAGTGGAGTTGAGCGTGAGGTTGAATCCGCCGCCAGCCACGCCAGCAAGCGTGATGTTGCCCGCGCCGGAATCGATCACCGTGTCGGCGGTGAGCGTCATCGTGCCGGTGTAGGTCTGGTTGCCCGTCGTGAGAATCGTGCCGCCGTTGATGGTGAACGGCGAGTCGGTGACGGTGACAGTCGCCGCTGAGATGCCGCCGGTGACCGCGAGCGAACCACCGTTGTTGCTGGTGAAGTTGCCTGTGCCGAGGCTGGTGGCGGCAGTGATAGTGGTCACACCCGTCCCGCTGAGCGTCAGGTCAAACGTCGCGCCAGTCACACCGGCAAGGGTCAGGTCTGTGCCGGTAAGCGTCGTGCTGGAGCCTAGCGTGACCGCACCGTAGATCTGGTTGCCGGTCGTGCTGATCGCCGTGGTGTTGATCGCCGCGGTGCCATTCACCGTAAGCGCACTGAGGCGGGCCGTGCCGCCGACGATGCCGCCGAACTGCGCCGAGCCGTTGATCACGAGCGACTGCGCACCGTCAGTGGTCGCGTTGACCGTGGTGGCAAAGGCGACCTGCGGGTTCGCGCCGCCAGCATTGAGCGTGGTGTTCGCGCCGAGCACAACGGCATCACCGTAGCTCTGGTTGCCCGTCGTGGTGACGGAACCGTTCAGGATGGTGCTGCCGCCCGCGTCCGTGGTGACACTCGTGAGCGCCGTGCCGGCACCGACCGTGCCGCTGAAGGTCGTCGTGCCGGTGGTGCTCACGGTCAGGGCGGACGCGCCGTTGACCGTGCCGCCAAAGCTGACGTTTGCGTTGCCCGTGCTCGTGATGGCAGTGGTGGCATTGTTCAACGTCACGTTGCCCGTGAGGGTGATAACGCCGGAGGCGCTGATTGTATCGGTGTTAATCACGCTCGTGCCGCTTACCGAGAGCGTGGTGAGGAGCGTGACTGTATCCACGCCTGCGCCGTCGCCAAACACGGCGTTGCCTGTGATGGCGAGGCTGCTCGCGCCGCCGCCGGCGACGCTACCGTTGAAGGTCACCGTGGAGGCCGAGAGCGCGGCGTTTGCTCCAAGCGAAACGTTGTCGTTGTAAGTCTGCGCGCCGCTGGTGGTGACGGAGCCGCCGTTGATGGACGTGCCGCCACCCGCATCCGTGGTGACGCTGGCCGCGTTGACCGTGCCGCTGAACGTGGTCGCCAGCGTCGGGGCGTTGACCGTGATGGCACCGAGCGCACCACCCGCACCGATGCTGCCACCGAAGGATGCCGCGCCAGCGCCGGCATTGACCGTCAGATCAACCGCCGTAGCGCCGCGCCCGATGGTCGAGCCAAAGCCAATGCCCACGCCCGTGAGGGTTGTGTTCGCACCGAGCGTCACCGCGCCCGCGTAGGTCTGGTTGCCGGTGTTGCCTCCGATGTTCGACGTCACCACGCTGCCGCCGTTGATCGCGGTCGTCCCAGTCACGCTCAACTGGCCGAGCGGCGTCGTGGTGCCCACGGCGCCGTTGAACACGGCGTTACCGGTTACGGCCAGGTTGGCATCGCTGCCCGCGTTGTCATTCACGGTGCCGCCGAACGTCACCGTCGCGGCTGTAATGACGACCGGGCTCGCGCCGTTGTTGGCGTCGAGGGTCACGTTGCCAGAATACGTCTGCGTGCCCGTGCTAGTGACAAGCGTCCCGCCGTTGCCACCGAATGACGTCGTCCCGCTGATCGAGAGCGTGTTCAGGCCGGTGATCGAATCCCCGCCGACGCCATCGCCAATCACGGCGTTGCCGACGATCGTCAGGCTGTTGCCCGCGCCCGTCACCGTGCTGCCAGTGCTCACAGTGGTGGCCGTCAGTGTCGTGTTCGCGCCGAGCGTGACCGCGTTGTTGTAGGTCTGAGCGCCGGTCGTGGTGACCGTGCCGCCGTTAAGCGTTGTGGTGCCACCGCCGGCAGCCACCGTGACCGAGCCGGCGCTGACCGTGGCGTTGACCGTGAGGGTGCCCGCGCCGTTCACCAGGAGCGTGCTGACGCCCGTGAGCGTGTCGGACCCGTTGTTGTTGTTGCCGATGGTGGCTGCGGTCGCCGCCGTGATCGTAAGGCTGTTGTTGTTGCCAGCGACAGGCTCGTTAAGGGCGATGGTGCCGCCGGTCAGCGTCGTGTTCGCACCGAGCGTGACGGAGTCGTTGTAAGTCTGGTTGCCGCCGCCGGTGTTCACGGTCGCCGTGTTGATCACCGTGGTGCCGCCGAAGTCGGTCGTCACGGAAGCCGTGGTCACGGCACCGTTGAAGGTCGTGGTGCCGGCGGTGTTCACCGTCAGCGCCGTGCCCGTCACCGTGCTGCCGAACGTGATGTTGCCGTTGAGGCCCGCGCCGCTGCTGGCAAACGTGTTGCCCGCCGTGGCGAGCGTCACCGTGCCGGTGTAGCTCTGCTGGGCGGTCGTGGTCACGCCGCCGCCGTTGAAGGTCGCATTGTCGCTCACGTTCACCGTGGCCGCCGAGATGCTCGCCGCAGCCGCCGCGGTCAGGGTGCCGCCGTTGTTCACCGTCAGCGCGCCCACGCCGCTGACCGCGCCGTTGAGCGTCGTGATGAGATTGCCGCTGAGGGTCAGGTTGAACGTGGCGCCCGTGACTGCGGCCAGGGTCAAGTTGCCGCCCGTCAAGGTGACATTCGCACTCAAGGTCACCGGGTCCGCGTAGGCTTGGAACCCGGTCGTGGTAACATTCGCGCCAAGTGTTGTAGTGCCTGGCGCATCCGTAGAAACGGTCGCCAGCGGAGTCGTGCCGCCCACCACGCCGTTGAACACCGTCACGCCCGCCGTGTTCACAAACAGCGATGCAGCCCCATTGATCGTCCCGTTGAAGGTAATGTTACCTGAAACCGTGCTGGAGAACGCAGCGAATGCGCCCGTGAGGCTGATGTTGTTATTGTAGGTCTGGGCGCCGCTCGTGAAGACGTTAATTGCGCCGATCGCCGTGGTGCCTGCCGCACCCGTCGTCAGGCTCGTCAACGCAGCGATGAGGCCCACATCCGCGTTGAACGCCGTGGTGCCCGCCGTGTTGACCGCCAGCGTGAACGCGCCGTTGACCGTGCCGTTGAAGGTGATGTTGCCCGTCGCGCCCACGCCCGTGCTGGCGATCGTGTCGTTCGCGCCCAGCGTCACCGGGTTGTTGTAGGTTTGCGTGCCGCTCGTCGTCACGCTACCGCCCGCCAGCGTCGTGGCCTGGCTGTCCACGATGCTGCCCGCGCTGATCGTGCTGTTCACCGTCAGGGTGCCGCCGGTCGCATTGGCCGTCAGAACGCCCACGCCGCTCACGGCACCGTTCAAGGTCGCAGCGCCCGTGTTGGCCAGCGTCAGGTTGAAGCTGTTGCCCGTGACTCCGGAGAGTGTCAGCGTCGTGGCCGTCAAGGTCACGTTGGCCGCCAGGCTCACCGGGTCGCTGTAGGTCAGGCTTGTCGCCGTCACGTTGCCCGTCAGCACGGTCGCGCCGCCCGCGTCCGTCGTCACGCTGGTGGCGTTGACCGTCCCGCCAAAGGTCGTCGTGCCCGTGCCGTTCACAATCAGCGCGCCCAGCGCCACGCCCGCGCCCACGTTGCCGCTGAACGTCACGCTGCCCGCGCCGCCGTTGATTGTCAGGGCCTCGGCATTCGCCGTCGTGGCGTTGACCGTCCCGCCGAAGCTCACACCCACGCCCGTCAGCGTCGTCGTCGTCGCCCCGCCCGCGAGAGTCACGTTGCCCGTGTAGGTCTGCGCGCCCGTGCTGGTTACGGTGTCACCGAAGATCGTCGTCGTGCCGCTCACAGACAGCGTGCCCAAACCGGTGACCGAGTCACCATTCGCGTCGCCCAGCACCGCGTTGCCCGTGATGGTCAGGTTGTGCGTCGCGCCGGCCACGTTCCCGTTGAACGTCACCGTCGTGCCCGTCAGCGTCACGTTCGCGCCCAGGGTCACCGTGTCGTTGTAGGTCTGTGTCGTGGTGGTCGTCACGTTCGCGCCCAACGTCGTGCCGCCCGCCGCATCCGTCGTCACGCTCGTCAGCGGCGTCACACCGCCCACCGCGCCGTTGAATGCTGTCGTGCCGCTGTCAACCACCGAGAGGGTCTGTGCCCCGTTCACCGTCCCGTTAAACGTCACGTTCACGCCGGTCAACGTCGCATTGGCACCCAGCGTCACCGCGTCGTTGTAGGTCTGCGCGCCTGTCGTCGTGACTGTCGTCGTGTTGATGGCCGTCGTGCCGGCGGCGTCGGTCGTCAGCGTTGTGAGTCCGGTGACCGTGTTTGCAAACGTGGTCGTGCCGCCGCCGACGGTGTTGACCGTGAGCGCGAAGGCGCCGGCGACCGTGTTGTTGAAGTTCACATTGCCCGAACCGGTCTCGATCACCGTCAGGTCCGCCGTCAGCGTGACAGGATCATTGAAGGTGGTGGTGTTGCCGCTGGCGCGGATGGTTCCCGCGCCGATGGAGGTCGTGCCCGCCGCATCGGTGGTCAGGCTCGTGACAGCCGTGGTGCCGCCAATTGCACCGTTGAGGAAGGTCGTGCCGGCGGTGTTGACCGTCAGCGTCTGCGCGCCGTTGATCGTCGAGCTGAACGTGATGTTGCCCGCCGTCGTGCTGGTCACCGTGGTGTCCGCGCCCAGCGTCACCGCGCCGGTGTAGGTCTGCGCGCCGGTCGTGCGAACCGTGCTCGCGCCGGTGTTACCCGCGTTGAACGTGGTGGTGCCAGTCACGCTCACCGCAGACAGCGCCGTGATGTTGCCGACAAAGTCGCCGAGGCCGTTGCCGAACACCGCGTTGCCGGTCACAATCAGACCCTCGGTCGTCGTCGAGTTGACCGTGCCGCCGAAGCTCACTGTCGTGCCGCTGAGCGTGCGGTTGCCCGCGCCACCGGCCAGCGTGACGTTGCCGGTGTAGGTCTGCGCGCCGGTGCCTCCGGCGAAGCCACCGACTGTGGTTACATTACCGCCGATGGTGCTGATCCCGCTGACGCTGACGAACTCAAGCGGGACGTTATTGCCGACGGCTGCTCCGAAGCTGGCATTGCCGCTGATGGTCAGGCTCTTGGACCCATCGGCCCCGCTGCCGTTCACGGTGCCGGTGAACGAAACCAAGCCGGGCACGCTGGTGAGAGTAACATCGCTGCCCAATGTGACATTGGCCGTGTAGGACTGGTTGTCCGTGGTGGTGATGGTCGCGGCGTTGATTGTTGTCGGGCCCGCGCCGTTGACCGAGAGCGCCGCAACGCCGGTGACGCTGTCGCTGGACTCGTTGCCGATCACAGTCGCCGTCGTGGCGTTGATCGTCAGGTTGTTCGCGTTGCCGACGATGTTGCCATTGAAGGTGATTGTCGCGCCGGCAAGGGTCGGATTGACGCCTGCGGCCAAGCTCACGTTGTCATTGTAGGTCTGGTTGCCGCCAGCGGTCGTGACATTTCCACCGATGGAAGTCGTGCCACCTGCATCCGTCGTCACGCTCGATGCCGCCACCGTGCCGCCAAAGGTGGTCGTGCCCGTGCTGTTCGCCGTCAACGCGCCAAGCGCCGTGCCCGCGCCCACGTTGCCCGTGAAGGTCAGGTTGCCGCTGCCCGCGTTGACCGTCAGCGCCTCGACATTGGCCGTGGTCGAATTGACCGTCCCGCCGAAGCTCACACCCACGCCCGTCAGCGTCTTGGTGCTTGCGCCGCCCGCCAGCGTCACGTTGCCCGTGTAGGTCTGCGCGCCGCTGCTGCCGACGGTCGTGGCAAAGATGCTGGTTGTGCCAGTCACACCCAGCGTGCCCAGACCGGTGACCGTGTCCGCATTCGCGTCGCCCAACACCGCGTTGCCGGTGATGGCGAGATTGTTGCCCTGACCCACCACGCTGCCATTGAACGTGACCGTCGTGCCAGTCAGCGTCACGCCCGTGCCGAGGGTGACGGTGCCGCCAGTCGTGGTGGTGTTGTAGGCCTGAGCGCCGGTCGTGGTGATGGTCGCCGTGTTGATCGTGGACGAGCCGGTAACCGTGAGAGAGTTCGCGCTCACCGTGTCCGAGGCCTGGTCGCCGAAGACCGCGTTGCCCGTGACCGTGAGGCCGTTCGCGCCGCCTGTCACCGTGCCGTTGAAGGTCACGATCGTGCCGGTCGCATTGACCGTCGCCGTCAGCGTCACGTTGTCGTTGTAGGTCTGCGGGCCGCCCGCAGTCGTGACCGCGCCGCCGAGCGAGGTTGTTCCGCTCGCGTCTGTGACGAGGCTTGCAGCCCTGACCGTGCTGCCGAACGTGGTCGCGCCGGAGCTGTTGACCGAGAGCGCGCCGAGTGCCGTGCCGGCACCGACCGCGCCGGTGAAGGTCGCATTGCCGCCACCCGCATTAACAGTAAGGTTGAACGTGTTGTCCACCGTGGTCGCGCTGATGCCGACACCCGTCAGCGTTGTGTTCGCACCCAGCAACACCGCCGAGTAGCTCTGCGCACCCGTGGTGACCACCGAGCCGCCATTGATGGTCGTCGAGGTGCCGGCCGTCGCGGTGACGGAGCCGGCGGAAATTGTGGAGCCAAAGACCGTCGTGCCGGCCCCGGCCGAGGTGAGGTTTGCAACACCCGAGACAGCACCATTGAAGGCCGCAGTGGTGACCGCGCTTACCGTCAGGTTGAAGTTGTTGCCATTGACGGCACCGAGGGAGACGCCTGCGGTGGCGCTCGTCAGGCTGGCGCTGGCACCAAGGGTCACCGCGCCGATGTAGGTCTGTGCGTTCAAGGTGTTCACGAGCGTGGTGTTCAGCGCGGTGGTGCCGCTCACGTTCAAGAACTCTGGCCCGTTGACTGCGCCCACGATACCGCCGAAGACCGCATTGCCCGTGACGGTCAATCCGGCGTCATTGCCGGCGTTGTCGTTGACCGTTGAGCCGAACGTGACGGTCGATCCGGTGATGGTTGTGTCCGTGCCGGCGTTCTGGTTGTCGAGCGTCAGGCCACCGTTGAAGGTCACCGACCCGCTGGCGGAGATGGTGGTGGTTGCCGTGCTTGTTCCGCCGCTGACGCTGAGGCTGGCCAGGCCCGTGACGGTGTCGCCTGCGCTGTTGCCAAACACCGCGCTGCCCAGAATGGTCAGGCTGTTGGCATTGCCAGTGATGGTGTCATTGAAGATAACAGTCGAGCCCGTGAGGGTGGTGCTGTTGCCGAGTGTCACCGGGCCGTTGTAGGTCTGCGCGCCGCTCGTGGTGATGTTCGCGGTGTTGATGGTCGTCGCACCGGAGACGAAGAGCGTCGAAACGCCAGTGACGGAGTCCGCAACCTCGTTGCCGAACACGGCGTTGCCTGTGACGGTGAGCGTGTTGCCGCCGCCGACGACCGGGCCGTTGAAGGTGACGGTGGAGCCGGTGGCGGTGAGCCCCGCGCCCAGTGTGACCGTGCCCCCGTAGGTCTGTGTGCCCGTGGATCTGACAACGAGGGTGTTGATGGCGGTCGTTCCGCTGACCGACAGCGAGGCGAGCGCGGCGCCAAAGCCGACAAAGTCACCTGCGCCGTTGCCGAACACGGCGTTGCCCGTGATGCCGAGGGCGAAGTTGCCATCCACGGTGTCGTTGAACGTCACCGTCGAGGCGGTAAGCGTTGTGTTCGCAGCGAGTGTGACAGCGCCGCCGTAGGTCTGCGTGCCCGAGCTGCTGATGGTGCCCGCCGTGATGGTGGTCGTGCCGGTCACCGAGAGCGCGGCGAGTCCAGTCACCGAATCGGTAACCGCGTCGCCAATGAGCGCGTTGCCGGTGATGGTGAGGTTGTTGTTGCCACCAACCACATTGCCATTGAGCGTAATCGTCGTGCCCGTCAGCGTCACCCCTGTGCCGAGCGTCACCGTGCCGCCGTAGGTCTGGGTGAAACCAGTGGTGTCAATGCTGCTGATGTTGATGGTCGCGTTGCCGGTCACGGACAATGTCTGGACGCCGGTCACGCTGTCGCTTGCGGCATTGCCGAAGACCGCGTTGCCCGTGACAGTGAGGGTGTTGTTGCCGCCCACGATCGGGTCATTGAACGTGACCGTGCCGCCGGTAGCCGTAAAGTTCACACCTGCGCCAAGAGTAACCGTGCCATTGTAGGTCTGGTTGCCCGTGCCGGCGCCGGCGTTCGAGGTCGTGACTGCGGCGGCGTTCATCGTCGTGGAGCCGTTCACTGTGAGGAATTCAAGCGGCGTCCCACCGACCGTATTGTCGAAACGCGCGTTGCCGGTAATGGTGAGGCTCTGCTGGCCCGCCGTCGTTCCCGTGAGCGTGCTGGCAAACCGGACCGTGCCGCCCGCGGAGAGCGTCACGTCGCTGGTGAGCGTCACCGCACCGTTGTAAGTCTGCGCGCCGCTGGTCGTGATGCTGGAGGCACCGATGCTCGTCGCACCCGCAACGCTGATTGAGGTGAGCTGGGTGAAGGAGTCGCCCGGCGCGTCACCGAGCGTCGCGCCCGCGGTGGTCACGGTGAGGCTGTGGTTGTTGCCCACAACGCCGCCGTTGAACGCGACGGTCTGGGCGGCGGGCGAAGTGAAGGTCGCGCTCGCGCCGAGCGAGACGGGCGCGTTGAACGTCTGGCCGGTCGTCTGCGTAATAAACGTCGTCGTGTTGGCGAAGATGGTGCCGGCCTGCGCGCTTACGGAGAGAGAGGCGAGGTCGTTGTTCACATTGCCAACCGTGCCGTTGAAGGCGACGTTTCCACCAGTCGAGGTCACGCCAAGCGTATATGGTCCGGTGCCGTCACCATCCACCGTGCCGTTAAAGTTAATGTTGCCAGCGTCGGTGATGGTCGTGTTGGCCGAAATCTGAAGATTGTTAAAGTTCAGCGTATTCCCATTCGCGACAACCGTGCCACCGCGCAAGAACGTTCTAGCCGCAGTTGGCGATGTGGTCAGGCTGGTCAATGGCGTCGTGGTGCCAATGTTGCCCCGAAGATCAGCCGTGCCCGTTGCGCCAGGGGTCACAATCGTGAGGCCGTGAGCGCCATCGATCGTTGAGTCAAACCGGATGGTCATGTTGTTGCCTGTGCTGGCCAATGTGGTATCAGCGCCAAGCGTGGCCGCGCTCCGGTAGCGCTGGTTGCCCGTGGTGGTCACGGTATTCGCTCCCGTATTGCCAGCGTTGAAGGCGGTCGTGCCCGCGATGTCTATCGTGCCAAGGGGCGCTGTGTTACCAACGAACCCGTTGAACACCGCGTTTCCGGTGGCAATGGTCAAATTGCGAGTCGTGGCGTCACTGTTGAGAGTCGAGCCAAAGGTGAAGCTCGTGCCGTTCATGACCACGTCTGCCGTCAGCGTAACCGGGCCGCTGTAGGTCTGCGCGCTCGTCGTGGTCACGTTGCCGCTTAGCGTCGTCGTGCTGCCAGACGGGGTGATGACGCTAGTCGCGCTCACGGTGTTGCCGAAGCTGATGGCTCCCGTGCCAGTGATGGTGATGATACCAAGCGGGGTCGTCCCGCCAACGACGCCGCTGAAGGTCACGTTCCCCGAGCCGGGGTTGATCGTCAGGTTCTCGGTGTTCGCCGTCGTGCCGTCGAGCGTGTTAAAGAAGCGAATGTTGCCGCCGTTGCTCGTCAGCGTGGTGCTCGTGCCGAGGACCGCGGCAGTATTATAATTCTGCGCACCGGAGAAGCCGCCGGCTGTCGAAGTGATCACCGACCCGCCGTTCAACCGGATGTTCGTGGTTGCGGTAGCTCCAGCAGTGATGCTGAGACTGCTCAACGGAGTGGTCGCGCCGACTGCGCCGCCCAGGATGACACCGCCGACCGTCCCGCCCGTGCCGCTCAGAGTCAGGTTCTGGCCACCGTCAATCGTGCTGGTGAATTCAACCGTGCTGGTGCCGCCGCTGACCGTGACCGCGCCACCGGAGAGAGAGGTCGCGCCCGTGAAGCGAATCGGGTTGTTGCCAGAGGAGATCGTGAGCCCGTCCAGCACAATGCTCGTTCCGCGCACATCCACACCGATGGGGTTGGCGGTCGTCGCGTTAAGCCCCGTTGTTGTGACATTGTCGCGCAGCGTCACGGTCCCGCCCGCCGTTGCACTGAATGTAAGGCTCCGCGCCAGCACGGTGCCGGCGAAGGTGACGTTGTTTGCGCTGACGAACAGGATGTCGCGGAAGGCCAGATTACCCACGTTGGCGGCAAAACTCACGTTACCGCCCGTGCCCGCCCGGAGGGTCATGTCACGGGTGCCAGCCGTGTTCGGGAAGACAATCTCGTTGAATGTGATGTCCGCGCCTGCAGGCACATTGCCGGTGTCCGTCGTGTCGAACGTGGCGCTGTTGTTGAAGCGAATGGCGTCATTGAAGACCAGCGCACTGCCGGTGGACGTGACCGTCAAGTCCGTGACGTTGACCGTCGTCGTGTGCCCGGATCCATGGATCTCGAGACCCGGGTGCCCCGTGCTGGCGGACTCAAGCGCCGTGACGGTGCTGCGAATGTTGGCGTTCAAGCTGGTGCTGCCACCCGTCTCATTTCGAATGAGCGTCGGATCACGGAACGTGACCAAGGTGGCGCCGTCGCCCACCGTGATGGTGTGCTGACCCTGAGCGCGACCGTAAATGATCTGGGTGAAGCCGTTGTCCGTGAACTTGTCAATCGTCGCCTGGGAGATTTGGAGCGTGCCCGCGCCGCCGGCGATGCCGATGGATGTGGTGTCACTGATCGGCTGAACCGTGAGCACGCCCGCGCCGCCGCTGGTCACTGTCGCGCCGGCGCCGAGGTTGAGGTTGTTCGAGGTGAACGTGATGTCGCTGCCGCCCGTAACGGCACTGTTGATGTTGATCGTGCCACCCGCCGTGGTCGTCGTGAGGCTGATGGTGCCGCCGGCCGTGAGCGTGCTGTTGAAGGTGATGTTCTGCGCGGTCACGTCCACGAAGAACGTCGCAGCCGAACTGCCTACTGGCGAGTTGTAGGTCACCGAGCCGCTGGTGTTGACCGTCAGGTTCTGGTTATTTGCGCCATTGACAGGGGCGTTGTAGGTGATGTTGCCGCCGCCGGTGCTCGAAATAATCGTGTTGTTCTGGATGAACACCGGGTCGTTGTAGGTCTGGTTGCCCGTCGTCGTGATGGCCGGGCCGCTGAGCTCGGTGTATTCATTGCTGCCGGGCGTGAACGGCGTGGTAATGACGTCGGCATCCGTGTTCAACGCATTGTCCGTCGTGATGCTTGTAATCGGTGCCGAATTACCTACGTTGCCGGCGAAGGTCGTCTTGCCGCCGGTATTGATGGTGAGGGCGCTGGCCCCGCCGGTGGTCGCGGCATTCAGCGTGCTGGTGCTGGCGAAGGTGATGTTGTTGCCCGGGGCAGAACCTTGCACGCCGGCAGTGGAGTAGTCACTGTCACTGGTCAGCGTGGTGTTCCCGCCAAGAAGGATGTTATTGCGGTAATCCTGCGTGCCCGTGGTGTTGATGGTGCCGCCATTGATGTTGACGGTCGTCTGGCGCGTCGCCGTGGCCGTCATGTAAGGCCCGGCGTAGGTTGCGCTCTCCGTCGTGATGGGCGCGTCATCAACCCGCAGCGAGGTCAACGCCGTCGTGCCACCGACCGCACTGGAGAACGTGATCACGCCGCCGGGGAATGTCGAGGTGCCGCTGGAGAGCGTGCCGGAGAAGACGGCAAGGCTGAACCCGCCGTTGATCGTGGACGAGAAAAGGATGGTGCCGCTGCTGATGCTGCGGATGACCGTGTTGCCGGCGAGCGTGACCGCGCCCGTGTAGGTCTGGTTGCCCGTGGTGCGGATCGAGTCCGCGCCGGAGGTAAACGGAATGTTGATCGTCGAGGTGCTGTCCACCGTGAGCGACGCTAACGGAGTGGTGCCGCCGACGAAGTCCGCGCCACCGTCACCGAACAGCGTTGTGACGGTTGCCGAGGAGCGCAGGCTTTCCACCGTGGAGGTGGTCGCGTTGACGGTGCTGTTGAAGGTGATCGTCGTGCCGGAGAGCCGCGTCTCGGCGTTCGCGCCGACCGCTGTGTTGAGCAGGAGCACCACGGCGTCGTTGTAGGTCTGCGTGCCGGTGGTGGTCACGTCCACGCCGGCCGAGTTGATCTGGAACGTGGTTGTGCCGCCCGCATCTGTGGTGATGCTGGACAGCGCCAGCGTGCCGCCGACGACGCCCTGGAACTTGCCGTCGCCCTGCGTGCTGATGATCAGGCCGGTGCTGGTGCCCGCCGCGGAGTCCACCGTGCTCGCGAACAGGATGTTGCCCGCCGCGCCCGTGCCCGTGCTGGCGAAGTTGATCGTCCGGCTGTTGTTGTCGAGGAGCACCGCGTCGTTGTAAGTCTGCGTTCCGGAGGTGCCGATGATGCTGCGAGTCGCATCACCGTGGAGCGTCGTCGTGCTGCCGCCGTTGGCCGTGAGGTTGCGAATGCCCGTGAAGGTGATGCGCGTGTCGGCGGGGAAGTTGCCGGCGTTGAAGGCGGTGTCCGCGTTGATGTCGGATGTCGTGGCCCCGTTGTTCAGAGTCAGGGTGAGGCTCGTGTCACTCGCGTCGCCCGGAATTCCGCCATCGTTGCCGAGGATCTTGGTGGTCGCCGTGTTGGCGAAGACCAGCGAGGTGGCTTGGATCGCCACGGTGCGCGTGCCGCCGCCACGGAGCTGGAGCAGGTCGTTGTAGGTTTGCGTGCTGCTCGTGAGAATGGTGATGTCGGACGTGGCATTGCCCAGCTCGGTGCGGTTCACGCCGGCCGCCGCGTTCGCATCGGTCGTGATCGTGCTGAGCGGGAACGTGAGGCCGACATTGCCCTGGAACTTGGTCGTGCCTTGCGTGTTCACCGTGAGCGCGCGAGCGGTAGCATCGAACGAGTTCACCGTGCCGGTGGACGCAAAGCTGATGTCGCCGCTTACCGTGCTGACGAGCGTCGTGTCCGCGCCGAGGCGGAGGTTGTCGTTGTAGGTCTGCGCACCAGTGGTGGTGACGGCTGTGCCTCCAGAGTTGAGGATGGTCAACCCGGCAGGAGTGAAGGCGGGACCGGCGATGGACAATCCATCCGTGGTCAGGCTGGTCAGCGGGAAGCCGCCGCCGCCGACCACGCCCGTGAAGGTCGTCGTCCCAGCAGTGTTGACCGTGAGATTCCACGGCCCGGCACCACCGTCATTGCGGACGGTGGAAGCAAAGGTGATGTCAGCGTTGCCCGCAACTCCCGTGCCGGTGCTCTCGATTGTCGTGTTGCTGGCAAGAACCACCGCATCCGTGTAGGTCTGCGTGCCGCTGGTCTGGATTGTGCCACTGACGGAAGTTGTCCCGCCGCCGTTCGAGGTGAAGTTCTTCACGCCGCTGAAGGTGGTGGTGCCAACGGTCGTCAAGCCGGCGAACGTGAGCGTCAGGTCGTGGTTCACCAAGCCGCCGTTGCCCACGATCGTGCTGCTGAAGCTGCCGGTCGCCGCGCCGCCGGTGCTGCTGAACGTGGTGTCCTTGTTCAGCGTGATGGTATTCGCAAAATAGCTTTGATTGCCCGCAGTCGCGATGGTCGTGGAGGGGACCGCGGGAAGTGTGTTGTTGTCAAAAGTAAGGGTGCTGGCGGGAAAACCTACGGAAGCGACGGTGAGGTTGTTGAACACCTTCGTGCCGCCAACCAAGTTGTTAAACGCCACCGCGCCGGTCGTCGTAATCGTAAGATTGTCAGTAGAAGCAATGCTCGCGTCCTCATCCACCGTGGAGTTAAAGGTGACGCTGCCCGGACCGTTGGCCGTGAGAGTGCGAGTCCCGCCAGCCGCGTTGATGGTCACCGCATCATTGTAAGTCTGGCCGCCGGCCTGGGACGTGGTGACATTCGCGTTGAGCTGCGTTGTGCCGCCGGCGGTGAACGCGCCGCCGCCGACCGCCGTGCCGTCCGTCGTGAGCGTGGCGACCGTGACAGCGCCGCCGAAGGTCGTGGTGCCGGTGGTGTTGACGGTGACGCTGTAAAGGCTCGCACCCGAAATGAGCGTGCTGGTGAAGTTGATGGCGCCGCCGCCGGTGCTCTCAAAGGTGGCGTCCGTAGAGCCGACAAGAACCTGGCTGTTCCAAGTCTGGGCGCCGGTCGTGCGGAACGTGCCGCCACCGACGCCCGTGCCGCCGGCGCCGCTGCTGAAACTGGTCAACGACGTGGTGGCGCCGACCGCGCCGGAGAAGGTGGTCGAGTTGGCGTTGACGATGGTGAGGGCGGAGGTGCCGCCGCCGCTGTCATCCACGGTGCTGCTGAACGTCAGCGTGCCGGTGCCGGTCGTGGTGAGTGTCGGGTTGCCGCTGACCAGCACCGCGCCGTTGAACGTCACGTTCGGCGTGAAGGTGCCGCTGCCGGTGATGTTGATCGTGCCGGTGCTGGCATTCTTGAACGTGAGCGGGCCGAGGGCGTCCGTGGCCGTGACACCCGCGCCGCCGCCGCCCGTGGTTCCCACCACGGTGATAGTTCCAGTGCCTGTGCCGGACGTGCCGCTCTGGATGGTCGTGCCGGTTGCAGTGGTGATCAGGGTCAGCTCCGCGTTGCTGATTCCCATTGAAGCGCCGGTCGAGGCGGTGCCCACGTCAATGTTCACGCTGTTCGCGCTGCCGTTGATGGTGAGCGAGCCGACGGAGGTCAGCGCCGTCGCGGCGGTGATGTTGAAGTCCGCCGCGGTGATCACGATGTTGCCCGAGGTCGCCGTCTGCGTCGTGCCGGAGGTGATTGTGAAGGTGCCGACACCGTTCCCGTCCGTGTCCGCATTGACGTTCAGGTTGCCGCTGGTGACGGTGAGACTGCTGATCAGCTTCACGCCATTGCGCGCGTTAAGGTTCAACGTGGCATTGGCGGTCATCGTGGCATTTCCCGCCAAGCTCAGCGTGCCGGTGCCGGAGGTCAATCCCGCCGTCAGTGTCACGCTGCCGGTAATCGCGACCGTGCCGCCTCCCCCGCGCAGCGCAAGGCTGCCCTTGTCAGACGCGACATCCACCGAGACGGTTGTAGTGCCATTATTCGCGCCGGCGAAGAGCGAGCCGTCAACCGTGCTCGCAGCCCCGGAGAAGGCGATCGTGCCGCTGTTGTTGGAGATGCCCAGCCCGTTCAGGTTGGCGGTGTTCCCTTGCGTGACGCCGTTCACGGTGATGGTCCCCGAACCGCTTGCAGACAGGGACGGGGCCGCACCAAGGGACGAGGTGGGACCGGCCATGATAATCGTTCCAACCGTCAGGCTGACGGCCCCGCTCGTATTGATGGTGAAGCTGCCCAATGCGGTCATGCGGCCGAGTTCGGCGTCGCTGATGCTCATGGTGCCAGCGCCCGCGCCGAGGCCGATGCTGCCGCCCGCGCCATTCTGGCTGCTAAAAATCTCCAGCAGGCCCGTGCTGCTCAAGCTGCCTTGCAAATCAATGTCCGCCGCAATGATGACGATGTTGTGCGTCGCACCGGTTGTGCTCGTCGTCGTCGAGCCGGCGATGATCAGCGTGCCGGTGCCGTTGTTGTCATTGTCCGCGTTGATCGTGAGCGTGTTCGCCGCCGTCAGGCTGGAGTTGATGTTGACGCCGTTGTTGGCCAGTAGGCTCGCTGTGTTGTCCGTCGTCATCGTCTGCGCGCCAGCGTTGAGCGTGATTGTAACAGCCGAAAGCGTGCGCCCGGCACCGGTGAAATTGATAGTGCCGCTGTTGTTCACATCGAAGTCTGCCGTCAAATTGAGCTGACCGACCGTGGCCGTCACATCAGCGCCAACCGAGATGTTCCGATTCGCCTCGGCAGTCAGCCTGCGGAAGGTCGAAGCACTGTTGACGAAGGCGATGTCTGCCGTGGCCGTGGAATTAGCCCTGAGGTTGGTGATGCCAAAGATGTTCCCGGAGTTGGCGGCGGAAATATTGTCAACGGTGATGTTGTTGCCTTGGAGCAACAGGTCATTGGTTGTCGAGATCAACTGCAACTCCGCCCCGGTGATGTTCACGCCGGTGCCGGAGGTCGCGCCGAGGAACACGTCGCGGCTGTTGCTGGCAATAATCTGCCCGCCAAACGCGCTCGAAAGAGTGCCCGTGAGAGCCACGTCCGCCGCCGTGACGTTGAAACCAAAGCCACCCGTCACCGACGTCGCGCCGGCGCTGATCGTGAAGGTGCCGGTGCCATTCGCATCAAGGTCGGCATTGATGTCGGCCCGGCCGACCGTGACGTTCGCGGAAATGGTCACGCCGTTGTTCGCGTTGATGAACAGGGCCTGAGTGCTTGTGGTCACGCCCGCGATGGTGACGGACGGCGCGGTCGTGCCATTGGCGTTGAGGGTGAGGTCAACGCCAGTCCCCGTCCGGGTGAGCGCGCTCGTGCCGCTGAAGGTGATGGTGCCGGATGCCGTGCCGGAGGCGGTGAGCACGCGGCTTCCGAGGTCGTAGGTGACGTTGTTGTTGTAAACCTGCGGGCCTGTCGTATTGATGTCGGCGTTGAGAGCCGCTGTGCCGCCGGAGCCGTTGTCGTCCGTGGTAAAGCTGCCAAGCGGCGTGGTGCCGCCGACGGTGTTGAGGAACGTGGCAGTGTTGGAGCAGTTCACGACGAGGGCCCTGCCGGTGGTCGAGCCGTCAATGGTGTTGTTGAAGGTGATGTTCCCAGTGCCGTAGAACGTCGTCGTGCCCGCGCTCACCGTGACGCTGCCGGTGAAAGTCATGTCGCTTGCGCATAGCACCTGCGTGACGCCGGAGCCGAACGTGATGCCGTCCGTGCCCGAAGTGTTCGCGGTGACGGTGAGGGTCGAGAGGTTCGCCGTTGCGCCGATGGAGCCACCGAAGGTGACCTTGCCCGAAGTGCCGGCGTTGACGGTGAGCCCGTAATTGAAAGTGGGAATCGTGTTAATCGTGCCGGTAATCTGGATGTTCGCGCCCGCCGCCATCGCGCCGGCGGTGCTGTCAATCGTCACGCCGCCCGCGTTGCCGATCAGGACGCCGCCGCTGATGATGATGGGCGTGCCGGTCGTGGTCACGTTCTGGTTGAGCGTGGTCGTGGAGGCGGAGGCGTCGAGCTTGATGCCGTAGCCATTGGCGGCCGTGGCCTGCGCTGCGGAAGCCGTGGAGGCGAGCGCCGCGGTGTTCAACGTGATCGAACCGCCGCTCGGCGACTGGATGAGGAGTGGCAGGACCGGGGCGAAGCCGTCCACCGTGATGGCGCCGGAGCCGTTGGCACGGCCGATCTGGAGCTCGCGGTTGCCGGCCTGGTTGACCTGCGCGAGGTCGGTGGCGCTGATGTTCAGCGTGCCGGCGGCGTTGTTGATGCCGATGGTGGCGGAAGCGGTGACAGGCTCCAGAAGAACCGTGCCACCAACAATCACAGCGGAGGCGAAGTCAATGGCGTCGGCCTCGACCGTGAGGTTCCGGCTCGTGCCGGAAACAGTCCCGACAAAGGAGATGGTGCTCGCGCCGCCGGTGGCGGTGAACGTGGTATCCTGACTGATCGTGACGTTGTCATTGTAAGTCTGGCTGCCGGTGGTGCGAACAGTGCCGCCGTTGATGGCCGTGGTGCCGGCTGCATCCGTGGTGAGCGAACCAACGGCCGTGCCGCCGCCGACCGCGCCGGTGAAGGTCGTCGTGCCGCCGGTGTTGACGGTGAGGTTGCCGCCGCCGTCCACGGTGCTGGCGAAGGTGACAGCGCCGTTGTTCGCGGCGGCGACCGTCTCGGTCCCGGTGAGGTTGACCGCGCTGTTGAAGGTGATGGCCGGCGAAACCGAAGCGCTGTTGTTCGCCGTGATATTGACACCGGAGATGGTGATGCCAGTCGCGCCGGCGGCCGTTACACTGAGTGTCTGGTTAAACACAGAGTCCGTGCCGGAGAAGGCCACCGTGCCGGTGCCGGTGGCCGAAATGATCACGGGACCGACAGCGGCGGTGTTTGCGCCCGTGACGGCGTTGACGACGATGTTGCCGCCAGTCGTGACGGTCAGTGAAGTGGAACTGATGGTTCCGAGTTCGCCGTCATCGAGGTTGAAGAAGCCGCCAACTGCCGTGCCGAGGCCGATGTTGCGGTTGTTTGAAGCGGTGAAGGTGGTCGCGCCGCCTGTGAGAGAACTCCCGGCCTGAAGGTCAACGTCCGCCGCCGTGATGGAGACAGCGCCCGGTGTGGTGCTCGTCACCGCGACACCGGCGATGGTGAATGTTCCGACACCGTCATTGTCCTTGTCGGCATTGATGGTGATGGCGCCAGTCACCGTCACGCCGCTGGTCAACGAAAATCCGTTGTTGGCGTTGACCGTGAGGCTGGCGGGGAACGTTGTTCCGCCGACAGTGGAGCCGAAGAACACCGAGTTAGCGGAAACGCTCAAGCCCTGCATACCGGCCGCAGCGGCGTCCACGGTGCTGCTGAACGAAATCGTGCCGACGAGCGTGCTGCCGCCGTCGTTGGCGGTGAAGATGCGCGTGCCGGCCGCGCCAGCAAGAGTCACCGCGCCGGTGTAGAACTGGTCGCCGGGGCCGCCGCCTTGGCTGCTGGTCGTGACGTTGCCGCTGATGGTGATGGCCGGGGCTGTGGCAGTAACCGTCCGCAGCGCAACCGAGGCGCCGACATTGCCGCCAAAGGTCACCGTGCTACCCGTGAAGGCGGAGGTGACCGTCAGGTTTTGCGCGCCAGCCGTCGTGCCGTTGACCGTGCTCTGGAAGGTGATGGCAGTGGCGGTGGTAGCGCTCGTCGCAGTGAGCGTCGCTGAACCCGTGAGCGTGACCGCGCCTTGATACCCTTGGTTGCCAGTCTGGTTGCCAACGGTGTCCGTATTCACATTACCACCCAGCGAAGTGCTGCCCGTCACTGTCAGGGAACCGAGAGGGGTGGTCGCACCGACGTTGCCGGCGAAGGAAGCGTTGCCCGTCACGGTGAAGTTCTGGCCGCCGGCGGTGTTGCCTTTCACCGTGCCAGCAAAACTGACAGTGCCGGCGGAGGTCAGGTTGACTGTGCCCGTGATCGTGGCGTTGCCCGTGTAAGTCTGGTTGCCGGAAGTGAAGATGTTGTTTGCGATTGAAATTGGACCACTGCCATTCACCGCGACCGAGGACAATGCGCTGGCACCGGCAGCGCCGACTGTGGAATTAAACGTCACCGAACCAGCGCCGTTATTGATGATGAGCGTTCCGCCACCGCCAGTCGTGGATGGAATCGTAAGGCCGGCAGAGTTGACGATGGTGAGCGTGTTTGCACCAAGAGAAATTTGTGCGCCGAATGTGATCGAGCCGCCCGTGCTGGTCAGCGTGCCGGACACGCCCGAGCCCTGCAGCAAGAACGTGCCGGTGTAGCTCTGGTTTCCGGAAGTCGTGACCTGCGGCGATGCCCCAAGTAGCCTCGTCGTGCCGTTATTGATGACGGAGAGGGATTTAGTAGTGACATTACCGCTGATTTGGGCGGCGCCATCCACCGTGAGGTCGAATGTGGCACCAGTCACATCTTTAAGGAAAACGGTGCCGGACGTAAGTGTGGTATTGCCACTTAGAACTAAATTGCCATTAAAATTGATTGAAGTTGGCGCAGTGAAGGATGCACCTGACATGGCGTTTATGTTTCCCGAGCTCGACTGAAGAACAATGGTGCCACCGCTGTTGACAGCCGCCGAAATGTTGATGTTCCCGGATCCAGCTTGGAAAGTAAGGCTCCCGGAACCGGCAGCGGAGGAAACCGAACCGGAGATATTAATCGAACCAGAACCGCCTGCGATGAAAACCAAATTACCACCGGCCCCAGTGCTGACGCTCGCGCTAGACGAGATCGTGATGTTCCCGGTTGCTGTTTGAAACGTGCCTGTCTTGTTCCCCGCGTCCAAATTGGAGAGGTTTAGCGGAGTGTTGATGTCGATGCTGGTGTTGGCTTGGATCGTGAAGGAACCCGATAACCCCTGAAGCGCGCTCGCAGAGATGGTCATCGTGGCTGGCGTGTCAGCAAAAAGAATCTGGTTGTTGGACGTCAAAGTAGCGTCTCCGTTCCCCGCCGCCGCCTGGATGGTAACAGTATCCGGGTCGAGAAGGATCGCACCCGACCGACCCAGCGATGAAGTCACATCCACCCTGCCATCGAAGCCGAGCGAGCCGTGGCTGGAGATTTCCACCGAACCGCCGTCGCCACCCTGTGAGCCGCCGCGCGCACTAATACTACCATAGTAGCGCGTGACATCCTCGGACCAAACCACCACCTTGCCGCCGTTGCCGGAGGTGATGGCGTCGGCGTTGATCTTGACGCCACTGCCGACGTAGGTCGCGGTCGCGTTCTCGACGTTCGGGTTTGCGCCATGAAGGTCGCCGCCGATGAGGGCCGTGCCGCCGCCGGCGTCGCCGCTAACGTCCACGACCGCAGTGCCGCCGAGGCCGACGTTCTTGCCGGTCATCTGGACTTCGCCGCCCTTGGCACCGGGTGCCTTGCCCGAGGCGTCGAGCGTGCCCGTGCTGACGACCGTGCCGCCGCTCGCGCGGAGGAAGATGCGGCCGCCGTCATTGACGACGGTCTGCGCGCGGACGATGCCGCCGTTGTTGATGGCGAGCGCGTAGATGTTCCCCCCCGCGGCCTTGAGTTCGGTGGTGACAGATTGGATGGAGCCGCTGTTGATGACACCGTCGGTCGCGCCCGGAGTCGCGGAGGAATTTCCAGCGACGACGGAGATGCGTTCCGCGCCGGGTGTCGAACTCGCCTGCTTGAGTTCGATGACGGAGCCGGCGGCAAGCCCGACAGTGTCGCCCTTGATCGAACCCGAGTTGTTGATCGTATGCGCAATAAGGAATACGTCCCCGAGGGCGTTGATCGAGCCGAGGTTCTGAATCCCGGCGAGCGAGGAACCGGAAAGCGTCAAGTCTGCGCCCGCCAAAAAATTTCCGTTCGCGCTCAACTTGTCCGGCCCGAGGTCGTAAGTGGACGCTGTGAAGTTGCCAACCTGGATCGTGCCGGAAGGTCCGACGACGATGCCGTTCGGGTTGATGAGATAAACCGTGCCGCCGATTTGTCCGCTGCCGAGTTCGGAGCGGAGCGTGCCGTAGATGGTCGAGAGTCCGCCGCTCGCGTTCACGCGGTTGAGCACCGCGGAGCCCGCGCCCGCGGAGCCGAGGAAACGGAAGAGCGTGGTCTCGCCCGATCCGATGTTGAAGGAATTCCAATCAATGATCGCGCGATTGGCGGTCTGGTTGATGGTGGTGACTGCCCCCGCATTGTTGATGGTCGCATTGCCACTGCCGCCGGCCACGGCGCCACCGAGAGGGTTGGCGCGGGCACTGTGTGCGGCGAGAAGGACGACCACGAGGGCGAAAATCCTTACGCTCAGTTTCTTCATAGCGTTCGCTGTTGAAATTGTCTGGCTCCGGTAACCGGGCGTGATTACGCCGCTAAAGTGGCGGAGCGTCAAGAACTTAAACTGAAATAATTACGCGGCGTCTCGCTCGCGTTTAACCACGCGATTTCAACCGCAACACGGCAATTCAACCTGAAAACCGCGCAATTATGCCCGCTCACCGGCCCGCCCGCCCGCGTGAAAATCGCGCACGCCGCCGGCGTTGAGGATTATTTTCGCGCAGCCGTCACACGCCGGCGGGGGCGGGGGCTTTGCCTTTTCACTTGCGCCGCCGGGAAGCGTCGGCTTATCTACCCGCGCCGGTTGCGCCAGTGCGTTGGAGCCCGGCGGTTGTTAGCCCGCGTGGCGGAATTGGCAGACGCGCTAGATTCAGGTTCTAGTGAGTAACATCGTGCAGGTTCAAGTCCTGCCGCGGGCACCAACAAGTCCGCCGCGAGGTTTCATCGGTTTTGCAACACCAACGCGCATGCCCGTCCAAATCCGCCAAGCCAAGTCCGACGACGCCGACAAGTGGCTCGATCTGGTCCGCGCCACACTCGGCGAGAACCATCCCGCGCGCCACGTTTACGAACCGAAGTGGATCGCCGCGCAACTCGATCCCGGAGCGGGCCATGAGACGTGGATCGCGGAATCGGATGGCGCGCTGCTCGCCACGGTTTCGTTGCTGAACCCCGCCGCCGGGATCGCCAATCTCGGCCGCAATCTTTTTCGCGAGGAAAGTTTTTCCAACGGCGCCGCGGACGCGCTTCTGCGCCGGGTGCTCACGCGCTGCGAACAGAACGGGCAGATGATCGTCGCGCGGCTGCTGGCCTCCGACAACGCGCAGCAGGCGCTGTTTGAAAAACACGGCTGCGTGTGCGTCGGCTTCCAGCCCCTCAAGCACGTGCTCAGGGCGCGCGAGGAAGTGCTCTTCTACGTCAAGCCCTCGCGCGAGCGCCTGAGCCATCGCGTGCCCATCTCCGAATCGCTTCTGCAAATCAGCGAACTGGCCGCCGCGTCGCTGTCAAATCTCCAGATTCCCGGCACGCTCTCCGTGCGCGACGGCGCGACCGGCTATCCGATTAACACCGAGGTCACATTCCATGATGCAAGCCATGCCGAATACGAGACCATGTTCAAACTGGCCGAGCCCAGCCACCCGCCGGCGGAAATTTCCGGCGGCTTCAACTGGGGCTTCGGCTTCATGCGCGTGGAAACGCGGGAGACACCGCGTGACAACCTTTACCGCGTGAGCCGGGACACCGGCTTCATGCGCCTGGAGGCCGCCGGCGGCCCGCTCCGGGTCGTGCTGGCCATGCGCGGAGCCGACACGGTCGCCGGGATGGAGTTCTACTTCGACGACGTGGACCGCTGTGTGCGGGTGGTAAATGGGTTCAGCGCCGACGACCTCTCGATGGGCGCGCTGCTCAACCACGTCGCGCAGGCCGCGCAAGGCCCGCTCAACGCCGCCTACGTCGAGGTGGACATCCTCACCACCGCGCCGCGCCTGCTCAAAAGCGCCGAGCAGATAGGCTTCGTGCCCGTGGCCTACCTGCCCGCGTTCCACGTGCGCGAGAACGCCCACACCGACGTGGTGAAAATGGTCAAACTCAACCTCGTTTACACGCTCCAGAACAATACCCTCACCAGCCACGCGCGCAGCATCGTGAAAATCATCGAGCACGCCCTCGAAGACCTCAAGACCGGCGTCGCGCTCATCAACCTGCTGCGCGGCCTCGCGTTCTTCGACGGACTCGGCGACGGCGAGCTGCGCAAGATCGCGCGCCTCTTCACGCAGTCCCTGTTCAGGCCCGGCGAAAAGGTCTTCGGCAAGGACGATCCCGGCCATGAGGCGTTCGTCGTCATGCGCGGCCAGATAAAAATCTACCTCGAAGAGGGCGCCTCGCCGGTCGGCGTGATCGGGCAGGGGCAGATCTTCGGCGAACAGGCGTTCCTCGACGGCACCAAGCGCGGCGCGATGGCCGTGGCGGACCAGGCCAGCATCCTCCTCGTGATACAGCGCACGGCCTTTCAGGAACTTTCGCAGCGCGAGCCGCACCTCGGCATGGCGGTGATGCGCAACATCGCGCTCGAACTCTCGAAGAAACTGCGCCGCACCAACGTGGCGCTCACCACCGCCAAATAAATTGTCCTCCTGCCTGGCGGTTTCGCGTGCGATTGCGAGAAGAGGGACGAGGACGACTCGAGATTCACCACGACACCGCGACGGATTTTTTCCCGCCGAACTTGTCGAGGTAGAAGAGCTGCCGGCGCGCGACGCCGTATTCGTGGACGAGCTTGGTGAGCTTCACGTCATAGCAGCAGTATTCCGCGATCTCCATCATCTTGCCCTGCTTCCACCACGCGAGCGCCTGCATCCCGTCGGAAGTTTTGCCCAGCCCAAACGTCCCGCTCGCGATGGCGTCGAGCGGCAGGCGGTGGTTGAGTCCCTTCCGCACTTCCTCCGCGAGATCGAGCGTGCGCAATTGGTCGGTGTCGAAGAACTCGTCGTAGCCGCGCAACACCTCGTAGTCGAAGCCCGCGATGTTGTAGCCCACCACAAGGTCCGCGCGGCGCAGTTCCGCAATCAGTTCCGGCACCTCGCGCTCCGCGTAAATGCGGTAGCCGTCGCGCGCCGTGCTGAACGTCACGCCCACACTCACCTTCATGTCGCGGGCGCGATGCCAGCCGCCGACCTCGTCCTTGGACTTCTGCGTCTCAAGGTCGAAGTAGACAATGTTCGTCGCGCCGGCCACGAGGCGACTTTAGCGCGCGCAAACGGCGAGGCAACTCGCAACACGCGACGGATTATCCGCTTTTCTCCCCGTGCCAGCCAACGCTACACTCCGCGCATGAAGCATTCCGGCAAGGCGACCGCCGCCGCGCTCAAATTGATTCTCTGCGCGCTGTTGCTCGTCGCCTGCATCCTCGGCGCGGGTGTCATCGCGCGATACTTCGCCAGCGCCGTCGGCGCGCTCGCGGGCGCGATCCTCGGCCTGTGGCTGCTCTTCACGCTGTTCACGCTTTATTTCTTCCGCGACCCGGATGCGAAGACGCCCGCCGACGCCGACGCCATCGTCTCGCCCGCGCACGGCACGGTGGACTTGATAGATGAAACGGAGGAGAAGGACTTCCTCAACGGACGCTGCAAGCGCGTCTCGATTTTTCTCTCGGTCATAGACATCCACGTGCAGCAGGCGCCCGTGGCCGGCAAGGTCGTCTTCATGAAGCACTCGCCCGGCCTGTTTCTCAGCGCGCTCAAGAGCGACTGCTCCGCCTACAACGAGAACGTGCTGCTGGGCTTCGACTCGAAGGAGCGCGCCGGCGAGAAAATCGCCGTGCGGCTCATCGCGGGCCTCATCGCGCGGCGCATCGTGCCGTTCGTGAAAATCGGCGATGAACTCGCCCGCGGCGAGCGCACAAGTCTCATCCAGTTCGGCTCGCGCACCGACATTTTCCTGCCGCTCAATTCAAAGGTTGAGGTGAAGCTCGGCGACAAAGTTGTGGGCGGCGAAACCATCGTGGCCCGGCGCTAAATGACAACCAGTCCCAACGCACCCGGCGGCGCCGGCAACGGCAGGCTCAAGATATACTTCCTGCCGAACCTGCTCACGGCGGGCAACCTCTTCTGCGGCTTCCTCGCCATCACGCGCATCGTCGAGGCCGAGCTGGTGCCGCCGTATCCGAGGATCAAGGAGGCGCTGTTCTATATTTTGCTCGCGTGCATTTTCGATCTGTTCGATGGCCGCGTGGCGCGCATGGGCGGCAAGGAAAGCCCGTTCGGGCGCGAGTTTGATTCACTGGCGGATGTTGTTTCGTTCGGCGTCGCGCCGGCATTCCTCGTGCACCGCATCGTGCTGCGTGACGTGTTCGCGAACCAGCCGCAGATCGGGTGGTTCATCGCGGCGCTGTATCTCATCTGCGGCGCGCTGCGGCTGGCGCGCTTCAACTGCCTGTCCGCGCAGCCCGACTCCAGTGGCGGCAGCGAATTCATGGGCTTTCCGATTCCCGCCGCGGCGGGTCTCGTCGCCTCGTTGACCATGCTGCTGATGTGGTGGGACGAACAGAATTTCTCCAAGGCCAACTGGCGCTTCCTGCTGCCGGTGATCCTGCTGTTCCTTTCGTTCATGATGGTGAGCGAGGTGAAGTATCCGTCCTTCAAGAAACTCGACTGGCGCACGCGCCGGCCGTTCACCAAGTTCGTCGTCATCATCGTCGTCATCGGCTTCTTCATTTTCGCGTGGGACACCATCGGGCCGGCCGTGCTCTCGATTGTGTTCACAGCCTACCTGCTTTACGGATTCATCCGGCCTAACATTTCCAAACAGATGATCCACGACATCGAGGACGAGGACGAAGACGACGACTCATCGGACATCAAGGGATGAAAAACATGAAGGTGGCAACCGGGGAAACGTGTTCTGTGTTTGATTATCCGGCGTTGAACGCAACCGCCACCCGCTAAAATCGCGCGCACATGGGCCACCTGACACCGCACGAACTCACGGAGCTGGGCATCAGCTTCACGACCGGCTTCCTCGCCGGCTTCCTCTACAACATCCCCGTCGGCCCCATCAACATCAGCATCATCAACGAGGGCGCGCAGCGCGGCTTCCTGCGCGCGACGCTCATCGGGGCAGGTGCGATGGTGATGGACGCGACGTATTGCGCGCTCGGATTTGCCGGCGCCTCCACGCTGCTGGACTCGCGCTACATCCGCGCCGCGCTGGAACTCATCAGCTTCCTGCTGATGATTTTCCTCGGCTTCAAATACCTTCTCGCGCCGAAAATCCCCAAGGTCTCCGCCAGCGCTGAGATCATCGAGCACAAGCTCCGGCCTCACACGGCGTTCATGACGGGCTTCGTGCGGATGCTCGGCAATCCGAGCGTGCTGCTGCTCTGGATCGCGCTGGCGGCGACGTTCACCGCGCACCAGTGGGTGGACCCGCCCATCGAGAGCAAGCTCGCGTGCGTGCTCGGCGTCGGCGTCGGCGCGCAGGCGTGGTTCACGCTGCTCGCGTGGGGCGCGTCGCTCGGACACCAGAAACTTTCGGAGAGAACACTCCTCCGCCTCTCGCACGCCTCGGGCCTCGGGCTGCTCATGCTCTCACTCTACATCGGCTGGCGGCTCGTCACCCTGCTCGCCCGGCACTGAAGCCTTCCCTGCGGTTTCCGCCGCATAAAGTCGCAGATACTTTATCGCCACGCGCAAATCCTTCGGCCACTCCGCGGTGATGACCACATCCACGCCGGTCACGGGATGCTTCAGCGCGAGCGATTCCGCGTGCAGCGCAAGCGTCGAGAGCAGCGGGCGCTCGACGCGGCCGGGCTTGAGGTTGTAGCGAGACTTGATGTGCGAAAGCAGCAGCGCCCCGCCACCGTAAACCGCGTCGCCGACGATGGGCAGCTTCACGTGGCGCAGGTGCGCTCGAATCTGGTGCGTGCGCCCCGTGAGCGGCCGGCATTTGATCAGCGTGAAACCGTTGAACCGCTCCATCACCTCGAATTCCGTGGCGGATTTCTTGCCGCCCTTCGGAACCACGCGCATCTCACCAACACGGGCCGGATTCGGCGCAAGCGCAGCGTCCACGGTGAAATGATTTTCAGCAGGCGCGTCATGCACGAGCGCGACGTAAATCTTCTCCGGCTTCGCCATATTGAACTGCTCCGCGAGCGCGACGAGCGCCGGCTTGTCCTTCGCGAGCAGGAAGACGCCGGTCGTCTCGAAGTCCAGCCGGTGCGCGTTGGCGAGGTAGCCCAGCCCGCGCTCGCGCGCCCACGGCGCGCCGCGCGCGATGCCCTCGTGCAGCAGGCGCATGAGGTTCGGACGGTTCGGATCGTAACGGTCGGGCGAACTCAGCAGGCAGGCGGGCTTGTCGAGGGCGAGCAGGTGCGGGTCCTCGTGCAGCACGGGGATTTCCCAGAACTCGCGCGTCGCGGGCGAAGAGAGCTTGATCGGAGATGCCACGGGATGACGCGGCGTGAAGTGGCGGCGGCTATTCAGCCGGCAGCGGCGGCTGTTTGCCTTCGCCCTGCTGCTGGCGTCCGGCAAAAATGCCCGATCGCTCGGCCTCGCGGTTGAGCCATTCGTTGAACGCGTAGTTCATGCGGCTATCGCGCAGCTCGTCGGTGAACGCGGGCAAATCAGCGCGGAGCTTTTCCTCGGACACCGGCACGACATCCTTCACGTAGAAAATGTAAGCCCCGCCAAAGGTCGTGTCCGGCTGGCTCACCCGGCCCTTGCCGAGGCTGAACGCCACTTCGCGGTAACGGTTGAGATCCACGCCCTGGTCGTCGAGTTGCGCCAACTGCCGCAGGCGTCGCGTGAGCGCGGGAATCTCGACGGCCTTGAGGTTGTCCAGCGCGGCGGCGTCCTTGAAGCTCTTGCCCTGGGCGAGGCTGTTCGTGATGTGCGTCATCGCGGCGCGCGCGGCCTGCATGCACTGCTCGTGCGACTGCGCGCGGCGGTAATCAGTGGTGACCTTGTCCTTCACGCTCTCGAAGGACGGATTCTCGGCCGGCAAGCGGCGCTTGAGCGCGAGGATGTAGACCGCGTCGTCGCCCGGAACCGTCGGCGAAATCGGCGTGTCCTCGCTCAAGGTGAACGCGATGCGCGTGAAGAGCCGCGGCGCGCTGAACGAGGCCGGCCCGTCGAGGTCGTCGAACGGCCCCGAATCGAGCACGGGCAGGCCCTTTGCGGCGGCGAGCTTCTGGAGGTTGGCGGCGGACGCGGGCTGCATCTTGTAAAGCTCGTTGGCGAACACGGTCGCGGCGGCGGCGGCGTTCGTGCGCGCGATGTCGCGGCGGAATTCGTCGCGGATTTTCTTCTTCGCCTCGTCGGCGGCGAGCGGCTTGCCCTCCGCGTCGCGCAACGCGTTCGTGCCGCGGATGGCGAACTCGGCCTCGATGCGCGCGGCGAGGTTTGTGTTCGCGGCGAGCACCTTGTCCGCCTCGGCGAGGTAGTTCGAGTTCGCGAAGGCGACGTAGCTCACCTGCGCGCGCTCGCGGATCTTGTAGGTCGCAAGCTGGTTCGTGAAGAACTGCGCGAGCGCGGCGGGCTGGACGACGACGGCGTTGACGTAGTTGGTGTCGTGCAGGAAGACCGCCTCGGTGACGACCTGCTCGTTCTCGCGGCGGAAGAAGGCCTCGGCCGCGCGCGCGGTCACAAGCGAGCCGCTCATGCCAAACACCGCGCCAAGATGCATGCGGCCCAGCTCGTGCCGGAGAAACCGCTCAAAATCCTCCTGCGAAATGCCCGCCGGGGCCATGTCGCGCCGGAGGAAGTTGAAGTAATTCTGCGGGTCAAATTTTGCCGGATTTTCCGGGTCGCGGAAGTTGTTGCGGATGTGCGCAGCGACGAGCGCGTCGCTGACTTCGATGTTGTTCAGCTTGATCTCCTCGGCCAGCAGCAAATGCGTGCGCGCTTCGCGGTCGAGATCGAAACCCATCATGCGGCCGATGTCGCGCTGCTCAGGCCACTGGCGGTAACGGAAGAAGAAGGCCAGCCGCGCTTCGCGCGCGGCCTCACTGATTTCAGCCAAGCTAATCGGACGGCCATTGATCGTGCCAAATTGCTTCTCTTTCTTCTCGATGCTCAGCTTGGTGGCGTCCGGCGTGAAGAAAATGACGAAGCTCACGATGATGATCGTGATGATGATGGCCCAGAGCCATCTCGAATGTCTGCGAATCGTGCCGAACATAAGCGTAACCGAAAAATTGAGGGCGAACCCTACCCGCCCGCGCGCCGCAGGGTCAAACCCGAAAAGCGCGCGAACTCCGCCTTTGACAAAGCCGCTCGCGCCGTGCCACGCTCGCGCACATGATGCGCCTGCGCAAACATTTTGCCCGCCTCGTCCTCCCGACGCTGCTGCTGTCCGGCTGCGTGACGGCCTACTATTCGTCCTTCACGAACCTGACGCCCCGCCAGCAGCAACGCAACGAGACCGGCAGTTACCCGGTTGAAATCTCATGGGAATCCCAGCAGCAGGCGCTCCGCCCGCAAAGCGTGCGCGCCAAGGTCCAGATCGGCGAAAAATACTACGACATGAAGCGCGTTCCACAACTCCCCAACCGCTGGGAAACGCTCATTCCCGTGCCGCCGGGAACCAACTTCGTGAACTACCGCATCCGCGTTGATTTCCAATACAACGCCGTTCCCGTGCCGCGCGACGACAGCCGTGTTTCGGCGCTTTACCAGTTGGAAATCCTCGACTCCCGCCCGTCCGTTGAGATCACGACGCCGGCAAAGTAGCAGCGGGAGAAATTCCTTCAGTCATCCTTCGCAAAAAACAGCGCCGCTCCACGTGCGCGTCACTCCATCTTCAATCACGGCAGAATGACCCGGTAAAAGCGCTGCGGGAAGTTCGTCGCCTGCAAATCGGTGAATTCGATCAGGCCGTGCTGCGCGACGTTCGTGGAAATCGTGATCCAGTTGAACAAGTCCGCCGAGCCTTGAATCCGATAGAGCTGGTTCGTCTGGCCGAACACGCGGAATGTGGGAACGGGGCCTACCGCGCTAACCGCCGCCGAAATGTTCGTCAGCGAGACCACGGCGGCGTTCCGCGCGATGACCAGCGGCAGCTCCACGTTGTCGAGGAACACGGCGTCGAGGTTGCCGGAAAACGAGGCGTCCTTCACGTATTTCCATTCGAGCGTGTTCGTCCCGGCGGGCACGTTGAACTGGAAAACCTGCCAGCCCGTCTCGCCTGACGCGTTGTTGATGAGAATGTTCGTGCTGTTCGCCGTGGTCAGCGTGAAGAAGAAAAAATCATGGCTGTCCTCGGTGCTCACGCGGTAGGCAAACCGCGCGGGGCCGGCGAACATTGCGGCGGAAAGCTTGAGCGAACTCGTCTGGCTGTTGCCAATGGCACCGCTGCGCGCGAAAAAGGCGCCGCCCGTCGGGATGTTGGTCTGCGTCGAATTTGTCGCCTGCACGAACCAGCCCGCGTTGCCCGATACAGTCCACGGGAGCTTCGCAAGGCCGCCCGTTTCGAAATTGTCCGCGTAATCGTGCGGCGCGAAAGCGGCCGTGAGACTGAGATCACCGTTCATCGTCAAGGTAATGGGATTTTGCACCGTGTTGGCCGCGCCGAGCCACGTGACGAAGTCCACGCCGGGAGCCGGAGCCGCTGTGACTTGCACGGTGGCGTTGCTGACAAAAAGACCCGTGCCCGGCGTGACCAAACCGCCGCCGTTGGTCACGACTGTCAGCGAGAAAACCGTGGCCGGCGTGAAATTGTATTGCAGGGACACCAGCCCGTTGGCGCCGCCAACGCCGTCCACTGCGATCGAATATGTCACCCCCGCACGCATGGCCTGATCGAGCTGGCTGAAGGTGGACAGCGGCCCGGCGTCGTCATTCGCCGAGACGAGCGAAAGCTGGTCCACGCGCGTCCCCGTGTAGATGGCCATCACGGTGTCAAATGTCGAGTTGCTGGTGTTGATCGAGAGCACGCCATCGGCAAACGGCGTGAACGTGAACCAGATGGAATGCCCTCCAGCGCGGCCCGCGTGAAAAGGCTCGCCCACTTCAAGCGTGGCGTTGGTGTTGATGATGGTGATGAAGCCGCTCCCGCCCGGAAGCGCGATGGCGTTTGCGAAGAGGTCATTCGGCGGATTGAAGACGATGCAGGTGACGCTGGCCGAGGCGATGGTGGAGAAATTTCCAGCGACATCCACGGAAACGACCTGGATCAGGTTCGTGCCCGGATCCAATTGCACCGGAGCGAACCACGAGTTGGTGCCAAAGGCGGTCACGATCGCCTGATTGTTGATGATGACAAGCACGCGCGCCACACCGGACGGGCTGACGCCTGGATCGTTGGCCGTGCCGGTGACAGTCATCTGGGTGTTGGTCGTGATCAGCCCGCTCGGCGGGAACGCGATGGCAACGGTCGGACGAGTCGTGTCCGGAAGGCCGTTGGGTTCGAGCCGCACACGGAACACGCCCGATTCGGCGCTGTTCGCGCCGGCGATGGCGATGTGATAAGTCACGTCGGCAACAGCGTTGAACTGCACGTAGCCCTGCAGGACCAATCCGCCCGGGGTCAGCACGTCGTTTGTGGCGGCAACCACGCCGAGCGTGGCCAGCGTGCTGTTTGTATAAACGGCGACGACCGTGTCGAACGCGCTGCCGAGCGTGTCAATGATGACGGGCGAGCTTGTCTTCGGCGTCCATGTATACCAGACCGAGTTCGCCACCGTGGTCACGCCCGCGTGCACCGGCTCGTTGGCTTCGAGCGTGGCAAACGCATTGGTGCCCAGGAAAACGCCGCCCGCGTCGGGCAGCTTGATGGCATTCGCAAAGTTGTCGTTCACCGGCCCGCTGAGAACCGTGTATCGGAAGGACGCGTTGAAGTTCGTCTTGCCCGGCGCCGTGATCGCGAAAGAAATGGTGATCGTGCCGTTTGTGTTCGGCACCGGAAGGTTATAGCTATACACGTTGTCACCCGGCACGGCGTCCGGCGGCGTGCCGTCATTGAAAAACACGTAGTTTGTCCCGAGCACGTTCGCCTGAACCGTCGCATTGGGCACGCCCAAGGCATCGTTCACCGTGACAAAGAATGGCGTGATGGAACCGGCAAGGAGGAACGACCCGGCACCGGGCGAAACCGTCACTTCGAGGATGCCATCCGGCGAGGTCTGCGCCGCCGTCGTGGCAAACAGCCCGCGCCCATACGTGGCGGCATACAACGTGTTGCCGGTGAAGAAGAGCTGGTTCACGGCGACGTTCGCCGGCCCCTCGTTGCTGGGAGACCACGAAGACCCGCCATTCGCGCTGGCAAAGATGCCGACCTCCGTGCCGGCGTAAAGGAACTTGGGATTCGTCGGCGACACGGCAAGCGTGCGAACGGGCAACGCGGGCAAATTGCCGGAAACATTGGCCCACGAAACGCCATAGTTTGTGGAGGTCCAGACGTTGTTGGTGTTGAATCCGCCGAACGTCGCATACACGCGAGTGCTGTCGTTGGGATCAACCGTGAGACTCAGGCACATGCGCCGCGGCAGGCCCGGCGAACCGCGATCCACGCGCGACCACGTCGGCGTGGAAGCGGTGCCGTTGGTCGTGACGAAGATTTCGCCGTCATTGTGGCCGACCCAAATCAGATCGCGCGCGCCCTTGGCCATCGCGATAGCGCTGATGAATTCAGGAAACACCGGGTCCGTCGGCGGTTTGATCGCAGCCCATGTGGGTATCTGCGATTTCACGTCAGTGCTGCGCCACAGGCTCGCGCCACCACCAAGCAGCGTGTTGGGGTTGTTCGGATCGAGCAAGATCGGCGCGTAAAAGTTGGCTTCTCCCTGTTCCGCATCGGTCAACCCGGTGAAAATATAATTCGCACTGAGCGCGCCATCGGTGCTGCGGTGGATGTTGAGGAACACATATTCACCGTAGAAAAAGTTCGGGTCCGTTGGATCCGCCTGCGTGTAACCGCCGTCTCCGCCGAAATACTCGACCCATCGGAACGGCCCGCCCACCGGCGTGAAACGCATCGTGCCGTTGTCCTGCGCGCCACCGACGATAGTGCCGGAAATGGTGTTCACCGCGACGCCGTTCAACTGCGTGATGCCCAGCCCGTGATCCATCTGCAGCCAGCCGGATGTCAGGACAACCGTAGCGGTGTTGTCCGCGCGATAGATGCCGCCGTCGTTGCCGAAATAGACGGTGAAATTGTTTGTGCCGTCATACAGCGGCGAGGGGACGATGACGTGGTGGTCGGCGTGCGCGGAAGCCGGCGCGCTGAACCACTGGCTGATCTGGTTCAACGTCTGGCCACCGTCGGTGCTCCGCCACAAGTCGAGGCCGCCCACGATGAGCACGTTCGTGTCGTTGGGCGCCACCCAGAGGGCATTCGCATACCAACCCTGCTGAGACAGATAGCCGGTTGAGCCGTTGCGCAGGGTGTAAGTCGCGCCGCTGTCGCCGGACACGTAAAGTTCGCCGCTGTTGTTGTCCAGCGAGGCATAGACGATGTTCGGCGCGCTCGGTGCGAACGCCAGTTCAATACGGCCGTCTATGAAGCCCGAAGTTGACGCAAAACCAGTCGCCGGCAGCCAATTCTGGCCGCCATCGTTAGAATAAATCGCCCGTGAGTTGCGGCCGCCGGCCACCGCAGTCGAACCGTCAACAGGATTCAACTGCACATCCAAAATTTCGCCGTTGAAAACGCGCGTCCACGACGTGCCACCGTTCGTGGTGCGGAAAATGCCGATCTGCGTCGCCGCCAGCAGAATCTGCGGATTGGTCGGGTGAATCGCCAGACGGTTGACGAAGAAAAAATTCCCGTTGGTTGTGGAGGCGAGCTGCGACCATGTCACGCCGCCGTCCGTTGTCTTGAAAATGCCTGCGCCGCGCTGGGCATCAATGTTGAAGAAGCCTTCGCCGGTGCCCGCGTAAAGAGTGTTCGGGTTCGACGGGTCAATCACCATGCAACTGACCGCGAGGTTCGCCATGAAATCGGCCTGCGGTGACCAGTTCGTTCCGCCGTCCGTTGTTTTCCAGATGCCGCCACTGACACTGCCGACCCAGATGCTGTTTGGATCGGTCGGGTTGAAGACAATCGAGCGCACGCGCCCGCCGATGTTCAGCGGGCCGAGTGAAGTCCACGCCGAAGGCTGGATGCCCGCCGTGAGCCTCTGGCCTGACGTGGTGGACGCGCCATCGAGCGGCTGGAAACCCGCCCACGGCTGCGGGTCCACGACCATGCTGCGTTTTTGCACCCAAGCCTGCATCAAGGCGTTGGTGGGGATTTGCCCGTTTTCATCCTGCAATGAAAGGCGGCGGAATTCCTCAAGACGACGCTCGCGCTCCAAACGCGACAGGCCAGCCGCAGTCCCGTCCGGGACCAGCGCGACGAGAGCTGCAACTGCAAAAATACCGCCAAACACCCAGCGGCGGAGGAATGCGGATGTCATGGCTGATAATTCACACGGTAAAAGCGCTGCCCGCCGCCCGGCGGGATCGTATCCTGCACCGTGACGGTGGCGTTTGTCGGGAGATTGTTCGTGTAAAAGACCAGCCGCGACCAGTCGGGCGGCGCCAGTTGCGTGGCAAACTCCACGATGTAATCCGTTTGCGCGACGGCGTCCCATGAGATGAACGCCGTCAAATTTCCGCCCACGTTGGTGATGGTCGTAATGTTTTTGACAGTCACCCCGTCAAACGGCGACAGGTCGAATGCGTTCGGAATGCCGTCGTTGTCGGTGTCAATCGTGGTGCTGCGGATGAGCGACTGATTCACGCGGAACGTCTGCCCGTTCGGCAGCACCACGTCTATGCCGCTCGTCGGACCGGCAAAGTCGCGCACCCAGCGCAGGTGGCCGCCGAAGAGGCCGTCAATGTTCGTTACGGGCACGTTTGCCGAGGCGAAGTAGAGGTAGAAGTTCGAGTTGATCGTGAGGTAGTTCGCGAGGTTTGTCAGCGCGTTGCCCTGAAGTTCGAGGAAGTCCACATACATCGCGTTCGTCACGCCCGTCGGCGCGGTGGCGCGGAATGAAATCAGACTGTTCGTGCTCGGATTGAGAACGAGATGCCCGACGGCGGCGTTGTTGCTGAAGCCGCCGCGACGCGGGCCGCGGTCGTCGGCGGCCCACACGTGCGGCACCAAGCGGTAGGCGGGCGGGAAGCTTGCCAGCGTCGTGCCGATGAGGTCAGCCGTGGCCGGCTTGATCAACAGGTTGAAGCCCAGGCCGACGGAGAAGACGTTGCTCGAACCCGGCCCGCTGTCGGAAAGCAGGTTGGTGACGTTGAAATTCAAACTCGCCGCCGTGGAAAGCTGGTGGTTGCGAACCTTGAGCGTGCTGTTGCTGAAGTTGATCGCGCCCTGCGCGAACATGAAGCCGACGTTGGTCACGGCCTCGAGCCGCGCATTCTGAACCTGAATGTTGATCGGGCCGCCGTTCGCGGAGATGGATCCGCTGTTGTCAAATTCAAGCGACTTGATGCTGGTCGCCGTGTCCGTGATGATTCCGCGGTTCACCATGTTCGACCACGGCCCGGAGCGGTCGCTCCCGAAGTTGGCCTGGTTCGGGATGGACATGAACCCGAAGTTGGTGAACCACGCCGTGCTCGGTAGATTCGTCGCCGTCAGGTCGGGGACGTTGGCCGTGTTGAACGAAAGGAACAACTGGTTGCTTGCGTTGAAGGTGACCGAGGGCGCGTCCACAACAAACGACTGGCTGGCGTTGAGCCTATTCTCCAGCACGACATTGGTGCCCTTCACGCTAAACGACGGCAAATCCACGTTTATCAGACTTCCGAGCTGTGAACCGTCAATAAACAACAGATTGTAGCTGAAAACAGCGGCGTTGGTAAAACCACCAACCCCCGTCGGCGGCAAGGTGTTCGTCCACAAGGCCGTGTAGGCGAAAAGGTCGCCGTTGTAACGCTTCACCGTTGTCGGCAGGAAATTGGTCAGCACCACGCTCGCGTTCGGACTGGAGACGTTGTATAAGATGGTTCGCGCATCCAAAACGGAACCGGCCGCGCTGATCAGATTTGTGGTCTGGATGATGAGCGTGTTGTCCGTCCGCATCCGCGTGAGCGTCAGGTCGAGGTTGTCGGTGAGCAGCTCGATGCGACCGGGCAAGTTCGTGGGATCAATCGTCGAGGTTGTGGAGCCGAAGAAAGAGAGCACGCCGTTGACCACGTTCCCGATCTCCGCCGCATACGCGAGGTAAGTGTTCGTGACGACCGAGTTCGAGAATGTGCCCGAATAGATGATGTTCGGGATTGTGAGCGGATTGCCGCCGATCGTGAGCTTGGTGTTGAGCAGCGTGTTGTTCGACGGCGAGCCAAACAACTGGGAGAAGCCGGCCCGGCTCACATCATAGGCATTGGGCCGGAAACCGATGTCGGTGAGGTTGACGGCAAGGGCGAGATTCGTCAGCGACGGCGAGCCATCAAAAAAGGCGCAATAATTCGTGACGGTCAGCCCGCTGAGGATGTCCACTTCAGGATAACTGAATTCAACCACCGGCGACCGGCCTTGGAAGCGCACCCCCACATTCACGTTTGTGTCGAACGCGTTGGTCAGAACCACGACGATGCTCACAGTCACGTTTGTCGAGCTTTGCACAACGGTTCGGACATGGGTCTGCGCTCCGCTCCCGAAGCTCAAAAACGGGAGACTGACCGAATTCGTCCCGAACAGCGCCGCGCTGACCACATCATGAACCGGCGTGAACGGAGTTGAGGAGGACATGAACAGGGCCAGCGTGGGCAAATCCAAGGGCTGCGGCGTGCCGCGCAAAACCTGATTCGTGCCGACGGCCCACCAAACATCTTTCACATCGGCCGCATTGACATAGTTTGAAACGCCAGCAGCCCCGTCCACCGACGCGCCAGCGCGGCCCACGGAAAGCAGCCCGCGGGAGAGGTTGACATTGTTGCCTTCAAAATGAATCAGCCCGCCGGTGCCCACGTTCACCGTGCCTGTGTTGACGAGGTTCGTCGCATTGGCAGTGAGCACACCACCCGATGCGGAACTGAGAAAGCCATTGGTCGTGATGATCAAACCCGAAGACGAAGAAAGAAAACTCGACACATTGAACGTGCCGTCGTTGATGAAGTCGTCCGACCGGGAACGGACGTTGTTTGTCACAAGCTCGAAACGCAGGCCGGGGTCGAGATTCAGCGTGCCGCTGTTCAGGTTGGTAAAATGATGCGTGTTGATCATCTGGAAGAACGCCGTTCCAAACGGGTCGCTGTAGTTGATGGTTCCCGAGTTGAGCGCGGCCGTGGCGTCAATCTGCGGACTGTTGGCGATGCCGGTGTTGACGAACAGGTTTGTGGTCGCGGAACAGGTCAGCGGCAGCACCGCCGCGGCCAGCGCCAATGCCAGCCACAACCCTCGTCCTTTTCGTCCTGCATCAAGCGCGCTCATCTGCGAAGTATCAACTGCTCCAGTTCTTGTAACGAGGTTGGACTTGGGAACACCGCAAAAACCGTGCTGGAGTCAAAATAACCCCAGACAAAATTCGTGGACTTCGTGCCCTCGCTCACGAAGAAGGGTGTCTGATTGAAAAAAGCCGGAGCCAGCGTGTTGAATGTCACTTCGACTCCCGCGCCGGCGCCGCCGGCGGCGCCACCCGCGCCGCGCGGAGGAATCACTCCCGGCCCCGGCGCGGCAATGGCTCCGCCCACGCCCGCGATGCTGTTCGTCGCTCCGTTGTTGATCCATCGGCCTTGAATCGCAGTTCGCGCATAAGCGGGAACGGCGAGACTCGGGAGCAGCGGAGGTATGTCAGCCGCAGTGAACAGAATGTCCGGGAAGGTGATGATCCGCCGCACAACCTGGTTGGTGAGAATCGAATTTGTGACAACCATGTCCATGAACACGTTCGTGATCGGCTGCGAAACAACCGAGTAAAGCAACGAATCAAACTCCAGTTTCTTGAAGCTCACCTTGCCGATGCCCGGTCGCAGGCCGGTGATGATCGCGTTCGTGTTCCCGTTCGTGAGGCTGAATGTAAAATTGGTCAGAGTGCCGCTGAGGGCCGGACCATACGGCGAAACCAGCGTGGTGGAGTTGAGCACCGGGCCGAACACCCCGTTGGTCCGGGGCACGTTGGTCACGCCCGGTGCGAGCGACTCGATGTTGAAATTGTTGAACCGCAGCAGATACCTCAGCCCGCCCACATCGTCGCGCGTCAACCCGGTCAGATACTCGCCCACGTTCAACCCAATGTTGAAACCCGTAGTCGCCGTGGTCAAAATGTCACCGCCACCCGTGTCATCAATGTTTGCCACTGACGTGAAGGAGGACGCCAGCGGATCCACGGCGGAGTCCACGGCATCCGCAAAATTCGGATTGATGAATTCCTGAATCGAGTATTTGTAGAGCGTGCCGTTGACAAACGTGCTCGCGCCAAGCGAGATGGGGTCAAAATTCCGCTTGATGACAAGGTAGTTCGTTGTCGTGACGCCGCCGGCGGTGATCGTGGACCTGTCCCGCAGAGTCCACGTGTAACGCTCCGGGTTCGCCAGCCCCATTTGCGCGATGACGATGCCGAGCGTCGTGCTCTTGAGATCGAGGAGGTTCAGGCTGCGTGCCTGGAAGTTGACGAGCTTCGAGTTGAGCGGAAACTCGGCGAGGTTCGCGCTCATCTGGCTCACGTCCGGCAGGTCGTTCAAAATCTTGAACGCCGCGTCCACCGCCGCCACGCCGTTCGTGCCAAAGAAATTCAGGAAGCTCGCGTCGAAGCCGTAGGTCAGCAGCGGCACGTTCAGGCGGTATTCCTCGCCAATATTCATCGGGCCGCCGATGTCGAAAGCAAACGTGCCGTAACCCAGTTGTGGCGACTGCCAGCTCGCGAACGGCCCGAGCAGCGAGAACGCGGCGCTGCTCGCGGCCAGCATCGCCACCAGCGCGCCGGTCATCATCGCCTTGATCAGTCGCTTCATACGCTCATCTCACCGCAAACGGATTATCCTGAACACGCTCAACGGACTCGCGCCGTCCAGCGAAATGGAATCCACCGCGCCCGGCGCAAAGCGCGGCTTGCCGACATTTTGCCATGTGCTGAAATTCGTCGAGGACTGCGCCTGATAAACCGAGCCGGGCTGCGAGTTCCAGTAGAGGCGCAACCCTTGGTCCGTGTTGTGCAGCGAAATCCGCAGCACGCTGTTCGGGTCCGTCGGGTCGGTGCCGGCGAGGAATTCCTGCAGGTTCGTCGCGCCGTCGCCGTCACTGTCCACGTTCGGGCCGGGCCACTTCGACGGATCCGGCCCCCAGTAGCGCGCCTGCCAGTCGTCGGGCAGGCCGTCATAGTTTCCATCCTCGCCCCACGTGCTGCCCGCGCCCGAAACCGACACCGCGCCGGCGCGGCTGTCGGAAAGCGTGTAACTCAGCCGGAACGTGTGCGCGCTGCCCGCAATCAAGCTTGTGAGGATGTAGTAGTTGTTCGTGACCGTGATCGGCGTGCTGCTGCCATCCACGTAAAGCTGGTAGCTCGTCACCGAATAGCCCGCGAGATCGGCCCATGAAACCAGCAGCCGCGAGCCGCTGATGGCCGAGACGGACGGCGATGGCAGCGTGGGAAGCGGCTGCGCCGACGCGAAGCGCTGCGCGAACAAGTCGAACTGCGAGCCGATCGAGTAGTTCGCCCACACGACGAGGAAGCGCGTCTCCCCGTCGCTCGCAACGACCGGGTGCATCTGTGAATCGCGCGTCGTTGTGTTCACGCGAAATTCCCCGCCGTTCAAATCCCCGCGCGCCGTCATGAGGCGGCCATACACGCCCTCGCGCGAGCCGTCCTGGCCGAGGCTCGTCCACACGACGAGCTGGTCGGTGCCGAGCGTGTCAATTTGCGGGGCAAACTGGTCGCCGTAGGTGAAGGCGTTCACGCGCACTTCGGGAGCGAGCGCCGCGCCGCCGCCGTCAAACGCGCGCGCCCACACATCCCAACTGTTCGTGCGCACCGCGGCGTCAAGCTGGCTCCACGCGACGGTGAACCCGCCGAGCACCGAGCCGCTGACGCTCGGATTCGCGCACGTGTTTGCGGAGGAATTCACCTTGAACTCGTCGCCGAGCGCGCGGCCCGTGGGATCAAACAGCCGCGCAAAAATGTCCACACCGAAACTCTCCTGCCCCTGCGCATCCACACCAAGCAACGATTCGCTCACCCATGTGATGACAAAGTTCCCGGTCGCGAGCGCGGCGACGGACGGTGTGCGCTGGTTGTAGAGCGTGGACTGGTTGACTTGAAATTCGCCGCCGATTTTCTGGCCCGCCGGCGTGAGCCGCTGCGCAAACACACCCTGCAGGCTGCCATCCTGCCCGAAGCTGCTCCACGCGACGACGACATTGCCATCGGTGAGCACGGCGACCGACGGGTTGATTTGCTGCTCGTTCGTGTAGGTGTTCACCATGATGTCGCCAGTCGCGAACACGCCGTCCGCGCCGAGGAAGCGCGCGAAAATTTTCTGGAAACCCAACTGTCCGCCCTGCCACACAAAAACCGCGCCGCCGTTTTGCAGCTGCGCGACGCGCGGGTTCTGCTGATGGCCCGCGCCGGCCTGATTCACGCGAAAGGTTGCGAATGTGCCGGAGAGGTTGTTGTTGAGCACCTGCGCGCAGATGCCCCAGCCGTCGCCGTCAGCCAGACTGTCCTGCCACACCACGTAGCCGCCCGACGCGCGGATGGCCGCGTGCGGAAAAACCTGGTCGCCGGGCAGCGCGCCACTGAGTGAAAATTCACCGGCCTGCGGCGCGTAGGCATTCTGGGCGCAGGCCCAGTTCCACGGCAGGACTGTCAGTGCGAGTGACAGCCATGCGACTACACGCAAAACCGATGACATAAATGTGAATAACGGGTAACAGACCGCGCAGGGGTTGTCCACGTTTTCCCACCGACAACCGCTACGGTTTTACCCCGATGATTTGCGGTTAAAACGCACAAAGCGGCGTAGCAAATGGATGAAGGCGCAGTCACAAAAACTCCCCCTGCACGGTGCGCGCGGACTCGAGCTCCTGCCGCAATGTTTTGAAACCCCAGCGCCCATACAACGCAACCAGCGCGTCCGTGTCGGGCGCGCGAAACACAAACTCCTCCAGCGCGAAAGCGCCCGCGACATCCTCGCGCAGGCGGACAAGCTGCTGGTTGCGGAGAACGGCGTCGTGCGACACCGCAAGCGCGCCGCGAAGCCGGTCTGATTTCACTTCTTCAAGCCGACGGTAAATTTCAGCGACAGAACGGAACCGCTGCAACAAATCCGCCGCCGTTTTCGGCCCGACACCCGGCACGCCGGGAATGTTGTCCACGGAATCGCCGACCAGCGCGAGCCAGTCAACGATCTGCTCCGGTTCCACGCCGGTCTTGGCGACGACCTGCTCGCGTGTCCACACCGACTCTGATTTGTCGTTCGGGTTGAGCAGGCCGATTTGCGGCGACACAAGCTGCATGAAGTCCTTGTCCGAACTCGCGAGCACCACGCGGCGTCCGGCTTGAGCCGCGCGTCGCGCAAGCCCGGCAAGCCAATCGTCTGCCTCTACACCGTCGCGGCACAATGACGCCACGCCGGCGGCGCGCAGCCATGCGACGATGCCGTCGAGTTGTTTTTCTAGGTCGGATGGCATCTCCGGACGCTGCGCCTTGTAGCCGGGCAGCGCGGCGACGCGTTCCGCCGCGAGGCCGCCATCCCACACAACCGCGCCGTGCGCGGGCTGAAGCGCGGCGCGAATCTTCAACAGTGTCTTGATGAAACCAAAAATCGCGTTCGTCGGCGCGCCGTCGGGCGCGTTCAGACTGCGGATGGCAAAAAAGGCGCGATAGGCGTAGGCGTGGCCGTCCACGAGCAGGAAACATCCGGCGCTGCCCGGCGGCGATGGAGAATCAGTGGACGGCATCAGCGGTGACCGGGCACGGCGCGGTATGCGGGAGTCGCCGTTTGCAGGTTGCAGGAGGCGTTATTTCCGAGGCAGGGGTTTGTCAACGCGGTCAGGCGCGCCGGGAACATCCGCATAGCCGTAGGTGAGGAAGGGCATTTCCTCCTCCGTGTGAACGCGGTTGCCCGCAGGGTCAATGATCGTGGGCGTGACGAAGATGATGAGGTTTTTCTTGAGCGATGTGTTTGATTCGCTGCGGAACAGCCGGCCAAACAACGGTATGTCACCGAGCATCGGGACCTTTTGTTTGACCTTGGTGACATCCTCCGAGATCAGGCCGCCGAGCACAACGGTCTGGCCGTCCCACACGACGCAACTGGTCACGACCTGGCGGACGCGCGTGCGCGGCAGCGGCACTTGCGCGGTGAGCGCCTGGCCCACCGTGCCGCCGCCAACGGACTGGGCTTGAATGAGGTTCGCGAACTGTGAGGGCACTGGATCATAACCAACGAACCTCACAATCGAAGGGATCATCGTCATCTGGATCGTGAAGCCATCCGCTGAAACGAAGGGAAGCACGTCCAGCACGGGACCATCAGGGACAAGCTCGGTCGTCGGGCGGAGAGCCGCGCCAATCGCGCCGCCGCCGCCTGCAGCCGCGCCGCCCACGCCGCCGCCGCCTGTTGCCGCTTGCTGACCAACGTTGATGCCGGTGATAACCGTGACCAAGTCCACGGTTTGAATTTGCGCCTGACGTCCACTGACGGTAATGACCTTCGGCGCGGTGAGCAAATCCACGCCCTGGCGTTCCTCGAGCGCGCGAACAACGAGGCGGAACTGGGGATCGGTCAAGATGCCGCTGATGGTGAGGACCTGCTTGCCGCCGTTGGGTGTTGCAAATTGGGTCAGGTCACTGTCCGTGCCACGCGGGCCAAGGCCGACACCATTTGTGCCAGAGAAGAAACCCAGTGGATTTGGGAAGATGCCGCTCGGGTTGGCCGCCGTGCCGCTGGGATTGATGTAGGCAGGCGCCGTGCCCGGCTGCGCGGCGAGGGCGCCGCCGCCCAAGAGCGTGTTGCCGATGAGCCAGTCAAAACCCAGCGCGCGATTGTCGGTCTGGTCAATCTCCGCAAAGCGCGATTCCACGAGCACCTGCGGCGGCGTCATGTTCAGCACTTCCACGGCCTGTTCGATGATGTCCAGATCAATGAGCGACGCGCGCACCATCAACATGCCGTTGCGATCATTGAAGAAGACCTGGGTCGGCGCGGCGCCGTTGGTCGCAAGATTCACGCCGGCGGCGTTAAAAAAGTCCCGCACCAATTGCTGTGCTGTAATCGTCAAATTCGTGGTGGTCACACCGGGCAAGCCGCCGCCCTGTCCGCCCGCCCCGCCACCGCCGCCCTGCTGCGCGCCGGCGATGGAAACACCCGCGATAATAAAGCCCGGCTGCGCGCCACCCTG